>CAVRFK010000036.1:0-12356 GCA_963720365.1 uncultured Gemmatimonadales bacterium | reverse complement strand
CCTCCTGAGTCCGCAGGGCGACATCGCCTTCGCGGACGAAGACGAGCTGGGCAGCAGCACGGCGTGGGTCTGGCCCTTCACGGCCGGCGTGCGCATCGGCCTCTGATCCGGACTCATCCCGGACTTGGCAGCATCGCGGCCTGCGACTACCATGCAGGCCGCATGCGCTTGCCCTCATTCGTCGGCCTTCTCCTCGTCATCTTCGCGACGGTCATCGGGTGCCGCGACTCGTCGCCAGCCCGCGACTCGCCGCGCGACTCCGCCGTCGCGGCCGCGCCGGCTCCGCCCAAGCCCAAGGTGTGGGAGCCGCGTCCCGTGGTGGCGCCGCCGCTACCCGACAGCGCCAAGTCCGACAGCCTCAAGCCCGACAGCGCCGGGACCGATACGACGGCGGCGGACTCCGCGCGTCCTCGACGCGACACGGTGCCCGCGCGGACCCGAGCTCGCGGTCCCCGGCCGTTCGTGCTCAGTCCCGCCGACTCGGCGAAGTGGCCGGTGCCGGGTCCGGCGCCGCTCCCCGGCTCGATTCTTCCCGAGCATCGCATCATCGCGTACTACGGCAACCCACGGTCCACCCGCATGGGCATCATGGGGCAGGTCCCGCCCGACTCGATGCTGCCCCGCCTCGAGAAGGTGGCGATGCAGTGGGCCTTGGCGGATCGGGATCGGAAGGTGATGCCGGCGCTGCATCTCATCGCCACCGTCGCGCAGGGCAAGCCGGGGTCCGGCAACAAGTACCGCCTGCGCATGGGCGACAGCCTGATCAACCAGGTCGCGTCGTGGGCGGAAGAACGAGGCTGGATCGTGTTCCTCGACATCCAGACCGGGCACAGTACCGTCGCGGCGGAGCTGGAGCCGCTGGTCCCGTTCCTCGAGCGGCCGTACGTGCATCTCGCGCTCGACCCCGAGTTCGCGATGAAGTCGGGCGGCGTGCCAGGACGGCGGATCGGCACGCTGGACGCGAGCGACGTGAACCACGCCGTCGAGGTGCTGAGCCACATCGTCACGGAGAAGAAGCTGCCCCCCAAGGTACTGGTGGTGCATCGCTTCACCCGGAAGATGCTCACCAACACCGACAGCATCCGCCGCGATCCGCGGGTGCAGGTCGTGATCCAGATGGACGGGTTCGGATCCCCGGCCCACAAGCAGGACGCCTACCGGCTGTGGATCTCACCCCACCCGGTGCAGTACGCCGGCTTCAAGCTGTTCTACAAGAACGACCGCGACGCGCGGACCAAGGCGGCGGGCTTCACGCCGAGCTGCGATCAGGTGACGTACGAGCTGGTGGGCTGCGGGGACGACGGGCTGATGACGCCGGAGCAGGTGATCGGGAGCCTGTATCCGGTGCCGCTGTATATCCAGTATCAGTAAGGAGGGCGGTCGGGCGGTCGGGCGGACGGGCGGTCGGTTCTGGGGCGCGACGGGCTGTTGGTGACCGGAGCGGCCCTCCGCAAGTTTCCGCCTGACCGCCTGACCGCCTGACCGCCTGACCGCCTGACCGCCTGACCGCCTGACCGCCTTCTTACCTCTTCACATCCGCCTTGCTCCAGATCTTGCGATACTGCTCGTCCACCCTGGCCGCCTCCGCGCTCTTCTTCTGCGCCTCCAGGCTGCGGGCCAGGCCGTAGAGCGACCAGCCGTTGTTCGGGTAGTGCACCAGGTCCTCGCGATAGAGCTTTTCCGCGACCGGCGCCTGGCCCATGGCCAGGTGCACGCCGGCGAGCTCCTGCCGGATCGGGTGGTACCACGCCGGCGGCTCGTCGTACAGCAGCCCGTCCTCCAGCGCAATCGCCTGCCCGAACGCCTTGATCGCCGCCGCCGAGTCACCCTTGGCGAGCGCCAGCCGGCCGGCGAGATGCCGCTCGGCGAGCTGGAGCAGCACCTTCTGCGAGTTGATGCCGGCCGAGAGGTCCTTCGGCGTCGCCGCGGCGGCCGCGACCACGCTGTCGAGCTCGGTCTGGGCTTCCGCGGTCCGGCCTTTTCCGGCGAAGGCGATTCCCCGGCTATAGCGCCACATCGCGCGGGTGTACTTGAGCGGCGCGGCCGGCTCCGGTTCCGCGAGCATCTCGTCGTATTTCCCGAATCGCACCAGCGTCCAGTACGGGGGAGGGAAGTACGTCTCGAGCGGCGGCACCGTACCGACGACGTCCACGGGGACTACCTTCGCCAGCTCGCGCGACGCGTCGATCGCTTCCGCGCCCCGGCCGAGCTGGATGAGACCCATCCACAGCATGTGCCAGTTGTGCGGGTAGTAGGTGTACCGGTAGAAGCCGGTCGGCTTCCGGTCCTGGATGTAGGTCTGATCCTCGGCGACCGCCTCGTGGTTGTGGTCGGCCACCAGGTCGTAGCGCCCCACGCGCATGTAGATGTGGGACGGCATGTGGACCAGGTGTCCCGCGCCGGGCATCAGCTTCGCGAGCCGGTCGGCGCACGGCACGGCGCGCTCGGGTGTGGTCGAGGCCTCCACGATATGGATATAGAAGTGGCAGGCGCCGGGGTGATCGGGCGCGCGCGCGATCGCGCGCTCGAGCGTCTTCACCGTCTCCTGGGTTCCCGGGCGCGCCTTGGTCCCGCGGTTCTCCCAGTAGTTCCAGGGGCTCAGGTTCATCTGCGACTCGGCGTACAGCGTGAGGGCTTCGACGTCGTCCGGGTACTTCTTCGCGGCGGCCTTCATCGCCTTGTTGTACGCGGAGTCGAGGCCGGCGCGGTCGGCGACGGGCCCGGGGCTGTAGCGCGTCGCCATCGCCTGGATCATGTCGCGCTCGTAGGGCGTGGCCTTCGGCGCCAGCTTCACCGCCCGCTGCATGGCGGCGTAGGCGGGCCGGTACGCCGACGTGTCCATCGGCGCGTTGATGTTGGGGCCCATCGCGTAGGCGATCCCCCACCAGCACATCGCGCAGGTCGAGTCCTCGCGCGTGGCCTGGGTATAGGAGGCGATGGCCTCGTCGTGGTTGAAGGCGTAGGTCAGGCGGAGGCCCTGATTGAAGTACCGCTGGGCGGTTGGGGAGCCGGTCGAGATCCGGTGGCTCAGCTGACCCAGGTTGTCATAGAGGGGCACGGCCGCGCCGACCTCGGTCGTGGTCGGCATGCCGGGCTGGTGGTGATGCTGGCGCGCCGGTTCCTGAGCCATGGCCGCGGGGCCGGCCAAGCCGGCGGCCAGCGCTAAACCGACGGTCCGGAGGAAGGTGGAAACCTGCATGCCGTTCTCCTTGGGAGAGTTAGGGCCCCGGAAGGACATCCCTGGCGGCGGCTCCCAAGTGCCAGCCGGCGAGAGCCTCCGGGGACCCATCGGGTACTGCGCCTGGGTGCGCCTCGAGCGGACACGCGAATCTAAGGCTCGGGGCGGGAGAACGCTGTAGGTCGGTTGATGGGAGGGGGTTGGGATGCTACTATTCCGGTCCTTCGGGGCTGTAGCTCAGCTGGGAGAGCGCTGCAATCGCACTGCAGAGGTCAGGGGTTCGATCCCCCTCAGCTCCATGGCGTCGTCCAGAGACGTCACGATTCACACTGCCCCTTGGTGTAACTGGCAACACGCCTGACTCTGGATCAGGAGAGTCCTGGTTCGAGCCCAGGAGGGGCAATGGCCGGTGCGAGTGCACCGGCCGTTTTTTTTATGGGGCAATGCAGGGTGTATGCCGCGATTTATCGGTCACGATTTACGCAGCACCCAGATCCACCGCTTCCACGTGCCTCCCCGGTCCGTCGAGTTCTCGATCACGCGGTGCACCGTCCTCTCGTCCGCTCGCTCCCACGACTGACGCTGCAATGTCACCCGGCCCTCAATGGTGAATTCGTTGAGAAAGTACCAGCGCCCACCGTCCAGCTGCCCGGGCCAGTACTGCGCCGACTGCGGGCTGACGTAATAGAAGGTCCACATCCGACGGGTGTTGTCGAATCCGGAGTAATAGACCGCATCGACAAAGTCCGGCTGGGCCGTCGTGCCCCTGTTGAAGTGCCAGTGTCCGACGAGCAGGACGCCGCTGAGCTGCTTCTCGAACCGATAGATCTCGCCCTGGCCAGGCGTGGTCTTCCCACCCGAGTCGGTCATCGACTCCACCGTCCAAGTGCCGATCAAGAAGTCAAAGGCCTTGCGGGCGGAGGCCGCCGACGTGTCGGGAGACGCCTGCAAGCCAAGGGCGGTGGCCGGAACCAGTAGTAAGGCGCCGACAAGGGCGAAGGGGGCGAGGTCGGTCAGGCGTGACATTGAGATCTCCGGGTCAGAGCGGGGGACGGAGGTGCCGAGTGCGCCTCCTGCCGCGGTCGTCGAGGCGGTAGCTCCCCTCAAACCTCACGACATGCAAATCCCTCGAAGAGTTTCTGACCAGAAATGTTCTGTCCGCTGGGTCAGCAACGCCACGATGACACGGTGCCTGGATCACGCGGGGTCACGGCAAGCCAATAGCATGGCATCTCACTCCATTTCTACAACTGCCGCTCCGCCAGCTCACGGAAGGCATCGGGAACGGAGCTGCGGGCGTCGAGGGCGACCGAGGCGTAGCCGACGGATTCCCAGCCAAAACGATCACGGATCGCGTCGATGGCGCGGTCCGCGAGGAGGCGTGCCATCCCTCTCCTGGCGCCGGGGCTCCGCGTCTCGTCGGCGAGGCCGAGCGGCAGATCGAGCTGCACCACCGGCTGCTCCTCGATGTGCGATACCGAAATGGCAAGCAGCGAGATCGTGCGTTCTTCCGGATGGCTCCTGAGGACGGCTCGCACCAGGTCCTCGGCGATCTCAGCGAGGATTGCCGTCGCGGCGACGGGTTGCGGCAGCGTTACGGCGTGGGTAACCGCGCGGAGGTCGCCGAAGCGCACCCGCACCGTCACGGTCCGCCCGGACTTACCCTTCGCCCGCAGGCGCGAGCCGACCCGGTCGGCAAGATGGCGGAGCGTCGGGCGGATGATCGAGTCCTCGACGGACCTTCGGCCGAGCGCCGATTGCGCTCCGGCGGAGTGGGCCTTGCGATGGGTCCGGATGGCGCGAGGGTCGCGGTTCCAAGAGAGGGCGGCCAGCCTCTCGCCCGCGGCACGGCCGAGAAGCCGGGTAATCGCGCGTGGGGAGCTCTTCGCCAGGTCGCCGATGGTAGCGATCCCGCTTTCGGCGAGGCGCGCCCTGGTGGCCGGGCCGACGCCCCACATCATCTCCACCGGCAAATCATGAAGGAAGGCGAGCTCGGTCCCCGGGTCGACGACAACCAGCCCGTCCGGCTTGGCGACCTGCGAGGCGATCTTGGCGAGGTGTTTCGTGCTGGCGACGCCGACGGAGATGGGCAGGGCCAGTTCGTCGCGCACGCGTCGGCGGATGGCCGCGGCGATCTCGGCCGGCGTGCCGAAGAGGTGCGTGCAGCCGGCAACGTCGGCGAAAGCCTCGTCGATCGAGATCCGCTCGACCAGCGGCGTGAAGTCGCCCAGTACCCCGATCGCGGCGTCGCCGAGCCGTTGGTACTCCTTGAAGTGCCCGCCGACGAAGATCAGGTTGGGGCAAAGCTCTCGCGCCCGCCGACCCGGCATGCCGCCGTGGACGCCGAACGCTTTCGCTTCGTATGACGCAGCGAGCACCACACCGCCCCCTACCGCGATCGGCTTTCCTTTGAGAGACGGGTCGAGCATCTGTTCGACCGAGGCGTAGAAGGCGTCCAGGTCCGCATGTAGGATTGTGGCCGTGTCCATAGCAATCATAAGAGAGAACACGGCTGGCGGCTGTCAAGCGGCGAGTTCACCCGAGCTGCCGAAGAAGCCTCGCCCCTTGCGCTCGAGTCGCTACGTGTGTATGATGATCATCATATGAAACCCGTCACCTCGAGGCAACCCCCCAGCCGTAAGGAAGCCACCCACGAGCGCATCGTGGAGACCGCCGCCCGCGCCATTCGGCGCAGCGGATACAGTGGTAGCGGCGTGGCCGAGATCATGAAGGAGGCCGGCCTCACGCATGGCGGCTTCTACGCCCACTTCGAGTCGCGCGAGGGGATGCTCGCCGAGGCAGCCGATCGTGCCGGTGCCGACACGGTGGCCACGATGACGCGTGTCGCCGCCGCCGCGCCCGCCGAGCAGGCCCTGCAGGCAATACTGCGAGCCTACCTCTCGAAGGCGCACGTCGAGGCCGTGGAGACCGGCTGCGCCGTCGCCGCGCTCGGCTCGGAGATGCCGCGGCAGGCGCCAAAGGTGCGACGGGCCGCCACCCGCCGGATCAAAGAGATGATCGATCTCGTGGCCCGCCACTCGCCCGACTGGGGGCAGCCGGGCGCGCACGAGCGGGCGCTGGTGACCGTGGCCACGGCGCTCGGCGCGCTGGTGCTGGCTCGCGCCGTGGACGAACCCAAGCTCTCCGACGCGCTGCGCGAGGCGGCGCTGAACCACCTCACCCCAACTGCCTGAGAGGCCCCAAGCTCCTGTGCCTGCTTGGCGTTTGCCTTAAAATATGATGTACATCATATAACTGGTAGGGTAGCCATCTCAATGGAAAGCGAGCACGCCATGTCAGACAGACAGGAGAAGGAGAGTCGGCCCGTTGCGATCGTGACGGGCGCATCGGGTGGGATCGGAGAGGCGACCGCGCGGGCGCTTCACGCGGCCGGCTACCGGGTATTCGGCACCTATCGCCGGCCTCCGGCGACGAGGTCGCCGGGTATCGAGTACCTGGCATGCGATGTGACTAGTGACGAGTCGGTACGGGCCGCGGTGGGTGAAGTGCTGTCAAAGGCCGGCCGCATCGATCTGCTGGTCAACAACGCGGGAGTGGGATTGGTCGCGGCGGCGGAGGAGTCATCGCTGGAGCAGGCGAAGTCTCTCTTCGACGTTAACCTGTTCGGCGTGCTTCGCATAACCAACGCGGTCCTTCCAACCATGCGCCATGAGCGGGCGGGACGAATCGTCAACATCAGCTCGGTCATGGGTTTGATCCCGGCGCCGTTCATGGCCCTGTACGCGGCCAGTAAGCACGCTCTGGAAGGCTATTCCGAGTCGCTGGACCATGAGATCAGAGGCTCGGGCATCAGAGTAGTGCTGGTCGAACCCGCCTACACGCGGACGTCTTTCGAGGGCAATGTCTACCAGGCAGACCAGCTGCTAGACGTGTATCAGTCGGCACGCACGAACGCGGAGGGAGTTCTGCGGGACGAGATGAAGACAGCCGACACGCCGGAGCTGGTCGCCAGCGCTGTAGTGAAGGCTTCCACCGACGCCAACCCGCACCGCCGCTACGCCGTAGGCCGGATGGCGCGCCAGGTCAGTCTGCTCAGGCGCTTCGTTCCCGCGTCGGCGTTCGACAGGAGTCTGAGGAAACAAATGCGCTTGCCCGCATAGATCAGAGGGACTGAGAGAACGGTTGAGCGAACTTTGAGGAGGCCACATGAGGAACCGCGGGAGCGCAGCAGAGAGCTCCATTGCTGCATCGGAAAAAATCGAACTCAAGGGACTCTACGCCATGATGCTGGGGGTGTGGTATCCGAGAAGCTACGTAGTGGCAGCCGTCGATCCCATGCAGGGCGCGGCGGCGGTGAGGGCACTGCTCTCGGCAGGCTTTGGAGGCAACTCGGTCCATCTTCATGATGGCGCCCGTATTGGCCAGATCCGAGCGGCAATCTCCGAGCAGCGTACACCGATCCAGCGCGCTGCGGTCTCAGTCAGCCGCGCTCTGACCGACGAAGGGTTGATGAGCCAGGAGTACTTCGAGGAGGCCGAGGCAGGGGCGTCGCTCATCGCCGTGCTCGCGCCTGAGCCGCAACTCGTCAGCGAGGCCCGCCGGATCCTTGCATCTCACGGCGCGCGGCACATCAGGTATTACGACGACAAATGCATCACAGACCTCACTTGAGATCGGGCCCTTCTGAAACCAGCTCGCGTACATGCAATGCCCGGAGAGAATCTCCGGGCTTTTTTTGCTCGGGCTGGCGGCTCGATCCCAAGAGGGGCAGCTTGAGTCAGCGGGCGAGCTTACAAGCGTAAGCAACGGCTGATTTCCGTTTGACACCACGGCACTGGAATCCGACTCATCATGCAGATCAGAGCATTCGCGATCAGAGAGCCAGGCGGCACGGCGGAGCCCTTCCTGTACGAGAGCACTCTCGGGAACCGTGACGTCCTGGTGCGAATTACCCATCGCAGCCTCGCGAGGGGCGACATCCAGTACATAGATAATGATTGGGGGGACGCGCGGTATCCGCTGGTCCCCTGCCACGAGATCGTTGGAATCGTGGAGGAGGCTGGTTCCGAGGTCGCCGATCTGCACGTCGGTGATCGCGTCGGCATCGGGTACCAGCTGGAGGCGTGCTTCGACTGCTCCTTCTGCAGGCAGGGTCTCGAGCAACTCTGTGCCAGTCAGAAGGTCGTCGCCGTCGACCGGTACGGCGGCCTGGCCGAACACATCATGGTCGATGCTCGGTTCGCCTTCCGGCTCCCGCCGCAGCTCGATTCGGCCACCGCAACCCCTCTGCTCTCGTCCGGCCTGACGGTGTACGCCGGCATTGTACGGGCCGGACTGGCTGATGGCGCTCGAGTGGGGGTGCTGGGCGCCGGAGGGCTCGGCCACCTGGCCATACAGTTCCTCCACAAGATGGGGCACCGGGTGACGGCGTTTTCGCATTCGCCGGCCAAGCGAGCGCTGATCGAGCGGCTGGGAGGCGCATTCGCGGACAGCTCGGACTCGGAACGCCTCACCGAGTTCCAGGGGAAGTTCGACTTCATCCTCTCGACGCTGAACGTCACCTTCGATATCGACGCCTTTGTGAGAATCCTGACGCCCCAGGGCCAGCTCTGCCTGGTGGCGGCACCATTGAAGCAGCTGGCGCTGAGCGGCGGGCTCCTGAACAATTCTCGGCGATCCATCTACGGGAACTACATAGGGAGCCGTGCGGATACGACCCAGATGCTCGCGTTCTCCGCGAAACATGAAATCGCGGCCCTTGTGGATGTCATGCCGCTCGCACGCGTGAACGAAACTATCGAACGGGTCAGGAGAAGAGATGTGCCGATGGGTCTCGTGCTGGAGGGTTAGGCCAACCGGCGGCCCTCTGGATCAGGAGAATCCAGTTTCGGCCCAGGAAACACAACTCAAGTCAGCGGATGGGCTTACGCTAGTAAGCCGTCCGCTGATCTGCTTTGAGCTGCTGTATCCAGGAAACTCCGGCAAAAGAGCTTCCAACCGCCCCAAGGACGGAAATCCAAGAAGGGGGCCAGGTATCACCGCGGGTGTCGGAGTAAAGTGCTATCTATGGATTCTTCGCAGGCCATTCGCATACAGCGATGCTCCCTGTACGACCAAGCGCTCATCATCTGAGGCTGGCACGGCCATCAGGAGCCCGGGCATTCCGGGCTCCAATCCGAAACACTTCTTTCTCCTCCCATTGGGGATTCGATGAAAATCTCATTCTTGAAGCGTTCATCCACGCTGGCCCTGCTTCTGGCAGGCGCCGCATGTGCGGGTAACAATTCATCCGACACCGAGGTCGGTGCAGCGCAGGATACCAGCGCCGAACGCTTTTCCGATTCGGCCAGCGCCAATCAGACTGAATCCGGCATGACCGACTCGAGCGGACAGTCGACGCTCGGTCCGGATGCGGAGAAGACCCGCCCCGATCAGGGCCAGCCGGTTACCTCCAAAGGCGACACCGTGAATGCCGGCGTCGACAGCTCTACCACCGCCCGCTAAGGCGGCGGATTGTCCTTCGAAAAGTCGCGCGCCTTAGCGCGCTTGGCATCAACGCAGTAAGGAGCATCATCAATGGCACCACGCAAGAAGAATTCCGAGGGCCGCTCAGTTGGCGAGTTGGGTGTAACGGTCGTCGGCCTGTTCGCCGATCTGCCCGCCGCTGAACGCGGCATTGAAGCCTTGAAGGACGCTGGTTTCTCCGAGGAGGAGATTGGGGTTGCTGCGCGCGACAAACGGCAGCAGCAGGATCTTACGGAGGGGACTGGAACCCAAGCAGCAGAAGGCGCCACGAAGGGGGCGGTCAGCGGTGGCGTGCTGGGCGGCGTCGTCGGACTTCTCGCAGGGGTAGGCGCGCTGGCCATTCCTGGGATCGGGCCGATCATCGCGGGCGGAGCGCTCGCATCGACATTGGCTGGCGCCGGAGTCGGCGCCGCGGCCGGTGGCATCATCGGGGCGCTCGCCGGTATGGGCGTGCCCGAGGAGAATGCCCGGCATTTTGAACGCGGGTTCGAGGAAGGCGGTGTACTCGTGACGGTTGATGCCGGCACGGACGCCGATGTGGCGCGACACGCGCTGCTGGCTAGCCAGGCCGACCTCGGGCCGGCCCAGGCCGTCCCCTCCTGGCAGGGCGACGACCGGCGCGACAGTGAGGACGCGACCTACTCGGGCCCGGAGCGACGGCTGGCGACGCTCTAAGCACCTGGACACTCATCATCGAGGCCGAGCGGCCGCTGGCCGCTCGGCTTCTTTCCATATAGACGAGAGTACTGACCCATGATCACTCGTTTCGACAAGCTGCAGACCGAGCTTCCGCACCCGAAGAACCCCTCACCGAACTCGGCAGCAGCCGTCCAGGAATTACTGGGCGGTAAGTTCGGTGAGATGTCCACGTTCATGAACTACACCTATCAGTCCTTTAATTTCCGCGGACGCACCCGGATGCGGCCGTTCTACGACCTCATCGCGAACATCGCCGCGGAAGAGTTCGGGCACATCGAGCTCGTATCCTACGCCATCAATTTGCTGCTCACGGGAACGACGGACCGAGGCGACGACCCCTCGGAAACTCCTCTCGAGTCGGCGGCGGACGCGCGCAACACCTACCATTTCCTGGCCAGCGGCCAGCAGGCCCTGCCGATGGATTCCCAGGGTAATTTCTGGACTGGCGCCAACGTGTTCTCCAGCGGAAACCTCAAGCTGGATCTATTGCACAACTTCTTCCTCGAGTGCGGCGCGCGGGCCTCGAAGATCAGGGTGTACGAGACGGTCGACGATCCGACTGCGCGCGCGTGCGTCGGATTCCTCCTCGTTCGCGGCGGAGTGCACATCGTGGCCTATGCCAAGGCGCTCGAGAAGCTCTCGGGGGTCGATGTAGGCAAGCTTCTGCCGATTCCCGACATCAGCAACAAGCGTTTCCCGGAGGCGGCGCGACACGAAGCCCGCGGGCTGCACCGCATCCTCTATCAGTTCAGCCCCGAGGACTATCCGAGAGCCGGTGAGATCTGGAATGGCCAACACCCGGAAGATGGAAGCGAACTGAAGGTTCAGGTCGGCGGCCCTGAAGGTTCTACGCCACCGGACCTGGAAGAGGAGCCGCAGCTGACCGCCCCGGTGGGACCGGACATCGATCCCGAGATGTTCCTGGACGTGGCCGCCCGCTTGTTTCCGGAGGTGGCACCGAAGCGAAAGCCTGCGCCGAGAAGAAGAGCTGCCAGAGCGCGCGCATAGCTGAGAAGAGCCCTGGTTCGAGCCAGGTGCGGTAAGAAGCCCGGCAACCACTTCACTGTTGCCGGGCTTTCGCCTGTTGGCGGATGTCAATCGGCGGGATGCGGTGCCAGAATGCTAGTGACCGACTCGGAGCACGAACAGCAGCAGGATGACTAACCCGGGCACGCCTAGCAACAGAGGACGATGAGCGCCATGGGTATGCTCCTTCGCGCGGGCCGGGTCAGACCGCCGCGCAGGTCACCAACCCGTGCCCGTCTAGCCGGGGGATTCGGCCGCCACGTTGATCCTTTGGGCGAGTTTGGTCAGCGCCTTATCGGTCGCCCCTTCCTCATTGAGGGTCCGCTGCAGGAGCCTCGCGTGATCCCGGTGACCGAGGACCCGTGCCCACGTGCGCACCGTACCGTAGCCAGCCATCTCGTAATGCTCCACATGCTGCGCCGCCGAGATCAGGCCGGCGTCCAGTACGTCGGCATCGGGACGCTCCTTGATGAGCTCCGACCCCTCTTTTAATAGGCCTTCCATCCCCACGCACTTCTTCCCCCTGGGGCTCGCGTCCAGCGACTTCAGGATGCGCTGCAGCCGGCGAACGTGCTCGCGGGTTTGACGTTCGTGCGCCCGAAATCCTGCCTTCAGGGGCTTGGCCGATGCGGCCTTGATCATCTTGGGCAGCGCGGCCAGGATCTGCTTTTCCGCGCTCCACAGGTCTTTGAGCTCGTCGACGTAGAGATCTCTGAGTGTCTCCATGTCCATAGGGTCCGCCTGACGGGAAAGGGAAGGAGGTGGCGTCGCCGGACGATTCAGTCGCCCTACGATTCTACGCCTTGACCGGCCCGCCCGGTGTGACCCTAGACACGGCGGCACGAGGGCGCGCGACCCATTCATCGCCCGCCATCGTGCGGCCTTCGCCATTCAGGCACCCTGCTTGCCCGGCGAGTTGAACGTCACGGTTTGCCGGGTGAAGACCTTCCCTTCGGGGTCCACGACC
>CAVRFK010000035.1:0-41632 GCA_963720365.1 uncultured Gemmatimonadales bacterium | reverse complement strand
CTTCCCGCTGAGCACCTGCTCCAGCAGCAGCCAGCGGTTCATCCCCGCGAACTTCTGGTGCATCTTCGTCATCGGCGCCTGCTCCTGGGCATCCTCTTCGATCTGGAGGTCCGCCAGCGCTTCCAGCCCGCTGTCGAGGAACTTCCTGAGTCCCTTCTCCAGCGCCATGCCGGCCGTCCGGAAATTGAAGAGCGTCGAGAACTGGAGGATGAAGCCCAGGTCGGCGAGCTGCTGGTTGGTGATCAGCGTGCCGGCCTTCTTGGCTTTTCCGAAGTACAGCGAGGGCGAAAGGTTGAAGCCGAGCATCTGCTTCGGGTAGTGCTTCCGCACCCCCTCGGAGAACTCCTGGGGCTGCTCCAGGTCCACGTTGTTGAACTCGGGCCAGATCACGTCCACGCCCAGCTCCGCGGCCTCGAGCGCGTCGTCGATCGCCATCTTCACGCCGCCGGAGTCCTGGTCGGGGAGGGCGCCGTCGATCGAGTCGGTGCGGGCGATGATGACGACGTCCACCCCGGTGGCGACCGCGGCGCCCTTGATCGCCTTGAGCTTGGCCAGCCAGTCCTTCCGGGGCACCAGCACCTTGTTCCGCTTCTGCTTGCCCACGTTGACGATGTGGCCGCAGGTGCGGTTGGACGGGTCCTGGTTCTCCAGGTGGACGCCGGCGGCGCCGACCCGGATCAGCTCGGTGGCGAGGGTGAACGTCTGGGTGGGCCCGCCGAAGCCTGCCTCCATGTCCACGAAGGCCGGCGGGGCCTGGATGAGATCCTTGCCCTCGCTGTCGTACCAGGCGGTATTGCGGGCCCCCTCGATGCCCTTCCGCATCTCGAGGACCAGGTCCACCATCTGGTGCGACTGATAGATGCCGATGTCCGGGTACAAGCTCTTGGTGGCCGCGAGCTGCCAGCCGCTGCCGTACAGCGCCTTGAACCCGAGCCGGGTCATGATCGCGGACGTGAACGCGTCGTACGCGCCCGCGGTGTGGAGGAAGGTCCCCTTGTCGCGCGCTTCGTGGAGCAGGCGGCGCAGTTTGACCGCCGGAACTTCGGCCTCCGGCGGCGCGAACAGCCGGCTCACGGCATCGGCGGGATAGGCAGCGTTGGGGGACACCGGTCGGGTCGCAGTCGCCATGAGTCGCTCCTCAAGTTTGTGAAACTATTCACAAGATAGCAATAAGCCCAGGACGCGCCAGATAGGACTATGCGGGCCCCGCAGCGCACCGCGTGCCATACCCCCAACCTTCGGCCATATGTAGATTTACCGCCCATGTTCATCACCAAGCCCTTCATCAAGGACCGCAAGATCCGGTTCGCCCTCGCAGGCTGCGGCCGGATCTCCGGCAACCACTTCGACGCCCTGGAGAAGCACGCCGAGCGGGCGGAGCTGGTCGGCGTGTGCGACGTCGATCCCGCGGCCATGGCCAAGGCGGCCGAGCGCACCGGCGCCCATGGCTTCAAGTCCCTGGACAAGATGCTGGCCGGCACCGACGCCGATATCGTCATCCTGGCCACCCCCAGCGGGGTCCACGCCGAGCAGGCGGTGCAGGTGGCCGCGGCCGGCCGCCACGTGATGACCGAGAAGCCGATGGCCACCACGTGGCAGGACGGCAAGCGGATGGTCCACGCCTGCGACGTGGCCGGGGTCCACCTCTTCGTGGTCAAGCAGAACCGGCGGAACGCCACGCTGCAGCTGCTCCGCCGGGCGGTCGAGAAGCGGCGGTTCGGCAAGATCTACATGGTGAACATCAACGTCTTCTGGAGCCGCCCGCAGTCGTACTACGACAGCGCCCCTGGCGGGGCACCTGGGAGTTCGACGGCGGCGCCTTCATGAACCAGGCGAGCCACTACGTGGACCTGCTCGACTGGCTGATCGGTCCCGTCGAGAGCGTGCAGGCCTACACCGCGACGCTGGCCCGCAACATCCAGGTCGAGGACACCGGCGTCGTCAGCATCCGCTGGCGCACCGGCGCGCTGGGCTCGATGAACGTCACGATGCTGACGTACCCCAAGAACCTCGAAGGCTCCATCACCATCATCGGCGAGAACGGCACGGTCCGGGTCGGCGGCGTGGCGGTCAACAAGATCGAGCACTGGGAGTTCGCCGACAAGGATCCGGACGACGAGCAGGTGGAGAAGGCGAGCTACGAGACCACCTCGGTGTACGGGTTCGGCCACCCGCTCTACTACGACAACGTGATCAAGTCGCTCCGCGGCGAGGCGTCGCCCGACACCGACGGCCGCGAAGGGCTCCATTCCCTCGAGATCCTCATCGCCACCTATCTCTCGGCGCGCGACGGCCGCCGGGTCGCGCTGCCACTGGAGTACTAGGTGGCGGCCGGCGAGCGCCAGGCGGGGAGCGCCGGCTGGACCGGGCGCAAGGTCCTGGTGACCGGCGCCGACGGGTTCATCGGGAGTCACCTGACCGAGGCGCTGCTCGACGCCGGTGCCGACGTCCGCGCCTTCTGCTACTACAACTCCAACGGCTCGCTCGGCTGGCTCGACCGGCTCGACGCGGGCCGTTCCCGCCTGCCGGAGACGATGCTGGGTGACGTGCGCGACGCGCGCAGCGTCGAGGCGGCGTGCGACGGCGTCGAGGTGGTGTTCCATCTCGCCGCGCTGGTCAACATCCCCTACAGCTACCTCGCGCCCGAATCCTTTCTCGAGACGAACATCCGCGGCACGATGAACGTGCTCGAGGCCGTGCGCCGGAGAGGCTGCGCGCGCCTGGTGCACACTTCGACGAGCGAGGTCTACGGCACGCCCGACACGCTGCCGATCCTCGAGTCGCATCCGCTCAAGGGCCAGTCGCCTTACAGCGCCAGCAAGATCGCCGCGGACAAGCTGTGCGAGGCGTACGCCAGCAGCTTCGAGGTCCCGGTCGTCGTGCTTCGGCCGTTCAACACGTACGGGCCCCGGCAGTCGGCACGGGCGGTCATCCCGACCATCCTCGCGCAGCTCCTGAGCGGCCGCACGGCGATCCGCCTCGGCAGCCTCACGCCCCGGCGCGATCTCACGTTCATGAGCGATACCATCGCGGGGTTTCTCGCGGCCGGCCTCTGTCCCGGTCTCGAGGGTGAGACGATCCACCTCGGCACCGGGCGCGCCGAATCCATCGCCGACGTCTTCCGGACTGCCTGCGAGGTCTGCGGGGTGCAGGCCACGGTGCAGGAGGATCCTGCGCGAGTGCGTCCGCGGCAGAGCGAGGTGATGGCGCTCCAGTCCGATCCCGCGCGGGCTCGGCAGCGGCTGGGTTGGGAGGCGAAGGTGTCCCTGCGGGACGGCCTGGCGCGGACCGCGGAATGGATTCGCGCGAACCTCGACCGCTATCGGCCCGATGCCTACGCCGTCTGACCGGGCCCATGACGGGTGAGCAGCTCGCGCGCGAGGTGATCCGGGCGGCGCGTGCGGCCGCCGCGGAGCCCGACGCGCCCCACCCGCTGCACGACCCCGTGTTCCAGGGCAACGAGGTCGCCTACCTCACCGAGTGCATCGAGACCGGCTGGGTCTCTTCGGTCGGCAAGTTCGTCGAGCGGTTCGAGCAGGAGCTGGCGGCTTTCACCGGCGTCGCCCGCGCGGTTGCGGTGGCGAACGGGACGGTGGCGCTGCACGCATGCCTTCGCCTGGTCGGCGTGGAGCCGAACGACGAGGTGCTGGTTCCGGCGCTGACGTTCATCGGCACCGTCAATCCGATTGCCTACGCCGGCGCGATCCCGCACTTCGTGGACAGCGAGTCGGCCACGCTCGGCGTGGACCCCGACAAGCTGGCCGAGTACCTGGGGGCGACCCTGACGGGCGGCGCCGACGGACCGCGCAACCGCCACACCGGCCGCCGCGTCTCCGCGCTGCTCGTGATGCACACGTACGGTCATCCCGCGCGGATCGACGCGCTCGCCGCGGTCTGCGAGCGGTATGGTCTGGCCTTGATCGAAGACGCGGCGGAATCGCTCGGCAGTTACTATCGCGGCACGCACACCGGGAACACGGGCCGGGTGTCGGCGCTCAGCTTCAACGGCAACAAGACGGTGACGACCGGTGGGGGCGGCGCCATCCTCACCAACGACGAGTCACTCGGCGCGCTGGCGAAGCACCTCACCACCACGGCGAAGCAGCCGCACCGATGGTCTTTCAACCACGACATGGTGGGCTACAATTACCGGATGCCGAACATCAACGCGGCGCTGGGTTGTGCTCAGCTGGAGCAGCTGCCCGGATTTCTGGAGGCGAAGCGCGCGCTCGCGTCGCGGTACATGGAGACGTTCCGGGAGCTGCCCGGCGCGCAGGTCTTCCGCGAGCCGCCGCACAGCCGGAGCAACTACTGGCTCAACGTGCTGCTGCTCGATCCGGAGCTCGAGGCGCACCGCGACACGGTGCTCGACGCCACCAACACGGCGGGCGTCACCACCCGCCCGGCGTGGACGCTGATGCACCGGCTGCCGATGTACCAGGCGTCGCCCCGGATGGATCTCGGCACCGCCGAGAGCATCGAGCGGCGGCTGATCAATCTCCCCAGCGGCGTCCGCACGGCCCGCGGAAGGGCCGGGACGACATCGGCCCGATGAGCCCGATCTGCCTCATCCCGGCGCGAGGCGGATCGAAGGGACTTCCCGACAAGAATCTGCGCGCCGTCGGCGGCGTGAGCCTCGTGGGCCGGGCCGTGCTCTGTGCCCGGGAGTTCGCGCGGCAGGCCGGCCTGGCGAACGTGGCCATCGTTGTCGACACCGATTCGGCGGCGATCGCGGAGGAGGCGCGGCGGTGGGGCGGAGCCGTGCCGTTCCTCCGGCCGCCGGAGCTGGCGGGCGACGACGTCTCGAGCGTCACCAGCTCGCTCGCCGCGCTGGAGCGGTTGGAGCGCGATGGTCTCGACGTGGCCGACGTGATCCTGCTGCAGCCTACCTCGCCGCTGCGCACCGGCGCGGACGTGCTCGCCTGCTGGCGGGAGTACGACCGAGCACGCGTGCCCTCGGTCGTGTCGGTCGTTGGAGCGGAGCACGCGCCGGATATCGCGCTGCGGCGCGACGCCGCCGGGCTGGTGCGTTGGTTCGCCGGAGATGCGCCGCCCCCGCGGCGGCAGGACGTCGCGGAGGGCTACTGGCCATCCGGAGCGGTCTACATCATCTCGCACGACCTGTTGCGAGCCGAGCGCCGCTTCATCGTTCCGGGCGTCACGCGGAGTGTGCTGCTTCCGAAAGCACGGTCGGTGGACGTGGACACTGCCGACGACCTCGCGGAGGCGGAGGCGCGGCTGGCGTCGCAACGGGCCGGTGTGTTCGACCTGGCCGGGAAGGGCGTCGGTCCGGGCCGACCCTGCTTCGTCATCGCGGAAGCGGGCGTCAACCACAACGGGGACGTCGAGCTGGCGCACCGGCTGGTGGATGTCGCGGCGGAAGCGGGCGCCGACGCGGTCAAGTTCCAGACCTTCGATCCCGAGCGATTGGTGTCACCGCTGGCGCGGAAGGCGGCCTACCAGGCGGAGGCCACCGGCCACCAGGAGAGTCAGCTCGAGATGCTGCGACGGCTGGTGCTGCCATCGGAGGCGCTGGCGAAACTGGCGGCTCATGCGGCGGAGCGCGGCATCATCTTCCTCTCGACGCCGTTCGACGAGTCGAGCGCGGACCTGCTCGAGACGCTCGGCATGCCGGCCTACAAAGTGCCGTCGGGGGAGGTCACCAATCATCCGCTGGTCGCGCACGTGGCGGCGAAGGGACTCCCGGTGCTGCTCTCCACCGGAATGAGCACGCTGGAGGAGGTGGCGCAGGCCGTCGCGGTGGTCCGTGAGAACGGGGATCCACCGCTCGCGCTCCTGCACTGCGTGAGCAACTATCCCGCCGCTCCCCGCGACAGTAACCTGCGCGCGATCGCGGCGATGCGCGCCGCGTTCGGCGTGCCGGTGGGCTGGAGCGACCACACCGAGGGGCTCCAGGTGAGCCTCGCCGCGGTCGCGGCGGGAGCCGACCTGCTGGAGAAGCACGTCACGCTGAACCGCAACCTGCCGGGCCCCGATCATCAGGCGTCGCTCGAGCCGGAGGAGCTGGCGGAGCTGGTGCGCTCCGTGCGCGAGGTCGAGCTGGCGATGGGCGACGGGGTGAAGCGGCCCGTGGCGTCGGAAGTGGCAACCAGTGAAGTAGCCCGGCGCAGTCTGCACGCAGCGCGTGCGCTGCCCGCCGGGCATCTGCTCGAGACCAGCGACCTGATCGCGCTCCGTCCCGGCACGGGGATCTCGCCGGCCTTACGTGACCGCGTGGTCGGCCGGCGGCTCAAGGTCGCGGTGGCCGGCGGCGAGATGCTGGGGGAGCATCAGCTTGGCTGACCGGCGCCTCGCGATCCTCACGACCGGGCGGCAGGACTACGGCATCCTGCGGAGCACGATCATGCTGCTCCGGAAGACTTCGGGCTTCGAGGTCGCCGTGTGGGCGGGCGGGATGCATCTCCAGCGCCGGTTCGGCGAGCCTCTGGAGGCGTTCACCCGGGACGGCGTGCCGGCGGCGCGGGAGCTCGCCTTCCTCGCCGAGCCGCCCGATCCCGTCGCCGACACCGCCGCTGCGCTCACGCTTGTCGGCAACGCGCTCGCGGAGGACGCGCCCGACGCGCTGATGCTGGTGGGTGATCGGACCGAGGTACTCGCCGCCGGTCTCGCGGCCGCGATCGAACGGGTACCGATCGTTCACCTGCACGGCGGCGAGGAGTCCGAAGGCGCGATCGACAACGCCTGCCGGCACGCGCTCACCAAGCTGAGCCACCTCCACCTGGTGAGCCACTCGGTGCACCGCGACCGGGTGATCCAGATGGGCGAGGACCCGGCGTCGGTGATCGTGGTCGGCGCGCCGGCGCTGGACCATGCGTACCGGGACGATCTGCCCGGCGCCGACGCGCTGGCCAAGGAGCTGGGCGTCGCGCTGGAGCCGCCCGTCGTCGTAGTCACCATGCATCCCGCGACACTGGGTGGATCCGCCGGCGACGAGGTGGCTGCCGTGGCGGGCGCGATGGCGCGAGTTCCGGCCACGTACATCGTCACCGCGCCCAACGCCGATGCCGGCGGCGCGGAGATCGCCGACTACTGGCGCGGCTGGGCCCGCGGCCGCGATCGCGTGGCGCTGGTGGACGCGCTCGGCGACCGGCGCTACTGGGCCATGCTGCGAATGGCGGACGCGGTGCTGGGCAACTCGTCCAGCGGCATCATCGAAGCGCCCGCGCTCGGCGTGCCGGTGGTGAACGTAGGCGACCGGCAGCGTGGGCGGCTGCGATACGGACCGGTGACGGACGTGCCGGCCGCGGCCGACAGCCGTGGCGGATGCGTTGCGCGGCGCGCTCGCCGCGGGCCGGCGCGCTCCAGGCAGCGATCCTGGCGGTTATCCGGCGGCGCCGGTGGCGCCGCGGATCGTCGACGCGCTCACCAGGTGGCAGATCCCCCAGCCCCCGCGCAAGCGGTTCTACGAGGTCGGATGAGCCAGGGCATCGTGCTGATCGGCGGCGGCGAGCATGCGCGCGTGGTGATCGAGGCGATCCGCTCCGGTGCCGGGGCGCAGGATCTCCTCGGCTTCGTGGATCCCGAGCCGTGCGAAGAGACTGTACGGCGGGTTGGCGTGGCGCGGCTCGGCGGAGAGGAGGCGCTCGACCGGTACGAGGGCGCGCTCGGCCTGCTCGGCTTCGCGGCGCTCGACACCAGGTCGAGGCGGGAAGAGGCCGTACGGCGTCTCACGCCCCGGCTCGGCGGATGGGCGGTCGCGGTGCACGGGTCCGCGTGGGTCTCGCCGACGGCCGCTGTGGGGGAGGGAAGCGTGATCATGGCGGGAGCGGTGGTACAGACCGGCGCCCGGATCGGCGCGCACTGCGTCGTGAATACCGGCGCGATCGTGGAGCACGACGTCGTGCTCGGCGATCACGCGCAGCTCGCGCCGGGCGTGACCCTCGGCGGCGCGGCCCACATCGGCGCCGCGACGTATATCGGTCTCGGTGCGCTGGTGCGCGATCACATCGTGGTCGGCGCCGGGGCGACGGTGGGGATGGGCGCGGTGGTCGTCCGTGATGTTGCGGCGGGAGCGCGCGTGATGGGAGTGCCGGCCCGATGAGCGCCCGGGTGCGCAAGCCCGACCTCACCCGGCTCACGGTCGGATCGGGCTCGACCATCCTCCAGGCGCTCCAGGCGATCGAGTCCGGCGGCGAGGCGATCACCTTCGTGGTGGACGGCGGCAACCGCGTGATCGGCTGCCTCACGGACGGCGACATCCGGCGCGCCATCCTGCACGGCGCGTCGCTGGAGGACCGGGTGCTGCCCAAGGTGATGCGGCAGGACTTCACCGCCGTGACGGCGGAGGACGGCCGCGCCGAGGTGTTGGATCTGATGCGCGCGCGCCAGATCGAGCGGATCCCCGTCCTCGGCAGCGACGGGAAGCTCCTCGGCCTCCACACCATGCGGCAACTGGTGTCGAGCGCGGAGCGCGCCAATCGCGCCGTCATCCTGGCCGGCGGGAAGGGCACGCGGCTCCATCCGATCACCGAGCAAGTCCCCAAGCCGATGGTGACGGTCGCGGGCCGACCCATTCTCGAGCGGCTGATCCTTCATCTCGTGAGCTGCGGCATCAGCCGGTTCACGATCTCGATCAACTACCTGGGGCACATGATCGAGGAGTACTTCGGCGACGGCGCCCGATTGGGATGCGAGATCGAGTATCTCCGGGAGACCGTGCCGCTCGGCACCGGCGGCCCCTTGTCGCTGCTGCCACCGCCGGAGCTCCCGGTCGTGGTGCTCAACGGCGATCTCATCACCCAGTGCGACGTCGGCGACCTGCTCGACTTCCACGAGCGCGGCGGCTTCGTCGCCACGCTCGGGATTCGGCCGTACACGGTCGAGGTGCCGTTCGGTGTGGCGGAGGTCGAGGGGACCCGGCTGCTGTCGTTGCGGGAGAAGCCGAGCGAGCGATCGCTGATCAACGCGGGGATCTACGTGTTGTCGCCGGAAGCGGTGGCGGCGGTGCCCGCGGGCAAGGAGTATCCCATCACCGCCCTGTTCGAGACGCTCCTGGCGGAGGGGAAACCCGTGGGCGCGCACGTGCTCGAGGCCGAGTGGCTCGACGTGGGGCGGCACGACGAGCTGCGGCGCGCGCGCGGGGTGGAGTAGCGGGTGAGCCCCACCGGGGTTCGGGCCGCGCTGCGGAAGCTGCTCGGCGCGTCCGCCGTGTACGGGCTGGGAAGCGTGCTGGTGCGGGGGCTGACGTTCCTGCTCCTGCCGCTCTACACCCGGTACATGAGCCCGGCAGAGTACGGTGTCGTCGCGCTCACCGTGACTGTCACCGCGGTGCTTGGCCTGCTCTATTCCCTCGGGTTGCGGGGGGCGGTCTCCAGGAGCTTCTACGAGCACGGCACCCTCGAGGAGCGGAAAGAGCGGATGGGAACGCTCTGGATCGCGATGGCCGTCTCAGCCGGCGTCATGGCGCTCGCACTGGATCGGCTGGGGCCATGGCTCGCAGGGACGATCCTGCCGGAAGTGCCCTTTCATCCATACCTCCGCCTTGCGGTCTGGACCGCGTTCCTCGGCGTCCTAGGACTCGCCCCCTTGGCGCTGCTGCAGGCGCAGGAGCGGAGCGTCGCGTATGTGTCGGTGACCGTCGGTTCGGCACTCTCGACGACGGCAGTGACTGTATGGCTGGTGGTTCGGGGTCATGGCGCCGAGGGCTACCTGCAGGGAGCCCTGATCGGCGCCGCCGTGGCGGCGGTACCATATCTCTGGCTCACGGCTGGCCAGGCCCGACCGGTGTTTCGAACGCGCGTCCTGGTCGCCGCGCTGGGCTACGGTCTTCCCCTGGTACCGCACACCCTGGCCGGCTGGGCGCTCGAAATGTCCGACCGAGCGATCCTTGCCCGCTTCCTGCCGCTGCACGATGTCGGCGTGTATTCGCTGGGCTATCAACTCGGCGCAGTCTTGGGGTTACTGACCACAGCCTTCAATGCTGCCTGGATCCCTCTGTTGTTCGGCACACTGAAAGCGGAGGGGGAAGCGGCGCACGCCCGCCTGGCCCGGCTGGCGACCTACTATGCCATGGTGCTCTGCTTCATCGGTCTCGGCTGGTCACTCCTGGTGGAGTACGCGATCGTCCTCTTCGCCGGTCCCGAGTTCCGGGGCGCGCACCGGATCACGCCATGGGTGGTGGGCGGGTACATCTGCGCCGGTCTCTACCTGATCCCGACCAACCTGCTGTTCTGGCGGCAGCAGACCAAGGTGTTCCCGCTGGTCACGCTCGCCGCCGGTGCGGTCAATGTCGGACTCAACCTCTGGCTCGTGCCGCAATACGGCACCATCGCGGCGGCTTGGTCCACGCTGGCAGCGTATGCTAGCCTGCTGCTGCTCACTTGGCGAAGCGCCGAGCGGGTCCATCCCTTTCCCTACGAGTACCGCCGGGTGGGCTGGATCCTGGGCATCGCCCTGGCTCTTTTCCTCGCCGGCCGATTCCTTCCATTCCCCAGCCCGGCCTTCGAGGTAACGGGACGCGTACTTCTATGGCTCGCCTTCCCGTTGGCCCTCGTCGCGGTCGGGGGCTCTCGACCGCTCTGAGCTGGCCGTTTTGGCCCAGCTCGTCCGCGCCCGCAAATCCGGGCCGGTCGAACAGTCGGGCCCAATCCGCTGATCTCCAGAACAAGAGTGACCCGGTCGAGCGGTTCCGGGGAGGCAGGGTGGTCAGGCGTACTGCTTGCCTATTCGGTGTGGCCGGCTGTTCCTGTCCGCGCAAAGATGACCAGCTCGCTCCCTCCCGAGCGCCGCCAAGACAGGCGGATGAGCGGGTACAGCAAGTAGTATGGCAAGAGGAGCAGGTGGTCGCGGAATGTTTCGGGGTAGATGTATTCCTGGGGCACCGGCGGTTTGCCGAGTAACTTGCGGCCTATGTTCAACGCTCTTCGGAAAGAGAACATCTGAGGAATGCTGCGATGGTAGTAGTCACGCGTGAGGGACTCGACTACGCGGAACCCGTGTTTCTCCAGCAGCAATGAGAGGTTGGCGCCGTTGTAGAAGTACAGGTGATCGGGTGGAGCGGCCCACGCCCAATATTTGCCTTGCATTCGCGAGCTCAGCGAATCCATGTTGGGCACCGCGAGGAAAAGTACGCCACCGGGGCGAAGCAGGCCTCGCATCTGCACCAGAACCGCTTCAGGATGCAGCATGTGCTCGAAGACGGCCTCCATGTAGATCAAGTCGAACGAGGCCGGTGCGAAATGGTCGCCATATCGTTCTCCTTCCACATGCACGATCCGGCCGTTGAGCGACTCCGAACTCATCTCCGCGTACTTCCTCGTCGCTTCGGTGCCGGTGGCGCGATGCCCGCTCGAATTCGCGTAGTGCACGAAGTAGCCGAATCCGGAGCCGATCTCGAGGATGTCGAGGGCGGGCTTGTTCACCATCGAGGAGACCTGTCCCAGCACATGCCGAAAAAAGTCCCGCTTGGGATTGTTGGATCTGGCCAGGAATCCCGCCACAAGCACTCGTCGCTGCTCCTGGCGGTCCTCGCCGGTACGCGTGTGGTCATAGTGGCTCTCGACGGTCGCAGTGTCGGGCAGTGGATGCGCGGTGACGAACCCACAGGAGCGACACCGTAGGAAGGTGTAGCCTTTCAGCTCGCGAAAGTGGCGGAACGCGTCGCTCCCACAGCAGATGCATATTAGCTTCACGTTGCTTTGTATCCTCCAGTCGTTCTCGCAGCGTCGTGCGCGGCCGTCGCAGATGCTTGCAATGTAAGCGTGGCACTCTGGGTCGCTCTGGCGATCCTGGGGCCGGACGAGTTGGGATTGATCCCGAGGCTCGCTGACTTCCATACATTGGTGGCCGATGGATAGACGAGGATTCCTCGGACTCGCCGCCGGCGCCGCGTACGATCGCGGCGCGCCCGAGCGCGTCATGCCCCCCGCCGGCGGTCGCGTCACGAGAAGCACCACCGAGTATCTCGCGAACAACTCGGTGTTCAACGTGCTCGACTTCGGCGCGCGCCGGGACGGCTCCGACGATGGGCCCGCGATCCGACGGGCCCTGGACGCCGCCGCCGCGGCGCAGGGCACGCTGCTGTTCCCACCGGGCACGTACAGCTACGCCAGGTCGCCCAACTTCGCCCAGCACAACCTGGAGATCATAGGACAGGGGCGGGTCACCCTGCGCCACACCGGTCAGGGTCCCGGCTTCGTGGCCGACGGCTGGATCAAGAAGTTCGGCCGCCGGGTCTGGAACATGCGAATCGAGAACCTGATCCTGGAGGGGAATCCCAACACCACCGTGGGGTTCCTCTTTCGCTCGATTCACCATGGCCGCTTCGTCCGGCTCCGCGTGACCGGCGGCGCAGCCGAGGGCGAGGGATTCCGGACCGAGTTCTTCATCGCCAACTACTGCGAGAGCTGGTGCGTGAGCGGCAGCGAGCCGATCGTCGGCACGCTGCCCGCGACCGGCATTACGCTCTCGTCCCTGGCGGCGCCGAAGGAAAACCTTTCCACGGTGGACTGCACGCTGACCAACTTCATCGTCGAGGGGTGCGCGCGGGTCGGCGTGCACCTCGACCGCGCGCAGAACAACCTGATCCGGGGCGGCACCTTCGAGGACAACCGGACCGGCACCGGCCTGCTGCTGAGCGAGATGGCGAGCGGCAACGTGGTGGACGGCGTCTTCCTCGAGAGCAACCAGACGCACATCGACTGCCGGGGTCCGCAGAACCAGTTCCTGGCGCTCTCGGCCGCCAAGGGACTGTGCCGGTTCCACGGCGGGGCGAGCTTCAGCCGGTTGATCGGAGGCCGGTTCCATGACCTCGCGATCGAGGACGGCGTGAGAGACGTGAAGCTTCTCGGGCATCGCGGCGCGGCGCATCGCCGACCGCGGGCTGCGTACCCAACGGCTCGGATGTCACGATGCCACGGCCGACCATCCGCTCCGCGACCACGACGGTGTACCGAGCCTGGCGACGTCGTGGCAAGCACCGGAGCTCCATGCGCCGTGGACCAACTTCGGGGGCGATACCACGCCCGCCGGCTTCAAGCGCGACCCCGACGGCCGCATCCGGCTGCGCGGCCGGCTCACCCGTGCCGCGGTCGCCAAGGCCGAAGGGGCCGCCGTGGGAGCTGTTCACGCTCCCCGAAGGTTTCCGGCCCGCGCACCGCCATCGTTTCCCGGTGCTCGCCAAGGGAAAGCTCGGCATTCTCGAGATCGAGCCGAGCGGGCGTGTCGTGCTGGTGAAGGGAACCGCGAGCGACCTCGCGCTCGACGGCATCGTGCTGGTGGAGGAGCCGGAGCACTCGTGAGCCGGTTCATTCTCCAGAAGCTGAGGGAGCCCCGGATCTGGGGCCGCATCATGCGCGAGCGCCTGGCCGCGCCGCTCTCGCTCAACCTGGCCAGCGTGTTCGTCGGCCTGTTCGGGTCGTTCCGCGCCAAGGTGGAGTTCGATCTGGTGATCCGGAATCACCACGCGTGGGGCCTGCTCCACGCCGCGGACCAGGCCGTGCGTTGCGGTATCCGCGAGCTGACCGCGATGGAGTTCGGGGTGGCCAACGGGGCGGGGCTGCTCAACATGTGCGAGATCGCGGCCCGGGTCACGAAGGAAACCGGCGTCGCGTTCCGTATCGTCGGCTTCGACGCCGGCACCGGCCTGCCGAAGCCGGTGGACTATCGCGATCATCCCGAGCATTACCATCACGGCGACTATCCGATGGTGGACCGCGAGGCGCTGCTGGGCCGGCTGCCCGCCAACGCCCAGGTGATCTTCGGCAACGTCAGCGAGACCGTGCCCGAGTTCCTGTCGGGCCGCTTCGCCCCGATCGGCTTCGTCTCCTTCGACCTCGACTACTACTCGAGCACCCGCGACGCGCTCCAGGTCCTCGACGGTGAGCCCGAGCGCTATCTCCCCTGGGCCGTCTGCTACTTCGACGACGTCCACTTCATGACCCACAACGAGTTCCAGGGCGCCTTGCTGGCGCTGAACGAGTTCAACCGCACCCATGAAAACCGCAAGATCGCCCCGGTGAACTGGCTCGATCACTATCGCCTGTTCCATTGGGCGTCCTGGGTCCGCCGCATGTACTTTCTCCACATGTTCGAGCACCCGTTCCGCGCGCGCGGCCTGGAGATCAAGGGCACCTCGGTCCTGACGAATCCCTATCTGTCGTGACCGGCCGGCCCATCCGGGTTCTCTATCTCCTCCATACTCCCGCGGCCAGTGGTGCGGGCTTGAGTCTGCGGTACCTGATCGAGCGCCTCCCGCGAAGCGAGGTGGAGCCGGTCGCGCTGTGTCCACCGGGGCCGATCGCGGAGCAGCTTCGCGCGAGCGGCGTGCGGGTGCTGCCGATTCCGGGCGTGTCCATGTTCGTGAGCGCGGAGGGAATTCCGCTGCGGGGCGCGCGGCTGCTGGATCTGCTGCGAACCGGATGGCACATGCGGTACGCCGGCGTGATCCGGCGCGCGCTCGCGGAGGTGCAGCCGGACCTCGTGCACCTGAATGACCGGGGCATGCTGCATGCGGCGCGCGTCGCGAAGCGAGCCGGGTATCCCGTGGTGATGCACGCGCGGAGCGTCGCCGACGCCGGGACGCGGTGGGTGGCGCGGGTCTCGGCGCCGCTGATTCGAAAGTACGTGGATCGCGTGATCGCCATCGACGAGAGCGTGCGCAGGTCGCTCGGCGAGCATGCCGAACGTGACCGTGATCTACAATCCCTACACCCCGCCGGATTCCGCCGGCGCCGCACCGGCACCGCCGAGCGGCACGGTTCGGGTCACATACCTCACCGGCCTGCTCGGCTTCAAGGGTATCTGGGACTTGCTCGAGGCCGCGCGTCTGCTGCGCGACCGGAAGGACATCCACTTTCTCGTGGCCGGCGGCAACAGCCGGCCGGACGATTTCCACCGCTCGCTCGAGGGTCGGCTCGCGCACCTGTTCGGCTTCGCCCCGGACGTCGAGCGCGCCGTACGCGCATGGGTGGAGCAGCACGGTCTCGGCGAGACGGTGCGGCTGTTGGGCCGGGTGGATCAGGTCGAGACGGTGCTGCGCGAGTCGGATGTCCTGGCGTTTCCCAGTCACCTCAACGGACCAGGGCGGGCGGTCTTCGAGGCGGGGATGCACGGCATTCCCTCGATCGTGGCGCTCAAGGACCGGGTGGAGGACGTGGTGGAGGACGGCGTCACCGGACTCATCGTACCGCCCCGCGATCCGCGGCGGCTGGCCGACGCCGTGCTCCGCCTCGCCGACGATGCCGCGCTGCGCCGTCGGCTCGGAGACGCCGCACGGCAGCGCTACACGGGCCAGTTCGACCCCGACCGCGCGGCGCGGCAGATGATCGCGGTGTACCGCGAGCTGGTCCCGTGAGCACCTTCCTGGTGCTCACGCAGGTCTACGTGCCCGATCCGGCGGCGGTCGGCCAGCACATGGCCGATGCCGCCGCGGAGCTGGTCCGCCGCGGTCATCGGGTGATCGTGCTGACGTCGGATCGCGGCTACGACGACCCGGGCGTACGGTATCCCGGGCGCGAGATCATCGATGGCGTCGAGGTCCGGCGCATCCCCTTCACGTCGTTCGGCAAGAGCTCGATCGCCATGCGGCTGCTGGGCGGCGGCTCGTTCACCCTCCAGGCGATCCTCCGAAGCCTCGGGATCCGCCCGCTCGACGCGATCCTCGTCAGCACCGCGCCGCCGATGGCCTCGGTGGCCGCGGTCGTGATCGCGGCGCTGCGGCGCGTGCCGATCAAGTACTGGGTGATGGATCTCAATCCGGATCAGCTCGTCGCCCTGGGGATCGTGCGGGAGACGTCGCTGGTGGCGCGGGTGTTCGACCGGCTCAACCGCATGGTCCTGCGCCGGGCCATGGACGTGGTCGTCCTCGACCGGTTCATGGCGCGGCGGGTGAATCGGAAGCTCGACGTCAGCGGCAAGATGACGATCATCCCGCCGTGGCCCCACGAGGACCACCTCGAGGAGATCCCGCACGAGGACAATCCGTTCCGCCGCCAGCAAGAGCCTGAACGGAAAGCGCGTGGTGATGTACAGCGGCAACCACGGCCCCTCGAACCCGATTGCGACGGTGCTCCAGGCCGCGCAGCGGGTGAGCGATCTCTCCGAGCTGCTGTTCCTGTTCATCGGCGGCGGGATCGGCAAGCGCGAGGTGGACGAGGCGGCCGGCCCGGCGATCCGATCGTTGCCCTACCAGCCGCTCGACCAGCTCAAGTTCTCCCTCTCCGCGGCGGACGTGCACCTGGTGACGGTGGGCGACTTCATCGTCGGCATCGTGCACCCATCGAAGGTCTACGGCGCGCTGGCGGTCGGGCGGCCCATCCTGCTTGATGGGCCCCGAGGAGTCGCACGTCGGCGAGCTGATCCGGGAGCACGACATCGGCTGGCGGGTGTCTCACGGCGACGTGGCCGGGGCCGAGCGGGTGCTCCGGCTGATCGCGGCGATGCCGGATGCCGAGCTGGCGGAGAAGGGACGGCGGGCACGGGCGCTGGTGGAGAGCCGGCTGAGCAAGGCGGAGCTGTGCGGACGCTTCTGCGACGTGATGGAACGGGGTGTGGTTCGCTAGCTTCCATCGGCTTGACTGGAAGCCGGAACGGGGCAAATACTTCGCGCCCCGACCGTGTGCACTGCTCGGCGGGCTAACTCTCAGCGGGGGTTTGGCATGGCTGATCCTCTGGTCGTCGTGGCCGGGGCCGGCGGATTCATCGGCGGACATCTGGTGGCGGCGCTACGGGGCAAGGGCCGGCAGGTGCGCGCCGTGGACATCAAGCCGCTGGGCGAGTGGTACCAGGTGTTCGACGACGTGGAGAACGTCGTCGCCGACCTCAAGCTGCGGGACGAAAGCCGCCGGGCCTGCGCCGGCGCCGGCGAGGTGTACCAGCTCGCCGCCGACATGGGCGGGATGGGCTTCATCGAGCACCACAAGGCGCTCTGCATGCTCTCGGTGCTGACCAACACCCACATGCTGATGGGCGCGGTGGACGCCGGCGTGTCCCGCTTCTTCTACTCCTCCTCCGCCTGCGTCTACGCCGCCGACAAGCAGGTCTCCGCCGACGTCGCGCCGCTCAAGGAGAGCGACGCGTATCCGGCCATGGCGGAAGACGGCTACGGCTGGGAGAAGCTGTTCTCCGAACGGATGTGCCGCCACTTCCGGGAGGACTTCGGATTGCCTACCCGGATGGCTCGGTACCACAACGTGTACGGCCCGCACGGTACCTGGGAGGGTGGCCGGGAGAAGGCGCCGGCGGCGATCTGCCGGAAGGTCATCCACGCGAAGCACACCAAGGATTCGACGATCGAGATCTGGGGCGACGGGAACCAGACCCGCTCCTTCATGTACATCGATGACTGCGTCCATGGCACCCAGGCGATCGCGGGGAGCGACATCATCGATCCGATCAATCTCGGCTCGAGCGAGCTGGTGACGGTCAATCAGCTGGTGAGCATCGTGGAGGAGATCGCCGGCATCGAGCTCAAGCGATCGTACAACCTGAGCGCGCCCAAAGGCGTCAACGGCCGGAACTCGGATAACACGATGATCCAGCGCGAGCTCGGGTGGGAGCCTTCGATCCGGTTGCGGGACGGGATGGAGCGCACCTATCGCTGGATCCACGACGAGTACATGCGGAAGTACGGCGACTGATCGCCCCATCCCCCGCGGATACCGCGAGCTGAGATGAGCTGGAAGGCCGGCTTGGGCGCGCTCGCGAGGCGGCTGGGGTGGCACCTGTCGCGAAACGGCGTTGTGCGGCTCGACGCCACAGACGGCTATCTCACCACCGGCGTGCTTGCCGGCCGAGTCTATGCTCCCTGGACCCAACCTCCGTTCACCGATCTCCTGCCGCGCATTCGGCCATGGACGCTGGTTAGCGACGACCGGTGCTACATCCTCCATCAATTCACTCTGCAATGCGCCTGGCTTCCGGGCGACTTCGCGGAATGCGGCGTCTATAAGGGCGGAACCGCGATGCTTTGCGCGAGCGCGCTGCGCGACGCGGGCGCCGGCGAGAAGGCGTTGCACCTCTTTGATACCTTCCAGGGGATGCCCGAGGAAGCGTCGCGGGATCCGGGCGGACATGTGCCCGGTCAGTTTGGCGACACGTCGCTCGCGGCGGTCCAGTCACGTCTCGCCGATTATCCCAGCGTGCGGTTCCATCCCGGACTCATCCCGGCCACCCTGAGAGACGTCGCGGACCGTACCTTTGCGTTCGTCTACCTCGATCTCGACCTGTACCAATCGACGCTCGACTCGCTCCGCTTCTTCTATCCGCGAATGGTGCCGGGGGCTGTGTTCCTGGGCGACGACTACGGCTTTCCCCGGTATCGCGACGCCGCCAAGACGGGCGGTGGACGAATTCTTTGCCGACAAGCTCGAACCGGTGGTGGCGCTCCAGACCGGGCAGTGTCTCGTCATCCGGCAAGATCCGGGCGGGATGACGGCGAGCAAGGCGGGGTTGGTCGAGGCGGCCAAGGATCGGTTCCGCCGAGCCGGACTGCGACGACCGCTGCTGCCTTCGATCGTCGCGATCGCGCGGAGGTGGACGCAGCGACGGCTTCCGTCGCGCTACCCCCGGTACGGGGAGGTCGAGCTGCATGCGGCGCTGGAGCGGGTCGGGATGCGTTCGGGGGCGACGCTCTTCGTCCATTCAGCGTGGGACGAGTTCTACAATTTCACTGGAACGCCGCTTGACCTCGTGCGGGTGCTCCAGCGCCATCTGGGAGACGCCGGCACGCTCGCCATGCCCGCATACCCGCTGACGATCCGGCCCGGATGAGCTGTTCGATGTCCGCCGTACGCCCACCGGCGGCGGGTTGGTGCCCGAGCTGTTCCGCCGCATGCCCGGAGCACGCCGCAGCATCAACCTCATTCACTCCGTGGCCGCGCTCGGTCCCAACGCCGACCTGCTGGTGGAGGACCATCATCGCTCGGAGACGCCGTGGGACCGGCACTCACCGTTCGCGCGGCTCGCGGACGTGGACGCCATCGTCCTCTGCATGGGGCTGCCGCCGTCGTTCGGCTACGCCACTGCCCAGCACTGTCCCGAGAGCCTGCTTTATCACGAGATCCCCTACTTCCGACGCGTCTTCGGGGCACTGGTCAGCTATCGCTTCCGCGACGCATCCGGGGTCGAAGGCAGCCACGCGATCAGGCCACGGACCGGTCGCTTCAGCATCGCCCGGGTACGCCGCTACATCGACCCTGCCGAAGTCCGCGTCACTCATGTCTCGAACCTCCGACTCCAGGCGATCGGGGCGAGGTATCTGATTCAGCGGCTGGTCGAGCTCGCGCGTCGCGGCATCACCCCGTACTACTGGCCGTGGCCGCACCGCCGACTGTTCAGTGCGGAGCCGGAAGCCAGGATACTCACGCGGTTATCTTAGAGCCATGATCGAGCCGTCCCCGGAAGCAACCGTCGATCCCCTGGACGCCGTCTCCCGGTCCCTCGCCGCGGGTGATCACCGCGCGGCGTGGGCATCCATGGTCCACTTCCTCGGTCTCCATCCCACCAGCGCGACCTGCCAGGCCGTCGAAACGTTCGCGGAGCAGCTCGACCCCAAGCGCGCCGATCTCGTCGCGCTTCGTGTCGCCTTCCTCGGCAACGTCACGCTGGACCTTCTGGGCCCGTTGCATGTCGCGCGGGGATTGGCGTCCCGTTTGCTGGTGCAGCCCTACGTGGCAGGTTTCGACACCTGGGCCCAGGAGCTGCTCGACCCCGCTGCACCACTTCACGAGTTCGGCCCGCAGGTCGTGGTGCTCGTGCTGCGCCTGGAAGCACTCGCACCCGCGCTGGCCACCCGGTTTCTCGACCTCGATGCCGCGGGCATCCAGGCGGAGATCGACGCGGTGGTGGAGCGGGTCGGCAGCGCGCTGCAGGCCTGGCGGGCTCGCTCGAGCGCCAAGGTGTTGCTCCACTCGGCGCCGTTGCCGCTGAACCGCTCGCTCGGCGTGGCGGATGACGTGCATCCTCGGGGACAGACCGCGGCCATCCGGGCACTCAACGCGCGGCTGGGTACGCTCGCCGGTGAGCTGCACGATGTCTACCTGGTCGATGTGGACGCGCTGGTCGCCCGCATCGGGTGGACCCGTTGGCACGATCCGCGGATGGACGCGCTGGCGAAGCTGCCGTACACGCCCGCCGCGCTGCATGCGATGACGGACTACCACCTCCGCTATCTGCGCGCCTTCGCCGGGCTGGTCAGGAAGGTGCTCGTGCTCGACCTGGACAACACGCTGTGGGGAGGCATCGTCGGGGAGGACGGACCCGAAGGCCTCCAGCTCGGCCCGACCTACCCGGGCAGCGCCTACCGCGATCTTCAGCAGGTGATTCTCCAGCTGCATCGCCGCGGAGTCGTGCTGGCCATCAACAGCCACAACAATGAGGCGGACGCGCTGGAGGTTCTCAGCGGCCATGCCGGGATGGTCCTGCGTCCCGAGCACTTCGCCGCCATCCGTATCAACTGGCAGGACAAGGCGGCGAATATGATGGAGCTGTCGGACGAGCTGGGTCTCGGCGTCGACAGCTTCGTGTTCCTGGAGGACAGTGACGCGCAGTGCGAGCGGATCCGCCAGGCGCTTCCTGAAGTGCTGGTCGTGCCCCAGAAGGGGGAAGTGGCGTCGCGCGCCGACGTTCTGGCGGGGCTCGGCGTGTTCGATTCCCTCGGGTACTCCGAAGAGGATCGGCAGCGAGGCGCGCTCTACCGCACCGAGGCCGAACGGAGCCGGCTGAAGCGGGCCGCACCCTCGCTGGAGGAATACCTGCGGTCGCTGGAAATGACGCTCACGGTGGACCCGATCACGCCGCAGAACATCGCCCGGGTCGCCGACCTCACTCAGCGCACCAACCAGTTCAACCTGACCACCCCACGGCATTCGCGGGATAGCCTCGCCGCTTTCCTCTCGGGGCCGGACCGGGAAGGGTACGCGTTCCGGCTGGCGGACCGGTTCGGGGACTACGGCCTGATCGGGACTACGCTGCTCGACCATGACGGCGATACGGCGGTGGTGGACACGCTGCTGATGAGTTGCCGCGTCCTCAAGCGGTCGGTGGAGGACGCGATTCTCGGCTTTCTGGTGAGCCGCGCCCGGGCGGGAGGCCGGCGGCGGTTGCGCGGGCTGTATCGTCCTACGCGGAAGAACGGCCAGGTCGCGGAGTTCTTTCCCGCGCGCGGCTTCAGGGAGATCCGACCGGCGGGAGGACGAGACGGTGGTTTTCGAGCTGACGGACCTGGATCAGGCCGGCTTGCCGGACTGGATCCGGATCCTCGGGCCGGATTGAGATCGTGGATCGCATCGAGCAGCGCGTGCTGGACGTCGTCGCGCACACCTTTCGCGTGCCCCGGTCCACCGTGAGTCTCGAGTCGAGCCCCGACACCATTTCGACCTGGGACTCGCTGCAGCAGGTGCATCTGATCCTGGCGCTCGAAGAGGAGTTCGGGATCCAGTTCGAGGTAGATCAGATCGCGCTCATGCGCGGCGTCGGCCGCATTGTTGACCTGGTGCGGACCAGTACTGGCTAGCGGGAATCCGCCGGTTCCGCCGCGAGCGCCCGCAGCGCCGACCTGAAGCGTTCCTCCACCTTCGGGTCGAGCGAGCCGGACAGGCCGAACGAGTCCAGGAACCAGCTCACCTCGTATCCCCCCTCACCGAGCATCCGAGCCGTCGGCAGATACCCGTAGACGTCGTCGATGTATCCGACAGGAATCATCACCGTGCCCGGAAACGCTTCACGCACCGCACGTCCGTACTCGGTGACGACCTCGGCGGACACACCGACGACCGTCACGTGCTCGCCCAGCACGATGAGGTGAAAGGCGACTCCTCGCCCGTCCACCGCTCCCGTCACGAATTCCCGGAGGGGCCGGACGACTCGGCCGGCGCGGATGGTCCCGCCTGGCCGTATCGGCACGGCAGCGGAAGCGGTCTGGGCCACTCGCTCGGCGAGCGAATCGGACCAGCGCTCCCATGCCGGTCCGTCGAAGCGACCGAATCGCGGACCCAACAGCAACCGTCTGAGCCGTGTCATCCACGACGGGGAGCGGTCCAGCTCCGGCGGTCGCACGTCGCCGGCGAAGCCCTGCCAGTACAGCACCGGGAGATCGGCGCGATCCCGGCGCAGCCGCTGGCGGACGCGGCCCGGAAATTCCGCGCTGACTTCCCGCGTGCGTGGAAACGCGACCGGATGGCAGGCGTAGCTCCAGATGATTGCGAGCGGCTCACCGGTGGGACGCGAGAGCCGCAGCACGTGGATGGATTCGTCCCGAGGACCGGCGGGATTCGGTGCCCCGACTACCGAGTTGATCAATACGCCCCGCCGGCTGACATGCCACGGGGTGCGAAGCCGCCGGTTGATGCTATGGTCCGCGGTGCCGGTTGCGTACTCGACCACGACCACTTCCGGCGGCTGCGCCAGGACCGTGAGGACCAGCTCGGCGACCTGGTCGCACACCTGGACGAGGTACGCCCGATCCATCCGGCCGAGCGCTGGCCGATGGTCGTCCGTCGCCGGGGCGAAGTGGGTGTGGCTCGCGGCGAAGAACAGCGACGAGTCGGGAACCGCCCGGCCGAGCCGGTCCAAGACGGCGCGGCGAAGTTCCTGTCCCACGAACAGCAGATCGGCGCTCAGCAGGATCAGCGGAGCACCGTCCGCCCGCAGCACGACCGCGTTTGCCTCGAGCCGATCGGCGACGGCCGTGAAGGGCCCGTGCCGAAGGGTGTTGCCCGCCAGCGGTACCGGTGTGCGGGGCGTGATGTCCACCGTCCCGGCGCTCGCGGATGTCGTCGTCATGCGGAAGGAATGTCGCCGCCCGGCACGACGGTCAAGGCAGCCGCGTTCCAGGGTTGATAGCCCGCTCGCCACCGTCCATCTTCCTCTCGCCTTTCATGGGAGCAACCCTGACCGCGTCGACGTACGTCCCCGCCGGAATGTCGGGTCGGGTGACTCGCGCCGAGTTCCTCGGGTGGCTGGAGCGCATCGAGCGATCCTTGCCGGTCACCGAGTGGACGGTTCGCGGCATCCGAGTGTGGCCGCTGGTCCGGCTTTCGCTCTATTCCACCACGTTCGGTGCCGGGTCTCCCCGGCATGGACTGCGCGCGGGCGCGCCGCGACAGGCCTGGAATGTGGCGGCGGGTCTCGCGGCCTGGGCGCGGGCCTATCTGGCGGACTCCGCCGCGAACCGCCGCGCCACGGAACCAGCGGACGCGGTCTTCCTCAGCTATTCCGCCGGACGCCGCCCGCTGCTGGACGGCAAGCGGTACGACCTGCGCGCGGGCCCCTACGCCGAGCTGCTGCGCACGCTGGGCGCGCGGTCGCTCGTCTGGGAGATGAGTCCCTTCGGCGACTACGGCATTCCCCGTTTCCCACCGTCCTTCCTGATCCAGCCGCATCTCATCGCGCTCCGGGGCATCGGCCAGCTGATGCCGGCCGGTGACGATCGGGCCCGATTGGAGGGATACGACGAGTTCGTGAAGCAGGTGGGTGACGCGGGGTTTCGCTTCCCGCAGGCCGATCGCGCCAGGCTCAGCCGTGACGTGCTCTACATGCGCCGACTGGCCGACCGGTTCGCCCGCTGGCTCGAGCGCGTCCGTCCCCGGCTCGGCTTCGTGGCCAATACAGGGATCACGGAGCAGGCCTTCTGCGTGGCCTGCCGGGAACTGGGAATCACTCCCGTGGAGGTCCAGCATGGAGTGCAGGGCGACCTCCATCCGAGCTATGGGTCCTGGTTTACTGTACCGCGGGAAGGCTGGGAGACGAGGGCACGCGTGTTCTGGAGCTGGGACGAGTCCAGTGCGGCGGCGATCAACCGGTGGGCGTCCGCCGCGCCAGATGGACACGTCGCGGTCGTCGGAGGCGATCCCTGGCGAGAGATGTGGCTCGACGACCGAAGCGAGCTCGTCCGGCGCAGCGAAGCGCGAATCGCCGAGCGCAAGCGCGCGGCGGGTGGAGAGAAGCATATTCTCGTGACCCTCAGCTCCCAGGGCGATGTCATTCCACCGGCGGTGCTGGAGGCCATGCGTTCGTCGCCCGCCTCCTGGCGCTACTGGCTGCGCCTCCACCACGTGGATCAGACGGCGCGGCGGCCCGAGGCCGTGCGCCTGCTGCGGGAGGTTGGTGGTGACGTGGATCTCATGGAGTTCGCTACCGAACTGCCGCTGCATGCCCTGCTGCGATCCCTGGACTGCCATCTCACCGTGAGCCTGTCCACCGTCGTGTCCGAAGCGGCCGCCCACGGTCTCCCGTCAGTGGCCTGCGGCAGCGAGGCCGCCGAGTTCTTTCGCCTGGAGCTCGAGCGGGGGCTGCTCGCCGTGGCGACGAGCGCTTCGGAGATCGTCGCCTCGACGAGCCGCCTGGTCGCCGGCGGACGGAAGGCGCCGGAGTCCGCGAGTCACCGGGCCCGGCAGCTCCTGCAGCGGCTGCTCGACGGCGAGCTGCCAAAGGTCCCCGTTCCGTGATTCGAATTAATCGGGCGTGGCCGGCCGAGGTGCTGGTCGTGCTCCACGTGCTGCTTGCCCTGGTCAACTCACTGGTGATGACCTCGGTGCCGCGGCGGCTCCTCGTGGGTGTCGGGGTCGTCCTGCTCGCCTACGAGGCGCTCGGGTTTCGGTCCCACAAGTACGAGCAGTGGTTCCTGTACCTCCTGGCGCTGTGGATCGCGCTCGCCCTGACCCTGAACGGTGTGATCTTCGGCGAATGGGTGCAGGAGAGCGTCTACCTGCCGGGCAACATCGGTGTGGCTCTGGCTCTCTGCCGCGGACACGTCGGCACCCGGACGACCGGCACGCTCTTCTACGCGACGGCAACCTACTTCCTCTACCGCCTCGCGACCGTGAGCAGCCCCGCCGCGATCCACAAGATTCTGGTCACCGGCAGTGCCAACGGCATCTCGGGATTCACTCTCGTACTGTGCGGCCTCCACTACGCCGCGGGGCGCACTAAGGGTATCCGGATAGGGATCGCACCGGCGGTGCTGTGCCTCCTGGTGAGTGCCCTGACACTGGGCCGCTCCGGGATGGCCGCGGGCGCGTTCCTTCTCACCGGCGTCGCGATCTACGATCTGGTGCAGGAGCATCGGCGATGGCTGTTGGGGCTGAAGCTGGTGCTCTACGGTGGCGTGGTGGTGGCCACGCTCGTGTTCGTGCTGCCGCGGCTGGACGCGATCTCGTTCGTGTTCGAGCGCTTCTCGGAGTTCGGCCTGGGCTCGGAGGATCGAAGCCGGATCTGGGGCTCGTACGGCGCGACGCTCGACGGCCCAGGTGTCGTGACCGGCCACGGCCGCGAAGAGCTCTTCGGCGGCTACACCAACGTGCACAATTCCTACATCCTGTGGCACAAGTCCATGGGGGTGCTCGCCATCCCGCTGTACCTGCTGTCGCTGCTGGCCCTGGTCAGAGTCCTGACCCGCGACTGGATCCTCTTCGTTGTGCTCGCCGCAGTACTCTTCCGGGCATTCTTCGACGAGCTGCTGCTTCCGTTCCGGCTCTTCGATTTTCTCTACTACTTCCTGGTGACCACAATCCTGGTCTCGCCGGATCGCGCGCCCGCGCGCGATGGTTACCGAATTTCCCAGCCGGTCGAGGAATGACCGAGGCGCGGGACACCGCCGCGACGGGTTCGCCTGGCCGGACGCACGGTGCTCGTGACGGGCTCGACGGGGTTCATCGGCGTGCCCGTTATGTCGGGCGCTGGTCGAGTTCAGGTGCGACCGTTCCGCGGGGCGTCGCGCGAAGGCGGGCGGCACCCGGTCGAGGGCGTGCAGCGCGTGCGGGTGGCCGACCCGCTCGACGCCGACGCCGTTCGAGCCGCGGTGGAAGGGTCGGATGCCGTCGTGCATCTGGCCGCCCGGGTACACGTCATGCAGGAGCGCGCCGCCTACCCGCTGGCCGAGTTCCGCCGGGCGAACGTCGCGGCCACGACGGTACTGGCGGAGCAGGCGGCCGCGGCCGGCGTCCGCAGCTTCGTGCTGGCGAGCACGGTGAAGGCGGTCGGTGAGCGGAACACGTCGCCGTGGACCGAGGAGACGCCCCCCGAGCCCGTGGATCCGTACGGCGTGAGTAAGCTCGAAGCGGAGCAGGCGCTCCTAGGGAATCGCCCGGCGGCGAAAGCTCGGCGGGGCGATTCTGCGATTCCCGCTGGTGTACGGGCCGGGGATGAAGGGGAACATGCTCCGGCTGTTCTCGCTGGTGGACCGCGGGATGCCGCTGCCGTTCGGCGCCGTCTCCAATCAGCGGAGCATGCTCTACGTGGGGAATCTCGTCGCCGCCGTGCTGGCAGTGCTCGAGCGTGAGTCCGCCGAGGTCGAGACGTTCTTCGCGAGCGATGGGCGGGATCTCTCGTTGACGGAGCTGTTGCGGATGATCGGGCAGGGGCTGGGGAAGCCGGCCAGGCTCCTGCCGGTGCCGGCGGCGATGTTGCGAGTGGCGTTGCCGCGAGCGGCCGCGGATCGCCTCATCGGGTCGCTGACGGTGGATGCGTCGAAGCTCGCGCGGACTGTGGGATATCGTCCGCCCTATTCGGTGGAGGATGGCATTCGGGACACTGCAAGCTGGTATCGGCGCCATGTCACCTTGAGCGAAGCGAAGGACGACATGACCGTGGGTCTGGCTCCTTCGCTTCGCTCAGGATGACATCGATGGTCAGCGTGACCGCACTTCTCGTCCTTGCGGTGGTCTCCTGGGCGCTCACCGGCCTCGTCCGCCGGTACGCGTTGCGCGCGCAGCTCCTCGACGTTCCCAACGAGCGGAGCCTGCATCGCACACCGACCCCGCGCGGCGGCGGCATCGCCGTCGTCGCGGTCACGCTCGGCGGCCTCCTCGCCGGCGCGGTGCTCGGCAGGATTCCATCGGATGTCGCCTGGGCGCTCGGCGGGGGCGGGCTGCTCGTCGCCATCGTGGGCTGGCGGGACGACCGCGGCGACGTGCCGGCCCGCGTACGGGCACTGGTGCATGCGGCGGCCGCGTGCTGGGCGGCCTGGTGGATCTGGGGCGAGCTGACGCCCGCCGCGGTGGCCGGCGCCGTCTGCATCCTCTGGGCGATCAACCTCTACAACTTCATGGACGGCGTGGACGGACTCGCGGGGGCCGAAGCGACGTCGGTCGGGACGATCGCCGGGGTGCTGATCCTGCTCGGCGGACGGGCGGACCTGGCGCTGGTGTCGTTCATCATCGCCGGGGCCGCGGGCGGATTCCTCGGATGGAACTGGCCGCCGGCCCGCATCTTCCTCGGCGATGTCGGCTCCGGATTTCTCGGCTACGTGTTCGGGGCGTTCTCGCTCATCGTCGGCCGCTCGGGGGCGCTGCCGCTCGCGCTCTGCCTCCTGTTGGCGGGCGTGTTCGCGGTCGACGCGACCATCACCCTGGTGCGGCGGATGCTGCGCGGCGAGCGCTGGTACCAGGCCCATCGCTCGCACGCGTACCAGCGGCTGGTGGAGAGCGGCTGGTCCCACGCCGCGGTGACCACGACGGTGCTCCTGATCAATCTCGGCCTCGGTGCGCTCGCCTGGCTGGCGCAATCGGGGCGCATCAGCGTGGCCGCGGCCGTGGTTGCGGGGACGGTCGTGCTCACGGTACTCTACCTTGCCGTCGAACGGCGGCGCTCGATGTTCTCGAGAGCTCAGGGAGACGCGCGAATGCGAGGTCCGGCATGACCAGCAGGGCCGACAATCCCGCCTCCGAGATCTCCCTGATCCGCCTCATCAACATCGTGCTGGCCAACCGCACGCTGGTCGCCTTCTCCGCCGCGGTCCTGTTCGTCCTGGTCGTCGGCATCACCTTCATCCTGCCCCGGACCTTCACCGTCGGAGCGTCCTTCACGCCCCAGAGCGAACGGCTCTCCTCCAACCTGGCCGGCATCGCCGCCCAGTTCGGCGTCCAGCTCCCCTCGGCGGACGCCGCCGCCAGCCCCGACTTCTACGTCGCCCTGATCGAATCCCGCCGTATCCTCGGCGAGACGATCAAGACGCAGTACACGTTTCCAACGGACACGGGGCAGGTGAGCGGAACCCTGATGGACATCCTGGAGATCGAGGGGGAGACCCAGGGCGAACGGGAGGACTTGGCCCTGAAGGCGATCCGCGGAATGGTCCAGGCCGAGGTGGACCGGCCGAGCGGCGTGGTGTCGTTCGAGGTCGAGACTTTCAATGCGGAATTGTCCCACCAGATCTCCCGGCGGATGCTCGACCTGATCAACCGCTTCAACCTGGACACCCGCCAGTCGCAGGCGTCCGCCGAGCGTGTCTTCACGGAGGCCCGGCTGGCCGAGGCCAAGGAGGAGCTGCTCGAGGTCGAGAACCGGCTCCAGGGGTTTCTCGAGGTCAACCGCGACATCGGGAACTCCCCGTTGCTCCGGTTCCGCCAGGACCGCCTAGAGCGGGAAGTCAGTATCCGGCAGGCGGTAGTGAGTGCACTGGCGCAGAACTTCGAGCAGGCACGCATCGACGAAGTGCGCGATATCCCGGTCATCACGATCGTCGAGGCGCCGCGGGTGCCGGCGCTCCCCGATTCCCGCAAGCTCCTGCTCAAGGGCCTGCTCGCGCTGATTGCCGGCTCCATGCTGGGAGCCCTGCTCGCCTTCTTCATGACGTTCGTCCGGTCGAGCCGCACCGATACCGCGGACGAGTTGGACGAGTTCCGCCGACTCAAGCGAGCGACCGCTCACGACATCAAACGTCCGTGGCGGTTGTTCGGCTTCGGCCGCGGATAGTTCCCGCCTCTTTCCATCCCCTCAGACCCACCCGGCATTTTCTACCTGTCTCCGTGGTCCATCCGGGCACGGAGGTTGCACTTACACCCTTTTCAGCCGCCGATGTTCGGCGCCGGCCCGACCGATTTGCGCCAGTGGCTGGATGCCGCCGGCAAGAGGCCGATGGCTGTCGGTCACGCAGGCATGGCCGTGTGAGTCCGTAAGATGCGCGTTCGCCGGAGCGGGTGCTCATCACAGCGCCAGGGGACCGACAGTTACAAAAATTGCACGGTCCGGCTCGGCAAGCGCTTCGAGCTTCCGGAGATGACAGCGGTGTCGCGAAACGACGCGCTTGGACACGATCCTCATCGCGGAGTGGGAATGACCCTGAACTCGTCAACTAACTCACGATCTGGCAATAGCTTGACCTATTCTTCGGCACCTGCTATCCGTTGACCTCATGAGCTTGCACCTACCGCGTCACCTCCGGAATCGCCACCTGTTCATGCTCGACGCCGTGCTGCTCGGGCTCTGCACGCTAGTGGCCTATCTGGTGCGATTCGAAGGCTTTAACTGGGGTTCCTCGCACCTCTACACCGCGCTGGCGTACATCGCGGTGAGCGTCCCTCTCAAGCTCGGCGTGCTCCTGTACGTCGGCCTCTACCGGCGCCTTTGGCGGTTCGCCGGCGTGGCCGAGCTGGAGCACATCCTGGTGGCCACCGCGATCTCGGCCTCCCTCTCGACCTTGGTTGGGGCCGCTCTGCTCCCCGGTCTGGGGATTACTCCCTACCGCGTTCCTCTCTCCGTCCTCTTCATCGACGCGTGCCTGAGCGCCGGTGCGGTCGCGCTGCCGAGGCTCTGCATCCGTCTCCTCGGCCGCCGTACCCAGTGGCGGCGATTGGAAGCCGCGCGGCGCGTCCTGATCGTCGGCGCGGGGGCGGCGGGCGAGATCATCGTGAAGGAGCTGCTGAGCCATCCACAGCTCGGCCTCAATCCGATCGGGTTCGTGGATGATGACCGGAGCAAGCATGGCCACCGGCTGTGCGACCTGCCGGTTCACGGGTCGCTGAGCCAGATCCAGGATCTGGTGCGCCGCTACGACGTCGAAGAGGTGATCATCGCGATGCCGCGCGCGACCGGCGCGGTCGTGCGTCAGGTGGTGAAGGCGTCGATGGAAGCCGGCGTTCAGACCCGGACGGTTCCGGGGATCTTCGACATCATCTCCGGCCGCGTCGCCGTCGCCTCGCTCCGCGAGGTGGAGATCCAGGACCTGCTCCGCCGCGAGCCGATCCAGACCGACCTCGAGCAGGTCCGCGTGCTCGCCACCGGCGAAACCGTCATGGTCACCGGCGCCGGCGGATCGATCGGCAGCGAGCTCTGCCGCCAGCTCGCCCGGCTGGAGCCGGCCCAGGTGCTGGTGATGGGGCACGGCGAGAACTCGATCTTCGACGTGATGGCCGAGCTGACCGAGCGGTATCCCCATCTGGAAGCGGTGCCGCTCATCGGCGACATCCGGGACCGGGACCGCATGCGCCGGATCTTCGAGCGCTATCGCCCCTACGCGGTGTTCCACGCGGCGGCCCACAAGCACGTGCCGCTGATGGAAGAGAATATCCCCGAGGCGATCACCAACAACGTGCTCGGCACCAGGAACATCGCGGAGCTGTCGGCGGAGTATGGGGTGGAGCACTTCGTCCTGATCTCCACCGACAAAGCGGTGCGCCCGACCAACGTCATGGGCGCCACCAAGCGGGTGGCCGAGCAGATCGTGCAGGAGGTCGCGGAAGCGACCGGCCGCAACTTCGTGGCGGTTCGGTTCGGGAACGTGCTCGGCAGCCGCGGCAGCGTGGTGCCCACGTTCCTGCGACAGATCCAGACCGGCGGTCCGGTGACGGTCACCCATCCCGAGATGCGCCGCTATTTCATGACGATTCCGGAAGCGGTGCAGCTGGTGCTGCAGGCGGGCGCGATCGGAAAGGGCGGGGAAGTGTTCGTGCTCGACATGGGCGAGCCGGTGAAGATCCTCGACCTCGCCACCGACCTCATCCGCCTCTCCGGGCTCGAGGTCGGGTCGGACATCGAGATCCGCTTCAGCGGGTCACGGCCGGGCGAGAAGCTCTACGAGGAGCTGTTCTTCGATTCGGAGAGCGCGCTGCCGACCGACCACGAGAAGGTGCTCCGGGCCAAGAACGGCACCCTGCCGCTCGGGCTCAGCACCATGGTGGACGTGTTGATCGAGGGGGCCCGGCACGGCTGGAACGACGAGCAGCTCCGCGCGGTGCTGCTCCGGCTGGTGCCCGAGTTCCGGGTCAAGGACCTGGTGGAGGAGGACGCGGAGATCGCGGGCGCGTAGTCAGCGCGTCGCGACCACCACGATCGTCGTCAGCACGCCCAGCACCTGCGCCATCGTCGCCAGCACGCTCGGCAGGGTGCTCGGGCTATCCTGCACAATCTTCGCCGGCACGTAGACCACCGCCCCGGGCTTGGGGCGGGGAACCTTGTCGGCGAAGAGCGCCTTCCGCTTCACGCCTTCCCGCTCGCCATTCGGCTGGGTGACGTACGAGTGGCCCTGGTCGCCCGTCTGGGTGTAGCCACCCGCCCGATCCACATACCAATCCAGATTCTTGCCCGGCTCGAAGGCGACCGGCCCCGGTGAATTGACCGAGCCGCGAACCATCACGACCGGATCGAACTCCGGCACGTGGATCGAGTCGCCGCCCATCAGCACCATGTTGTCGCGGAAGCCCGGGTCGTCGAGCACATGCGCCAGGTCGATCCCGACCCGCTCGGGGACGCTGCGTCGGACCGTGTCGCGGGCGCCGGTCGGCCTCTGGTACTCGCGCGGTTGGTCGAGCACCGGGGAGAGCGGATCGCCGCCCGTGGGCCGGCCGCCGGTGTACGAGCGGTAGAAACGGACGCCCTCGGGATAGGCCTCGGAGGTGAGCCCGCCCGCGCGCTCCAGCAGGTCGCTGACCCGGTCGGTCTTCGACTTGAGGGAGTAGCGGCCGGGGAACTTCACCTGGCCCGAGATCGCCACGCTGCGCTGCAGCTCCCAGCCCGGCTGCCGCATGATCATCAGGTTGTCGTACGGCTGGAGCTCGGTGTCGGGCGCGCCGGAGGCGGGCGCGGGCAGGCCCGGCGGTCCGGCGTAGGTCTCGCCCGCCCGGCGGGCGAAGAGATAGGTCGAGTCGAGCGGTACCCGGACCGTGGTGGCGAGCGTGCCCGAGGCCGAGTCGTGCGCGAGCCGCGCGATCTCGGCCTCCTGGAGCCACGCGTCGGGCGTGACGCCGTCCGCGAGCAGGACCGCATCGCGCACCGTCATCCCTTCACGGTACGGCACCCGTCCCGGCTTGCGCACCGCGCCGACCACGGCGATGTAGCGCTCCGTCCGGAACGTGGAGCGGGAGAAGATCCGGATCTCGTCTTCCTCCTCCAGCGCGAGATCCGAGATCACCGCGCCGGTAGAATCCCGGAAGGCGGAGCGGAGCTGGATCCTGCTGGAGTCCTCCCGCATCCGGGTGACCAGGATGCGATCGAGATAGACGTCCGGCTTGGGGCCGCCCGCGAGCCGAATCGCGTCGCTCAGCTTCATCCCCGGCGTGTGGCCCACCTCGCCCTCGACCCACACGTTCCCCTTCACCGTCACGAAACTCCGGATCCGATCGGTCACGCCGTGCACCGTTACCGAATCGCCGGGGGCCATCGGCACCTCGGGTGCGATCCCGTCGCTGAACTGGTCGGCACCGACCGCGATGACCACACGGGCGCGCCCGCCGGAGCCCCGGGACGCTGGCGGCAGCACGCGGTGGATGGTCACCCGCGCCTGCGCCGCCGTCGGATCGAAGCCGCCGGCGTACTGGATGAGGTCGCGCAGGGTCTCGTTGGGACGCAGCTCGTACACCGCCGGACGATTGACCTTCCCCGCCAGCTTGGCGAAGCCACCGTGCACCGGCACGAACACCACGTCGCCACTCTGGAGCCGCGGCCTCGTCGGATTGACGCCCTGGGTCAGGTAGTCGTAGACGTCCACGCTGTCCACCAGCTTGCCGCCCCGGCGGATGTCCACCCGGCGGAAGCTGCCGTTGGCGGTCGGACCGCCGGCGGCGTAGAGCGCGTTGAGCACCGTGCCCGCGGCCGACACCTGGTACGCGCCCGGGCGCACCACGTCGCCGGCCACGTAGACCTGCATCTTCCGGAGCTTGGCGAGCGAGAGCTGGAACCGCGTGCGGGGATTCTGGGAGCGGCGTACGCCCGAGTACACCTTGCCGAGCCGGGTATAGAGCTGATCCTCGAGCTGGGCCATCGTGAGATTCGCCACGTGAAGCTGGCCCACCTGCGGAATCACGACGAAGCCCTCGCGGGTCACTTCCAGCATGTGCGCCTGCTCGACGTCGCCGGTGAGAATCAGCACCAGCACGTCGCCCGGGCCGACCTGGTAGTTCTCGTCCACCGGGCCGTCTTCGACCGGCTCGAACTGGGTGGAGAGTTTCCGGAACGTTTCGAGGCCGAAGATCTTGAGCTGCGACGGCTGGATCACCTCGAGCGAGTCGGCCAGCGAGTCGGCGCGGAGCGAGTCGAGGTGGCGGAGCCGGAGCGAGTCGAGCAGCTGGCGGACGGAGTCGGACACCGCGAACAGCGAGTCCTGCATCGCCAGCGAGTCGGCTTCCCGGGGTGAGAGGATGCCGAGCGCCGTGACGGCGTCGATGGTGCGCGGCCCCGGACGAGTGGCGAGCGAGCTGTCGGCACCGGAGAGGTACTGGTCGAGGAGGTTCTCCGGGTAGCCCGCGGCGCGGAGCCGGGCGCGAATCTGGTCTTCACTCATCCCCGACTCGCCGATCCGGTCACGGAGCTGCCGGACCAGGTCGGGCTGGTTCTGCAGCAGGTCTCTGGCTTGATCGGGAGAGGGCAGCGCCTGGCCGGGTCGCACCTGGGCGGGCACCTGCGCGGCGAGCGCGGCCGGAGCCAGCAGCAGGACTACGGCCAGCAGCAGTCGGGTGGGCATCGTGGCGAAGCTCGCTCGTAAGTTACAGAAAGTCAACTGGTTGCGCCGATGGCCTTGCGCCAGAACCGGAGCGTCTTCGCGGCGATCGCCGCGTCGGTGTACTCGCTCATGACGCGCTGCCGTCCCGCCGCGGAGAGCCGCTCGCGCTCGGCGGGGTCGTCGTGCAGCCGCTGAAGCGCCTCGGCGATCGCGACCACGTCTTCCTCGGTCACCACGATGCCGGCCGGTCCCACGATCTCGGGCAGCGCGCCCGCCGCGCTCGCCACGACGGCCACGCCGTGGGCCATCGCCTCCATCGCCGCGCGGGGCGCCCGCTCCACCCAGCGAGGCGCCGTGCGCGAAGGCAGGACGAGGCAATCGAGCCTGGGCCACACCTCGTCTACCTTCTGCCGGGGCAAGGCGCCGAGCCAGGTCACCCGGCCCGCGATGCCGAGCCGCTCGGCGAGTCCTTCCAGCTCTTCCTGGGCCGGGCCGGTGCCGACCACGGTGATGGTCCACCGTCCGATCAGCTTCACACAGGCGCGGAAGAGGAGGTCGAGTCCCTTCTCCGGGATCAGCCTCCCGAAGAAGCCGATGGTGAGCCCGACCTGCGCCACGCGGGTGTTCTGCAGCGGGAGGCCGACGCCGAGCTGGGGGACGACCTCCCGCTCCAGCGCGGGGTGCTGCCGGGTGGCCAGCTTGGCGGCCACTTCATTGACGGCGAGCACGCCCTTCGCGTGGCCCAGCACCCGGGAGCGGCGCAGACGGCCCAGCGCCCCGTGGTGGGCGGGGAGACTCTCCCGGGTCACGAGTGTATAGGGCACTCGCAGACGGCGGGCCAGCGCGGCGGTGGTCGCGGCCGCGCGGGTCCAGGGTTCTTCCTCGATCTGAATCAGCTCGGGCTTGAAGTCGGCGATCAGCCGGCGGAGCGCGCTCCGGCTCCAGGCGGGATCCGCGTCGGGGGCGGTGCTGCCCTTGAGGGAGATGGGAACGGTGCGGACGCCGGCGTCGTCGCCGTAGACCGTCTGCTGCTCGGCGCCGAGGCCGAGCGGGGACCAGCGGTCGGGCACGGCGGCCGCCACCGCGACCCCGAGGCCCGCGAGCGCCTTGAGCTTGCCCCTCGTGGCCGGATCGGCATAGACCCGCGAAACGACGATGGCGCGCACTCAGCGCACCAGCGGCTCGAGCGCCGCTGCGATGCGCTTGGCGGCGTCGCCGGCACCATAGGCCGTGCGGGGCCAGCCGCCGCCGTTGCTCCAGCGCCGGCGGTGCTCGCCGATCGCCCTGGTCAGCTCGGGGATCCCTCCCGCGGGATCAATCGGGATGTTGGCCCCCTCCTCCACTGTTTCGATCCATTCCGTCTCGCGTCGCAGAGTGACGCAGGGTGTCCCCATCCAGTAGGCCTCGCGCTGGAGCCCCCCGGAGTCGGTGAAGATCATCTCGGCGGCTCGGGCGAGCGCCAGGCTCTCGAGATAGCCCACCGGCGGGACGATGGTGAGCCCAGGCCCGAATTGCGGCGCGATTCCCGCGGCATCGAGGGCGGCCCGGGTGCGCGGATGGAGGGCCAGGAGCACCGGCCGGTCGAGCGAGGCGAGCGCCTCCAGGATGCCACGCAGCACCGCCGGCCGGTCGGTCAGCTCGGCGCGGTGCACGGTGGCGAAGCAGAAGGGGCCGCCGTTGGCGGCGGCCGGCACCGGCGGCGGCGGGAGCCGGTCGGCCTGGCCCAGGAGCGAGTCGTAGGCGACGTCGCCGGTCTCCACCACCGTCGCGTCCATCCGCTCCCGCTCGACCCGCCGGGTGGCGCGGGCGGACGGCGTGCAGAGCACGTGGGAGATGGCGTCCACCACTCGCCGGTTGATCTCCTCCGGCATGAGCGCGTCGTCGGCGCGGAGACCGGCCTCGACGTGGAGCACCGGGATGCGGAGCTTGGTGGCGGCGAGGGCGCAGCCGAGGGTGGAGTTGGTGTCGCCGATGACGATGACCGCGCGCGGCCGACGCTCCTGGAGCACCTTCTCCGCCCGCGTGAGGACGGTCGCGGTCTGCTCGGCGTGGCCGGCCGAGCCGACCTCGAGGATCGAGTCCGGCTTGCGCACGCCGAGCTGCTCGTAGAGGAGCGCGTTGAGCTCGTAGTCGTAGTGTTGGCCCGTATCCATGGCCAGCACGTCGTAGCGGGCCTCGAGATGCGAGCGCAAGACGCTCGCCTTGATGACCTGCGGACGGGTCCCGTAGCAGAGGGCGATCTGAGTACGTGGCATGGGGACGGGGTAAGAGTTGGCGCGAGCTGGCGTCCGGGGTGCCGTAATCTGTCGCGGCGGGGCGTCGGCTCCAAGGGGCGGGGGCGGCGTTGACACCGGTTACGGTCCATGGTGAAGTTGGCACAACTCCGATGCGCATTCTCCATCTCGCGAAGTACTACTGGCCGCGCTCCGGCGGCATGGAGCGGGTGGTGCAGAGCCTCGCCGAGGGGGCCGCGAACCTGGGACACCAGGTCGAGGTCGTCGCGGTGGAGACCCTGGGCCGCGCGGGGAGCTCCTTGCGCCAGCGCTCGGCGGTGACCCGGGCGTTCTCGCTCGCGGCCCTGGGCTCCCAGGAGATCGCGCCCGGCTACATCGCGGCCGCCTGGAAGCGCGCCGACATCATCCACGTCCACCATCCCCACCCGCTGGCCGACGTCGCCTGCCTGCTCCGGGCCCGGCGCACCCCGGTCGTGGTCACCCAGCACGCCGACTCGCGCCGGTCGGTGTACCGTCCCGCCACCCGGCTGGTCCTGCGCCGCGCCGCGGCGGTCGTGGTGCCGAGCCGGGCGCACCTGGCGCTGTCCAACGAGCTGATCGGGTTCGAGTCGAAGGTGGAGGTGATTCCGTTCGGCATCGATCAGGCGCGGTGGGAGCTGGTGCCGCCGCCGCCGCCCGGAGCGGCGCCGCGGGCGATCTTCATCGGGCGCCTGCTCAACTACAAGGGGCTCGACGTCCTCCTGCGGGCGCTCGAGCGGGTGCCGGATCTGCGGCTCGACATCGTGGGCTCAGGACCGGAGGGGCCCCGGCTCCGGACGCTGGCGCAGGCGCTCGCGATCACCGACCGGGTGCGCTGGTACGGCGAGTACCCGGATGAGGACCTGCCGCGCCGGATGGCGGATGCCGACTTTCTGGTGCTGCCGTCGGTGACGGTGGAGGAGATGTTCGGGCTGGTGGTGCTGGAGGCGATGGCGGCCGGGCGCCCCGTCGTCACGACGGCGCTGCCGAGCGCGGTGCGGGAGGTGAACGTGCCGGGGGAGACGGGGCTCGAGGTGCCGCTGCGTGACGTCGCGGGGCTGGCGCAGGCGCTGGACAAGCTGTCGCGCGATCCGGACCTGCGGAAGAAGATGGGGGAGGCGGGGCGGAAGCGAGTCGCGAACCACTTTACTCAGACGGCGATGGCGGAGAAGCACATCGCGCTGTACGAGCGGTTGCGCGCGGGAAGCGGTAGGGCGGACGGGCGGTCAGGCGGTCAGGCGGACGGTGGGGCAGGTGTCATCCCGAGCGGAGCGAGGGATCGTGCCGGCCAGCATCGTTCGCCGGCGGACAAGATCCCTCGCTTCGCTCGGGATGACACGCTACGCCTCCGCCTGACCGCCTGACCGCCTGACCGCCGACCGCCCGTCCGCCCTACTTGATCGCCCCTTCTTTCCCCGCGATCCGCCGCAGCACCGCCGTCTGCCCCGCGTGGTACGCCTGGTGGAACATCATCGTCGTCAGCAGCGTGCGAATGGTCTCGTCGGGATTCCCCGAGGGGCTGCTCGGCGCCGGTCGGTCGAGGAACTCCGGAGCGAGCTTCGCGAGCCCGGCGTCCACCCGCTCGACGGCCACCTGCCACGCGTCCATCATCTGCTGGAAATCGAGGGCCTGCGCCGGATCGGTGATCGGCCGGCCGCCTCGGGCGTAGCGCTTGAGCAGCGCCGGGTCCATCACCGGCTCCTGGCCCAGGAGCGGCAGCACCTCATTGTAGGCCCACAGCAGGTGGCCGACGATCCAGTTGAGCCGGTTGCCGGCGGGCTGGGGCTCGACCAGACTGTCCTGGTGGGTGAGACCCCCGACATTGGGGCGACGACCCGGCCGGCGGCGAAGGTCTGCTGGCGCCAGAGGGCGATCTCGGGGGAGGTGGCGGTCGGTGGGCATGGCGGTCGCTCCTTGCGGCAGTCGATAATAGTACGAAATCGTATTACTTCCCGAAGATGCGGACGAGGTCCGGCGGCGTCAAGTCCGTAGCGCGGTGGAACCGCGGTGGCATATAATACGACTTCGTACTATCTCCCCGGACCGGCGCCATGGCTCTCGACTTCCTGTCTCCGCTGCACAAGGCCTCCCGGCAGATCTCGGTCTACCTGGAGACCCACACCCGCGGGCTGGGCCTCAGTCCGCTCGAGGGCCACGTGCTGACCTACCTGCGGGGCTACGCGCCTGCGCCGGTCGGCGAGCTGGTGCGGGTGTTCGGGATCAAGCAGTCCACGCTCACCAGCCTGCTCGACCGCCTGGAGCAGCGCGGGCTGGTGCGCCGGGAGCTCAACCCCGACGACCGGCGATCGCTCCTCATTCATCTGACCGACGAGGGCCGCGTCTTCGGCCGCCGGCTGAACCGGCTGCTGGAGACGCTCGAGGCGGATATCCGCCGAGGGGTTCGCTCGCAGGACATGAAGGGATTCCGCGCGGTCATGGGCGCGGTGGAGAAGGTCACCCGGGTACGGCTGCGGGAGCGCTGAGTGGTCGCGGACCCCAATCCCCAGCTTCGGCAGGTGGCGGGTGACGTCGCGCCGCTGCTCGACCGTCTCACTCGTTTTGGCTTCGGCGTGAAGGGACTGGTGACGGTCCTCGTGGGAGTCCTGGCGCTGCGGTACGCGCTGGGGAAGGGTGGCAAGCCGACGGGGGAACAGGGCGCGATCGCGTCGCTTCTCGGTCAGCCGTTCGGCACCGCGATCGTGGCGGTCATCGCGGCGGGACTCGCGGCCTACGGGCTCTGGATGTTCGGGTCGGCGATCGTGGATCCCGAACGGAAGGGCACCTCGGTCCAGGGCCTCGCGAGCGGGTTGGCTTCTTCGTCACCGGGGTGGCGTATGCGTTGCTGGCTTGGGCGGTAGTAGGGCTGCTCCAGGGGGGCGGCACCGGACGCGGGCCTGGACCTCGAGGGCATCGCGTCCGCCGTACTCACGCCGCTGGTGGGGCGGGCCGCGGTCGCCTTGGTCGGTCTGGCCGTGGTGACGGCCGGAATCCTCCAACTCAGGCTCGGCCTGACCGGCCGCTTTCGCCGAAGCCTTCGAGACGGTCTCACCCGGGTCGAGCAGGTTCTCACGATGGTGACCGGGTCAGCGGGTTACGTGGCCCTGGGCGTCATGTCGCTGCTGGTCGGATCCTCGATTCTGCGGGTGGCGATCGAGTACGATCCGTCGGAAGCAGGTGGCTGGGACGAGGCGCTCAGCTACCTCTCCGGCCTCGGCCAGGGCCGCTGGGCGCTCATCGCGGCTTCGATTGGCCTGATTCTCTACGGGTCCTATTTCATGCTGCTGGTGCGGTATCGGCGGTTGTGAGGGGCAAATCTCACTTGACAAGTGTGATCCACATCACAATCCTCCATCCGGCGCAGGGCTCCCCCCACAAAACGAGATGACACCCCACCGGTGCTCATTCCGCTGCGCTCTGAGCAGCTAGTTCGCTAGCCTCAGCCCACCCTCGGACCCCCATCCCTATACCATCGATCCGACCGGGCACACCCCGGTCTGAGAGAATGTCCACGACATGTCGCCATTCATCCGTCGGACCACCGGCGCCTCGCGCCGGCGTACGGCTCTCCTGCTGGCCAGCCTGGCCATCGCGGGCTGCGACCACTCCGCCTCCTTCACGCCGGACGAGGAGCGTCCCATCGTCCCGGTGGGCCTGGCGCCCGCGGCGAATGCGCCGTCGGCCGCTGCGACGTTCGCCGGGGGGATTCCGTTCGGGATGTTCGCCCAGCCGCTCAGTCTCTACGGCGACCGCTACAACGGCGGCCACCGCAACACGCCGGCGAGCGACCTGCTCAATTCCCTCACCCAGATCAGGAACGCCGGCGGCAAGGTGGTCGTGGTTTTCGCGGGCAGCAACAACAACTACAAGGATGCCGACGGCCACTTCAGCATGAGCCTGTGGCAGGCGCGGGTGGACAGGTACCGGGGGGTGAATTTCTCCTCGTTCGTCGAGGACGGCACCGTCATCGCGCACTATCTGCTGGACGAGCCGAACGATCCCAACAACTGGAACGGCCAGCCGGTCCCGCCCGCGACGGTCGAGCTGATGGCGGAGTACAGCAAGTCGATCTGGCCCACGCTGCCGACGGTGGTGCGGGTGGACGCGTCGTATCTGACACCGGGGAATCCGAGCTACCAGTACCTCGACGCGGCGTGGGCCCAGTACGTCGAGCGGAAGGGCGCGCCGGGCGACTATCTGAGCCGCAACGTAGCCGACGCGCAGTCGGTCGGGCTCCAGCTCATCGTCGGACTCAACCTGCTCAAGGGCGGGCCGGGAAACACCGCGCTGACCGCGAGCCTGATCCAGTCATATGGATCGGCGTTACTGACCAGCTCCTATCCCTGCGCCTTCATCAGCTGGCAGTACGACGCGAATTTTCTGGCCGGGGCCGGCATCGGCGAGGCTATGGATGCCCTCCGCCCCTTGGCCCAGAACCGGCCGACCAAGAGCTGCGCCGCGGCCGGCGGCTCGCCGCCTCCGCCTCCGCCGCCCGATCCGGTTCCGACGACAACCACCATTTCCGCGGCGACCCCCGATCCGTCGACGCCGGGGCAGAGTGTAACCGTCGCCGTGACGGTCGAAGCATCGGCCAGTACCCCGGGCGGCACGGTGACCGTGACGGCGGCGGGCGGGTCTGAGTCGTGCGCGGTGACGTTGAGCGACGGGGCAGGGAGCTGCGCGCTGGCGCTGACCGAGGCGGGCGACCGGACCCTGCGGGCGAGCTTCGAGGGCGATGCCGATTTCGAGGCCAGCTCGGACACCGAGCCGCACGAGGTGCGGGTGACGCGGCAGAGCGTGGCGATCGCGTGGGCCGCGCCGCCGGCGATCACCTACGGCACCGCACTCGGCTCCTCGCAGCTCAACGCGTCGGCCTCATCGGGCGGATCGTCGGTGCCGGGGACGTACGCCTACGAGCCGGCGGCGGGCGCGGTGCTGAACGCCGGCAACGGGCAGCCGCTCAAGGTGACGTTCACGCCGAACGATCCCGCCGCATACGAGAGCGCCACAGGCACGGTCCCCATCAACGTTGTGCCCCGCGCGACGACGATAGCGTGGACCGTGCCGTCCTCCACGACAACGGGCCCGCTGTCCTCCGCGCTCCTGAATGCGCAGGCGACGGGCATCGGCGGCGCGACGGTGCCGGGAACATTCACCTATTCGCCCGCGGCGGGGCAGTTCCTCGATGCGCGGCCGTCGCAGACGCTCACGGTGACCTTCCAGCCCTCGAGCGGCAACTACACCTCGGCGACGAAGAGCGTATCGCTCGCGGTGCTGTATCCGTTCAGCGGCTTCTTCGATCCGGTGGACAACCCGGGCCGGCTCAACACGGCGAAGGCGGGCGTCGCCATCCCGGTCAAGTTCAGTCTGGGCGGCAGCCGCCCCGACCCGGTGCTGGCCTCGGGCTCGCCGCAGGTGACGAGCGTGTCGTGTCCCTGGTGGCCGACCGACGCGATCGAGCAGACGGTCTCCGCGTCGAGCAGCAGCATCAGGTACGACTCGGCCACGGGCCGCTACATCTACACCTGGAAGACGAGCACGACCTGGGCGAACAGTTGCCGGAAGCTGACGATTACGCTGAAGGACGGGACGCGGCGCGAGGCGACGTTCAGGTTTTCGCGCTAGCGGTTTAGGGAGGACAGCAACGTGCCCCCTGCGGCTTGATGAAGCGCAGGGGGCACGTCATGTTTCGCGCAGTCGGGCCCTTAGCTCAGGTGGTTAGAGCAGCGGACTCATAATCCGTCGGTCGCAGGTTCGAATCCTGCAGGGCCCA
>CAVRFK010000034.1:0-21275 GCA_963720365.1 uncultured Gemmatimonadales bacterium | reverse complement strand
TCCCACGAACAGCGCTCGCGACATCGCGCTGACGGCCTGGGCCAGCGGCCGGAGTCGCTCGACTGGTCCGGCCTCCTCGCGGCTGACGATGGTGCGCACACCGGATTCAGCCGGCGTGGCCGCCGCGTAGAGGTCGCGCGCGGTGCGCGCCGCGAGCTGCTCTTCCAGGTCGCGCCGCGCGCCGACCGCGGCCTTGAGCTCGTCGCGCTGGGCGTCGAGCAGCGCGGGCAGCTCCTCCGCCGCCGCCGAATAGCGGCCGGCGAGGCGAGCGAGGAGATCGAGATCCGCCCGGGCCCGGCGGACCGCGCGCATGCCGCAGAGGAACTCGAGGCGGAGATTCTTCTTGACCCGCTCGGACCGGGTGATCAGGATCGGGCCGATCTCGCCGGTGGCCCGAACGTGGGTGCCGCCGCAGGCGCTGCGGTCGAGATCCCTGATGGAGACGATGCGGAGCGTGCCCTACCGAGCGGACGCTTTGCGGAGGCCCTCGCGCGCTGCCCGACTCCTCGAAGGCCACCTCGACGGGCCGGTTCTCGGTCACCACCTCGTTGGCCGCGGCGCTCCGCCTTCAGGAGGCCGTGCGTGCTCGAGCGCGCCGGCGTCGAGGTCGAGGGTCGAGGCGTCGCGCCGAAGTGGACGCTGATGGTCGCCTGGCCGAAAAGCTCGTGGAACACCGCCGAAAGCAGGTGCTGGCCGGTGTGCTGCTGCATGTGATCGAAGCGCCGGGCCCAGTCGACCGCGCCTCGACCGGTCCCGCTGCGGCCAGCGGTTCGGCCAGCAGGTGCGCGATCCGGTCTTCCTCGTCGATTACGTCCACGACACGGACGCCGCCGAGCGTGCCGAGGTCGAAGGGCTGGCCGCCGGAGGTGGGATAGAAGGCGGTGCGGTCGAGGTAGATCCGGCGGGCGCCGTCGGCGCCGTCCACAACGGCGGCGTCGAACTCGCGGAGGTAGGCGTCGGTGTAGTAGAGGCGGTCGGTCATCCCGGAAATATGGTATCCTGAGCGGAGCGGTGGGGCGTGGCTGGCGTCGACAAGGATTCACCACGAAGGCACGAAGGGCATGAGGGCTCCTAGATCCGACTGACAGACGTCTCATTCCGCTTTGAGGCAGGTTCCGTTCTCTAGTTTTTGTGGTTGTTCTCCGAAGCTCCGCGCTACTCACCCAAAAAACTTCACGAAGCTTCCTCCGTGCCCTTCGTGCCTTCGTGGTGAATCCTCCCCAAACCCCAGCCAAGCTCCAAACCTCACTCAGCACACGAAGCGCCGTTCCACATTACGGAACACACCCCTTCCGTTCCCTCCGACCCAGCGCCACAATTCCCCGCCACTATGCCCACGACTCCAACCAGCCCCACGGCGGCCGTCCTCGGCCGGATCGGACTCCCCGCGCCGGTCAGCGAGCTGGCCCGCCGCCAGTGGGACGCCATCGTCATCGGCGCCGGCCACAACGGGCTCACCTGCGCGGCGTATCTCGCGCGCGGCGGACGGAAGGTGCTGGTGCTGGAGTCGCGCGAGCGGGTGGGCGGCGCGTGCACCATGGATGAGCCGTGGCCCGGTGTCCGGATGTCGCCCTGCGCCTACGTGGCCGGGCTGCTGCATCAGCGGGTCATCGACGACCTGGACCTTCCGGCCCACGGGTTCCGGTGGATGCCGGCGCTGGGCGGACTGTTCGTCCCGTTCGAGGACGGCAGCAGCATCCAGCTCTGGAACGACGACGCGAAGTGCGAAGCGGAAATCCAGCGTTTCGCTCCCAAGGACCTCGCCGGGTGGCGCGCGATGCAGAGCGTGAAGAAGCGGCTCCGCGACGCGCTCCGTCCCACCAGTGACGGCGACCTGTGGCTCGATCCCGCCCCCGACCGCGACGCGATCGAGCAGCGGCTTCGGGGCGATCGGGAGGCGCGGTGCCTGCTGTTCGAGTGGTCCATGGTCGAGATGGTCGAGCGCTACCTGGATGACGAGCGGATGCAGCTCGCCTATCTGGGGCAGGGTGTGATCGGCACCAATGCGAGTCCCCACGACCCGGGGACCGCGTCCGTGTGGTTCCACCACGCCTCCGGCCGGATGTTCGGGCAGCCGGGCACGTGGGGTTATGTCGAGGGCGGCATGGGGATGGTCTCGTTCATCCTCTGCGACATCGCCCGCGGGTACGGGGCCACCGTGGCGGCCGGGGTGCCGGTCGCGCGGATCATCCCGGGGGAAGGCGTGGAGCTGGCTTCGGGCGAGCGGATCGCCGCGACGCACGTCATCTCCAACGCCGATCCGATCACCACGCTGGGGATGCTCGGCAAGGCGGCGGACGAGGGGTGGGCGGCGCAGGTGCGCTCGGTGCCGATGGCCGGGATTACGGTCAAGGTGAATCTCCGGCTCTCCGAGCTGCCGAATTTCACGGCTCGCCCCGGCCTCGGGCTCCCCCATCACACGGGGCAGACCAACACGCCGCTCTCAAAGGACGAGTGGCGGGCCCATCACAAGGCGGCGAACGACGGCGTGCTGCCGCCCCGGACCTGGAACGAGCTCTACCTGCACACGGTCTTCGATCGCAGCGTGGTGCCCGACGGGGTGCAGACGCTCAGCGTGTTCGCGCAGTACGTGCCGACGCGGTTTCGCGAAGGGGATTGGGACAGCCGACGCGAGGAGGTGGGTCGCGTGGTGGTCCAGTCCATCGGCCGGTTCTGCAGCAACATTCCGTCCGCGGTGACCGGGATGCAGGTGCTGGGACCCCCGGATATCGAGCGGGAAACCGGGCTCACCGGCGGCCATATCTTTCAGGGCGAGATCCTGCCGCAGTACATGTGGGAGCGCCGCCTGCGGGCCCGGACGCCGATGCCGGGCGTGCTGCTCTGCGGAGCGGCGACGCATCCGGGCGGTAGCGTCATCGGGGTGAACGGACGGAATGCGGCGATGGAGGTCCTGAAGGACAAGCCGCGGGAGGCGAAGAAGCCGGGCTGGTGGTGAGAGGGCCCTACGCCCAGCCTCGCAGCGCCCGCACGAAGTCATGCAGGACCAGAAACTTCTCGTACAGAATCACGCCCTTCCGTTTCTGCCCGAACTCCGCAAACAGATCGCGCAGCCGCCCGCGGCGGGTGACGTAGAACCGGAACACCTCCGCGAAATCCTCCTGCGGGTGCTTCGCCGCGTAGGTGCTCACGTGGTCGCGCGGCGCGATCGCCACGCGGCGCCGCTGGAAGTAGACCCAGGTGTTGTCCATCCCGCGGTATGCCTTGTCCACCTCGCCGAAGGCGCGGCGGAAGCGCCGGCTCCGGGTCCAGTCCCAGTGGTGGTACAGGAAGCTGTGCCCCAGCTCGTGGGTGAGCAGCCCGACCAGCATGGTCCAGGGGATCTCGTCCTGGCGCCGCTTGCCGACGACGTAGCGCTGTTCGATCTCCACGATCTTGGGATAGCGCGGATCTACGCCGGAGATGCCGGGGCGGAGCAGGATGCGGTAGCCCCAGTCGCGGATCCGGCTCACGAGGAGCAGCCGGCGCACCCGGGTCAGCGCGCGCGGGATGAGGTCGCGCCCGGTGGCGTCGTTCCCGCACCAGGGGCAGGCGTGCATCCAGTCGTCCACGCCCCGGGCGCAGTGGGGGCAGTCGCCCTCGAAGCGATCCTGCTCGTCCCAGGTCTGCGGGCGCCCGCACCAGGGGCAGTTGGCCATCGGATACTGCACGCCGCCGCCGCAGCCCCAGTCGCAGCGCGCGTCCATGCGGAACCCTTTGGGGGCCTTGAGCGGCTCGCTGGAGTAGCCTTCCTCGTAGATGTCGAACGCGCACCAGGGGCAATAGGAGAACTTGTCGGAGACGAGCCAGCCGCAGTTGTAGCACTCGGCACCGGTGACGTTGTCGTGGTCCTTCCACTGCAGCTCGCGCGAGCAGTTGGGACAGTGCGGCCAGTACTTCTGGAGCCGCTGCCCGCAGACGCAGCGCTGCTCCAGGGCGGGCGCCCGCTCCTTCAGTCGTCTACGCGTTGCCATACCGCCCCATCGCCTCGTCCACCAGCCGCTGCACGAAGTCGTAGTACTCCTGGCCCGCCTTGAGTGCCGCGTTCGCCATGTCGTGTCCGTAGCTGATGAAGGGGTTGGCGTTGGCCTCGAGGAACCAGACCTCCCCGTCGGCGGCGAGCCGGACGTCGAGGCGGGCGTAATCGCGGAGCCAGAGCGCCCGGAAGGCCGTGCGGCAGATGGACTCGATCCGTTCCCGCGTCGCCGCCGCGATGGGGCGGGCGAAGACGTTACGGATGCCCTTCCTCGCGCGATAGTCCTCGTCCCATTTGGCGGACCTGGTCGCGATCCTTTCCTCGGGCTTGGTCCGCCGCTTGTCGAACACCATCTCCGTGATCGGCAGGACCTCGAGGTCGTCGCCGTTGCCGAGCACGCTGACGTACAGCTCCCGCCCGTCCACGAACTCTTCGGCGATGGCCGGCTGGTGGAATCGCTCGTGTACCAGGGACACCCGCTCCTTCAGGGACGTCTCGTCCTGCACCACGGACGCCTGGGCGATGCCGACCGAGGCGTCGGACTGGAGCGGCTTCACGATCACGGGGAAGCGCAGGTCGGGGGGCAGCTCCCGCTCCTCCCCGGGCCGCCAGGTGACGAATCCGGGGACACGTATGTCGTGGTAGGCCAACACTTTCTTGCTCATGGCCTTGTTGCGGGAGACCAACAGTGCCTGGGGGGGCGCACCGGTGTAGGGGTACCCCTCGGCCTCCAGGATGCCGGGCACCATGTACTCCAGTGACGGATTACCATGGAACGCCTCTGCCGCATTGAACACCAGGTCGGGCCGCATCTCGTCGAGACACTTGACCAAATACTGCAGGTCGTCGCTGACGCCGATCAGGAAGACCTCATGTCCGCGATTCCCAAGGGCGTCGGCGATCTGGTACTCCATCTCCGGCTCGTCGTCATGCCAGGCGGCGACCTCCTTGGTCATCTGCCTGGCATGCTCGGCGTGGTGCCAGCCGGCATACGGGGTGTCGAAAACCACGGCAATGCGCATGGGGCAAACTTAGGCGGGATTGGGCCGGAACGGGCGGGGTGGCAAGCGGAAGGCCGCAAATCAGGCCCACTTCCTGCAGCCGGACCAAGCCTCTGGTGTCGCGGGCGTTGACACTACATTTTCCACCTCCTTTCGCCCCCCACATCGAAGCGGTCCGCTGCCACTTCGGAGGTTCGATGGAATCCTCGGCTCGTGAAGCCCGGCTCAAGCCGGAGCACGCCGATCAGTATCCCCAGCTCGAAGCAGGTGTCTGGGAGACCGCGGCGGAAATCGGGGCCAAGATCCTGCTCTGGCAGGTGCAGCAGCAGGGGACGTCCGCGCTCGCCATGCGCATCCTCGACGAGCGCCATTTCGAGTTTCGCGGCGGATGGTTCCGCGGCGGAGAGACTGACCTCCGCACGCGCGCCAGCGATCCCGCCTTCAACGGGCCGGTCTGACCGACCCTACTTGTCCGACCAGACCGCCAGCTCGTTGCCGCTGGGGTCCTGGAAATGGAACCGCCGTCCGCCGGGAAAGTCGAACACCGGCTTGACGACGGTTCCACCCGCATCACGGACCCGCTTCTCCGCATCCGCCAGGTCCACCGCGTAGATCACCACCAGAACCCCGTTGCCGCCAGTGGGCCCGCCCGCGTGGAAGCCCCCGGCGAGCCGGCCATCCTCGAAGCTGGTGTACTCCGGCCCGTAGTCGGTGAACTTCCAGCCGAACGCCTTGGCATAGAACGTCCGGATCTCGGGGATGCTCGTGGCCGACATTTCGATGTAGTCGATGCGGCGGTCGTGCTGTGCGTTCTGGGATGCCATGCTGTCCTCGCAGTTCGAGAGTCAATGATTCATCGCCACGCCTGCGAGCAACGCTACCCGGTTTCCTCCTCCGCGTATTGAACGAATCCGACATCCCGCCGCTCGGCCACATAGCGGGTCGGCGTCAGCCCGGCGAGCGACTTGAAATCCCTGATGAAGTGCGACTGATCCGCGTACCCCGCTCCCGCCGCGATGGCGGCCCAGGCGGGATCACGGCCGTGCCGCTGAAGATCGAGAGCCCGGAGGACGCGGCGAAAGCGCAGGACCTTGTCCAGCGCCTTGGGGCTGAGCCCGACCGAGCGGCCGAACGCTCGCTCCAGCCTCCGCTCGCCGACGCCCAGCGCGGCGGCCACCTGGGCGACGCCGACGCCGCCCCGGGCGCGGCGGAGCAGGGAGATCGCCTCGCGCACCATCGCTTCGTCGGCGCGTTGGTTGTGCGCCCAGTCGGCCAGATGCCGCGCCAGCAGCCGCTCGGCCCGCGCCACGCGCTCTGCCAGCGCAGTCGCTTCGCCAACCGCGGCGAGGGCGGACGCCTGGGGCCCCCAGATCTCTTCCAACGCTACCCGGCGGTCCGTGAGCTCCAGCAGCGGAGTCCCGAGGAGGGGGAGCGCGGCACCCGGGTGGAAGCGTATGCCGAAGAGATCGATGCGTCCGGAGGCGGGGATCACCATCGCCGTGCGCATCGTGCCGACGACCACGGGCGGGGGATCGTTGGCGACGCCGATGATCAGATCGCTGCAGCCGTCGGGGACCACGCGGTTGAGGACGGCCGGGGCGTCGGCGGCCCGGATGGACCAGTAGCATTCGACCCACGGGGCGAGCGACGGGCTCGGCGCGAGCTCGGTGTAGCGGGGGAGGCGGTTGGGGGCCTCGGGCATCGAGGCAATGTATGAGTCGGCCTGAGCGAAGCGAAGGTGCGGTGGCGGGCCGGCGGTGAGGATTCACCACGAAGGCACGAAGGGCATGAGGGATTCCTTGGTCGGGTAAGGATCATCTCATTCCGCGCAAGGCGGAATTCCCGTCGCGATTTTTTTGGTGGTGTCGGGAGCGACGCGCCTCTCACCCCCAAACAATCATTCTGGGAGACGGCCTGACGCGGAATGAGACGTCATTCCGGGCGCGGAAGGAGTCCTCCGTACCCTTCGTGCCTTCGTGGTGAATCATGACCAAGGAGCCATCGCCCTGCGCTCCGCTACCGCGGCATGTACTCCGCCACCGCCTGCACCGCCGCCAGGTTCGCCGTCGGGCCGCCGGCCGACCAGCTCCCGCCGTACACCCGCACGAACCCCGTGCCGGGCGGCCCGCCGTAGCGCTTGACCCACGAGCTCGCCAACCCGTTGTCGTCGAGGGCGAGCGTCTCGCTGACGCCGGCGGGATCCACGCCCCAGTTGCTGTCCCACCAGCCCGAGAGTCCCCAGCGCCGTCCTTCCGCCGTGACCACCGCTCCGTAGTTGTCGAAGTTGCCGCGCGCGTGGTCCACGGAGAGGAGGCGGGAAGTGCCCGGGCGGTCGATCGCGATGTAGTCGGTGCCCTCGCCGGTGGCGGGATCGCGCGGCCAGATCATCGGCGGGATCCCGGGCCACACGACCTTGCCGCCCGCGTCGAGGTAGCGGCGGAAGAGCACCGTATCCGCCGCGACCGGCGCCACGGTGGCGGGCAGGTGGTCCATCGAGAACACGACCACGCTCGGCACGCGGTCGCCCAGGCGCTGCTGGAGAAAGGCGGCCAGGCCCTTCGCGTCGAGGACCTGGTAGCCCCGCTCGGCCAGGTAGTCCCGCAGCTCGCGGTGGGTGACGACCCGCGACGCGCGGACCAGCGAGCTGTCCCAGAAGACCGCGCGGCGCAGCGGCGCCGCCGCGGTGCGGATGGCGTAGATGCCGCCATCGTCATTGCCGGCGTAGAGCACGCCGTCGTGGATCACCGGGGACGAGAAGATCCGCCGGCCCGACTTGTAGCGCCAGCGCTCCTTCCCGCTGGCGCGATCCACCGCGTAGATCGTTCCCGAGCCGTCGCCGACGTAGACCATCGGGCCCGCGACCGCCGGTGACGACCAGACGGGACGCTCCGTCGCGACGCGCCACAGCTCGCGGCCGGTGCGGGCGTCCACCGCCTGAAGAAAGCGCTCGTCGGAGCTGCCGGCGTACACGACGCCGTCCACGACGGCGGGCGAGGTGTTGACCCACGACATCTGGTGATCCACGCGCCACAGCTGCCGGCCGGTCGCCGCATCGACCGCGTAGAGGAATCCATCGCGCGAGCCGATGAAGATCCGGCCGTCCGCGACCGCAGGCGAGGACTGAATGGTCCGCCGGTCGAAGCCGAACTCGCCCGACTCCAGCCGATGGCCTTCGGTATCGAAACGCCAGATCTCGCGTCCGGTCGCGGCGTCCAGCGCGTACAGCGTGCCGTCGGCGCTGCCCACGTAAAGCCGGCCGTCGGCGATCGCGGGCGACGACCGCACCCGCCCTTCGGTGGCGAACCGCCAGCGCACCGCGCCGCTGCCGGCATCCACGGCGTAGACCTGCCCGTCACCGCTGCCGAAGTAGACCGTGCCGGCGGCATAGACCGGCGACGAGGTGTAGAGGTCGCCGGTCTCGAAGCCCCACGGCATCGGCACGTCGGCGCCGGTCGCGAGCCGCCAGCGCTGCTTCCCGCTACGCGCGTCCACCGCCCAGAACACGTTGTCGCGGCTGCCGACGAACACCGAGCCGTCGGCCACCGCCGGGGTGGAGGAGATGGCGCGGCCGGTCGGGAACTGCCAGCGAGTCTCACCGGTGGTCGCGTCGAGGGCGTAGAGCCGGCCGTCTCCGCTGCCGATGTAGAGCGTTCCGTCGTCGAGGGTGGCCGAGGAATGCACCATGCCGTCGGTCTGCACCCGCCATTGCAGCCCGCCGAAGTGCTCCAGCGCCGCCGAGTGGTAGACGCCGGAATGCGCGGCATCGCCGCGGAACATCGCCGCTCCTTCCTGGGACGCGGAGAGCGCGGCGTAGCCGATGCCGGCCGCGAGCGCGGCGGCGAGAAGCGCAGTTGCAATCCTGGACATGAAACCTCGGTCAGGTGGGCTGTGTACCCCGACGCACCCACGGGGCGGGTGGTTTCGGTGACGGAGCCGGTGCTCGCGCGGTCTATCCTCTCGATGACTCCACTCCATCGGATGACGCAAGCGCCCATGCTGGCGGTGTGCCTCGCCGCCTCGGGCGCCTGCAACCGGGACACTGGGCCGGCGGTTCCGGCCGAAGTGCGCGCAACATCTGGTGACGGCCAGATGGCTCCAATTGAGACAATGCTGCCCGCGCCGCTCGTCGCGACGGTGCTGGACGATCGGGGCACCCCGATGCCGGGCGTCATGGTGGGCTGGACTACGCGGGGGATCGGTCGAATCGAGCCGGACTCCGTGCGAACCGACGTCCAGGGGCGCGCACTGGCGCGCTGGGTCCTGGGGCACGATGCCGGGATCGCGAACGCGCTCGCGGGGGTCCTGTCGTTGCCGCCCGCGACCTTTTCCGCGGTGGCGGAGCCGATCGACGCCCTGCCTCCAAACGAGATCCGGGTCCTTTCCCTCCAGACCTATGACGGCTCGGGCCAGGTGGTGCATCCCGACTACGCGCGGTCGTCAGCCGGCGGCTTCGCCTACGGACATCACCTCGCCATCACACCGTATCCGTTCGGCAACGCCGCCTACGAGAATCCCTCACTGTACGCGAGTCTCGGCCAGCAGGACTCCTGGCTGGTCGAGGCCGGCGTGACCAATCCGGTGGCGAGTCCCGAGTCCGGTCACCTGTCCGATCCGGATGTCGTGTTCGACCCGGAGTCGAACGAGCTGTGGCTCTATTACCGCCAAGCCACCCAGGACAACGTGGTGTGGCTGATCCGCTCCGCCGACGGGCGGAGCTGGAGTCCGCCGGTCGAGGTGGCGCGGCGGCCGAACCATCAGATCGTGTCGCCGGCCGTGGTCCGAAGGGGTCCGTCGGAGTGGTACATGTGGGCGGTGAACTCGGGGCCGTCCGGTTGCGGGGCCTCTTCTACGGTCGTGGAGTTGCGGCGCTCCCCCGACGGGCTCCACTGGTCCGACCCCGAGCCGCTGGAGTTTCCCCTGCCGGAGCTGTGGCCGTGGCACATCGACGTGCAGTGGATCGAGGCCCGCGGCGAGTTCTGGGCGGTCTTCAATGCAAAGACGAGGAGCGGCTGCACGACGCCGGCCGTCTTCATCGCCCGGAGCGCGGACGGGGTGCATTGGACGGTCGTTACCAGGCCGGTCATCGCCAAGGAACGGATCCCGGAGTTCGAGCACGTCGTCTACCGGAGCACCTTCGACTACGAGCCCGCGGGGGACATGATCACGTTCTGGTACTCCGGGGCGCGGCACACGGCGTCGGGCTATGTGTGGGGCGCCGCGGTGGAGCGGCGCCGGCGGGAGGAGGTATTCGAGCCGGCGAAGGCGGCACTGGAGGCGAGGATCTACGAGGAGCCGCCGGCGCCGCTGGACGAGTGGCCGTGAGGGAGAAGGCACGATGACATTTTTCAGCCCGCGCTCACCGTTCCCCTAGCCCGATGCCCAGCCTCTCCTCTCGCTCCGGTCCGCAGTACATTCCCCCAATGACCTCTCTTCCCGAACGATCCCCCGATCTCCTCCCGGCCGCGGAGATCGAGGCGGACGCCCGGCTCGCCGCGGAGCTGTTGGAGGAGCTCGGCCGTGTCATCGTCGGCCAGCGGGCGATGCTCGATCGGCTCATGATCGGGCTCCTGGCCGACGGCCACGTCCTGCTCGAGGGCGTGCCCGGCCTGGCGAAGACCCTCGCGGTGCGCACGCTCGCGTCCACCATCGCGGCCGGCTTCCACCGCATCCAGTTCACGCCCGACCTGCTGCCCGCCGACCTGATCGGCACCATGATCTACAACCAGCGCACCGGCGACTTCGCGGTGCAGCAGGGGCCGATCTTCACCAACCTGCTGCTGGCGGACGAGATCAATCGCGCGCCGGCCAAGGTGCAGAGCGCGCTGCTCGAGGCGATGCAGGAGAAGCAGGTGACGATCGGCGGGCGGACCTTCCCGCTGCCCGAGCTTGTTCCTGGTGCTCGCCACGCAGAACCCGATCGAGCACGAGGGCACCTACCCGCTGCCCGAGGCGCAGGTGGACCGGTTCATGTTCAAGCTGGTCGTCACCTACCCCGAGCGGCGGGAGGAGCGGGAGGTGCTGGACCGGATGACGACGGGCGTCGAGCCGACCGCGCGGCAGGTGCTCGAGCCCGCGCGGCTGATGCGCTCCCGCAAGCTGGTGCACGCGATCTACGCCGACGACCGGATCAAGGAGTACGTGCTCGATCTCGTCGCGGCGACCCGCCGCCCTGCCGAGGCCGGTCTGGCCGACCTGGCGCCGCTGATCGAGTTCGGCGCGTCGCCCCGGGCCGCGATCTTCCTGCTCCGCGCCGCGAAGGCCCACGCGTTCCTCCAGGGCCGGCCCTACGTCACACCCGACGACATCAAGGCGCTCGGTCTCGACGTGCTGCGGCACCGGGTCATCCTCACCTACCGGGCTGACGCCGAGGGGATGGGGGCCGATGCCGTGGTCCGCCGGATTCTCGAGGCGGTGCCGGTGCCATGAATCCGGAGGAGGTCACGCGCGAGGTCCGGCGGCTCGAGATCACCACCCGCCACCTCGTGCGAGACATCATGGCCGGCGAGTACTCCAGCGCGTTCCGCGGGCGCGGGGTGGAGTTCGCCGAGGTGCGGGAGTACCAGCCGGGCGACGACATCCGCACCATCGACTGGAACGTCACCGCCCGGCTCGGCGCCGCCTACGTGAAGCGCTTCCTCGAGGAGCGCGAGCTGACGGTGCTGTTCGTGGCCGACCGGAGCGCGTCGTCCGCCTTCGGCAGCGTGCGCCGCACCAAGGGCGACCTGGCCACCGAGGTCTGCGCGGTGCTCGCGCTCGCGGCGGCGCGCAACAACGACCGGGTGGGCGCGGTGTTCGCCACCGATCGGGTGGAGCACTACGTGGCGGCGCGCAAGGGCCGTCGCCAGGCGCTTCGGGTCATCAGCGACCTGCTCGCGTTCCAGCCATCCCGCAGCGGCACCGATCTCGGCGCCGCACTCGCCTATCTCGAGCCGGTCCTCCGCCGGCGCGCGGTCATCTTCCTGATCTCCGACTTCCTTGGCGCCGGATACGAGGCGCCGCTGGCGCGGCTCGCCCGGCGGCACGACGTCATCGCCCTCCATCTGGTGGACCCGCGCGAGCGGGCACTGCCCGACGTGGGGCTGATCACGTTGTGGGACGCGGAGAGCGGCGACTGGCGCGTGGTGGACACCGGCGATGCCGGCGTGCGCGAGCGGTTCCGGAGCCGGGCGGCCGCGTTCGACGCCACGCTGGAGCGTACGCTGCGGGAGTCGGGGGCGGATCTGCTGCGGCTGGAGACGGGGCAGTCGTATGCCGAGCCGCTGCTCGCGTTCTTCCGGCGGCGGGAGAGCATGCAGTGGCGGTGAGGAGTGGTGGCAGCCATGTCAGCCAGGCGAGCCATGTCATCCTGGCCAGCCATGTCATCCTGAGCGCAGCGAAGGAGCCAGGGCGTCGCGTCGGCTCCTTCGCTGCGCTCAGGATGACATGGGCTCGCTCAGGCTGACATGGGTCGCTCGGCTGACATCGCTGCCTGCTCTCTCCATTCGCCACTACGCCCAGCTCGACTACGGCCGCGCCTTCTCCGCCACCGCCGAGCCGGCGAAGATCGCCGTGGGCGACTCGATCACGCTGCGATTCCGCGTGCACCTGAACGAGCGCGACCTCCTCACCGACACCGTCCCGCGCCCCCTCGCCGAGCCGGCCGCGGGCATCAGGGTGCTGTCGGTCGAGCGGCTGCAGCGAGGCGCCGACCGGGCGTTCAACGGCATCGCCGTGCTCGCGGTCTACCGTCCCGGCAAACAGCGACTGCCGGTCTTCGGCGTTCCCTGGGTGCAGGTGGTCACCGGCCATCGCGGCGTGTTCGCGCACGACCCGGTGGAGATCGAGGTGGCCTCCAGCATCCCGGCCGGCAACCCCACGCTGCGCGACATCAGGGAGCCCGACGTCCCGCCCCGGCTGGGCCCGCTCTGGGCGCTGCTCGGCGCGGGCATGGTAGTAGCGGCCGCGTGGCTCGTGTCGCGGCGGCGGGCCGCTCGCGTCGTACCGGTGGCCGAGCCGGAAGCGCCGCCACCCCCACCGCCGTTGCCGCCCGATCCGTACACGGCCGCGCGTGCGCGCCTCGATGGGATCGCGGCGGAGCGCTATGCCGAGCGAGGCGACGTGGACCGGCATTACGAGGCCGTCGCGGACGCGCTGCGCGATTACCTCGAGGCCGCGGAGGAGCTGCCCGCCCGCGAGCGCACCACCACGGAGCTGCTCTGGTCACTGCCGCCGCGGCTGGCGGAGGGCGGGCTCCGCCGCCGAGTGCAGGATGTGCTGGGCGAAGCCGACCTGGTGAAGTTCGCGAAGCTCCGGCCTCAGGCCGACGACGCGGACCAGTTCGTCGAGCGAGCGCGGGACCTGCTCGACCGGTGGCATCGCGCCGCGGCGCCGGCCGCGGAGGAGCTCGATGCGGTTCGCTGATCCCTGGTTCCTCCTCTTACTCCTGGTGCCGTTGGCCCTCGCGGCGCGGCTGGTGGTCCGGCGGCGTCGGCCGCCGGACGAGCGCATCGGTTTCCCGGTGCTCGGCTTCCTCGCGGGCGAGCCGCGGCCCGCTCGCGCGCGCTGGCGGCACCTGCCCGACGGCTTCCGGATCGCCGCCCTGCTGCTGCTGGTGGCCGCGTTGGCGCGGCCGCAGGTCCCCCACGAAGTGCGCGAGGTCCGCAGCAAGGCGCGGAATCTCATGCTCGCGCTCGACATCTCCAGCAGCATGAAGGCGACCGACTTCAAGCCGGGGAACCGGCTCGAGGTCGCCCGCCGCGTGTTGGGTGACTTCGCCCGCCGGCGCGACGGCGACTTGCTCGGCCTCGTCATTTTCGCCGGCCGCTCGTTTCTGCAAGCTCCGCTTACGCCGGACACCAGACTGCTCGGCGAGATGCTGGAGCGGGTGGAGATCGGACAGCTCCCGGACGGAACCGGGATCGGCACCGCCCTCGCGCTCGCACTGAGCCAGCTCAAGGACCTGCCCAGCCGGGCCAGCGCGATCGTCCTCATCACCGACGGCGCCAACAACACCGGCTCACCCGGGCCGTTCGTCGCCGCCGAGGCGGCGCGCGCGATCGGCGTGCGGATTCACACCATCGGGGTGAGCGCGCCGGACACGACCGGCTTCGACGACGGCTTCATCTGGCGGCAGGGGCGAACCCCGGATCGGCTCACCAGCTCCGACGAACGGGTGCTGCGGCGCATCGCCGACCGAAGCGGCGGCGAGTACTTCCGCGCCACCGACCCGGAGGCACTCGAAGGGATCATGGAGAAGCTGGACCCGTTGGAGCGGCAGGAAGTCCGGATCAACGAGACCCGCGACTACCGCGAGCTGTTCCCCTGGGTGCTCGCGCCGGGACTATTGCTCCTCGGTGCGGCGATGGCGTTGGGTGGCCATCGCCGCTGGGTCGCACTGCCATGACTTTCGCCTACCCGTGGGTGATGGCGGCCGGGCTGGCCGCCCTCGCGTGGGTCGGATGGCTCGCGCTTCGCGCCGAGCGGGCGCGGCGTGGGGCGCTGGCGCGGTTCGGCGATCCGGCGCTGCTCGCGCGCGGGTCGGAGCTGCTCTCACCGGCGCGCTGGCGGCGGATCTGGATGCTCCGGCTCGCCGCGCTCGCGCTGGCCGTGGCGGCCCTGGCTCGACCGCAGCTCGGCGAGCGCCAGGGGGAAATGGTCCACACCGGCCGGGATGTGCTGGTGCTGCTCGACCTCTCGCGCTCCATGGGCGTGACCGACGTGTCCGGCGGCGCGATCGCCGGACCGGTGACCCGGCTTGCCGCCGCGAAGCAGATCGCGTGGGACGTGATGACGTCCTACCCGAGCGACCGGACCGGGCTGGTGGTCTTCGGCGGCAGCGCGTTCCTGCAGCTTCCGTTCACCTCCAACCGTGCTTCGCTGAAGCTGTTCCTCGACGCGGCAAGTCCGGACGATCTCGGCGATCCGGCCACCGACCTGTCGGCCGCGCTGCTGACGGCGGTGAGCGCGTTCGAGCACGAGGGGGAGACCGGCCGGCGCGCGGTCTTCATCGTGACCGACGGCGAGAGCGGGGAAGGCGATCTCGATGCCGCCGCGGAGGCGCTCAGGGGCGAGGAGCTGCCGGTCTTCGCGGTCGGGGTAGGGACTGCCAATGGTGGACCGGTGCCGGCCGATTCGTCCGAGGCGCCGGAGCAGTACCATCGAGATCACATCGGTCGCATCGTCGTGTCGCGGTTGGAGGATGCCGATCTGCGGCGCGTGGCCGAAGGGAGCGGCGGGGCGTACGCCCGTTGGGACCGGCGGGAGGAGGTGCAGGCGCTCGTCGCGCGACTCGGGCAGGTGAAGGCGCGGACGCTCGATGCGCGGAAGTCCGACGAGCGGGCGGACCGGTTTCAGTGGCCGCTGGTGGTGGCGGTGATGCTGCTGCTCTGGGCGGAGATCAGTGTCACCCTGAGCGGAGCGAAAGGGGCGATGGCCGGGTTCCGGCCCCTTCGCTTCGCTCAGGGTGACAAACGCACCGCTGCCCCGGTTGTCCTCTCACTCCTGACCCTCCTCTCCTGCTCCCCCGTGCACCGCGGCGAGCGGCTGTACCACCAGGCCAAGTACCCCGAGGCGTACGGCGTCTTCCGCGCGGCACTGGAGTCCGACAGCAGCGCGCGGCTGGCGTTCGACGCCGGCAGCACGCTCTACCGCCTGGAACGCTACGATGAAGCGGTCGCGGCCTTCCGGCAGGCGAGCAAGACGCCGGAGCTGCGGCAGAAGAGCCTGTACAACCTCGGCAACGCGCTGGTGCGCGCGGCGGAAGAGCGCCCCGGCGAAGCGCAGCCGCTGCTCGACGCGGTGTCGGCGTTCGAAGAAGCGCTTCGCATCGCTCCGACCGACGCCGAAGCACGGTGGAACCTCGAGATCGCGCTCCGCCGGCTGGGTGACGACCGGACCAGCGGCGGGTCATCGGGGCGCGGACGGACCGGGGACTACGGGCGGGGAGACAACAACGTGCCCGGCTACGAGGGCACGCCCGACGCGGCCGTCGGCGCGATGGCGGGCGGCGGGTATGGTTCCGCCGAGGGCGAATCGGTGGACGAGCTGAGCGCCGACGAGGCGCGCCGCCTGCTCGAAGCGGTCGAGCGCCAGCAGCTCACCAGTCACGAGGGGCGGCGGAGCAAGCAGGGTCCCACCGGCGAGCGGGACTGGTGAACGATCCGGCCGGCCCTCTTGCGCCAGCCGGCCGAATGTCCTAACGTACCAAAGACAACTGATGCTCGTGGTCATTTGCGGCGTATTGCAGCCACGTTAAACAAATGCTAAAAGGCCTCGCGTCCCGCGTGTCTTTTTGGCACCGGGCGCTTTTTCTTTTCGGCCGGTGCCGGAGATCGGGGCAGTGAGGCGGAGGACAGCATGACGACCGCCCTGGTCACCGAACGCGAGCCCACGCTCCAGTCACCCACGCTTCGCCCTTTGCCGCAGGTGTGCCGCCTGTGCGGCGTCCAGCAGCCGGCCGCTCCCGTCGCGATCTGCGAAGAGTGTCTGGGCCCCCTGGAGCCGGTGTACGATCCCGCCCGGCCACTCCCCGATGCGGCTACGATCGCCGCCCGTCCGGCGTCGCTCTGGCGTTACCGCGAATGGCTGCCGTTCGAGGGCGAGCCGACCCTCTCGCTGGACAGCGGATTCACGCCGCTGGTCGATGCGCCGGCCCTCGCGCGCCGGCTCGGCGTATCGCGGCTCTGGATCAAGAACGACAGCGTCTGCCATCCCTCCCTGTCGTTCAAGGATCGGGTCGTCGCGGCCGCGATCAACGCGGCGCGCGCGTTCGGCCTCGATACCGTCGGCTGCGCGTCCACCGGCAACCTGGCCAACGCCGTCGCCGCGCAGGCGGCGCGGGCGGGTCTCGCCGCCTGGATCTTCATCCCGGACGACCTCGAGCTCGGCAAGGTGGTGGGGACGCTGGTCTACAACCCGCACCTGGTACGGGTCCGCGGCACCTACGACGACGTGAACCGGCTGTGCACCCAGGCCGCCGACCGCTTCGGGTGGGGTCTCGTGAACATCAACCTGCGCGGATACTACGGCGAAGGATCCAAGACCGTCGCGTTCGAGATCTGCGAGCAGCTCGGCTGGCGGGTGCCCACCGCGGTGGTGGCGCCGATGGCGGGCGGATCGCTGGTGACGAAGCTGGGGAAGGGATTCGCGGAGTTTGCCCGGGCGGGGCTGGTCTCCGGCCGCGCGCCCCGGCTCTACGGGACCCAGGCCAACGGGTGCGCCCCGATCGTGCGGCTGGTCGAATCGGGCGGCGAGCATGTCGAGCCCGTGATACCCCGCACGATCGCGCGCTCGATCGCCATCGGGAATCCCGCCGACGGCCGGTTCGCCGCGCAGGCGATCCGCAGCAGCGGCGGATGGGTGGCCGGCGTGAGCGACGAGGACCTGGTGGCGGGCATCCGCCTCCTCGCCGAAACGACCGGCATCTTCACCGAAACCGCCGGCGGCGTCACCGTGGCCGGGGCGCTCGCCCTGGCCCAGCAGGGCCGCCTGCGTCCGGACGACGAGGTCGTGCTCTGCATCACCGGCAACGGACTCAAGACCGTCGAGGCGCTCCAGGGCGTACTCCCCGAGGCGCCCGTCATCGCACCGAAAATTCGAGAATTGGAGGCGCTCCATGGCCGTGACCTTTAGCCTGCCCACCGTCCTCGCCAAGCTGGCCGACGGACAATCCACGCTCCAGGTGAGCGGCGCGACGCTCGGTGACGTCGTCGCGCAGCTCGCCGACCGGTTTCCGCGCCTCGCCCCGCGGCTGCGCGACACCGAGGGCGGACCCTACCCGTTCGTGACGTTCTACCTGAACGACGAGGACGTGCGGTTCCGCAGCGGATTCGCGACGCCGGTGACGGAGGGAGACGAGATCACGGTCGTCGCCGCGATCGCGGGGGGATGAAGCCGGGCTAGTACTGCTCGATCAGGATCTTCGCGGCCTTCTCGAAGAATCGCTGGTGGAGCGGGCGCCGGCGCCACTGCTCGAGGTGGATTTCCTTCGCGTGGGACAGATCGCGCTCGAACCCTTCGGCGACGCTCCGGGCGAAGCTGCTTTCGACCACGCCGAGGAGGTTCTCCTCGTTGATCTCCATGCTGCGCTCGTCCATGTTGGCCGAGCCGACCAGGGTCCAGCCGTCGTCCACCACGACGGTCTTGGCGTGCATCATCGACGGCTGGTACTCGAAGATCCGCACACCCGCCTGCAGCAGCTCCTCGTAGAACCCTCGGCCGGCATACTGCACCGGAATCGCGTCGGTGTGGTTTCCCGGCACCAGGATGCGCACATCCACGCCGGCGCGGGCCCGCGCCTGGACGGCCTTGCGCAGGTGCTGGTCGGGGATGAAGTACGAGCTGGCGACCCAGAGCCGCTGCCGGGCGTTGATGAAGCTGAGCCACAGGAGCAGGCGGATCGACTGCTGCGCGTCCGACGGTGAGCTGACGACCGAGAGCCCGCACGCGGGCCCGCCGTCCTTGCCGATCGGATAGAATCGCGGCCCCGCGATCACCTCGCCACAGCAATAGACCCAGTTCGCCGCGAAGGCCGACTGCACGCCGGTCACCAGCGCGCCGGTGACGCGGGTCATGCTGTCGCGCCACTCTTTCGGCGTCCGCACATCGCCTCGCCACTTGTCGGAGACCGCGGCGCCGCCGGTGAACCCGACGATGCCGTCGATCACGATCGCGCGCCGGTGGGTGCGGCGGTACATCCGCACCAGGTTCCTGAGCGCAAAGGGACGGAAGAACTCCAGTTTCACCCCCGCGTCCCTCAGCTTGCGGCGGTCGGCCCGCTTGAATCGGATGGAGCCGAACCAGTCGAGCAGCACGCGCACCTCCACGCCCGCCCGCGCCCGCTCGGCGAACGCATCGATGAACTGCCTGCCGGTGTCGTCCGAATCGAAGATGTAGACCTCGAAGTTGACCGTATCCCTGGCGCCGCGGATGGCCTCCAGCATGGCGGGGTAGAACCGGTCGCCGTTCTGAAGGATTTCCGCGGTGCCGCCGCGCAGGATCGGGACGTTGAGGAAGCCGGCCGCGGAGTGCACGAAGAGATCGGACGACGGCTCCGCCTCGAATCCCTGGTCGAAGTCCGGCGTAGGCCAGTCGGGGAAGAAGAGCGCGCCCACCACGCCGACGAAGGAGAACACCCCGATTACGAGGAAGGCCCAGTGCCACCAGGGGAGATCCATGGCGAGCGTTTCACTCATGAGGTGAACTCGATCCGCGCCAGCAGCGGGTGATGGTCGGAACCGAAAACCGTGGGGCCGCGGTCTCGCGGATGCTCGTCTACGCGGCGGACCTCCGCCCCGAGGATGGAGCCCTCACGGTTTCGCACCAGGATGTAATCGATGACCAGGCGAGGCAGTGAATGATAGGTGTGCCGCCAGACCGGCGGTGCCGGGGGCACGCCGTGCACGAAGTCGTGTTCCATCAGGATGCGCCAGGCCGCCTCGGCGCGTCCGCGGCCCAGATTGAGGTCGGCACCCAGGATCACCGTCGGGTCATCCATCTCATCGAGGAGGTGTGCCGTCTGCCGGTGCCGCGCGGCGGCGCCGAGCCACTTGTATCCGACCGGCCCGCGAGGATCGAGATGTGCGCTCACCAGCCGCACCGTGCGGCCCGCGATCTCCGTCGTGGCGCTCACCGCCACCCGTCGCTGCAGCGCGAACGGGAGCTCGATGGCGACCATGGGTCCGAGAGGCAACGGTGTCAGGATCGCATTCCCTCGATCGCTGCGGCCCGGTCCGTTCCGCATGGACGGAGCGTATCGCAGGTTCCATCCGAGCTGCCGGGCCACTTCGACGATGTCCTGGGTCGGCCGTGTCCGGGTGACCAGGTCGCGCGCCGCGAAGCCGTTGGACCGCTGGGGCACCGAGTCGTCCTGGCGCAGGGCTTCCTGAAGCAGCAGGACCAGGGCGCATTCGGCCGGCACGCCGAGAGCACCCGCGGCGTGGCGCTCGATCAGCTCGAACAGCCGCCCGCGTCCCATCCACACGTTCCAGCTTACCACCGCGATCGCCGCCGAGGTGACCGGCCGGGGCGGCGCGAGGTCGAGGTGCACCGCGCCGCCCACGTTTCGCCGCCATCCCGCCAGGCGAGTCTCGAGACTGCTTTCGCGCGGAGTCACTGCGGGCGAACGTAGACGGTGCCGGGGAAGCAGGCCGTGACAGTTGTCACCGGCGGTGTATCTTCCACCCCTCCGCGAGTGCCCCGCGCTCGGCGGTGCGACACACGACAGAGGAGCAGCGCGAGCGATGAAGGCAAGCGATATCCGGCGTGGTACCGTGATCATGGTGGAGGGCCAGCCCTGCCGGGTGATGGACTTCCAGCACCGGACGCCCGGCAATCTACGGGCGTTTGTTCAGGTTCGCTTTCGCAACTTGAACTCCGGCAACACCTTCGATACCCGGCTCAGCGCCACCGAGTTCGTGGACGATGTCCGGTTGGATACCAAGGAGCTGCAGGTGCTCTACCGGGACGGAAACGGCGTGCACGTCATGGACGCGGGCACGTACGACCAGTACACCCTGGACAACGACACGGTCGGCGAGCTGGGCCAGTGGATGGAGGCCGGGCTGACCTTTCAGGTCGAGTGGCTGGCCGGCCGTCCGATCGGGATCCAGCTGCCGGCCGTGGCCGAGCTGGAGGTGGTGGAGACGGCGCCGATCATGAAGACCGCCACCAAGACCGCCAGCACCAAGCCCGCGAAGCTCAGCAACGGCGTCACCATTCAGGTACCCGAGTTCATCGGGGAAGGGGAGCGCGTCCGGGTGAATCCCCGGGAAGGCGTCTACCTGGAGCGCGCCAAGTAGGGTCGTTCTCCCGCCTATTGATCGCCGGCGTTGCGTCGGAGGTCGCCCTCCTCGCCGCCGCGCTGGCCGTCGCGTGGTATCTCGACATCTCTCCTTTCTATCGGTTGCGGCTCGATGCCGGAGCGATTCTGTACGGTCTGCTCGCGACCGTCCCGATGCTGCTCCTGCTGCGCTGGTGTCTCCGCACGACGTGGGGGCCGATCCGCCGGCTGGTCACCACCGTGGAAGACCATCTCCGCCCGTACCTCCGGCACGCGACCGTCGGCGGGATCGTGCTCCTGTCGCTCACGGCCGGCGTGGCGGAAGAGGTCCTGTTCCGCGGAGTGATCCAGACCGGCCTCGAGAGCCGGGTGCCGGCCGCGGCGGCCGTCGTAGTCGCTGCACTCCTCTTCGGGATGGCCCACTGGCTCACCCTGACCTATGCGGTGCTCGCCGGTCTCATCGGTGCATACCTTGGCGCCGTGTACGTCCTCACCGACAATCTCCTGGCGCCGATCGTCGCGCATTCGACGTACGATGCCGTCG
>CAVRFK010000033.1:0-12052 GCA_963720365.1 uncultured Gemmatimonadales bacterium | reverse complement strand
TGGATGGGGAAACAGAAGAAGAAGAGTAGTAGTTGTTGTTGTTGTTAAAGAAAAACAAAAACAACAAAAACAAAAACAAGAAGACTGTGTTTCTTGGGTGTGAGGTGCCGGCTACGGTGCCCGATACCCTCTGCGTTCATCTGCGTTCATCTGCGGCTATTACCCTTCTACGGCTCCGCCCCTTCGCTGCACTCAGGGTGACATTTGCGCGGCACATCTCGAGCACACGCAGGCCTGCCCGCGGGATCCGTCCGGCATCCGCTCCAGCACGGCGCGAGGTACGCTGGTCCCGTAACACCAGCATTCTGTCACCGAATCTCCCGCCGCGACCGCGCAGTCATTGACCTCGCCGCAGAGCGGACACCGCTGCACTTCTGCGGCGACGGACGCCGCACGCTCGCAGGCCCTGGCGGGCCAAGCCGCGGCGTTCCGGCAGATGAGCTCGGGCCGTCCGCTGGTCAGGTCTATGCCGGTCACGCGGGCGTGGCCCACCTCGAAACCGAACGCTTCTTCCGGAGGCACTCCCAGCAGGCGGCACAGGATCGCCCGAATGGAGCCGGCATGGGCGACGACCACCGTAGTCCCAGCACCGGCGCGATCGTGGCAGGCCCACTCGTCGAGCCACTCGGAGACGCGGCGCGCGAGGTCGGCGAATGACTCGCCGGCCGGCGGCGGCCGAGTGATCCATCCCTCCATCCAGTGCCGCAGCCGGTCGCCGTCGTCGCGCGACAGCTCCTCCCAGGTCCGGCCTTCCCACTCGCCGAAGTGCAGCTCGCGCAGCCGTGCGTCCGCGGCGATCTCCAGGTTCCATCGCGAAGCCAGCAGCTCCGCGCTCGCCCGCGCGCGGCGGAGGTCGCTGCTCGCCAGGATCACGGGCCGGTCGTCCGCGCCGTCGAGGAGCGCCGCGATGTCCGCGCGACCGCGCGCGGAGAGCTCGAGGTCGCTGTGTCCGACCGCGCGGCCCTCCTGCCCTTCCGCCTCGCCGTGGCGGACCAGCAGGAGTCTCATGCCAGGACCACGAGGTAGGTGGTGAGCTCCACCACCTGGTTGGCGGCGCCGAGACAGTCGCCGGTGATGCCACCGAGGCGAGCGCGGAAATACCAGCCGGCCGCCGCCGTCACCAGCGCGGCCGCGAGGCCCGCGGCGAGGGCGCGGGGCCCAAGCGCCGGAGTGACGAGGAGCGCCGCGAGCACCGTTCCGATGGCCAGCCGCAGGCCGGTCACGGAGCCGACGAACGGCTTGCCGGCGCCCTGGGCCCGGGCATAGGGCAGCATTCGAAGCAATGGCAGGCTCGACCAGCGCCCCAGCACGTGGGCGCCGATCAGGACCCGCGCGCCGTCGGACGACGCGAGGGATGCGAGACAACCCAACCGCGCAGCCAACACCAGCACCAGCGCGACCGCGCCGTACGAGCCGATCCGGCTGTCGCGCATGATCTCGAGCATCCGGTCACGGTCTCGCCCGCCGCCGAGGCCGTCGGCCGCATCGGCCAGCGCGTCCTCGTGAAAGGCGCCCGTCAGCAGCACCGTGGCCATGACCGACAGTGCGGCGGCCACCAGCGGCGGCCAGATCCGTCCGCCGAACTCCAGCACCAGCGCGCCGACGCCGCCGACCACAGCGCCGACGAGCGGGAACCAGACCGCCGACCGAGCAAGCACGTCGGCATCCACCCGCCCGGCGCCGGGCAGCGGGATCCGGGTGAGAAAGGTGAAGGCGGCGAAGAGCGGTGCTATGAGCGTACGCATCATGTCGCCCGCCCGGAGACGCGGGCCGATTCGAACGTGGCCATCTCCGCGAGCATCGCGCACGCGGCCCGCAGGAGCGGCACCGCCAGCACGGCGCCGGTGCCCTCGCCGAGGCGGAGACCCAGATCGAGCAGCGGCGTCGCGCCGAGGGCGGCGAGCACGACGGCGTGGCCGGCTTCGGCGGAGCGATGACAGGCGATGCAGGCGGCGAGACACCGCGGCTCCATCCGGACCGCGGCGAGCGCGGCGGCGCCGACGATGAAGCCGTCGAGCAGAACCACGATTCGCCGTTGAGCCGCCTCCATGATCGCGCCGGCGATCGCGGCGATCTCCAGGCCGCCGAGCGCGGCGAGCAGATCAGCGGCGGCGGCTCCGGGCCGGACGTGGCGGGCGAGGGCGCGGCTCACGACCTGGCGTTTGTGGTCGAGCGCCCGGTCGTCGAGACCGGTCCCGCGTCCCACCGTCAGCTCCGGTCCCACCCCTGTCAACGCGGAGACCAGCGCCGCGGCCGACGTGGTATTGCCGATCCCCATGTCGCCGAGCGCCAGCGCGCGGCAGCCCGCGTCCGCCGCGCGGCGCGCCGCCGCTCGGCCGACTTCGATGGCGGCGGCCAGCTCGCTCGCCGTCATCGCCGGACCTTCGAGGAAATTGGCCGTGCCCGGGCCGGACCTTGGCGTGCACCAGGCCGGGAACTCCGCTGAGATCCGCGGCGACGCCCACGTCCACGATCTCCAGCGACAAGTCGAGGGTGCGGGTGAACACGCAGGCGGCGGCGCCTCCGGCCGCGAGATTGGCCATCATCTGCGCGGTGACTTCCGGCGGGTAGGCCGAAACGCTCTCCGCGGCGACGCCGTGGTCGGCGCCGAACACGACGAGCCGGGCCGGATCCACCGAGGGGCGCAGGGTGTCCTGCAGGACGGCGAGCTCGACGGCCAGCTCCTCGATGCGACCGAGCGAGCCGGGCGGCTTGGTCTTGGCCGCGACGGCGGCCATCGCGGCTTCTCTCACAGCTCGATCCCGGGCTGGGCGCCGATCCCCTGCTCACTGTACGGATGCTTGACGACGCGCATCTCGGTGACGAGATCGGCCGCCTCGACCAGGGCCGCGGGCGCGTCGCGACCGGTGACGATGACGTGGGTGCCCGCGGGACGCGCGGCCAGATCGGCCAGAACTTGAGCGGTGTCGAGCCAGCCGTAGTTGAGCGGATAGGTCAGCTCGTCGAGCAGCAGCACGTCGAATTCCCCCTCTGCCAGCGCGCGCGGCAACGCGTCCAGCCCTGCTCGGCGAGACGCCGGTCGGCCTCGAGATCTTCCGAGAGCCAGGTGAAGCCGTCGCCCAGGGGCACGAGCTCGAAGCCCATCGCCCGCGCGGCGTGATGCTCGCCGTAGGGATTCTCGGCGCTCTTCACGAACTGGAAGCCGCCGACGGTCATGCCCCGCCCCCACGCCCGCAGCAGCAGCCCGAACGCCGCGGTGGATTTTCCCTTGCCGTCGCCGGTGTTGACGATCAGCAATCCGTGGCGGCGCTCGCGCGGGGGCACGTGATAGGGGCCCGGTCGCTTCTGCTTCGGCCGCGGAGCCTTGCGGCCCGTGGAGCTGCCGGCGGGCTCATCCGGCGCGGAGCGTGGATCGGTTCGGCTCACTCGGAGAACGTGGCGATCTCGATCGCGGACGGTCCGACGCCCGCCGAGACGCTGTCCACCAGCTCGTACGCCGGCGAATACACGAACACGTATGGCGGCAGCTCATCCGGCGCGCTGCCGAAGAAGGTCTGGTAGACGGAGCCGTCGCCGTCGGCGGTCGCGGCGGACGCACCGCGGCAGGGCGTGCCGGCTTCGCCTTCCAGGCGGGCGCACACCGGATCGGCCGGGTCACGGAGAAACGTCTGGGTCCCGGTGTCCCACACGACGGTGCCGGTCGAGAAGCTGGAGACGTACGCGCGACCGTCGTCGTCAATGGAGATGGCGCCAGGGCCGGCACCGAATCCGCCGTAGGTATCCACCACCTGGAGGGTCGCGGGATCGATGACGGTCACGCTGCCGTCCCCCACGAAGTCGCCGGTATTCACCACGTAGACCAGCCCGTCGGGGCCGACCGCCGCCGCGGACGAGTTGGTCCCGCCCACCTCGATCGTGTCGACCGCCGTCATGGTCGCGGGGTCGATCACGGTGACGAGGCCGTTGCCGAGCGGCGTGAACGTCTCGTCCAGATTCCCCGACACCACGAACGCGCGCCCGCCGGCCATCACGATCGAGGTCGGCGCCGGAGGCACCTGCACCGTGTCGGTGATCGCGGCATCGGCCTGGTCGAAGGTGAACTTGCCGATGTAGTCGTCGATCAGGTTGGCCGCGAGCGCGGTGTTGTCATCCACGAAGGCCGCTCCGGTCGCGTTGCCGGCCGGAAAGGTGAAGGAGCGGTCGATGGTCTCGGCTTCGAGGTCCACCAGCGCCACGCTCGCGGCCTCGCCCAGCGGCACCAGCGCGCTGGTGCCGCGCAGATCGAAGCCGACGGGGGTCACCGCGCTGCTGGCGCCGAACGGGATCTCCCGGGTCTCGCTGGGATCGCCGAGCTGAAACAGCGTCAGCGCCTTGCCGGTCGAGTTCACCACCAGGCCGATCTGCGGGTTGTCCTCGGTCCCTTCGAGAAAGCCGCGGGGACCCGGGTCGACCAGATCGTCACCGCACGCGCCGGTGACTGCCAGAATGCAGAGCAGGGCGAGCGGCCGGTATCGGATGCCGAGATTCCTCATCGTCAGACCTTTCATGGTGTAGGAGACTGGGCGCGGCGGCCCCGCACCGTGACGGCGAACCGCCAGGTGCGGCCGGGCGCGGGATAGTCGAGGAGCATGGTTCCGGCACGGTCGAACACGTCGTCCAGCCCCAGCGCGACCTCGACCGCGGCGCCCGCGAGGGCCACCGGGCGCGAGACCTGGAGGTCCACGACCGAGAAGGGCGGGAGCGTATTCAGCTCGCTGCCGGGGATGGTTCGCCGGCGGCCGACGTAGCGGTAACGCAGCGTTGGGCGGAGGCCGAACGCGGAGGCGGAGAGGGCGGCGTTGCCGGTGTAGCGCGGGCGGTAGGCGACCTGCCCCGAGAGCACCGGCCCGCGGTACTCGACCGCCGCCGCGCTGAGTCCGCCCGTGAGCGACAGATCGGCCCACGGCACGGTCACGGTGGCGCCGACTTCCGCGCCGCGGCGGCGCACGTCGTAGTTGTCGGGACTCCAGATGAAGCGGAAATCGGGGAACCAGAGAACCATGCCGTCCACGTCGGCCCGGAAGAGCGAGACCGAGCCGTTCGCGGTGACGCCGCCCCAGTCGAACGTCTTCGACGTGACCTGGAGCTGCCAGTCGTTCCGCACGCGCTCGGCGCCGAGATCGGGATTGGGCCGGGCCAGCACGCCGGGCTGAAAGAACTGGTCGGCCAGGGTGGGCGGCGCGAACGCCATGGCCCAGGAGATCTGCATAGTGGCGCCGGGCAGCGGGACGCCGAGCGCGAGCGAGGGAGAGATCCTGGTGTCGTCGCGACGGACGTCACGATCCACGCGCGCGCCGGCCGACAGCGTGAGCGTAGTCCGGCCCACGACAGGCTCGGCGTTCGCCTGGACCCAGCCACTCGTCACGCGAGCCGTCTCCGGCGCGCCCTCGACGAGGCTCGACGCGCGAACGTTGAGCCAGCGCGCCTCGCCCCCCACCGAGACGCGGGCGGGGCCGAAGGCGCGCGAGGCCTCGAGGTTTGCCTGGAGCTGGCGCACTCGCACCGAATCCCGGTAGGGCGGCGCGGCGGGCGGGTCGGGATCCGCGTAGCGAACCTCGCCGTCGCTGGCATCCACGCTGGCGCGCCAATCGAGACCGCCGGCCGCGACGCGCCCGGACACACCGCCGCCGAAGCGACGCTCATCCTGGCGCGCGCCGAGGGTCGGCTGGATGACCGAGCCGGGAAGGCCGCGATCCACGTCCAGGTAGTCGCCGCGCAGCTCGACCAGCGAGCGGGGTCCGCCGAACCGCACGCTGCCGAGCAGAGAGGCGGTGCGTCCGTCGCCGTTGGCGCGCTTGGCGCTGCCGCCGCCGCGGATTTCCGGGATGGGATAGCCGAAGTCGCCCTCGAAACGGGAGAACGCGCCGCTCAGCGACGCCGGCCAGGACGCGATCGCCGCGCTCCCGAACCAACGACCCGCTGCCGCGCGCCGTTCGCTCTCCCCAGGCCCCGCCCTGCAAGCGTGAGCGAGCCGTCGGTCTCGGTAGGACGCTTGCGCTCGATGGCGACGGCGCCGGCCAGAGCGCGGGCTCCGTAGCGGGAGGCGGCCGCTCCGCGCACGATGGTGATGCGCTCGATCTGCTCGATCGGGAGCGAAGCGAGATCCACCTCCCCGGTCGTGGGGTCGTTGAGGGGCACGTCGTCGAGGAGGACGAGCACCTGGCGGGGATCGCTGCCGCGAATCGAGACCGACGCAGGCGAGCCGGGACCGCCGCGGCGCGTGACGGTGACGCCCGGCTGTCCGAGCAGCAGGGCAGACACATCGGGCGCAAGCGTGGCCTCGATCTGCTCGCGGCTGATGACGGAGATACCGGGCCCGGCCGGCGTGCGCGGCGCGACGACCTCCAGCGTGGCGAGCTCGAACGCCGCGGGCTGAAGCATCACTTCCGCGCGCTCCACCTGGCCATCAACCAGGGTGACGCGAAGTCGCGCGGCGCGGTACCCGATGGACGTAACCCCGACGTCCCAGTCCCCCGCAGGCAATCCCTTGAGGTGGAACCGTCCCGCTGCATCGGATTCGGCGGCGAACCCGGCCGGCCCCACGCGCACGCGGGCGCCTTCCACCGGCGCGCGCGTGCGTGCGTCCACCACCCGGCCGGCGAGCTCCGCCGGAAACTGCGCGCGCAGCGGCGTGCCCGCGACGAACACGAGCGCGGCGACGAGCCCGCAGATCCGGATCGAGGCGGCGCTACGCATTGCCGGCGCCCTTCCGTCCGAGCGTTGGCACGACCAGGGGCGATCCCGAATCCTCTCCTGGACCGGGATGGGGAATCACCTCGACCGGCCAGCCGTACACGCGCGTGAGCGTCTCGCCCGTGAGCACATCCTGGGGCGGCCCCGCGATCGCGAGGCGGCCGCGGTCGAACAGCAGCACCCGGTCGGCGAGACGCGCGGCGAGCCCGAGATTGTGGGTGACGATCACGACGGTGCGGCCCGCGGCGGCGAGCTGCGCGCAGAGCACGAACAGCTCGACTTCGTGGCGGATGTCGAGGCCGGCCGACGGCTCGTCGAGCAGCAGCGCGGTTCCCTCCTGCGCGAGCGCTCGCGCGATGCGGACGCGCTGGCGCTCGCCGCCGCTCAGCGTGTCGAAGCGCCGGGACGCCAGCGATTCGGCCTCGACCCGGACCAGCGACTGGCGGATCACTTCGCGGTCGGCGTCGCCTTCGGCGCGCCAGGGGCCCAGATGGGGATAGCGGCCCATCGCCACGACTTCGCGGACGCGGAGGGGAAAGGCGGTCTCTTCGCCCTGGGGGACGAAACCGACCTCGCGGGCCATCGCCTCGCGCGGCCAGCGGTTCGCAGGCCGGCCACGGTACGCCACCTCGCCCGACGTGGGAACGGCGAGGCCGAGCAGCATCCGCGCAAAGGTTGACTTGCCCGCGCCGTTGGGGCCGATGAGCATGGTCAGCTCGCCGGGCGCGATGGCGCAGTCCACCGCCGCCACCGCATCCTCGGCGCTGCCCGCATACCGATAGGTAGCGGCCCGGGTTTGCCAGACCGGGTCAGACATCGCGCCGCCGCAGCAGGACTATGAAGAAGGGCACGCCGACGAACGCGGTGATCACGCCGATGGGCAGCTCCGCCGGCGCGGCGGCGGTGCGCGCGCCGGTGTCGGCCAGCACGAGGAAGGTGGCGCCGAGCAGCGCACCGGAGGGGATGAGCTGCCGGTGGTCGCTGCCCCAGAGCAGCCGCGCCGCGTGGGGGATGATCAGCCCGACGAACCCGATCACGCCGCTCACTGCGACCGCGACGGCCGCCAGCCCGGCGGCGAGCGCGAGGCCGGCGTACTTCACCCGCTCGACCCGCACGCCGAGCGCGGCCGCGGTCGGCTCTCCGACGGCGAGCAGGTTCAACGCGCGGGCGAATCCGAAGAGCAGCAGGATCGCGACCGCGAGCGCGACGCTCAGCACCACCAGGTACTGTTCGGTCGCGCCGGCCAGGCTTCCCATCAACCAGAAGATCGCGGAGCGGAAGGAGTCGACGTCGGCGAAGGTGAGGAAGAGCAGAATCGCGGCGTTGCAGAACGCGCCCACGATGACGCCGGCGAGCAGGAGCGTGCGGGAATCGAGCGCCCGCCCCGGCACCATCGCGACCTGGAAGACCAGCAGGACCGCCAGCGCCGCCCCCAGGAATGCGGCGGCGGGGACGACCCACGGGCCCAGCTCGTCGAGGTGCAGGACGGTCGCCGCGACCGCGCCGGTCGCGGCCCCGCTCGACACCCCGAGGATGAACGGCTCGGCGAGGGAATTCCGCAGGAGGGCCTGAAAGGTCATGCCGCTCAGGGCGAGCGCGGCGCCGCAGAGCGCGGCCAGGAGCACCCGCGGGAGCCGGAGACCGCGCACGATCGCGAGCGTGCGCGGATCGCCCTCGCCGAGCAGCGCCGACACGATCTCACCGGCGCCGAGCGGCACGGCGCCGACTCGCACCGCAACGAGACATGCCAGCACCAGGAGCGCGGCCAGCAGCGCGAGGCGTGGCAGCAGGGCCGGCTCGCGAGCCGTCACGGGCCGCACGACTCGCGGTGGATGGCGACGCGAAGCTGCTCGGCCGCGCGAGCGAGACCGGGCCCGGGACGATTGACCACATCCGCATCCACCTGCACCACGCAGCCGCGCCGCACGGCGCGGAGCTCCCGCCATCCCGCTTCGGTGCGGAGGCGTTCGAGCGTGTTGGCCGGCATCTCCCCGACGGGAAGCACGACGATATCGGGATCGCGGGCGACGACCTGCTCCAGCGACACGTTGAGCCAGTTGGTCGTCGCGTCCGCGAAGACGTTCTCACCCCCGGCGAGATCGAGGATCTGGGCGATGAAGGTCTTCGGCCCCATCGTCATCGGCGGGTCGTTGTATACGACGTAGAAGACCCTGCGCCGCGGCTCGGCCGCCGCGAGCCGCCGCGTCGCCGCCAGCGAGTCCCGCAGGCGAGCCAGCACCCGGTCGGCTTCCGCGGTCTTCCCCAGCGCCTGGCCCATCATGGCGACGGCGCGGAAGGCGTCGCTGGTGTCCTGCAGCGAGACGTTGAGCGTGGTGATGCCGGCGGCGTCGAGGCGGCGACGGGTGTCGGGACGCTCCATGCTGAACCAGCTCACCACCAGGTCGGGCACCAGCCCCACCATCGTCTCGATATTGGGGTCCTGGCCTCCGCCGACCACCGGGAGGGCGGCGAGTGACGAGTCCCGATCGTAGCGGGTGCGGCCGATCAGACGGTCGCCGGCGCCGAGGGCGATGACCGTCTCGGTGACGCTGGGGACGAGGGAGATGACGCGGCGGGCGGGGCGCGGCAGAATGACCTGGCGGTCCCCGTCGTCCACCAGCGTGACGGGCTGGTCAACGACCGCGCGGTCGAGTGACGGCGACGGGTTGCCGCAGGCGGACAGGAGCAGCAGCGCCGCAATGAAAACACCCACCATTCCCAGGCTCCTGGAACGGGGGGTGATGAGCGGCATGCCACCGACGAGGCAGGCATTACCTACCCCCGCGTCCCTCCCTCGAGAGACCATGTGCGGGCGCAGGCGGACAGTGTGTCCTGGCTCGAGGCGGCGCCGTCGGCCTTCCCAGGATGCACCGCATCCCAGTGGCAAGACTTCGACTGCGCGTTCCGCGATCGGCAACTAGCCGTAGGCTCGCGGGCCTCTTACAGTGGCGGGGCCGCGCCGGCGTTTCACCGGCTTCCTTTGGACCCGCCTGCGTCAGATTATACGTTCGGGATCGAAGCTACCCCCCGGTGACAGGCGACGCAAGCGAGGCGACACGATGACGGTCGGACGCGGCCAGGTGTTGATGGTGCAGGGCACGGCCTCTCATGCGGGCAAGTCGCTGATGGTCGCGGCGCTGTGCCGGTGGTTCGCCGACCGCGGCGTCGCGGTGGCGCCGTTCAAGGCGCAGAACATGTCGCTCAACGCGGGCGTCACACCCGACGGCGCCGAGATCGGCCGGGCGCAGCTGCTGCAGGCGCGCGCGGCACGCGCCGTGCCGACCGCGGCGATGAATCCGATCCTGCTCAAGCCGGAAACCGAGCGCAGCTCGCAAGTGGTGGTGCGCGGGCGAGTGGAGGCGGTGCGCTCGGCCCGGGACTACTTCGCCCAGCGCGACCGGCTGTGGCCGGTGGTGGTGGAGTCGCTGGACGAGCTGCGGGCGAGCTACGACCTCGTGATCGCCGAAGGCGCGGGCAGTCCGGCGGAGATCAACCTGCGCGATCGAGACATCGTGAACATGGAAGTGGCACTGCACGCCGGAGCGCCGGTGCTGCTGGTGGGCGACATCGAGCGCGGCGGCGTGTTCGCGGCGCTCGCCGGCACGCTGCTGCTGCTGCGAGAGGAGGAGCGCCAACTGGTCCGAGGCATCGTGATCAACAAATTCCGGGGCGATGCTTCACTGGTCGAGCCGGGCCCCGCCATGCTGGAAGCGCGCACCGGCGTGCCCACGCTCGGCGTGGTGCCGTGGCTGCGCGATCTCGAGCTGCCGGAGGAAGACGCCCTGCCGCCCGATCGGGTGTCGAGCGATGGTGCGGCGCTGGACGTTCTGGTGGTCGCCCTGCCCCACCTCGCCAACTTCGACGACTTCGATCCGCTCAGGCACCGGGCCGGGGTGCAGCTGCGGTTCGAGCGCGACCCGCGCCGGTTCGGCAAGCCTGACCTGGTGATCCTGCCCGGCTCCAAGACGACGATCCACGATCTGCTCTGGCTGCGGGAGACAGGATTCGCCGACTCCATCACGGCGCATCGAGCGGCGGGTCGTCCGGTGCTCGGCGTCTGCGGGGGCTACCAGATGCTCGGCCGCGCGATCCGCGATCCGGAGGGGATCGAGTCCAACGTGGCCGAGGCGGAGGGCCTTGGGCTGCTGCCGCACGTCACGGTGTTCCGGGCGGTCAAGCGAACCACCGAGGTGAAGGCGACGCTCCGGATCGGCGAGGGGCCGTTCGCGTGCCTGCAGGGTCTCGACGCGACGGGCTACGAGCTGAGGATGGGCGAGAGCACGTCCGCGGCGGCGCCGTTCGCGACCGTCGGCGAGAATGGCGGCGAGTATGGGGATGGCGGATACGATCGCGACGGCCTGGTGATCGGGACGTACCTCCATGGCCTGCTGCACACGCCGGCGGTGCGGGAAGGGATGCTGGCGGGGATCGCGGCCGTGGCGGGCGGCGCCCTTCCCGCCGCCGGACCGGAGTCCACGATCGACGCGGCGCTGGATAGGTGGACGGCGCACGTCGCGGCGCACGTGGACCTGGCGCGCATCGCCAGCTGGGTGGAGCCCACGTGACGGCGGAGCGGGCGGGGCTGACGCTCGTGACCGGCGGGGCGCGCGCCGGAAAGAGCCGGCACGCGCTTTCGCTGGTGGACCGGGCTGGACCTGCCACCTTCATCGCCACGGCGCAGGCGCTGGATGAGGAGATGCAGGTCCGGATCACGCGTCACCGGGCGGAGCGGCCGGCGGCGTGGTCCACCGTGGAGGCGCCCATCCATCTCGCGGAGGCCGTGCGGTCGGCGCCGGCGGGCGACGCCGTGATCGTCGACTGCCTGACGCTGTGGGTGAGCAACCTGCTACTGGCCGCAGATGCCTCGCCAGAGGGGCTCGATCCGTGGTATCCGTCGGGCGCGGTCGATGACTTGGTGATCGCTCTTGGTGAGCGGCGAGCGCCAGTCGTGGTCGTGACTAACGAGGTGGGTCTCGGGATCGTGCCGCCGACGCCGCTGGGGCGCACGTATCGGGATGCGCTCGGACGGGTGAATCAACGGGTGGCGGAGATAGCCGAGGTAGTGCTGTTCGTCGTGGCGGGGATTCCGATGGTGGTCAAGAATAGGTAGCCGCAGATGATTGGCCGCAGATGAACGCAGATGAACGCAGAAGACAACAAGAAACGAAAGATAGAAAAGGTGGGGCGCTCGCTAGGGTCCTGGACCACTTCTGCGTTTATCTGCGTTCATCTGCGGCTAATTCCTTTGCGCGCCTCCGCCCCTTTCGCTCCGCTCAGGGTGACAAATTCTCGGTGAGCTCACGTGGCCCTTCAGTGGCCTCCCGATCAGGAGGACGGAGCGAAAGGATATTTCCCTGAC
>CAVRFK010000032.1:0-50352 GCA_963720365.1 uncultured Gemmatimonadales bacterium | reverse complement strand
TGTGTGTGTGTGTGTGGTGGTGGGTGTGTGTGGACGTTTTGGGTCAGCCGCTTGAGTCCTCCTCCATCCCGCAGGATCAGAACGGGGTCATTAAATCCGGCCGCCGCACCAATCTTTTTGGTCGGGATTACCATGATGCGCGTCACACGCGCGCCGACATACTCGCGCTCGAACCAGGCTGAAGCGTTGTTCATCTGCCCGGTCTCGCCCTTGTGATGGCGTCACGCGTAGTCTCCACCTCGCTCTTACACTCGATCAGCAGGTACTCGCCCGCCCGAAGGGCCCATAGGTTGTCTGGCCCGGCCTTCCACTCCTTGTCAGGTCGCTCACTGCTGAAGCCCAGCGCTTTCGCGAGGTCGTCAATCGCCGCCTCGAAGGGCTCCGATCGGACGCCGAAGTGGAGTTGACTGAGGATCGCGTCAACTGCTACCGTGAGGTTGTCGTACGTCCGGAATCGCCGATCCAACGAATATGGCGGCGACCCGCTTCTGACTAAGCGGCTCGAGTTCGACACCTTCATACCGTCGCGCGGGCGGAGGAGGTAGCGATTGCGCTGGTGTGCGGCGATCTGCATTGTGTTCGATTGGGTCCTGTCCTGCAGGTATCGGTACCGGGCCATCTCCTGCAGATACCACCGTGATCGGCAGGAGCAGTCACGCGCCGCCTGTCCATTAGCGTTTGTAGAGTTTCAACCGCCTGAGCAATTTCGCCGGCGCGATAGGCCAACTCGGCGCGTCGCTCGGCTTCGAAGATGTCGAGCATTTTCATGCCGTCCCGAGTCGGCACAGCGGTGTTCATGCGCTCGACGTAGAATCCTTCCAGCCATCGTCGCGCCCGAGGGACTGCCGAATCAGTCCGACGAAGAGCGTCCCGGGGGTAGCGCCTTTGACCACCTCGTCCCGGGCGTACTCGGCGATTTCGAGACCGAGCTCGATTTGGGTCCGGGTCTGCTCGGAGTAGAATTCGCGTCCCTCGCGCGTGCGTACGGCTCCCACCAGGTCCGCCCCCGTCATCAGGATCGCGCAATAGTCCTTCTCGCCGCGGACGGCACGGCCCAGGCCCTGTTCGACGATCCGCGCAGTGCGAATGGCGATGACGTCGCTCTCCGGTCGGCAAGCCTCCATGTAGCGGTCGAGCAACGGCTCCGCGTACGGCTTGCCGTCCAGAATCAGGACGCGGCAGGCGTCATCGGGCAGGTCGATGCCGTCATATCGGTTCGCGACAACAAGCGTGTCACCGACTCACGACGCCGCAGGCGCTCTACATCCATCGATGTCTGTGGTGTCTGCAACGGTCGCGCCCTCGGCCTTCCAATCCTCTGTGGCAGCGAAGCTCGGCGTCGAATACCACCACCCGTAGTGCGCGCTTTGGATTCGGTTTGGCGAACATGCTGACGATTCGCTGGGCGTCAGCCCTTCGTCGATCAGGGAGGGCAGGAGCACCATCTTTTCGCCGGACCAAGTCTCCTCCTTGTATACGAGCGGGTCGCGAATGGCAGCGCCGTCGATCCCCAGGCCTCTGACGAGAAATGAATCGTCTGTGACCGTGGCAGACATGAACACACGTGCGCCGTAGCTCGTCGTACGACCCGAACAATTTCAGTGGGGGCAATAAGGTGCTATCGTCAGTTCCGTTCCCGAAATCACGCACAGGCAGTCACGGAGACCGTCCCGGAGTACCGGCCACACGTATTTGAGCGCCTTGGTGTCGGTGTGTCGGGACAGAATCGCCGCGACATCACGGTACCGCTCCAGCCATGCCCAGTCGGCACCGGCAGCAACGCGCCGAAACGACCCTGCTGGATGTCGGCGAAGGTGCCGACGCCTTGTTCCTCTAGGTCCGTCCCGAAGAGATCTGACGATCGGCCTGTAGGCCGTATGGTCCGCGGCCAGGGTGATCTGCACGCGCCCTTGATTGCGTCGATGCAGGCGTGAGCGTCGTCCAGCACCAGGCTGTCCACGTGGATCGAGCTCCCCCAAGACCAAACCTCGTGCGACCTGTTGAAGAGCTCCAGTACGGCGACCAGGATCGCCCTGCCATCCAGGAACTCGGACGGGAGGGCCCCGTCGTCGTCGACCGGCACAGCGGTAATGCCGAACTGTTTCGCCTGGGCGAGGGTCTGCTGCACGAGAAAGTTGTTGGACAGGTAGAGCGACCGCCCTTCTCGCTCGTTCAGCTTTGACTGAGAATCAGGAGCCCGATCAGCGTCTTGCCCTGGCCAGTGTGCAGCTTGAGGATTACGTCGCGGAGCCCGCGGCGTTTGGCGTGCCAAATATCCAGTACCGCGCTCTGAGCAGGGCGCAGGGGGCCTTTATCGCTCGCGCGGTCCAGGCGATGGTAAGATCTCGCTGGGCACCACTGGCCGGTCCACTGCGCTTTCGCGAGACGCTTCTTGAAGTCGACCATGCAGGAGCCTGTGTGTATAGGTACGTCACGGCAAACGACCGAGGATCGCCTCACTGCGTCTACCACCAGTCCGCGTCGCCGGCTCATGGATCGAGTGGCGGCTGGGCGAGCGAGCATGCGGGCGCGTTCGAGGGAGAGCAGGGCCTACGCCAATCGCGGTCGTATTGTACGAGCGGGGCACGGTGTGCAGGGGTGATGCGCGTCGTCGTACGGCAAATGGACTTTGTGACACGTAGCTGCGACCCTCAGTCCGGGAGGCGCTAGTAGCGTCTCCTGCATCCCCCGAACATCATCTGCTGCCCTTCCCCAGCCGCCACCACCCGCGCCGCTGGCATCACCGGCACACTCCGCCGCCGGCAGCGCCCCGTCGGCCCGCTCGCCCGGCCGGCAGCTGCTTCTGCTGGATCCCATCCTTCTCCAGCATCCAACGCTCGATCGCGATGTCCACCGCATCCGGCACCGACAGCACCCGATTCGGCCTCAGCCCGATCACCCGCTCCAAGCTGATCCCCCGCAAGCTGCGCCACACCTCGCGCATCGGGATGCCCCACGCTCAGCGCTAGGCTGATCAGCTGGCGAGCGCCTCGACATCCACCATCAGCGCGCCGTCCGCCTTGCCCAAGCTCATGAATCGCACCTCGAACGGCGGCCCCTGGTCGTCCCTCGTGATGCTCACATAGAGGGTGCCTAGCGGCGTCTCCGTCCGGCAGGTGGTCGTGCAACATCTCGGCCGCGAGCGCTTCTGCTGCCGCTAGAAGAGGTTCTCCGCCCGCACCTCGGCCAGCTCGCCATGGAATCGGCCACCGCCCGGCTCGCCACCGCCAGCCACCGCGGCAATAGATTAAAGCGTGACCAGCTCGGCGAGCTTGGCCGCGACGTCTGCCATCGGCTCTTCTGCAGTGCTCAGGCCGCTTCGCGAGGCGAGCAGGGGGCTGACTTCGCGGAGAGCTTCATACGTCGTGTCGTGCACGATGGGAACGAGCTGGTCACGCGCTAGGAGTGCCGAAAGCTCTTTGTCGGCGATGCCCTCTGCTTGGAGGCGGCGCAGCAGCGCAGGGGTCACCAGCACGATCCCGACTCGCGACTTCGCCAGTCCCTTGTCGATTTCGCGGAGCAACGGCGTGCCGAGGCCAACGTCCTTCTCGCTGAACCAGACCGAGACACCGCGTGACTCGAGCAGATCGTGCAGCTCCTTGGCGGCCCCCTGCCGGTCGTCCCACGCGTGGCAGAGAAAGACGTCCCGAAGGTCAGGCAGGGACGCTCGCTTCTCGACGCTTTCGCGGACCGGCGTGAGTGCCCGCACCTCGGCAGGCGTGTACACCACGGACGAACCGGCTCGCGACCAGCGCGGCCTTGCGCTGCTGCCGGACCCGCCGCCGCTGCTCCGGCCGCCCCCGCTGCTCCCCGACGAGGAGTAGGACGGGGACGAGTACGACCCGTAGCTGCTGTAGCCGCTGTAGCGGCCATAGCGGCCACCGCATGCAGGGCAGTCCGCTGCAGCGCTCGCTGTGCGATGGCCTCGTACTGGTGCTGTGCATCTAGCCATGTGGCCGATGATACCGGGTACCATCGCCGCTTTCAAGCGCTAACGCAAAGCGACTCCGTCCCTATGAGCCATTCGCTCCGTCCGGCGCCGGAAAAACTAACGACTTGCGCGTCGGGTTGCGGGGTATCGTGCTCGCTCACGCACACCCCAAAACCGAAGAAGTCCGCACGATCATGATGCCTGGCGGACTTCCACGATCCATGATGGCTCAAGCAGCTCAAGGGCTCTGGCTCGTTCACCCCGCACTCACTATACCCACACACATGACACTTCACGCACCCCTCCGCATACTCCAGCTGCGACCCACAATCCGGGCACGCCCCCGATAGCGTCTCCTGCATCCCCCCCAGAATCATCTGCTCCCCCCCGCTCCCCTCCACGAACCGCGCCGCCGACATCACCGGCACGATCTCCGCCGCCGGCACCCCTGACGGCGGCGTCTGCCGCGGCAGCAGCTCCTGCTGGATCCCCTGCTTCTCCAGCATCCACCGCTCCACCGCGATGCCCACCGCGTCGGGAACCGAGAGGACCTTGTTGGGGCCGAGCCCGATGACCTTGTCCGAGCTGATGCCGCGGAGCTGGCGCCAGACCTCGCGCATGGAGATGCCGGACCGGAGCGCCAGGCTGATCAGCCGGCCGAGCGCCTCGACGTCCGCCATGAGCGCCCCGCCCGCCTTGCCCAGGCTCATGAACACCTCGAACGGCTGCCCCCGGTCGTCTTCCGTGATGTTGACGTACAGGGTGCCGAGCGGGGTCTCCACCCGCCGGGTGGTGCCGCGCAGGGTCTCCGGCCGCGAGCGCTTCTGCCGCCGCTGGAGATTCTCCGCCTCCAGGTCCTGCATGGCCTTGTGCAGCCGCGCGTTCTCCGCCCGCACCTCGGCCAGCTCGCCATGGAGATCCGCGATCATCCGGTTGCCCGCCGTGCCGGCCTGCTGCGCCACCAGGTCCGCCCGCGCCTCCGACTTGCCCGTGCTGATGGCCTGCTCCTGCACCTTCTTCGCCGTGCTGCCGGTCGAGAGCACCTGCATGTCGCGGCTGCCGTCGCGGTAGACGGTCACGCCCTTGCAGTTGAGCTTGTACGCCAGCCGGTAGATCTCCTCGACGTACGACTCGGTCGCGTCGTTGGCGAAGTTGCAGGTCTTGCTGATGGCGGAGTCGTTGTACTCCTGGAACGCCGCCTGCATGCGGATGTGCCACTCGGGCTTGATGTGGTTGGCGGTGACGAACACCCGGCGCCACTTCTCCGGCACCTCCTCGAAGTCGATGTGCCCCGCCTCCGCGATGCGGCGCATGAGGTCCTCGGAGTACCACCCTTCCTTCTTCGCGATGGCGACGAAGTCCTCGTTCACGTCCGGCATGAGCACGCCGGCCTGGTTCCGCATGAACGCCACCGCGAACAGCGGCTCGATGCCGGAGCTGCAGTTGGCGATGATGGAGATGGTGCCGGTCGGCGCCACGGTGGTCACGTTGCAGTTGCGGAGCTTCCGCATCGGGCCGCACGCGCTCGCCGTCGGGACCCCGCGCCGCGGTCTCGTCCGGACCCCAGATGCTCTGGGCCCACTCCGGGAAGGTCCCGCGGATGCCCGCCAGCCGCTCGGACTCGACCTTGGCCTCCTCGTCCACGAACTGCTGGATCTTCCGGCCCAGCGCCACGCCCTCGTCGGAGTCGTAGGCGATGCCCAGCCGCACGAACAGGTCCGCCAGACCCATGACGCCGAGCCCGATGCGGCGGATGTGCTGCGCCAGCTCGGTGATCTCGGTCAGCGGGTACTGGTTGGCGTCGATGACGTTCTCGAGGAAGTGGGTCGAGACGTGGACGACGCGGCGGAGGCGGTCCCAGTCCGATCTCCCCCTTCTTGACGAACGCGCCGAGGTTGATGGAGCCGAGGTTGCAGACGTCGTACGGCAGGAGGGGCTGCTCGCCGCAGGGATTGGTCGCCTCGTACTCGCCGAGGTGGGGGACCGGGTTGTAGTAGTTGGCCTTGTCGATGAAGAAGACGCCGGGCTCGCCGGTCTTCCAGGCGCCGTGGATGATCCGCTCCCACACCGCGCGGGCCCGGAGCTGGCCGGTGACCTTCCTGGTCTTGGGATGGAGCAGGTCGTACGGCTCGTCGTTCTCGACCGCCTCCATGAACGCGTCGGTGACCGCGACCGAGATGTTGAAGTTGGTGATCTTGGTCGTGTCGTCCTTGCAGGTGATGAAGTCCATGATGTCGGGATGGTCCACCCGCAGGATGCCCATGTTGGCGCCTCGGCGGGTGCCGCCCTGCTTGACGACGTCGGTGGAGGCGTCGAACAGGCTCATGAAGGAGACCGGGCCGGACGCCACGCCCATGGTGGACCGGACGATGTCGTTCTTGGGCCGGAGACGGGAGAAGCTGAAGCCGGTGCCGCCGCCCGACTGGTGGACCAGGGCCATGGCGCGGAGGGTGTCGTAGATGCCGCTCTTGCCGTTGGAGAGGGCGTCGTCCACCGGCAGGACGAAGCAGGCGGAGAGCTGCCCCAGGGGCCGGCCGGCGTTCATCAGGGTGGGCGAGTTGGGCATGAACTGCCGGCTGGCCATGATGTCGTAGAAGGCCTTGGCCGCCTGCCCGATCTCCTGGTCGGCCGAGCCGTACTTCCGGTCCGCTTCCGCCACGGTACTCGCCACCCGCCAGAACAGGTCGCTCGGTGCTTCCACCGGCTTGCCGCCGTCATCCTTCACCAGGTACCGCTTCTCGAGTACCGTGACGGCGTTGGGCGATAGCTGAACCGCGTCCCTTGGGGTGGACGATTTCATAGTGCTCCCCACTTGGCTGTTGGATGAGACAGAAACGGAGCGGCGACTCCTTCGAACCGGACTGCGACGGCCACGATCGGTCCGCTGCCAGTGCTTGCAGCGGAGGGCCAAACTAGGCCAACGCCGAGGGGGGCACAATAGCGCGTAAACCCCCGACGCCGCACCATGTTGCTCGTCTCCACATCACAAAGATAACCACATGGTTTGATGTGTGGTTGGTGTGGAGAAAGTTGGTGCATGTGGAAGAAAAGGCGGTCAGGCGGTCGGGCGGTCAGGCGGACGGGGGCGCCGGCCTGGAAACTCCCATCTAGCGCTGAACCGGCACCTGGAATAAGATCGCGGCAGGTACCCCGAACCGGAGGCTGATGATGCGTGGCCCGCTCGCCCTGCTCGCCCTGCTGCTCGTGCTCCCTGTCGCCGCCTGCTCCGACGACGGGCCGCCGACCGACGACGACTTCTTCCTGATCGAGGGCACCTGGTCGGGGCCGGTGGAGATCGCGCCCGGCGACTCGATCGACGTCACCTTCGACCTGCTCCAGGACGAGACCGACGTCTTCGGCACCTTCACCACCAGCACCGGCCGGGTGGCGGACGTGCTCGGTACGCTGAACGGGCGGCATTTCACCGCGGACTTCACCTTCACCGACGAGTGCCTGGGGGATGGGTCGACTACGGCCGATCTGGTGAACGGGGACCTGACGCTGCGGGGGACGTTTACGGATGTGACCGATGTGATCTGCGACGGGTTGGGGGTGGTGGAGTTCGAGCTGGATAAGCAGTAGGCAGCAGCAGCGAACTTCATCCCGAGCGAAGCGAGGGACCTTGCCGGCGTCGATGTTTAGCCGGCAAGGTCCCTCGCTTCGCTCGGGATGAGGTTGGCCAAGCCCGGGTGAGCCAGCACTATAAGGTCAGGGCCGAGGCCCGTACTTCGGCCGCCAGAGCAGGAGCTTCTGGTCCGGGTCCACCTCGACGTCGAGCACGCGGGACGGGAACTCCAGCTCGAACGACTGCTCCCGGTCGCGGAGGTGGAGGGTGTCGAGGACCGTGGTCGAGTCGCGGAGGGTGAACCGGACCTCCAGATCGAGATGGTAGACCTCGCCGGGCTGGACCTGGCGGAGCTCGAGCTGGGCGGCGCCGGCCGGCATCTGGCGGCGGTCCGCGGGCTGGCGGCGGAGTGACCACCAGTCCACCTCCAGCACCGGCGCGCCGGTGCGGTCGAGCCATTGGCCCAGGAAGGTCTTCAGGCCGGAGTCGGATGGCGTGGCGGCGAGGAAGGCGGCGCGGATGTCCGACACGCGCATGGGCTTGGCGCGGAAGTCGGACTGCAGATGCTTTGAGCGCCGCGAAGAACGCGGTGTCGCCGATGCGCTGGCGGACCATGTGGTAGAACCACATGCCCTTCGAGTCGGCGAGGTTGTGGTCGGACGGACCCTGGTCCAGCGCGGCGAGCGCGTTGTCCTCGCCTTCGCGCCAGATGTGGAAGTAGCCGAGGGCGCACTGGAGCGGGTTGTAGCCGGGGCGGGAGAAGTCGAGGAAGTCGCGCATCGCTCCCTTCCCTTCCAGCGCTTCGATCGCGACCACCGCGCCGTACTGCGCCAGCGCCTCGGACCCCATCCGCGAGCCCGGTCCCGTCGTGCTCACCGCGTTGCCCCACCAGCCGTGCGCCGCTTCGTGCGCGAAGAGCGGGAGATTCCCGCCGGGCGCGTCGAACATGGACGAGATGGCCATGATGAAGCCCTGCTCGGACGACGCCGCCCAGGTCACCGACGACTCCGGCACCTCCGCCACCAGATAGCTCGGGTAGGGATACGGACCGAACCGGCGCTCCATCGCCGTCAGCGCTCGGCTGAGCGTGCGCGCCTGCGTGCGGGCGGCGGCGGGCGGGGTCGTCAACAGATACATGCCGACGTCGCGGCCGCCGGTGCGCTCGACCGCCACGGTGAACGGCGCCGCGGCGAACGAGCGGGCGACGGGCTGGGTGACGGTCCAGGCGTCCACGTTCGGCTTGGCCTGCTTGGTCGCGAGGGTGCCGTTGGAGACCGCGCGCCAGCCCTTGGGGAGATGGAACCGGGTGACGCCGGGCGCGGAGGCGGCGGTCTGGGTGAAGCCGTCCTCGGTCAGCGGCGCGGGGTACCAGTTCTCGACCCACGACGCGAGCGCGACGGAGTCCTGGACCAGGAGCTGGGACGAGGTTCCAACCATCTCGTACTCGAACGCTGTCTCAATCTCCGCACCGCGCCTCGCGGGCTGGGCGAGCCGCAGCCGGAGGACGCGCACGGCGCTGTCGCCCGGGATGGAGTCGTTGAGGACGACGGTGGCGCCGGCGGCGGTGGCGCGGGTGAAGCGGAGCACCGGCCGCCGAGTGTTCATGCCGAGCGCGGGGCCGAGGGAGGAGTCGCGCTCGAGGCGGAGACGGGCGCGGCCGGAGAAGCGGAGGGTCTTCTCGGCCGGGAGCACGGTGACGTCGAGGTCGAGGCTCAATAGCTTCCAGCCACTGCCCTCGACGGTGTCGGGCGGCGAGGGTGCAACCGGCATGGCGAGCGCGAACGTAGTGCAGAGAGCGGCCCAGCAGGACATGAGCGATCCGGGATCGGGTCGCCGCGAACATAGCATCTGGTGAGGGACGGGGCTTGAACGAATCCAACCTGCTCGACCGGGGACGGTACTTCGGAACGCCGCTGGAGCATCGCGCGGCGGGCGAGGTCACGCTCGCGGAGGGGCGCTACCGCGGCGGGACGCGGATTCCGGAGCACGCGCACCGGTCGCCCTACTTCTGCCTGGTGCTGGAAGGATCGTTCGAGGAGACGTGGGGCTCGCGGCGGGAGACGTGCGGGGCGGGCACGCTGGTCTTCCACCAGGCGAACGAGGTGCACGCCGACCGGTTCGGCGAGCGCGGCGGGCGGTGCTTCAACCTCGAGATCGGGCCCGCGCTGGCGGAGCGGCTGGCCGAGGAGGGCGCTCTGCCCCGCGAGCGGATCACGGTCGGGCCGGGGCGCGCGGGTGTGATGGCCGCAGGACTACGCAGGTCGGTGGCGGGATCGGCGCTGGAGATCGAGGAGGCGGTGCTGGGGCTGCTCGGCGGAGCTTGGACCGGTTGGTGACATGCCCGCGAGACGTGGGCGGCGGCCGGCGTGGCTCGACCGGAGCGTCGAGCGGCTGCGGGAGCCGGATGCGCCGTCGATCGCCGCGCTGGCCGATGAGGCCGGCGTACATCCGGTCTACTTCACGCGGGCGTTCCGGGCCGCGGTTTGTGCGGCGCCGAGCGAGGTGGCGCGGCGGGCGAGGCTCGAGCGGGCGTCGGCGGCGCTGCTCGCGTCGGGGGCGCCGCTGACCGCGGTGGCGTGCGATGCGGGGTTTGCGGACCACAGTCATTTCTGTCGGGAGTTTCGGAGGGAGTTTGGGGTGACGCCGTCGTGGTATCGGATGTTGTTTGTGTAGCCGCAGATGAACGCAGATGAACGCAGATATTGAGGGGTGAGAGGCGTCGGGTGGCACTGACCGCCTGGCACCCGTCTTCAACGTTCACCTGCGCTCTTTGCGGCCTCTTGGCTGTGTCCCGCCCCACCAATGTCGCAAAACAGCCCCTCGTTGTCGCAAAAACGCACTAGTTGCCCTTGACTGCGGATGCCAACTTGGAACCATCCAAGCCAATCGGCAGGCCGTACCATGGGCGACTCCAATCTCACCGTCGTCATGCTGATCGTACTCCTGGTTCCGGGCATACCGGCGTACATCCTCTATTCCCGGCTTCCCTCAGAGAAGACGATCGTCACGGGACCCTTCCAGGGGTTCAAGGTCCAGCTCACCGGCGCATTCGCCGCCTATTTCGTGCTGGTCATGCTGGCGATGGGGTTCATGCTGACGTACCTGAAGGGGCGGCGGAGCTGGTTACCGGACGAGGACTACGTCACCTGGATGGTCAGGGGCAACCTCCAGTTCGAGGGAGACAACCCTCAGGGCAAGCTCGGCGACGCCATCTTTACCTTCAGCCCCCGGCAGATGGAAGTCCGGAGTGACGGGTCCTTCTACACCGTGGTCGCGCTGCCGACCGGGATCCCTGGCAGCGCGACCACGATGCAGATCGAACATCCCCTCTACAATACCGCCGTAGTGCATCTCACGAAAAATGCCTCTCCTCGAGGGTACGGCGCTCCCCAGACCCTCGAGTTCGACACGGGCGGCCACATCATCAACATCACGGATCCGATCGTGCTGAAGACACGGGCAACCCCATACAACCCACAGACCGCCTACCAGCCGCAGCTCGTCACGGATTCCGAGTGAGAAAGGAATGGCCTCGTGTGCCTTCTCTCCTGATTCGAATCGCAGCAGCCGCGGTCGTGGCGCTGGCTGCCATTCCCACCGCCGCCGAAGCCCAGCAAGTGACCCTCCGCGGGCTCCTCCAACGGACCGGCCCTTATGGGGCGTACCCCGCGACCGGGATCCCAGTGACCGTCAACTCAGCCGTGCTCGGACGGTCAGGCGCAGTCTACTCCGGCAATGATGGCATGTACTACCTGTACGTGCCGCCGGGACAATACGCGCTGGAAGTCTGGAACATTCCCGGAGGGGCTCCGATAGTTTTTTCCATCGGAGTTCCCGCCGTTCCGTACTTCGACATCGCTCCCGTTCAGGTTCCTTAGCTACCAGCAACCCGAGACGCCGATGCCCTGGCTCCTCTGTCTCCTGGCGACCTTCGTCCTTTCCGGCCAGGTGGTTGCCCAGACGCCTTCGCAGCTGGCAAACACATTCTTCGCTGCGGTGCGCGCCAAGGATGCGGACGGCCTGCGCACGCTCCTCGATCCCAGCGCCAGGATCGTGACTACCGCAGTAAACCAGGGGGTGCCCGTCGTTCGATCGGCGGGCGCCGCCGACTATATCAGCGCCGCGTCACAAGCGCAGACGCCCTGGAATCAGTCGCTCTCGAACGCGCAGACTTTTCAGGACGGGAATCTGGCGGTGGTCTGGGCAAGGTTCCGGTTTCAGCAGGACGGGCAAGTGAGGTACTGCGGAAAGCTGGCCATGCAAATGGTCCGCTCGGCAGCGGGCTGGCGCATCACGCACATCGGGGAGAGCCAGCGCAACCCTCCTTGCCCTTAGCGCCGAGAAGCCCGCGAGATGCGGGCGGCGGCCGGCGTGGCTCGACCGGAGCGTGGAGCGGCTGCGGGAGCCGGATGCGCCGTCCATCGCCGCGCTGGCCGATGAGGCTGGAGTACATCCCGTCTACTTCACGCGGGCATTCCGCGCCGCATTGTGTGCGGCGCCGAGTGAGGTGGCGCGGCGGGCGAGGCTCGAGCGGGCGGCGGGGGCGCTGCTCGGGTCGGGGGGCGCCGCTGACCGCGGTGGCGTGCGATGCGGGGGTTGCGGACCACAGTCATTTTTGTCGGGAGTTTCGGAGAGAGTTTGGTGTGACGCCGTCGCATTACCGGGCATTGTTTGTGTAGCCGCAGATGAACGCAGATGAACGCAGAGGTGGTTCTGCGTTCATCTGCGTTTATCTGCGGCTACACCCTACAACGCGGTCAGGGAGAAACGGTCGTACTTGTGGGCCTTGAGGTAACCCGTCCGGCGGGCCACGTTCATCAGCCGCTCCGTGTCCAGCTCCGACGGGGCGTAGGCGATGAGAAACGTCTGTCCCGCGGCCGCTCCCTCCTTGTGACTCTCCATGACCTTCGACTCGGTGCCCAGCAGCTTGATCAGCGGGCTCAGGTGCTCCAGGTCGGCGCTCGATCCCTTCAAGACCCGCTCCGTGTCCATGACCTGGACGTCGTCGTGCGAGTACCCTCCGTCCACGAGAAGCTCGCGCGTCCGCTCCGCGTCCTCAGGGCGCTGGAAGGAGAGGATGACGTATCCCCTCGGATAGAACATCCCGAACTGCTCGGGTCGTTTTGATTCGTCGGATGGTACTGGCATGACACCCCGCTCGGCGTAGGTTTGCTGGCTTTGTCTATCCTTACAGTATCGGGGGGCTCGATGGCTGCAAAGGGGCGGGAGACCTTCGCTGCGCCGGGCGACTGCAGAGTAGCCGCAGATGAACGCAGATGAACGCAGAGGGTGTCCAGGTCGAAAGATCAGAAAAGGTTTGTCTTTTGTTTGTTTTGTTTTTGTCTTCTCTTCTCCTGTTTTTCTCTGCGTTCATCTGCGTTCATCTGCGGCTAATCCCTTGTGTGGCTCCGCCCCTTCGCTCCGCTCAGGGTGACAAGGGGAGCAGCCCTTCCCGCTCAGGGCGTCGAAGCAAAAGGATATTTCCCCGACTTGTGCGCCCGGGCCTGCTCGATGTAGTGGGTCCAGGTCCCTTCGATCCGCCGCGCCAGCCGCTCGTCCACTTTCCTGATCACCCGTGCCGGCACGCCGAGCACCAGCGAGCCCGGCGGCACTTCCATGTTCTCCGTCAGCACCGCGCCCGCGCCGACGATGCTCCCCGTCCCGATCCGCACCTTGTTGAGCAGGATGCTGCCCATGCCGATGAGGCACTCGTCCTCCACGATGCAGCCGTGGAGGATCACGCGGTGCCCTACCCCGACCCGCTCGCCGATGATGCAGGGCACGTCGTCGTCCACGTGGACGATGGTGCCGTCCTGGAGGTTGCTCCTGGCGCCGATGACGATCGGCGCCATGTCGCCCCGCAGCACGGCGCCGTACCAGATGCTCGAGTCCTCGCCCAGGGTCACGTCGCCCATGACGGCGGCGGTGGGCGCGATGAAGGCGGAGGGGTGGATCTTGGGCAGGAGAGTTATTCGACCGGCTGGGGTGGGAACAGCATCTGGGTCCACGCCTCGACCGGCGCGCCGTCCTTGAGGGCGGGATGCCAGGTGACGGTCCAGACGAAGTCGCGCGCGGCGGTCTCGAAGGTCGAGTCGTTGGACGGGCGCAGGCGGCGGAGATCTATCGTGCGTCCCTCCGCGGAGACCTTCACCCAGAGCAGCGACGGGCGCGGCGAGCCGGTGAGACCTTCCGGCAGCGGGACGAACGGCGGGTTCACCGGCTTGGGCCGCTCGTCGAAGCAGGAGCCGTCGGAGTTGTAGCCGGGGCCCGGCGAGCAGCGGCTGGCCGTCTGGGACGGCGCGGCCTGCGGCGGCAGGGCCTCGGGATCGCGCGCCGGCGAGTCGCGCGCGGGTGCCGCGGCGCCGAGCGGGAGCAGGGTCGGGCTGATCGTCAGCGTGTCGCCCGGGCGGACCGTGACCGTATCGGTGAAGAACTGGAACCGCGGCGCGGAGACGGCGAGCACGTGGCGGCCGACGGGAAGCATCGTGACCGGCTCCACGACCGTGCGCTCGTCGATCTGCACGGTGGAGCCGCGCGGCAGGTCGAACAGCCGGATGGCGCCGCTGTCGGTCGAGGCGGCGGTGGCCGGCGGCGTGGCCCGCGGTGCCGGACGGCGCGGGGCCGGCGGTGCGGCCGGAGCGGCGGCGGGTGCCTTGGGTGCGGAGTCGACGGGTGCGGGTGCCGGGGCCGGCGCGCGCGCCGAGTCCACCGGTGACGGCGTGGCGGCGCCGGCGCTGTCCGCCGGCAGCGTGGTCGGCCTGCCGCGCGGCGGCCGAGTCGCCCACCACGGCGGCGAACGGGGCGAAGCCGCCCTTCTGGTAGTAATAGAAAGCGCCGCCGATCCCGGCGGCGATCGCGAGCACGAGCCAGACCCAGCCGAGGCCGGCCGACGCGCTGGTCCTTCGCATCGCGACCGACCGGTCGGCCACCCGGCGGCTGTTGTCGCGCCGCTCGTTCGGCGTCTGCCGCCGGTTCACCAGCGGCGACTCGATCGGGGTCGTGGGCTGGCTGACGATCAGCGCCGGCGCGCCCATCGCCGGGCTGGGCCGGGTGGGCGCGGTGCCCGACACCATGCTCGCCGTGGCCAGCGACGCCCGCAGGCTTCCGGACGCGGCGGTCGGCTGCCCCTGGAGCGACGCCACCAGCTCCTCGCAGCTCTGGAACCGGTCGTTCGGGTCCTTCATCAGCATCCGCTTGATCACGTCGAAGACACGCCGCTCGTCGGCGGTGATGAGCTGCGGCGTCGGCACCGGCTCGGTGATGTGCTTGTAGCCGATCGAGAAGCTGTCCTCGCCGTCGTACGGCACCGTGCCCGCCAGCGCCTGGTACGCCACCACGCCGAGGCTGTAGATGTCGCTCCGGCCGTCGATGGACTGGGCGCGGGCCTGCTCCGGGCTCATGTAGTGCGGCGTGCCGATGGACATCCCGGTGCCCGTGAGCCGCTGCCCCGACGCCGCCTTGGCGATGCCGAAGTCGGTCAGCACGCACATCCCGAACTCGTCGAACATGATGTTGTCGGGCTTGATGTCGCGGTGGACGATGCCGCGCTGGGCGGCGTAGCCGAGGGCGCTGCCGGCCTCGATCAGGAGCCGGCGGATCTCCGGCGGCGTCAGCTTGCGGCGCTCGGCCAGCACGGTGGCGACCGAGCCGCCCCGCAGGTACTTCATGACGAAGTAGATGACCCGGCCGGCGCGGCCGACCCGGTAGATCGAGATGATGTTGGGATGCTCGAGCTGCGCCGCGGTGCGGGCCTCGCGCTGGAAGCGCTCCACGAACTCGGAGTCGAAGGCGAGGGAGAACGGCAGGACCTTGATCGCCACCTCGCGCTCGAGGTGGCGGTCGCGGGCGCGATAGACCATCGCCATGCCGCCCCGGCCCAGCTCCTCGATGATCTCGTACTCGGCGGCGAGCGCCTCGCGCACGAGATCGGTCTCCTCCAGGGCGCCGGTGGCGATCGCCTGGACCGGAGTCGTGGCCATGAGATCGAGACCGCAGGAGGGACAGAACTTGGATTTGCCGGTGATCTCGCTTCCGCAACGGGAGCAGAACATGCGCGGAAGCTACCGACACCACGGGGGGAGTCAAGCGGAATTCGCCACTGCGAAGTGCCAGAGAAAGAGCAGGAAACCGGGGTGTTTCGGGACGTTTCGGAAGGGTCCGGCCGCGTGGCATCGAGCCCCAAACCGGCCTTTCCCACGGAATTCCTGAGCGGAGCCAACCTGCGGGACTGCAAGTCTTTGCTGGCACGTCCCGTGCATTGTTCCGCGCCGACCCCCTGTCACGATTCCGGAGAGACACCGTGGTCCCGTACCACACGATCGCCTTCAGCCAGCAGAAGCTGCGCGCTGCCCTCCGCCGGTCCGCCGGCCAGGAGCCCGGCTTCACCTACGGATTCGTGATCCACTCCCGTCGGCACAACGAGATTCCCACGCTGGGCGTGATCACGCTCCAGGGCGAGAGCCTCACCCTGACCCCGCAGCTCCTGAGCGGGCTCGACGGCCAGCCGATCTGGCTGTTCGGCCACGCGCGGATCTCGTTCGAGGCAGGCGATCCGGCGGATACGGGTGACGCCGATGTGCCCGCGGAGCTGACGCCGCTGTCGTCGCTGGTGATGCACATCTCGACCTTCGATACCAGCGCCGGCGTGACGCAGCATCTGGTGCAGGTCGAGGCGCTGGTGAAGGCGGAGACGCTGGTGCAGCCGCTGCTGGTGCTGGCGCATGAGAGGCCGGTGGCTTGGCCGATGTGACCGCCGGCGGAACGGCGGAACGACCGAACGACGGAACAGAAAGAGTTCGGGAAGCCAAAAGACCCTTCCATCAGCCGAAGGGTCTTGTCGTTCCGAAACGTTCCGCCGTTCCGCCGTTCCGCCTGACCGCCTGCCCGCCGTTCCCCTAACTCTCACTCACAACCTGAAATGGCTGCATCCGCCGATCCGTCCGCCCCTGATTGTCCTCCACCGTCACTTCCAGGCTGTAGTTGCCCGGCTTGAGCTTGTCGAGCTTGAGGCTCCGCTGGGTGCTGGTGACCGGGAAGGACGCGCTCTCCTCGAACTTGAGGCTGATCTGGGCGGAGCCGCCGCCGAAGACCTTCTTGAACAGCCCGCCGCTGCCGCCCTGCTTCCGGACCGCGATCTTGACCGTGTACTCGGTCCCCTGGGTCAGCCCCTCGACCTCGTAGTACAGCTCCATGTTTTCCTTCCGCTTGAAGGTCCGGAGCGGATTGAAGGCCACGGTGTCGGCGGGGGTGCGGCGCCAGAAGAGGTTGGTGTTCCGGCTGCCGAGGACCAGGTCGCTCAGGGCGAGGGCATTGGAGGTGGGCTTGCCGACGCGCACGGTGTCGCGCGGGAGGAGGACGCCGGCCTCCTCGCCCTGCTGGATGGCCAGGCGGTAGTCGAAGCGGCCCGGCGGGACCGCCACCGAGACCCGGCCGACCAGGTGCTCGCCGGCGGGCACGGGGGCCGGCGCCACGAAGTGGCGGGTGGTATCGAGGGTGGCGACGACCTTGTTGTAGCGGTCGGTGGCCACGAAGCGGACGCGGATGGAGTAGAGGTAGCCGCGGGTCACCATCACCGGGGTGAGGGTCGAGCCGGCCACCGCGTAGGCGATCTGGACCTGGGTGCCGGTCGAGTCGCGGCCCACCGCGAGCACCTCGGAGCTGGCGGTCAGCTCCTCGGGGAAGCGCAGCTCGTAGCTGTCGCTCGTGGTGCCGAGGGCGATGCTGTTCTGGCCGACGGAGCGCTCCTCGGTCTGGTAGCGGCCCGAGCTGATCCGGCCCGCGGCCTGGAGCCGGCCGTAGATGGGCGAGAGCTGCTCGCGCGAGAGGATGAGCTGCTGCGCCATCGGATCGGACTCGCTGCCGGCCAGCCCCTCGCCGCGGAGCGCGAGTGCGTTGCTGAAGCCGAGCACGTCGAAGAGGCTCTCGACCAGCTTGTAGTCCTGCACGTCCTCCCGCGCCATGAAGTGGAAGATCATGTCGCCGTCGGGACGGCTGTAGCGCCACGACTCGTTGGGCTCCAGCCCCGGCGCGGCGTAGCTCGCGCGGCTGCTCGGCTCGCCGTGGCGGATGTAGATCACGCCCCGGTCGTCGAAGTCGCGGCTGCCGGAGCGGTACCGCTCGACGATGTCGTAGTGGCGGTTGAGCGAGGTGAGCTGGAAATTCTTGCGGGCGTAGAAGAGCCGGCGGTAGTGCTCGCGGAGCCGCTCGCCCTCGGCGCGCAGCTCGATGTTGTCGCGCTCGGTCCAGAAATTCTTGAGATAGGCGACCCGCTGGCCGCCCTTGGTGTGGTCGAACTCGCGCATGAGGCTGTCGCCGGCGATGGTCACCAGGTCGTTGCGGTAGCCCGCCACGGTGGCCGAGTCGTCGGAGCCGGCGCCCTCGAAGTACGGGGCCACGCCGTCGAAGCGGCCGAGCAGGAACATGGTCCGCGAGACCTCGAGCAGGCCGAGGCTCTTGTTGGGCCCCTTGTCCTGATAGGCCTGGAAGGCCGCCAGGGCGGAGTCGCCGTCGCCCACCTCGCGCTCCACCCGGCCGCGCGCGAGCATCACTTCGGGGTGCGTGGCGGCCTGGGTGTTCGCGGCCTTCCTGAGCGCGTCGAGCGCCACGCCGAGCTTGATGTTGACCCGCTGCCTGAGCGCCGTGTTGGCGAGATCCACCAGGCCCTGGTCGAAGCTGGGATCCACCTCCGCCGACTTGGCGAACGCCATCGCCGAGCGGGTGAGGGCGTCCTTGCCGAGCATGGTCTTGATGCCGGTGACGAAGGAGATCTGGGAGTCGCCGACGCCGTACTCGGCGAAGCCCATCCCGTAGTAGCCGTAGGGCCAGGTGGGCTGGAGGTCGATCGCCCACTGGAACTCGGAGGCCGCATCCTCATAATGCGACTGTCCCCCCAGCTCGCCGAGCCGGAGGGAGAGGAACCCGAGCTTGAGGTGCGCCATCGGGTCGCCGCGGGCCGCCTTGGTCTTGTCGATCATGCGCCGCTCGAGCGCCAGCAGGCCCGTCGAGTCCACCGTGGCCGCGACGGAGTCGCGGAACCGCTCCAGCTCGGCCCGCTGCTCCGGCGCCTGGGCGGCGAGCACGGACGGTCCGGCGACCAGCGCCAGGGCGGCCAGAAAGCAGACCAGGCGTCGGGGGCGGGAATGGGCGCCGCGGGCTGCGGCGGGACGGGAAAACGGGGCGAGCATCTGCGGCATCCTCATGACTCATCCTGAGGCACGACGGCGGGTTCGGGATTTCGATCTAGGAGACGCCCCGACCCGTCGGTGGCCCACACCGGGAAGCCTATGGTTCCTCGGCCCGCTCGCGCAAGAACCGGCGGATGCCGTCCACCACGGCCTGCGCGTAGAGTCGCTGGCCGGCGGGCGAGCGCAGGGCGGCCTCCTGCTCGGGCACGATGACGAACAATCCCTCGGTCAGCACCGAGGGCATCCAGGTGGTGCGGACCAGGGCGAGGTCCCCGCGGCCGATGCCGAGGTCGGGCACGCCGAGCCGGCGGACCAGCTCGGCCTGGATCGCCCGGGCGAGCGGGACGCTGCGCGGGTGATTGTAGTAGACGCTCGACCCGCTGTTGGTGAGCGGGTTCACGCCGTCGGGCAGCGCGTTGTTGTGAATCGAAACGAGGAGGTCGGCCCCGGCGCGCTGGGCGGCATCCACCCGGGGCCACAGCTCGACCGGGAGGTCCTCGGTGCGGGTCATGAAGACCCTGGCGCCTTGCTCCTCCAGCAGCCGTTTCACCTCGAGCCCGATGGCGAGATTGGCTTCCGCCTCGCGCAGGCCCGTGGGGCCGGTGGAGCCGCCGGGCGGATGGCCCGGGTCCACGGCGATGAAGCGGCCCTTGAGGGAGCCGCCGGGATCGAGGGCGGGCGGGCGGCGGATGTCGAGCACCAGGTCGCCGCGCTCCCAGACGGCGGCGTAGCCCCAGACCGTGCGGGAGAGCTCGATCGTGAGCAGCACTTCCTCGCGGCGGTCCTGGGACCATGACACGCGCTCGAGGAGCGGGTCTTCGGCGGCGCCGTACTGGATCCAGTTGACGTCGCCGAGGGCGCCGTAGAGGCGGAGCGAGACGGTGCGATCGGTTTCGCTGAGCTGGAACGGGACGCGATGGCTGACGGGGATGCGGATGCGGATGCGGTCGGGCGTGGGGGTGAGGCGGATGGAGCCGACGACGGCGGGGGCGGCGCTGGTCGCGGCTGGCATCGGGCGAGCGTCGCTCGGCGTCCACCCACGCCTCGGCTTCCGGCGAGAGACGAAGGCGGAGGTCGTTGTTGATGCCGCCCGCTCACTCGCGCGCGAGTGCCGTTCGGGAAGAACCAGTTGTAGGTGCCGCCGGGCAACGGCGCGGCCCGACCACGAGCTGGTCGGAAGTGGCAACCGCCGCCACTGTCATCGTTGAGCTCGGCGACGACCGGCAGCGTGTCGAGCAGCGCGAGCCGGAGCGGCCAGCGGGCGCGGAGCGTATCCGACCGTCGAGACCGCCTCGACGACTGTCCAGTGACCGCGAGATCGGCGAACGTCGACTGGCGGTGCGTGCACCGGCCCGGATGGCGGCTGCGACACGGTACTCATCAGGTTGCCGCGTAGAAGTCGATCCCGCCAGTGCAGGTCCCCAGGCCGCGCCCGCGAAGCACGCCGACGTACCGATCGCGACGGAAGGCGGTCTCCAGGTTCGGAGTCCGGTCGAACGCACGGACACCCTCGGGCACCTCCTCGCAGCCGAGACTCGGGCTGCAGCGGGACGCCGGTGCCGTCGGGCAGACTGAGCCGGACCCGCGCCCCTTCGCTCGCGCGGGCGGTGAACGTCAGATACTCGTCCGCCGGCCACCAAGCGTCGCCCGCGCGGCGCGAGCGACGTGGTATCGAGCCACAGAGCTGGTCCCCGCTCAGGCTGCCAGCCACCACGGCGCACGGCGTAGTCGAGGAAGGCGGAGTCGGTGGCCGTGCGCGCCTCGAAGCGAAACCGCATGACGCTGTCGGCGCGGCAGCGGGATCCAGGCGAGCCAGGCCCCGTTGGGCCACACCCGCACCGGATTCCCGTTGATCGTGAGTTTCGCGTCCCCCGTCCCGATCGATCCGATCAGGAAACTCGAATCCCGCGCGCGCACCACTGCGTCAGGAGCCGGATAAATCACCCGGATGGCGAGCCTCCCCCGCACCACCGGCATCGGGGGGAGCAGCGTGGAGTCCCGGTCGCCGGGGGCGACGCGCATGTCGGCGGCGGGTGGAGTGGCGGCGGGCGGCGCGGCCGAGCCGGCGCAGGCCGCGAGCCCCAGCAGGAGGAGCGGCGCGCCGGGGCCTCGTGCGAAAATCATGGCTGCAAGGTATCTATTGGCTAAGACTTACGCCACGCGGACGTTGACGCTCTCGGGGCCGCTCTCTAGATTCGTCTCACTCCGAACCCAAGTTGGAACCCTGGAGATCTCGCCCGAGTGACTCTCCCCGCGCAGGTCCGCGTCTCCGTCTTCGGCAAGACGGATCTGGGACTCACCCGCGATCACAACGAAGACACGTTCCTCGTGGCCGATCTGAGCACCGGGAACGCCAGTCTCGCACCCAACGTGCGCGACCACGAGGTCGGGCCCCGGGGCTCGCTCTTCATGGTGGCCGACGGCATGGGCGGCGCCGCCGCCGGCGAGCTGGCCAGCGCAATGGCCGCCGACATCATCTACCGGCACCTCTCCACCGTCTGGACCACCGACGCCGAGGTCTCCGCCGTCCCGCTTCGCCTACCGTATGAAGGAAGCGGTGGAGCAGGCCAACTCCCTGATCTACGCCTACGCCCGCGAGCATCCCGACGTCCGGGGCATGGGGACCACGGTCACCGTCGCCGGCGTGTTTGGCGACGAGCTCTACCTCGCCCAGATCGGCGACAGCCGCGGCTACCTGATCCGGAACGGGACCACGTTCCAGCTCACCCGCGACCAGTCGCTCACCCAGCGGCTGGTGGACGCGGGCGAGCTGACGGAAGAGGAAGCGGAGCAGAGCGAGCGGCGGAACATCATCCTCCAGGCGCTCGGCCCCGACCCGCGGGTGAAGGTTGATCTGAGCCATCAGACGCTCCGTCGGGGCGACACGCTGATCCTCTGCTCCGACGGGCTGTCCGGCCTGGTGAAGCGGGGGGAGTTCTCCGAGATGGTGCGGGAGAACGGCGACCTGCCGTCGCTCTGCAGCGCGCTCATCGATCTGGCGAACGAGCGGGGCGGCCCCGACAACGTCACCGTGGTGGCCGCGCGGTTCGACGGCGAGGGACTCTCCGAGCCCGCCTCCGCGGACGAGACCGGCTACCAGGTCTACCACGTCACCGAGGAGCAGGACACGACCGACCCGGTGGCCCCGGAACCCGAGACGATCGAACCGGTGCCCGTGCCGATCGACGACCCGCCGCCCCAGATCAAGGACAGCAAGTCCGGCTACCTGGTGGCCGCCGCTATTCTCGCCCTGCTCGCGCTCCTCCTCACCGCGCTGTTCTGACGCCAGCGTGACGGACGCCTCCCTCCGCAACCGGCTCGCCTGGGTCGGAGGACTGTCGTTCGCGTCCGGCCTTCCCTACTTCCTCTTCACCGAAACCGTCCCGCTCTGGCTGGCGCAGGAGGGGATGAGCCTCGCCGGCATCGGCCTCGCGAGCGGCGCATCGCTGCCGTGGGTGTTCAAGTTCCTCTGGGCGCCGCTGGTGGACCGGTTCGGGAGCCGGCGCACCTGGATCCGGGCCTGCCTGGTGCTGCTGGCCGCCACGACCGCGATTCTCGCCGTCGCCGATCCGGCGCACCACGGCTACGCGCTCGGCGCCGCTGCTCCTGCTGTACGTGACGCTCAGCGCGACGCAGGACATCGCGATCGACGCCTACACCATCGAGACGACGCACGGGCGCGAGCTGGGGGTGGCGAACTCGGTCCGGATCGCGGCGTACCGGGGGGCGAGCTTCGTCTCCAGCGCGCTGCTGGTCTGGGTGGCGGCGCGCCGCGGGTGGGACGGGGCGTTCCTCGCCGGCGCGGCGATCACCGGCGGGCTCGGGCTCGCGTCGTTCCTGCTGCCGGAGACGAGCCGCGGCGTGCAGCACGCGGAGTCGCTGTCGCAGCCGATCGTCTCGCTGCTCAAGCGGCCGGGAGTCTGGGCGGTGATCCTGTTCGCGCTGACGTTCAAGCTCGACATCTCCGCGATGGACCCGATGACGAAGCCGTTCTGGATCGCGGCGGGACTCTCGCTCGACCAGATCGCGGCGCTCACCACCGGGCGGCTGATCGCGACGCTCGCGGGCGCGGCGCTCGGCGGGTTGCTCGCCACGCGGATCGGGTTGTTCCGGGCGCTCTGGACGATGGGGCTGGTGCAGCTGCTCTCGAGCCTCGGCTACGCGGCGGCCGCCGCGGTGCCGGCGGACATCGCGGTGATCTCCGCGGCGGCGCTGTTCGAGAACTTCGCCGCGGGCCTGGGGACGGCGGCGTTCCTCGCGTTCCTGATGTCGGTGTGCGAGCGGCGCTACGCGGCGTCGCAGTTCGCGCTGCTGACGGCGGCGTACGCGCTGAGCCGGTGGGCGGTGGGGTTGGTGTCGGGGGTGCTGGCGGAGCGGTTCGGGTTCGCGAGCTACTTCCTGCTCACGTTCGCGCTGGGGGTGCCGGCGTATGGGTTGTTGCCGTGGATCCGGGAGGCTGCGTGGGAGGAAGAGCCGTGTCACCCTGAGCGAAGCGAAAGGGGACCATGTTCGGCATGGTCCCCTTTCGCTTACGCTCAGGGTGACACTCTCTTGCTGAGCCATCGCGCGACCGCCTCCTGCATCAGCCGCTGGCGATGCCAGGCGAGCAGCACCGGCGCGTTGCTGGGAGCTGCTCGACCAGGCGAGGATGGCCGAAGAGCACGATCAGATCCGCATCCGACGCGTAGCTCGCCAGCGCCTCCCGCGACGCATCACTGAAGCCCGCCCTTCCCTTCCATGCCCTCGGCTCCGCGAACACCAGCACCACGCGCGATCCACCGGTGTACCGCCCCGCCTGGTCCTTGCCGAGCGCGCGCGCCGTGTGGTCGCTCGGGCTCGGCGGGTAGGGACCGCCGACGTCGTCGTCCACGACCACCAGATCGATCGGGCCGTGGAGCACCGGCGCGTCGCCGCGCACCATGCCCTGCTGGACCAGTGCGTCCGCCAGCGCCGCCGCCGAATCGTAGGGCCCGCGGCGCACCGGCGGCGTCGAGCGGGACGCGACGGCGACCGCACGCTCGTAGCGCCGCAGCGACTCCTCGACTCGCTCCCGCGACAAGGCGCCGCTCTCGACGGCGCTAGCCAGCGCATCGCGCACGCGGCGAGGGTCCTTGGGATACAGCAGCAGATCCACGCCCGCCGCCACGGCCTCGACCGCCGCGTCCGACTCCCGCCGGCCGACCAGCGCGCCGTCCATGATGAGCGCGTCGGTCACGACGAGTCCGTCGAAGCCGAGCGTGCGGCGGAGGTTGTCCATGATGTCGCGGGAGAGCGTGGCCGGGCAGGCCGGAGGGATCGAGCGCGGGATAGGCGACGTGCGCCGTCATCATCGCCGCGACGCCGCAGTCCGCCGCCACGCGGAACGGCACCAGGTCGGTGGCCGTGAGGCTCTCGCGGCTCTCGTCCACCGAGGGCAGCGTGATGTGGGAGTCCGCGGCGGTGCGCCCGTGCCCGGGATAGTGCTTCGCGCAGGCGAGCGCGCCGGCGCCCTGGCAGCCCTCGATCCAGTTGCGCACCAGCGTGGCGACGCGGTTGGGATCGTCGCCGAACGCGCGGGTCTGGACGATCGGATTCTGCGGCAGCACGTCGAGGTCGGCCACCGGCGCGAAGATCCAGTTGATCCCGACCGCCCGCGCCTCCTGGGCGGTCACCGCCCCGGCCCACCGGGCGACGTTGGGATCGTCCAGCGCGGCGAGCGCGAGCGGCGGCGGAAACTCGGTGAGCCCCTCGATCTGCTGCCCCGCGCCGCGCTCGAGGTCCGACGCGATCAGCAGCGGCCGCTCGGCGCGGCGCAGCAGGTCCGCCGTGAGGCGGCGGACGCTCTCGGCATTGCCGCCGAAGGTGATGAAGCCGCCGACGCCCAGGTCGAGCGCGTCGGCGATGGCACCGGCTTCCTTGGCGAAGGAGCCGTCCGGCGCGGCGCGCAGCGCCGGCAGGATCAGCCGGCCGAGCTCGAGCGTGTCGGCCATCAGCGAGTCACGGGGTCAGGCTCCGGCAGGTGCGAGCGACAGACGGCGATTCGCGGGACGGGTCAGGTAGGAGACGCCCACCAGCAGAAGGATGCCGAGCGGGAGCCAGCCACATCTCGCCGACCATGTATCCCGAAATCGTCGCCATGATCAGCGCGAAGGTCACGCCGGCGTACGCCCACTCCTTCAGCAGCGGCACGCCGGGCATGATCAGCACCACCGCCGCCACCGGCTTCACGATCCCGAGAATGATCCGCAGATACTGCGGGTACCCGGCCTTGGCTGAATCCGGCCACGACCTCGTCGCTGCCGGTGAGGTAGCTCAATGAGCCCAGCAGCATCACAGCGACGATGCCGGTGGTCACCCAGTAGACGATCTTGCGAGACATGGGACCTCTCAGGCGGGCGTGACCGCGCCGAGGACGCGCGAGCCTGACGCCCCCGTGGCGGCGGGAACATTGCCCGGCTGCCCGTGGAGCGTGAGATAGCCGAGCAGGGCGAAGGCGACCGCCTCCTTCGCATCGCCCGCGAAGAACAGCTCGTCGAACAGCAGGAGGGGATGGCGGCCGGGGAGGGCCTCGAGATGCCGGCTCAGCGCGGCCACCAGTCCCGGGTGATGGCAGCCGCCGCCCGACGCCACGACTTCGGCGTCGCCCGGGACCCAGCGGCCGACGGCGCCCGCGATGCTTCGCGCGGTCAGCTCGACCGCGGTGGCCACGCCGTCGGCGCCGGGGACTCGCCGGTGCAGCTCGCGGGCGTACTGCTCGCCGAAGCGCTCCCGGCCGGTGCTCTTGGGCGGCGGCTGCTGGAAGTAGGGATCGGCGAGCAGCTCGCTCAGCACGGCTTCGTTCGGCGTGCCCTGCGCCGCGATCTTGCCGTCGCGGTCGTAGCCGCGGCGGCCGTCCACCATCCGCGCGACGCCGTCGATGATCGCCACGCCGGGGCCGGTGTCGAACGCGAAGACGCCTTCCTCCTGCGCCCGCCGGGCGACGTACGTCATGTTGGCCATGCCGCCGAGATTGAGCAGCACGCGGGGACGATCCGCCGCGGCGAACAGCAGCACGTCCGCCATCGGCACCAGCGGCGCGCCCTGCCCTCCCGCGGCGACGTCGCGCGGGCGGAAGTTGCTCACCACCCGCACGCCGAACCGCTCGGCGAGGATCGCGGGCTCGCCGAGCTGCCAGGTGACGGTGGGCGGCTCGTGCCAGACGGTGTGTCCCGGGAACGCGATGAAGCCGAGATCGGAGGCGGGCGTGTGCGTCTGGGCGAGGAGGATCTGCACCGCGTCGGACGCCAGCTCGGCGATGCGCACGTGCAGGTGCGCGTACACCGACGGGCTCGCCTTGGCGCCCGGCTCGAGCGCGGCGCGCAGCTCGGCACGCTCCTCGTCGTCGTAGGGGCGGGTGATGAAACCGAGCAGCGCGGCGTGGGTCGGGCCGTCCATCCGCACCAGCGCGGCGTCCATGCCGTCGAGCGAGGTGCCCGACATGAGACCGACCCCGAGCATCGGGCGCTCGGTCATGCGGTCCGCACCGGGGGCGGATCGCCCACGATCTCGCGAAGCCGGCCCTCGTGCTGCTCCAGCAGGTGCTCCGCCTCGTCGCGGCTCACCTTGCGGCGGGCCATGACGATCGCGGTCTTCACCTTGCCGTCCGCCGCCTTGATCACGTCGCGGGCTTCGTCGCGGCCGAGGCCGGTCGTCTCCATCACGATGCGCTGGCTGCGATCGATCAGCTTGTCGTTCCAGGCGCGCAGATCCACCATCAGGTTGCCGTAGGTCTTGCCGAGGCGGATCATCGCGCCGGTCGTGAGGGTGTTGAGCACCAGCTTGGTGGCGGTGCCGGCCTTCATCCGGGTGGAGCCGGTCACGATCTCGGGACCGACCGGGACGACGATGGTGACGTCGCAGGTATCGAGCAGGAGCTTGGGCGGATCGGAGCAGGTGACGAAGCCGGTCCGGGCGCCGAGCGCCTGGGCGCGGCCGAGGGCGGCGCGCACGAACGGCGTGGTGCCGCTCGCCGCGATGCCGACCACGACGTCGTCGGGGCCGACCCGGCGGGAGTCCATCTCGCCGATGCCCGCGTTGACGTCGTCCTCCGCGCCTTCCACCGACTTGACCAGCGCCGGATAGCCGCCGGCGATGATGCCGACCACCATCTCCGGCGGCGTGCCGAAGGTCGGCGGACACTCGGCCGCGTCGAGCACGCCGAGCCGGCCGCTGGTGCCGGCGCCGACGTAGACCAGGCGGCCGCCGGCGCGGAAGGCGGCCTCGATCAGGTCCACCAGGCGGGCGATCTCCTCGCGCGCCTGGCGGACGGCGCCGGGCACACTGGCGTCCTCGTCGCCGATGAGATCGACGATCTCGAGCGAAGAGGCGGTGTCGATGGTGGAGCTGCGGGGATTGCGCCGCTCGGTCAGGCGCGTGTCGAGGTAGTCGTCAGCCACGCGGAAAGGTGGAAAGATGGTTTCCAAGCGTCAGCCCGGCGCTAAATTAGACCGCGTCGAACCCCCGGGGCAACTCCCGGCCTTCCGCTCCTTCTCCGTCGTCGAGGTCTCCGTGCGTCTCCGCCGAACCGCCGTGCTGCCGCTCGTGCTCACTCTGGCCGCCGCGTGCGCGGGCCGCGGGACCGATGCGCCGGAGCCCGCCTCCGGCATCTCGCGCACCTGGCCGCACACCAGCAAGGCGATCGTGACCGAGGCGCCCGCCGCGATGGTCGTGTCGGGCCATCCGCTCGCGAGCGCCATCGGGCGCGACATCCTGCGGCAGGGCGGCAACGCGGTGGACGCGGCCGTGGCGGTGGGGTTCGCGCTGGCGGTGGTGCATCCGGAGGCGGGGAACATCGGCGGCGGCGGGTTCATGGTGATCCGGAACGCGGCCGGCGAAGTCCAGACGCTCGACTACCGGGAGACCGCGCCCGGCGCCGCGAGCCGCGACATGTACCTCGACGCCAGCGGCGAGCCGACCGAGCGGAGCGTGACCGGACATCTCGCCGCGGGCGTGCCGGGGTCGGTGGCCGGGCTGACGTCGGCGCACCAGAAGCTCGGGCGGCTGCCGTTCGACTCGGTGATCGCGCCGGCGATCCGGCTCGCGCGCGACGGCTTCCTGGTGGACGAGTACCGGAGCGAGTCCATCCGGAGCGACAGCACGCGGCTCAGCTCGTTCCCCGCCTCGGCGGCGAGCTTCCTCCCCGGCGGGCGCCCGCCCGTGCCCGGCACCACGCTGGTGCAGGCGGACCTCGCCGCCACGCTCGAGGCGATCCGGCAGCACGGCGCGGCCGGCTTCTACACCGGGCCGGTGGCCGATCTCATCGTCGCCGAGATGGGGCGGGGCGGCGGGATGATCACCCACGCGGACCTCGCCGCCTACCGGGCGATCTGGCGCGAGCCGGTGACGATCAGCTACCGCGGCCACACGATCTACTCCATGCCCCCGGCCTCGTCGGGCGGCGTCACCATGGGCGAGATCCTCAACATCGTGGAAGGGTTCGATCCGCTCCCGCCGTTCGGCACCCCCGCCCTGCTGCACCGCGAAGCGGAGGCGATGCGCCGCGCCTTCACCGACCGCAACAAGCACCTGGGCGATCCCGCGTTCGTGGACAATCCGGTCGAGCGGCTGCTCTCCAAGGAGTACGCGGCGAAGCTCCGGAGCGAGATCACCGAAGCAGCGACGCCGACGCCGCGCTTCGAGCCCGCCGCGACCGGTGGCTCATCCACCACGCACTACTCGGTGGTGGACGCGGAGGGGAATGCGGTGAGCTGCACGACGACACTGAACGACAGCTACGGGAGCGCGGTGACCGTCACGGGCGGCGGCTTCCTGCTCAACGACGAGATGGACGACTTCGCCACCGCGCCGGGCAAGCCGAACATGTACGGGCTGGTGCAGGGCGAGGCCAACGCGATCGCACCCGGCAAGCGCATGCTCTCGGCGATGACGCCGAGCATCGTGCTGGATCCCAAGGGGCAGCTCTATCTGGTCGTCGGCACGCCGGGCGGGCCGCGGATCATCACGATGGTGTATCACGTGATCTCGAACGTCATCGACCACCGGATGGCGCTCGCCGACGCGGTGACCGCGCCGCGGATGCATCACCAGGCGCTGCCCGACAGCATCCGGGTCGAGCAGGACGGCTTCACCGGGACGACGCTCGACAGCCTGCGCGCTCGGGGGCACGGGATCTCGAGCGGAGGGTACTGGGGGGATGTGGAGGCGATCATCCGGACGCCGAACGGATGGCAGGGCGTCAGCGATCCGAGACGGGGAGGCGGAGGCGCGGGCTATTGAGTTGAAGTGTCACCCTGAGCGTAGCGAAGGGGACCATGCCGGCATGGTCCCCTTCGCTACGCTCAGGGTGACATTCTCTCTCGGAACTACTTACCGCTTCACGCTTTACTCTTCACGCTTTACGTAGTTTCTAGCTGGCCGCCACAAACTTGTTGTCCAGCGTCAGCGTCACCGCCGTGCCCTGCGGCAGCACGATGTCGCGGTCCTTGGTCTCGACCGCGCGCTGGGCTCCCACCGCGCCGCCGATGATGCCGCCGATGATGGCGCCCTTGCTGCTGCCGCCGAGGACGCGGCCCACGATGGCGCCCGCGGCGGTGCCGCCCGCGACCTTGGCGACGTCGTTCGCATCGGTGCCCCTGCCCTGCAGCGAAGTCTTCACGCCGGAGATCGTGGCGACGATCGGAAGTTCCTTGCCGTTCATGTCCACCGCCACGGCATCGAGGGTGAGCGTGCCCGTCTTGTCGCTCTTGCTGTCCGACGGCTTGATGGCGGTCACCTTGAGGACGACCTTCGAGCCCGCCGGGACGACGACCTTGCCGCTCGCGTCCTTGACGTCGGTCGCGACCGTCGCGGTCACTTCGTCACCCACCTTGTTCTTGTTGGAGCGAATCTCGGCGTCGGTCGCGGCCGTGATCGCGGTGCCGACCGCGAGCGACAGCGGGGCCGGCGGCGCGGGGGCCGGTGCGGGCGCGGCAGCCGGCGCAGGCGCGGGCGCGGCCGGCTTCGGCGCGGGCTTGGGCTTCGGCTTGGGGCGCCGGCTTGGGCGCGGGCGGCGGCGGGGTCGGCGCCGTGTCGGCCGCGGGCTGATCGTTCAGCGGGGCGGAGGTGTCCACCGGCGCCAGCTGGAGATCGCGGCTCAAGCTGTCGGCCGTGGCGACCTGCTGGCGATCCCCTCCACCGCACGCCGCCAATCCCGCGACCGCCAGTACTGTGAGAAGCGTTCTCGTCATCAATTCCTCCTTAAGGTGTGACTTGCCCGGCTATCTCGGGGCGGTGACATTGCAGTGAAGCTATGCACGAACTGCGGTCGCTCCTGCCCTTCCTGAGGCCCTACCTCCGTACGTACTCCCTCGGCCTCGCCCTGGTGGTCGTCTCCAATTTCTTCGCCACGCTGGGCCCCCGCTTCCTGGAGCACGGGATCGATGCGCTCCGGACCGACTCGGGCTTCCGCGAGGTGCAGACCGCCGTGGCCCTGCTGCTCGGCGTGGCGCTGCTCGGCGGGGTGGCCCGGTTCGGCATGCGCCAGCTGCTCAACAGCGGCAGCCGCCGCGTCGAAACGGATCTTCGGGACCAGCTCTACCAGCATCTTCAGCGGATGTCGGCCGAATTTTACGACCGGTACCCCACCGGCGATGTGATGGCCCGCACGACCAACGACCTGCTGGCGGTTCGGATGGTGGCCGGTCCGGCGCTCATGTATCTGGTGGATACTAGCATCCGGACCCTCCTGATTGCACCCGCGATGGTGGCCATCAGCCCCCGCCTCACCCTGCTGGCCCTGCTGCCGCTGCTGGGGCTGCCGGTCATCATGGTGTCCCTGGGCGGCCTGGTGCACCGCAGGTCCCAGGCCATCCAGGCCCATTTCAGCGATCTCACCAGCCACGCCCACGAGAACCTCTCGGGCGTCCGGGTTGTCCGCGCGTATCGACAGGAGGACGCCGAGACCGCCCACTTTCGGGGACTCAGCGAGGAGTACCTGAGACGCAACCTGAGTCTCGCAAAGGTCCAGGGTCTGTTCTTTCCGCTGCTCACGCTGCTGGGCGGGCTCAGCGGGGTGGCCGTCCTCTACGTGGGCGGGCGGCTGATCATGACGGGCGGCGTGACGGTCGGCGAGTTCGTCGCCTTCGGGGTGTACCTGGCGATGCTGGTGTGGCCGATGATCGCGCTGGGGTGGGCGGTGAACCTGGTGCAGCGGGGCGCCGCCTCGATGGCGCGGATCAACCAGCTCTTCGCGGAAAAGCCGGCGATCAGCAGCCCGCCCGCGCCGTCGGGGCTGCCGCCCGCGCGCGGCGGGCGCACGGTGGAGTTCGAGGGCGTGGGGTTCCGCTATCCGGGCACGGTGGACCGCGGCTGGGTGCTGGAGGACATCAGCTTCCGGATCGAGGCGGGCCGTTCGCTGGCGATCGTCGGCGCCACGGGCTCGGGGAAATCCACGCTGGTGGACCTGCTCGTCCGCACCTACGACGCCACCCGCGGGTCGGTGAAGCTCGACGGCGTGGACGTGCGCGAGCTGGACCTGGCCACGCTGCGCCGGGCGGTCGGCTTCGTGCCGCAGGAGACTTTCCTCTTCGGCGAGACGCTGCGCGAGAACGTGCTGCTCGGCGCGCCGGACGACGGGCGGCTGGAGCGGGTGTCGGAGGTGAGCCAGCTCGCCGAGGCGCTGCCGTCGCTGCCCAACGGGTTCGATACGCTGCTCGGCGAACGGGGGATCAATCTCTCCGGCGGCCAGAAGCAGCGCACCGCGATCGCGCGGGCGCTGGCGCAGGACCCGCCGGTGTTCGTGCTGGACGACGCGCTCAGCGCGGTGGACGCGCATACCGAGGCGCGGATCCTCGCGGCGCTGCGGGGCGCGCTCAGCGGGCGGACCAGCATCATCGTGTCCCACCGGCTCGCGGCGGTGCGGGACGCGGACTGGATCCTGGTGCTCGACGAGGGGCGGATCGTCGAGCAGGGCGTGCATGCCGATCTGATCGTGCGGGGAGGGCGGTACTGGGAGCTGCTCCGGCGGCAGCAGCTCGAGGAGGAGCTGGAGGAGGAGGGAGTCGGTGGGGGGTAGGGTGTGGGTGGTGGGGGTGGCGACGCTGCTGGCGCTCGGCGTGTGTCATCCCGAGCGAAGCGAGGGACCTGCTGCGCGAGCTTCGATCGCCTGCGGAAGAGGTCCCTCGCTCCGCTCGGGATGAAGTTTCTGTTCCCGACTGGCTCCGCCTCGCCCGCGAGATCCACGCCGAGACCAACGCCGTCCGCCGCGATCCGGCCGGCTACGCGGCCCACCTCCGCGCGCATGCTCCCCCGCTTCGACGGCAAGGTGCTGGAGCGTCCCGGCCGGCCACACCTCCGCACCGAGGAGGGCCCCGACGCGGTTCGCGAGGCGATCGCCGCGCTCGAGCGCCGCCAGCCGATGGGGCCGCTGCATCTCTCGATGGGCCTCAGCGCCGCCGCGGCGGACCATGTCCGCGACCAGGGGCCGGTGGGCGGATTCGAGCACCGCGGCACCGACGGCAGCAGTCCGGCCGGGCGTTCCAACCGCTACGGCCGCTGGGGCGGCGCGATGGCCGAGAACATCGCCTACGGCGAGAACCCGGCGCGCGACGTGGTCATCCAGCTCATCATCGACGACGGCGTGGGCGACCGGGGGCACCGGGACAACATCCTGGACCCGAAATGGAAGTTCGAGGGCGTCGCCTGCGGGCCGCACCAGGAGTACGGCCAGATGTGCGTGATGGACTACGCGGCGCGCTACACGGAGCGGTAGCGGCTCAGAGCGACTTGAGGAGGAACTCCGGGGTGAAGCCCTGGAGCCAGCCCGCGAGGCGGGTGAACTCACCGGTCAACAGCAGCACGCCCACCAGCACCAGCATGCGCGCCGCTCACCCGCATCACCCACGGCAGATAGCGGCGGAACCGCTGGAACCAGTCGAGGAAGCGCTCGACCGCCACCGCCGCGATCAGGAACGGGACCGCGAGGCCCGCGGAGTAGACCGCGAGCAGCAGCATCCCGCGCGAGAGATCGGTGGAAGTGGCCGCGAGGCCGAGGATCGCGCCCAGCACGGGACCGATGCAAGGCGTCCACCCCGCCCCGAACGCCATCCCCACCAGCACCGAACCGAGGAAGCCGACCGGCTTGTGCTCGATATGCAGCCGCCGCTCCTGGGTCAGCCACTCCGCCTTGATCACGCCCAGGCACACCAGTCCGAAGCCGATGATGAGGACGCCGCCGATCCGCTGGAGCCAGACCTGGTAGTAGTTGAGCGCGCGGCCGAGCGCGGTGGCGCTGGCGCCGAGGAGGATGAAGACGAGGGAGAACCCCGCGACGAAGAGCAGCGCGTGGATCAGCGCGACCCGCCGCCGCCCTTCCATCTCCGGCAGCGTCATGCCGGTGAGGAACCCGACGTACGACGGGACCAGCGGCAGCACGCAGGGCGAGAGGAAGCTGAGCAGCCCGGCCGCGAAGGCGACCGCGATGCCGAGCGCCGCGGGCTCGTTCATGAGCCGTCCCTCGATCCCACGACCAGCTCGCGCCGGCGGCAGTCGCGGCAGACCCCGTAGATCTCCACCCGGTGCCGGGAGTGCTGGAAGCCGTGCTCGTCGGCGATGACCGGGAGCATCCGCTCCAGCCGCTCGTTCTGGAACTCGACCACCTTGCCGCACCGCTCGCAGATCAGGTGCTCGTGGTACGCCTGGGCCGGCATCGGCTCGTAGCGCTTGAAGCCTTCCCCGAAGTCGTGCGCGCGGACGAGGCCGCTCTCCACCAGCACGTCGAGCGTGCGGTAGACGGTCGCGGTGCCGACGGCCTCGCCCCGATCCTTCAGGCGGCGGAGGATGGCGTCCACGGATGGGTGGTCATCGGAGAGGAACACGACCTGGGCGACGACGTCGCGCTGGCGGGTGACCGGCTGGTGATGATCGCGGAGATACCGGCGGAAACGATCGAGGAGCGCGGCTCCTTCGGCGCTAGCGAGCCGAGCCATCGAACCACGACTCCGGCGAGACCGGCGTCGGCGGCTCCTCGTCGTCGATGCGCTTCTGGGCGTCCTGCAGCAGCTGGGCGAGCGCCGAGACCGGGCCGCTCCCTACCTCCTGGACCGTCGCCTCGAACTTGCCCCGCTCCTTGCCCTTGATCGCGAGGACGTAGCGGGCGGTGTAGATCCGGCGACGCTCCCCGTCCACCCGGGAGAGGACGGCGGTGCCCCACTCCTTCCCCTCGTGGCGCAGCGTCCGAAAGGTCCAGACGCCGTCCACCTCGGTCGGGGGCAGCGTCTCCGCCACCGCGCCGGCGAGCCGGGCCCAGCCGGAGTCGGGCGCGGCGTTCATGCGCCGGCACTCTCCCAGCGCTCCGTGTAGAAGCGGAGCACGTGCATGAAGTCCTGCGCGTTGGTGACGACGCCGTAGGCCTGGTGGGTGCCGCGGTCCTTGAGCTTGTTGACCACGAACTCGGTCTGGTCCACGCAGATGGTCATGAGCGGCGCGGGCGCGCCGTCGCAGAGGTAGAACGCGGGGAGCATGTTGCCCACCGCGATCGCGTGGAGGGCCGTGGCGACGAAGACGGCGCCGGTGGCCTTGACGGTGTACTCCCGCATGGCGTCCTGCGCGGCCAGCGTGTCGCTGTAGACCCCGGGCAGCGGGCCGTCGTCCCGGATCGAGCCGGCGAGCACGAAGGGCACCTTGCTGGTGACCAGCGCGTGGATGATGCCGCTCTTGATGAGACCGGTCTCCACCGCGCGCTCGATCGAGCCGGCCGCGCGGACCCGGTTGATCGCCCGCATGTGCAGGCCGTGCCCGCCCTCGGTCGGCTGGCCGGTGTTGGTCATGCCGAGGGTGGTGCCGAAGATGGCCGCCTCGATGTCGTGCACCGCGACGGCGTTGCCGGCGAGCACCGCCTGGACGTAGCCGTTGCGGATGAACCACTCGAAGTCGGTGCGGGCCCGGGAGTGCACCAGCGCGGGGCCGACCACCCAGACGAGATACCCGCCGCGCCGCTTCTCCTCGCCGAGCCGGGCGGCCAGCTCCTCGTAGTTGACCGGGCGCTCGCGGCTGACCTCGGTGGACATGAAGCGGAACTCGTTGGCTCCGTGGGTGCCCGCCCAGGAAGCCCTGGGCGTGCACCACGATGCCCTCGGTGCCGTCCTCCGCCTCGCCCATGGCCACCAGCTCGCCCTTCTTGAGCCGGCGCGGCTCGATGGTCTCGATCACCTGGCCCCGCCGCACCACCACGCAGTCCATGCGCGGCCGGATCGGCGCGACCCACCGCCCGCCCACCTGCAGGTAGGTCGGGAGGTTGGAGGTGGAGAAGAAGCCTTCCGGCAGGACGCCGTCCGCCGGGAGGGGTTCGAAGCGGGCCTCCGGCTGGCCGGCGAAGGGCGGCTTCGTGAAGTCGGGCAATGTGTTGGGGGTGTCGGTCATCGCGGGTGGAAGCTAGAGGGGGGGTCGGGGCCTTTCAAGGCAGACGCAGCCGGGAACGGTTATTTTTGGGACAACCCAGAGGAGAGTCCATGCGCAGACTTGTCCCCCTGCTCGTCGCTGTTGCCGTCGCCGCTCCCCTGGCCGCCCAGGAGCCGGTGGCCGGCGACACGACGCGGCAGGACACCACCAACGTCACCCAGCTACCCGAGCTGAACGTCACCGTCACCCGCACCCAGGAGCCGCTCGACCGGGTGCCGTTCGCCGTCGGCGTGCTCAACCGGAACGACATCTCGCGGGGACAGCCGACGATCGGCATCGACGAGGCGCTCAACAACCTGCCCGGCGTCGTGGTGGCGAACCGCTACAACTTCTCCCTGGACCAGCGGATCTCCATCCGCGGCTTCGGCAGCCGCTCCAACTTCGGCGTGCGCGGGCTCAAGGTGCTGGTGGACGGGGTGCCCCAGACCCTGCCCGACGGGCAGAGCCAGCTCACCAACGTGGACTTCGCCGACCTGGAGCGGGCGGAAGTGCTGCGGGGCGCGAGCTCGTCGCTCTACGGCAACGCCTCGGGCGGCGTGATCTCGCTGCAGACCCAGCGGGCGGACCCGGGGCCGTTCGCCCAGCGCATCCGGCTTCAGGGCGGCGACGGCAAGCGCGAGGGCGACGGCTTCTACAAGTGGCAGAGCTGGACCTCGGGACGGTCGGGCAACGTGAGCGGGACGCTGTCGGTGTCGCAGTTCAAGGCCGACGGATTCCGGCAGCACAGCGCGGCGGAATTCCGCCAGCTCAACGCCGGCGGCGACTGGACCATCAACGGATCCACCTCGGCCACGGTGCGGCTCAGCCTGGCCGACAATCCCCAGGCCCAGAACCCCGGCGCCCTCACCCGCGCCGAGTACGAGGCCAACCCCGACTCCGCCGCGGCCAACAATCTCCGCCGGGGCGCGGACAAGGACGTGCAGCAGCACCAGCTCTCCGTGGGCGTGCGGCACTTCGACGCCAAGGGCAACGAGTACGGCGTGACCGTGTTCGGCCTGCTCCGCGACCTGGAGAACCCGCTCGCGGCGCCGCCGGACATCCCGGGCGGCCCGACCAACGGCACGTACGTCCGGATCGGCCGCAACGTCGCGGGCATCCGGCTCAGCAGCGTGCACGCGCTCGGCGGGGCGGAAGCAGGCGCCCGCGGCTCACCGCCGGCGTGGACCTCCAGCGGATGAGCGACGACCGCGAGAACATCGTGTCCGACGCCGGCGCCCCGACGGGAGCGCTGTTCCTCGACCAGCAGGAGCGGGTGACCGAGGTGGGGCCGTTCGCCCAGGTGCAGTGGGCGCCGAACGAGCGGCTGCTGGTGAGCGGCGGCGCCCGCTTCGACTGGGTGCGGTTCAGCCTGGGCGACCGCTTCCTCACCGACGGCGACGACAGCGGCAACCGCTCGATGTCGGCGGTGAGCGGCAACATCGGCGCGAGCTGGGCGTTCGATCCGACGTTTGTCCCTTACGTCAACGTGTCCACCTCGTTCGAGACGCCGACGACGACCGAGCTGGTGAACCAGCCCGACGGCTCGGGCGGCTTCAACCGGGAGCTGGGGCCGCAGCGCGCGGTGAACTACGAGGTCGGCGCGCGAGGCGAAGCGTCGCGGCGGGTGACCTATTCGGCGGCGGTGTTCATGAGCCGGGTGACCGACGCGATCGTGCAGGAGGAGGAGGTCGGCGGCCGGGCGTTCTTCCGGAATGCGCAGCGGACCCACAACGACGGCGCGGAGGTGGGGCTCAGCGTGACGCCGGTGACCGGGCTGAGGCTGAACGGCGCGTACACCTATGCCCGCTATCGCTTCGTGGACGATCCCGAGCTGGACGGCAACCGGCTGCCGGGCGTGCCGTCGCACTTCTGGCGACTGGGGCTCCGCACCGGGATCACGAACGGGCTCTACTTCGACGCGGACCACACGCTGACGTCGTCGGTCGCGTCGGACGACGCGAACACGCCCGAGGGGACCGTGGATTCGTGGGGCGCGGGCGTGACGAACGCGCGGCTCGGCTGGGACGGGGATGTCGGCGTGCTGCGGCTGTCGCCGTTCGTCGGCGTGAACAACCTGTGGGACCGGCGGTACATCGGGTCGGTGACGCTGAACGGGTTGTTCGGGCGGGTGATCGAGCCGGCGCCGCGGCGGGTGGTGTATTTCGGGACGGAGATCGGGTATCGGGTGAGGTAGGGCGGGCGGTCAGGCGGGATGCAGGCGGTCAGGAACAGAACCTCATCCCGAGCGAAGCGAGGGACCTTGCTCAGCCGACATCGAACCCCGGCGGAGCAGGTCCCTCGCTTCGCTCGGGATGAGGTGGTGCGCGGATGCTGCTCTTCCCGCGCTACAACAACGACGCCGGATCCCGATCGATCACCACCCGCGTCTGCCCCATCCGCGGCAGCCGGCGGGCTGCGTAACGCACGATCCCTCCCAGCACCGGCGACGCTCCCTTCAGCAGCACGTGCCAGCGCCAGCGGTCCTTGATCTTCGCGAGCGGGCACGGCGCCGGGCCGAGCACCGTCACCGACAGCTCGCGCCGGGCGACCAGCGCGTGGCACCAGTCCGCCACCTCCGCGGCCTGGTTCGCGGTCTCGGCTTCGTTCTCGCCGGAGACGATCAGGTTCACGAGGTGGAGCTCGGGCGGATAGGGCGGCGTCCGGCGCAGCTCGCGCTCCTCCCGCAGGAACCCTTCCGCATCATGCCGCGCCGCGGCGAGCAGCGCGTGGTGCTCCGGATGCCGCGTCTGCACGATGACCCGCCCGCCCTTGGGGCCCCGCCCTGCCCGTCCGGCCACCTGCGCCAGCAGCTGGAAGGTCCGTTCCGCCGAGCGGAAGTCGGGGAGGTAGAGCCCGGTGTCGGCGTCCACCACGCCGACCAGCGTCACGTTGGGGAAGTCGAGTCCCTTCGCGATCATCTGGGTGCCGATCAGCAGGTCCACCTCGCCCCGCTCCACCGTGCCCAGGATCCGCTGGTGGGACCACTTGGTGCTCGTGGTGTCGAGGTCCATGCGGGCCACGCGCGCCTGCGGGTATCGCTCCGCCAGCACCTGCTCGAGCTGCTGGGTGCCGACGCCGCGCATCTGCTGCACGGGATTGGCGCAGACCCGGCAGGTGGACGGCAGCGACTCCTCGTGGCCGCAGTAGTGGCAGCGAAGCGCGGCGGGCGCGCGGTGCACGGTGAGGGAGATGGTGCAGCGCGGGCACTGCCACACCTCGCCGCAGGCGGGACACTGGAGGAACGAGGCATATCCCCGGCGGTTGAGCAGCAGCAGGGCCTGCTCGCCGCGGGAGCGGGTCTCGACGATCGCCGCATCGAGCGCCGCGGACCACGGGAGCGCGCCGGTCCCCGCCACCTTGGGCGCGGTGCGCAGGTCCACGATCTCCACCGGCGGCATCGGCCGCGCTCCCACCCGCTCCGGAAGGCGAAGGAGCCGGACACGGTCGGCGGTCGCGGCCATGGTCTCCAGTGACGGCGTGGCGCTGCCGAGGACGAGCGAGGCGCCCTCGATCCGCGCCCTGACGGCGGCGACGTCTCGGGTCTGATACCGCGGCGATTCGCCGTTCTTGTAGCTGGTCTCGTGCTCCTCGTCCACCACGATGATGCCGAGGTCGCGCACGGGCGCGAAGACGGCGGATCGCGCGCCGACCGCCACCTTGCGCTCGCCGCGGCGCAGCAGCCGCCAGGCATCGGCGCGCTCGCCGTCGGAGAGGGCGCTGTGGAGCACCGCCACCTCGTCACCGAAGGCGCCGCGCAGGCGGCTCACGGTCTGCGGCGTGAGCCCGATCTCGGGGACGAGCACGATGGCGCCCTTCCCGCGAGCCGAGCGCCCGGCGGACCGCCTCGAGATAGACCAGCGTCTTGCCGCTGCCGGTCACGCCGAAGAGGAGCGCGCTCTCGCCGGGCCCCAGCGACTCGATGGCCCGAAGCGCTTCCGTCTGCGCGTCGGTGAGCGTGCTCGGCGGCGGCGTGCCGGGCGTATCGGCGAAGGGATCGCGCACCCGCTCCGCCAGGGCGATGCGCGCCAGCCCCTGATCGACCAGCCCCTTGATGACCGCCTCGCCGAAGCCGAGCTGGTCCACCACGTGGCGGACCTGCGCGCTCCCGCCGAGCGACTCCAGCGCCTCGTACAGCTCCCGCCGCCGCGCGCGACGCTTGAAGAGGGTGGTCCGCTCGATCAGCGTGGGCGGCTCGCCCTGCAGCGTCACCACGCGCTCGGTGGCCGTGCCCGCGCCGGTATCGGGCGGCACCACCTCCAGGGCCACGGCGCCCACGGAGGCCAGCCGGTGCAACGCGTCCCAGACCGGCCGCCGCATCCCCCGCGCGATCGCCGCGACGGCCGCCTTCTCACCGCGCTCCTCCAGCCAGTCGAGCACCTCGCCGGCGAAGCCGCCGATGTTCCACCGGCCGGGAACCCGGGCGGCGGTCACCTGCGACTCGCCCCAGAGCCCGCCCGGCAGCATCGCCTTGAGCGTGAGGCCGAGCGGGGCGCCATAGTAGCCGGCGATCCATCGGGCGGTCGCGAGCAAGCCCTCGGGAACCGCGGGCTCGTCGTCCGGGGCGGCGAGGATGTCGCGGGCCTCCGCCTCGGGCGGCGGCGCGTCGGCCTCGATCACGATGCCGATGAGCTCGCGCCGGCGGACGGGCACGACGACGCGCGCGCCGGGAGCGACCCGGTCGCCCAGCGTCTCGGGAATGCGGTAGGTGTACGAGGAGGCGAGCGGGAGCGGGAGCGCGACGGTAGCGAAGCGCTCGGTCATCTCCGCCGGAGGCCGAGCCCCGGGGCGGTCGGGAGCTTCACCTGGCCGGCGTCGATCGTCGCGCCGACGAAGGGATCGTCGGCCAGCAGCGCGGCGCCGTCCAGGTCCACGATGTCCACCAGGGGGGTGAAGTGCGCGGCGGCGGTGATGGCGATCGAGCTCTCGATCATGCAGCCGACCATCACCGTCATCGCGTGCGCGCGGGCGATGGCGATCATCCGGATCGCTTCCCGCAGGCCGCCGCACTTGGCGAGCTTGATGTTGATCCCGTCCACCTTGCCGACCAGCCGCGGGATGTCGGCGGCGGTCTCGCAGCTCTCGTCGGCGATCACCGGGATCTCCGCCCGGCGGCGGATCTCGCCCAGGCCGTCCAGCGTCGTCGGGGCGCAGCGGCTGCTCCAGGACGGTGACGCCGTACTCCTTCAGCACGGGGAGCATCTGGATGGTCTGCTTCACCGTCCAGCCGCAGTTGGCGTCCACCCGGATCTCCCGGTCGGTCGCGTCGCGGATGGTGCGCAGGATCTCCAGGTCGCGATCGCTGCCCAGCTTGATCTTGAGGATGGGATACTGCTTCGCCTCCAGCACCTTGGCGCGAATCTTCTCGGCCGTGTCGATCCCGATGGTGAAGGTGGACCGCGGCGCCTTGGCGGGGTCGAGGCCCCAGAGCTTCCAGACCGGGATGCCGAGCCGCTTGCCGACGAGGTCGTGCAACGCGGAGGAGAGGGCGGCGCGGGTGGCCGGGTTGCGCCGGAGCGATTCTTCCCAGCGGCGCTCGGTCTCCTCGATGTCGAACGGGTCGTCGGGGAGGAGCTTGCCGTAGCGCTGGAACGCGCCGAGCATGACCTCGGTCGTCTCGCCGTAGAAGCTCGACGGTGCGGCCTCGCCCCAGCCCTCGTTGCCGTCGCCGTCCTTGAGGCGGACCCAGACCGTCTCGTAGTCGCTCCGCCCGCCGCGCGCGATGATGAACGGATGGCGGGTGCGGAGCTTGAGGACTTCGGTTTCCATCGTGAGCTTGGGCAAGGAGGCCTCTGGTCAGAGTGACCTGTCATCCCGAGCGAAGTGAGGGACCTTGCCGACGTGGCTTCCGGACATGCGCGGGCAAGATCCCTCGCTGCGCTCGGGATGACACCGATTCGCTGCTCACGCCAACGCCCGTACGTGCGCCAACACCCCGTCCGCCACCCGTGACGGCGCGTACCCGCCCTCCAGCAACCCGACGATCGGCGCATCCGGCATCCGTTCCCGCAGCCGGCGGGTGACGTCGGCATAGTGCTCCGGCTCCAGCGTGAACCCGCCGAGCGGATCGCCGGCCATCGCGTCGAAGCCCGCCGACACGAGGATGAGATCCGGGGTCCAGTCGGTGGTGGCGGCCACGATGGCCGACCAGAGGTCGGTGACGTAGAGCGACGCCGGATGATTGGGCCCGCGCGGCACGTTGAACACGTTGCCCACGCCCCGTTCGTCGGCCATGCCGGTGCCGGGATACCACGGATGCTGATGCAGCGAGACGAACCGGATCGTGGCATCGGTCTCCATCAGCGCCTGGGTCCCGTTCCCGTGGTGGACGTCCCAGTCCACGATGAGCACGCGGGCGCGCCCGGCCTTCTGCGCGTGCTTGGCCGCGACGATCACGTTGTTCACCAGGCAGAACCCCATCCCCTTGCCGGCGAGCGCGTGATGCCCCGGGGGCCGCACCGCCGCGAAGGCGTGCCCCCGCCCGGCGTGGGCGTGGTCCACGGCCGCGAGCACGGCGCCTGTCGCCCCGAGCACCGCGCTCCAGCTCGCTCCGTTCAGGATGGTGTCGAGGAACAGCACCCCGCCGCCCCGCGCGCTCAGGGACTCCAGGGTGCGGAGGTGCGAGTCGGGATGGACCACGAGGAGCGGTTCGCGCGACGCGGGCTTGGCCTCGATGATGGCGACGCCGGGCGTGGTCTTCGCCTTGTCGAGCAGGACCCGCAGGCGGGCCGGGCTCTCGGGATGGTCCGATCCCGGATCGTGCCGGATGCAGTCGGGATGCGTGAAGATCGGGAACGGCCATCAACCCCTCAGAACCCGGCGAAGCTCTTCGGCCTCGTCGCGCAGATCGCGGCGGGCCTCGTCGATCTCGTCGAGCCGGCGGAGGTGCCGGCGCCAGAACAGCAGCACGCCGCCGGACGACAGAAAGAGCACCAGGCCGGCCACGAGCAGCACCCGGTTCCCGGCCCAGAGACCGAGTCCGAGCAGCGCCGCCCCGTCGAACGCCAGGAATCCGGCGGCGACGAGGGTGAGGGAGCGGAAGGCCAGCGGGGAGAGCGCCACGGCCTAGCGCCTATCGAACCGGGCGCCGCCGACGAGGCAGGACGATCACGGCGCCGTTGGACACCAGCCCGGCGTCGGTGAGCGAGCGCGACTCGTCGTACAGCTCCGCGCCACGGAACTTGATCACGTACTCGTCGGGATCGCGGATGACCTTGGTCGCGTCGAGGGCGCGGCGCTTGAGCTCAGCCAGCGAGGTGCCGGGCGGAAGATCGAGCGGGACCTCGTCCCAGGCGTCCTGCACGGTCACCCGGAGCCGAAGGGGAGCGGTCACGCCACCTCCGCAGCCGGAGGCAGCGTCGAGAGGAACCGGTCCAGCTGCCTGGTCGAAGAAGAGCGTGCTCGCGCGCACGTGATTGCCGCCGGCGGCCGGACGGACGGCGATCGCCACCTCTTCCCCGCCCTGGCCCCGCAGGACGAGCCAGCCCGGTCCTTCCTTCTCGGGAAACGCCGCCTGCATGGGAATGCGCTGCGCGAAGAACGTCTTGGCCCGGCGGAGCACCTCGGCTCCATCCAGCGCCGTCACCGCCTCGAAGACCATGAAGGACTCATCGGTTGGAGGAATCGGCCGAATCGGGGGAGAAATATACCTCGACGACGGTGACGGTGGCCTGGAAGGGCGCGGGCCGCCGGATCAGGTCGCGCAGCCCCGGCTTCCGCCGCAGGACGAGGACCAGATCGCCCTCGGGCGAGTCGGCCACGCCCTCGAGCGTGAGGAAGGCGGGCAGCTCGGCACCGGTCGGGAGGGGGATACGGTAGGCGCGCCCGCGCCACTGCACCGACGCGCTCGCCGGGAGCGCGTCCACGACGCGGTCGAGGAAGACATCGTCCTCCACGCTGTAGGCGTCGTCGCCGGCGGGCTCGCCGTCGAGGAAGAAGAGCGGGTCGAACGGCTCGCCGTCCTGCCGGGCGAAGTTCTGCTCGACGGCGCGGTCGAAGGCCTCCAGGGTCGGCGCCCGCGCCCGCCACTCGAGGTGGTGGCGCACCTCGTGGGTCAGCGTCTCCCACGCCTCCTCGCGCCAGTCGAAGCCCTCCTGGAGCTGCGCGAGAGCCAGCGAAGGAGCCGTAGTAGAGAACGACGCGGCTCTGGATGCCCTCGGCGGTGCCCCCGTCGCCGGAGGGGAGCGGAATGCACTCGCCCAGGGTGAAGATCTCGAGACGGTCGGGATGGGGAACGGCGCGGGGAGAGACGGCGACTTCGGCGATGCCCTGCATGAACTCGGCGGGGACCTCATCGGCGATCCGGCGGACCATCGCTTCGAAGTCGGAGAGGCGCATGGGTACGTGACCTCATCCCGAGCGGACGCGAGGAGACCTTACCGGCATGGTCCATTCGCTCGCTCGGGGTGACATCGCTTGCCTACTCGCGCTTCCACGTCCCCTCGACTACCTCCACGTCCCCTCAACTGCCTTCACGCCCCTCTCCGCGAGTCGCCTTCCGCGATCCGCTCCGCCACGTACTACCCCCACCTGATCCAGCGACACCCGCTCCTGCTGCATCGAATCCCGGTGCCGCACGGTCACCGTCCGCGCCGACGTCGTCTCCCCGTCCACCGTGATGCCGAACGGCGTGCCCGCCTCGTCCATCCGGCGGTAGCGCCGCCCGATGGCTCCGCTGTCGTCATAGAAGCAAGGAAACCGGAGCTTGAGATCGCGGTACAGGGCCGTGGCCAGCTCGGGCATGCCGTCCTTCTTCACCAGCGGGAAGACGCCGGCCTTGATCGGCGCTACGGCCGGGTGGAGGCCCAGGACCACGCGGGTCTCGCCTTCGACCTCCTCCTCGCGGTAGGCGTCCACCAGCAGCGTGAGCGTGACCCGGTCGGCGCCGGCGGAGGTCTCGACGATGAAGGGGAGAAAGCGCTCGTTGGCGGCCTGCTCGAAGTAGTCGAGCTTCTTGCCGGAGAATTCCTGGTGCCGGCCGAGGTCGAAGTCGCCGCGGTTGTGGATACCCTCGATCTCCTGCCAGCCGAAGGGGAACTCGTACTGGACGTCGAAGGCGGCGCGGGCGTAGTGGGCCAGCTCGTCCGGGCCGTGCTGGTGCCAGCGGAGCCGCGCGGGGGTGAGGCCCAGGTCGTGGTGCCACTGCATCCGCCACTCCCGCCACTTCTCGAACCACTCCGCGTCGGTTCCCGGCTTCACGAAGAACTGCATCTCCATCTGCTCGAACTCGCGGGTTCGGAAGATGAAGTTGCCCGGCGTGATCTCGTTGCGGAACGCCTTCCCGATCTGCGCGATGCCGAAGGGAATTTTCTGCCGGGAGCTCTGGAGCACGTTCAGGTAGTTGACGTAGATCCCCTGCGCCGTCTCCGGCCGGAGAAACACGACCGCCGCCTGCTCCTCGACCGGCCCCATGAAGGTCTTGAACATCAGGTTGAACATGCGGGGCTCGGTGAGCGTGCCCTTGCTGCCGCAGACGGGGCACTGCGCATCGGGCTGTCCGGGCGTGCCCTTGATCCGGGGGTCGTCGGCCCGGAAGCGGTTCTTGCAGTGCCGGCAGTCCACCAGCGGGTCGGTGAAGCCGGCCACGTGGCCGGAGGCCTCCCAGACCCGGGGATGCATGAGGATGGCGGCGTCGAGCCCCTCGATGTCGTCCCGCGCGTGGACCATCGCCCGCCACCAGCGGTCCTTCACGTTCTTCTTGAGCTCCACCCCGAGCGGTCCGTAGTCCCAGACCGATCCGAGGCCGCCGTAGATCTCCGACGACTGGAAGACGAATCCTCGGCGCTTGCAGAGGGAGACCAGCTTGTCCATCAGGGTGGTGTCGGCCATGGGCATGCGTGCGGGATAAAGGAAGGGTTCGCGAAAACCGGGCTGGATAATAGGTAGTCCCGCCCCGGGGGGCCACTTAGGCGGCCGAAACCGCCTCCGGCTGGCCCGGTTCGTGCCTGACAGGGGGCCGTAACTTCTAAACTGTTGTCCTTAGTAAGAAAGGCAGCCAGAGAGGCTAGCACAAAGCTATGCAGGAATTTACACGTCTGCCGCTTCCTGCGTGGGCGTGTAGCGGGTTTTGACAGGTGCCAAGCTTTTTGCAGTTGCGTGGCAGGACCCGGCTCCTAGCTTGACCGGAGCCGGCGGGAGGTCGGAGTGGTCACGGCGGATTGGCTGGCGCGCCCCAATGGGAGAGGTCACAGCATGCTGAAGAGACAGCTGCAGCCGCGTGGATTCACGTTGGAGGCGACGCTGATCTTCCTGGTGCTCCTGACGGCACTGATCGGGACCGGCGTTGCGACCATGGTGATGGTCCAGCGGTCCGCCGGTATCGACTACCGCGGCTCCCGGGTGACGTATGCCGTCGAGGCCGGGGCGGACCACGTCATGTCCCAGCTCGCCACGCACATCAGCGACGGCATCATCACCGATCCGGAGCTGGCCGCGATCACGGCGCCCACCATCCCGGGCTTCACGTTCGCCGCGCCGACCGCCAGTCGGATCGACGCCGCGGTCTACAAAGTCATCAACCAGGGCCCCTACACCGGCCTCTACAGCCTGAACCAGCAGATCGATATCCGCACCTCGGCCACCGACCCCGCGGGGAACCGGAGCGCGGTGGTCGTGTCGGTGAACGCGCAGTCGATCCCGCTGTTCCAGTTCGGCGTGTTCTACGAGGAAGACCTCGAGATCCACAACGGCCCCCGGATGGACTTCGCGGGCTGGGTGCACACCAACAGCAACCTCTACCTGACGTCGGACAACTCGTACTTCCAGGACAACGTGACCGCCGCGGACAGCGTGATCTGGATGCGGAAGGCCAGCAACCAGCGGCTGAACGGCGTGTTCATCGACGACATGGACGGCAACCCGGTCGCGCTGACGTTTGACTCGCGCTCCGATCCGGGCAGCTCCTTCGTCACGAAGAGCAACAACGACTTCGACGGCCGGCTCATGAGCTCGGCCAGCGGTGTCACGCCCCTCAACCTGCCGCTGCCGGCCGGCATGCCTGCCACGACCATCGTGGATCCGCGGGCCGCGGGCGACGATGCGGCGATCAGCAACGTGAAGTTCTCACGGAAGGCCGACCTTCACATCCTGGTGAAGACCAACCTGCTGGCAAATGCGCCCCTGGCGTTCTGCACCACGCTGGTGGCCGATATGGACCGCGGCGGGCGGCCGATTCCGACGGCGGCGGAGTGCCAGGCGATCTTCTCCGGCCAGCGGAACGCGTTCTATGACGGCCGGGAAAACGTCGGTGTGGACCTGCTCAACATCGACATCGGCGCGCTCCAGGCGTGGATCCAGGCGCACCCGCTGCCCAAGCCGATCGACATCATCTACATCACCTTCGATCCGGCGACGGTCACCTCTGGCGCGCCGTATACCGTCCTCAAGGGCGAAACCGACTACCCGGCCATCCGGCTGCGGAACGGCTCGCAGCTCCGGTATCCACTCACGATCTCCACCGACCGCCCGGTCTACGTCCAAGGCAACTACAACACGGTGGGCTGGCAGCCGGCCGCGCTGCTCGGCGATGCGGTCACGTTCCTCTCGCCGTCGTGGACGGACGGCGCCCACGCCTGGCCGGCGGGCGCGCACCGGTAATCCGGCCGACGCGTTCACCTTCCCGAAGACCAACGCGACGGACATGCAGGTCCACGCGGCGGTCGCGGCCGGCTTCTCCGCGACCCCCTGTGACGTCAACCGGGCGCTGCCGCCCTGCAATCCGGCCGACTCCGCGGCCTTCCACGGGACGCCGCTCACCGCCGGCGCCTACCCGAACTATGGCGGGGGGCTGGAGAACTTCCCCCGCTTCCTCGAAGACTGGGGCGGCGTGGACATGCTCTACCGCGGCTCGCTGGTGTCGCTCTTCCAGAGCCGCTATGCCAAGCGGAAGCGGTGGGCGTGGGATTCCTACTACGACCCGCCGACCCGTGACTGGGCGTTCGACATGGCGTTCCGCGACCCGACCAAGCTGCCGCCGGGCACGCCGACGGTCGGCAGCGTGATCCAGACCGCCTTCCGGCCGATCTACTAGTGCCCATGACGACGCGGTACCCGCGGCGCGGATTCACCCTGGTCGAGGCCCTGGTCGTCATCGTGATGATCGGGGTCCTGACCGCGATCCTGATGCCGCGATTCCGCGTGTCCCACGCGTCGCGAGTGCGCTCGGCGGCGCGCCAGATGGCGGTGGACATCGAGACGGTGCGTACCCGGGCGCTGTCCACGGCCACCATGACCCGGGTGACCTTCAACGCCGTCACGGGCACGTACACCGGCTACTTCGACGCCGACCGCAACGGCGCCTTCGCCCAGAACGCGGCGGAGATGACGGCGCTAGCCGTATTCCGGAGCCGAGTGCTGGCCGATGGCGTTCGGATCGCCCGAGCGGGAGCGACGCCGAGCGTGCCGGGGACCGCCGGCGCCACCGCGATCACCCTGCCGAGCTCGCGGCTCGACTTCACGTCGCAGGGGATCACCAACCCGTTCGGTACGACCGGCGTGATCTACCTGACGAGCGCCAACGACGCTACGGCCATCTCCGCCGTGTCCATCACGGCGGCGGCGGGCATCCGGGTCTGGACCTATCGGGGAGGAGCCTGGCAATGACGACCGCGCGGCGGGCGAGGGGCTTCACCCTCATGTCGGTCATGGTGGCGCTGTCGATGCTGGCGATCGGGCTGCTGGCGCTGGCCAAGGTGCAGTCCTCGCTGGTGAAGACCCAGCGGGACACCGATCTCCGCTCGGTCGCGCTGAGCGTGGCCCGGTCGTACGTCGAGGACGTTCGCTCCCGCGATCCGTGGACGCTGGTGAGCGAGGCTCCGGTGAAGGTGGACCTCCAGGGCCGCGTGGCCGCGGCGGGTCCGCTCACCCGGAGCACCACCGTGACGGCGGACTCGGGCAACCTGCTTCGCATCACGGTGCAGATCGACTATCCGGGTCAGACCCAGCCGGTGCAGCTCATCACCATGGCGTATCGAGGGTAACATGACCAGTTCCCGACGTCGGAGCACGGCAGGGTTCACCCTGGTCGAAGTGATGATCGCCATGATGGCGGGCGTCATCGTGCTCGGTGCGTCCACCAGCCTGGTGCTGGGGACGATGCGGAGCATGCGCGGCACCGAGCTGCGGGACGGCATCGACCGGCGGGCGCGGTTCGTGGGCATCGCGCTGCAGCGGGACGTGCAGCAGACCGGTATCGCGATCGACTCCCGGCCCACCTTCGGGACCATCGGCACCTACGCCGACACCCTGGTGACGCTGCGGGTTCCCTTCTTCTGGACCGGTGTGGGCACCGACTCGAGCGCGGCCGACAGCTACGTCCGCTCCGCCCTGGTGCCCGGCGCCTCGGGCGTCGGCAACTGCGGCGCCTTCTGCCTCGAGGTGACCCGGCCGGCCGGTATGGCCTTCCAGATCGCGGCGGGCCAGCTGGCCTATGTCGAGCTCAACTCGGTACGCCGGCTCATCCGGGTGACGGCTGTGGCCTTCCCCTCGGCGACCCTGGCGCGGATCACCTTCGCCAACACCGCCAACATCCTCGGTCATCCGGCCGGGGTGGTGGGCCTCGACCTCCGCAAGGTCTTCACCGTCCGCACCCTCCGGGTGACGGCGTTCTACCGGGACGCCGCCGGCCGGCAGCTCGTGCGGGTGGACAGCACCACGACGACGGGCGCCCCGGTGCCCCAGGTCATCGCCACGGGCGTCGCCAACTGGCAGGCGAGCCTGGTCTTCACCAACGGAGTCGAGGCCGACGTGGCGGATGCCGATACTCCGGACGGCAATCCGGACAACAACTACGACGACATCGCCCGGGTGCACCTGTGGGCGGTCCTCGAAGCGGACCGGACCGACCCCCGGCTCAACAACGGGGCGCTCCTCACCAGACGGTATGACTGGTGGCTGTCGCCGCGGAATCTGATGTACGAGCGGAACAAGCTGTAGCTCGCGGGCGCATTTGAGGCATCAACCCAGGACCAAGCAGAAGGCGGCAGCATGACTCAACGACGGTATGGATTCAGCGCCACGGAGCTGATGCTCGTGATCACGATCATGGGCATCATGTCCGGCATCGCGCTCACCAAGGTGGACATCGCCAAGATGGAGGCGAACAGCGCCGTGCAGGTGCTGAGCACGTCCATGGTGGCGGCCCAGCGTGAGGCGATCACCAAGCAGCACGACCTGATCCTGACCTTCGACGCGGCGCAGCGCACCGTCCGGATGGTCTGGGATCGCGACAGCGACGGGATCATCGACGGGAACGAGCGCGTGCGGGCCATCCCGCTCGACGGCCGGATCGGCTTCGGCCTTGGCGGCTCGACCGCCCGCAGCTTCGGATCGAACGCCATCAACTTCGACCGTGATATCGGCGGCCGGCCGGCGCTGATCTTCCACCGGAACGGCAGCGCCAGCGGCATCGGTGGCTTCTATCTGACCAGCACCCGGGCGATGGCGAATCCGGTCAAGTACTCGTCCGACACGCGTGCCGTGGAAATCGTTCGCGCCACCGGCCGTACCGAGTGGCACCGCTGGACCGGCACCGCCTGGAAGCGGGGTTTCTGATGCGCGCACGCGGCCGAAAGAGCGAGGGGTTCACCCTCATCGAAGTCATCATGGCGGTCACCATCCTGAGCTCCGTGACGCTCATGATGGCGGCGCCGGCGTCGAGGTTTCTGAGCGTCACAGCCAGGGCCAGCGACGGATCGCGGCGTCGACCGTGGCGGATGCCCAGATCGCGCTGGTGCGGATGTATCCCAACTACGACTCGCTCCGGATCAAGTTCGACAGCACCAGGAGCAACATCCCCTTCACCGGTTACACGCGGGTGACCAGCGTGGTCCGGACCGCGGCGGGAGCCAACGGTGACGTCACCCGGGTCGTCGTGACCGTGAACGGCCCCGGGCTGTCTTCGCCGATCAAGCGTACCGCGACGATCGCCGCCCCATGAACGAGGAGCACATGCGCACCCACAAGGGTTTCACCCTCGTCGAGCTACTCGTCGCCATGGTCGTGTTCGTGATCGTCCTTGGCGGAGCGCTGAGCTTTCTGACCGCCCAGCAGCGGGCGTTCATCAAGGGCGCCGATGCAATGGCCGTGCTCCAGAACCTGAGTTTCGCCTCGGACAACCTGGACAGCCAGATCCGCACTTCGGGGGGCAATACTCCCGACCAGCAGCCTCCGGTGGTCTACGCGGGCTCGAGCGCCTTCGCGTTCAACGCCGACTACGTGTCGAACGACGCGCTCGACATCTCGGCGGTGTACATCGACCCTGACGCCTCCGACGAGGAGACCCAGGC
>CAVRFK010000031.1:0-67428 GCA_963720365.1 uncultured Gemmatimonadales bacterium | reverse complement strand
GCCCGGGCCGGGATTCGAACCCGGACGGGGTTGCCCCCAGAGGATTTTAAGTCCCAAGCGTCTACCAGTTTCGCCACCCGGGCGGGGACGGCTCGGTAATATACCGCCCGGCGCCGCCCGCTACGCCCGCACCGTCTCCCGCCGCACGCCCGACGCCGCCCGCGTGCTCCACACCGCCGGCTCCCGGCCGAACCGCTCGCGAAACCCCTTCACCACCTCCGCCATCACCCGCGCGCTCCGTTCGTCCGCGACCAGCACCACCACCGACCCGCCCCAGCCCGCGCCCGTGAGCCGCGCGCCGAGGGCGCCGTGTTCCATCGCCAGCTCGACGATCGCGTCCGCCTCCGGCACCGTCGAGCGATAGTCGGTCCGCAGCGACTCGTGCCCCTCCACCAGCAGCCAGCCCACCTGCCCCAGATCGCCGCGCGCCAGCGCGTCCGCCGCCACCCGCGCGCGCCGCGTCTCGGTCACCACGTGCCGCGTCCGCGCCGCCAGGTCCGGCGCCAGCCGCGCGGTGACCGTCGGCAGGTCGTCGGTCGAGAGATCCGCCAGATGCGCGAGCCCCGGCCACAGCGCGCGGCACGCCTCCAGCGCCTGCTCGCACTCCTTGCGCCGCTGGTTGAGCTCGCCCCCGGTCAGCTTGTGCGACACGCCCGTCTCCACCACCCAGAGCCGCCCCGCGAACGGCACCCGCTGGATCGCGCCGCTCCCCGTCTCGTAGAGGAGCGCCGAGCCCGCCGCGCCGTGCGCCGCGATGGTCTGGTCCATGCGCCCGCAGCGGACGCCCACCTGGTCGTGCTCGGCCCGGTACGCCAGGTCCACCAGCTGCGACGGCGAGAGCCGCCGCCCCGCGAGCAGGCTGAGCGCCTTCGCCGCGGAGACGTTGAGCGCCGCCGACGAGCTCAGCCCTGCGCCGATCGGCAAGGTCGTCGCCACCGCGACCCGCGCGCCGGCGGGCGCGGCTTTCACCGCCCGCAGCTCGCGGACGACGCCCACCAGGTAGTCGGTCCAGTCGCCCTTGAGCGGGCGCTCGATCTCCACGCCGCGCACCGTCCCGTCCAGCGCGGAGACGAAGAACCACCCGTCCTCGAGGCCCGCGGCGACCGCCGTCCGCCGCTCGACCGCGACCGGCAACACGGGTCCCCCGTTGTAGTCGGTGTGCTCGCCGATCAGATTCACCCGGCCCGGCGCGGAGGCCGCGACCGCGGGACGGCTGGAAAACGAGGACTCGAACAGCGAACTTGCCAGTCTCACGGACGACAATCGCGTCACGGGGGTCGGCATCTTTCTGGAGGGACTGTGGGGTATGGCGCGCGGTGCCTGGGAGTCCTGCTCTGTCTGGCGGCGCCTTCAGCGGCGCGGGCCCAGACCGCGCCCCTCGGCGTGCCGCCCGGCGTGCTCCGGTTCGAGATCGACGGCAACTTCGATTCCTGGGACAAACGCTTCCGCGACGGGCAGAAGGAGTCGCTCGCGGCGTCCGTCGCCAGCTCGGCCCTCGGGAGCGACCTCCTCCCGCTCCTCTCCTCCGCCGATGCGATCCTGCGCCGGGTCACCGGCCTGTCCACCGCCGGCATCAATCTAGGCACCCTCGCCGCCGACGCGCAGGCCGACGTCGCCAGCGCCACCATCGGTCTCGCCCTCGGCATCACCCGTAACATCGCGATCTTCGGCCGGCTTCCCCTCACCCGCGCCCGGATCCAGACCGACCTCGACCTCGACACCGGGAACGCGAACGCCGGCGCGAGCCCCGGCACCACCGCGCAGGAGCCGTTCTTCGACCAGTTCGGCGCCGCCCTCGCCACCCTGGAAACCCAGATCGCCGCCGGGGCCTACGACGGCAATCCCACCCAGCGCGCCCTCGCCGACCAGACGCTGGCCCAGGGCATCGGCCTGTTCGACGACCTGTTCGTGCTGATGGGCAATCCGGAGACCGCCTCGCCGTTCCTGCCCACCGGCGGCAGCGACGTCGGCACCGCGACTCACCGCCCGGATCGCGTCGATCCAGACGACCCTCGGCAGCGATCTCGGCGTCGGCGGGTTCACGACCCAGCCGACGCTGCCCACCGCGGCCGCGACCCCCGCCGACGTGGAGTCGGCCATCAGCGACCCGTTCGGCCCGATCGGCATCGACGTCGGCCAATCGGAGGTCACGTTCCGCGGCGACGCGGAGGCCGGCGTCGCGCTGACGCTGGTGGACCGGTGGGACCTGGAGAACCGGCGTGGGGGATTCCGGGCCGCGGCGGAGGCCCTGGTTCGCTTCCCGACCGGCCGGCGGGCACGGCTCGACCGGCTCCTCGCGATCGGCACCGGCGACGGACAGACCGACGTCGAATTGCGTGGCGTCGTGGACCTGGGAAGCGGGAGCCTCGGCCTGCGCCTGGAGGGCGGCTACAACCGGCAGCTCGCCGCGGACGTGACCGCCCGCGTCGCCCCGCCCACCCAGGCCTTCGCCGGATCGCGGACTCGAGACGGTCGTCCGGCTCGACCCGGGTGACGTGACCACCTTCGCCGTCCGGCCCTTCTTCCGACTGGCCCGCACCTTCGCGCTGATCGGGTCCCTGGAGCGGTGGTCCAAGGGCCAGGATGCCGCCGAGTTCGCCGGGACGGTCCTCCCCGGCGTGGACCCCTCGGTCATGACCCTGGAGACCGATGCCAGCGCCACGGTGGTGAGCTTCGGGGTGACCTATTCCAACCCTGGCGCCCTCCGCCCCGGCGGCACCGGACTCCCGGTGGACGCCGGCTGGACCTACGAGCGCATCGTCTCGGCGTCGGGCGGGATCGTGCCCGACGTGCACCGGATCCGGAGCCGCGTCAGGCTCTATTTCGACATCTGGTAACGACCTGCGCGATTTCGAGCCGTTCCGTAGCGCCATTTCCTGCATAATATTGGGGTGATGATTTCGAACCGTCGGGTCGGCCGATGAGGGGCGCAGGCGGGACGCCGGGCGGGCTCGGCAGCTTTCTCGCCGGTTTCGCCATGGTGGTGGCGGGTGGGTACCTGCTGCTCACCCGGGTCACGGTCACGTCCGGGCTGTGGCAGTTCTGGGGCTATAACGCCTTCGGGCTGTCGCTGGTGCCGCTCCTGATCGGCATCGGGCTTGCTCTTCTTCGACGGCCGCTCGCTCGTGGGCTGGCTCCTCACCGGCGCCGGCGCGCTCATCATCCTGGCGGGCATCATCGCCAACCTTCAGATCTACTTCCGTCCGACGTCCTTGTTCGACACGCTGGTGATCCTCATCCTCCTCGCGGGCGGGCTCGGGCTCGTCGCCCGGTCGCTGCGGCCGCAGAGCGGCGCTGCCGGCGACACCTATTCGGCCGCGGATCGATGAACGATGAATCTCCGCGGCCCCGCCGAACACACGGCTGAAGACGCCACCCCGGGAGAGCTTCGGCGCTCGGTGCTGGTCCTGCTCCTGATGCTGGCCGCGCTCGCGCTCCTCGTCGCGCCGCTCATCAAGGATCTGCCGCTCCTGGGCCGCAGCACCCGCACGGCGATCTTCGCATGGCTGCTGGTGGGGCTCGCGCTCTACTGGATGTATGCGGGCATGGGATATCGGCCGCTGCTGCTGGTGCAGCTCCTGCTGTTCTCCGCGGCGGCCGCGTTGCTGAGCGTCAAGCTGCTGCTGGTGGCGGTGACGATCGACAGCCTGACGGTGCTGCGGTGGATGGCGCGCTACCTGATCATGGCGGGCGCGGTGTGTGCGGGGGCAAACCTGACGGGCATGCTGGTGGCGCTCACCTGGCGACAAAAACCGGGGCCCCCACCCTAGCGGCGCGCGGGCCGCTCCCGCTTGAGCAGGGCCTGCGCATGCCGCCTCGCCGCCTCGCCCTCGCCGTCCCCCAGCATCCGCGCGATCTCCCCTACCCGGTCCTCTCCGTGAATCACCTGCACGTCGCTGGTGGCGATCCCGCCCCGCGCCTGCTTGGAGACCACGAGGTGCCGGTCGGCGCGCGCGGCGATCTGCGGAAGGTGGGTAATCGCCAGCACTTGGTGCCGCTCCGCCACCTGCGCCAGCGCGTCGCCCACCTGGGCCCCGATCTCGCCGCCGATGCCCTGGTCCACCTCGTCGAACACCAGCGTCGCGATCGCGTCGTGCCGCGCGAGCACCACCTTGAGCGCGAGCATCAGCCGTGACAGCTCGCCGCCCGACGCGACCTTGGCGAGCGGCTTGGCGTCGAGCCCCACGTTGAGCCGCACGGTGAGCTGCACCGCTTCCTGCCCGTGCGACGCCGGCTCCGGCAGCGGCGTCAGCTCGACGCCCAGCTTGCCTCCGGGGAGCCCGAGCTGCGGAAGCAGACGGTTGGCGCCGCGGGCGAGCCGGTCCGCCGCCTCGTTCCGCTTCGCCGACAGCGCCGCGGCGGCCGACCGAAGGGCGCCCTCCGCGGCCACGATCCGGGCGCCGAGCGCGCGAAGGTCTACGTCGGCGGTGTCGAGCAGCTCCAGCTCCGCCGCGGATTCGTGCCGCGTGGCGAGGACCGCCTCCAGCGTCGCGCCGTGCTTCTGCGTCAGCCGGAAGAGCTGATCCCGGCGCCGCTCGACCTCCGCGAAGCGCTCGGGATCCTCCTGCACCTCCTCCGCGTACACCGCCGCGAGCCGCGCCAGCTCCGACAGGTTGGCGTAGGCGGCATCGAGCATCTCCCGCCACCCCGCGACCGACGGGTCGGCCTTCTCCAGCGCCGCGAGCGCGCGATCCGCGGCGCTCACCGCGCCGAGGGCGTTCCCCTCGTCTCCCTCCAGAGCGTCGGCGATACGGCGCGCGTGCTCCACCAGCAACCCCGCCTGGCTGAGCCGCCGCGCCTCTACTTGCAGCGCCTCGTCCTCTCCCGGCTTGATGCTCGCGCCGTCGATCTCATTCACCACGTGGCGCAGATAATCGGCGCGGCGGCGGACTTCGTCGCGGCGCGTGGCGAGCTTGGTCTCCTCCGCCCGCAGCCTGTGCAGCGTCGCGTGCGACTCCGCGACGGCGACGCGCTCGGCCTCCGCGTGCGCGAAGGCGTCGAGGATCTCGCGCTGGGCTTCGGAATGGAGGAGGGACTGGGTCTCGTGTTGTCCGTGGAGATCCACCAGCAGCGCGCCCAGCTCGGCGAGGACCGTCGCCGTCGTCGGGCTGCCGTTCACCCAGGCGCGCGACCGGCCTTCGGCGGAGACCTCGCGCCGGATGATCAGCCGCCCGTCGTCATCCAGGTCGAGGCCGAGGTCCTCGATCCGCCGGCGTGCGGCGGCGTCGACACCCTCGAAGGCTCCTTCCACGATCAGCTTCGCCGCGCCGGGGCGGACGCTGCCGCTCGCGGCGCGCTCGCCGAGCAGGAGCGAGAGCGCATCCACCAGCATGGACTTGCCGGCGCCGGTTTCGCCGGTGAGCACGTTGAGGCCGGGGCCGAGCTGGAGCGTGACGTCGGCGATGGTGGCGAGGTCGCGGACGCGGAGCTCGGTGATCATGAGGAGATTGCCTCGCATGTCATCCTGAGCGAAGCGAAGGAGCCGAAGCGTGGCCTCGGCTCCTTCGCTTCGCTCAGGATGACGGCCCCTCACGGCACCCGCTCGCGCTCCGACAGATCCCCCCAGTGCAGCTTCTGCCGCATCCGGCTGAAGAATCCGTCCCCGCCGAGTCGAATGAGACACACCCGGTGGTCGGCCCGACGCACGTCCACGGTGTCTCCGGGCGCCAGCGTCGTCCCCGTCTGCCCATCGAACGACACGAGCAGATCGTCCGCCCAGCCTTCCATCGGCTCGATCACGACGCGATACGTGGCCGGAACCACCAGCGGCCGCACGGCCAGCGTATGCGCCGCGATCGGCGTCACGACCATCGCCTCGACCCCCGGCACCACGATCGGCCCCCCCGCGCTCAGCGAATACGCCGTCGAGCCGGTCGGCGTCGCCACGATGATCCCGTCGGCGCTGTACGGGCCGACGTTCTCGCCGTTGATGTACACGTTGACCCGGACGACGCGCGCCACGCCACCCTTGTGCACCGCGACGTCGTTGACGGCCATCTGCACCGTGCGCTGCGCACCGGCGCCGTCCTTGATCGCCGCCTGGAGCACCTGCCGCCGCTCGGTCACGTAGCGTCCCGGCGACCAGGGCGTCGAGCGCCTGGTCGAGTCCGTCCCGAGTGGCGGTGGTGAGGAACCCGAGGCGGCCGAAGTTGACGCCGAGGATGGGGGTCTCGCGGCCGCCGAGCAGACGGGCGCCGCGAAGGAGGGTGCCGTCGCCGCCGAAGGTGATGAGCGCGTCCAGCTCCAGCGAGGAGAGCGCCGCGGTCTCGCCGGCCCAGCCCGGGAGCCCCTCCTCGGCATAGAGCTGCATCCCCCGGCTCGGCCCCTGGCGCAGCACGTCGGCCAGGACCGGCTTGAGGTCGCGGTACCGCTGATTGCCGACGACTCCGACCTTCATCGGGGTTCGAGGCTCTCCTCGTGCTCCAGCGCGGTGATGCGCCGGGCGATGCCCGCGGCCGTGAGGCCGAACAGCTCCAGCTGCTCCGCGCGTGGCGCCTGCTCGATCAGCCGGTCGGGCACGCCGAGCGCGACCACCCGGGTCTCCGGATGCGTGGTCTGCAGCGTCTCGGCGAGGTAGGCGCCGAAGCCGTTGACGATGGTACCCTCCTCGACCGTCACCAGGATGCGGTGGCGCTGCACCAGCGATTCCAGCAGCGCGGAGTCGAGCGGCTTGAGGAAGCGGCAGTTGACGACCGCGCAATCCACGCCGTCCTTCGCGAGCAGCTCCGCCGCCTGCACCGCGGGCGCCACCATCGTCCCCACCGCGAGGATCGCCACGTCGCCGCGACCCTGCCGGAGCTGCTCCCAGCTTCCGTAGGGGATCTCGGCGACCTTGCTCGGATCGCCCGGCTCGGCCGGCGCCTTGTCGCGGGGGTAGCGGGTGCAGAACGGACCCTTCGTGTGGGCCAGCGCGGTGCGCAGCAGCCCCACCAGCTCGTCGCCATCCTTCGGCGCGGTGACGGTCATGCCCGGCACGGCCAGCATGTAGGCGATGTCGTACAGGCCCATGTGGGTCTGACCGTCCTCGCCGACCAGACCCGCCCGGTCCATGCAGAAGATCACCGGCAGCTTCTGCACGGCGACGTCGTGGATGACGTTGTCGTAGGCCCGCTGGAGGAACGTGCTGTAGATGGCGACGACCGGCCGGATGCCCTGCGTGGCGAGGCCGCCGGCGAACGTGACCGCGTGCCCCTCCGCGATGCCGACGTCGAAGAACCGGCCCGGGTGCTTCTTCTGGAAGACGTTGGTGCCCGGTGCCCGACGGCATCGCGGCGGTGATCGCCACCAGCTCGGGATGCTCGTCCGCCAGCGCGGTGAGCCCGTCGCCGAACACCTGGGTCCAGGTGGGCGGGCCGCTCGCCTTCTTGCGAGCCTCACCGGTGACCGGATCGTACGCCGCGAGTCCGTGCCACTTCTCCTGGTTCGCCTCGGCGTAGGAGAAGCCCTTTCCCTTCTGCGTCATCACGTGGATCACCCGCGGGCCCTGCATCCCGCGCACGAACTGCAGCGTGTCGCAGAGCTTGCCGAGATCGTGCCCGTCGATCGGGCCGAAGTAGCGGAATCCGAGCTCCTCGAAGAGCATCCCCGGCGAGAACAGATTCTTGACGCTCTCCTCGACGTTCTTCGCGAAGTCCACCACGCCCTCGCCGAAGACGCCGCCGAGCGCGAACGTCATGCCCTTGATCTTCTCCCGCAGCCGGTTGGTGCGCGGGTCCGCCACGATCCGGCCGAGCGTCTTGCTGATCGCGCCCACGTTGGGCGAGATGCTCATGCCGTTGTCGTTGACGATGATGATGATGTCGCGGTCGGAGTGGCCGGCGTTGTTCATCCCCTCGTAGGAGAGCCCGCAGGTGAGGGCGCCGTCGCCCACGATCGCCACGACCTTGTGGCGCTCGCCCTTGAGGTCGCGCGCGGTGGCCATGCCGAACGCGGCCGACACCGCGGTGCCGGCGTGCCCCGCGCCGAACTGGTCGTGCTCGCTCTCGTCCCGCTTGAGGAAGCCGGAGATGCCGTCGCGCTGGCGCAGCGTCGGGAACGGCTCGTTCCGGCCGGTGAGGAGCTTCCAGGCGTAGGCCTGGTGGCCCACGTCCCAGACGATCTTGTCGGCCGGGGAGTCGAACTCGTAGAGCAGGGCGAGGCTCAGCTCCACCACGCCGAGGCTGGCGCCGATGTGCCCGCCGGTGATCGAGCAGCACTCGATCAGGCGGTCGCGGATCTCCTGGGCGAGCTGGGGGAGCTGCTCGCGCTTGAGGCGCTTGAGGTCGGCGGGGGAGTGGATGAGTGGCGAGCAGAGTCATCGTGAAAGCTCGGCTGTGCGTCATGGTGTCACCCTGAACGGAGTGAAGGGGCCCATGCCGGCATGGTCCCCTTCGCTGTGCTCAGGGCGACAATCAGGAGTTACGTGTAACAATATACCCCGCCAACGCCCCCAACGCCCCGCTCGGCACCCCCGCCGCATCGAGGTGAGTCACCGCCCGCCGAGCCAGCCGTTCCGCCTCCGCGCGCGCGGCCTCGACGCCCAACACGCTGACGTAGGTGGACTTGGCCATCTGCGCGTCGCGGCCGGCGGTCTTCCCCAGCTCTTCGCTGGTCCCGGTCGCGTCGAGCACGTCGTCGGCGATCTGGAAGGCGAGCCCGACCTCCTCGCCGTACGCCGTGAGGGCGGCCACGTCGGCCGGTGCGGCCTCGCCGGCGATGGCGCCGAGGGTGCAGGCCGCGCGGATGAGCGCGCCGGTCTTGCCGCGGTGCACCGCGATCAGGTCATCGAGCGCGAGGGTTCTCCCCTCCGCCTCGAGGTCCAGCCACTGCCCTCCCACCATGCCCTCGATCCCGCCGGCCCGGAACAGCTCGACCGCCATCCGTCCGAGCGCGGCGGCCGGGAGGCTCAGCTGGTCGGCCGCCTCGGCGAGGACGCGCGCGGCGACGGGGACCAGCAGGTAGCCGGCCCGCGTGGCGGTGGGCACGTCGAAGCGGCGGTGGGTAGTGGGACGGCCCCGGCGGAGGTCGTCGTTGTCCATGCAGGGGAGATCGTCGTGGACCAGCGAGTAGGTGTGCACCGTTTCGACCGCGGCGGCGACACCGGCGACCGCGGGCGACTCGCCCCCGGCGGCGCGGTACGACGCGAGCAGCAGCGCCGCGCGTACCCGCTTGCCCGGCGTCGCGAGCGCATAGGCCAGCGCCTCGCCGTCCGCGCCCACGACCTCGGCGCGAAGCCGCGCCGCCCACTGGTCGAGGATGCGGTCGGTCAGCTCGCGGGCCTCGGCAAGGAGGTCCACGGCCGACCGCGCCGCGGTGTCAGCCATCGAGGTCCGACATGCGGAGGTCGCCGCTCGCCTCCTCCAGCACCGTCTGGACCTTGACCTCCGCGGCGCCCAGCCGCTCGCGGGCGGCCCGCAGGCGGGCGACGCCCTTCCTCGAACAGTGCCAGCGCCGCATCCAGCTCGACATCCTCGCTCTCGAGCTTGCGGACGATTTCCTCCAGCCGGTTCAGATCCTGGGCGATGCTCATGACGACTCCACCCGGGCCCCGACGTCGCCGTCGGCCACCCGCAATCGGAAAGGCGCACCGGGGCGGAACTCCGCCCGGCGCTTGAGAACGTGGCCGTCGGGGCCCACCGGCACCGCGTAGCCGCGATCGAGAATGCGCAGCGGACTCAGCGCGTCGAGCTGGGCGGCGAGCCGCTCCGTCCGGTGGCGCTGGTGACGCAGCACGGCCTCCACGGCGCCGCTCAGGCGGTCGCCGGTGCGGGCCAGCCGCTCGACGGCCAGCCGCGTGCGGTTGCCGAGCCCGCCCGCGAGCCGCGCGGCGAGATCGTCGAGCTGGCGCAGCACCTCGCGCCGATCGGCGACCGCCATCTCCGCCGCCGCGGAAGGCGTCGGGGCCCGCATGTCGGCGACGAGATCGGTGAGGGAGATGTCGGTCTCGTGGCCCACGGCGGAGATGGTCGGCACCCGCACGGCCGCGAGCGCGCGGCAGACGGCCTCGCTGTTGAACGCGGCCAGGTCCTCGCGGCCGCCGCCCCCGCGACCCACGATGCACAGCTCGACGTCGGGAAGCCGGTTCACCAGCGCCAGCGCGCGGGCGAGCGCCCGCACGGCCCCGTCACCCTGCACCCGGGCGTTCACCACCAGCACCCGGCAGCAGGGCCAGCGCTTGCCGATGACGGTGATCACATCCCGCAGCGCCGCACCGGCGGTGCTGGTCACGACGGCGACCGTGCACGCCAGCTCCGGAATCGGCCGCTTCCGCGCCTCGTCCAGCAGGCCGTCCCGCCGCAGCACCTCGCGCACCCGCTCCAGCTCGCGCTGGGCGGCGCCGACGGCGGACGTGGGAATGATTCGGGTGACGGTGAGCTGAAACTCACCCTTGGATTCGTAGATGCCGGGCTTGCCGAGGACGAACACCTCGGTGCCGTCTTCCGGCGGCTTTCCGCCCTGAGGCGCGTACCGGCTCCACATGGTGCAGCGCACCTGGGTCATCCGGTCGCGGAGACTGAAGTACCAGTGCCCGCTCGACCAGACCTTGCAGCCCACGACCTCGCCGCGGATCCACACCGGAACGAACTCGTTCTCCACCAGACGCTTTGCGGACGTGACGAGCTTGGTGACGGACCAGGCGTCGTCGGTGGGATCGAAAGCTCAGCTGCAGCGGGTTGCTCATCGTTCGTCGGGGCTCCGGTTGCGTAGCGGTGTTCGTGCGGCTGTTCACCACAGAGGCACGGAGGGTACGGAGGGTACGGAGGGTTCCACTCGTCGGCTGGCGTTCGTCTCGGAAAGATTCACCACGAAGGCACGAAGGACACGAAGATATCTCATGGAGAAACAAACACACAAACAAGAAAACAACAATGAAAAGAAATAGTGGCGTTGCTGCTCCTGAACCCTTCGTGCCCTTTGTGTCCTCGTGCCTTCGTGGTGAATCTTTCCGAACGGAGCTCCGCGACGGATACGACCCCTCCGTGCCCTCCGTGCCTCCGTTCCCAACAACTAGCGACGGCCCTCGATCTGCGACCATGCCTGCAACGTGTTCTGCAGCAGCATCGCGATCGTCATCGGACCGACGCCGCCCGGTACCGGAGTGATCCACGACGCCTTCTCCGCCACCGGCCCGTAGGCGACATCGCCGACGAGCCGATACCCCTTGGGCTGCGACGCATCCTCGACCCGGTTGATCCCGACGTCGATGACGACCGCCCCCGGCCGAACCATGTCGGCCGTGACGAACTCCGCCTTGCCGATCGCCGCGATGAGGATGTCCGCGCCGCGGGTGACCGCCGGCAAGTCCTTGGTGCGCGAGTGGCACACCGTCACCGTCGCGTCGCCGCCCGGCCCCTGCTGGATCAGCAGGTTGGCCATCGGCTTGCCGACGATATTGGAGCGGCCCACGATCACCGCGTTGGCGCCCTTGGTCTCGATCCCCGAGCGGATCAGCATCTGCTGGACGCCGTAGGGCGTGGCCGGGCGGAACGCCTTCTTGTCGCCCGTCACCAGCCGGCCGACGTTCACCGGATGGAAGCCGTCCACGTCCTTGGCCGGATCGATCCGGAAGAGCACCTTCTCGCTGTCGATGTGCTTCGGCAGCGGGAGCTGCACCAGGATGCCGTGGATGTTCGGATCGGCGTTGAGCCGGTCCACGATCGCGAGCAGCTCGTCTTCCGGGATCGTCGCCGGCTGGCGGATCGTCTCGGAGTACATGCCCGCCTCTTCCGTCGCCTTCCCCTTGGAGCGCACGTACACCGCGCTCGCCGGGTCGTCGCCCACCAGCACCGCGGCGAGTCCCGGCTTCCGGCCGCTCCCCACCGAGCGGGCGACTTCGGCTGCCACCTCCGCCCGGATCGTCTTCCCCAGCGCCACCCCATCCAGAATCTTCGCGCTCATCGAGCGTAGTCCACGGCTCTCGTCTCCCTGATCACGACCACCTTGATCTGTCCCGGATACTGCAGCTCGTTCTCGATCTTCCGGGCGATCGTCTCCGAGAGCAGCGTGGCGGCGCCGTCGTCGATCCGGTCGGGCGTCACCACCACCCGCACCTCGCGCCCCGCCTGAATCACGTTGCACTTCTCGACCCCGGGGAAGCCGTTGGCGATCTCTTCCAGCCGGGTCAACCGCTTCACGTAGGTCTCGAACGCCTCGCGCCGGGCGCCCGGGCGCGAGCCGCTGATCGCATCCGCCGCCTGGACCAGCACCGACTCCGCCGACTCGTGCGGCACGTCGTCGTGGTGGGCCTGGATGCAGTTGATGACCGCCGCGCTCTCGCCGTACCGCCGCGCCACCTCGACGCCCAGCTCGACGTGGGTGCCCTCGTTATCGTGCGTCAGCACCTTGCCCACGTCGTGCAGCAGTCCGCCTCGCTTGGCGAGCTGCACGTCGAGGTGCAGCTCCGCCGCCATCATCCCGGCCAGCCACGCCACTTCCTTCGAGTGATCGTAGATGTTCTGCCCGTACGAGGTGCGGTAGCGCATGCGTCCGATCAGCTTCACCAGCTCCGGATGCAGGCCGTGGATGCCCGTGTCGTACGCCGCCTGCTCGCCGAGCTCGACGAGCTGGCCCTCCAGCTCCTTCTGCATCTTGACGACGATCTCCTCGATCCGGCCCGGATGGATCCGGCCATCCTGGATCAGGGCCTCGAGCGACCGGCGCGCGACCTCGCGGCGGATCGGATCGAAGCAGGACACGATCACGGTGTCGGGGGTGTCGTCGATGATGACGTCCACGCCCGTGGCCGTCTCGAAGGCGCGGATGTTCCGCCCCTCGCGCCCGATGATGCGCCCCTTCATCTCGTCGTTGGGCAGCGGCACGGCGGCGACGGTGGTCTCCGCGGTGTGTTCCGCGGCGAGGCGCTGCGTGGCGATAGCGATGATCCGGCGGGCGTCGCGGTCGGCGCTCTTCTTGGCCTGCTCCTTGATGTCGCGGACCAGCGCCGCCGCCTGGCCCCGGGCTTCGTCCTCGACCCGCTGGAGGATCTCGCGGCGGGCATCCTCCGCGGTGAGCCCGGCGATCCGCTCCAGCCGGTTTCGCTGCTCCTGGGCCATCCGGTCGGCCTCGCCCTCGCGGGCCCGGAGCGCCAGCTCCTTCTGGCCCAGCGTCTCCTCCCGCTTGTCGAGGCTCCGCTCGCGCGCGTTCATCTCCTCGACCTTGCGGTCCTGGCCCCGGGAGCGCTCCTCCGCCCGCTGCTCCACCCGCTCCCACTCGTCGCGCTTGCGCTGGATCTCGCGGTCGAAATCCTCCCGCAGCTTGAGCGTTTCCATCTTGGCCGCGAGCACGGTCTCCGCCTTGGCCGACTCCGCCTCGCGCGCGACCTCCGCGCGCAGCTTGTGCGCGTCACGCTGCGCGGTGGCGAGCACGCCGCCGGCCGCGTTCCGCTGACTCCGTCGGTACAGGAGGACGTAGATGAGTCCTACGGCCAGACCCGCGGCTACCCCCGCGATCGTGGGGATGAGGAGGGACTCGAACATCGGAAGGGGATCCCTACGACGCGGCCGCGCGCTTGCCGCGTTTGGCCGGCGGGAGGAGGCGGGCCAGCTGGTCCGCCAGCACGGTGACGCGATTGGCGATGTCGCGGTCCCCGCGCCGGGCCTGGAACAGCTCGTCGGTGATCGCGAGTCCCGCCAGGATCGCGATCTTGTGGGCCTCCATCGCGGGGAGCGCGTCGCGCACGCGCTTGAGGGCGGCGTCGAAATACGCGGCGACCTCGCGGGTGTACTCCGGCGGCAGCTCGGAGCGGACGGTGTACTCCTCGCCGCCGATGGTGACCCGCACCGGATTCTTCGTGGCCGTGGTCATGCCGCGTTTCCTCCCCCGTGCTGCTCCAGGAACGAGAGCCGCGCCGCCAGCGCCTTGAGCCGCTCGCGGGCCGCCTCGATGCGATGTCGCAGGGCCTGATTCTCCGCTTCCAGCTCGGTTGCCCGCTTGCGGGCTTCCTTGAGCTCCGGTCCCGCGACCTTGCCGCCGTGGGACTGCGCCTCCGCCAGCTCCGCCTCCGCCACGAGGGTACGGCGGCGCCACCCGCCCAGCTCCTCGGTCAGATGCTTGAGGAGCTGCTCCAGGTCGGATATCGCCTTCAGATCGGGACGATCGTAGGTATAGGCCACGTTAGGCTCCAGCGCGTGCGGGGCCGGCGTCGCGACGCCGTACCCCCAGCTCTTCCGCGAGGCCGGCCAGGAGCCGAGCCTCCGACTGATCCACTTCCGCGTCGCGCAGCGTGCGGTCCGGCGCCCGGAACCGGAGCCGGAACGCGACGCTGCGGGCACCCGCGGGCAATTCCTGTCCGCGATAGTCGCTCTCGACTTCCACCGCCTCGAGCAGCGCGCCGCCCGCCTGGCGCAGCACACTCTCGACCTGCGCCGCCGTCACCCCCTGGGGCAGCAGCAACGCCAGCACCCGCTCGGAGGCGGGGGTCGCTGGCAGCGGCGTGAACTGGGGCGGCCGGCGGGGCGACGGATCGAGCACCAGCTCGAATCCGAACAGCGGAGCGGCCCAGGGCGGCGCGTCGGCGGCCAGCGGGCCCGCCTCGCCCACTACCCGACCCTCGGCGTCCCGGGCAACCCACACGTTTCGTTCAACTTGCACCACCCCCCCTGGAATCGCCAGAGCGACCGCCGCCTCGAACCGTCCCTTCAGGTCCCACACGTCGAAGCGGTCCTCGCCGCTCCCCATCCAGTGCTTCGGATCCCGCCGGCCGGTCACCACCGCGGCCAGCGCGCTGCTCCTCCCGCGGCCGGTTCCCGCGGCCCGCTCGCCGACCAGGCGGTCCCGATCTCGAAGAGCCGGACGTCCCCGACCTGGTTGGCCCAGTTGCCCTCCACCAGGCGCACCAGCCCCGGCAGCAGCCGGCGGCGCAGCCAGGCGTCGTCGGACGAGAGGGGGTTGAGCAGCTTGACGCTCTCCTCGCCGTCGGCGGCGCCGAGCGGCAGGCGCGACACCTCGTAGAGTCCCTGCTCCACCATGCCGCGCCGCACGGACGCCACCACCCGCTCCTCGACCGCGTCGGGCAGGTGCCCCAGGCGGAACGGCCGCAGGTCGGAGGGGAAGCTGTCGTACCCGTGCAGCCGGGCCACTTCCTCGATCAGGTCCACCTCGCGCGCGAGATCGGGGCGCCAGCCGGGCACGTCCACCGCAATCCTGCCGTCGTCCGGCTTGGAGACGACCGTGGCGCCGATGGCGACCAGGTACTGCTCGATCGAGTTCCACGGCAGCTCCACGCCGAGCACCTGCGCGACCCGCGCGGGCCGCAGGAAGATGCGCGGCGGGTGCGACGGCTCGGGCCAGAGATCGAGCGGCGCGTCGGCCAGCTCCCCGCCGCCGGTCGCGAGGATCAGCTCGATGCAGCGGCGCATCGCGTCGCCGCCGCCCCAACGGTCGATGGTGCGCTCGAACCGGTAGCTCGCCTCGGTGCTCATGCCCAGCGCGCGGCGGGTGCGGCGGATCCGGGGTGGATCCCAGAACGCCGCCTCGAGCAGGACGTCCCGAGTCTCCGGGCTCACCTCGGTGGAGGCGCCGCCCATGACGCCGGCCAGGCCGATGACGCCTTGTCCGTCGGTGATCGCGACCATCTCGGCGTCGAGGCTGCGCTCCGCGTCGTCGAGGGTGACGACCTTCTCGCCGGCCCGCGCGCGCCGCACCGTGAGCCGCCCGCCGCGCAGGGTGGCCGCGTCGTACGCGTGCATCGGCTGGTTCAGCTCGAGCATGACGTAGTTGGTGGCGTCCACCACGTTGTTGATCGAGCGCACGCCGACCGCCTCCAGCCGCTGCCGCAGCCACGCGGGCGAGGCCGAGACCTTGGTCCCGCGGATGAACGCGGCGTGGAAGCGGGGGCAGTCCTTCGCGTCGTCGAGCGTGATGGTGATGCTGCCGACCGTGCCGCTGGCGCCCGAGCGCCGCGGCGGCGCCACGTCGAGCGACTCGGTGCCGGGGATCGAGGGCAGGCGGAACGGCGTCTGGTACGAGGCGGCCAGCTCGCGGGCCACGCCCTTGTGGCAGAGGAGATCGGGACGGTTGGGCGTGACGTCCACCACGAGCCGGTGATCGGCCAGCGGTACCGCCTCGAGCAGCGGCGTGCCGGGCGCGGCCTCGGTGTCCAGCTCGAGAATGCCGTCGTGCTCCTGGCCGAGGCCGAGCTCGCGGGCGGAGCAGAGCATCCCCTCGGACACCTCGCCACGCAGCTTGGCGCGCTCGATCTTCATCGGCGCGCCCCCCTTGCCGTGCGGGACGGTCGTCCCGACCCGCGCGAAGGGATACTTCCGCCCCGCGGTGACGTTCGGGGCGCCGCACACGACGGTGCGGCGCTCGGCCGTGCCGTCGTTGACGGTGCAGACGCGGAGCCGGTCGGCGTTGGGATGCTGGCGGACGTCTTCGACCAGGCCGATCACGAGCTCGCCGAGGTCGGTGTGCAGCGGCTCCACGGCGTCCACGGGCGCGCCGAGCATCGTGAGGCGGTCGGCGGCGTCGCGGGCGTCGAGCGGACGGCGGAGGAAGGCCTCGAGCCAGCGGAGGGAGATGTTCACTGCGGGTCGCCCGCAGCAACAGAGCCCGTACTTCATCCCGAGCGCAGCGAGGGACCTTGCCCGCGGGTCCCGGACATGCATCAAGAAGGTCCCTCGCTGCGCTCGGGATGAGGTACGACGCATCATCAGGAATTCCCCCCTAGCCGCGCCAAAAACCTCATATCCCCCTCCAGCAACAACCGGATGTCCGGGATCCCATACCGCAGCATCGCGATCCGGTGCGGCCCCATCCCGAACGCCCACCCGGTGTACTTCTCCGAGTCGACGCTGCAATTCTCCAGCACCGCGGGATGCACCATCCCGCACCCGAGAATCTCCATCCAGCCCGTCCCCTTGCACGCCGGGCAACCGCTGCCATGGCAGAGCTGGCACTCGACGTCCATCTCCGCCGAAGGCTCCGTGAACGGGAAGAACGATGGCCGGAACCGCGTCTTCGTCGTGGGACCGAAGAACCGGTGCGCGAAGTGGATCAGCGTCGCCTTGAGATCCACGAACGAGATCCCTTCGTCCACCGCGAGCCCTTCGACTTGATGGAAGGCAGGCGAGTGCGACGGGTCGAACGCATCGTTGCGGTAGACCATCCCCGGGATCACGACCCGCACCGGCGGCGGCGACTGCATCAGGGTCCGGATCTGCACCGGCGAGGTGTGCGTGCGCAGCAGCAGGCGGCCGCCCGGCTCTCCTTCGACCGGCGCGGCGTCGAGGTAGAGCGTGTCGTGCATGTCCATCGCCGGGTGATCGGCCGGGAAGTTGAGCGCGAGGAAGTTGTACCACTCGGTCTCGACTTCCGGCCCCAGCGCGACGGTGAACCCGATGCCGCGGAAGATCTCGACGATCTCGTCCACGACCCGGGTCACGGGGTGCTCCGCGCCGACCCAGCGGCCCCGCGCGGGCATCGTGAGATCCACCCCGGCCTGCTCCCGCTCGGCCTTCTCCGCGTCGAGCGCGGCACGCCGGGCGCCGAACGCTCCCTCGAACGTGCCCTTGAGCGTGTTCACCGCCGCGCCGTAGCGCTTGCGCTCTTCGACCGGCAGCGCGGCGACGCGCTTGAGCGCGGCCGTGAGCGCGCCGCTCTTCCGGCCCAGGATCGCGATCTCCTCCGCCTCGAGCTCGGCGGGACCGAGCGAGGCGATGGCCGCCAGCCTGGGCTGCAATGCGTCGAGATCGGAGTAGCCGGTAGACACGGAAGCGGGGCTCGTGGACACGGGTGACCTATGCGTCAGTGGGGCCGCCCGCCGAGCGCGAACGGCCCCACCGGGCGACAGCGTGCATTGGGGACGGCGCTACTGGTTGTTCTTCGCGACCTCGGCGAGCTTGCCGAACGCCTCCAGGTCGCGGACCGCCAGATCGGCGAGAATCTTCCGGTTGATCTCGACGCCGCCCTTCTTGAGGCCGGCGACCAGCCGGCTGTAGCTCAGGCCGTGGATCCGCGCCGCCGCGTTGATGCGGGTGATCCAGAGCGCCCGGAACTCGGACTTCTTCTTGCGCCGGTCGCGGTAGGCGTACCGCATGCCGCGCTCGACGGTCTCCTTGGCGGCCTTGTACAGCTTGCTGCGGCCGCCGCGGGCGCCCTTGGCGGCCTGCATGATCTTCTTCTTCCGGGCGTGATGGGCGACGCCACTTTTTACACGAGGCATGGTGCGCTCCTTACGCCTGGAGGAGACGGTTGACGCGGGGGAAATCCGCCGAGCTCACCAGGTCGCCCTTCTTGAGCCGGTTCTTCCGCTTGCGCGTCTTCTTCGTCAGGATGTGCGAGTGGTTTGCGTGCCACCGCTTGAGCTTCCCGCTGCCGGTCCGCTTGAACCGCTTCATGGCGGCGCGCTTGGTTTTTTGCTTCGGCATCGTCGTCGTTCCTCGGTTGGGCGCGGTCTGACCGCTCCGCCTATTTCGGCGCGAGCACCATCGTCATGTTCCGCCCCTCCAGCTTCGCCTCGGCTTCGATCTTGCCGATGTCGGCGAGGCTCGCGGCCACGCGGTCCAGCACGGCCTTGCCCAGCTCGAGGTGCGCGATCTGGCGGCCGCGGTACATCATCGTGACCTTGACCTTGTTGCCGTCGCCCAGGAACTCACGGGCGTGCCGGGTCTTGAAGTCGAAGTCGTGATCGTCGATGCCGGGCCGGTACTTCACTTCCTTCAGCTGAATGATGTGCTGCTTCTTCTTTGCCGCCCGCGCCGCCTTTGCCTCTTCGAACTTGAACTTCCCGTAGTCCATGATCTTGACCACGGGGGGCCGAGCCGTCGGAGCCACTTCCACGAGATCCAGCCCGCGTTCCTGGGCGGCGGCCAGCGCCTCCTCCACGGGTAGGACGCCGAGTTGCTCGCCTAAGGGGCCGATGACCCGCACCGGACTGATGCGAATCATACGATTGATGCGGGTTCGCTTTTCGCGCTCGTTTGTGGACAGTGGGCCTACCTCCGACGCAAAAGAAAAACGGACACCCCTGAATGAGTTCGGGTGCCCGCCACGCCCAAAAACCGCCGCCGGCACGTGCCGGCCAGATCGGCTGGGAAGCCAGGACCCGGTTGCGCTGTGGCTCAGGCCGCAGGCTCAGGGTGGGGGAGTTTCCTCCCCGCTTTACGAAGGGGTGAAGCTAGCGGCAGGCGGGATGGGAGTCAACTTCAAGTCATCCCGGGAGATCGCCTTGCGCTATCGCCCCTTCGCTTCGCTCAGAGTGACATTGGCTCCCGGGGCGGCGACGATATCCTTGAGCACCACATCCTTCCCTTCCTGCACCGGCCGCCCCATCGCCACGGCCGGGTCGTGCTCGAAGACGAACTGCCATCCCTCCCGCACCGCCTCCGCCAGGACCGCCCGCTTGCTCTCGAGCGTCCGGAGCGGCTCCAGATCGTATCCCATGATCCACGGCAACGGCAGATGGGCGGTGGTGGGGATCAGGTCCGACAGGAAGGCGACCGTCTCGCCTCGATCCTTGACCAGGACCATCTGAAGGAAGGGCACGTGCCCCGGCGTCAGCCGCACCGAGATGCCCGGGAATACCTCCCCATCCCCCTCCAGCAGCTTCCACCGGCCGGCGGACGCGATCGGCTCGTAGTTGTGCGGCAGGTAGCTCGCCCGGGTGCGCTCGTTGGCCTTCCGGGCGAACTCCAGCTCGCCCTGCTGCACCAGGTAGGTGGCGTTGGGATACGAGGGACGCACGTGGCGCCGGGGATCGTCCTCCAGCTCGGGATCGAGCGTGGTGTTGCCGCCGGCGTGATCGAAATGGAGATGGGTGTTGATCACCCAGCGCACGTCGCGCGGCAGGAACCCGGCGGAGGCGAGCGCGTCCTCGAGCTGCGTGGCGCCTTCGAGTCCCTGGTTCTCCACGCCATAGATGTCGAGGAACTTCGGGTCTTCCTTGTTGCCGAGCGCGGTGTCGATGAGCACCAGGCCGTCGGGATGCTCGACCAGGAGACAGCGCATCGCGAGCGGGATGCGCCGCCGCTCGTCGGGCGGCACCCGCCGGCTCCAGAGCGGATAGGGCACCACGCCGAACATCGCGCCGCCGTCGAGGCGCTGCATCCCGCCCTCGAGCGTGTGGCAGCGGAGGCCGCCGACCTGGAAGGTGCGCGAGAGCGTCACAGGAACAGTCCCGGATCGGAATCGGCCAGCGGGGCCGTCGGCATGGCCGAGCGGCGGCGCTTGAGCCGGCGCGGAGCCCGGCGGCTCTCGATGGCCGCGAGGTCCTGGAGCGTGCGGGCCCCTTCCTGCCGCGCCAGCACCAGCAGCCGCTCCAGCAGCTCCGCCGTGACCAGCGCGTCGCCACCCGCGCGGTGGCGGGCGCGGTTGGTGAAGCCGAACCAGTGGGTGAGGCTGTCCAGACCGCACGAGGCGATACCCTGCACCAGCCGTCGCGCCAGGCGCACGGTGCAGAGAGTCGGGCCCTCGAGCGTCAGCGCCTGCGCCCGCCGGACTTCCGCGTTCAGAAAATTCCAGTCGAACCTGGCGTTGTGGGCGACGAAGACCCGCCCGGCGAGCGCCTGCACCACCTGCTCGGACAGGTCGGAGAAGGTCGGCGCCTTGCGGACCATCTCGTTGGTGATGTTGGTGACCGCGCAGACGGCCGGTGGGATCGGCCGCCCCGGATTGACCAGCGACTCGAACACCACCTCGCGCCGGCCCCCGCAGACCACCACCACCGCGACCTCGGTGATGCGGTCGCTCCCGCCGGCCCGCGCGCCGGTCGTCTCCACGTCCACCACCGCGAAGGCGCACTCCTCCAGCAGCGGCGAGCCCTGCACCTCCGCCACCAGTCCCCAGCGCCCATCCGAGAGCCGGCGAATCCGCGGGTCGGAGCCGAGCAGCGCCACCGCGATGCGGTCGCAGATCACCAGCGGCGCCTCGCTCAGACCCAGCACCTCACGGCAGAGCATCGAGGACGGCTGGGGACCGGTGCGCAGAACGCCGTGCACCCGCTCGACCAGCGAGCTGCTCGGGTGGGCGGTCAGACCGGTCACAGCGACGCCCGGCGAAGCGGCAGCGACATGCAGCGCGGGCCCCCGCCGCCCCGCGCGAGCTCCGAGCCGTCGACGGTGATCACGGTCCGGTGCTTCGCCTCGCGCCAGTCGTCGAACGCGAGGAAGTTGACCGCCGGCACCAGCCGGAAGCCGGCGGCCTCCAGCTCGCAGAGCGTGGCGTCGTTGCGGCGATAGCTGACGATCGTGCCCGGCCGGACCGCCAGGAAGTTGCACGCCGAGCTCCACTGCTCCCGCTCCTGCCGGGTGCGGTTGTTGCCGCCGGCGAAGATCGGCTCCAGCGGCAGGGCCAGCTCCTTGGCCGCGGCGAAGAAGTTCGGCATCTCCCTCACCCCTTCCATCACCCTTCCGCCGATGCAGCACCGCCAACCGTTCCGGCCCGATGAAATAGGGCGGATAGACGACGCACAGCTCGTGGTCCACGTGATTGAAGATCATGTCCAGGTGGATCGCGGTCGGCGCCTTCGGCATCACCACCACCAGCACGTCGGTGACGAGCCCGCGCGCGAACGCGACATCGCACAGCCGGTCCAGCGCCTCGGGCGTGGTGCGCTCGCTGAACCCGACCACCATCAGGTCGGGCCGGAGATAGTGCACGTCGCCGCCTTCGAGGGTGTAGTTGCTCCGCTTCTCCTCCGAGCCGTCGTACAGCAGGCCGGCGTTGGCCAGCTCGGGATGGAAGAGGAAGAGCGACTTGATCAGCAGCTCCTCGGTCCACCGCACGCCGTAGCGCATCGAGCCCACCACCGCGTGGTTGCCGATCACGATCCCGATGTCGCGGGGAAAGAACAGGTTCGGCAGCGGCGGGAAGGCGAACCCTTCCTCGTTGAGCGCGGCCGTGATCGGGCCGCTCTCCTCCCGGGTTCCCTGGATCAGCATCTCGACGATCTGCGCGGCCGGCATGGTGCCGAGCTGCTGAGCGAGATCGTCGGAGGGAACGACGTCCATGGTCTTGGTGATCAGGAAGTCGCGCGCCTTGGGCTCCTCCAGAATCTCGGCGAGGAGATCGCGGACCTGGTGGACCTTGGCGAAGCGCTTGAGGACCGAGACGAACTGGCGATGCTCGCGCTGGGCGATCTCGAGATCGATGATGTCGTCGTAGAGGAAATCTTCCCGGTTGCCCGGCGTGACCGCCTCCAGCTCCGGGCCGGGGGTGTGCACCAGCACGGTTTGCAGGGGACCGATCTCGGAAGTGACTTCTACGGGCATGCGCTCAAAGTATCCGGGGGGGCTGGCGGCTTGTAGTGGTGGGCGCGTTGTCATCCTGAGCGAAGCGAAGGTGCTGGGCTGGCCTGGAGGAGATTTCACCACGAAGGCAGCTACGGCTCCTTCGCTTCGCTCAGGATGACAAGCGGCTACATCCGATACCCCGGCCCCCGGATCACCTTCCCCGGCCGCGCCCCCGTCGCCTTGCCGTCCGCGATGACGGGCACACCGTTGACGAGCACCCAGCTCATCCCCTCCGCGAGCTGGTGCGGCTTGTCGAACGTCGCCCGGTCCGTCACCGTGGCCGGATCGAACACCACGACGTCCGCCCACATCCCGACTTTCAGCACGCCGCGATCCCCGATCCGCATCCGCTGCGCCGGCAGCGAGGTGAACTTGCGGATCGCGTCCTCCAGGGTGAGCCGCTTCTCCTCCCGCACGTACTTCCGGAGGATCCGCGGAAACGTGCCGTACGCCCGCGGGTGCGGATGGCTGCGGCCGAGGATGCCCTCGGGCGCCGCGCCCTCGGAGTCGCAGTTGACCGAGACCCACGGCTGCGCCAGCGCGAGCGCCACGTCCGGCTCGCTCATGCCGAACACGGCCACCGACGTGTACGCCTTGTCCTCGATCAGGAGATCGATGAGCGCGTCCAGCGGCTCGCGGCCGCGGAGCTTCGCGACCTCGGCGAGCGTCTTCCCCTGGTACTGCCGCAGCGCCGGGCTCTGCACCGCGCCGATCAGGATCGCCTCCGGGCCCGGAATGATCTGCCAGGAGTTTTCCCACTCGGTATCGGTGCTCTCGATCTCCTGCTTGATGCGCGCGCGCGTCGCGGGATCGCGCAGCCGCTCGAGCAGCTTCGCGTTGCCCCCGTCGTGCGCCCACGGCGGGATGTAGGACGACATCGAGTTGAACCACGCCGGGTAGGCGTAGGTGTCGGCCGCGATGTCCACGCCCGCCCGACGGGCGGAATCGATCTTGGCGACGACGGCGGCCATCCGGCCCCAGTTCTGCTTGCCGGCCGTCTTCAGGTGCCAGATCTCCACCGGGATCCCCGCCTCTCGGCCGATCCGGATCGCCTCATCCAGCGCGGCGTCGATCTCGTCGCTCTCGTTCCGCATGTGGGTGGCGTACACGCCGCCGAACTTCGCGGCTTCGCTCGCCAGGGCGATCAGCTCCGAGGTCTCCGCGTACGGGGCCGGAGGGTACTGGAGCGAGGTGGAGAGACCGACGGCGCCCTCGACGCATGCCTTGCCGCACCAGCTCCCGCATCCGGTCGAGGTCCGCCGGCGTCGGATCCTTGTCGTCGTCGCCCAGCACCATCCGGCGCACCTGCGTCGCCCCGACGTAGGTCGCCATGTTGAGGCCGATGCCCTGCTTCTCCAGCCGGCTGTAGTACTGGCCCAGCGTGCGCCAGTCGGGCGTGATGCCCAGCTGGTCGTAGCCGGTCTTGTCCGCCGCGATGATCGCGTCGTTCAACGGCCCGGGCGAGCCGCCCTCGCCGGTGATCTCGGTGGTGATCCCCTGGAAGACCTTCGACGGCAGGCTCGGGTTCACCAGGATCGTCATCTCGGACTGGCCGAGCATGTCGATGAATCCCGGCGCCACGACCTGGCCCTTCGCGTCCACCGTGCGCTTCGCCTTGGCGCCGTCGAGCCGGCCGATCGCGGCGATGCGGCCGTCGCGGATGCCGACATCGCCGGCATACCACGGAGAGCCGGTGCCGTCCACGATGTGGCCGTTGCGGATGACGAGGTCGAAGGTCGGGGACTGGGCGGCGAGGGTGGAAAGGGGAGCGAGGAGGAGGAAGAGGAGAAGGATCACGGGGAGCTCGCGGGAGTGAGTGTGAAGTCGGCCTGTCATCCCGAGCGAAGCGAGGGATGACAATGGTGTCCGCTCGGCCCCCTACCGCTCGCCAACGCGTAGCTGAGCGTCTCCAGCTCCAGCGCCAGGTTCACCGTCTTCACCACCACGTCGTCCGGCACCGCGAGCTGCACCGGCGCGAAGTTGAGGATCGCCTTCACCCCCAGGTTCACCAGCCGGTCCGCCACCGGCTGCGCCGCGTCCGCCGGCGTCACCAGCACCGCCATGTCGATCGCCTGCTTCCCCAGCTCCTTCTCCAGCGTGCCGATGTCGAGCACGGTGAGCCCGTTCCACTGGCGGCCGATCTTGGAGGGATCGCTGTCGAAGATCGCGATGATGTCGAAGCCGCGCTGCTTGAAGCCGCGGTATTGCACCAGCGCGCTGCCGATCTTCCCCGCCCCGATCATCCCCACCCGGTACCGGCGCTTGAGCCCCAGGATCTCGCGCAGCTGATCCGCCAGCTCCGGCACCGGATAGCCGAGTCCGCGCTTGCCGAACGAGCCGAAGAACGAGAGATCCTTCCGCACCTGCGCGGAAGTCGTCCCGCCCCGCGACGCCAGCGCGCCGGAGCTCACGGTGGCGATGCCCTGCCCCTCGAACTCCTCGAGAAAGCGGAGATAGAGCGACAACCGGCGGACCGTCGACTCGGCAACCTTAGGCATGGCACGCATTTTTGTGAAACATTTCACAAACCTACCGCGCCTGCCACCCCCCGTCAACGAGCACCCGCAACAGGGCGACGAATCGCTCCGGCGAGACGGTCTCCGGCCGCACCGCCACCTCGATGCCGGCCGAGGCCAGCACGGTCGCCGCCCGGTCCGCGCCCCAGCCCGTCAGCTCCCGGAGCCCGCGGCCGATCTGCTTCCGCCGAAACCCGAACAACCCTACCACCAGCCGCCGGAACGGCTCGACTTCCGCGTCCGTCACCAGCGGCGTTGCCAGCGGCGTCAGCCGGAGCACCGCCGAGTCCACCTGCGGACGGGGGTGGAACGCGCCGGCCAACACCGTGAACAGCCGCTCGGCGGCGGCCACCGCCTGGACCCCGATGCTGAGCGCGCCGTAGGCATCGCTCCCCGGCGCCGCGCCGACGCGATCCGCTACCTCTTTCTGAACCAGGAATACGATCCGTCGCGGCCGCGGCGGTGCCAGGGCCTTGTCGATGAGCGGCGACGTGATGTTGTAGGGAATGTTGCCGGCGACCAGGAAATCCGCGCCGGCGATCGCGTGCCAATCCGCCTCCAGCGCATCGCCCTCGACGATCGTCGCGGCCGGCACCCGCTCGCGGAGCGCGGGGATCAGCTCGGCATCCTTCTCGATCGCCACCAGCTTCCCCGCCCTGCGCGCCGAGCGCCTCGGTCAGACCGCCGGTCCCCGGCCCGATCTCGAGCACGGTGTCCTGATCCGTGGCGCCGAGCGCTTCGGCGATGCGATCCAGGATGTTGGGATCGGAGAGAAAGTGCTGGCCCAGCCTCCGCTTTGCCCGGGGCACCTCAGATCCTGAGCACCAGCAGCGTCCGATCGTCCTCCGGCCGGCTTCCGAACGCGTCGGCGCTCGCCAGCACCGCCTGCACGATCGCCTCGGTCGACTCGTTCCGGTGGGCGCAGACCTCCGCCAGCAGCCGCGTGTCGCCGAAGGGCTCGCCGCTCTCGTTCCGCGCGTCCACCAGACCGTCGGTCCACAGCACGAGGAGATCGTGTCCCACGCTCCACGGCACCTGCTTCCGCTGGATGCTCCCGGCGGTCGCGAGACCGAGCGGCGGCGCGGTCGTCTCCAGCCGCTCGGGATCGCCGAACCGCGGGACCCGGAACGCGTACGGGTGGCCGGCGCTCGCATACGCCAGCCGGCCCGCGAGCGGATCGAGCACGCCGTAGAACACGCTGAAGTACATCTCGGTCTCCGCGAGCTCGGTGGAGAGGCTGTCGAGCAGCGCGCTCAGCGTCTCGTCCGGCGTGACCGACGCGGCGGCGTGGATACCGGCGGCGGACAGCACCAGCGCCATCACCAGCGCCGCGGAGAACCCGTGCGAGGCGACGTCGCCCAGCATGACGCCGACACGCCCGCGGCCCAGCCGCGTGAAGGTGTAGAAGTCGCCGCCGACCGACTCGGCGGGAAGGCATCGGGCGGCCACCTCGGCGTCCCCGTGCAGCACCGAGGGCGACGGCAGCAGCTTGAGCTGGAGGTCGTGGGCCAGCTCCAGCTCCCGGCGGAGCCGCTGCTGGCGAAGATCCCGCTGCACCAGGCGCGCGTTCTCGACCGCGGCGCCGATCTGGTTGGCGACGGCCGCGACGAGCTTGCGATCGCTCGGCGTGAAGCGGTCGCCGCCGATGCGGTCGGTGAGATTGATGACGCCGATGCAGCGCACCGGCAGTCCCGGGGCGCCGTAGGTGATGGGGATGCTGAGGTAGGCTCGTCCCTTGTAGCCGCGATCGTCGCCGCAGTCGCCGGGGACGTCGGGCGCCTCCTCGGGATCGTGGACGATGGTGCGCTGCTCGCGGAAGACCTTCGCCGCGACCGAGCAGTCGTCGTCCACCCGCACCGGCCCCAGTCCCTCCAGCTCGAACCCGCGCGCCGCGACGGTGCGCAACACGCCGGCGACGTCGTCGAACACCATGATGGACGCCCGCTTCGCGCCGACCACGGTGCTCACCTCGCGCACGATCGTCCGGGTCGCTTCCTCGAGCTGCACCGTCTGCCCCAGGATCTCGCTGATCGCGTAGAGGAGATCGATCTCCTGGTAGCGGCTCGCCAGCTCCTCGGCGATGAAGCCGCGCTGCCGCTCGCTTTCGAGCAGGGCGGCGACGATCGGTGCCACCCGGTCGGCCGCGACGCGCGACGTCTCTTCGTCGCCCGCGTCCACTTCGAGCCAGAAGCCCTCGAGGTTCCCCAGCCGAGCGAGCCAGACGCTTCCGCTCGGCGTCGGCACCGGGCCCGACGCGCGCGGAATGGTCGGGCTCCAGCCCGGATCCTCGCCGGCGGAGGGCTTGAGCCCGCGGCCGTCATAGCGCCACAGGCGCACCCGTCCCTGCACGAGCGCGCCGAGTGAGTCGAGGATGAGGCCGAGCCGTACTAATGACGGCGCAGGATCATGCAGATGGAGTTTCCTTGCTCGTTGAATTGGACGGCGTCCACGAGCTTGCGGATCAGGAAGAGTCCCCGCCCCCCCGCCTCGTCGATCTGCTCGGGCTCGATCGGCTCGGGCACGGCGGAGGGGTCGAACCCGGGTCCCTCGTCGGTGACGAAGAGCCGGATGATGTCGCTCCGGAGCTCGGCGCGCACATCCACCCATTTGTCGAGGGCTTCCTGGTTGCCCCGGAGAATGGCATTGGCGAGCGCCTCGGAGAGGACGACTTGCAGCCGGAACCGGATGGTCCGGGTCGCGGTGTGGCCGGCGAGACAATGGCGGGTGACCAGCTCGACCGCTTCTTCGATGCAGCTCACGTCGCTGGGCAGGCGGAGCGTGACCAGCGTGGCCGCGTCTTCGGCCTCCGGAGCCGGCGAACGGCGGACGCAGAGGCGGAGAGGCGACGTCATCGGCGTCGAGCGCTAGAAGCTGGCCAGGGCCTGCTGGGGAGTGTCGGCGATGGCGAAGAGCGTGTCGAGCTTGGTGAGCTCGAAGAGCGACCGGAGATCTTCGTTCAGTCCGGAGAGACGAAGCTCGCCGCCGGCCTCGCGGATGCGCTTGGAGATGGACACCAGCGCACCCAACCCCGAGGAGTCGATGTAGCCGGTGCGGGAGAAGTCGATCAGGACGCGGCGCTCACCCTTGTCCAGCGCCGCCTGCACCAGGTCCTTGAGCTCCTGGCGGTTGCCCACGATGAGCTGCCCCTCGATCTGCACCACCGCCACGCCGCTCTGGTCCTTGGTCTGGCTAAAGCCCATCGGTCACTCCGTCAGGTCGTCGAATCGCTCTGTAACGCCACCATGGCCGCCACCTCGACAATATCATCGGCCGTGGCTCCCCGCGACAGGTCGGCCATCGGCCGGGCCAGCCCCTGGAGGATGGGGCCGATGGCGGTGGCGCCGCCGAGGCGCTGGGTCAGCTTGTAGGCGATGTTGCCGGCGTTGAGGTCGGGGAACACGAGCACGTTGGCCTTGCCCCCCACCGGTGAGCCGGGCGACTTCCGCTCCGAGATGTCGGGGACGAGCGCGGCGTCGCCCTGCAGCTCGCCGTCGGCCGGGATGTTGGGCGCGAGATTCCGGAAGATGGAGGTCGCCTCGCGCACCCGGCGCACCTCGGGGCCGTCCGCGCTGCCCTTGGTGCTGTAGGAAAGGAAGGCGACCCGCGGCGAGTCACCGACCAGGCGGGTGCGGTCCCGCGCCGCGGCGAGCGCGATGCCGGCCAGCTCTTCGGCGGTGGGCTCGGGCACCACGGCGCAGTCGGTGAAGGTGAGCACCGCGTCGCTCTGGAGCACCATGTAGAAGGACGAGCTCACCAGCTTCACGCCCGGCGCCAGGCCGATCGCCCACAGCGCCGCGCGCAGCACCTCCCGCGTGGTGAGGACCGCGCCGGCCACGGCGCCCTCCGCCTCGCCCAGTGCGACGAGCGCCGCGCCGAAGTTGGCCGGATCGGCCGCGACGTCGAGCGCGTGGACCCCATCCCTGATGTCGTCGGGGCGGCGCTCCCGCAGATACTTCGCGATCCGGCTGAGCCGGGGATCGTTGGCCGGCGAGAGTCCGTTGCCGCCCAGCACGATCGGCTCCACGATCTTTTCCTTCCTGAGCCGCTCGGCCGCCGCCTGGACCCGGGGATCTTCCCCCTCGCAGAGCACCACCCGCGCGTGTCGCGCGGCGGCACGCTTCAGCAGCTCGGCGCGAAAGCTCATCGGCGGAACCGTGCGGCGAGGGCCGCCGCGACCACTGGATGCACCAGCCCGCCGACATCGCCGCCGAAGCGAGCGACCTCCCGGACCAGGCTGGAGCTGAGATAGGTGAGATCCACCGCGGGCACGAGGAACACGGTCTCGAGGGAGGGATGCAGCCGGCGGTTCATGAGCGCCATCTGGAACTCGTACTCGAAGTCGCTCACCGCGCGGAGGCCGCGCACGATGATCGAGGCGCCGACCCGCTTGGCGAACTCGGCGAGCAGGCCCTCGAACGATTGGATGGAGATCCGCTTGTCGTCGCCTACCGTGGCGCGCAGCATCTCCAGGCGCTCGTCCACCGTGAAGAGCGGCTGCTTGGCGCCGTTGCTGGCGATGGCGACGATCACCTGGTCCGCCAGCGCGAGGCTCCGGCGCACCAGATCTTCGTGGCCCTTCGTCGGCGGATCGAACGAGCCCGGGTACAACGCGATCCTGGTCATGGCGCGCGGCAGAAGGTGACGGCGGTGTCGCCGTAGCGGCGGGTCTCGTCCCCCTCGACCCGCCGTCCGGCCGGATGCTCGACCGAAAGAATGCGCGCGAAGGGGTGGCGGCGGAAGAGCGCCACCAGCCGGTCGGCCGCGTCGTTGGTGTACGGCGGGTCGGCAAAGGTGACGTCGAACGCGCCCGCCGGGAGCCCCTCGGCGAAGCGGAGGGCGTCGCCCCGGTGCACCGTCACCCGCCCGCCGACGCCGAGCGCCTCGATGTTCGCGCGGAGCGCGTCCAGGGACGGGGCGTTCAGCTCGACGAAGGTCGTCATGGCCGCTCCGCGTGAGAGTGCCTCGAGACCCAGTGCCCCGCTGCCGGCGAAGAGGTCGAGCACGCGGGCGCCGTCCAGCTCCGGGGCGAGGATGCTCATCCAGGCCTCGCGCACGCGGTCGGCGGTGGGGCGGACGCGGGCGTCCTGCGGCGAGCCGCGAAGCGATCACCGGCGACGCCGCGGACCAGGTGCCGGAGACGATCCTTGCGACTCGACGCCAGCGGCTCCTTCGCTTCGCTCAGGATGACACCCAGTCCTCACGCCGCCGCCGGCCCGATCGCGCAGAGCCTCGCCTGCAGACCCGTCTGCCCGTTCCACTCGTTCACCTCGAGCCGGAACGCGGCGTCCACCGGCCCGTCGCCGAGCCACGGGACCCGGTCCGCCCACTGAAAGCCGATCGCGGGCAGCCGGTAGCGCCCGTCGTCGAGCGTTCCCTTCAGGTGCCCCTGGCCCACTCGGGAGCGACCGGCCAGGCGCACGTTGCGCACGCCGAACACGGGGCTCGGGTTGCCCATGCCGCACGGCTCGAGGAAGCGGCAGAGCCGCTCCAGATCGTAGGTCACCTCCTGCAGCTCGACCTCGAGGTCCACCCGCTGCTCCGGTCCGAGGTCCTCGGGCGCCAGTATCTCGCGGGCGATGCCGCCGAAGCGGTCGCGGAACGCATCCAGCTTGTCGCGCCGGATGGTGAGGCCCGCCGCCATGTGGTGGCCGCCGTATCGCTCCAGCAGATCGCCACATGCGAGCAACGCGGCGTGCAGATCGAAGTGCGAGATGCTCCGCCCCGATCCCTTGCCGATGTCGCCGTCGAACGCGATCAGGAAGGTGGGACGCCCGTACCGCTCCACCACCCGCGACGCCACGATTCCGACGACCCCCGGGTGCCATCCCTCGGCCGAGAGCACGAAGCTCGCGTCGCGGCCGAGGTCGGCGTCGCGCTCGACCTGCTCCAGCGCCTCGTCGAGGATGCGTTGGTCGAGCGCCTGCCGCTCGATGTTCATCCCATCGAGCTGCCGGGCCAGGGTGCACGCCTCGGCCATGTCGTCGCTGAGCAGGAGGCGCAGGCCATCGGCCGCGTCGCCGATCCGCCCCGCGGCATTGAGCCGGGGTCCCAGGATGAAGCCGAGGTGGCCGGCACGCAGATCCCGCCCCGCGCCGAGCCCGCAGCAGTCCACCAGGGCTCGCACCCCCGGCCAGTTGCTCTCCGCCAGGAGCCGCAGTCCGTGCTTCACCAGGATGCGATTCTCGCCGATGAGCGGCACGACGTCCGCCACCGTTGCGAGCGCCACCATGTCCAGCAGGTAGTACGGGAGGTTCACGGGCAGGCCGAGTGCCGGGACCAGTGCCTGCACCAGCTTGAAGGCGACGCCGGTGCCGCAGAGATGCCCCATGCCGGAGGTATCGTCGGCCCGCTGCGGGTCCACGATCGCGAGCGCCGGCGGCAGCTCGTCGCCCGGGAGGTGGTGGTCGGTGACGATGACGCCGATGCCCGCCGCGCGCGCGTCGCGCACGGTGTCCACCGCGGTGATGCCGCAGTCGCACGTCACCACGAGCGAGGCGCCGGCCGCGCGCGCCGCCGCGAGTCCGGCCGGGCCGAAGTCGTAGCCGTCGCGGAGGCGGTGGGGGACGAACGGCACGACGTCGGCTCCCGCCGCGCGCAGCGCGCGGGTCAGCACCGCCGTGGCGCACTGACCGTCCACGTCGTAGTCGCCGTGCACCATGATGGTGCCGCCGGCACGCACCGCCGAGGCGATCGCGTCCACGGCCTCCGCCATGCCGGCGAGCGCGTTGGGATCGGTGAGGTCGCCGATGGCGGGCCGCAGGTACCGGCGCGCGTCGTCGGTGTTCGACTGGCCGCGCTGGAGCAGCAGCGCGGCCAGCGCGGGCGGCAGATGCAGCCGCCCGGCCAGCTCATCCACCACCGCCTGCTCGGGCCGCGGAGCCACGACCCAACGGAGGATGGGAGCCTGGGTGGCGCTCGCCGTCACGCCGGCTTCTCGGATTCGGGTGGGTAGAGGATCGCGCCGCAGCCCTCGCAACCGTCGAGGATCGTGCCCGCGCGGATCTGGCTGCGCCGGTTGAGCGGAATGAAGGTGTGGCAGGCGCCGCACGACCCGCCGACGAGCGGCACGATGATGTCCCCCGAACGGGCCTTGCGGAGGCGCTCGTAACGCGTGCGGAGGTCGCGATCGATCCGGGACGCGCTGGCCTCGCGGGTGGCCCTCGCCGCAGCCACCTCCGTCTCGATCTCGGTCCGGCGCGCCGCCAGCCTGTCGCGCTCCGGCGTCTGCCCTTCCGCCACCACCGCCACGTTCCGCTCTTCTTCCGCCGCCTTGAACTGGGCCTGGGTGACCGCGTCGGAGCTGCGCACCCAGTCGTTCTCCTCCTTGGCCACCACCGACCGCGCCAGGTCCAGCTCCGCCATGAGGGTGGAGGCTTCCTTCGGGTTCCGCACGTGCTCCAGCCGCTGTTGTCGCCGGTCCTGCAGGACCCGGTAGCTCTCGATCTTCGCCTCCAGCTCGTCCCGCTTCCGCGCCGCCTCGGCCGCCGCGCGCTTCGCGACCTCGAGTCCTTCGCGCGCGCGATTCAGCGCCTGATCCAATGCTCCCGTCTCGTGCCGCAACGCGTCCAATCGCCGCTCCACTTCCGCCACCGCCGCATCCTTCGCCTGTAGATCGAGCAGCTTGACCAGATCAGCGTGCATCGACATCCCCCCGTCGCAGTGTGCGCTTCAGTAGCTCCTCGGGAAAGATCGCCGAGAGCTTCGCTTTCAACTCCCGCTCCTTCAGGACCGCGGCGTCGAAGTTCTCCGGCGCCAGCTTGCCCGCTTGCCGCAACCGGACGATCTCATCGAGCTCGCGCCGGACCGGCCGGCCTTCCAGGTGTCGGATCGCGTCCACGAAGGCCCGGTCGAGGTCCGGTACCCCGTACTTCGGCTCGATGCTGTCCACCCGGGCGAAGGCCTTTCGTCCCAGCGGCGACAACTGCTCAAAGAATAGGGCGGAGGGGACGATTTCGGGACTCCGAACCATCGCCTCGTACAGCTCCCGCAACGCAGGCGTCTCGATCCACTCGGGAGGAACCTGCTCCGCCGCCTTCTTGATCCAGGCGGGATCCTTGATGAGCACCCACATGATCATCCGCTCCGCCGACAGCTCCGCCTCCCGGCGGCGGTGCCGGCGCGCCGGCACCTCGGCCGGGCGCCCCCGCGACCATGGCGGGGTATCGGCCGGCGGCACGTGATTCGCCGAGGGCGCCGGCGCCGCTCGCGCCGCGGCCTGGTCCCGCAGCACTTCGCGACTCACGCCGGTGCGTTCCGAGACCGTCTTCAGGTAGAGATCCCGCATGATGGGATCGGCCACCGCGCGGATCGTCGGCAGCAGCCGGTCGAGCGCTTCGCGCTGGTGCTCCACCCCCTCGAACCAGCCCTTCCGCTCCAGCAGCTGGATCTTCCGCTCCAGCACGTCCATCCCGTCCTCGAGGATCGGCTGGAGCGCCGCCGCGCCGCCCTTCCGCACCAGGGAGTCGGGGTCTTCCCCGTCCGGCATCGTGGCCACACGGACCCGGACCCCGTGGCGCAGCAGCTCGTCACCGGCCCGGAAGGTGGCGCGGAGTCCGGCGCTGTCGCTGTCGTAGAGCAGCGTGGCGGACGGCGCGAAGCGGCGAAGCAGACTGGCCTGATCGCCGGTGAGCGAAGTCCCGAGCGGAGCGACCACGTTCTCGATCCCGCCGAGCACCAGCCGGAACACGTCGAAGTACCCCTCGACCAGGATCACCGACTCCTGCTTCCGGATGGCCGACTTCGCCAGGTGCAGGTTGTAGAGCTGCTTCCCCTTGTGGAAGATCGGGGTCTCGGGCGAGTTGAGATACTTCGGCTCGCCCGGCCCCAGCAGACGGCCGCCGAACCCGACGACGCGGCCGCGCAGGTCGTGGATCGGGAAGAGAAGCCGGGACCGGAAACGCGGGATGACCTTGCCGTCGTCGCGCTCGGCGTTGAGTCCCGCCTCCAGCAGCACCTTGGGATCGACGCCCAGCTCCTTCATCGCGTTGAGGAAGCCTCGGCCCGCCGGTGCGAAGCCGAGCCCGTGCTCGCCGGCCACGTCCAGCGCGATGTCGCGGCCGCTCAGGTACTCCCGTGCGGTCGCTCCCTCCGGCGACTCGAGCAGCTGCCGGGTGAACCAGTCGTGCGCCACGGCGACGGCCTCGAAGAGCGGCTCCCGCGGATCGGGTCCGGTGCGTCCGGGACCCTCCGGGATCACGATGCCGGTCCGGCGCGCCGCCTCGCGGACGGCCGTGGGATAATCCATCCCGAACCGCTTCATGAACCAGGAGAACACGTCGCCCGACTCGTGGCAGACGAAGCAGTAGTAGCGGCACTTCTTGGGGATGACGGCGAAGTTGCGGTGGGTGCCGCCATGGAACGGACAGGGGCCCCGATAGTCGGACCCGGTGCGCTTGAGCTCCACGGCCTCGCCGATGATCGCGACGAGGTCGGCGCTCTCGCGGACCTGATCGACGGTCTCGTCGGGAATCATGCTCACGCGGAGAACTCCACGATCGTCACCCCGGTACCGCCCTGGTTCCGTGGCGCGAACCCGAACCGTGTCACCCGCCGGTCGCCGGAGACCACGCGGCGCACCCGCTCGCGCACCACCCCGGTGCCCATGCCGTGAATGATGCGGAGGAACGGCTGCTCGGCCAGGACCGCCGCGTCCACCGCGGCGATCGTCGCCTGCTCCGCTTCGTCGCCGGTGAGCCCGCGGAGATCGATCTCCATCGAGGCCGACGAATCCGCCTCGCGCACCGGCTCCTTCGCGGGCTCGCTCCGCGCCTTGCGCCCGCCGTCAGGCGGCAGCGGCGTCAGCATCGCGCCGTCGAGCACGACTTTCATCGCGCCGACGGCCACGACGGCGGTGCCGTCGCCCCGCAGCTCGAGCACCGTCCCGGTCCCTCCGCTCGGCAGCCGCACGCGCGCGTTGACCTCGACCGGCGAGGTAGACGCCGCCGTGTCGGCGGGTGCTTCGAGTTCCTCCTGCGATTCCGCCTGCTGCCTGATTCCCTCCTCCACCATCCTTCGCGCCTCGCGGGCCGCGGCGTCGTCGCCGGCCGCGCGTGCGGCACCGAGCGCGCCCTCCACCAGGCGCCGCGCCTCCATGAGGTACTGCTTCGCCTGCCGGCGCCCGGCCCGGTCGGCCTCCTTCTCCAGGCGCTTGAGCTCGGCCTCGCGCGCCTGCTGGCTCTCCCGCTGCGCGGTGAGGCGCGATTCCAGCGACGCCAGCTCGATCTCACGCGCCTCCTGCTCCGCCTGAGTCTCCCGCACCTGCTCGGCCGCGCTCCTCGACCGCCGCCAGCAGCGCGTCCAGGTTCCGCTCCGCGTCCGGCACCCGCGCCTCGGCGTCGGCCAGCACGCTCGGACTCGATGCCGAGCCGCCGCGCGATCGCGAGCCCGTAGGAGCGTCCGGGTACGCCCTTCACGAAGCGGTACGTCGGCGTGAGCGTCGCCGCGTCGAACTGGAGCGAGGAGTTCACCACGCCCGGCGTGTGCGAGGCGAGGTCCTTGAGCGCGCCGAGATGCGTGGTCGCGAGGGTGAGCGTTCCCCGCGCCGTGAGCGATGCGAGAATGGCCGCCGCGAGCGCCGCGCCCTCCGCCGGATCGGTTCCGCTGCCCACCTCGTCCAGCAGCACCAGCGAGCCGGCGTCGGCCTCGGCGAGGACCCGGCGCAGCATGGCGACGTGCGCGCTGAAGGTGGAGAGGCTGGCGGAGATGGACTGCCGGTCGCCGATGTCGGCGAAGAACCCGCCGAACGCCGGCAGCCGGGTCTCCGGGCCGACCGGCGGGACGATGCCGCTCTGCGCCAGCGCCGACGCGAGACCGACCGCCTTGAGGAGGACGGTCTTGCCGCCGGTGTTGGGGCCGCTGATCAGCAGCGTGCGCTCGCTGGGATCCATCTCCAGGTCGAACGGCACCACCGGCTCGGTTCCGGCCAGGAGCAGCGGATGGCGGCCGTTCACGATCCTGAGCGACGCCGGCGCCGGGTGCACCTCCGGGACTTCCCCCTGCGACCGCGACCGCGTAGCGCGCCCGCGCCACCAGGTCGTCCACCGCGACGCACATCTCGACGGCGCCCCGAAGGGCGGGCAGCTCCGGCCGCAGCAGTCCGGTCAGCTCGCGCAGCACCCGGAGCGTCTCGCGCTCCTCCTCGACCTCGGCCTCGCGCAGCGCGTTGCCCAGCTCGATCGCCTCGGTCGGCTCGACGAAGAGCGTGCCGGCGCTTCCCGATTCGTCGTGCACGATGCCGGCGGGACGGTGCCGCGAGTCCCGCCGCACGGGAATGACGTAGCGGCCGCCGCGCACGGTGACCGAGGCATCGGACGGGGCGACGTTGGTCTCGAGACCTCGCAGCAGCGAGTCGAGCCGGCGAAGGAGCCGCTGCCGCGCCTGCTGCACCTCGCGGCGCGCGGCGGCGAGCGCGGGGCTCGCGGTGTCGAGCAGGCTGCCGTCGGCATCGAGCGACTGCTCCAGCCGGCGATCGATCGCCTTGTCGGGAATGGCACGGGAGAGCGCGGCGGCGAGCGGCGCGGTCTCCTCGACCCGCCGCAGGTCGGCGTGAACGCGGCGGGCGGATTGGAGCACGCGCAGGATGGCGAGGAGGTCCGGGCCCTCGAGCACGCTCCCCTCGATGCGGAGCCGCGCGAGCGCGCGAGCGACGTCGGGCACCGGCTCGGCCAGGAGCCCGTCGCCCCGGCGGAACAGGCCGGCCACCTCGCCCACGCGAGCGAGCTCCAACCCGATCCAGTCGAGGTCGAGCGTGGGCCGGCGGCGCGCGCACCCGCGCGGCGCCGAGCGGGCCGGCCGCGTGCGCGGCGACGAGATCGAGGACCGCCTCCAGCTCGATCGTCGCCAGCCCGTCGGCGGACCGCTCCGCCGGTAACGGCGACGGGGTGCCGTCCTCTGAGTCGGTCGGCACCCCGTTGGACGAGAGTTGCTCCACCACGCCCATCACCCCGCCTGTAGCTCCTCGCGCACGATCTGGTTGATCACCTTGCCGTCGGCCCTGCCCTTGAAGCGGGGGACGACCTGGCCCATGACCTTGCCCATCTCCTTGGCGCCGCCGGCGATCACCTCGCGCACCGCGCGGCGAATCTCGTCGGGGTCCACCTCGGGCGGCAGGAACTCCGCCAGCACCGCGATCTGGGACTCCTCCGTCGCCACCAGGTCGGTCCGTCCGCCGGCGGTGTACTGCTCGATCGCTTCCCGGCGGATCTTGATTCCCTTGCGCAGCACATCGATGACCTCGTCGTCCGTGGCCGGCCGGCGGAGGTCGATCTCGCGATTCTTCAGATTGGCGAGGATGGTGCCCAGCACGAGGGTGCGATCCTTGTCCTGCGCCTTCCGGGCGGCGTTCATCGCCGCCCGCAAGGCATCGGCCACGCTAGCCGCGGGGGACACGCGGGCCCCGGCGGTTCTTGCGGACTGCGGCGTTCATCTTCCGCTTCCGCTTCTCGCTCGGCTTCTCGAAGTGACGATGCTTCCGGAGATCCGACAGGATTCCGGCCTTCTCGCACTTCTTCTTGAAGCGCTTGAGCGCCCGCTCGAAGCTCTCGTCATCGTGAATGATGACTTCCGGCATTTACTGAATCACCCCTCTCGGCCCTTGCGGGCGTAAACGGTAGAGAGAGCGGAATTTAGAGGGTCGCCTGATCGGAGGCAAGGCGGAGATCCGTGCGGGATCGGTGCGGGTGGAGCGGGCGCACGGACGCTCCGGCTCGGAGCCCGGGCAAACTGCGCCCGGAATCTCCTCGACCTGCGCGTCCTATCGCGCCCTGGTCGCCCGCACCGAGTATCGCAACTCACTCGGAGCTGCCGGACCCTCGGTGGGAGCGGCACGCGAGGGGGATCGGGGACGGGGCGCGTCTAGGACGCGGAGGCGGAGGAGATTCCGGGCGCAGTTTGCCCGGGCTCCGTAGCCGGAGCGTCCGCTAGCGCCCCGTCCCCGGTCCCCCTCGCGGGCCGCTCCCACAGCGCACCCGAAACCTCAACCCGGCGGCCACGTCATCTTCCGCCCTCCCAACACGTGCAAGTGCAGATGATCGACGCTCTGCCCCGCATCCTTGCCGGTATTGGTCACGATCCGATACCCACCCGCATCGAGCCCGAGCTCGCTCGCAACCGTCGCCGCGTACCCCAGCAGCGCCCGAGCAGCTTCTCCCCCTCAGGCCCCTTGGCGTCGCGCACGGCAGCCGACATGGTTCGTCGGGATGACGAGCACGTGCGCCGGCGCCCGCGCGTCGATGTCGCGGAACGCGAGGACATCCTCGGATCGCTTCACGATCGTCGCCGGGATCTCGCCCGCGACGATCTTGCAGAACAGGCACTCAGCCATCGCTCCCCCGAAGTCGTGCCGCCACCGCGCCGGCCGCGGCCGCGATCGCGGCCGTCTCGAACCGGAGCGTGTGCGGACCCAGGCCTACCGGACGGTAGCCGGCTCCGCGCAGGCGTTCCAGCTCGCCGCTCGTCAGCCCGCCTTCGGGCCCGACCACGATGGTGAGCGGGGTGTCGCCGAGGAGCTGCCGGCACCGGTGAGCCGCCCGCGTCCGCCACCCAGCCCTTGCCGGCGAGCGGCCGCGCAACGAGCGCCTCCAGCGAGAGCGGCTCTTCGACCCGCGTGGCCCAGGCGGCGCCGCTCTGCTTCACCGCCTCCAGGCCGTGGCGCCGGAGGCGCTCCAGGTGCTGGGGCCGCAGCTTGCTCGCGACGGCGGCACTCCGCTCGCACTCGAGCGGCACCACCGCGGTCACGCCCAGCTCCGTCGCCTTCTCCACCACCCAGGCGAAGCGGTCGCGGTCACCCGCGCCGATCGCCAGCGTCAACGCCGGACCCTGCGCCGCATGCTGCGAGGCGATCATCTCGACGTCCCAGCTCTTCCCCGACCGGACCAGACGCCCCCGGCCGACCAGACCCTCGCCGTCCCGCACCTCGACCTCGTCACTCCGCGTCGGCGCGGCGGACGCGCAGATGGTGCGCTTCGCCTTCCAGCAGTGTCCCCCGCTGCCCCACCGTCCCGCTGCCCCGTTCCAGGAGGACGCGGATCATCGCCGCCGGGCGGCGACGCCCCACCATCCCGTATCGGTCTGCTGGTCCACCACCGCGAAGCCGGCGGCATCCAGCACCGGGAGGAAGAGCGCCGCCTCGTCCACTTCCATGCCGGAGAAGATCGCGACGCCATCCCGGGCGAGCGCGGTTGCGATGGCGGGCAGCAAGGCGGTGTTGGCGGAGCGGAGAATGTTCGAGAGGACCAGGTCGGCGGGACCGAGGAGGGGTGCCAGGTCGCCGGCATCACCGTCGAGCAGTTCGACGGCGCCGGCGAGGCCGTTGCGCTCCGCGTTGCGCCGGGCGACCACGTTCGCTTCGGGGTCGTTCTCGATGCCGATCGCCCGGCCGGCGCCCAGCTTCACGGCGGCGAGCGCGAGGATCCCGCTCCCGCTGCCCAGGTCCAGCACCGTGTCGCCCGGCTTCACCCGCCGCTCCAGCAGCGCGAGCGCGACGCGGGTCGAGCCGTGCTCGCCGCTGCCGAACGCAGTCTCGGGGTCGAGCACCACCACGATGTCGTCCGTCGGCAGGGGATCGATCCAGGAGGGGGCGACGGTCAGTCGTCCGAAGCTTCGGGCTCCGAGCCCGTCGCGCCAGCGGATGGTCCAGTCCACTGGCTCGATCCGGCGCCGCGTCGTCTCCGCGGCGTTGCCCTCTGCCGCGCGGCCGATGTCGGCGATCAGCTCGTCGGCCGCCGCCTCGTCCGGCGCGAACGTGACCAGCGTGCCGTCATCCCGCTCTTCGACCGCCTGCCCGGTCCGCGCCACGAGCCACGCGCCGAGCCGGTCGCGCGCGTCCGCAGTGGTGCGCACGTCGATCGCCCACCAGCTCATGCGCCGAGGGCTTCCTTGAGCTTGGACCAGAACCCCGGCGAGCGCTTGGGCGGCTCGCCTTCGAGCTTGGCCAGCTCCTGGAACAGCCGCTGTTGCTCGTCGCTGAGGCGTTCCGGCGTCCACACGTGAAGCCTGATCAGCAGGTCGCCCTTCACGGTCTGCCCCAGCACCGGGAGGCCCTTGCCCTTGAGGCGCAGCACCGTCTCCGGCTGAATCCCCGCGGGGACCTTGATCTCTTCGTCTCCATAGGGCGTCGGCACCGGCACCTGCACGCCGAGGGCCGCCTGGGAGAAGGAGACCGGCAGATCGAAGTACAGGTCGTCGCCCTGGCGCTCGAACCGCTCGTCTTCCTTCACGTCGAGCATCACCAGCAGGTCGCCCATCGGCCCGTTGCGCGGACCCGCCGCGCCCTGGCCGCGCAGCGTGAGATAGTTGTTGCCCGAGACCCCGGGAGGAATCTCCACCGCCACCGTCCGGTCGCCCCGCACCCGCCCTTCGCCCCGGCAGACCTCGCAGGGATCCTTGATCATCTGCCCTTCGCCGCCGCAGGTGGGGCACGCGGTCACCGAGACGAACTGTCCGAACATGCTCCGCGCGGCGCGGCGCACTTCGCCGCTTCCAGCACAGGTGGTGCAGCGGATCGGTTGGGTGCCGGCCTTGGCGCCGCTGCCCGAGCAGGTCGTGCAGCGCTCCAGCGTCTTGAGCCGCACCGATTTCTTCACCCCGGTCGCGACCTCGGCCAGCGAGAGCCGGACGGTCACCCGGACGTCCTGTCCGCGGCGAGGATCCTGGCGCCGCCCGCCGAAGAACGACTCGAACCCCGCCATGCCGCCGAAGTCGCGCATGAAGATGTTGAGCGCTTCGGACAGGTCCACGTGGTGGAAGCCGAACCCGCTCTGGCCTCCGGCGCCCGCCTTGCCGTAGCGGTCGTAGGCCGCGCGCTTCTGCGGATCCCGGAGGATCTCATAGGCCTCGGTGACCTCCTTGAACTTCGCTTCCGCGTCGGGGGCCGGGTTCCGGTCCGGGTGGTATTCCATCGCGAGCTTGCGGTAGGCCTTCTTGATGTCGGCCTCGGTGCAGTCGCGCGGCACCCCGAGCAGGGCGTAGAAATCGCTCACTCCAGCAGTCCCTCCACCATGCGGCTGGTGTGTTCCACCAGCCCGATGATCTTGTCGTACGGCATGCGGGTCGGTCCCATCACGCCGATGACGCCCTTGAGCTCGCCCGCCTGATAGGACGAGGTCACCAGCGTGAAGTCGCTGAGGCGGCTGTCGGGATTCTCGGTGCCGATGGTGATCGAAAGCCCCGCCCGCCGGCGGCTCGCCAGCGCCTGCTTGAGCAGGTCGTGTCCTTCGGTGAGCCGCAGCAGGTCGCGCATCCGGATGTTGGACGCGAACTCGGGCTGATCCGCCAGCATCTGCGCGCTGCCGAGCACCACCGACCCGCTGTCGCCGGCGAGATCGAAGATCTCCTCCCGCTCCGCCACGAAGATGTTGAGCAGCTCGGCCTCCGCGTGGGGCCGGCCCGTGTCGCGCAGCCGCTCGCCGATCGTCTCCCGGATCCGGAGGAGGCTGAGCCCCGACAGCCGCTCGTTCAGAATCCGGGCGACTTCGTGGACCGCCACGGTCGAGATCCGGGCCGGCACCTCGACGAAGATCGTGCGCAGCACCCCGCTGCGAAGGTTGAACACCAGCAGCAACCGCTCGCTGGACACCGGCACCAGCTCCAGCCGCTCCAGCACCAGCTCGTCCAGCGCCGGCGCCACGGCCACGCCCAGCTCCTGGGTCAGCACGCCGAGCACCTGGGCCGCCCGGCGCACGATCTCCTCGACCGCGTTCCGGGAGCCGGCCAGCTCGGTCCGGAGGGTCTGGCGCGCCTCGTCGGTCGGCGGGGCCAGGCGCATGATCTCGTTGACGTAGATCCGGTAGGCGCGGTCGGTCGGGATGCGGCCGGCGGAGGTGTGGGGGTGGAACAGGAACCCCTTGTCCTCCAGGTCGCTCATGGTGCTCCGGATGGTCGCCGGCGAGACGCCGAGACCGAACCGGCGGGCGATGGTCTGGCTCCCGGCCGGCTCCGCGGTCTCGATGTACGTCTGGACGACGGCCTCGAGGACCCGCAGCTCCCGCTCGCTCAGCTGTTCTGGGGCTGGCATCGCGGTGAATTTAGCTGGCTTAGGGAGTAGCTGGCACCCGAGGTTCCGTGTGCTTGGGGGTGGAGCGGGCGGCGGGAGCGGTGCCAGGGCGCGTTAGGACGCGCAGGCGAGGAGACCGGCGGCTGTTTGCCGGGCTCCGACCCGGAGCGTCCGCTCGCGCCCGTCCGTCCCCGCTCGCGGGCGCTCCCGATCCGCTACCAGCCAGCAGTCTGTGGCCGCGAGCGCATCCAGCCGCAGCCACCCCTCCGCAGTGAGCCGCAGCCGCCCCCCCTGCGACGTGGCCCACCCGGACCTGATCCACGCCCGCCCAGCCTCGGCCGGCACCCGATCGAGGGTGACGCCTTCCTGGGTGCGCAGGCCGAGATACAGCTCCTCGAGCTGAACCGCCTCCGCGTCGAGCCGCTCGCTGCCCGCGACCGGGCTCTCGCCCGCGGCCATCGCCCGCTCGTAGGCCGACCACTCCCGCAGGTTCCAGCGCCGGTGGTCTCCCCAGCCGCTGTGAGCCGACGGCCCCATCCCGATGAACGGCGCCCGCCGCCAGTAGGCGCTGTTGTGCCGGGCGCGGCGCCCGGGCCGGGCGTAGTTGGAGACCTCGTAGTGCTCGTATCCCTGCCCGGTGAGCCTGGCGTGCGCCTCGAGGAACTCGGCGGCGTAGCGGTCCTCGTCCACCGGCGTCACTTCCCCCCGGGCGGTCCAGCGCCCGAGCGGAGTGTGATCCTCCACGGTCAGGCCGTAGAGCGACAGGTGGTCGGGCCCGAGCGCGAGCGCGTTGTCCAGATCGGCGCGCCAGCTCCGGCGCAGGGCCGCGGGCAGACCGAAGATGAGATCGAGCGAGAGAGCGCCGAGGCCGGCGCGCCGCAAGCGTCTCCACCGCGGCCCCGATCTGCTCCGCGCTGTGGGTCCGATGCATCCACGCGAGTACTCCCGGGTCGAACGACTGCGCGCCGAGCGACACCCGGTTGACTCCCGGCGGCGCGCCACGCGGCGGCGGACTCGGGCGTCACGTCGTCCGGGTTGGCCTCGAGCGTGACTTCGGCGCCGGCGGCGATCGGCCCGGTCGGCGGCGACGCGCTCGAGGATCCGACCGATCGCCGCGGGCGTGATGCGCGAAGGCGTGCCGCCGCCGAAGTACACGGTCTCCAGCGCGGTGGCGCCGTGCCAGATCTCGTGATGCTGCCAGTCGGACCATTCGCGCAGCACGGCCTCTGCGTAGGCATCCGACGGCACATCGCGACGGACCGCGATGGCGAAGTCGCAGTAGCTGCAGCGCCGGGCGCAGAAGGGGACGTGGAGGTAGAGGTGCACGTGAGGGAAATTATGCGGCTTGCTGGACCACACCTCATCCCGAGGGAGCGCAGCGACCGAGGGACCTGGCCGGCCGGAGATCGATACTCGCGGAGAAGGTCCTTCGGTCGCTGCGCTCTCTCAGGATGAGGTGCCTCTCCCTGCGCGTGCCACCCTCACACCCTCCGAAACACCCTGCCCGGCCCCTGCTCCACCACCCCGGCGATCTCGAGCGCACACAGCGCCGCCAGCACCTCCCGCGCCGGCCTCCCCGACCGCCCCACCAGCTCCTCCAGCACGACCGGCTCCGCGCCGAGCAGCTCGGCCAGCGCCCGCCCCTCCGCCGCGAGCCCCTCCGGCAGCGGTATGGCGGCGAGAGCCGGCCCACCTGCGGGCGACGCCGGCCGCTCAGCCTCCGGATAGTGCTGGAGCAGATCATCGAGCCCCAGCAACGGCGCGGCGCCGTCCCGGATCAGCCGGTTTGCGCCGACCGACGCCACACTGGTGATGTTCCCCGGCACCACGAGGACCTCACGTCCCTGATCCAGCGCGGTTCCCGCGGTGATGAGCGCGCCGGACCCCTCCGCCGCCTCGACGACGACGGTTACCCGCGCGAGTCCGCTGATGAGCCGGTTGCGCCGGGGAAAGCTGCCGGCGTTGGGCTTCTCGCCGGGCGGAAACTCGGTGAGCAGCAGCCCTCCGGCCTCGACCCGCCGGTACAGCGCGCGATTGGCCGCCGGATAGATCACGCCGAGCCCGTTGCCGAGGACGCCGATCGTGGTGCCGCCGGCATCGAGCGCCGCGGCATGCGCCACCGCGTCGAGCCCGCGCGCCATGCCGCTCACCACCACGACGCCCGCCGACGCCGCGCCCCAGGCGAGCCTCCGCGCCACCTCTCCGCCGTACGGCGAGTGGTCTCGGCTGCCGACGATGGCGACGGCCGGCCGATCCAGCAGCGAGACGTTTCCCAGCGCGAACAGCACCGGCGGCGGCTCCGGGATGACCCGCAGCAGCGCGGGATACTCGGCGTCGCTGCCGATGATGCACCCGTCCGCCCAGGCGCTCGGTGGTCTCGACCACCCGCGCGCCGTTCGCGATGTTGCCGGTAGCGATGGCCGTCGCGGCCGCCGCACTGATCCCCGCTGCGGACCGCAAAAACTCGAACGGCGCCGAGAAGGCGCCGGATGCAGTGTGACAGACCTCGAGAATCGCCTGGAACCGACCGGGACCGATGCCCGACGTCAGTGCGAGCGCCACGTACGCGGCGCGTTCATGGTCCACTACTCCTCGTCCTCCCGCCGCCACGCCTCCACTGACGCCTCCTCGCCCTTGGCCGATTCCACGAACTTCCAGAGATACTCCTTCATCTCGTCGAGACCGGTACCGGCCGCGCTCGACAAGGCGAGAATTCCCGCGGCGTCGGGCGCATCGATGGCAGGCACCGGCGCCCCCGCCGCCAGCAGGTCGCGCTTGGTGAGGAACACGACGTGCGGCTTGGCCGCGAGTGCAGCGCTGTATTGCTCGATCTCGTGGCGGAGCCCCCGGTACACGGCCTGCGGATCCTCGCTGTCGAGCGGAACCAGATATGCGAGCACCCGGGTCCGCTCCACGTGCTGGAGGAATCGGAGGCCGAGCCCCTTGCCTTCGTGCGCGCCTTCGATGATGCCGGGGATGTCGGCCACGACGAAGCTGCGGTGGCCGCTCAGGCCGACCACACCGAGGTTGGGCTCCAGCGTCGTGAACGGATAGTCCGCGATCTTCGGGCGGGCGGCGGAGATGACCGAGAGCAGCGTGCTCTTGCCGGCATTCGGCTCGCCTACGAGGCCGACGTCGGCGATCAGCTTGAGGACCAGCTCGATCTGCCGCTCCTCGCCCTCCTCGCCGGGCTCCCACTCCCTCGGCGCCTGGTGGGTCGAGGTGGCGAAGCGGGCATTGCCGCGCCCGCCACGGCCGCCCTTGGCGACCTGGATCGTGTCCCCGGCGTGGAGGACCTCGCCCAGCAGCTTGTCGGTCTCGGCGTCCTTCACCACGCGTGCCGGGCGGCACGGGCAGATAGACATCCTCGGACGAAGCGCCGGTCTGCGTCTTGCCCCTGCCGTGCTCCCCGCGCTCGGCCTTCCAGGCGTTGCGGTAGCGGTAGTCGAGCAGCGTCGCGAGGTTGGCGTCCCCACGAACGAAAATGCTCCCGCCGTGCCCGCCGTCGCCGCCGTCGGGGCCGCCTTTCGGCTTGTATTTGAATCGGGCGAAGGAGCTGGCGCCGGATCCTCCCGTGCCCGCCGTCACCCGCACGACCGCGCGATCGATGAACATCAGTTACCCGGCGACCACCCTTCGCGGACCGTGCGCCAGAGCTCCTTGATCTTCTTCCACTGGTCGAACGAGAGCAGCGGATTCACGATCGAGAGCACACCGTCGATCTGCCCGAACGTCGCGCCCGCGTTGAGCGCGCCGCGCAGGTGCGAGTGGAGCTGCTTGGGCGCCTCCAGCACCGCGGTCTGGGCTACCGTGCACAGCTCTCGCCGCAGGAGGTCGAGACCAGGCGCGGCCCATGGTGCGCCCATAGCCTTCGGTGATCATCCAGGCGTCGATGGCGGGATGGAGCGAGCGCACGCTGTCGCGCAGCTTGGAGTAGTTCTCCCCGTACACCCGGGCGCAGACTTCCTCGCCTCGCCGGGTCCACTCGTGCACCTGCCCGTAGTCCGTCCCCTCGTCGGTATCGGGGGCGGCGAGCGCGCTGAACCTGCGCCACACCGCGAACGCGATGAGCGCCCGCGGATAGCCCACCATCAGCACCGATTGGAGGAGCAGCTCCTCGACCCAGGCGGCCGGCACCTGCGACGCGCGGAGCGGACCGACCCGGTCGCGCAGCTCCGGCTCGTAGCCCTGTGCGATCGCGGCGGCGAAGCGGACCAGGTCCCGAGTCTGCGGATCGAGATTGTCTTGTTTCGCCATAGTCGTGACAAGATAATCGGGGACCGCCTTTGACTCTCGTGCCGCGATCCTGTTGCTTTCCCCGCCGATGCCCCGGGCCTCCAACGTCCTCGCCGCCGCGGTGCTTCTCGGTGCGCTCGCCCCCACGCGGGGCGCCGCGCAGTCGTCTCCCTATCTCCCGCTCGACGATCCCCGGCTCCCGCTGCTGGAGCACCTCATCGCCCGGGGCGACATCGCCGACCCCTCGCCGATGGTGCGGCCCTTCCGCCGCGCGGACGCGTTCCGGGTGCTCGCCGGTGCCGACAGCGGCAGCGACGCGAGCGCCGCGTTGGTCCGCCGCCTGCGCGAGGACCTGGAGGAGCCGGCCGACTCGAACCGCTGGCGTATCGGCGTCCGGGTCGGTGGCCAGGCCTACAGCCATGTCCGCCGCGACGTACTCCACCCCCTCGGCCCCGACGGCGTGCGCCCCTACGGCGAGCTGCTCGGCGAGGCCAGCCTGGGTCCCTTCACGCTCGTGAGCCGTCCCCTCGCCGAGCCCCGCATCACCGACGATCCCGAGTGGCCCGGGCGGCGCGACCTGGAGCTGGCGTGGCGGATGTCGGAGGCGTACGCCAGCGCGCAGTTCAAGTACGGCAGCGTGTTCCTGGGACAGATGGATCGCAACTGGGGTCCGGTGGGGATCGAAGGCATCGGTCTCAGCGACTACGGCTACAACGACACCGAATTCGGCTTCGACATCGGGGTGGACGCGATCAGGCTCACCGCACTCGCCCGCTCGCTCGAGGACGCGCGTGACGGCACGGGTGCCCGCATCCACCGCTACTTCTTCGCCCACCGGGTCGGCGTCCGGATCGGCGAGCGCTTGCGCCTCGGCGTGTGGGAGACGACCGTGCTGGCGGGCGAAGATCGCGAGTTCGACGGCCGCTACCGCAATCCGCTCAGCCTGCTTCTTCTGGCGAACCAGTACGGGCTGGGCTCCGACGGCAACGTGCTCTTCGGGCTGGACGCGGCGTACCGCATCGCCAAGGGGACCACGGTCGAGGCGCAGGTCGGCCTCGACGATCTCCAGTACGAGAACACGTCGGGCGAAGATCGCTACCCGAACCGCTGGGCCTTCACCCTCGCGGCGCACGGCCCGCTCGGCTCGACGCTCGCCTGGCGCGCGCTCTACACGCAGGCCTCGAGTCTCGCGTTCCGGACCATCGATCCGTTCGAGAACCTGACCGACGGCGGTGTCGGCCTCGGGCGCAACTTCGCCGACATGGACCGCGTGACGCTGACGGTGAGCGTTCCCGCGGGCACCCGGTGGCTGCTCACGCCGGAGCTGACGCTCCAGCGCCAGGGGGAGGGCGACATCAACGACCCGTTCCCCGCGACGCCCGAGGAGGCGGGGCAGCTCCCGAACCTGTTCATCGGGACGGTCGAGCGCACCTGGCGCGCGGCGGTCGCCGTCAGTGGACGGCAAGGGCCCGCTCGACCTCCGCGCGACCGCCGGCCTGCACCACGTCGTCAACGCCGGCAACCGGGCAGGCGTCACGGACAACCGCTTCGAGGGCCGGCTCCAGGCCACGCTGGGCCTGAGCCGCCGGGGAGTGATCGAATGACCCATCCGCCGCCGCTGAGCCGCGACCGCATCCTGCAGCTGATCGACCGGATGAAGAGCAGCCGGGTCGTGGTGATCGGCGACATCATGATCGACCGGTACCTCTTCGGCGATACCGAGCGGCTCTCGCCCGAGGCGCCCGTCCCGGTCGTCACCCTGCGCGACCGGCAGGCCAAGCTCGGCGGCGCGGCGAACGTCGCCGCCAACGTGGCGTCGGTCGGCGCGAGCTGTCTCCTGGTCGGCACGGTCGGCGACGACGGCGACGGCGCGGCGATCCGCCAGGAGCTCGTCGTGCACCGGCTCGACGGGCGCTTCGTGGTGACGGTGGCCGGGCGGCCCACCACGTCGAAGACGCGGATCATCGCGCGGTCGCAGCAGATCGTCCGCATCGACGACGAGGTGGACGCGCTGCTCGAGGGGCCCGACCTCGCGCGCCTGGTCAAGGCGTCGCGTGACGCCCTGGCCGACGCCGACGCCCTCCTGCTCGAGGACTACAACAAGGGCGCGCTCGCGCCCGAGCTGATCCAGGCCGTGATGGAGACGGCGAGACGGCGCGGCATCCCGGTGGTGGTGGATCCCAAGTATCGGCAGTTCTTCGAGTACGCCGGCGCCACGGTCTTCAAGCCCAACCGGCGGGAGCTGGAGTCCGCCCTCGGCGCGGCGGTGGACCTGCAGAACCGGAACGCCCTGCCCGAGGTGCTGCAGCGGCTCAAGGTGGACAACCTGCTGGTGACGCTGGGCGCGGAGGGGATGCTGCTGGTGACGAAGGACGGCAGCTCGCTCAGGATTCCCAGCATCGCGCGCCAGGTCTACGACGTCTCCGGCGCGGGCGACACCGTCACGGCGTGGCTCGGCACGGCCCTGGCCGCGGGCGCGTCGCTCACGGAAGCGGCGCAGCTCGCCAATTATGCCGCGGGAGTCGAGGTGAGTAAGCCGGGGGTTGCTACGGTGTCACCCGAGGAGGTGCTCGCGGTGCACGAAGAGCGGTTCGATCAGATCGGCAGGCTGAGGCGGGGCGGCGTGATCTAGGCGTTCACGCCCGTTCCGAAGCCGAGCCACACGCGCCAGGTCTCCTTCACGCCGTCCAGATATTGCCGCAGTGCCCGCGCGCCGTTGATGTGCGCCGGGTTCAGCTCCACCACGCCCGACTCTCCCATCCGCTGGCGCAGCATGTCCGCGCACTCGCATTCGGCGACTTCCGCCAGCCGCTCCTTGCTCCAGGAGTTGCGGGGCCGGACCCCGCAGTGCGCCAGGAAGCCGAGCAGGTCCCGCCGGGTCCACCCTGCCAGCCAGCCCTTCAGCTCCGTTGCGGGGATCACGACACCGGTATTCATGATGAGCCGGGTGGATTCGGTCACGTCGAGACCGCGCTTCCGGGTCTCGTAGCGGCTCAGGCTCGCGAGCGTGCGCGGCGTCGCGGGGTCGGCGACCAGGTGGCGCAACACGTCGGCCGCATGCGCCCGCACGCCCAGCGGGAGCGGCTGCAGGAGCGCCAACACGGCGGCGAGTTCGGGATCGTTCGGTGGAGCGAGCGGATGGAGGGATTCGGCGGCGAGGGGAGGCCAGGTGGACCAGTAGCTCATCTCGCTCGCCATGCGCCGGACGAAGTCGTTGCGGGCTTCGACCAGGCGCTCGGCCCCGGCGAGCGAGAAGGCGTGAGGACAGACGGCCGCTGCCAGGAAATCGGCCGCCTCGCCGGTCATGATGAAGCCGGAGAAGCCCTCGTGGGCCGCGAGGAGGAGCAGCGCGATCCGAAGGTCGAGATACGCGTCCTCGCTGCCGCCTCGGAGGTGCGTCTCCAGGGGGGCCTCGAGCACCGATACCGCCAACGAGCGGTAGCGCCGCCGGAAATCATCTTCCGAGTCGCCGACGCCGGGATTGGCCTCGCGGATCCGCCACAGGTACTCCCCCGCGGCCTCCACGTCGCCGCGGCGCACCCGTTCCCGCAGCCAGGGCGAGAAGTCCGTGCAGGGCACGCAGCTCGACGGGTTATGTGCCCGCGAGAGACAGGGGAAATCCGGATGGCCGAGCCCATGCGCAAAGCCGGGCAAATCGGCGGCGACTCGGTCGGCGAGCGTGAGTGCCGCCGAGCCGAAGTCGATCATCTGCGTCGTCAACAAGCGACCCCGGTTCAAGTTCCACAGGCCCCGAGGGCCTAGACTTTACTATATGTTGGCGCGCCCTGCCTGTTTGGCAAGGGTTGACCAACCGGGAATCTCAGGGGGAGTCAACCAGGCAGAAACCGCAAGCGGAGTCTAAACCCGCATTCCGGGGATCGCCAGCGCGCCCGGCCTATCCGCGCAGGCCCTGCCCCTCGCGGTTCATGGCCTGGTCCACCTTGGCATGCAGCTCGTCCATGGTGTAGGGCTTGGCCAGAAAATGCACGTCGAGATCCTGGAGGCCATGCTCCGCAAGGACTTCCGCGGGGTGCGCCGACATGAAGATGATCCGCTGGCCGGGGCGGTGGGCCAGGAGCTGCTCGGCCAATTCCACGCCGTCGGTCTCGGGCATCACCACGTCCAGGAGCACCAGATCGATGGGCTGCTGGGAGATCCGGAACACGTCCAGGGCCTCCTCGGCCCCGTCCGCTTCCAGCACCCGCAGCCCCAGCTCGCGGAGCATGCGCGTCGCCACGTGGCGGCTGATGCGCTCGTCGTCTACTACCAGCGCCGTGACGTATTGAGGAGGATACTGAGCGGACACTTGCCTGAACTCCGTGTAATGGGGTCAGGCTGAAGGTATGAAGACGTTCCGTCGGGTGGGAGTGAGGCAGGTCACTTTCGTCTCATCCGGCCGCGTCGCTGCGGCGCCGGCGGGGGTGCAGCACGCCGTTGACGTGAAGCAGGAGCTGGTCGGCCGCGAAGGGCTTCTGGACGTATTCCGCTTCCACGTCGTCTTCGGTCTCGGGAGGAAGATCTTCGCCGGAGTAGCCCGACATGAAGAGCACGCGAAGGTTCGGGCGGCTGCGGCGCAGCACCTGGGCGAGTTGGCGGCCGGTGGCGCTGGGCAGGAGATAATCGGAGAGGAGCAGGTCGATCGGCTCCGGGTAGTTGGCGGCGACTTCGATCGCTTCGGCGACGGAGGCGGCGCTGAGAACCGTGTAGGAGGCTCGCTCCAGGAGGCGGCGCACCGCGGTCAGCAGCGGCTTCTCGTCCTCGACCACGAGGATGGTCTCACGTTCGCCCATGCTGCCTCTCTTTACCGAGGGAGAGACGACGAGCCCCGCGCGACCACGCGGGGCTCGGGATCGGAGTGGGCGATGAGGGACTTGAACCCCCGACCTCGCGCATGTGAGGCGCGCGCTCTAACCAGCTGAGCTAATCGCCCTAAGGACTTCGGGAGCGGGAACCTATACCTCCGTCCTGCCCCCGGCAAGCGTCGCCTTGCGCCCCCCGAAAACCGGTCGGATATTCACCTGACCAACCCCTCTCAAGCAGCGGGAATGCCGATGACCGAGCCGCATGCTCGGGGCATAGTCCTGTTCGTGGACGACGAGGCCGCGGTCCGCTGGATCGGACGCCGCTGCCTCGAAGCCGACGGCTGGACTGTGCTCGAGGCCGGTGACGGGATGGAGGCGCTGGAGCTGATCTCGCGCCTCACCGGGAGCGCTCGACCTCGTCATCACCGATCTCACGATGCCACGCGTGTCCGGCCGGGAGCTGGCCGAGGTGCTGTCGGTGTTCCGCCCGGGGCTGCCGGTGCTCGGGATTACCGGCTTCCTGAGCGCGGTGAATCTCGACCGGCGGCTCCCCATCCTTCCCAAACCGTTCACCGCCGGCGCCTGCTTCAGGCGGTGCGCATGGCGTGCGGGGTCTCGGTGAGACTGCGTCCCCCGCCGAGCGAGAATCGGTGGCGGGCGCGACGGCTGCGGGAGCTGGCGGGGTCGAGGGAGGAACGTCAGGTGGATCTGGTGGCCGCGCTGGAGATGCTGCGTGGGCTCGAGGTGGGATAGCGACCCATGGGCCCTCCTGGATTCGAACCAGGGACCGACGGATTATGAGTCCGCTGCTCTAACCACCTGAGCTAAGGGCCCGACTGCGCGAAACATGACGTGCCCCCTGCGCTTCATCAAGCCGCAGGGGGCACGTCGCTGTCCTCCCGCATCTGCTAGCGCGAAAACTTGAACGTCGCCTCGCGCCGCGTCCCGTCCTTCAGCGTAATCGTCAGCCTCCGGCAGCTGTTTGCCCAGGTCGTGCTGGTCTTCCAGGTGTAGATGTAGCGGCCCGTCGGCGAGTCGTACCTGATGCTGCTGCTCGACGCGGAGACCGTCTGCTCGATCGCGTCGGTCGGCCACCAGGGACACGACACGCTCGTCACCTGCGGCGAGCCCGAAGCCAGCACCGGGTCGGGCCGGCTGCCGCCCAGACTGAACTTGACCGGGATGGCGACGCCTGCCTTCGCCGTGTTGAGCCGGCCGGCGTTGTCCACCGGATCGAAGAACCCGCTGAACGGATACAGCACCGCGAGCGATACGCTCTTCGTCGCCGAGGAGTAGTTGCCGCTCGAGGGCTGGAAGGTCACCGTGAGCGTCTGCGACGGCCGCGCATCGAGGAACTGTCCCGCCGCGGGTGAGTAGGTGAAGGTTCCCGGCACCGTCGCGCCGCCGATGCCCGTCGCCTTCGCGTTCAGGAGCGCGGAGGACAGCGGACCCGTCGTCGTGGATGACGGCACGGTCCACGCTCATCGTCGTCGCGCGGGGCACCACGTTGATCGGGACCGTGCCAGTGGCGCTTTCGTATGCGGCGGGATCGTTCGGCGTGAACGTCACCGTGAGTGGCTGCCCGTTGCCGGCGTTCAGCACCGCGCCCGCCGCCGGCTCGTAGGCATACGTCCCCGGCACCGACGAGCCGCCCGATGAGGCCGACGCGTTGAGCTGCGAGGAGCCGAGCGCCGTGCCGTAGGTGATCGCCTGCGGCGCGGCCCACGCGATCGCCACGCTCTGCCGCGTCACCCGCACCTCGTGCGGCTCGGTATCCGAGCTGGCCTCGAAATCGGCATCGCCATCGAAGCTCGCCCGCAGGGTGCGGTCGCCCGCCTCCGTCAGCGCCAGCGCGCAGCTCCCTGCCCCGTCGCTCAACGTCACCGCGCACGACTCCGAGCCGCCCGCCGCCGTCACCATCACCGTGCCGCCCGGCGTGCTGGCCGATGCTCCGACCGTCACGGCGACGGTCACGCTCTGCCCCGGCGTCGAAGGATCGGGGGTCGCCGCGGAAATGGTGGTCGTCGTCGGAACCGGATCGGGCGGGGCGGAGGCGGAGGCGGCGAGCCGCCGGCCGCGGCGCAGCTCTTGGTCGGCCGGTTCTGGGCCAAGGGGCGGAGCGCATCCATCGCTTCACCGATGCCGGCCCCGGCCAGAAAATTCGCGTCGTACTGCCAGCTGATGAAGGCGCAGGGATAGGAGCTGGTCAGCATCGCCGAGCCATATGTCTGGATCAGGCTCGCGGTCAGCGCGGTGTTCCCCGGCCCGCCCTTGAGCAGGTTGAGCCCGACGATGAGCTGGAGCCCGACCGACTGCGCGTCGGCCACGTTGCGGCTCAGATAGTCGCCCGGCGCGCCCTTCCGCTCGACGTACTGGGCCCACGCCGCGTCGAGGTACTGGTAGCTCGGATTCCCCTGCGTCAGGTACGACGCGTCCACCCGCACCACCGTCGGCAGCGTGGGCCAGATGGACTTGCTGTACTCCGCCATCTGCTCGACCGTCGCGGGCGGGACTGGCTGGCCGTTCCAGTTATTGGGATCGTTCGGCTCGTCCAGCAGGTAGTGCGCGATGATGGTGCCGTCCTCGACGAACGAGGAGAAATTCACCCCGCGGTACCGGTCCACCCGCGACTGCCACAGGCTCATGCTGAAGTGGCCGTCGGCATCCTTGTAGTTGTTGTTGCTGCCCGCGAAGACCACGACCACCTTCCCGCCGGCGTTCCTGATCTGGGTGAGGGAATTGAGCAGGTCGCTCGCGGGCGTGTTGCGGTGGCCGCCGTTGTAGCGGTCGCCGTAGAGACTGAGCGGCTGGGCGAACATCCCGAACGGAATGCCCCCGGCGAACGTCGCCGCGGCCGTCGGCGCGTTCGCCGCGGGCGCCAGGCTCACCGGGACGACGGGAGTCTCCTCGTCCGGTGTGAAGGACGCGGTGTGGTCGCAGCCCGCGATGGCCAGGCCGGCCAACAGGAGAGCCGCACGCCGGCGCGAGACGCCGGTGGTCCGACGGATGAATGGCGACATGTCGTGGACATTCTCTCAGACCGGGGTGTGCCCGGTCGGATCGATGGTGTAGGGATGGGGGATCCGAGGGTGGGCTGAGGCTAGCGAACTAGCTGCTCAGAGCGCAGCGGAATGAGCACCGGTGGGGTGTCATCTCGTTTTGTGGGGGAGCCCTGCGCCGGATGGAGAATTGTGACGTGGATCACACTTGTCAAGTGAGATTTGCCCCTCACAGCCGCCGATACCGCACCAGCAGCATGAAGTAGGTCCCGTAGAGGATCAGGCCGATCGAAGCCGCGATGAGCGCCCAGCGGCCCTGGCCGAGGCCGGAGAGGTAGCTGAGCGCCTCATCCCAGCCACCCGCCTCCGATGGATCGTACTCGATCGCCACCCGCATCAGCGACGATCCGACCAGCAGCGACATGACGCCCAGGGCCACGTAACCCGCTGACCCGGTCACCATCGTCAGTACCTGCTCGACCCTGGTGAGACCGTCTCGAAGGCTTCGGCGAAAGCGGCCGGTGAGGCCGAGCCTGAGTTGGAGGATTCCGGCCGTCACCACCGCCAGGCCAACCACGGCGACCACGGCCCGACCCACCAGCGGCGTGAGCACGGCGGACGCGATGCCCTCGAGGTCCAGGCCCGCGTCCGGTGCCGCCCCCCTGGAGCAGCCCTACCGCCGCCCAAGCCAGCAATGCATACGCCACCCCAGTGACGAAGAAGCCGACCCGCTCGGCGAGACCCTGGACGGAGGTGCCCTTCCGCTCGGGATCCACGATCGCCGACCCGAACATCCAGAGCCCGTAGGCCGCGAGCCCCGCCGCGATGACAGCCACGATCGCGGTGCCGAACGGCTGACCGAGAAGTGACGCGATCGCGCCCTGTTCCCCCGTCGGCTTCCCACCCTTCCCCAGCGCGTACCGCAGCGCCAGGACTCCCACGAGCACCGTCACCAGTCCCTTCACGCCGAAGCCAAAACGAGTGAGACGGTCGAGCAGCGGCGCGACGTCACCCGCCACCTGCCGAAGCTGGGGATTGGGGTCGGCGACCACTCAGCGCTCCCGCAGCCGCACCCGGGTGACCTTCTCCACCGCGCCCATGACCGCGCGGAATCCCTTCATGTCCTGGGCGCGAACCCCGCGGCGGATGTCCGCCTCGAGCGTCTCCAGCAGCCGGTGGAGCCGGCGGCCGAAGTCGCGGCCCTCGTCGGTGAGATGAATGAGAAACGATCGCCGGTCGTCGGGGTTGAGCTCCCGGCGCACCAGCCCGCGCTTCTCCAGGCGGTCGAGCAGGCTGGTGAGCGTGGACTGCTTGATCCCGAACACCCGCACCAGCTCGCCGACCGGCGCGGGCGCGTAGCCCCGCAGGTAGGTCAGCACGTGGCCTTCGAGCGGACTCAGGCCCAGCCCGCGGGTGTGGGTCTCCAGGTAGACCGAGATCTGCCGGGAGGCCTTGTGCAGCGGAGACAGGAAGTCGAGAGCCATGGCGCCGGTCCGGGGCGATAGTACGAAGTCGTATTATACGCCACCGCGGTTCCACCGCGCTACGGACTTGACGCCGCCGGACCTCGACCGCATCTTCGGGAAGTAATACGATTTCGTACTATTATCGACTGCCGCAAGGAGCGACCGCCATGCCCACGACCGCCACCACCCCCGAGATCGCCCTCTGGCGCCAGCAGACCTTCGCCGCCGGCCGGGTCGTCGCCACTCAATGTCGGGGGTCTCACCCACCAGGACAGCCTGGTCGAGCCCCAGCCCGCCGGCAACCGGCTCAACTGGATCGTCGGCCACCTGCTGTGGGCCTACAACGAGGTGCTGCCGCTCCTGGGCCAGGAGCCGGTGATGGACCCGGCGCTGCTCAAGCGCTACGCTCGAGGCGGCCGGCCGCTCACCGATCCGGCGCAGGCCCTCGACTTCCAGCAGATGATGGACGCGTGGCAGGTGGCCGTCGAGCGGGTGGACGCCGGGCTCTCGAAGCTCGCCCCGGAGTTCCTCGACCGACCGGCGCCCAGCAGCCCCTCGGGCAATCCCGACGAGACCATTCGCACGCTGCTGACGACGATGATGTTCCACCAGGCGTACCACGCGGGGCAGACGGCGGTGCTGCGGCGGATCGCGGGGAAAGAAGGGGCGATCAAGTAGGGCGGACGGGCGGTCAGGCGGTCAGGCGGTCAGGCGGTCAGGCGGTGGATGGGTAGCCTGTCATCCCGAGCGGAGCGAGGGATCTTGTCCGCCGGCGAACGATGCTGGCCGGCAAGATCCCTCGCTCCGCTCGGGATGACACCGCTGTGCCCCCAGTCCGCCTTCCGCCTGACCGCCTTACCGCCCGTCCGCCCTACCGCCTTCCCGCGCGCAACCTCTCGTACAGCGCGATGTGCTTCTCCGCCATCGCCGTCTGCGTGAACTGGCTCGCCACTCGCTTCCGCCCCGCCTCTCCCATCCTCTTCCGCAGGTCCGGATCGCGCGACAGCTTGTCCAGCGCCTGCGCCAGCCCCGCGACGTCGCGCAGCGGCACCTCGAGCCCCGTCTCCCCCGGCACGTTCACCTCCCGCACCGCGCTCGGCAGCGCCGTCGTGACGACGGGGCGCCCGGCCGCCATCGCCTCCAGCACCACCAGCCCGAACATCTCCTCCACCGTCACCGACGGCAGGACCAGAAAGTCGGCATCCGCCATCCGGCGCGGAAGGTCCTCATCCGGGTACTCGCCGTACCAGCGCACCCGGTCGGTGATCGCGAGCGCCTGCGCCAGCGTCCGGAGCCGCGGCCCCTCCGGTCCTGAGCCCACGATGTCGAGCCGAAGATCCGGCACCCGCTCCAGCGCCCGCAGGAGGACGTCGAGCCCCTTGTAGTTGAGCAGGCGTCCGATGAAGATCGCCCGCGGCGCCGCTCCGGGCGGCGGCGGCGGCACCAGCTCCCACCGCGCCTGATCGATGCCGAACGGAATCACCTCCACCTTCGACTCGAACCCGATCAGCTCGTTGGACAGCGCGAGGTGCGCCCGGCTCGGCACCACGACCGCCGCGGCGCGGCGCAGGACCAGCCGGGTGGCGGGACGGTACACCGACCGGCGCGAGTCGGCGTGCTGGGTGACGACGACCGGCGTGCGCCGGGCCCGGAGCAGGCAGGCGACGTCGGCGAGCGGGTGGGGATGGTGGACGTGGATGATGTCGGCGCGCTTCCAGGCGGCCGCGATGTAGCCGGGCGCGATCTCCTGCGAGCCCAGCGCCGCGAGCGAGAACGCCCGGGTCACCGACGAGCGCTGGCGCAAGGAGCTCCCCGCGCGGCCCAGGGTCTCCACCGCGACGACCTCGACCTGGTGTCCCAGGTTCGCGGCCCCCTCGGCGAGGCTCTGCACCACCCGCTCCATGCCGCCGGAGCGCGGCCAGTAGTACTTCGCGAGATGGAGAATGCGCATCGGAGTTGTGCCAACTTCACCATGGACCGTAACCGGTGTCAACGCCGCCCCCGCCCCTTGGAGCCGACGCCCCGCCGCGACAGATTACGGCACCCCGGACGCCAGCTCGCGCCAACTCTTACCCCGTCCCCATGCCACGTACTCAGATCGCCCTCTGCTACGGGACCCGTCCGCAGGTCATCAAGGCGAGCGTCTTGCGCTCGCATCTCGAGGCCCGCTACGACGTGCTGGCCATGGATACGGGCCAGCACTACGACTACGAGCTGAACGCGCTGCTCTACGAGCAGCTCGGCGTGCGCAAGCCGGACTCGATCCTCGAGGTCGGCTCGGCCGGCCACGCGGAGCAGACTGCGACCGTCCTCACGCGGGCGGAGAAGGTGCTCCAGGAGCATCGGCCGCGCGCGGTCATCGTCATCGGCGACACCAACTCCACCCTCGGCTGCGCCCTCGCCGCCACCAAGCTCCGCATCCCGGTGCTCCACGTCGAAGCCGGTCTCCGCGCCGACGACGCGCTCATGCCGGAAGAGATCAACCGGCGGGTGGTGGACGCCATCTCCCACGTGCTCTGCACGCCGTCCGCCCGCGCCACCCGGCGGGTCGAGCGGGAGCGGATGGACGCGACGGTGGTGGAGACCGGCGACGTCGCCTACGACTCGCTCCTGGGGCAGGCCGACCGGCTCCCGCCGCCGCCGGTGCCGGCCGCCGCCAACGGCGGCCCCTTCTGCTTCGCCACCGTGCACCGCGCCGAGCTGACCGACCGGCCGGCGGTGCTGCGTGGCATCCTGGAGGCGCTCGCCTCGCTCGACCGGCCGGTGCTCCTGGCCCTCCATCCGCGCACCCGGGCCGCCCTCGATGCCGCGGGAATCGCGCCGCAATTCGGGCCCGGGCTCACCATCGTCCCGCCGGTGGGCTATCTCGAGAGCCTGGCGCTCGCCCGAGCCGCCGAGATGATCTTCACCGACTCCGGCGGGCTCCAGCGCGAGGCCTACTGGATGGGGACACCCTGCGTCACTCTGCGACGCGAGACGGAATGGATCGAAACAGTGGAGGAGGGCGCCAACATCCCGATCGACCCCGCGGGAGGGATCCCCGAGCTGACCAGGGCGATCGGCGAGCACCGCCGGCGCTGGAGCAACGGCGGCGGCTGGACCCGCACGGCCTATGGTGCCGGCGACGCCGCCAAGCGCATCGCGGCGGCGCTCGAGCCGCTGGTGCGCTGAGTGCGCGCCATCGTCGTTTCGCGGGTCTATGCCGATCCGGCCACGAGGGGCAAGCTCAAGGCGCTCGCGGGCCTCGGGGTCGCGGTGGCGGCCGCCGTGCCCGACCGCTGGTCCCCGCTCGGCCTCGGCGCCGAGCAGCAGACGGTCTACGGCGACGACGCCGGCGTCCGCACCGTTCCCATCTCGCTCAAGGGCAGCACCGCCCCCGACGCGGATCCCGCCTGGAGCCGGAGCGCGCTCCGCCGGCTGATCACCGACTTCAAGCCCGAGCTGATTCAGATAGAGGAAGAACCCTGGACCCGCGCGGCCGCGACCGCCGCCGCGCTGGCCCGCCGTCTGCGAGTGCCCTATACGCTCGTGACCCGGGAGAGTCTCCCCGCCCACCACGGGGCGCTGGGCCGTCTGCGCCGCTCCCGGGTGCTCGGCCACGCGAAGGGCGTGCTCGCCGTCAATGAAGTGGCCGCCAAGCTGGCCACCCGGCAGCACCCCGCGCTGGAGCGGGAGGTCGTCCCCCAGCTCGGCGTCGGCCTCCCGCTGCAGAACACCCGCGTGGCGCAGGTCGGGCTCACCATCGGCTTCTTCGGGAGGCTGATCCCGGAGAAGGGGCTCGACCTCCTCTTCCGCGCCTGCGTCAAGCTGATCGGACGGTGGACCATCACCGTGGTCGGCACCGGCCCGGCCCAGGAAGAGCTGGAAGGACTCGCCGAGCGGCTCGGCATCGCGGGCCGGGTCACCTGGCTCGGCGCCCTGCCCCGGCAGAAGGTGGACGAGGTGTGGCCCCGGCTCGATTGCGTGGTACTGCCCTCGCGCACCGCGCCCCGCTGGGTCGAGCGGACGCCCCGCGCGGCGATGGAGGCGATGGCCCACGGCGTGGCGGTCGTCGCGAGCGCGGCGGGCGCGCTGCCCGAGATCGTGGGACCGGCCGGCATCGTGGTGACCGAGGAAGATGTGGTCGCGATCGCCGAGGCGCTTCAGCGGCTGCACGACGACCCCGCCGAGCGCGAGCGGCTCTCCGCGGCGGGACGGCAGCGCGTCATGAGCGAGTACACCGACGCGGCGATCGCCGCGAAGACCCTCCGGTTCTGGCGCAAGGCCATCGGCGCAACCAGTTGACTTTCTGTAACTTACGAGCGAGCTTCGCCACGATGCCCACCCGACTGCTGCTGGCCGTAGTCCTGCTGCTGGCTCCGGCCGCGCTCGCCGCGCAGGTGCCCGTCCAGGTGCGACCCGGCCAGGCGCTGCCCTCTCCCGATCAAGCCAGAGACCTGCTGCAGAACCAGCCCGACCTGGTCCGGCAGCTCCGGGACCGGATCGGCGAGTCGGGGATGAGTGAAGACCAGATCCGCGCCCGGCTCCGCGCCGCGGGCTATCCGGAGAACCTCCTCGACCAGTACCTCTCCGGTGCCGACACCACGCTCGCGACTCGTCCGGGGCCGCGCACCATCGACGCCGTCACGGCGCTCGGCATCCTCTCACCCCGCGAAGCCGACTCGCTGGCGATGCAGGACTCGCTGTTCGCGATGTCGGACTCCGTCCGCCAGCTGCTCGACTCGCTCCGGCTCCGCCATCTCGATTCGCTCCGCGCCGACTCGCTGGCCGACTCGCTCGAGGTGATCCAGCCGTCGCAGCTCAAGATCTTCGGCCTCGAGACGTTCCGGAAACTCTCCACCCAGTTCGAGCCGGTCGAAGACGGCCCGGTGGACGAGAACTACCAGGTCGGCCCGGGCGACGTGCTGGTGCTCATTCTCACCGGCGACGTCGAGCAGGCGCACATGCTGGAGGTGACCCGCGAGGGCTTCGTCGTGATTCCGCAGGTGGGCCAGCTTCACGTGGCGAATCTCACGATGGCCCAGCTCGAGGATCAGCTCTATACCCGGCTCGGCAAGGTGTACTCGGGCGTACGCCGCTCCCAGAATCCCCGCACGCGGTTCCAGCTCTCGCTCGCCAAGCTCCGGAAGATGCAGATCTACGTGGCCGGCGACGTGGTGCGCCCGGGCGCGTACCAGGTGTCGGCCGCGGGCACGGTGCTCAACGCGCTCTACGCCGCCGGCGGCCCGACCGCCAACGGCAGTTTCCGCCGGGTGGACATCCGCCGCGGCGGCAAGCTGGTGGACAGCGTGGACGTCTACGACTACCTGACCCAGGGCATCAATCCGACCAGGCCGCGGCTCCAGAGTGGCGACGTGGTGTTCGTTCCGGTGCACGGTGGCTTCGCCAAGCTGGCGGGGAAGGTCAATCGTCCGGCGGTCTACGAGCTGCGTCCCAACGAGACCCTGCGCGACCTCATCCAGTACGCCGGCGGCTTCGATCCGACGGCGGCGCAGGCGCGGGTGACCATCCACCGCGTGCTGCCGCCCGCGTCCCGGGGCTCCGGCGGGCGCGCCCGCGTGGTCATCGCGGTCGGCGCCGACCAGTTCAGCGACGGGATCGCACCCGAGGTGCCGATGGCCCCCGGCGATTCGGTGACGGTGCACGGCGTGACCGATCGGATCCGGAGCTTCGTGACGGTGAAGGGGAACGTGTGGGTCGAGGGCGAGGTGGGCCACACGCCGGGGATGAAGCTGAGCGACGCGATCCGGCTCGCGGGCGGCCCCAAGCCGGACGTCTATCTCGATCGCATCCTGGTCACCCGGATGCGGGAGGACTCCAGCAGGATCCAGCTCCGCTCCGCCTTCCGGGATTCTACCGGCGCGGTGATCTCGGATCTCGCGCTGGAGGAGGAAGACGAGATCCGGATCTTCTCCCGCTCCACGTTCCGGACGGAGCGCTACATCGCCGTGGTCGGCGCGGTGCGCAAGCCGGGACGGGTGCCGTACCGTGAAGGGATGACGGTGCGCGATGCGGTCCTGCTCGCGGACGGCGTCACGCCCGACGCGTGGCTCCAGGAGGCCGAGATCGCGCGGCTCGCGCACGACTCGGCCTCGGGCACGCTCGCCACCACGGTCCGGGTACCGCTCGACTCGACCTATCTCTTCGCCCGCCGGGCGGGCGAGACCTACGCCGGACCGCCGGGCCTGCCCGCGCCCGCGTCCGGCGCGCCCGACACCGAGCTCCAGCCGTACGACAACCTGATGATCATGCGGCAGCCGGGCTGGGAGCTGCAGCGCAGCGTGGCGATCTCGGGCCAGGTGAAGTTCCCCGGCCGCTACTCCCTCAAGTCGAAGACCGACCGGGTCAGCGACCTGCTGGAGCGCGCGGGCGGGCTCACCTCCGAGGCCTATCCCGAGGGCGTCCGTTTCTACCGCTCGTACACCGGCGGCCGGCCCACGGGCGGCGATCCGCTCTCCCCGGTGCTCGACCAACCGCGCGAGTACCAGAGGCCGACCGGCGCCCGCGACACGGTCCGACGCAGCGTCCCCGAGCGGGTCGGGATCGACCTGGCGCACGTGCTCGACGACCCGGGCTTCCGCGACAACATGGTGCTGATGGGCGGCGACTCGATCCACGTGCCGGAGTTCGATCCGGTCGTGATGGTTCGCGGCTCGGTCAATTCACCGGGGCCGGTCGCCTTCGAGCCGGGCAAGAATCTGGATTGGTATGTGGATCGGGCGGGTGGCTACACCCAGACGGGCGACCAGGGCCACTCGTACGTCACCCAGCCGAATGGCGAGCGGGAAGGCGTGAAGCGGAAGGCGCTCTTCGCCGACAAGGTTCCCCGCCCCAAGCCCGGGGCGGTGGTCTACGTGCCGGCGAAGATTGTGCAGGATAGCCCGAGCACCCTGCCGAGCGTGCTGGCGACGATGGCGCAGGTGCTGGGCGTGCTGACGACGATCGTGGTGGTCGCGACGCGCTGACTACGCGCCCGCGATCTCCGCGTCCTCCTCCACCAGGTCCTTGACCCGGAACTCGGGCACCAGCCGGAGCAGCACCGCGCGGAGCTGCTCGTCGTTCCAGCCGTGCCGGGCCCCCTCGATCAACACGTCCACCATGGTGCTGAGCCCGAGCGGCAGGGTGCCGTTCTTGGCCCGGAGCACCTTCTCGTGGTCGGTCGGCAGCGCGCTCTCCGAATCGAAGAACAGCTCCTCGTAGAGCTTCTCGCCCGGCCGTGACCCGCTGAAGCGGATCTCGATGTCCGACCCGACCTCGAGCCCGGAGAGGCGGATGAGGTCGGTGGCGAGGTCGAGGATCTTCACCGGCTCGCCCATGTCGAGCACGAACACTTCCCCGCCCTTCCCGATCGCGCCCGCCTGCAGCACCAGCTGCACCGCTTCCGGAATCGTCATGAAATAGCGGCGCATCTCGGGATGGGTGACCGTCACCGGACCGCCGGTCTGGATCTGTCGCAGGAACGTGGGCACCACGCTGCCGCGGCTGCCCAGCACGTTCCCGAACCGAACCGCCACGAAGTTGCGGCCGGTCGCTTCCGCGACCTCCTGCACGATCTGCTCGGCCACCCGCTTGGTGGCGCCCATGACGTTGGTCGGGCGCACCGCTTTGTCGGTGGAGATCAGGACGAAGTGCTCCACCCCATACTCCGCCGACAGCTCCGCGATGTTCCTGGTGCCGAGCACGTTGTTGGTGATCGCCTCGGGGATATTCTCTTCCATCAGCGGCACGTGCTTGTGGGCCGCCGCGTGGAACACCGCGTAGGGGCGATAGCGCTCGAAGATCCGGCGCATGCGGTCCCGGTCCCGGATGTCGCCGATGAGCGGCACCGCTTCCAGATGGGGATACCGCTCGGTCAGCTCGGCCATCACGTCGAAGATCGAGTTCTCGCCGTGCCCCATCACCAGCACCTGGGCCGGCTCCAGCCGGGCGAGCTGGCGGCAGAGCTCGCTGCCGATCGATCCGCCGGCGCCGGTGACCATGACGGTTTCGCCGGTGGCGAGCACGCGGACCTGCTCGAGGTCGGTCTGGATCGGCTCGCGGCGGAGCAGGTCCTGGATCTCCACCTCGCGGAGCGAGGCGACGGCGACGCGGCCGGAGATGATGTCGAAGATCCCCGGAACCGTCCGGGTCTGGACGCCGGCTTCCATCGACGCCTTCACCACCTGACGCACGACCGCGCCGGTCGCGCGCGGCATGGCGATGATCACCTCTTCGACGTCGTAGCGGCGGACCAGATCCTGGATCTGGCTCAGCGACCCGTGAACCGGCAGGTCGCACAGCCGGTGGCCATGCTTGCTCCGGTCATCGTCCACGAACCCGATCGGATTGAGGCCGAGCTGTGGATGGCTCAGCAGCTCCTTCACGATGATCTCGCCCGCCGCCCCCGCGCCGACGATCAGGACGCGACGCGCGGCTTCCAATCGCCGCCACTGGGTACGGCGGCCGAGGAGACGGATGCAGAGCCTCGGCAGCGCGACCGCACCGGCGCTCAGGCACGCGTCGATGAACAGGACGGAGAGAGGAACGCGGTAGGGAGTAATCCCCAGACCGGGGAGCAGAGCGGCCCCAACCAAGGTCGAGATGGAGGCCGAGATCGCGGTGGCCACCAGGATGTGCTCCAGCTCGGCCACGCCGGCGAACCGCCAAAGGCGCCGGTAGAGGCCGACGTACAGGAGCACGCCGAGCTTGAGAGGGACGCTCACCGCGATGTACGCCAGCGCGGTGTAGAGGTGCGAGGAACCCCAGTTAAAGCCTTCGAATCGCACCAGATAGGCCACTAGCGTGCAGAGCCCGAGCAGCACGGCATCGAGCATGAACAGGTGGCGATTCCGGAGGTGACGCGGCAGGTGCAAGCTCATGAGGTCAACGGATAGCAGGCGCCAAAGAATAGGTCAAGCTATTGCCAGATCGTGGGTTAGTTGACGAGTTCAGGGTCATTCCCACTCCGCGATGAGGATCGTGTCCAAGCGCGTCGTTTCGCGACACCGCTGTCATCTCCGGAAACTCGAAGCGCTTACCGAGCCGGACCGTGCAATTTTTGTAACTTCGGTCCCTGGCGCTGTGATGAGCACCCGCTCCGGCGAACGCGCATCTTACGGACTCACACGGCCATGCCTGCGTGACCGGCACCCACTGGCCCCTGCCTGCGGCATCCAACCACTGGCGCAAATCGGTCGGGCCGGCGCGGGACATCGGCGGCTGAAAAGGGTGTAAGTGCAACCTCCGTGCCCGGATGGACCACGGAGACGGGTAGAAAATGCCGGGTAGGTCTGAGGGGTGGAAGAGGCGGGAACTATCCGCGGCCGAAGCCGAACAAACGCCACGGACGTTTGATGTCGTGAGCGGTCGCTCGCTTGAGTCGGCGGAACTCGTCCAACTCGTCCGCGGTATCCGTGCGGCTCGACCGGACGAACGTCATGAAGAAGGCGAGCAGGGCTCCCAGCATGGAGCCGGCGATCAGCGCGAGCAGGCCCTTGAGCAGGAGCTTGCGGGAATCGGGGAGCGCCGGCACCCGTGGCGCCTCGACGATCGTGATGACCGGGATATCGCGCACTTCGTCGATGCGTGCCTGCTCGAAGTTCTGCGCCAGTGCACTCACTACCGCCTGCCGGATACTGACTTCCCGCTCTAGGCGGTCCTGGCGGAACCGGAGCAACGGGGAGTTCCCGATGTCGCGGTTGACCTCGAGAAACCCCTGCAGCCGGTTCTCGACCTCGAGCAGCTCCTCCTTGGCCTCGGCCAGCCGGGCCTCCGTGAAGACACGCTCGGCGGACGCCTGCGACTGGCGGGTGTCCAGGTTGAAGCGGTTGATCAGGTCGAGCATCCGCCGGGAGATCTGGTGGGACAATTCCGCATTGAAGGTCTCGACCTCGAACGACACCACGCCGCTCGGCCGGTCCACCTCGGCCTGGACCATTCCGCGGATCGCCTTCAGGGCCAAGTCCTCCCGTTCGCCCTGGGTCTCCCCCTCGATCTCCAGGATGTCCATCAGGGTTCCGCTCACCTGCCCCGTGTCCGTTGGAAACGTGTACTGCGTCTTGATCGTCTCGCCGAGGATACGGCGGGATTCGATCAGGGCGACGTAGAAGTCGGGGCTGGCGGCGGCGTCCGCCGAGGGGAGCTGTACGCCGAACTGGGCGGCGATGCCGGCCAGGTTGGAGGAGAGCCGTTCGCTCTGGGGCGTGAAGGACGCCCCGACGGTGAAGGTCCGGGGCAGGACGAAGGTGATGCCGACGACCAGGACGAACAGGACCGCGGCGGAGAAGGCGACCAGCGTGCGGTTGGCCAGCACGATGTTGATCAGGCGGATCAGGGAGATCTCGGAGGCGGGATTGTCGGCCCTGCTGGTCATGCCGGACCTCGCATTCGCGCGTCTCCCTGAGCTCTCGAGAACATCGAGCGCCGCCGTTCGACGGCAAGGTAGAGTACCGTGAGCACGACCGTCCCCGCAACCACGGCCGCGGCCACGCTGATGCGCCCCGATTGCGCCAGCCAGGCGAGCGCACCGAGGCCGAGATTGATCAGGAGCACCGTCGTGGTCACCGCGGCGTGGGACCAGCCGCTCTCCACCAGCCGCTGGTACGCGTGCGAGCGATGGGCCTGGTACCAGCGCTCGCCGCGCAGCATCCGCCGCACCAGGGTGATCGTCGCGTCGACCGCGAACACGCCCGCCAACAGGAGGCAGAGCGCGAGCGGCAGCGCCCCCGAGCGGCCGACGATGAGCGAGAACGCCCCGAACACGTAGCCGAGGAATCCGGAGCCGACATCGCCGAGGAAGATGCGGGCCGGGGGCCAGTTCCATCCGAGGAATCCGCCCGCGGCCCCGGCGATGATGAACGACACCAGCGCCAGGTCCGCCCGTCCACCGAGCAGGATCAGCACCCCGGCGATCGTCCCGACCGACGTCGCTTCGGCCCCCGCGAGTCCGTCCACGCCGTCCATGAAGTTGTAGAGGTTGATCGCCCAGAGGATACAGACGGCGCCGGCCACCGCGGCGGGCGTCAGCTCGCCCCAGATCCACCAGGCCGCCCAGCACGCGGCCGCCGCATGCACCAGCGCCCGTACGCGGGCCGGCACGTCGCCGCGGTCGTCCCGCCAGCCCACGATGGCGACGAGCAGCCCGCCCCCGCCGAGCGCCCAGGCGACATCCGAGGGAACCCTGCCGAGCACGGCGCCGGCGAGGAGGCCCCCGAGTGTGACCGCGACGACGGCGATGCCGCCGCCACGCGGAGTCGGCGTGCGATGCAGGCTCCGCTCGTTGGGAACGTCGAGGAGCTGGGCGCGCAATGCGTACCGGCGGACGAGGCCGGTGAGCGCCCATGAGACAAGCGTGAGTACGACGAGTGCTGCGCGGCCCATATGTCATCCTGAGCGAGCGAGAGCCAGGCCCGTCATGCCCCCTTCGCTTCGCTCAGGGTGACATGGCGGCGATACCAGTTGGCAGTGTCCCGGATGCCATCCTCCACCGAATAGGGCGGACGATATCCCACGACCCGCGCGAGCTGCGACGCGTCCACCGTCAACGATCCGATGAGCCGATCGGCCGCGGCTCGCGGCAACGCCACTCGCAGTATCGCCGCCGGCACCGGCAGGAGCCTGGCCGGCTTCCCCAGCGCCTCGCCGATCATCCGCAACAGCTCCGTCAACGAGAGGTCCCGTCCGTCGCTCGCGAAAAACGTCTCGACCTCCGCGGACTCACGCTGGAGCACCGCCAGCACCGCGGCGACGAGATTTCCCACGTAGAGCATGCTCCGCTGATTGGCGACGGCGCCGAACGGCAGCGGCATCCCCCGGTCCACGAGCGAGAACAGCCGCAGCATGTTCCCCTTCATCCCCGGCCCGTACACCAGGGGAAATCGCAGAATCGCCCCGCCGAGCTTATGCCGCCGGGCGACCGCCGCGAGCGCCTGCTCCGCCTCCAGCTTACTCACGCCGTACGGATCCACCGGCTCGGGCGGGGTCTCCTCGGTCCAGGGCGAGGTGTTCCGCTCACCGACCGCCTTCACCGTGCTCGCCAGCACGAAGCTGCGGACCCCGGCCGCGGCCGCCTGTTCCGCCAGTACCGTCGTGGCCGCGACGTTCGCTCGGCGGAACTCGGCCAGTGGATAGGCGGCGCGCTCCTGCATGACGTGCACCCGGGCGGCCAGATGCACCACGGCATCCGATCCTTCCACCGCGGCTCGAACCGCGTCGGGGTCGAGCGGGTCGGCCACCC
>CAVRFK010000030.1:0-91161 GCA_963720365.1 uncultured Gemmatimonadales bacterium | reverse complement strand
TCCCGCCCCTCGAGCAGGATGGATGGACGCCCGCGGTGGCGAACCGATGAGCGATGAGCGCACCGGAGACGCCGCCGCCGATGATCGCGACGTCGCACCGCCGATCCTGATCGAGTTTGGGGTAGGTCGCCGGAAGACCGCTCTTGACCAGCCAGAAGGGAACGCCACTCGTGAGATCCATGGGGGAGAAGATAAGGCGGTAAGGCGGTAAGACGGTAAGGCAAGTAGGTGCGGCGCTGAAGCCAGCGTTGTCAGCCTGAGCGCGGCGAAGGCGCCGGAACCGTGCTCCAGCGCCTTCGCTCCGCTCAGGCTGACGCTCTGCTACGCTGCCCTGCCTAGAACCCCGCCGTCACCGACGCCCGAACGGCCCTGGGTGAGCCCGGGCTGATGTTGTTGTTGCTGTGGGAGGTGATGAAGTAAGTCTTGTCGAAGATGTTCTCCACGTTCACCTGGGCCCGCAGCTCACGGGTCAGGGAGAAGTAGGCCCCCGCGTCGAACCGGGTGAAGCTGGGCAGCGTCACGGCATTGTCCACCGCGGCGAACATCTGGTCCTGATAGATCACGCCGACCCCGAGCCCCAGGCGGGAGTGGACCTGATAGCGGTTCCACATCGAGATGGTGTTGCGTGGTACCAGGGGGACCTTGGCGCCCTCGGCGGCCTGGGCCGTCGTGCTGGTGATATAGGCATCCTGGATGGCGTAGCCGGCGGCCACCTGCCACTGCGGCGTGATCGTGCCTGTCGCGCCGAGCTCGATACCCTTGGTCCGCTGACTGCCGGTCTGGATGGTGCGCGCGGGATCACGCGGGTCGGGCGCGGACGTGTTGGTCCGGTCGAGCTGGTAGGCGGCGGCGGTGAGCGACAGTCCCGTCACGATGTCCAGCTTGGCGCCGACCTCGAGGTTCTCGAACTGCTCGGGCTCGAGCGTCTCGGTCGTCGCGGTCAGCGAGGAGAACTGGTCGCCGGAGCTGGGCAGGTAGGAGACGCCGTAGCTGCCGTAGAGAGAAAGCGGCTCCACCGGCTTCACGATCACGCCCGCCCGGGGCGAGAAAAGGTCGTCGGTGCGCGCCAGGTCCTCGCCGTTCCGGAAGTTGTGGAAGGCGAGATCGAAATGCTCATAGCGTGCGCCGAGGATGATCTGGAGATACGACGTCACCGCGAGCTGGTCCTGGAGGTAGACGCCGTAGGTCATGGCGCGAGTGCGGTTGTTCGCGTCGGTCTCGCCCGGCCGGAAGGTGATCGGCCGGGAGATCGTGGGACGGTCCACCGGCGCGGTCACCGACGTCGCGGTCCCGTCGAAGAATCCGGTGTTGCGGATGTTGCGGCTCACTTGCCGGCCGACCTCGACGCCGCCGAGGAAGGTGTGGCTCACCGAGCCGGTGGCGGTGCGGTAGGTCGCCTCGGTCTGGTTGAACAGGTTGGTGCGGTCGCCGTCGTTGTTGTAGGCCGACAGCGTCACCAGCTCGCCGGTCGAGTCCACCGAGCCCGGGAAGACGTTCTGGTAGAACTTGTTGTAATCGCCGAACAGCACCCGGTTGCGGACCTGGAACGAGGGAGTCAGGTCATGCTCGATGGTCGCGGACGCAAGGTTGATCCTGGCGTCGGACCAGCTCTGCGAAGGGTCGCCGAAGAAGGTACGGGCATCGGTGGCCGTCGGGGCTCCGCGGAACGAAGGGATGCCGCGGTCCGCCGTGCGATAGTCGTAGAAGTGCTCGAAGCCGGCCGTGACGCGGGTAGCGGAGCCGAGCAGAAACGTCCCGGTCGGATTCAGGCCGTACCGCTCGACGTTCACGTCGCGCCGGAAGCGGTCCGAGTTCTCGTACATGCCGTTGAAGCGGAGGGCCACCTTCTCGGACACACCCTGGCCGACGTCCACGGCGCCGCGGCGGGTGCCGTACGAGCCGCCCTGCACGGTCAGCTCGCGGGTCGGCGACCACTTCGGCCTCCTTGGAGACGCGGTTGATCACCCCGCCGCCGGTGCCGCGGCCGAAGATGAGGGCGTTGGAGCCCTTCAACGCCTCGACCCGCTCCACGTTGTAGAGGTCGCGGAAGTACTGGACGTCGTCGCGGACGCCGTCCAGGAAGAACGTCGAGGTCGAGTTGTTGCCGCGAATCGTCGGCTGGTCCCGGTTCCCCTCACCCTGGCCCATCGTGATCCCGGGCACGTAACGCGCGACGTCGGCCATGCCCTGCATGCTCTGGTCGGCGATGAGCGTCCGGCCGATCACCGTCACTGACTGGGGCACGTCGCGCAACGCGGTCGGCGTCTTGGTCGCGGTCGAGATGGTCGCCCCGTCCGCCCGCTTCGCGACCACCTCGACCGGCTCCAGCTGGTACGCATCCGAGCTCCCGCCCTGCAGTGCGAGCGTTTGCGGGTCCACTACCCGCACATCGAACCCCGTCCCCTCCACCAGGTGGCGCAGCGCATCGGCCGGAACCAGCCGACCGCTCACACCGGCCGAGTGCACCTTCGGAACTTCGGTCTCGAGGCGAAGAGTCAGCCCGGACTGACGCTCGAACGCGGCGAGCGCCGTGGCGAGCGGCTGCGGGGAGATCCGGAATGTCCGCGGAGTCGCGGTATCAACCTGCGCCTGGATGGCCACGGTCATGGCGGCAAGGCGGTTGTGACGGAACAGCACCGAGGGCGAAGGCGAGTGCGAGGCCGCAAAACACGCGTGGAGAGGACATAGGATGGTTCCGAAAGTGAGAATTATTCTCAATACGTCTTGGTGGTCGCGAGCCACGATATAATGGAATAGGGAATTATGCAATCGGGTATCGGTCGTCCACCTCCCATCTCGAACCCGTGACCCGCATCTTCCCCCGATGCCCTCCTCGACGACGCTCGACCCGCTCGACGACCTGATCCGGCTCTCCAACCGCATCGGACGCGATCCCCGCCTGGTGCAGCCCGGCGGCGGCAACACCTCGCTCAAGCGCGACGGCGCGTTGCTGGTGAAGGGCAGCGGCACCGATCTCCGCACGATCGGACGCGCCGGGTTCACCCGCCTCTCCCTCGAGCGGCTCGACGCACTCCGCTCCGCGGCGACCATGAGCGACGCGGAGATGATGCGCTTCATGGCATCGTGCATGCTCGAGGAAGGACCCGCGCCGAGCGTCGAGACGCCGCTGCATTCGCTGCTCCCCCATGGCGTCATCGCCCACACCCACGACGTCGCGACGATGAGCCTCACCAACGTGGGCCAGGGCGTCGGCGAGCGGCTGGTCGCCGAGCTGTTCGAGGGGGAGATCGTCTACGTGCCGTACGTGGCGCCGGGCTTCTCGCTGGCGCGCGCGGTCAGCCAGATGGTGGACACGATTCCCGCCGGGGCGATCGGCCTGGCCCTGGCGCATCACGGACTGGTGGTCTGGGGCGACGACGCGGAGGAATGCCGGGCGAGGCTCGAGGAGGCCGTGGGCCGCATCGATCGGTATCTCGAGACCGCGCGCCGCGGGCGCCGGCTCCTCGGCGCGGTGCGATCTCCGGCCCCCGATCCGAAGGCGCGCGGCCGACTGGCGGAGATCGTGCTGCCGGTCGTGCGCGGCGCGCTGAGCCGGCCGGAGCGGGTGATTCTCCACCTGGACGATGCCGACGACGTGGTGGAGAAGCTCGCCTCGGAGCGGACCGCCGAGCTCACCCGGCGGGGCATGGCGACACCGGAGCATCTGCTCCGCGCCGGTCGATTGCCCGTCTGGCTGGAGCTCGACGCCTCGGCCCCTGCCGACCGGATCGAGGCCGCGGCACGCGCCGGGATCGAGGAGGCCCGCGCGGAGTACGAGGCGTACCACCGACGGCACGCCGCTCCCGGCGAGGCCGCACTCGATGACTGGGCAAAGGTGATCCTGGTGCCGGGGCTCGGCATCGTGACGGCGTTCGCCGACAAGCGGGGCGCGGTCACGGCGGATCTCTGCTATCGCGCGGTGCTGGAGACCATGGAGAACGCGGAATCGCTCGACCGGTTCGAGTTCATCGGCGAAGGCGATGTCTTCCGGTTCGAGCACTGGCCCCTGGAGCGCCGGAAGGTGGACGAGCAGATCGCCAAGGACCGCGCCACCCGCCTCGTTCCGCGGCATGTCGCGGTGGTGATCGGCGGAGGGAGCGGCATCGGGAAGAGCGCGGCGATCCGGTTCGTGGAAGAAGGCGCGCATGTCGTAGTGGGCGATCTGGACGGTGCCGCGGCGGAGCGCGTCGCGCAGGAGGCTGCGGCCCGCGCGCCGGGCCGAGCGATCGGTCTCCCGGTGGACGTGCGGGACGACGCGAGCCTCGACGCCCTGTTCGGTCGCACCGTGCTGGAGTTCGGCGGACTCGACTCGCTCTTCTACACCGCCGGCGCGCCGCCGCGCTTCGCGCCGATCGCCGAGATCGGGCGCGACGACCTGCAGCGCCAGCTCGAGGTGCACTACATCGGCGCGGTGCTCGCGATCGGCCGCGCCGCGGCCGTCATGCGGCGGCAGAAGCTGGGCGGCTCGATCGCGGTCTCGGTCTCGAAGGCCGCGCTCGCCCCCGGGCGGGACGCCGTGGCCTACGGCGGCAGCAAAGCCGCGCTGCTCCAGGCGATCCGGGTCGCCGCGGTGGAGCTGGGATCCGACGGCATCCGGGTCAACGCGATCAACGCGGACCAGATCGACACCCCGATCTTCCGCCGCTTCGTCGAAGAGCGCGCCGCCCGCCGCGGCGTGACCCCGGAAGAGCAGCTGGAGACCTACCGCCGGCGCAACGTGCTCGGCGCGGGGCTGATTCCGCCGGAGGCCGTCGCGGATATCGCGGTGCTGCTGGCGAGCGAGCGGTTCCGGTTCACGACGGGGGATATTCTGACGGTGGATGGGGGGCTGCCGGAGGCGTTTCCACGATAGGGTGCACGTCATCCTGAGCGAAGCGAAGGAGCCATAGCGCCGCTTCGGCTCCTTCGCTTCGCTCAGGATGACGATGGTTCTTAATTCGTACGCCGTCCTATCTAGGCCACAACCACCCGAACGTCCCCGCCGTCACCAGCCCGTACAGCAACCCATCGAACGCCTCCTTCGCGGCGACCGACCACGGCTTCGCCATCCAGATCGAGGCCGACATCTGCCCCACGCCGTAGGCCAGGAACCCCACCGCTCCCACGATCCGGAACACGTGCAGGTACTCGACTCCCGGCGGGATCGCATGGCCGGCGACGTATCCGACGAAGAGCGAGATCGCCAGGCAGAAGAGGAACCACTGGAGCAGCGACGGCCCCATGCCCGGCATGCCCGGCCGCCGGAGGTACATCACCGCGATGGGTCCTTCGACATACTTCTTCTGCATCTCCGGCGACTGCATGTCCTTCATGTCGGGGCAGTGGGGAACCACATACCCGCGGGCCTCGGCGTTGACCCCTTTGAATGCCGCGCGCACCGCGTCCTCGTTGGGGAGCTTGCCGTAGTCGCTGTTGTGGTACTTGAGCACCATGTGGAGGATGGCGCTGAGGAGGAAGACGAACACGGCCGAAAGAACGATGGGAAGCCACAACGCGCCGAGAATCGTCATAGGTCCTTCCGGTGAGAGGGGGAAGGGTCAGAGCAGCGCTAACGTACCTCCGACGTCGGCGCTCCCGCCAGCATCGCCCGGACGCGGGCAAGCAGCTCGTCCGGCGCGAACGGCTTCTGGATGAACGGCGCCGTCTCCGGCAACAGGCTCCGCGCCAGCACGTCGTCGCCGGTGTAGCCCGACATGAACAGCACCGGCAGCGACGGGTGCAGGTCCGCGAGCGCGTCGCTCAGCTCCCGGCCGTTGAGCTCCGGCATGATGACGTCGGTCAGGACCAGCTTGGGGGGCTCGCCGCCGAGCGCGAAGATGTCGAGCGCCCGGCGGCCGTTCTCCGCTTCGATCACCACCATGCCCGCGCCCTCCAGCGTGCGGCGGACCAGCTCGCGGATCGCCTTCTCGTCTTCCACCACCAGCACGAGCGACGTGTCCATCTCCGGCGGTGGCGACGGCGGGCGGCTCGGGCTCCGGCGGAATCGAGATGCGGGCGTCCTCCGGTGCGGCGGGCAGATAGATCTTCATCGTGGTCCCGACGCCGACCTCGCTGTACGGCCAGATGAACCCGTCGTGCTGCTTCACGATGCCGTATACCGTCGAGAGGCCGAGTCCGGTGCCAGCGCCGACCGGCTTGGTGGTGTAGAAGGGCTCGAAGATCTTCGCCAGCGTCTCCTTGCTCATGCCGGATCCGGTGTCCGACACCGTGATGCGGACGTACGGTCCGGGCGCGAGATGGCTCACCCCATGCACCTCTCCGTATTCCGCGTCGAGCACCACGTCTTCGATGCCGATGGTGAGCCGGCCGCCGGTGCGCATCGCGTCGCGCGCGTTGGCGGCGAGGTTGATCAGCACCTGGTCGATCTGGGTCGGATCGGCCATGACCCGGCAGCGGGCCCGGTTGGCCAGCACGACCAGGGTCTTGTCCGCGCCCAGCAGGCGCTCGAGCACCGGCACCAGGGCGGTGACGGCGGCGTGGGGATCGAGGAGCGAGGTCTGCTTCACCTGCCGCCGGCTGAAGGTGAGGAGCTGCTGCGCCACTCGGGCCGCGCGGGTGGCCGCGCTCACCATCTCGCGCACGTCGCCCGCCTGTGCGTGGGCCGGACCCAGGGCGCCCAGCACGAAGTCGCCGAACCCGAGGACGGCCATGAGCTGGTTGTTGACCTCGTGGGCCACGCCGCCGGCCAGCGTGCCGACCGCCTGGAGCCGCTGGGCCTGGCTGAGCTGCTCTTCCGCCTGCACCCGGTCGGTGATGTCGGTATGCGCGCCGACCCATTCGCGGATGCGGCCGTGATCGTCGAGCACCGGGACCGCCCGCACCTCCATGCTGCGGTACTCGCCGTCGCGGCGGCGAAGCCGATGCTCGGTCGCCAGCGGCTGCCGGCCGGCCACCGCCTCGCTCCAGGCGCGGATCGCCTCCGCGCGGTCGTCGGGATGGATCGCCTCGAACCAGCCGCCCCAGGTCGCTTCCGAGCCGGTCTGGCCGGTGAAGGCCTCCCACTGGCTGGTATCGATCGGGCGCCGGCCGTCGGCGGACGCGGTCCACACGATCTGCGCGGCCGCGGCGACGAGGGCGCGGTAGCGGGCCTCTCCCCGGCGCAATGCCTCCTCGGCGTGCTTCTGCTCGGTCACATCGTTGTCCACCTCGATCACCGAGCCGGGACGTCCCTCCTGGTCGCGGTGCAGGATCCAGTGGCTGGCGACCTGTACCCGTGCCCCCGTGCGAGAGCGACGGGAGAGCTCCGCGTGCCACTCACCGCGATCGAGCAGCGCGGCGACCGCCTCCTCCGGCGGCACCGGAAACTCGGTGTGCAGCAGCTTGAGCGCGTCGGTGCCGATCGCCTCCTGCTCGGTCCAGCCGTACAGGCGCTGCGCGCCCAGGCTCCAGAACTGGATCCGGCCGTCGAGGCCTCGGGCCATGACCGGTGCATGGCTCAGGATCTCCAGCAGCTCCTTGGTCTGGCGCACGCTCTCGCGCAGCGCGGCGCCGGTGGCCTGCTCGGCCTGGAGCAGCCGTTCGCCCAGCGCGCGGTCGGCCTCGGCCCACTCGGCGGCGCGCCGTTCGTGGTCGGCGCGGCGCGCCACCGCGGCCACCCGGAACGCGGCGGCGAGCGTGAGCCCGGTGAACGCCGCGACGAACAGGGCCAGCACGATGTGCTTCTGGTACAGGCCCAGGCGCAGCGCCAGCAGGCTGCCGGCGGCGAAGAGCAACGGGATGGACACCGCGACCGGCAGCAGCCGGCGCAGCAGGATGGTCCCGGGATCGCGCGCCGTCAGCAGGTCGATGATCACCGGCTCGTGGGTCGCGGCGGCGACACCCGCGGCCAGCAGGAACAGCAGCAGTGCCGCCACGAGCGAGGTGCCGAGCCCGGGGGAGAAGGCGTACAGCTCGGGCACGCCGAAGAGGTGGCCCACCACGGCGAACAGCGGGAGCACCGCCGCGAGCAGCAATCCGGACAGATGAATCCGTCGGTGCGCCAGATGCCACTCGTCCTTGGTGAGCAGCAGCGCCAGCCCGAGCAGGAGGAAGCACGCTGTGCTGATCGGCGCGGGCCGCCCCGGAAAGGCCGAGGGGATCCGATGCACGTCGTCGGGAAAGAGGAGCGTGTCGAGGCCGAGGTTGCGCCAGATGAGGTATTCGGCGAGAACCAGCGACGCCAGCAGGATGGTGAGCCCGGCGGTGATGAGCTGCTGGCGGACGAGATTCGCCCGCAGGGACAGCAGGCTGCCGCCGGCCAGCACGAACATCAGGGCGGTGAGCGGGACGGTCGGGGGCTGGAAGGGCCAGGCCGCGATGATGGGCCCGGACCCGAAGATGTAGGCCTCGACTGCCGCGATGCCGAGTCCCGCCGTCGCGGCGCCGGCCACGACGGGCACCTGCCCCACCCACCGCGCGAGGATCGCGGCGGCAGGATGCGGTTCTACCGGCGAGGCAGCGGTGGAACGAGTGCGGTGAGCCATGCCCGCTCGGCGGCGATCGGTGAAGCAGGGGGTGCTTGCAATGTATAACCGATCACCGGCTTGTCAGGATGGCACCGCCGTTTCCTTGGCCATCCCGTGCTCCACGTGCGACTTGCCGTCCTTGGCGTCCGGCAGGAAGCACATCAGGGCATAGGTCCCCGCGGGGAGATCGACGTCGATGAATACGTGCTCGCTGGGCATGATCCCGCTCACCCCGCCGTACACCCGTCCGGGCGGCGGGCCGGCCGGCTTCATGGCCCACTGGTAGAAGTCCATCACCTTCCTTCCCGGCTCCAGACGGATGATGGCGATCTCGTGCGGCTGTGACCCGGCGTTTTCCACCCGGATCAGATGCCGGCCAGCGGCCAGCGGCTGGGAGAAGCGGAAGTCGTAGTCCAGCAGGGTCACGGAGAGATCGGGGGTCGGTTCCTTGGCGCGGGCACCGGTTGCAGGCACCACCTTCAGCTCGCGGGACATGCCCTTCATCAGGTGGGGCATGCCGTCCGCGGCGGGAATGAAACAGATCATCGCGTAGGTGCCCGGCTCCAGCGTCTGGATCAGCGTGGTGGTGCTGTCGGCCTCCGGCGGCGCGTTGCCGCCGGCCGGCCGAGCCCAGGTGGGGAACGCCTCGCCCTTGAGCGCCTCCAGGAAATCCTTCAGCGTCTTGCCGTCATCCAGTTTGACCAGCTGCACGTGATGCAGCGAGGGCCCCTGGTTGACCAGGCGGATCGTCGTGAGACCCGCGGGGACTTCCGCCGGTGCGTCGTAGGCGTAGTCGCGGGCGGTGATGGTCAGGACATTGGGATCCACATCGGCGGCTGGCGGTGTGGCGGTCCCGCCGGCCGGCGTATCGCCGGCCGGCTTGTCGCCGCCGCAGGCGGCGGCGAGTGCGAGCACGAAGGCGGAGCACAGGAGACGTGACGCGAAGCGAGTGGGCATGGTCGGTCTCTCATAGACGAACGGCTCCGCGGCCGTACGACGCGCGGAGCCGGTGACGGTGGTGTCGGATGCTCCTCAGTGGCCAGCGCGGCCGCTGGAGATGACGGTGGCGGGACCGGCACACAGATGCGTGTGTGACGCGACGATCGGTGTGAGATCCGCCGAGCTGGGGCAAGCCCCGGCAAAGTCGATCGGGTACGCGCAGTACAGGCTGCACCCGCTCTCGAGCAGCGCCGCGTTCCAGAATCCCTCCAGGGTGGCGGCATCGGCGTGGCGACCCTCGGTCCAGAGAAGCCCCACCATCTCCCCGAAGGCACGCACCCGCCCGGATCCCGAGCGACGGCGGGCCTCGCGCAGGGGCTCGCTCACCACCGAGTGGAACAGCGTCGCATCCGGCCGGCCGTCCTTGAGAAGCCGGCTCAAAGTCGTGGCCGCGTCGAGGTATCGAAGCCTGCCGACGCGTTCCGCCTCAGGCGCGCCCACGGGCTCGGTGTCGGCCAGGTAGCGCGTGATGGCCTTGGCGTGCGCGGGCATGGCGATGACGACGAGCCCGTCGAGCCGCCGGAGACCTTCCGCGAGGTAACGGCCGACGTGGGTCGCGAGCAGCTGGTCATCGTTCCCGTAGAGCTCGACCAAGTGGTCGCCCTCCCGGGGATGCACCAGGAGGTCACCCCAAGCCACCATGCGGCCATCCTCGATTGTGAGCGGAATCACCTTGCCAACTTCTCCCTCGGCTCCATACTACTAAGACCAGACTGGAGATTGTTACCCCTTCCCGCCCTTCAGAGCGCCATTGACCCGATTGTCAGAAACCGGACGGAAGGGGGCCGCACTGGACCGCTTCCAGCTCGCCGCGCGAGCGGCCAACTGCCTGATGTGGGATTGGGACCTCCTGCGCGGCGAGATCATCTGGGCCGGCATGACCCGCCCCTACTTCGGGGTCGCGCCCGGCGAGGTCGTCCAGATGGGCGCGCCTGCCCACCAAGTCTGGGCCCAGCGAGTTCATCCCGACGATCTCGCCACCACCGAAACGGTAAGCCGGGCGGCGATCGAGACCGGGGCCGAGTCGTGGGAGCACGAGTACCGCTTCCGCCGGGCCGACGACAGTTACGCCTACATCCTGGAGCGCGCGTTCATCTCGCGCGACGACGCCGGCCGGGCCGTCCGCATCATCGGCGCCATCGAGGACGTCTCCGAATGGAAGTCGTCCGAGGGCGCCACCACCCGGCTCGCCGCGATCACCGCCACCTCCACCGATGCCATCATCTCGAAAACACTCGACGGTATCGTGACGGCGTGGAATCCCGCCGCGGAGCGGCTGTTCGGCTACAGCGAGAAAGAAATGGTGGGACAGTCCATCTTCGTGCTGATCCCCGAGGAGCTGCACGCCGAAGAGCGGGATCTGCTCCAGCGGATCCGTCAGGGCGAGCGGGTGGACTTCGCCGACGCCGAGCGGATCCGGAAGGACGGCGGCCGGATCGACATCGCGCTCACCGTCTCGCCCGTCTTCAACGCCGCGGGTGAGGTGGTGGGCGCCTCGTCCATCAAGCGCGATATCACCGAGCGGAAGCGAGCCGGCGCGGAGCTGGCCCGCCGGGAAGAGCGCTACCGGGCCCTGGTGACCGCCACGACTTCCATCGTGTGGACCGCCGACCCCGATGGCCATTTCGACGGCCGGCAGGCGTCGTGGCAGGCCTACACCGGACAAGGCGCGAAGGACCAGGAGGGGTACGGCTGGATGAACGCCGTCCACGCCGACGATCGCGAGTCGTTCCGTGCCTCCTGGTTCCAGGCGCGGGATCAGCGGACGATCTGGGAGTACCGCACCGGCCGGCTCTGGTCGCAGGCGCACCGGTCGCACCGCCACTTCACCGCGCGCGCGGTGCCGGTGGTTGGCCTGGACGGCGAGATCCGGGAGTGGATCGGCACGGTGACCGATGGGGAGGACCGCTGGCTGGCGGAGGAACGGCTGCGGCAGGCGGAACGCCTGGAGTCGGTGGGGCGGCTCGCGGGCGGCATCGCGCACGAGGCGAACAACCAGATGACGGTGATCCTCGGCGCCGCCGAGTTTCTCGACCGCGCGATCAGCGACGACTACGTCCGGGCGGATGTAGAGCATGTCCGGAAGGCCGCCCGGCGTACGGCGGCGATCACCCAGCAGCTGCTCGCCTACAGCCGCCGGCAGGTGCTGCAACCGCAGGTGGTGGACCTCAACGACATCGTGGCCGCGCTGGAGCCGATTCTGCAGCGCGCGCTGGGCGAGATCTCGCGGCTCCGGGTACGCCTCTCGCCTGACATCGGACGGGTCCGCGCCGACCCGGGACAGATGGACCAGGTGCTGCTCAACCTGGTCCTCAACGCCCGCGACGCCATGCCGACCGGCGGCGTGCTCACCATCGCGACGGACAACGTCGAGGTGCCCGAACACGAGGCCGATGCGGGTGTCGTGGATCCGGTCCTGCCCGGCAGCTATGTCGCGCTGACCGTGAGCGACACCGGCGCCGGGATGGATCGCGAGACACTGGAGCACGTCTTCGAACCGTTCTTTACCACCAAGGGCGTCGGGGAAGGCACCGGACTCGGGCTCGCCACGGTCTACGGCATCGTGAAGCAGAGCGGCGGCTTCGTCACGGTGCAGAGCGAGCCCGGGGCAGGATCGTCGTTCCAGATCTACCTGCCGATCGCCACACCCATCCGCGATCCCGCGCGCGGCGCCTCGTCGGGCGATCTGGGAGGAGGCAGCGAGACGATCCTCGTCGCCGAAGACGAGCCGTCGGTGCGGGCGATCGTCGCGCGCTCGCTGCGCGAGTACGGATACACCGTGCTCGATGCCCGCGACGGTGCCCACGCGCTGGAGCTGGCCAAGGAGTTCGGACGAGCCCCGGACCTCCTGATCGCCGACGTCGTGATGCCCGGGATGGGCGGGAAGCAGCTCGCCGAGATTCTGGAGACGCTCTGGCCCGGCACGCCTGTGCTGTTCATCTCGGGCTATACCGGCGTGGACGCCATCGATCGAAGGCTGCTGGATGAGGGAAGGGAATTCCTGCAGAAACCGCTGGAGCCCGAGGCCCTGGCGCGGCGGGTGCGTCTGATCCTGGACGCCGGAGTAAATCGGCCGGCGGCGCCCTGACGGTCTAGTCGCCGCCCTGGCGGCGGTAGATCTCCCGCAAGCGTCTCGATGGTATCGGCGTCCGCGGCGGTCTTGTCCGGCCGATAGCCTTTCACCCGCGCGAAGCGGAGCGCCAGCCCGCCGGGATAGTGGGGACTGGTCTGCAGATCGTTGAAGGCGACTTCCACCACCAGCTCGGGACGGACGTACACCGTGGAATCGTCGCGGCTCACCTCCAGCTCGGCCAGCCGTTCGGTCTGCCACCGCAGCATCTCGTCGGTCATCCCCTTGAAGGTCTTGCCCAGCATGACGAAGCCCCCGCGCTCCGGATCGCGGGCGCCGAGGTGGAGGTTGCTGAGCCAGCCCCGCCGGCGGCCGTGACCCCACTCGGCGGCGAGCACGACGAGATCGAGGGTGCGCACCGTCTTCACCTTGAGCCAGCGGCGTCCCCGGCGTCCGGCCTCGTAGGGCGCATCCAGCGCCTTCACCATTACGCCCTCGTGCCCCCGGTCCACCGCGGCGCGGTGGAAGTCGCCGGCCGCTTCGGCGGAGTCGGTGACGAGCCGGGGCACCACCAGTGACCCCGGCACCGATGCCGCGAGCAACGCCGCGCGGCGCGCCAGCGGCTCGTCGAGCAGGGAGGCGCCGTCGAGGTAGAGGAGATCGAAGAGGAAGAGCGTCAGCGGCAGCTCGCCGCGGACCTCTTCGACGTCGAGGCGGCGGCCGAATCGCCGCATGGTGGTCTGGAAGGGCAGGGGCGAGCCGTCGGGCCTGAGGGCGATCGCCTCGCCCTCGACGATGATGGCTCGCGGGCCGAACGCCCCGCGCCGCTTCCACCAGCTCGGGCACCGCGGCGGTCACCTCGTTGAGCCGGCGGGAGTAGACCCGCACCTCGTCGCCGCTCCGGTGGATCTGGACCCGGGCGCCGTCGAGCTTCCACTCGACCGCGGCCTGGCCCAGTTCCGCGATCGCCTCGCCGACGTCATCCGCGCTCCCCGCGAGCATAGGCAGCACCGGCCGGAAGAGCTGGACCGCGAAGGCACCGAGCCCCGCCGCGCCACCGGTCAGTGCCGCGTGGGCCACCTCGGGGAGATCGCCCGCCATCATCAGCGCGCGGCGCACGTCGGCCGCCGGCCGGTCGGCCGCGCGCGCCACCGCTTCCACCAGCAGCCCCTCGAGCGCGCCCTGGCGCAGCTCGCCCGCGATCAGCCCGCCGAGGAAGCGCTGCTCCTCCGCCGTGAGTCGCAGCAACAGCTCGCGCAGCAGCCGCTGCCTCCTCTCCGCCGAGCCTTTGCCGGACGTGCTCGCGATCGCATCGAGGACCGCATGCACCTCCGAGAGCTCGACCGAGGGCGAGTCGGCGGCGCCGTCCGGCATCGCGTTGCGATAGGTGGCCCAGCCGAGGCCGAGCTTCTCCTGCCGCACCGTGCCCGCGAGATAGGCCGCGGCGATCGCGATCTCATCCGGCGGTGTCTCGCCGAGGATCGTGGCGAGCAGCGCGATCTTGTCGCGCCGCCCGGGGGTCTCGGTGAGCCGGCGGGAGGTCTCCGCCAGGGCGGCGAGCTTCACCGGCGGGCGGTGATAGGGGTTGCACGGGGCATGGGCCGGCAAAGTTAGCCGTTGCGCTTCCCGGCATCCAATTGCATCGCGCGCTGCAAGCGCTATCAGCCGTCCGGAAACGGGTCACCAGGAGGTGGTCGATAGGCATCGGCGGCAGCTCGCTAACTCCAAGCAAGGCAGAGGGCTGACGCTGTCCGTTGCGGGGATGAAACGTCGGCTGGCAGGTGGTTTGCGGGCCCAGGGCTCCGGACGCACTCCGTCCTTCTGTCATCTCTTCGTCAGGCGACATCCTCATTCAGGGAGAAACGATGAAGACGCTGATCCGTGGCGCCGCGATGGGTCTCGCTCTGGCTCTCGGCGCGCAGGCTGTGCACGCGCAGGCCGGGCTGAGCCTCGGTCTGGGCGCCGGCGCGGTGATTCCGACCGGCAGCATGGCCGACGCGCTTTCGACCGGGTGGACCGGTCAGGCTTCGCTCCGGTTGAAGCCGGCGGTCAGTCCGCTTGGCTTCCAGCTCGACGCCGGCTACAGCCGCATGGGCTTCGATACCGACCTGGTCGACGGCCACACGTCGACCCTGTCGACCACCGCCAATGCGGTGTTCGCGTTCCCCGGCGCGGCCGCGGCTCGTCCGTACCTGATCGGCGGTCTGGGCCTGTACAACATGAGGGCGACCGTGGATGGCGCGTCGGGTTCCGACACCAAGTTCGGCGCCAACGCCGGCGCCGGCTTCGACCTGAAGCTCGGCTCGGCCGCGCTCTACGCCGAAGGCCGGTTCCATGCGATCTTCAGCGGCGCGATCGACACCGAGTCGCTGGAAGAGACCACGGCGTATCAGGTTCCGCTGGTCGTCGGCCTGCGCTGGTCGCTGCGCTAAGCCTCGCCGTACCGTAGACATGCGCCGCCTCGCCTCCGGGCGAGGCGGCGCGTGTTTTTTGAGGGAATGTGGGATGCGGCCTTGCGCGGGAGCCCGGTTCTTCTTACTAGTGCCTCGTTGGACGCTTTCGGCCGTAGCGGTCAGATCCTCAGTTCGGACAACGAGCGGTGATCGAGCATAGAAGGCGCGCGGACATTCCGCGGCGCCGCGCGGACCAGATCGAAATCGTCTCAGCGCGGTCCCGTCCATGCCGCGCCCGCCCCTCGGTTGTGCCTCGCTCCGACCCACCGCCGGCCTCTCTTCCGTTCGCCCCGTCCCCTCAGTCCCAACCACCACTACACGCTCGGAACGCCGCACGCCGGACTAATTCCCCGTGCGCCCTCCCCGGGCGCGGTGACGATGGAGGAAAACTGCTTATGTGGCTGCTTCTCGGATTGGTGCTGTTCGCGGTGCCCGTCGTGGCGCAGGATGCCCCGCAGACCGGCACGGTGACCGGCAGAGTCACTGGATGAGCGAGGGACGGGCATTTCCGGCGCCCAGGTGTTCCTGGTGCGCCCGGCGATCGGCACCCAGTCCGGCAGCGACGGCCGCTACTCGCTGCGCGGCGTGCCGGCCGGCACCCAGACGGTCGGCCGTGCGCATGCTCGGCTTCCGTCCCGACTCCGCCAGCGTCACGGTGGACGCGGGCGGGACCGCCACCCAGGACTTCACGCTGTCCCGCGACCCACTGCAGCTGCAGGAGATGGTGGTGACCGGCACCACGACGCCGCGGCAGAACCTCGCGGCGAGCGTGGCGGTCACCACGCTCAGCGCGCAGGAAGTGGAGCAGGCGGCGCCGCGGAGCACGACGGAGATGTTGCGCTACGTGCCGGGCTTCACCCGGGTCGAGAGCTCGGGCGGCGAGGTGAATCAGAACATCACGATGCGGGGGATCCTCGGCGTCGAGTACGTGATGTTCATGGAAGACGGCATGCCGGTGTTCCCCACCATGCACACCTTCTTCATGAACGCCGACAACCTGTTCCGGTTCGACAACAACATCGAGCGGATGGAAGTGGTGCGCGGGGGCGCCTCGGCGCTCTTCGGCTCGAACACCCCTGGCGCCATCGTCAACTTCATCAACAAGACCGGCGGCGACCAGTTCGCCGGCACGACGCGGATCACCGGCGGGACCCAGGAGTACGCCCGGTACGACCTGAACCTCAACGGACCGCTCGGCGAGGACTGGAAGTTCAACGCCGGCGGCTTCTACCGCTACGACCACGGCGTGCGCGATCCGGGGTTCACCGGCATCCGCGGGGGCCAGCTCAAGGCCAACCTCACCCGGCAGCTCGACAACGGGTATCATCCGCGTTCTCGGCAAAGCACATCAACGACCGCAACCAGTTCATTCTCCCGCTGCCGCTGACCAATCCGGACAGCCCCGAATACGTCGAAGGCTTCACCAACTACGGCGCCATGAACACGGCCGAAGGGCCTCGACCTCGAGGTGCCGACGCCGGACGGGACGCTGCGACTGCCGCTCGACAACGGACTCCGGACCGACGCCACCTGGTTCACGGTGGACGCGGCCCTGGACCTCGACGACAACTGGCGCATTCAGAACACCGCCCAGGTGATGCAGAACGATCAGGAGTGGAACGCGCTCCTGGGCAACAACGTCGTGCCGGCCGCCGACTACATCGCCGGCCTGGGCCTCCCGACCGGAACGACGGCGCAGCTCTTCTACACCAATCATTTCGACGCCACCGGCGCGCGTTTGCCGTACGACAATTCCAATGGCCTGGTGGCTCTCGCGGGCGAGTGGCATGTGGCCAAGCCGATTTCGGCGATCCACGACCAGATCCAGCTTCGGCGGCAGATCGGGAAGCACAGCCTCGCCGTGGGCGCCTACCTCGCGCACTACACCCAGGAGAACAACTGGAATTTCACCGACGTCCTCACCGACGTCCGGGACAATCCTCGCTTCCTCGACGTGGTCACCAACACCGCCGGGGCGCTGGACACGCTGACCTTCAACGGGTTCCGGAGCTTCATCTCCAACTACGTGAACGGCACCGGCGAGACCAATGTCGTGTCGGGTGTGATCGGCGGCGAGATTCAACTGACCAGCCAGCTGCGTGCCGACCTGGGTGTTCGAGTCGAGTACAACAATTACGTGCAGGCCTCCGAGAACCTCGCGCCGGTGGATCTCGACAACGATCCGACCACGACGTTCAATAACATGAACTACGGCAACAACACCTTCCGCCATCTCAACCACGACATCACCGATTGGGCCGGCTCGCTGGGCCTCAACTACATCGTGAACGACAACCTCGCCGTCTTCGCGGCCGGCTCTCGCGGCTACAAGATGCCGGCCCTGGACGACCTGCTCAACGCTCAGGCGCAGGCCCAGGTGGACCTGTTCGACGCCCGCGAGGTCGAGTCCGTGGAGGGCGGCGTGAAGACCCAGCTAGGCCGCGTGTCGTTCACCGTGAACGGGTTCTACACCACGACTCAAGAATCAGATCGGCCAGGGAGCGGAGTTCGATGCCGGAACCGGCCGGACGACGTGGGTCGTCACCGAGAACCCGGATACCCGCTCCTTCGGCGCGGAGCTCGAGGCCATCGTGGCGCCGATCCCGGGTCTCCAGTTCCAGGGCAGCGCCACCATCATGCAGGCGGAGCTGGGCGGCGGCGTGGATAGTCTCCTGTACCGCAAGGGTCTCCGTCTTGCCCTCGCGCCCAGGACGTTGGGGAACCTGGCGGCGACGTTCTCGCCCCAGGGGCTTTCGAATTTCCAGCTGGTGGCCGACTTCCACTGGGTCAGCTCCCGGTTCTCCGAGGACGCGGCCAGGCGGAACCTCGACATCGACCCGGCCATCCTGCCGTCCTATAACTATTTCAACTTCGGCGCGAGCTATCGCTTCCCGGAGTCCGGGGTCCGTCTCAACGCGGACCTGGTGAATGCCTTCCAGAGCAAGGGGCTAGAGGAGGGTAATCCCCGGCTGATTGGGGTCGGTGTCACGCCCTTCTTCGTCGCACGGCCGTTGCTGCCGCGGCGGCTGCTGGTTGGCGTCAGCTACGATTTCGGCGCGGGTGGCGGTAGCACGATCGAGGCAGCGCCGGGTCGGTAAGCTTTTGCCTTCTCACGATGTCATCCTGAGCGCCGCGAGGGACGCCATGCTCGCATGGTCCCCTTCGCTGCGCTCAGGGTGACATTCGTCTTTCTGCTCACGATGCTTTCCATGCCGATGCGCCTAGCTCTTCGAGCCATCTCCGGGATTGGCTTGGTCCTACTTCTGGCATCCGCCGGAGCGGCCCAGGATTCCACCTTTCATCTCACGACCACCGATCCCGCCCGAGCCCCCTCTCCGTTCATCGGCAACGGTCGGATCGGCGTCGTGGTCCCGGCGTTGGGCATCGGCGCCTCGCCCTCGTTCGTCGCCGGGTTGTACGACGCCGCGCCGAGCGACATCCCGCGCATCACCGCGGTGCCCGCGTGGAACGCCATCGGCATCTTCGACGGCGAGCGGTGGCTGGACACATCCGCGATCGCGGCCGGCGCCGTGAAGGACTACCGCCAGGTCCTCGACATGCGCGCGGGAGCCGCCCGCACCAGCTACGAGTGGGTGAACGGCGCGCGGCGGACCGCCGTGCACGTCGAGTCGTTCGTCTCCCGCGCCGATTCCCAGCTCGCGGGCATCCGGCTGGCGGTCACGCCACAGCACGCGGGCAGGATGCGCGTGCGGTTCGCGCTCGCGGGCCGGGCGCCGCCGAAGCGGAAGCCGTTCGCGACGCTCACCCGGACCGAACCGTCGTGGGGCCTCGATGAGATCTGGTACCCGGGGCACATGGCCGTTCGATCGCGTGCGGCTTCGCGGGCGCCCGGTGGTGCACGGCTCTCGCTCACCTCGACGCCGGAGGGCCGCACCGTGATCCTGGCGCAGGCCGCCGCGGTCGGCTGGCCCGGCGGGCTCACCGGCACCACGCGGACGACGTCCGACAGCGCGATCGTGGAGATCGCGTTCGATGCGGCGGCCGGCCGGAGATACGAGTTCACCCAGCTCGTGACCTTCGTGACGACCGCGAAGGACCAGCGTGCCGCGTCCGCTGCCGGCCGCGACGTCGAGGCCGCCCGGGCCCGCGGGTGGGACGACCTCGCACAGGCGAATGCCCTCGCCTGGGCTCGCCGCTGGGAGACCGACATCGAGATCGAGGGCCACCCCTCGCTTCAACGGGTGGTTCGCTCGATGCTCTTCTACCTGCTCGCGAGCGCCGGCGAGGGGACGGAGATGGGCGTCCCGCCCATGGGTCTCTCGAGCGGGGGATACTACGGCCACGTCTTCTGGGACAGCGACACCTGGATGTTCCCGTCGCTGCTCGTCACCCATCCCGACGTGGCGCGCTCGCTGGTCGCGTTCCGGCGGCGGACGCTCGACGCGGCCCGCGCGAACGCGAGCGCGAACGGCTTCCAGGGCGCGATGTATCCGTGGGAGGCCGATGAGCGCGGACGGGAGACGACCCCGACGTTCGCGGTCCAGAATGCCAAGATGGAGATCCACGTCAACGGCGACGTCGCGCTGGCGCAGTGGCAGTACTACCTCGTCACCGGCGACTCGGCCTGGCTCGCGACCGACGGCTACCCGGTGATCAGCGAGACCGCCAACTTCTGGGTCAGCCGCGCGCGCTACGATTCGTCGGGCGGGCGCTATCACATCGACAGCGTCGTCTCGGTGCACGAAGGACTGATCGGCGTGAGCGACGACGCCTACACCAATGCCGTCGCGCGCAAGAATCTCGAGATCGCCGCCGCCGCGAGCGTCCGCCTGGGCAGGCGTCCCGATCCGCGGTGGGCGGAGGTCGGCGGGAAGCTGCACATGCCCTACGATTCCGCGAGCGAGTTCTACCGGACCTACGCGGGCGCGCCCGACTCCACGCTCGGCGCCGTCACCCCGTTGCTCTCGTATCCGCTCGGCGTGCCGATGAGCGAGCGGGCCAAACGGACGCAGCTCCGACAGGCGGTCCGCCGCCTTCTCAAGGAGGGTCCCGGTGCGATGATGGGCTCCACGCTGCTTTCGGTGGACGCCGCGGAGCTGGGCGACCGCGCGCTGCTCGACTCGCTGCTGCCGCACAGCTACGCCGGCTGGCTCAAGGGGCCCTTCCTGATGCTGTCCGAGACACCCACCAACGACGCGGTGAACTTCGTGACCGGCGCCGGCGGATTTCTTCAGCAGGTGATTTACGGATGGACCGGCTTGCGTCTCGGTCCCACCGGCCTGGAGCCGACGTTCGAGCCGTTGCTGCCGTCCACGGTCAAGCGCCTGGTCGCTGCGCAACGTGTTCAGCGGAGGCCGCCGCTACGACGTCATCGTGGACTCGAGTGGACGCCGCATGGTGCCCCACGGGCAGGCGGCGGGCCAGTGACCGCGGGCGCCTTTGCGCTCGCGCTGCTGCTCCAGGCGGCGCACACCGAGCCCGTCCTCGCCTTTCCCGAGGCAGGGCTCGACGATTCGTCGGCGTACCAGGGGTACCAGACGCGGTTCTACCGCGACTCGCGCCGGAACACCGTGCAGATCTACCTGGAGCCGAAGGGCAGCCGGGCGGTGCTCGTGTGGGCCAACGCGGCGAACGAGAGCGCCGGGTTCACGGTCCGTGACCGGTCCGGCCAGCCGGTGCGCCTGACCTGGGAGGGCACCCAGGCGATCGTCTCGGACTCCGGCCTCAGCCGGGGCATCGAGTTCCGGCTCACCGCCGCCGCCCCGGAGGTCGAGCTCGGCTGGTTCGTGCTCGGGTCCATGCGCATCGAGCGCGACTTCGTCTACGCGGGACGCCAGCTCCTGCCGTTCGGCTCGCCTCCCTTCCAGGTGGCGGAGGAGTCGCTGCTGGTGGCCGCCGTGGCTCGAGTCCCGTTGGAGGAGCGAAGGCGGCATCTCGAGCTGCTCGGCGCCAAGAACTCCATCGAGCTGCGCTCGCGCCTGGAACCGAGGATCGCCACGGCGCGCCGGGACGGGATCGAAGTCGTGAGGATCGAGCGTCCCTCGCTCGACGGGCGGAATCGCCTCGCCGTCGAGCTGCGGGTCGATCCGGGAGCGGCGAACCTTCGGCCGGGCGACCGCACCGTCTCGATTCGCGCGCGGTCGAGCGGCCGGGTGACGTTCTCGGTTCGTGTCACCACGGACGCGGCCGCGCTCACGCCCCTGAGCCGCGACCAGATCTTCAACCGGGAGTTCCGCGACTTCCTCGCGTCCGCGGGCCGTGCGGCGGACAGCGCCGGTCGGTTGCGCTACCGCCGGCTCGAGCGGCAGGTCCGCGCCGTGGAGCTGTTGAGCAGCCGGGAGAAGCTGATGGCCGGGCTGCCCAACTTCGCCACGTACTTCGGCCGCGACATGATGATGACGGCGCTCATGATGCGGGCGATCTGGACGCCGGAGATGTCCGAGCTGGTCATCGCCAGTGTGCTCGGCAAGCTCGGCCCGGGCGGCGAGGTGAGTCACGAGGAGGCGCTCGGGGGCCAGGCGATCCGCGAGCACGCGGTGGTGTACGACTCGCTGGTGTCGGAGAAGGCCCTCGATCGTGCCCGGGAAGTGCTGCGGGAGCTGCAGCGGACCCGTGAGAACTACCACATGATCGACGACGAGTTCCAGCTGCCGGTGCTCGTCGCGCGCTATCTCGCCGACTCCGCCGTTCCGGCGGCGCGCAAGCGGTCGTTCCTGCTCGACAGCGCCGGCCTTGGCGCCAGCCGCCTGGAGCGCCTGGCGAAGGAGCTGGCCCTGGTCGGCTCGCTGACCCGTCCCTACGCCGCTCGCCCCAAGGCGGCGAACCTGGTGAGCTTCCCCAAGCGCGACGCCACGCACTGGCGCTCCGCGAGCTGGCGCGACAGCGACGCCGGATACGCGGGTGGGCGCTTCGCCATGGACGTCAACGCCATCTGGGTGCCGGAAGCGCTGGAGGGGATGGCCACGATCTACGACGCGCTGCCTCGGTTCGGCCTGCCGCAGGCCGGGGCCCCGGGCCGCGACCGCCTCCGGCAAGCCATCGAGACCTGGCGGGGCGCGCGGCGGCACTTCGAGGTGACCCTCTCCGCGCGCGAGATGAAGGAGCGCATCGACGCGCGGTTCGCCTGGTTCTCGGAGGACGAGCGCCGCTATTGGGAGAAGGTCATGGCGGCGGCGAAGGAGCCGCAAGGCTCGCTCGCTTCCTGGCATTGTCGCTCGATGCCGAGGGCAAGCCGATCCCCGTCGTGAACACGGATCCGGCCACCGGACTCTTCCTGTGGCGGGACGCACCCACGCGCGACATCGTCCCGTTCCTGCGTCCGTTTCCCGTGGGCCTCTTCAACGAGCACCTCGGGCCGCTGGTCGCCAACGATGCCTACGCGACGTCGCAGGTCTGGCGCCGGTTCAAGGAGGACCCGTACCACAGCCCCCGGGTCGTCTGGGGACGGGAGGTCAACCTGCTTCTCCTCGCCCTCGCCAACCGGGTCGCGGATGGCCGCGACCCCTACGGAGGCCTGGCCAAGGCGCTGCAGTGGACGCTCGACGCGGTGCACGCGTCGGGCCTCGAGCACAACGAGCTCTGGAGCTATCGGATCGAGAACGGCCGGCTGCTGCCCACCCGCTACGGCACCAGCTCCGACATCCAGCTCTGGAGCACCACCAAGCTGGCGGTCGAGTTCGCGCTGTCGAAGTTGGGCCGCAGATGAACGCAGAAGAACGCAGAAGGACTAGGTGGAGAGGCTGTCCCCAATCTGTGACTCGTTTTATCTGCAGTCTGCGTTCATCTGCGGCTAAAACCCTAACCACAATCCCGATGTGCCGCAGAAGACGCAGAGGGATCGGGTAGTGACGACGCATTCCAATTCGTTGAATAGTTCTTATCGCGTTCATCTGCGGCTAACATCGCCCCCACCGAGTCGATCGACCCGTCACTCGGCTCCGGCCTGACCCCGGCGATCTCCGCCAGCAGCGGATAGACGTGGATGTTCCGGAACGGCGGCACCACGACGCCGCGCCGGAACGCCGGCCCGTGGGCGATGAAGATCGCGCGCATCGCGGCGACCGAATCGTCGTACCCGTGGTTTCCCAGAATGATCTTGGGCGATGGATCTTTCGCCGTCCGCCGGGCGATGGTCCATCCCGGATCGGCCACCGCAACCAGGGCCGGTATCCGCGGCCCGTCCCGCAGCTGGAAACGCTCCGGCAGCTCCGACTTGCGGTAGACGGTGAGGTGGGGCGCCCGGCGCAGCGCGCGGACCACCGAGTCTTCCAGGCCGGCGGCCGGCCAGCCGGTGAGCAGCGCGGACATCTCGTCCGTCTCGCATCGCGTTTCCGCCAGATAGTCGTTCAGCCAGATGACGCGGTCCGGTCCGGTCGAGACCATCCCGTGGTCGGAGACGATGATCAGATTGATCGCGCCGCCCGCCGCAGAGGCGAGCTCGGTGGCGAGCCGGCCCGCGAGACTGTCCGCCTGCGCGATCGCCAGGTTCGTCTCGGGCGCATCCGGACCGTACTCGTGTCCGGCGTTGTCCACGCCGCTCCAGTACAGCGTCAGGAAGGTCGGCCGGCGCTCGGACGGCTCGCGGAGCCAATCGCCCAGCTGTCGCACCCGCGCGGTATCCTTCATCTCATCATCGAAGGGGAGATGGTACGTCGGCCGCACCCCGTTGATCGGAGCCCCACTCCCCGGCCAGAATAGAGGAGCCGTCTTGAGGCCCTGGCGCTCGGCCGTGACCCAGAGCGGCTCGGCCAGATAGAACCGGGCGTCCTCCAGCGAGGCGCTGTCTCTCAGGCTGAACGTCGCGCCCACGTCGGGCGCGGTGAAGACGTTCCCCAGGATGCCGTGGTGGGCCGGGTAGCGCCCGGTGACGATCGTGTAGTGGTTGGGAAAGGTCTTGGTGGGAAACACCGGCACCATCGCCTCCGCGCGCACCCCCTCCCGTGCGAGGCGTGACAGATTGGGCGTGAGCCCGCGATCGAGATAGTCCCACCGAAAGCCGTCGAGCGACACCAGTACCACCGCCGTGCGGCCCCCCCGCGCATCCGGTGCCGGCGCATCGCGTGCCGGTCCTCCGCACGCGGCCAGCAGCACGATGGCGAGGCACCACCGTGGTCCCGCACTCCAGCCCGAGGCTCGCATGGACATCGTTTCCTTTCTCGTTGGCGCCGTGCTCGGTGTCGCGGCCGGTGCGCTGCTCGCCCGGCTCTTCGAGTCCCGGCTGCGCGACGCCTTTGCCGCCCTGTCGGCGGAGGCGCTCCGGCAGAACAACCGCTCGTTCCTCGACCTGGCGCAGACCAAGCTGGGTGAGCTCCAGCACGCGGCGTCATCCGACCTGGACCGGCGCCGCAAGGCGGTGGACGACCTGGTGCGGCCGATCGCGGACGCGCTGGCCCGGGTGGACGGGACGCTGCACGAGGTCGAGAAGGACCGGATCGCCTCCAACGCCGGACTGATCGAGCAGCTCAACGGGATCGCCCGCTCGCACCAGGCCCTCCAGGCGGAGACGGGAAATCTGGCACGGGCGCTCCACGCGCCCCAGGTGCGCGGTCGCTGGGGCGAGATCCAGCTCCGCCGAGTGGTGGAGATGGCGGGGATGCTGGAGTACTGCGACTTCGAGGAGCAGGCCACGGTGTCGGGGGAGGGCGGATCGCTGCGGCCTGACCTGATCGTCCGCCTGCCCGGGGGCAAGACCGTCGTCGTGGACGCCAAGGCGCCGATGGCCGCCTACCTCGACGCGGTGGACATCCGGGACGAGGCGTCGCGCGAGCGACTGCTCCGCGACCACGCCCGGCAGGTGCGGGAACACATGATCGCGCTCGGCAGCAAGGCGTACTGGAGCCAGTTCGAGGCGGCCCCCGACTTCGTGGTGATGTTCCTGCCGGGCGAAGCGTTCTTCAGCGCGGCCTGTCAGCACGATCCATCGCTGATCGAGTTCGGGGTGGGCCAGCAGGTGGTGCCGGCGAGCCCGACCACGCTGATCTCGCTGCTCCGCGCCGTGGCGTACGGCTGGCGGCAGGAGCGGATCGCCCGCAATGCCCAGGACATCAGCGAGCTCGGCCGGCAGCTCCACGAGCGGATCGCCACCCTCGCGGGCCACTTCGACGACATGCGCCGGGGACTCGACCGGGCGGTCGAGAGCTACAACAAGGCGGTCGGCTCGCTGGAGGGAAGGGTGCTCACCTCCGCGCGCCGGTTCAAGGAGCTGGGGGTGACGGGTGAGGACATACCGGAGGCGACCTTCATCGAGCAGAGCACGCGGGGCATGGTCGCGCCGGAGCTGGCCCGAGCCGCCGGCGGAGCAGATCCCTCGCATTCGCTCGGGATGAGGTACCGAGGGCCGCTATGAGGTACCGAGGGCCGCTATGAGGTAACCGGAGGGCCGCTATGAGGTACCGAGGGCCGCTATGAGGTAACGGGGGCCGCTATGAGGTACCGGGCCGGGATGCAGTGTGCATGCGTCTCGTGTTGACACGTCCCGGAACCTGTCCTCGCTGTCTGCCGTAGGGGTCCCCATCCAAACCTCACCGGAGTCTTCCATGCGTCGCCTCGCCGCCGCGGCCGCGGCTACCTCGCTCCTCCTGGGCCTCGCGACCGACCTGGTCGCCCAGGTTCCAGCGCTGGTCATGCCCAAGGCCAGCCAGCGCGCCAGCGTCAGCCAGACCATCGGCCTCACCGAGGTCAGCATCACCTATGACCGCCCGGCGGTGAAGGGCCGGGAAATCTGGGGCAAGCTGGTGCCGTACGATTCGGTGTGGCGGGCCGGTGCCAACGAGAACACGGTCATCGCCTTCAGCTCGCCGGTGCGGGTCGGCGGCAAGGATCTTCCGGCGGGCCGCTACGGCGTCCACATGATCCCGAAGGCCAGCGAGTGGACCGTGATCTTCAGCAACCAGGCCGACGCCTGGGGCAGCTTCAGCTACGACCAGAAGGAAGACGCGGTGCGCTTCACCGCCACGCCGGTTGCCGGACCGTTCCAGGAGTCGCTCGGGTACACGCTCGATGACCCCGGCACCGGATCGGTGATCGCCACGCTCCACTGGGAGAAGCTCGCGGTCCCCTTCACGGTAGACGTGGATAACAAGAAGGTCGTGGCGGACAGCCTGCGGCAGCAGCTCCGCGGCCTGGGCCGCTTCTTCTGGCAGCCGTGGAATCAGGCGGCGGCGTGGTGCGCCGGCAACGACGTGAACCTGGCCGAAGCTGCCGAGTGGGCGCAGAACTCGATCGCCATCAACGAGAACTTCACCAACCTTCGGGTCAAGGCGACGATTCTCGAGAAGATGGGCGATGCCGCCAATGCCGCGCAGCTCCGGCGCCGTTCGTTCGAAGTGGCGGCCGAGCCCGACATCAACGCCTACGGCTACCAGCTGCTGGCCTCCGGCAAGGTGGACTCCGCGATCGTCGTGTTCCAGAAGAACGTGAAGGACTACCCCAAGAGCTGGAACACCTACGACAGCCTGGGCGAGGCCTACGCGACCAAGGGCGACAAGCGGCGCGCCATCGAGCAGTACACCAAGGCCCGCGAGATGACCAAGGATCCGAACCAGCAGAAGCGAATCGCGGGGGTCCTGGCGGGGCTGCGTTAGGCGGTCCGGCTGGGTAGCTTTGGTCGAGCTGTCCCGAGCAGCCTCGCCTCTCTTACCCGGGCCGACAATGCCATCTCTCAAGACCTGGCTCCTCCTGGCGCTGGTCGCCGTTGTCGCGATCTACCTGCTCTTCTGGTTTCGCACGGCCCGACGTTCGGGGGAGCCATCCGGCGTCCCGGCCTGGCGGGAGAACCTGCTCGGGTTCGTCACCAACTTCTTCGACACGCTGGGGATCGGCTCGTTCGCGCCGACGACGTCGGCGTTCCGCCTGTGGCGGATGGTGCCCGACGAGAAGATCCCCGGCACGCTGAACGTCGGACACACGCTGCCGACGCTGGCCCAGGCCCTCATCTATATCACGATCGTCCAAGTCGACTTCTTCACCCTGGTCTCGCTGATCGCGGTGTCCATCCTCGGCGCGTGGCTGGGCGCCGGCGTCGTCGCCGGGTGGCCGAGGCGGAACATTCAGGTGGGCATGGGGATCGCGCTGCTGGTAGCTGCCGGGTTTGTTCACCCTGACCAACCTGCAGCTCGTGCCCGGCGGGGGAACGGCGCTGCAGCTGACCGGGACCCGGCTGGCCCTGGGACTGGTCGGCAACTTCCTGCTCGGCGCCCTGATGACGCTGGGCATCGGGCTCTACGGGCCCTGCCTCATCATGATCAGCCTGCTGGGGATGGATCCCAGGGCCGCGTTCCCGATCATGATGGGCTCCTGCGCCTTCCTCATGCCGATCGCCAGCATCCGCTTCATCAAGAGCGGCGCCTACAGCCTCAAGCCGGCGATCGGCCTCGCGATCGGCGGGATACCGGCGGTCCTGCTCGCCGCGTTCATCGTGAAGTCGCTGCCGCTCACCGCGATGCGCTGGCTGGTGACGGTCGTCGTGCTCTACGCCGCGATCACCATGCTCCGCGCGGCCCAAAAGTGAACGGGGGTCCGGGCCATCGCTGGCCACGGGCCCCCGCACACTTCCGGACTCCGGAACCTGAGCTACGCCGCGGCCGGCTTCCGTCCGATGGCGCCGGCCAGCATCTCGGACACGTAGCCGAAGATCGCGCCGGCCACCAGCGCGATGACGGTACTGGACCAGGTGCCATTGGCGCCGACCACGACGCTGACGGCCGTCGCGGCGCCCAGGAACGCCCCGGGAATGAAGGAGAGCGCCGGAATCTTGGCCTGGATCACCATCATGAAGGCCGCGACACCGACCAGGGCGGAGAGCATCGGCACGCCGCCGCCGAGGCGGTTCCACAGATAGAGCGCCAGGAAGGCCCACAGCACGCCGGAGAGGTTGGCCGCGATCGTCTTGGTCAGCCCCGCCGTCTTCCCCCCCGCCGCGAAGAAGCAACCCCAGGCCACGATACCGGCCCACACCGGGAGGGCCGCGACCCCGAGTGCGAGATAAGTCCAACCGGCGATGAGAATTCCGATGCTGAGTGCGAGGGCGACAAGCGCGTCCATGAACCACCTCCGGGACGAAGGGGAACGGCGCGATCGGGGAGAAGTACCCGCCCGTATTACGATCCTGGAGGCGTCCTGTCAAGCTGCGGAGGGCGGCCAACCCGGGCAGGTATGTGTCACCCTGAGCGTAGCGAGGGGGCCATGCCGGCGTTCGGCCCCTTCGCTGCGCTCAGGGTGACATGGCAGCCGCGAAGCTAGATTGGTGGTGATCCAAGCCTCTTGGAGCGATGCATGCCCAGAGTCCCCCAGGTCGACTACGCCAGCGCCGCCCCCGAGGTCCGGGAGGCGCACGACGACCATATCCGGCAGCACGCCCGGATCACCAATATGAAGCGCACGCTGCTCAACTCCCTGCCGGCGTTCCACGCGCTCATGGAGTGGTATCCGCTGCGCGACACCGTCCAGCCCTTCCTCGGCGCTCGCCTCACGGTGCTGTTCGCCCACGCCATCTCCGCCGAAACCGACTGCCTGATCTGTTCGACGTTCTTCCGCAGGATTCTGATCGAAGAGGGACAGGATCCCGACCGGCTGGAGCTCGACGAGCGCGAGGCGGCCGTCGTCGAGTTCGGCCGCCGGCTCGCGGTGTCGCCGTTCCGGGTGCCGGATCAGGTGTACGACCGGGTTGCCGCGCACTTCGATCCGCCGCAGATGACGGCGCTCGCCGCCTTCGGCGCGATCATGGTGGCCACCAACGTGTTCAACAACGCGCTGGAGGTCGAGCTGGACGAATATCTCCACCCATACCGCCGGGAGCCGGCCGGGAGCGGACATGCCGGGTGAGTTCTCGGGAAAGGTCGCGTTCGTCACCGGCGCGGCGCACGGACAGGGCAGAGCGACCGCGCTGGCGTTCGCGAAGGAGGGCGCGCGGATCGCCGGGTTCGACGTGGCCCGTCCGCTCAGCTATCCCGGGTACGGCATGGGATCGCGCGGCGACCTCGAATCGCTCGCCGCCGAGTGCACCGCGCTGGGATCGGAGTGTCTCACCTTCGCCGGGGACGTTCGTAACGACGCCGACGTGACCGTGGCGGTGGACCGGACGGTCGAGCGCTTCGGACGGATCGACATCCTCTTCAATAACGCGGGCATCTGCGCCTACGGTCTCGCGCACGAGCTGACCGAAGAGGCGTGGGACGCGATGCTCGACATCAACCTGAAGGGTGCGTGGCTGGTCGCCCGGCGAATCATTCCCATCATGATTCGCCAGAGCTCGGGCGTGATCATCAACAATTCGTCCGTCGCTGGTCTGCGCGGCATGGGGCGCCTGAGCCACTACGCCGCCTCCAAGTGGGGACTCACCGGTCTCACCAAGTCGTGGGCGATCGAGCTGGCTCCGCACGGCATCCGGGTCAACTCGATTCATCCCACCGGCGTCAACACGCCGATGAACGACGGCCTCGCCGAGCTGGAGGGACTCACGACGCGGGAGATCGCCGAGCGCTCGGCCGGCAACCTGCTGCCGGTCCCCTGGATCGAGCCCGAGGACGTGGCCTCCGCGGTGCTGTACCTCGCCTCCGACCGCGCCCGCTACGTCACCGGCGCGCCGCTGGTCCTCGACGCCGGGCTGCTGACCCGCTGAGCGCACCGCACCCGGCCCTCACCAAGGCCATCGGACGCGTCGCCCTCACCGGACTCGTCCTCAACTCCGTCATCGGCAGCAGCGTCTTCGGACTCCCGTCGGTCATCGCGGGCCAGCTTGGCTCCGCGAGCCCCTGGGCCTGGATCGGGGCCGCGCTCGGCATGGCGCTGCTCGTCGCGGCGTTCTCCGAGGTGGCCAGCCGGTTCAGCCGGGCGGGCGGGACCTACCTGTACGCCCGAGTGGCGTTCGGCCGGTTTGCCGGGATCGAGATGGCGTGGCTCACCTATCTCGTGCGTCTCACCGCCGCGGCAACCAACGCGAACCTCTTCATCATCTACCTCGCCGAGTTCTGGCCCCGGGCGACGGGACCGGTCGAGTCGCGCGTGCTGCTGGCGCTCGTCCTGCTGCCGCTGGCGGCGGTCAACTATCGGGGCATCCGCAGCGGCGTGGGGACGAGCACCACCTTCGCGGTGGCCAAGCTGGTGCCGCTCCTGCTGTTCGTCGCGGTCGGACTGTTCGCGATCGCCACGGGTGACGCGGGGCAGTCCCCGCCACCGGTCCAGGCGGGAGCGGGCACGTGGCTGCAGGCGATTCTCCTCCTGGTCTTCGCCTACGGTGGGTTCGAGTCCGCCCTGCTGCCGCTGGGCGAAGCGAAGGATCCCCGGCGCGACGCGCCGATCGCGCTGTTCACCGCGCTGGGCCTCTGCGCTTTCCTCTACGTCATGGTGCAGGTGGTGGTGCTCGCCGCCCTGGCCGATCCCGGCACCAGCGCGCGTCCGCTGGCCGACGCGGCGGAAGTCATCCTCGGCCCGTTCGGCGCGGGACTGATGGCTGCCGGCGCCCTCGTCTCGGTCTACGGCTACCTCGCGGCCGCGATGGTGAACGTGCCCCGGCTCACCTACGCGATGGCAGCGGAAGGCGACCTCCCGCCGCGGCTGGGCGCGGTCCATCCGGTCTACCGGACCCCGCACATCTCGGTGATGCTCTTCGCCGTGCTGGTCTGGGCCCTCGCGTCGGTGGGGAGCTTCATCCAGAACCTGACGCTCTCGGCGGTGTCGCGGCTGCTGACGTACGGAGCCGTGTGCGTCGCGCTGATCGTGCTGCGGCGGCGCGAGCGCGATCGGCGCGACGGGTTCGAGGAGGCGTGGTTCCGGGTGCCGGCTGGTGAGGTGATCGCCGTGCTCGGACTGATCTTCTCGGCGGTGCTGGCGCTGCGGATGAGTCAGCGCGAGCTGGCGGTGCTCGCGGGGACGCTGGCGGCGGGGGTCGTGCATTGGAGATGGATGGAAGGGCGGGGAAAAGCGTGAAGCGTGAAGGGTAGAGCGTGAAGTGTGAGGGTGAAGGGGAGAGTGAGGCGTGAAGACAGAGCAATGTCATCCTGAGCGAAGCGAAGGAGCCGAGCCGGCCTCCCGAAGGACTGGCACGTGGCGCTGCGCCACATCATCCTGCTCTATGGCGATCGCGTCCCGCTGGCTGAATGATCACCGCGCTCCGTCGGGATCGACGCTCCCTCTTCGCTTCCTCAGGATGACACCACCCACCTTCCTGCCATCATTCTCCCATCACCGCATTCCCCTTCACGCTTCCGCTTCACCCTTTTCGGTTGGCAACACCACCCGCAGCGCCCCACGCTCGATCCGATACTCCAGTGGCGTCTCCATCGGCTTCCTGATCTCGCCGTCGGTCGCCACCCGCACTCGCGACATCGGCAGATCCAGCCGCAGCTGCCGCACCAGCGCGCTATCCAGTCCGAACGGCTTCGCCTCGACCGGCAGTCCCCGGTCCGATCTCGCGAACGCGCGGGCGAGCCGTCGCGCCTGACGCCGCCCGCGGGGGACGACCACCTGGAGCAGGCCGCCCGGCGCGCCCACCAGCCGCCCGATCCCTGGTGGCGTCAGGGATCGTTCCCCGACGGCGATGAAGACCAGGCGCGCCTGGTAGACCCGCATTTCTCCCTCCACCTCGAGCGTCACGCGCATCCGTCGCGCGGAGCGTAGGATCCGGACCCCGGCCGCCACGCTCGCGAGCGAGTAGCCGAGATAGCGCTCCAGCCGGTCCCGGGTCTCGACGAAGCGCACGTACGCGCCGACCGAGCTGGTGTTGAGGAAGAGAGTGTCGTTCACGTAGCCCACGTCGACCGGCCCGACTCGACCGTGCTCGGCCAGGTCGAGGGCCTCGTCCACTTCGGTGGGAATGCCCTGATCGCGGGCGAAGTGGTTGAGGGTGCCGCCGGGGATCACGGCGAGCGCCGTGGGTGTTCCGGCGAGCACGGCCGCCGCGGAGGCGAGGGTTCCGTCTCCCCCCGCGACCGCCACGCGCGGCTCACCGGCCTGCACCGCGGACCGGAGCGCGACGGTGAATCCCGTCGCCGGCGTCAGCCGCACGTCGAAGCCGGGATGGCGCTCCAGCGCGTCCAGGATGGCCTGGGCGCTGCCGGCCTCGGGGTTCACGAACGTTGGGATCATAAGGTGGTGGAAGATGCCGGTGGCCGCGCTCGTTCGAGGTGAGCCAAGTCACGGTGCTGCGCCGAATTGCAGTCGAATCTCGCCCGCGTCTTGCCACCGATTTTTCCGTCCTGCGAATTCTCCACGACTTAGCTCCGATCACCATCTCCGTGAGAGGCCGGTATGCAAGGCCGACTGGCGTTCTGCATCCGTGCAACCGTGCTCACTCTTGCACTGTTCGCCTGCTCCACCGGCGAGCCGACGTCGCCGGGGGATCCCGAGGATCCCGAGGCTCCGCCGATTCCTTCGACGGTGCGCTGGTCCGAAGCCCGCGACCTGGCCCGGCGGGCAGGTGCCGGCAGCGGGCGCCTCGGTCGTCATCCCCTCGAATCGGGCGGTGCTCCTCGACGTCTCGCCACCGGCACTGGCCGGTCTTCGGATCGAAGGCGCGCTGGTGTTCGACGAGCAGGACCTCGACCTCACGGCGGGTCACATCGTGGTGCTGGGCACGCTTCGCGTGGGCACCAGCGCCGCGCCTTTCCAGCACCGCGCGGTCATCACGCTGACCGGAACGGCGGCCGAGGGCGACGTCATGGGCATGGGGAACCGCGTCCTCGGCGTGTCGGGTGGAACGCTCGATCTTCATGGGCAGTCGCGGCTCGGCTGGACGCAGCTCTCCGCCACCGCCCCCTCCGGCGCCACCCAGTTGCAGCTCGAGCAGGCGCCCGACTGGCGCGCCGGTGACCGCCTGGTGGTGGCCTCGACCGACTTCGATCCCGACCACGCGGAGGTCGTCACCGTCGCCTCGGTGAGCGGCGGCATCGTGACGCTGGCCGAGCCGCTCGAGTTCTCTCATTACGGCGAGCTGCAGACGATCGCCGGCGTGACGGTGGACGAGCGGGCGGAGGTCGGCCTGCTCACCCGCAACGTCATGGTCCGGGGCGACAGCGCCACCAGTCAGGACGGGTTCGGCGGCCACATCATGGGGATGGGCGGCACGCTGCGCGTGTCCGGTGTGACCCTGCGGTTCATGGGACAGAAGAGCCTGCTGGCCCGATACCCGATGCACTGGCACATGATGGGAGCGGTGGATGGGCAGTACTTCACCGGCAGCAGTGTGTGGGGAAGCTTCAACCGCTGCGTCACCGTGCACGGCAGCGACAACGCCCGGGTCGAGGGCAACGTGTGCCATGACCACCTCGGGCACGGCTACTTCCTGGAGGACGGCGCGGAGACCGGGAACCTGATCGCCGGCAACCTCGGCCTCGGCACCAGGACCACCGACGTCGGCGCCCTGGCGACCGACAGCCGCGCGGCCACCTTCTGGATCACCAACCCCGACAATACCGTGCGGGGCAACGCGGCCGCCGGGTCGGAGGCCTTCGGCTTCTGGTACGCGCTGCCGGCTTCGCCGACCGGTCTGTCGACCGGCCAACCCGATCTGCCGCGCACCACCGCGCTCCGCGAGTTCAGCGACAACGTGGCGCACACCAACCGGCGGGGCGGCCTGCACGTGGACGAGGGCCCCCGGCCCGACGGGTCGATCGAGACCGTGTTCTACTCGCCGCGCACCGACCCTACCGATGACAACACGGCCACCGTGGCGGACTTCACCGGCTTCACCGCCTACAAGCACTCGGGCCGCGCCATCTGGCTGCGCGGCCGGGACCATCGTCTGAGCGACGCGGTCGTGGCGGACAACGCCATCGGCGCCACGTTCGCCTCCAGCGAGACGTTCGTGGAGGACGCGCTCTTCGTGGGCGAGTCGGGGAACACGGCGGGTACCCTGTGGGGCAACCCGCCGCGCCGCGGCTACGAGTTCTACGACGGCCGGGTCGGCGCGGACCGGGTGACCTTCGCCAATTTCACCGCCGCGGGAGACATCCCGTCGAGCGCGATGGGCTTCCTTCGGAACAACAGCTTTTCGGTCAGCACCGGCAACTTCGCCGGCGACGTGACCTTCATCAACGCCAACCAGTACTACCTGGAGACGCCGCACGCGGACCGGGACGGCGACAAGGCGGCGGTGTTCCTCGACCGCGACGGCGACGTGACGGGCACCGCCGGCATGTACGTCGTGCCCAACAGTCCGTTCCTCGTCACCGGCGCGTGCTCGCTGCGCGCCGAGTGGAACGCGTACGTCTGCCCGCAGCGCTACGTGGGCCTGAGCGTGTGGAGCGACGACGAAGTCGTGGCGCCCCTGACCCTCACCCGCGACGACGCGGCCGCGCTCACGCTGGTCGGCGTGCCCGACCACCCCAATTCCACGCACGCTTCGCTCCTGCCGGGACGGGCCTACACCGTGCAGTTCGCCGGCGCCGCTCCCCTTCGCCCTCGGCTGTGGCTGAGCAGCACGCAGGAGGGCGAGTGGGCGCGGATCACGCTGCCGTACCCCCAGGCCGCGCTCCGCGTCATCCGCGACTGGAACGGAAGCCACCCGCTGGCGCCCGCCGCCGACCTCGCGGAGCTGGAGGCGAGCACCGGCAACCGGTACTGGTACGACTCGGGCACCGGCATGCTGCACCTGAAGATGGTGACGCAGACGGACCGGGATTGGGCGGTGATTCTGGTGGAGCCGGAGTAGGTTGGTGGTCAGGCGGTCAGGCGGTCAGGCGGTCAGGCGAGTCTTGGCGCGAGGACAAGAACTTCATCCCGAGCGAAGCGAGGGATCTTCCACGCGGGCATCGAGGCTCGCATGGCAGGTCCCTCGCCCCGCTCGGGATGACAGCCTGTCCGCCTGACCGCCTGACCGCCTGACCGCCTGACCGCCTGACCGCCTGCCCGCCCTACCACCCTCCCTCCGCCCCGTCTACCTTCGCATTCAGCATGCATTCCACCGAGCGCATCCGCACCGTCATCGTCCCCGATCACGACGAGCTCGGCCGCGTCGTCGCCGGGCGGATCGCGGCGCTCGTCCGGGCGAAGGCGGCCGCCGGAAAGCCCGCCGTGCTCGGCCTCGCCACCGGTTCCACGCCGGTCGGCGTCTATCGCGAGCTGGTCCGCCTCCACCGTGAGGAGGGGCTCAGCTTCGCCCACGTGATCAGCTTCAACCTCGACGAGTACTACCCGATGGATCCGGGGAGTTTGCACTCCTACCATCGGTTCATGTGGGAGAACCTCTTCTCCCAGCTCGACATCCCCCGCGAGAACGTGCACATCCCCCGCGGCGACGTGCCTCGCGATCGGGTGGACGAGGAGTCCCGCCGCTATGAGGCCGCAATCCGCGCGGCCGGCGGCATCGACCTTCAGCTCCTCGGCATCGGCCGCACCGGACACATCGGGTTCAACGAGCCGGGCTCGGGGCTGGAGAGCCGCACCCGCCTCGTCACGCTCGACCTGGTGACGCGCAAGGACGGTTCGGCGGACTTCTTCGGCGAGGAGAACGTGCCCCGCGAGGCCGTCACCATGGGCGTGGCGACCATCCTGGAGGCACGGGAGGTCGTGATCCTCGCCACCGGCGAGCACAAGGCCCACATCGTGCGGCGCGCGGTCGAGGGCGAGGTGGACCACGAGGTCGCCGCGACGTTCCTGCAGCAACACCCGTCCACCACGTTCTACCTCGACTCGGCGGCGGGGGCCTATCTCACCAGGGTCGCCACGCCCTGGCTGCTCGGTCCGGTGGAATGGACGCCGCCGCTCACCGTGAACGCCGTCACCTGGCTCTCCCGCCAGACCCAGAAGGCGATCCTCAAGCTGACGCAGCGCGACTACTCGGAGCACCGGCTCTCCAGCCTGGTCGCGGCCCACGGCACGCCCGGCGCGCTCAACGGCGCGGTGTTCAACGCCCTCGGCGCCAAGATCCGGGGCCGCTCGAAGCTCGCGCGGGGTCAGCGGATCATCTGCTTCTCGCCCCACCCGGACGACGACGTGATCTCGATGGGCGGCATTCTCCGGAAGCTGGTGGAGAACGAGAACGCGATCACGGTCGCCTACATGACCAGCGGCAACCTGGCGGTGTTCGACCACGACGTGCGGCGCCACCTCGACTTCCTCAAGCGGATCGCGGGTGAGCGGGGGATCGCGGAGCGCGCGGTGACGCCGCTGGTGGAACGGGTGGAGGAATTCCTCGCGGGGAAACGGCCGGGCGACGTGGATATCGAAGAGGTGCGCGACATCAAGCGGATGATCCGCGAGTCCGAGGCGGTGGCCGGCCTGCGCACGATCGGCCTGGAGGAGGGGGCGGCTCGGTTCCTCGATCTCCCGTTCTACCAGACCGGCAAGGTACGCAAGGATCCGATCGGGCCGGCCGATGTCGCCATCGTGCGGGACCTGCTCGAGGGCGTGCGTCCCGATCTCGTCTTCGTCGCGGGCGATCTCTCCGATCCCCACGGCACCCACCGGATGTGCAAGGAAGCGATCGACAACGCGCTGGCGGAGCTGGGCGCGGTGGGACAGCCGTTGCCGGAGGTCTGGCTCTATCGCGGCGCCTGGCAGGAGTGGCCGGTGACCGAGGCCACCTGGCTGGTGCCGCTCTCCCAGGAGGAGCTGCGGCTCAAGATCCAGGCGATCTTCAAGCACCAGTCCCAGAAGGACACGGCGCCCTTCCCGGGACCCGACGAGCGAGAGTTCTGGCAGCGGGTGGAGGCGCGGAACAAGGGGACGGCGGCGGAGCTGGACCGGCTGGGGCTGGCGGAGTACTTCGCGATGGAGGCCTACGTCGTGAGCGGAGCCGCCCGCTACTCCACGGCCATGACCGCCGCCATGCCGCCGCGCTGCGCCACGTTCACGACCTGACGCTGCGACGCGCGCGCCAGGATCGCGATCCCGTCATCGCTCGACGCAAAGCCCATCACATGATAGAAGGCCTCCGGGAGCAGCGTGCCATCCGGCATGAGCGTCGGCACTTCGATGACGGGAATCTGCGCCAGCCGCTGGACCACCCACAGCTCCTCGTCCGCCAGCGCGGCATCGAGCGCGCTCCGCCACTCTCCGTCGCTCACGGTCTGTCCCAGCAGCACCCCGTCGCCGCCGTAGCCGCGTGAAGGCTTGAGCACCAGCCAGTCCCGCTCCTTCAGCGCGAACTCCATCAGGTCCCCGGTCTCACCCGAGGGCAGCGTCGTCCGGCGTTGCCCCACGACTCTGGTCCACAGCACGTGGTGCTGGAACACCCGCCGCTCCTCCTCACTGAAGTACTTCTCGCTCAGCGTGGGCTCGGTGAGCACCTCGAAGCAGCTCTTGCAGTCCAGCTCCGCACTGATCGAGGAGATCACCCGGTTCTCCCGGAAGAGACGCCGCATCGGCTCCGGATCCATGCCTTCGGCGGCGAGCTCGATCAGGTCCATCACGGCGTAGTCGCGGTAGACCAGGTCCACCTGATGGTCTTTCCAGTAGACCTCGTCCCCCCGCATGTGCAGCTCGCTGGGATCTGCGTGGAGCATCCGGATCCCATGCACCGCGGCGTAGTAGTCCACCAGGCGGCGCTGCTCGTCGATGCCTTCCAGCTCGTACTTGGGCTCGATCAGGCAGATCGTGCCGCCGGGTCGTCCCAGGATCTCCAGGTGCTCCACCAGCTCCTTGAGCAGAAGAATGCGGGCATCGAACAGGCGGCTCAGCTTGAGGCCCGGGTCGTGCCCCACCAGGAGCGGCACGATGACCTCGTCCACCACTTCCTCGACCGATGGAACCAGGTAAAGCCCGCCGATGCCGGTGAGGTTCGGCTCGACGAAGCGGAGGGTGTCCTTCCAGATCGGGCTGGCGTAGTCCACCATGCAGTCGAGCCGGTCGAAGACCGGATTCCTGGCCTGCACGGCCGGCGTCCAGCAGGCCCGGAGCCACTCGTCTTCGCCGGGATCGAGGCGGAGCAGCGACCGCACCTCGGCGTCGGCGAAATAGAGCTCCGGCATCCGGAGCAGCGCGTAGTGGAGCGTGCGGGTGACCGAGTGCAGATAGACGAGCTGCTCGGGCAGGATGGTGATGGGGCAGGGAAGGACCCGAATCCCCTCCACCCGTCCGTCGTGGAAGTACTCCATGTGCCGCGCCGAGGCGGCCCGCTGCATCTGCTGGTGCGCCGCGGCCAGCTCCGCCGGCGGCACGTGGTAGAGCGCCTGCCGCACCCGGGCCGCGAGGCGGGCGCCGCGCAGGCCGAGGGTCTCGGTGGCAGTGGGTTCGGTCGAGGACGCGTCGGACATCGGGATGACAATGTGTGCCTCGCTCACCCTGGGGGGCAAGCGGCGCCGAGCCCTCTGGCACCACCACCGTTCGCGCGATATCATGAGTTCAGGAAGGCCGTGGTTCTATCTTCCTCCCCCGAGCACATCGCTTCACCCGTAATTCGAGCCAGCCGTGCTGCTTCGTCCCTTCGCCTCGATCGCGTGCGCGAGCCTGGTCGCCTGCGGCATCCCGGTCCAGACCACTCGGCTGGCCGATGGCCCCGAGCCCGTGGAGGTGCGGGTCGAGCCCGCCGTGATGCACGATGGCCAGCAGGGCGTCGTCGTCGTCCGGAGCCCTGCGGCCGACAGCATCGCCATCGTGTCGGAGAACGGTGTGGATCGCTTCTGGGCCACGGGTCCCCGACTCGTCGCCCTGTTCGGCGGGGACTTTGGTGAGTCGGAGCCGGTGCGCCGGTTCGCGGAACGGCGTGATGGCGTATTGCTCGACCGGCTCAAGCGGCCCGCCACGATCTCCGTCTGCCGCCACGGCGTCTGCCGCGAGTTCTACCACGAGTTCGAGGTCCGCCTGCCGGAGTCCAACCGGCGCACCGTCGCGATCACCGGCGGCTGGAGCACCGCGTTCGCCCGGCGCACCGTCACCGAGCGCACCCGGGGCGCGCTGTTCCGTGAGGCGCTGAGCAGCGGCGTGTTCTCGCTGGAAGGCGAGCTGGCGGCCAAGGCCTGGAGCGCCAAGGCCCAGGGGTTCTACGGAGAGGACGGCTACGGCGCCTCGCTGGATCTGAGCCGGGTGCTCAAGCAGGGCAAGGAGGTCAGCTACGGCCTCGCGATGCACCTGGGAACCAGCCGGAGCGAGTGGCTGCCCGACGGGACGCGGCCGGCCCTGGCCGACCGGACCGCGTATCGCGCCACCATCGGGCCCAGCGTGATGCTGCGGGGGGTGACGGCCAGCTCCCAGTTCGGGATCTACGCCAGTGGCCGGGAGACGCTGCAGATCATCGGCACCCGGATCTCGGCCAACGGCCGGCTCACCTCGGTTCGAGTGCCGGTGAGCATTACGGCGGAGAAGATGCTCGCCTTCGGCAGCGGGCCGATCATCTCGCGCCGCCGCGACGCGCTCGAGCGGCTCTCGGCCTCGGTTCATCTCCTGGACGCGTTCGCCCTCAACCTCGGCCTCAGCAGCCACCGGATCGCGTGGCCCAGCGAGCAGCCGTCCACCGATCTGCGGGCGTCGGAAACGCTGATCACGCTGGGGGGGCGGTACTCGCTGACCTGGTAGGATCTTCCCGAGCGAAAACAAAAACCCCCCGAGGCGCGACACGTCGCGAATCGGGGGGCTCTGTCGCCGGCGGGCATCGGGTTCGTTGGATCAGTATCACCACGTGTGGCGACCGAACCGATGTTCCTTCCTCGAACCGTGCGGTGACGGTCGGGGTGTCCCGAGCGGAGCCCGGAACTTCGATCGCGGCCGACGAGCTCGCGATCGTCTCACGAGGGCTGATCACCCTGTGAGCGGCAGATGGCGCAGCGTCCTGGCTTCTGCCGGTCGTCCACCAATACACCGCTTGATGAGCGACTCTCCTCAACGCCTCGCAGCGTCAAGGGGACGATACAGTACGATGACATTCGTCATGTGTCAATAGCGAAAATTTTCCGATTCTTCGTGAAAAATTTTCCTCAAATCCGCTTTCGCGCATGTGCTGCGCTTCAAACTCTCCACGCGTCCCACCTTCCATATTTTTTCGACAAATCAACGTCGTCCACGTTGATAAAAACGTCTAGCGATGTGGAATCGATCGTCCTACTTTGTCCGCCTTCCACTGCCAACGCCTGTTTTCTGTTTCGGAGAGCGTGGAGTGAACGGGACCGAGGTCTCGCGGGGCAGTACCGTGTTGCGTGAAATCGCCCGCAACATCGAGCGGATCGAAAGTGGCGCTGTACGTGACCGTGTGTGCCTCTACGGCACTGATGACGGCTCCCACTCGTGTATCTGCTACCGCGACACCGGCCACCCCGGACGCCATCAGTGTCCGTGCGGAGCCGAATGGAAATAGACCGGGCTGTCGCCCTGAACGAAGCTCCGGCTCCTTCGCTTCGCTCAGGATGACATCCTTGTGGGGCCCTGCCCCTGGCGGCCGTGACGCAAGTCATGGCCGCTGCGCCCGTTAGATCCCACTCTACGACATGCTCCCTCCCGTCGTCAGTCGCGGTGCCCGCTGGTTGGCCGCCGCCGGCATCGCGTTGCTGACCCTGGTGGTCGCCGTCGTGGCCCTGCTCCAGGTCCCCGCCGTCGCCACCTGGGTGACCGGCCGTCTGCTCGCGCTGGTGCCGCTCAACCCCGGCTACCGGCTCGGCGTCGAGCGGGTAAGTGGCAACTGGCTCACGGGCTTACAGCTCGAGCAGGTGCGACTGCTGCGCGGCCGCCGAGAGCTGGCCTTGGTGGAACGGGTCCGCGTCGACTACGACCCGCGACAGCTGCGCGGTCCCGATCGCCGCCTCCGGCGACTCCTCCTGGATGGCGCGCGCGTGACCGCGCGGCGGGATGGTGGCACCTGGGATATCGCCAACGCGATCCGCAGCTCCGGCGATACCACGGCGGCCGGCGGGGATTTCCTGATCGACCGGCTCGTCGTGCGCCGCGCCGATGTCGCCGCGATGCTCGCTCCCGATTCGACCGCGCGGATCCGGGGTCTCACGCTGGAGGGTCGCGACCTCGTCGTGGGCGACGCGGTGCTCCTCACGATGGACACCGTGTACGCCTCGGTCGCCCCGCCGGGCGAGCCGCCCCTCTGGTTCGAGGTCGCCGCGGCCGGCGCCGCCACCTCCGATGTGATCCGTCTCGAGCCGCTCCACATCCAAAGCCATCGCAGTCTCGTCACCGGACGGATGGTCGTTCCGCGCAACTTCGACGATCCGCGGATGGTCGAGCGGCTCGACATCCGCCTCGACGCGCTCCCCCTCGCGCTGGCCGACCTCGCGAGCGTGGTGCCGGGGGTCCCGCCCGAGGGCGACCTGCGGCTCCGCGCCACCGCCGGCGCGGATGGCCGACTGATCACCGCCCAGCTCGCGGCACGGATCGATGAGGGAGTTATCGAGCTGAACGGCGGCACCGTCGTCGGTCGCGGCGCGCCCGCCGTGTACCGGCTGAACGGCACAGTGCGCGACCTCGATCCCTCCCGCCTGCACCGAGCCGCGCCCATGGGCCGAGTGAGCGGTGAGATCGAGGCCGATCTGCGGGGAGAAACGCTGGCCGACGCCGACGGCCGCGCGTCGCTGCGGCTGCGCGGCTCGCAGGTGGGCCAGACCGACATCCGCTCGCTCGACCTCCGCGCCGACGTCAAACGAGGTCGCGCCGACCTGGACCTGCGGGGCGAGCTGCTCGGCGGCACCGTCCGCGCCGACGGGTGGGCGCGGCCCTTCGATTCGGTGCCCTCCTATCGGCTGCAGGGTGGCGCGGCCGGCCTCGAGGGCACCGAGGCCGCCGCCAAGGCGCTCACCGGCGACAGCGGACACCCCGCGCTCGACCTGCGCTTCCGGGTGGCCGGCGAGGGGCTCTCGCTATCAGAGGCGAACCTGGACGGACGGGTGGACCTGGCCGCGATCCGCACCGCCGCCGGCCGGGTGAGTCTGGGCGGTGCCTCGATCGCCCTCGACTCGGGGCGGGTCGAGGTTCGCCCCGAGTTACTGGTGGCCGGCGGCCGGATCACGGGCGTCGCGACGGCGACGCTGGGCGACACCATCGCCTACCAGGTGCGGCAGGGCCGGGTGGACGGCGTGGACATCGGACGGTTGACCGGCGACACGGTCGTGGCCCCGCTCACGGGACGCTTCACCCTCACGGGCCGGGGCACCGCACCAGAGGAAGCCTCGCTCTCCGCGCGGGTCGAGATGGACGAGCTGCGCTATGCGGCTCGCCGGATCGAGCAGGTGGTCGCTAAGGCCCGACTCGACGGCGGACGGGCCGTCCTCGATCTCAACGGCCGGGTGCAGGGTGGCACCGTGACTCTGCTCGCCACCGCCCATCCGTTCGACTCGGTCACCACCTTCGACATCCGCCGCGCCGCGCTCGACAGCGTGGACCTCGGCACGCTGCTCGAGCAGCCTGATTTCGCCGGCCCCGTGACGCTCGGCGCGACGGGTCAGGGCAGGTGGGGCACATCCGTGAAGTTCGTGAAGGCCCGCGTGACGATCGAGCCGTCCCGCCTCGGCCACGTGGAGGTCGAGGAAGGCACCCTGGACGCGGAGCTCGCCGGCGAACGGCTCGGCTACGGCGTGTCGGTCCGGACCAATGCCGGTGTGGTCACCCTCCAGGGCGACGGCCGGCCGATGGCCGACGTGCCCGCGTACCAGGTTCGTGAGGGTCGGCTGGAATCCCTGGACCTAGGCCCGTTGCTGGGCCGCGACAGCCTGCGGACCGATCTCACGGCGCGGTTCACCGGCTCGATCGCGGGCAGCGGCCTCGACTCGATGCTCGCCAGGCTCGACCTGGAGTTGCAACCGTCCCGAGTGAACCAGGCCGAGCTGTCGGAAGGGCGGGTGACGCTCGGCCTCGAGCGAGGCGCCCTGGAGGGCACGCTGCGACTGGCCGGCCAAGACGCCGCCGCCAACGCGCAGATCACCGGACATCTCGGCGCGGACACGTCGCGGGTGCGGGCCGAAGGCGACGTCCGCGTCGAGCGGCTCGCGCGGTGGACCGCCGACACGACGGTCGACGGCCGCCTGGAGGGCCGGTTCGGGCTCGACGCGGTCGCCGACAGCACCGGACTGCTGTCGGCGGGGGGCACGCTTACCGCCGCGGGCGGCGTCGGCGACGTGCAGCTGCGCCAGCTCTACGTGGCGTTGCGCCCGGTCCCGGGCGCCATCGAGCTGGACACGCTGACGCTGCGATCGAACGTCGCCACGCTCGACGGCAGTGGACGCCTTCGCCTGCGCGGTGCGTCGTCATCCGATACCCTGCGAGTGGTTGGCCGGGCCGGCGACCTGACCCCGCTCGCTCTCCTCGCCGGCGCCGACTCCATCGCGCTCGACTCCACGCTGGTCGATCTCACCGTTACCGGCCCCGCCGACCGTCGGAAGGTCGAAGGCCACGCCGACGTCTTCCGAGTCCTGTACGCCGGCAACCTGGCCGAGCGGATCACCGCGCGCGGGTCCGCTGTTGCGGACACCACCGGCTTCGGCGCGGTCGCCGGGACGCTGCGGATCGAGGGCGCGGCCGCCGGCAAGGTGTCGCTGCGCGAGGTGGATCTCACCGGCCGCTACGACTCGCTCATCTCGCTCCAGGGCAATGTCGTCGTGAACGACGACGTGCGCCTCGCGATCGCGCTGAACGGCGCGGCGCAAGGGGATACGACGAAGGCGCGGCTGGCCAGGCTCGATCTGACCGAAGGCGGCCGCACCTGGCGGCTCGGGCGGCCGGCGGCGATCACGCTCCGTCCCGGTGTGGTCGAGGTGGATGGATTCGCGCTCGGGGCAGGGGATCGCAACCTGACGATCCAGGGCCGCTTCGATCGCCGCGACTCGAGCGACCTGGCCGTGCGGTTCGATGGCTTCGATCTCGACGCGCTCGCCGCCGCGCGCGTCGTGCCGTTTGCGGGCCGGCTGGACGGAAACCTTCGCCTCTCGGGCCCGCCCACCCGTCCCGAAGTGGTCGGCAAGGTCGCGCTCGCGGTGCGCCCGCGCGGTGGGAAGGATGTCGGCCGCGTGGTGTCCGATCTCGATTGGACCGGCGCGGGATTGCGGATCAAGGCCGAGGCTCTGCCGCTCGACGGCAAGGGCCTCTCCATCGCGGGCACGCTGCCGTGGCGGCTCACGCTGGTCCCCGAAGACACCGCGGCGAACGTCGGTTTCGCCCGCGCTCCGGCCGACACGATGGCGCTCACCGTGCGGGCCGACAGTTTCGATCTGGCCTTCTTCGAGGCCTTCCTCCCCGAGGAAACCGCCCAGGACCTGTCCGGCAACCTCGCGATGGACGCACGCATCGGTGGGACGCCCGATCGGCCCCGGGCCGCCGGCACGATGGACCTGCGCGGCTTCGGCGTCAGTCTGCCCACGCTCGGCGTGACCTACTCCGAGGGGAGCCTGGCCGGCCGGCTCCAGGGCGAGACCTTCCGCATCGACACTTTGCGGATCAACACCGGCGACAAGGAGGAGCTGATCGCCTGGGGCCGCGTCGTGCTCGAGCCCATGGCCGATCCGACGCTCGATCTGCGCGCGCGGCTCCGCGACTTCCGGGTCTCCAACTCGGACGCGCTGCGCACCGTCGCGAGCGGCGAGCTGGAGCTTCGGGGCACGGCGGCCAAGCCGTCGCTGACCGGGAAGATGCAGCTCGGGCGGACGGAGATCTTCGTCGGCGGACCGACGGCCGCGGCGGTGGAGGACGTCACGCCTACACCGCAGGACCTCCAGCAACTGGCAAGGCACTTCGGGCCGGCCGCGGCAACATCCGCGGAGGAGACGCCGGGCCTGGTGGACCGGTTCGCCATGAACGTCGACGTCACCTTCCCGCGCCGCGTCTGGTTCCGGAAGACCCAGAGCCCCAGCATCGATATCGAGCTGTCCGGCAAGATCAACGTGCGGCAGCAGCCGGGCCAGCCGATGCAGTTCTTCGGGCAGGTCGAGCCGGTTCCCAACCGGGGCGAGATGAACATGTACGGGCGGACCTTCAAGGTCGTGGAGGGCACCATCGCCCTTCAGGGCCCCGCCGAGGCCACGACGCTGGATGTGACCGCCCAATACCAGGTGCCCACCACCGCCGATCCCGACGACGAGGAGGTGGTGATCAACGTGGTGGCGCGCGGCCGCCCCGACAGCCTCGATCTCGACTTCAGCGCCGAACCGTCCATGTCGGACGAAGACATCATCTCCTACATCGTCACCGGGCGGCCGGCCTCCGACAATCCGCTGGTGGACCAGCAGGGCGGCGGCGTGAACGCCTCGCAGCTGGCGATCGGCCAGCTCGCGAGCAACATCGGCGGCGCCGCGGGCGAGGAGCTCGGCTTCGATGTCTTCCAGATCCGGCAGGAGCCGAGCCGGGGCCTCACGCTCACCGCGGGCCGCTATCTCTCCTCGCGGGTGTTCGTGAGCCTCCAGCAGCCGCTCCGCATCGGCGCCAGCACCGAGCAGCAGTCGGCGGGCGCCGTGGGTCCGGGCTTCGAGCTGGAGTACACGCTCCGGCGGTGGCTCCGCAGTACGCTGCGCGGCGGCAGCCTGCCGACCAGCCTCCTGCTGCGGGGGCGCTATGCGTTCTAGCCCGATCGCCGCGCTGCTCCTGGTGCTGGCGGCCCCGCCCGCCGCGGCGCAGGACGCGCTGACCGGGGTCGGGCCCGGCACCGAGGTCAGCAAGATCGAGTTCCGCTTCGCCGGCGAGCACACGCTCGAGGAGAAGGACCTGCGGCCTCACATTGCGCTGACCGCGCGAGGCGGGAACGTGGGGATCCGCCGGGCGCTCTCCTTCATTCCGTTCATTACCGACGTCGGGACTCACCCCTTCCGCCCCATCGAGCTGCAGCGCGACGTGGTGCGGCTCCGGAACGTCTACACCCGTAACGGCTGGCTGAACGCCAAGGTGGACTACGACGTCGAGTACCGGGCCAAGGACGACCTGGTAGACATCGTCTTCGTCATCGAGGAGGGACCGCCACTCCTGCTGCGCGCGGTGCGTTTCACCGGCGCCGGACAGCGGGTCAGCCGTGATCGACCCCGAGCTCACCGGACCGTGGAGCCGGTTCCAGCAAGCGGAGCAGGACGAACACGGTCGCTTCGGCGAGAGCGAGCGGAGGGACATCGCCGACCGCACGGCGCGCTGGCTGCGGGATCGCGGCTATCCGTTCGCCGCCGTGGAGGCCGACGCGCTGGTGGACACGGCCGCGTACCGGGCGGACGTGGTGGTGCGGGTGCAACCGGGGCTCCGCGCCCGCATCCGCGAGTTCGCCGTGAGCGGCAACGAGACCGTTCCGGCCCGTCATTTCACCCGGCAGATGCCGCTCGAGCCCGGGGACTGGTACAACGCATCCGAGCTGGAGCAGGGACGAGCCCAGCTCACCCAGCTCCCCATCGTGAGGCTCGCGCTGATCAACGTGCCCCGGGAGAGCGCCGACGACTCCAGCGTCGTCGTGCGCCTGGGCGTGACGGAGAATCCGCCCCGGCTCGTCCGTGGTGAGGCGGGCCTGGTCTCGACCGGCGGTCTCACCAGCCAGGTGGAGTGGTCCCACCGGAGCTTTCTCGGCGGCGCCCGTACCTTCACCGTGGCGGCCACCGCGCAGACCGGTCTCGTGGCGCTCGAGACGCCCGCCGAGCGGCGCTATCGGCTGGCCGTGTCCGTGTTCCAGCCTTATGTGGGCTCGCGTCACCTCTCCGCGGCCGGTGGGCCGTTCGTGGAGTACCGCGACGATCTGCGGGATCGCTCCCAGGCGGTCGGCTTCGAGGGCACGCTCGTCTACGCGACCGATCCCCTGCGCTCCATCTCCCTCGGCTACAACCTCTCGCATCGCGAGGTCCTCGACTACGGCTTCGGCGACGACCTGGAGCCGATCGATTATCTCCCGCTTCTCGGGCTCGCGGACTCGGCCTCGGTCGGATCGTTGGGCAGCGTCATCAACCGGAGCGCGGTGGTTCTGGACGGGAGCTGGGGCAACCTCGACGAGTTCGCCAACCCGCGGCAGGGCTACGTGCTGCGCCCGCGGGTCTCGGTGACGCTGCCCGGGTTCAACACCAGCGAGTACCTCCTGCTCGACATGGGGGCCACCGGCTTCATGCCGCTGACCGACCGTATCGGCTTCACGGTGCGGGGCAGCGCCGGCCGGATCTTCCCCTTCGGCCGGAGCGTGGCGCTGGCGGGGCGGGAGTCGCCTTTCGTCTCGCTGCTGCGCCTGCGGGACGTGACCTTCAGTCTCGGCGGCTCGCGTGATGTCCGGGGCTGGGGCAGCCAGCTCCTCGGCCCCAAGCTGCCCGAAGTCCGGTTCCGCGACGAGGATGGAGTCACCACCGCCTTCGCCGAGCGGTATTCGCCGATCGGCGGGCTGGCTCGGATCCAGACCAGCGCGGAGATCCAGCTGCCGCTCCCGGGCTTCGACGCGAAGTGGCAGAGCTTCGTCTTCCTGGATGGCGGCCGGGTGTGGACCCCCGATGACCGCTTCTCGCTGGATGCCGGAGAGTTCGACCAGGACCGGTTCTTCTGGGGAACGGGTCTGGGGATCGGCTACGAGACCGTGGTCGGCGCCGTCCAGGTGGCGCTGGGGTACAAGCTCAACCCGTCCGCGCTGGACCTGCGCGACCCCGACGAGGTCCTCCAGGCGCTCAGGACGGCCAGCCGCTCAGCACTGTGGATACCGATTCGAAGCGTCGCCTCCAGCTTCACTTCTCGATCGGAGCCACGTTCTAGGCGGTGGTTCAGCCGCAGATGAACGCAGAGGAAAGAAGAAAACAAAAAACAAGAGTGGATGGGAAGGGTGGACCAACCGCCTCACCACTGCCTTCTGCGTTCATCTGCGTTCATCTGCGGCCCCTGACCCCACCGCCGCGACCTGCCAAACTCACCGGCAGGTCGCCACCCTTCCTCTAATCCTGCCCCTCAGCGGCTCCTCTGCGGCCCTTCCGCCCGGCGCGCGATCTCCCTCCCTGCCATCGGCTTGCGCCCTTGCCGTGCACCCCGTCTCGGGTGCGGATCCCGGCGCGAGGCTTCGGGCATATCCGTTGCACATATCTGCACGGTTCCCTCGCTCGTTCCGCGTCCATCGTCGCCAAAGTGCCACCCCCTCGGAGTAATGCCATGGTTTCCTTCCTGAAAGGCCGCCGCAAAACGGACGACAACGTCGTTGCCGTCGATTCGAGCGGTGCCCACATCACGCTCGCGCTCGAGACTCTCGTCGGCCGCGCGGAAAGCGTCCTGGAGCAGCTCCGGGCCCTGATGCCGGTCCTGGAGCGGTCCGAGGACCTGAACACCCTCCGTATGCGGTGCGAGGAAGTCGAGCGGCAGGTGGCCGGCATGGAAGGCACCACCACCCGCCTCGCCAACGCCGAGGCCGACCTCGAGCGGATCGCCGCCACCGACGGTGAGCTGCTCAAGCTCCAGGGCCGGATGGGCGAGTTCGGCGACAAGATCGACGCCGCCCTCAAGCTGCGGGAGCAGATCGAAGGCTTCCTGAGCCTCGAGGGCCCGATCGGCGCCGTTCGGACCGATTCCGAAGCGCTCCGCAAGAACCTCGACGAGATGGGCGAGGACGTCACCCGGATGCGGACCCAGGCCGACGACGCCCTGCGGGCCCACCGGCACAGCACCTCGCGGCTGGAGGCGTTCGACCAGGAGGCCCAGGCCGCCACCAGCCGTCTGGACGAGGTCGCCCGGCGGGTGCAGGCCGTCGAGCGCGCGCTCGAGCCGGTCGGCCAGGCCGTGTCCGCCGTGCCCGACGTGCAGCACCGGCTCGCGGTCCTCAAGGCGCTGGCCGACCAGGTCGCCCAGAAGTCGGCGGCCCTGGAGCAGCAGCGTGAGGCCGTGGAGCGCGCCGCGACCCAGATCTCCCAGCTCACCCGCCTCGACCGCGAGCTGGACGCCTGGCTCCGCCGGCAGGAGGAGCAGATCCGCCGCTTCGGCGCCATCGAGGCGAAGATCAACGAGGTGCAGGCGGTGCAGGGGAAGGTGATGTCGCGCGGCGAGGAGCTGCAGCAGATGGCCTCGCAGACCGAGGAGGCGCAGCAGTCGGCCCGCCAGGCGCTCAACGACCTGCGGGAGCAGATGCGGAAGAGCAGCGAGAGCTTCGAGCTGGAGAACCGGGGCCTGCACGCGGTCAGCGAGCGGGTGTCCGACCTCCGGAACGCGGTCAAGGAGTGCGAGAGCCGGTTCGCGGTGCTGGATGCGGCGAGCCAGGGTACCGCCGCCGTCACCGCCCAGGTGCGGAGCGCCGGCGAAGAGGCCGCGGAGCTGTCGGCCGAGCTGGCCCGCCTGCTGGAGGAGGAGAAGCGGATCTCGTCGCTGCGCCAGGAAGTCGGACGGCTCGACGGCGTCGCCGCCGAGGTGGCCTCGCGGATGTCGCGCATCGAGGAGCTGCGTCCCGGCATCGAGTCGGCGGTCAAGGACCTGGGCTCGCTCAAGGGGACCCGCGAGCTGATGGCCGACGGGCTGGAGCAGATGCGCGTCGCCTACGAGGAGATGACCCGCCTGCGCGAGACCCACGGTGAGGTCGAGACGTGGCTGGCCAACACCGACACGTGGACCAAGAAGGTGCAGGGCCAGGTGAAGGAGCTGAGCGGGATGGAGCCGGCGGTCGAGCGGATCCGCGACGAGGTCGAGCAGGTGAAGGCGGCCATGCGGGACATCGAGTCCCGGCGCGACGCGCTGGACGACGTGCAGCGTCGCCTCGGCGACCTCGGCGCGACCAACGCCGAGCTCAAGGAGCGCACCGAGTCGCTGCGCGGCCGGATGGAGTCGGCCGAGGCCCGCTTCGGCCAGCTGGCGAAGCAGGCGGACGAGGCGCAGCTCGTGTCCGACACGATCGCCCAGGTGACCGAGTCGGTCTCCGACGCCGAGAAGCGGATGTCGGCGGTGGACGAGGGCGTCCGCTCGCTGGAAGGCCGCACCCAGCAGCTCGACGAGCTGCAGGACCGCATCCGCCTCCTCGGTCAGGAGCTGGACCAGCGGCAGGGCGCGCTCGACAAGGCGACGGAGCACCTCACCCGCGCCTCCGCCCTCCGTCAGGAGGCGGCCGAGACCGCGCAGCGGCTCGAGGAAGTGTCCCGCACCGTCACCACCACGCTGTCGAAGGCGGAGGACCGGTCGGGCTCGCTGAAGCAGATCGCGGGCGAGCTGGAGAACCGCGCGGCGGCGCTCAAGCCGGTCGAGCGTCAGCTCGCCCAGTTCGAGGAGCTGCTCGGCCGCTGGGAGTCGGCCCAGGCCGAGGCCGCCAAGGGGCTGGAGCAGACGCTGGCCCGTCAGGGCGCGGTCGAGGCCCTCGAGTCGGAGGTCAAGAACGTGTTCGAGCTGGCGCAGCGCGCGGTGGACAACGTCCAGACCATCGGCTCGTCCCGGCGTGAGATCGACGAGACCCGCGCCCTGCTGGAAGACACCCAGAGCCGGTTCCAGGTCGCCGAGCAGGCCCTGCGCGACTTCGAGGCCCGCAAGCGGGCCCTCGATCGGGCGGAGCAGCGGCTGGCCCGGGCGGAAGCGCTCGCCCTCGGCATCCGTACCACCGTCGAGTCGCTCCAGGCGCAGAAGACCGTCGTGGATCACGCGATGGAGTCGGCCGGCGCGCTGGGCCTCCAGATGAAGCAGGCGGAGGCGCTGATCCAGTCGCTGCGGCGGGAGCGGTCGCTGGCCGCGGACCTGAAGGCGGCGGTCGAGGCGCTGGATGATATCGAGGAGGCGGCGGCGGAAGAGAAGTAGAGCCCGGGGGTGTCACCCTGAGCGCAGCGAAGGGGACCATGCATGCATGGTCCCCTTCACTGCGTTCAGGGCGACACCCTCATCCGTTCTATCTGTCAGTTGCTGTCGTCATCATCCTCGTGCTGATCGTCCTTCCCCTCGTGCCGCCCGTGCCCTTCCCCGTGCCGGTGCCGGTCCCGGTGGTCCTTCCACATCTTCTTCCGCATCTCGCTCACCTGCTTCTGCTGCTCCGGCGTCAGGACCGCCATCACCTCGGTGCGGGTGCTGTCCATGCTGGCGCGGAACGCGTCGCGCTTGGCCCGGTCCCGGCGCAGTTCCTCGATTTGCCCCTGGTTCTTGGCGAGATACTTGGCGCGAATCGCCTCCAGCCGCTTGGCCTGGTCGTCGGTGATCTTGAGCGAGTCCCGCTGGGTGAGGAGCCGGCCCACCGGATCGAACATCCGGCGCCCGGAGTCGGCGGCGGCGGCCGGTGGGGTGGGGCTGCCGGTCTGGGCCGCGGCCGTGGAGGTGTAGGCCAGGAGCCCCGCCGCCGCGAGGGCCAGGGCCAGGGACGTCGGTCGCTGCATCGTGATGCCTCTCGAGTTGAGTGTCCGGCAAGTGGACGTGGCTCCCGAGTCGGCGTTAACCCTGATGTTCCCAATGGCCGAGCCCGGGTGTAGACTCTCCCCACGCCCCAATCCAGGAATCTCAGCCATGCGTGTTGTCGCTGCTCTTGCCGGTCCTCATCGCCGCCCTCCTCGCCCTTCCCGACTCCGTTTCCGCCCAGACCTTCCGGGGTGCCGCACAGGGCTCCATCGGGTTCGGCGGTGCCACCCTGATCGCGGGAGACCAGATCCTGGTCGGCCGACCCGGCACGCTGATCGGCTTCCCGATGCCGGCCAGCCATCCGGGCGCGGTGCACGTCTTCCGCCGCGCCGGCGATCGCTGGGTCGAGGCGGGGATGATGGCGCCGAAGGAAGGCACCCTGGGTGACGCCTTCGGCACAGCGCTGGCCGCCGAGGGCTCGCTCCTCGCGGTCGGGGCGCCGGGCGATTCGGCTGGCGGCGCCGTCTACCTGTTCGAGCGCGGATCCTCGCGGTCGCTGGACTCAGCGCGCCCGCCTCACCTCGCCGGATGCGGCCGAGGGCGACCGCTTCGGCGCCGCGTTGGCGCTCAAGGGCGGGGTGCTGCTCGTGGGCGCGCCGGGGCGCGAGGGCGAGCGGGGCGCGGTCCTGGTCTACGGCCGGGGCAAGGGACCCGCGCAATGGACCCGGCGCGCGGTCATCCAGGGCTCGGGGACGTCGGCCAGCGACTGGTTCGGCGCCGCCGTGGCGTTCGACGGACAGCGCGCCCTGGTCGGCGCGCCGGGCGGGTGGAGCCTGGATTCCACCCGCTGGAGAGCCGGGCAGGCCTTCGTCTTCACTGGGAAGGGGTCGTCCTGGACCGAGGAGGGCCGGCTCGTGCTCCGACCTGCAGGACCCGCGCGCATCGCTCGGCGTGAGCCTGCTGTTCGATGGCGCCGATGCGCTGGTCGGGGCGCCGCGGGCGGACAGCACGGCGGGCGCCGTGCTGCGTTTCCGCCGGGACGGTGGCGGAGCCTGGTCGCTCGCGGGACGCGTCACTCGGGACTCGGTCACCCGTGCCGCCGGCTTCGGGGCCGCGCTGGCGCGCGACGGCAACGACCTGCTGGTCGGCGCGCCGATGTCCGACCAGAGCGCCGGGGCGGTCTACGTGCTGCGCCGGAGCGGCGGGACGGACTGGAAGCAGGTTCAGCTGCTCGTCACCCCGCCCGCCGGCTACTCCACGCGTCTCGGCGCCGCGATCGCGGCCGGGAACGGGGTCGCCATCGCCGGCGCGCCGCTGGCGTACTTCTTCGAAGGCACGGGACTGCTCTATCGCCGCGACGGCGCGGCCGGGCAATGGCGGGAGACGGCTACGGTGAGCGATACCGTCTCGGCCACGCTGCCCGCGGTATCCGGCGGCGAGGTGAAGTGCCAGGGCGGCAAGGCGAAGGGGTTCGACTGCAAGGACGCCGATCTGGTCGCGTTCATTCCGAAGAGCGTGCTGGGCGCCAAGCGCACGACGCTCATCAACGACATCTGGGGCTGGAGCGACTCGACGACCGGCCGCGAGTTCGCGATCGTGGGCCGCACCGACGGCACCTCGTTCGTGGAGGTTACCGATCCGGCGAACCCGAAGTACCTCGGCGATCTGCCGATGCACCAGGGCGCCCGCGCCAACATCTGGCGCGACATGAAGGTCTACAAGAACCACGCCTTCATCGTGGCGGACGGCTCCGGGCCCCACGGCATGCAGGTGTTCGATCTGACCCAGCTCCGGAACGTGACCACCCCGCAGACGTTCCAGGAGACGGCCCACTATACCCGGATCAACAGCGCCCACAACATCGTGATCAACGAGAACACCGGGTTCGCCTACACGGTCGGCAACAGCATGGGGGGCGAGACCTGCGGCGGCGCGCTCCACATGATCGACATCCGCGATCCGCTGAACCCGAAGTTCGCCGGATGCTACGCGGACCCCGCGCTCGGCCTCCAGCGCACCGGCTCCACCCATGACGCGCAGTGCGTCACCTATCACGGACCCGACGCGCGCTATCACGGGCGGGAGGTCTGCTTCTCCTCGTCCGAAACCGCGCTCGGCATCGCCGACGTGACGGACAAGGCGAACCCGAAGACCGTGAGCATCGCGGCCTATCCCAACGTGGCCTACGCCCACCAGGGTTGGCTGACGGACGACCAGCGTTACTTCTACCTCGACGACGAAGGCGACGAGCTGGCCGGCACCGCTCCCAGGACCCGGACCGTGGTCTTCGACCTGACGGATCTCGAGGATCCGGTCGTGGCCAAGGAGTTCTATGGGAACACGGCCGCCTCGGACCACAACCTGTACGTGAAGGGCCGCTACATGTACCAGTCGAACTACGTGGCCGGACTGCGCGTGGTCGACATCCAGGATCCGGCCAATCCGGTCGAAGTGGGCCACTTCGACACGGTGCCCTTCGGCGACAACCTCCCCGGCTTCGCCGGATCGTGGAGCAACTACCCGTACTTCAAGAGCGGCGTCGTGGCGGCCACCAGCATGCGCGAAGGTCTCTTCCTGATCCGCTACCAGCCCAGCACGGTGGTGCCGTGAGCGTTGTCCGCGTGGCCGGGGCGGCCTTCGCCCTGCTGGTCGCCTCGGCCTTGCCGGCCGCGGCGCAGCTCTACGTTCCCAATCAGGATGACGCCACGGTCTCGGTCATCGATCCCGGCACCCTCCGGGTCATCCGGACCGTGGACCTGCGCAAGTACGGCGTGGGCGACAACGCGAAGCCGCACCACGTCCAGGTGGAGCCCGACGGCAGCGCGTGGTACGTCACGCTGATCGGGGCGGGGAAGGTCCTCAAGCTCGATCCGGGCGGCCGCCTGCTCGGCAGCGCGGACATGGAAGTGCCTGGGCTCATCGCGCTGCACCCGACCAAGGACCTGATGTTCGTGGGCCGCTCCATGAGCGCGGTCAATCCACCGCCGCGGATCGCGATCATCCGGCGCTCCGACATGTCGGTGCTCGACGAAGTGGACCTGCTCTTTCCCCGGCCTCACGGAATCGTGGTGAATCCCAGGGCGGAGGTGGTCTACGTCGCCAGTCTGGGCACCAATCAGATCGCCACCGTCGGTATCGAGCAGGGCGAGGTTCGCCTCACCAACGTGCCGGGCATGGCGCACGGCTTCGTCCAGGCGGCGGTCTCCCCCGATGGACGTCTGATGGCGGTGACGGCGGAGCTCACCGACTCGCTCCTGATCTTCGATCTCGCGGAACCGCGGGCGCCTCGCCTGATCCGCGGACTGGCCATGCCGGACGGGCCCTTCGAGCCGACCTTTACCGCCGACGGTCGGCACGATCTTCGTCACGGCCCTGAATGCCAACCGGGTGGCCGCCGTCGATACTCGCGAGTGGACCGTGACGCTGCTGCCTGAGCATCCCGGTTACGGACAGCCCCACGGCATCGCGCTCGCGCCCGATGGCCTGCGGCTCTTCGTCGGCAACCGCCACCAGCTCGGCGGCGTGCACGATCACGCCGGCGGTAAGCCCACCGGTAGCGGAACCGTGGTCGCGATCTGCGTCCAGAGTCTCAACGTGGACACCGTGCTGACGGTGGGCCGCTATGCCGCCGGGCTCGGCATGACCCCGGCTCGGCCAGGGTGCGGCGCCGTCGTCCAGGCCCTGCCGCTGATCGCTCGGTTCTCTCCCCTCTGCCTCGCCGCCCTCGCGGCGTGCGCGGGCAGCAGCCCCTCCTCCGGTCCGCCGCCCGCGCGTGCCACCGGGTTCCGTCCCGTCATCGCCCCATTTCCGGTGTCGGACAGCATGGGGCGGCCGATCGAGTTCCCGTTTCTTGGCGGGTTCAATGCACCGCGCCCGCAGCTGGTGGATGCCGACGGCGACGGGGACCTCGATCTCTTCGTGCAGGAGGTCACCGGCAGCGTCGCGTACTTCGAGCGGGTCGGCGACCAGGCCGGCTTGCCCCGGTTCGCCTTCCGCACGCCGCGCTACGGTGATCTCGACGTGGGGGAGTGGTTCCGCTTCGCGGACGTGGACGGTGACGGGGACCTCGATCTCCTCGCGGAACAGCCGTTCAGCTACATCAAGTATCTACCGGAACGACGGCGACCGCGGGGCGTACCGCTTCGTGCTCGGCGCCGACACGCTGAAGGACGCCGACGGCACCCCGCTCTTCTCCGACCGCCAGAACATTCCCCAGCTCGGCGACCTCGACTGCAACGGACGCGCCGATCTCCTGATCGGCCGGGTGGACGGCACCGTCGGCCGGTACGAGGCGGAGCCCGGCCCGGCAACGGGAGCTCCCGTCTTTCGTCTGGTGGCCAAGGAGTTCGAGAACATCCGGATCATCGGCCAGGCGATGGGCCCCCAGATGCCCTTCACGCCGGGACCGAGCATGCACGGCGCCAACACCATGGCGCTGGCCGATCACGATGGCGACGCCGATCTCGATCTCTTCTGGGGGGACTTCTTCGAGCCCGGCCTGCTGCTGATCGACAACCGGGGCACCTGCCCGGCGCCCGACTTCAAGGGCACGCCCGTGCAGTTTCCGGTCGGCCGGCCGCTGCTCACCTCCGGCTATAACGCTCCCGCGTTCGGCGACCTCAGCGGCGACGGGCGCGCCGACCTCGTCGTCGGCGTGCTCGGCGGGGCCTACAACCCGCTGCGCACCTCAGCGGAGAACCTGTACTACCTCACTCGCGGCGCCGGGGACGCCTGGGAGATTCGCACCCGGCGTCTCCTGCCGGTGCTCGACGTCGGTGCCGAGACGATCCCCGCGCTCGGCGACCTCGACGGCGACGGCGATCTCGACCTGCTGCTGGCCAACAAGCTCGACCCGTCGGACCTGCAGTCATCGTTCGTCTACCGGCTGGAGAACGTCGGCACCGCGAGCCAGCCCGCGTTCCGCATGCGCGGCACGGTGGATCTCGGACGGCGCTTCCATGCGGCGCCCGCGTTCGGCGATCTCGACGGCGACGGGCGTCCGGACCTGATCGTGGGCCAGTGGGGCCCGCGGCTCGCCTGGTATCGCGCGGCGGCGAGCGGCTTCGAGGCGGTGGACACGGCGGTGGTCACCATCACGCGCGGCAGCAACACCGTCCCCGCGCTCGGCGATCTCGACGGTGACGGCGACCTGGACCTGATGGTCGGCGAGTCGTCCGGCTGGCTCAACTACTATCGCAACGACGGCGACCGCTCGCGCCCCGCATTCGTGCTCGTGAGCGACGAGTTCGAGCGGATCAGGCTCGACCGCCGCAGCGCGCCATCGCTCACCGACCTCGACGGGGACGGCGATCTCGACCTGCTGGTCGGTCAGGACAGCAAGGGTCTGGCCCTGTTCCGCAACGAGGGCAGCCGCGCGGCGCCGCGGCTGGTTCGAGACTCGACCTTTCAGCCCGAGCGTCCCGGTGCTGGCCGCGCCGGCGGCCGGGGATCTGGATGGAGACGGGGATATGGATCTGGTGGTGGGCGGGGCGGGAGGGGGAGCGGTGTATCTGGAGCAAGGACCGTAGCGTGAGGGGGACCTCATCCCGAACGCAACGAAGAGATCTTCTCCGCCTGCTTCGTGCCTCGGCGGACAAGATCCCTCACTTCGTCCGGGATGACACCGTGCTGCTACTTCCTCGGCTTCCCTCCGTGCGTCAACCGATCCACTTCCCGCTCGCTCATCTTGTCGGCATCGAGCGCCTGCCCCGTCACGCGATGCCACGCATCCTTGACCGCATCCTTCACCCGCTCCCAGGTCGATTCGGCGCCACCCCGCCCCTCGTAGCGGTCCCAGCCGGTCTGGAGATCGGTCTCCACGTCGTTCCAGGTACGGCCCATGTGATGTTGCCCTGATTCGTAGCCGTACCGGTACGCCGGACGGAACTCCTCATAGCCGCGGCCTGTGGCGTAGGGACGACCGCTGTAGTTCTCGCGCCACCAGGCATCTTCTTGATCCCAGGAATTGTCGAACGCCATGCATGCCTCCTGTTGTATGCCAATGAACTTCGGCTCGCCGCTATGCTAACCCTCTGGCCCTGCACATAGCGTGATGCTGGTCACCTCGCGCGAGACACGATGGGGATGAGCGTTGGCTCATCGTTCCGAGCCATGGTAGGTTGGGTTTCCAGGAGGACGGCGTGAATCGCAAGCTTGGTTGGTGCGCAACCTCGTGGCTGGCCCTGCTGTGCACCACGGGCTGCGGCTCGGAAGCCGTCGGCGGCCCGACCACGGTCACGGTGTCGGGCAGCGTGCTCGGCAAGGAGGGCGAGATCCTTCGCCGGCAGCTCGAGCGTTTCGACCGCGAGCATCCGGAGATCCGGGTCGAGATGCGACCCACGCCCGACGCCGCGGACCTCCGCCACCAGCTCTACGTCCAGTGGCTCAACGCGCGCGCGAGCGACCCCGACATCCTCCAGGTGGACGCCATCTGGACCCCCGAGTTCGCCGCCGCCGGCTGGATCCTTCCGCTCGATCGCTACGCCCCCGACACCGCCGCCTTCTTCCCCGTCACCATCCACGCCAATCGCTGGCAGGGCGAGCTGTTCGCGCTGCCGTGGTTCGTGGATGTCGGCATGCTCTACTGGCGAACCGATCTCTTCGACCGGGCGCCCCGGACCTGGGAGGAGCTCGACCGCGACGCGCGGCGCGCGATCGCGAGCGGCACACCGCGCTACGGCCTCGTGTTGCAGGGGGCCCGGTATGAGGGGTTGATCACCGTCTTCCTGGAGTATCTGGGCGGCTTCGGCGGGCACATTCTCGAGGGCGGGCGCGTCACGGTCCACCATGCCCCCGGGGTCCGGGCACTCACCACGATGCGGAACCAGTTCAGGGACGGCATCGTGCCGGCGCGCGCCCTCACCTGGCACGAAGAGGAACCGCGTTTCGCGTTCCAGAACGGCGAGGCGGCGTTCATGCGGAACTGGCCCTACGCCGTTTCGCAGATGCAGGACAGCGCCCGCTCTCGAGTGGCCGGCAAGTTCGCGGTGGCGCCGATGCCGGCCGCGCCGGGCGGACGGCCGACCGCCGCGTTCGGCGGGGCGCAGCTCGCCATCAACGGCTTCAGCCCCGAGGCCGATGCGGCGTGGCTGGTGATCGACTACCTCACGCAGCCGGAGCAGATGCTCGAGCGGGCCAGGCTCGTGGGGCAATTTCCCACCCGCACCGCGGTCTTCGACGATCCCGCGCTCGCCGAGGCGCTGGCGATCCCTCCCGCCCAGGCGCGCGCCATCGTGGAGGCCGCGGTCCCCCGGCCCGTCACTCCGGTCTACACGCAGCTCTCCGAGATCCTGCAGATCCAGCTGCACCGCGCGCTCAGCCGTCAGGCCGAGCCGGAAGCGGCGCTCGCGGCCGCGGCGAGGGAGATGCAGGCGCTGCTCGATCGCGTGGGTCTGGGGAGGAGACAGGTTGCCGGCCGCTGAGCCGAGGGGCGCGGAGCAGCGCGAGGCGCGACTCGCGTATGGGATGGTCGCGCCCGCGGTGGCGACCATCCTGCTGATCGCGCTCTTTCCGCTGAGCTGGACCGTCTGGGAATCGCTTCACCTGCACGATCTCCGGATGCCGTGGCTGGGACAGCCCTTCATCGGCCTGGAGAACTACGTCGAGGTCCTCCGCGACGGGCGCTTCTGGGGCGCGATGGCACACACGCTCTGGTTCGCCGCCGCGAGCGTGAGCCTCGAGCTGGTGCTCGGCTGCGTGCTCGCGCTGGCGATGAACCGCACGTTCCGCGGCCGCGCCCTCGTGCGGGCGTCCATTCTTATTCCCTGGGCGATTCCCACCGTGGTCGGCGCGCTGGTCTGGCGCTTCATGTTCGAGGGTCTGGAAGGCTGGCTCACCGACGACATCCGCGCCTGGGTGCCGGTGATCCTGGCCGACACCTGGAAGGAGACGCCGTTCGTCGCGCTGCTCCTGCTGGCGGGACTTCAGGGGATCGACCCCTCGCTCTACGAGGCGGCCCGCATCGACGGCGCGTCGCCGTGGCGCCAGTTCCGCTACGTCACGCTGCCGCTGCTCGTCCCGGCCATCCTGGTGGCCCTGATCTTCCGCACCATGAATGCGTTCCGGGTGTTCGACCTGATCTACGTGCTGACCAGCGGCGGACCCGGCACCGCCACCGAGCCGATCTCGCTCTACACCTTCAACTCGCTGATGCACAATCTCCGTTTCGGCTACGGTTCGGCGCTGTCGGTGCTGGTCTTCCTCGTCACCTTCGCGCTGGCGCTGGGTTACATCCGGTTGCTCGGTCGCGGCCTCACGGAGACTCGCCAGTGAGATCGCAGACCCGATGGGCCACCCTGGTGATGGCCGCGCTGGTCGTCGCCGCGGCGTTTCCCTTCTATCGCGCCATCGCCGGCTCGCTCACGCCCGAGGAGCAGCTCTTCGGGGGCGCGCCGCTCTGGCCCTCGCCGCCGGTGCTGGATCACTACCGGGCGTTGTTCACCGAGCGGGCGTTCTGGCTGCCCATCCGGAACTCGCTGATCGTGGCGGGCACCACGACGGTTCTCTGCGTGACCATCGGCTCGCTCTGCGCCTACGCGCTCGCGCGGCTCCAGTTCCGCGGCAAGACGCTGCTGCTCGGGATGATCCTCGCGGTGAGCATGTTCCCCCAGATCGCGATCGTGTCACCGCTGTTCCTGCTGCTGCGCAGCCTGCGGCTGATCGACAGCTATCCGGGGCTGGTGCTGCCGTATCTCACGTTCGCGATGCCGCTCGCGGTGTGGCTCCTGGTCGGCTACTTCCGCCAGCTCCCGGCCGAGCTGGAGGAGGCGGCGATGGTGGACGGCGCCAGCCGTCTCCGGGCGTTCCGCGAGGTGATCGTGCCGCTCGCGCTGCCCGGACTCGCGGCGACCGGGATCCTCACCTTCGTGTACAGCTGGAACGAGTTTCTCTTCGCGCTCTCGTTCACGCTCGGTCCCGAGCGGCAGACGGTGCCGGTGGCGATCGCGCTCTTCCGGGGGCAATACCAGGTGCCGTGGGGACAGGTGCTCGCCGCCGCCATCGTCGCGACCGCGCCGGTGGCGGTGCTGGTGCTCGCGTTCCAGCGGCGCATCGTTCAGGGGCTCACCGCCGGCGCGGTAAAGGGCTGATATGGCGTCGATTCTTCTCGACAAGGTCTGGAAGACTTATCCCAACGGCCACGTCGCGGCGCGCGGCGTCGAGCTGAGCATCGCCGATGGCGAGTTCATGGTGCTGGTCGGCCCGTCGGGCTGCGGCAAGAGCACGGCGCTGCGGATGATCGCGGGACTGGAGACGCCCACCGAGGGCCGGGTCATGATCGGCGACCGCGACGTGACCGAGGTCCCGCCCCAGGAGCGCGACGTGGCGATGGTGTTCCAGAGCTACGCGCTCTACCCCCACATGACCGTGCGCGACAATCTCGCGTTCGGTCTCCGCATGCGTGGCGTGGCGCCGCCGATGATCGCGCAGCGGGTGGACGCCGCGGCCAAGGCGCTCGGCCTCGAGCCAGGTGCTCGAGCGCAAGCCGGGACAGCTCTCCGGCGGACAGCGCCAGCGGGTGGCGCTCGGACGGGCCATCGTGCGCGAGCCGCAGGTCTTCCTCTTCGACGAGCCGCTGTCCAACCTCGACGCCAAGCTGCGGCTCGAGACGCGGGCGGAGCTCGCACGGCTCCATCGCCGGCTCAAGGCCACCATGGTCTACGTCACCCACGATCAGGAGGAGGCGCTCACCCTGGGCAGCCGCGTGGCCGTGATGAGCGAGGGCAGGGTGGAGCAGGTCGGGCCGCCGCTCGAGGTCTATCGCCGGCCGGCCACGGTCTTCGTCGCGACGTTCGTCGGCTCGCCGGCCATGAACCTCCTCGCCGCCGAGCTGATGCCCCCGGCGGTTCGGCCGGCGGGTACGGCACGGCTGACCCTCGGCGTGCGCCCGCACGACCTCGCCGTCGTCGCCGCTGGAGCCGGCGACCTCGACGCCCGGGTGGACGTCGTCGAGCCGCGCGGTAGCGAGCTGCTGCTCTACCTCCGTCTCGGCACGGCCGGAGATGGGCCCGAGCTCCGGGTGATCACTCCGCCCGATCTGGAGGTGGAGCCGGACCGGGTGGTCGGGCTCCGGTTCGATCGCGCGCGGCTGCACTTCTTCGACGCGGAGAGCGGGCGGCGGGTGGAGTAGGGACCACCGAGATGTCATCCCTCACTCCGTTCGGGATGACATCACCGGCGTAGCGGCCGTCACAGCGCAAAGCGTCCGTCGCGACCCACCTTCCACGTTCCAAGGAGGCTACATGGCCAGACGCATCCGCTCCCGGAACGACCTGGGTCGCGACCTGCTGAAGGGCGCCATCGCCGGCGCGGTGGCGACGTTCGTGATGAGCAAGGTCACCGGCTACATGTACGAGCTCCAGGACCCTGACGCCCGGGAGCAGGAGGACGAGGCCCGCGGCGGGGCCGACCTCCTACGAGGCTGCCGCCGAGCGGGCCGCGTCCGCCGCCGGCACCCAGCTCGACCGCCGCGGGCGAGAGCGCTACGGCACCGCGATCCACTGGGGTGTCGGCATGGGCGCAGGAGCCGTCTACGCCGTGCTGCGCCGCCGGTTCCAGATGTTCGGTACCGCCGGAGGCACCATGTTCGGCACCGCCTTCTGGACCTTCCTCGACGAGGGCCTCGTGCCCGCCCTCGGCCTCACTCCCGGGCCCCAGGCGTTCCCCTGGCAGACCCACGCGCGCGGGCTGGTCGGTCACCTCACGTTCGGCACCGTGACCGACGGCACCCTGCGCCTGCTCGACCGAGTGGCCTGAGGCTCTACCGGCATGGCGATGGCGGGAGAGGTACATTCCGTCGTCTTTCCCCATACCCCCATGCCCTTCGCTGCCCGGTCCGTTCTGCGGTACGTGGTCGGAGTCGTCCTGCTCGCCGCGCTCTACGCCGCGGCGGCGTGGGTCGGCCTCCGCTACGTCACCATCGGCCACAGCGTCTCACTGGTCTGGCCTTCCGCTGGCATCGCATTCGCCGCGCTGGTGCTCCTCGGTCCGCGCTACTGGCCCGGCGTGGCACTCGGCGCATTCGCGGCCAACGCGAGCACGCCCGTGCCGCTGGCCGCCGCGATCGGCATCGCGGCCGGCAACACGCTGGAGGCGCTGCTCGCCGCGTATCTGCTGCGCCGCGTCGCCGGCTCCCGCCCCCAGCTCGAGGATCCCCTCCAGGCACGCACGCTCCTGCTGATCGCGATCCCGACGGGGGCGCATCGTCGCGGCGCTGGTCGGCGTCGGCGCCCTCCTCGCCACCGGCGCGCTGGGGAGCCGGGCGGTCGCGCAGGCCCTCGCCAGCTGGTGGGCCGGCGATGCCCTCGGCATGGTCGTGGTCGCGCCGGTGCTGTTCAGCTGGAGCGCGCAGCCGCGCATCCGCGATACCCGCCGGCTGCTCGAGGTCGTCGCGCTCGTGGTCGGCACCGCCGCCGCCGCCGACCTGGGCCTGCTCCGCGGCGTGGAGCATCGAGCTGCTGCAGCAGGTCGAGTACACCTACCTCCTGTTCCCCTTCGTGGTCTGGGCCGCGGTGCGCTTCGGCCCTCGCGGTGCGTCGCTCGTCACGCTCGTCGTGGCGACGGTCGCGGTCTGGCACACGGCGCGGGGAGGAGGGCCCTTTCTCGTCGGCTCGACCGGCGGAACGCTGTTCGCCGTCGCCTGCTACCTCCTGGTGCTGGCGGTGACCGGCGTGGTGGTCGGCAGCGCCGTCTGGTCCGAGCGCGACCGCGCCACCCAGGCTCTCCAGCGCAGCGAGGAGCGCCTGCGTCTCGCGCTCGACTCCGCCCGGATGGGCATCTGGTACTGGTCGGTCGAGACCAACGCGCTGGTCTGGGACGACAACCTGCGCGCGATCTACGGCCTGCAGGCTCGACGAAGCGATGGCGAGCTACGAGCACTTCATCGCCCGGGTGCACGCCGACGACCGCGAGTACGTCTCGCAGATGGTCGGCCGCACGCTCGAGTCGGGCGACGCGCTCGACTACGAGTTCCGGATCCTGCTGCCCGACGGCCGGGTGCGGTGGATCGCCGACCAGGGCAAGGTCGGCCGCGATGCCGAGGGCCGGCCCCGATACCTCACCGGCGTCTGCATGGACGTCACCGAGCGGCGCAGCGCCGAAGAGCGGCTGCGGCAGTCGCACCGCATGGAGTCGGTCGGCCGCCTGGCCGGCGGAGTCGCGCACGAGACCAACAACCAGATGAGCGTCGTCCTCGTCGCCGCCGACTTCATCCTGCGCCGGACCGACGTGCCCGAAGCCGCCCGCGCCGACGTCGAGCACATCCGGAAGGCGGCGGAGCGCACTTCCGCGGTCACCGCCCAGCTGCTGGCGTTCAGCCGGCGCCAGATCCTGCGTCCGGTCGCGCTCGACCTCAGCGCCCTGGTCCGGAACTGGGAAGGCGTGCTCCGCCGTACCATGGGCGAGGACTGCACCGTCGTCCTTCGCACCGCGCCGTCACCGGCTCCGATCCGGGCCGACCCCGGACAATTGGAGCAGGTGCTCCTCAACCTGGCATTGAACGCCCGGGACGCGATGCCGCGCGGCGGCACGCTGACGGTGGAGACCTTCGCCGCCGAGATCGAGGACGAGTATCTGCGGCGGCGCCCCGGTGTCTCGGTCCGCCCCGGCGCGTACGTCGTGCTCGCGGTGAGCGACACCGGCCACGGGATGGGCCCGGAGACGCTCGCGCACGCGTTCGAGCCGTTCTTCACCACCAAGGGCGTGGGTCACGGAACCGGACTCGGCCTCTCGACCGTGTACGGCATCGTGAAGCAGTCCGAGGGATACGTCTGGGGATACAGCGAGCCGGGGCAGGGCAGCACCTTCAAGGTCTACCTGCCGGTCGCCCGGACGCATATCGTCGCCGAGGCGCCGGAAGCGGAGCCGCCGCGACTCGCCGGCCGGGGCGAGTCGGTGCTGCTCGTGGAAGATGATGCCGCCGTGCGGCGGATGACCCGCCGGGCGCTGGAGGAGGGCGGCTATCGGGTGCTGGAGGCCGCCGACCGGTCGCGAGGCGCTGAAGCTGCTCGAGTCGCTCCGCGGAACCGGTCGGGCTGGTGCTGACCGACGTCGTGATGCCCGGCATGAGCGGCCGCGAGCTGGCCGACCAGGTCGCCATTCTGCGGCCCGGCACGCCGGTGCTGTTCACCTCCGGGTACACCGACGGCGAGATCGTGCGCCGCGGGCTCCTCGACCCCGCCGCGGCGTTCATCCAGAAGCCGTTCGGGCCCGATGCCATCGTCCGGATCGTGCGGGAGCGGGTCGAGGCGGCTACCTTGCCATCGAAGCCCGATTCGCGGGAACCCGCATGATCAAAACCTCCGCCGGCGCATCGCGCGCTGGCGCACCACTCCTGCCGGCTGGATCTGGCCGCTCGCCATCGTCACCACGATCGCCGTCGGCGCGCTCGCCGTGCGCTGGTGGATCGCGCGCCCGGGCACGCCGCCCACCGTCACCTATTCGACCTTCGTGAACCGGCTCGACCAGGGCGCGGTCCGCGACGTGACGGTGATCCCCGGCACCGAGGTGCGCGGGGTCTGGGCTCGCGGCGTGGACGGCGTGGCCGCGGGCGAGTCGTTCCGGGTGGACTACCCGACGTTCGAGGTGACCCCGGTGCTGGAGCGGGCCGAGCGGGCCGGGACGCCGGTGACCCTCGCGCCCCGCAGCGAGTTCAACGCCGGGTTCTGGCGCGAAGTCATCTTCGTGGCGCTGGCGGTCGGTCTGCTCGGGTTCGTGCTGCACCGCCAGTTCGGCGCCGGCTCGGAGATGGGTGGGTTCGGCGCGGCCCGCCGAAGCGACACCACCTTCGGCGACATCGGCGGCCACGAGGGCACCGTCGCGGAGCTGCGCGAGCTGGTCGAGTTCCTGCGCGCGCCCGAGGCGTTTCAGGTGGTCGGTGCCCGCACGCCGAAGGGTGTCCTGATGTTCGGTCCTCCCGGGACCGGCAAGACGCTCATGGCTCGCGCCGTCGCCGGCGAGGCCGGCGTGCCGTTCTTCGTCATCAGCGGCAGTGAAGTCACCGGCTTCCTGATCGGCCTCGGCGTGGCCCGGATCAAGAAGCTCTTCCGCCAGGCGCGGAAGCGGGGCGGCGTGATCTTCATCGATGAGCTGGACGCGATCGGCGGCCGCCGCGGGCGCAATCAGAGCCACAATGAGGACGACCGCACGCTGAACCAGCTCCTGGTGGAGATGGACGGCTTCTCTCCCCGCGAGCACGTGCTCGTGATCGGCGCCACCAACCGCCAGGAAGATCTCGATCCGGCGCTGCTCCGCCCCGGCCGGTTCGACCGCGCCGTCGCGGTCGGCCTGCCGACCGCCTCGGAGCGCGAGGCGATCCTCCGCCTCCACGTCCGCCAGCGCGGCGTCCCCCTCGACGATGACGTGGACCTCGCCCGGCTCGCCCGGCTCATGCCGCAGACCAGCGGCGCGGATCTCGCCAACCTGGTCAACGAGGCGGCCATCGCGGCGGCGCGGGAGCGCACCAGCACCGTCGCCTGGCAGCACGTGGAGCAGGCGCGCGACCGGCTGCTCCTGGGCAAGGAGCGCACCGGCTTCCGCGCCACCGACGACGAGTGGCGCGCGGTCGCGGTGCACGAGGCGGGGCACGCGCTCGCCGGTCTCCTCTTCCACGCCGAGGACGGACTCCACAAGGTCACCATCCAGCCGCGCGGCCAGGCGATGGGCGTCGCCCATTTCTCCCCCGGCGAGCTGGTGCTGCATACCCGCCGCTATCTCGAGGGCCAGATCTGCAAGGGACTCGGCGGGCGCGCGGCCGAGGAGATCGTGTTCGGCCACGACGCGGTCACCAGCGGCGCCAAGGCCGACCTCCAGCACACCACGCGGGTGGCGCGGGAGATGGTGTACAAGCTGGGCATGGGACCGTCGACGGGCCTGGTGGCGTTCGACGAGCGGGAATCCGGCGGGGCCGTGAGCGCGGAGCTGCACGCCGCCATGGACCGCGACGTGCGCCTCATCGTGGAGCTGCTCTACACCAGGGTTCGCGAGGCGGTCGAGCAGCACCGCGCGGCGCTCGAGGCGCTGGCGGAGGCGCTGCTCGATCGGGAAACGCTGGAAGGGAACGAGGCGTTCGCGATCCTCCAGTCCCACGGTGTGATCATGGAGGATGCGCTCCGCCGGCGCACCGTCGACGAGCGCCTTCGCGGGCTTCGGCGGTCGGGCCCGCGCCTGGCCGCGGACCTGTGACTGCTGTCACCACGACCGCTCGGCACATCCGCTAGGCTACTCTCACCTTCCAGGGAGGAGCGTAGCCATGAGTTCCCAGTCCAGAATCAGGTATCGCTTCGCCGCCGTCGCGCTGATGTTCGGGCTGCTGGCGTGCGGCGACCGGCCGGGCCGGGACGAGACCGGCACGGCCGGGTCCGCGTCGGTCGGTGATACCACGGCCGTCGAGACCGACACGGCCGGCACTGCCGGCGGCGCCGCCGATCTCACCGACGCCAACATCGTCGCCCTGCTCGATCACGCGAACGCCGCCGACAGCGGAGCCGGCGCCCTCGCGGCCAAGAAGGCCACCAATGCCGACGTGAAGCAGTTCGCGAAGATGATGATGGCGGATCACCACCAGCTCCGGCAGCAGGGACAGGATCTCGCCAAGAAGCTGGGCGTCACCCCGGAGCCGCCGGCGAACGATCCGGTCACGGCGCTGGAGCAGCAGGAAACGCAGGCGCTGCAAGCGGCAGCGAAGGGCGCGGACTTCGACCGCACCTACATCCAGCAGGAGATCGCCGCGCACCAGGCGGTGCTGGATCTGGCCAAGCAGGCCCACGACTCGGCCGACAACGCAGAGCTCAAGGCCCTGATCGAGAAGGCGCAGCCGCTCATCGAGAACCATCTGAAGCAGGCGCAGGAGATCGAGAAGACGCTCGGCGGCACGGCGTAAAGCTCGAAGAACGCGATGTCACCCTGAGCAAAGCGAAGGGGACCATGCCGGCATGGTCCCCTTCGCTGCGCTCAGGGTGACAAGGCTGTCAATCGGATATCAAAAGCCCTCGAGCGACCAGAGATCCGCGCCCCGCGGGGCCGTCCGGTCGAACAGCACCGAGCGGCCATCGGGCGACCATTGGGGGTAGTCGATCCGGACATCGGGATCGTCGAACTGGTAGACTCTGGTAGGAAGGCCGGCCGTCCACCGGGTGCACCTTGAGCTGCTTGTGCGAGCTGACATCGAGGATGAGCGCCTGCCCCGGCGAGAACGACATGTGCCCGCCGCTCGACACCGCCGGCATCGGCGTCAGCCGGCCGTCCGCGACGTCCACCCGGTAGATCTGCAGCTGTCGCTCGCGCTCGCCGCGAAACACGATCGCGCGGCTGTCGCGAGTCCAGATCATGAAATGGCCCCAGCATCCCACCGAGGCGAGCTGCCGTTCCGCGCTGCCGTCCGCGTTCATGATCCACACTTCGGAGCGGCCGCTCCGGTCGGAGACGAATGCGATCTGCCGGCCGTCGGGTGAGAAGAAGGGGTTGATGTCGAGCGCGGGATCGTCGGTGAGCCGAGTGAGCGTCGTGTCGCCGAGGCTGCCCGAGCCAGATGTCGGTGTTCCCGCCGCGCGCGGAGAAGAAGACCACGCTCTTGCCGTCCGGCGACCAGGTCGGCTGGTAGTCGCCGCCTGACCCGAACGTGATCTGCCGCTCGTCGCCGGCCGGATCCCGAATCCAGATGTTCATCTCGCCGGTGCGGTCGGAGTTGAACGCGATCGACCGCCCGTCGGGCGACCAGGAGCCGCGGCTCTCCACCCGCGTGGTGCTGAGGATCGGCTCCGGAGCGCCGGTGGCGCGTCCCGTCTCGGGCGAGACCGGCAGTCGCCAGAGGTCGGCATTGATGCCGCGCACCGCGAAGACGAGCCGCCGCCCGTCCGGGTGCAGGGACGGCTGCACGTCGTCGCCCGCGCCGGTGGTGAGCTGCTCCGCCGGGCCGTTCGGCGCGCCGTCGGCTGCCACCGGCATGCGCCAGACATTGATGCCGCCCCCGCGGGACGACGAGAAGTAGATCGAGCGTCCGTCCGGCGACCACGCCGGATCCTGGTCGGGGATGAAATCGTCGGTGACGTGCACGATCCGCTGGCTCTCGAAGTCCGCGACGGCGATGTCCGACTGCAGCTTCTCGATCCGCCGGAACACCAGCTTCGATCCGTCCGGCGACCAGCGCGGCTGGGTGTGGACCACGACTTCGCTCGAGTCTGACGTCACCTGCCGCGGATTCCGGCCGCGGATATCGGCGACCCATACGCGCTGTCCGCCGGTGAGCGGCGCATCGAACGCCAGCCGCTGGCCGTCGGGCGACCAGGACGGATTGAAGCCGTTGTCGAACAGCTTCGTCTCCTGTCCGGTCGCGAGGTCCATCGTCCAGAGCTCGCCGCCCTCGAAGTACGCGCCGTCCACCTCCGAAGGCTCCAGCTTGCCGGTGCTGCCGGCGCTGTGCACGAAGGCGAGTCGAGTCCCGTCGGGCGACCAGGCCGGCATGATGTGATCCCGAGGCCCGCGGGTGAGCTGGCGCTCCGGGCCTCCCGGGGCAGGGCGGGTGAAGAGCTGGCGGAATCCATCGACTTCCGCGACGTACGCCAGCGTCTTCCCGTCCGGCGACCACGCCGGCCATTCCTCGAGCCCCTCGCCGAAGCTGAGCTGCGCCAGCTTGCGCGAGAACCCCGAGGCGACCGAGCCCCCGGGCACCGCGGCCGCCGCTCCTGCCGAGTGAGCCTGCCGCACCGGCCCGCGCGAGGTACAGCCCGATCGCCGGCTGCCGCGATCAGCGCCGCCGTGGCCACGAGCGCCGTGCGCGCCGGCGCTGCACGTGGACGCCGGTCCGCCACGCCGAGCGCCGCGGCGAACTCCGCGACGCTCGCCTGGCGGTCGCGCGGGGCCTTGGCCAGCGCCCGGGCGAGCACCGGCCTGATGGACTCCGGAATCGGTCCTGCCACTCCGCCCGACAGCGACGGCTGCTCGGTGAGATGCTTGGCCACGATGGCATGGACGGTCGCGCCGGTGAACGGCGGCACGCCGGTCAGCATCTCGTACACCACGCACGCCAGCGCGTAGAGATCGGTGCGCGCGTCGAGGTCGCCGACGCCGCTCGCCTGCTCGGGACTCATGTACGCCGGCGTGCCGATGACGATGCCGGTGCCGGTGAGCTCCGCCGGCTGCGCGTCGGTCGGCCGCGCGATCCCGAAGTCCGCCACCAGCGTGCTGCCGTCCGCCGTGAGCAGGATGTTCTCCGGCTTCACGTCCCGGTGGACCACCCCGTGCTGGTGGGCGTAGTGCAGGCCGCGCGACACGTCGCGCGCGATGCGGAGCGCGTCTTCCCGCGGCAGCGCACCCACCCGGCGCAGCCGCTCCCGCAGCGACTCGCCCTCGATGTACGGCATGGTGAACCAGAGGATCGGATCGCCGGGCGGGGCCGTGGGGATCTCGCCCGAGTCGTAGACCGAGACCACATGCGGATGCTGCAGCCGGGCGGCGAGCATGATCTCGCGGAGGAACCGGTCGCCGCCGAGCGAGGCCGCCAGCTCCGGGCGCAGCACCTTGAGCGCGACCAGACGGTCGTAGCGGAGGTCCCGCGCGAGCCAGACGGTGGCCATGCCACCGTGCCCGAGCTGGCGCTCGATGGTATAGCGGCCGCGCAGGCCGTTGGCCAGGTCTTGTGCTCGCTCGTCCATTGGCATCGGCATGAAAGAAGGGGCCGTGCAGAGGAATATGCTGCACGGCCCCCGTCGGGCCAACGATGGGAGGCTGCTGCTACGCGCTGGGCTTCAGCTTCTGTTCCGGATCCGTGCCGCTACTCCGCCTCTCCCTGAACGCTGCCGCCATCCTGGCGAGATCGAAGAGTCTGGGCTCGTGCCGCGCGGGCTGCGGCGCGGTCGGGAGGACGACTTCCCTCGACTTCCTTTGGGTCTTCATGTCTGCTCCCGAATAATGGGCTGCCATAACACTACACTGTCCGGCCCCCACGCAACGTGGGCTGGATCACCGTGTGAACGCCGTCACCGCACCGGGGTGGCCGAAAGTCGATCGTGGACACCCTGAGCTGCTCACGCCGGTTCTCGCCGTCGCGCTGGTGGCGACCTCGGGCGGGTGCGCCCGCCTCAACTTCCTCAAGGGACCAACCGTGCCGCGTGAGCGCGGCGATCTGACCGTGGATCTGGGCCCGGCGTTCGCTCCCGCCGCGTCCGCCGTCGGCTCGGCCACCACGGCGACCGACTGGCTCACCTACAACGGCACTCTCACCGGCGAGCGCTGGGCGGCCCTCGACGAGATCGATCGCCGCACGGTCTCCGGGCTGCGACCGGTCTGCCGCTTCCGCACCGGCGAACGGGTGCCGATGCAGTCGGGTCCGGTCGTGATCGGTGAGACGGTGTACTTCACGTCCGCCCGGCACACCTGGGCCGTTGACGCGTCCACCTGCTCGTTGCGCTGGGCCGCCCGCTACGACTATCGGCCGGGCCCGCCGTTCGACCTCCGGGTCAACCGCGGCGCCGCCTATCTCGACGGGAAGCTCTTTCGCGGGGCCAACGACGGGCGGGTCTACGCGCTCGACGCGCTCACGGGGCGAGAGCTGTGGAACGTGCGCGCCGGGCTGGCTCACGGCGCTGGATGCGGAGACCGGACGAGTCGCGTGGCGGCGTGAATGGGCCACGCCGCTCGTCGCCGGGGTGACCTCGACCGGTGGCGGTCTGGTGTTCACGGCGGATCTCGCCGGCAATGTGCTCGCGTTCGACGATCGAAACGGGACGCTGCTGTGGCAGGATCGGGTCGGGATGCCGGTCGGCGGGGGAATCGTGACCTACGCGGTGCGGGGAAAGCAGTATCTCGCGGTGGCGGCGGGCTTCCACGCGCCGATGACCTGGAAGCTCGAGAGTCCGCCCGCGGAGCTGCTGATCTACGCCTTACCCTGATTCAGGCTGCGATATCACCTCGAACGTGTCGTTCCTCGATCCGCCGTGTCGTCGTGTTCTCGACGTACCTCGATGGGGCGAAACGTTCCGTTCCAGATCTCGGGATGCTGATCGAACCACTCGCGCTCTTCCTCAGGCGCGTCGGTCCAGCCGTTGTAATCGCACGTCACCACACTACCCGCCTTCCTCTTGCCTCGCCGCTCTGAATTGAGCGGATCGAGGCCCACCACCTTCGCATGCCTCATGCCAATCTGCTAGATTGAACGCCTGCGGGATCGGTGAGGTTCCGGCGCTATTCTTGGGTCATGCGTCACACTCCGCCGCTGCCGATCGACGAAGCGTTGCCCGCGCTTCGAGATGCGCTTCGCAACCGGTCGGCGGCAGTTCTTCAGGCCCCGCCCGGGGCCGGCAAGACCACTCGAGTCCCGCTCGCCCTGTTGGACGAGCCGTGGCTCGACGGGCGACGCATCGTGATGCTGGAGCCGCGCCGGCTGGCCGCGCGGGCGGCGGCGCGACGGATGGCCTGGATGCTGGACCAGCGCCCAGGCGAGACGGTGGGCTACCGGATCCGGCACGAATCGGCGGTGGGGCCGGCGACCCGTGTCGTGGTGGTGACGGAGGGTGTCCTCACCCGGCTCCTTCAGCGGGATCCGGCGCTGGAGGACGTCGGGCTCGTCATCTTCGACGAGTTCCACGAGCGGAGCATTCATGCCGATCTGGGCCTCGCCCTGACGCTCCAGACGCAGGCGGTGCTGCGGAGCGAGCTCAGAATCCTGGTGATGTCGGCGACGCTCGAGGGCGGGCCGGTTGCTGCGCTGCTGGGCGACAGCCCCATCGTCACCAGCGAGGGCCGGTCCTGGCCGGTGGAGGTCCGGCACCTGGTTCCCCGCACCGGAGCCCGGCTGGAGCACACCGTGGCGGGCGCGGTGCGGCGCGCGCTGGACGACGAACCGGGCGACATCCTGGTGTTCCTGCCCGGAGCCGGCGAGATCCGCCGAGTCGCGTCGCTGCTGAACGACGTGCCGGCTTCGGTGATGCCGCTGCATGGGAACCTGCCGCCGGACCAGCAGGACCGCGCCATTCTCCCGAGCTCTCCCGGCTCGCGAAAGATCGTGCTCGCCACCTCGATCGCCGAGACCAGCCTCACGATCGAGGGCGTCCGCGTGGTGGTGGACAGCGGTCTTGCCCGCGTGCCTCGGTACTCACCGCGGACCGGCATGACGCGCCTGGCGACGATCAAGGTCTCCCGCGCCTCCGCGGAGCAGCGGCGGGGTCGCGCCGGCCGCCTCGCGCCAGGCGTGTGCTACCGGCTCTGGTCGTCCCAGGAAGACGCGGCTCTGCCCGAGCGAGCTTCTCCCGAGATCCTCGAGGCCGACCTGACATCGCTGGCGCTCGACCTCGCCACCGCGGGCGTGCGCGATCCACTCGACCTCGGCTGGCTCGATCCGCCGCCCGCCGCCGCCTTCTCCGAGGCACGGAGCCTGCTCGCGCAGCTCGGCGCGCTGGATCACGCCGGCGGTATCACCCGCCACGGTTCCGCGATGGCCGGTCTCGGCCTGCATCCCCGCCTCTCTCATATGGTGATGACGAGCCAGCGAGTTGGGCGCCCGGGACGCGGCGTGTGAGCTGGCGGCGCTGTTGACCGAGCGTGATCTCCTGCGGCGAACCGAGGGTGTCCCCGACGCGGACATCCGGACGCGCGTCGATCTCCTGCGGGGGACGGTGCTCCGCCACGACGTGGATCGCGAGGCCCTCCGCCGGGCGCGCGCGGAAGTGGCGAGCTGCCGGCGCGGGGCTCGCGGGTCGCCCGTGAATGCGCTGCCGGTGAGTCTGGGTGTGCTGCTCGCGCTCGCGTACCCGGACCGGATCGCGCAGCGGCGGCCGGGAACCACGGGGCGCTTCCTCCTCCGGAACGGCCTCGGCGCCTCCCTGGAGCCGCAGGGCCTGAGCGGCGAGGAGTACCTCGTCGTCGCCGAGCTGGAAGGAAAGCCGCCGGAGCACCGGATTCTGCTCGCCGCGCCGATCTCCATCGAGGAGATCCGGACCTGGTTCGCCGACGACGTCCTGGCCGAGGAGGAAGTCGTTTGGAATCCGGGGACCCGGTCGGTCGCGGCGAGGCGGCGGGAGCGTCTCGGCGCGGTGGTCCTCCGGGAGGCGGCGCTCCGGGATCCCGACCCTGAGCGTGTCGCGGCGGCCCTTCTGGAAGGTGTGCGGAAGGAGGGCCTTCACGTCCTTCCCTGGGATGACGGTGCAAGTCGGACCCGCGCGCGCATCACCTTCATCCGCACGCTCGATCCTGCCTGCCCGGACGTTTCGGATGAGGCGTTGCTGGGGTCTCTGGAGGAGTGGCTGGGGCCTGCGATCGCCGGAATCAGCCGGCTGGACGACTTGTCCCGGGTGGACCTCTCGGCGGTACTGATGGGTCGGCTGAGCTGGGAGCAGCGGGCGGCGCTGGACCGGCTGGCGCCGACCCACGTGGCGGTGCCGACCGGCTCCCGGATCGCGGTGAACTATGGCGATCCCGGCTCCCCGGTGCTGGCCGTCCGGCTCCAGGAGATGTTCGGACTCGCCGAGACGCCCCGGGTGGGAGGGGGAGCGGTCCCGCTCACGCTGCATCTTCTCTCGCCGGCGGGACGTCCGGTCCAGGTGACGCGTGACCTCGCGGGATTCTGGCGGACGTCCTACTTCGATGTGCGGAGGGAGCTCAAGGGGCGCTACCCGCGCCATGCGTGGCCGGAGAACCCGCTCGAGGCAGAGCCGACCCGGCGGCCGAAACGCAGGTAATAAAGGGAACTCCCTGTCGTCCAAGGCTGTTGGGGAGTGCGTAGGGGAGTGCAACGACGGCGGCGTGTGGGACATCTACTCCGTAGGTGATCATCGGCTTCCGCGCTCCGGGTGGAGCGGCATTTATAAGTAGTTACATGACATGCATTTGCCACGTCGGGTCCGGTCGGACGGCCGCGGCTGGCGAGTGAGAACAGGAGCAGGACTGTGGCGGTAACCAAGCGGAAGGGCGGTCGGCGTCGCTCGGCTCGGTCGGCGCAGCTGCCTCGCGCGGTCGACGAGGGCCGGGAAAGCCTGGACTTTTACCTCCAGGAGATCAGCCGGATCCCCCTGCTCAAGATCGAGGAGGAGACGGCGCTGGCTCGGCGTGCGTTCCGGGGCGACGTGGAGGCGCAGGAGAAGCTCGCCCGTCATAACGTGCGTTTCGTCGTCTCCGTCGCCAAGAAGTTCCAGAATCGCGGCGTGCCTCTGATGGACCTGATCGGCGAGGGCAACGTCGGCCTCATGACCGCGGCCCGGAAGTTCGATCCGGATCGGGGCGTGAAGTTCATCTCCTATGCGGTGTGGTGGATCCGCCAGGCGATCCAGGCGGCCATCGCCCGACATGGCCGGCCGGTCCGGGTGCCGCTCAACCGCACCGCGGATCTCAACCGGCTGGGGCGGACCACGGTCCTGCTGACCGAGCGTCTGGGACGGGCGCCCACGACCGAAGAGCTGGTCGAGGCCACCGGTCTCACCCGGGACGCGGTCCGCTCACTCGGCGCCCTGCACGTCGAGGCGCTGCGGCTCGACCATCCAGTGCGCGAGGCGGAGGACCGCGGGCGCATGGAGCGGTTCGTTCCGCTGACGCAGGAGGGCACCGACTCGACCGCCCTGGCGAACAGCCGTACGGCGGATCTCGAGGCGGCGCTGGCGGCACTGCCTCCACGCGACGCGAAGGTGTTGCGCCTCTATTTCGGTCTCGACGACGGGAAGAGTCGCACGCTGGAGGAGATCGGCCGGATGATGGGCGTCACGCGCGAGCGCATCCGGCAACTCCGGGATCGCGCGCTGCGTCAGCTGCGCGAGCAGCACGGTGACAAGCTGCGCGAACTGGCAGCCTGACCCCTGAAATCGCAGCTCGAGCGCCCCGACCGGCAATGCCGGTCGGGGCGTTTCGTTTTTGCAAAAGATTGCAGTAACAAAGGACTGGACGAGACAGTCCTAATAGCGAATACTAGAGCACCCCCCTGTTCCAGATTCCTGTGCAACGCGGTTCGCGAGGCTGCGGTCTCCACCGCCGGGTGAGGTACACCAGTGAAGCGACATTCTTCCGCGCTCGACAGGATTCGCGCGGCCCTGGCCGAGCACTTCGAGCTGTTCCTGACTGCCGCGGGGGTCTTCGTGGCGATCGGGCTCATCTTTGCCGATCTGCCGCGGGGCGAACAGGGGCTCGCGCATGCCTTCCTCGTGTGGCTTCAGGGGCTCCTGATCTGGGCGGTGCATCGCCACGCCTGGTTCCGGCGCCGGTCGCTGATCGAGAAGATGCGCCTGATGCTCCAGGACAGGGTCAACAACCAGCTCACGGTAATGCTCGGCATGAGCGAGATCCGCCATCGCGAGATGACCCCGTCGGAGCGACAGGACATGGAGACCGTGACCACGGCCGCGCGGACCGTGGCCCACGAGCTGGAGTCGCTGTCGGTGGAGTCCCTGCAGAGCTGGGAGCGGCGCCACCGGTTTTTCCTCCGCGGCAGCTGGCACTGAGCCGAGTCCTCTGCGGTGGCTCCGGGCAAACTGCGGCGAGGCTCCTCGAGGCCTCGCCGTAGTGTCGCTCGGCGGACCCCACGCTCGCCCACCTCCCAGAGCCTCCGGAAATCCTTTTCAAACAATGATTTGAGTCAGGCTGCCGGCGCACTCCCGGCGGGTGCCGGGCGGCGCCGTGTCGGGTCTCCGTGCGGACTAGTTATTGCACCGCGCGCCTTTGATGAGCGCGCCCAGCCAGATGTCTCTCCGCAGAATTCCGCCGGATCTGCACCTCCACGTTCGCATCGCGTATGCGAGCGCGTGGGAGGCGCTCATCGGCACTCACACGTCCCAGGCCCTCCAGTTCGTCTGCGAGTTCGCCTCCCGGGCGCCGGTGCTGCGCGTGCTCGATCTCTACTTCCAGGTCGTCGCGGTTCCGGAGGCGATGCAGGAGACGGTGCGGACCCGGACCCTCACTTCGCTCGAGCTGGAGTCGCTGCCCCCGCTCACGCCGCTGCCGCTGCTCAAGGGATGGGCGTTTCTCCGGGTCGACCGATTCCTGGAGCAGCAGCAGTATCGGCGGCGCTACCAGGAAAAGACGCTGCAGCTCGCGCGCATGGTCGGCGCCCGCGCGTCGGAAGCGGTGATCGCGACCCACGTCGAGAACGCGATCGGCTTCTGCTCGCTGCTGCGCGGCGTGATGCCGGTGGAGCAGGCGACCGACCATTATCTCCGGGAATTCAGCCTCTCCCAGAGCGCGGCGCAGATGGTGTGGCAGCGAGTGCAGGCGAGAGTGGCGGGCGCGGAGCTGACGGCGCAGTACTCCGATCCGCCGCCGCCGCCTCTGGAAACCGACGAGTACCCGATCGAGCCGGCAGCCGAGGCGGAGCCGGAGCCCGCGGAGCTCCTGTCCGGCTATCCCGACGCGGCGGAGGAAATGGACGAGGAGATGCTCAGAACTCGAAGCCCATACCCAGATTGATGTGGGTCGCGGTGAGGTCGTCCGCCGGCGCGCGATAGCGGGTGCGCAGGTGACGGACCTCGACGCCGACCACCGCCGGCAGCTTTCGCCACGTCACGTGTCCCTCCACCGCCACATTGCGAAGCCGTGAAGCGTCGCCCAGGTCCTCGTCGTCCGGGTCGTCGATGCCGGCGCCGCCGCCGATCTCCCACTGCATCGTCGGGCGCAGGTTGAGCTGAGCCCATCCGCCCTTGCTCCGGACCGGCACCCCGTCCCGCACCATGTTCTGTCCGATGCCGCCGCCGCCCATGCCGGCCAGCGCCTGCCCGGTAAACGCCTCGCCGCGAAGCTCGAGCCGCGCGCCCAGCGGGGTCCAGACGCTCAGCGCCAGCGCCTTGGAGGGAACGCGTTCGCCGGCCGCATCCACGATCCATCCGTAGTGGCCTCCCGCGCTCACTTCGCCGCGCCGATCACCCTCGCCCCAGCGGCCCAGCACGCGCCCCTGCAGGAACGGGCGTCCGCTGCGCTCGGCGATGTCGGGCTGGGTCAGGAAGGTTCCCTGCGGCTTCCCCTGAGGTGGGCGCCAGGGCGGCCACCTCGACGCCGACGCGAGTGGTGCCCTTCGCCGCCACGTCGCCGCGCAGGCGGACCTGCGGAATCCAGAGCCAGAGGTTGCCCGCCCCAGCGAAGTCGGGGAAGCCGATGCTGGCGATGGAGGACGGACTCACCGCGGCGATCGGCGGCGACTCCTGGCCCACCAGCAATGCCACCCGCTTCCAGGTCAGCTCCGCCATCGCGCGCCGTACCCGGAGCAGCGGGAAGGTGCGCCCGCCGCTGGAGGGCTGCTGCCCGCCGAAGAAGTCCACGTCCAGCTCGCCGGTGACCGCGCCGCCGGCGAAATCCGGGACCAGGGCGAACACCGTCACCCGCGACTGGCGCACGGTCGCGCTCGAGGCGCTCGCGGCCGGCGTAGTCGGCGTCGCCGGGACGGCGAACTGAGGGACGTCGCTGTTGTTGACGTTGTCGGTGGTATGGAAGGCGTTCATCAGGATGAGGCCGTGCACGCTGGCCTCGATGTCGGCCTGTTGGGCGGCGAGCGGCGCGGCGAGAACCGTGAGGCTGACCGCGATCCACAGCGCGACCCCGCGCGTTGACGCACCCGGGAGCGGTCGGTAACCTTTTGGCATGCCAGATAAGGTACAGCCCAGCCCCACCGCCCGCCGAGTGCTGGCGGCGGCCGGGCTGGCGGTGATGGTGATGGCCGCGGGGCTTCCCGTGACCGGGGTGACGCGGACGCGTCACCATGCTGGACAAGGAGAATCAGCCTGGCGACGACGTCGGCCAGGCGGTCATCTGGCTGAGCGGCCCGCGCGGACAGGCCCGCCCGGCGGTTCAGACCGACGTGGGAACGTCGAACAAGGAGTTCGCTCCGCACGTGCTCGTGGTGCCGGTGGGCTCCACCGTCACCTTCTCCAACTACGACCCCTTCAATCACAACGTGTTCTCGCTGTCGGAGGAGAATCCCTTCGACCTCGGCCTCTACGGCCGCGGCGAGGTTCGCTCCGTCCGCTTCGAGAAGCCGGGCCTGGTGCGGGTCTACTGCAACGTGCACGCGCAGATGAGCTCGCTGATCCTGGTGCGCGATACGCCGTGGTACACCCAGCCCTCCAGCGACGGCTCGTTCACGCTGAGCTCGGTTCCGTCGGGCGACTACACCCTGCATGCCTGGCACGAGCGCGCGCCGGAGACGAGCCGCCCGCTCACCGTGCCGGCCGAAGGGCTGGACCAGATCGCGGTCGAGCTCGATGCGAGAGGGTACGAGTTCAAGCCTCACCTGAACAAGCACGGCCAGCCGTATCCTCAGCAGGGCCGGCGCTACTGAGGGCCGCGCCGGTCCCATGGCGATAACCTTTCCGCTCGGAACCCGGATCTTCCTCGGCACCGCGCTGGTCGTGGTGGCGGTGCTGGGCTCGGCGCTGCTGGTCACCAAGCGCCGCGCCGACGCCGCCGCGGACGAAGCCTCCGCGCGTGCCCTCGCCGCGACCGCCTCCTCCATCGGCGAGGCCCTGGGAAGCCGGAGCACCACGCTGCTGCGCCTCACGCAGGCACTGGTGCAGGTGCCCGCCTACGTCTCCCGCATCGGCGAATCCCTCCGCGGCGGCGATCGCGCGAATCTGCTGGATCAGGCCGACGAGCTGCGGCTGCAGACCGGCGCCGACTGGGTGCTCATCACCGACGGGGCCGGCCTGCTCCAGGCGTGGACGGCGAATCGGGGCGTCTCGGGCGAGGACTTCTCCCGCGGCGCGCTGATCGGCCGCGCGATGGAAGGGCAGATCACGCAGGGCCTCTGGCTCGAGCCGGGCGAGGCCGGGGACGAGCTGTACCAGGCTGTCGGCGTTCCCGTGCTGGACCCTGGGAGCAGCCGGCCGTTCGGCGTGGTCGTGTCGGCGCTCCGGGTGGACAGCGCCTTCGTGGCGCAGCTGCGCCGGAACACCGACTCGGAGATCGTCTTCTTCGCGCTGGACACGGTCGGCACGCCCCAGGTCGCGGTGAGCTCGCTCCCGCGCGAGACGGTGGCCGAGCCGGTGCGGGCCGCGGCGATCGGGAAGGGCGAGGATTCCACCTTCGCCCGTTTCTCGCTCGAGGCCGGGAAGCGAGACCTATCTCGGCACGTCCTCGTTCCTCCGGACCGCGGATGGCGTACCCTTGGGCGGCTTCGTGGCGCTGCACTCGCGCGACCAGGAGCTCGTCGCCTTCCGCCAGCTCAGCCGGACCATCGGCTGGTCGTTTCTGGTGGGCCTGCTGCTCGCGACCGCGTTCGCGGTGCTGATGGCGCGGCGTATCACGCAGCCGGTGCGCCAGCTGGTGCGCGCGACGCGGCTGGTGAGCGAGGGGCAGTACAGCGGCCGGATCGAAGTGACCAGCCGCGACGAGATCGGCGAGCTGGCGGGCGCGTTCGGCCAGATGGTGGAGGAGCTGCGGGAGAAGGAGCGGCTGGTCGAGTATCTGAAGACCGGTGGCCAGCGTGGCGGCGGCAACAGCGAGCTGCCGACGACGACCCAGGTCGCGCGGAGCGACGGACCCGGGTCGCTCGCCGTGGGCCAGCGGTTCGCCGGGCGATACGACATCCAGGAGCTGCTCGGCTCGGGCGGGATGGGCGTGGTCTATCGCGCCTATGACCGGGAGGTGGGCGAGTCGGTCGCGATCAAGGCGCTCCGCCCCGAGCTCGGCGGATTCGACCCCACCTTGCTGGAGCGGTTCAAGCAGGAGCTGCGGCTCGCCCGCCGGATCACCCACCGCAACGTGGTCCGGACCTACGATCTCGGCGACGTGGACGGCGTCTACTACATCACCATGGAGCTGGTCCGCGGCACCACGGTGGCGACGTTGATACGCGAGGCGGGCCGGCTCGACGTTCCGGCGACCCTCACCATCGGCAAGCAGGTGTGCCGCGCGCTCGAGGTGGCGCACGAGGAGGGCGTGGTCCACCGGGACGTGAAACCGCAGAACCTGCTGGTGGATCCGGTCGGCTTCCTCAAGGTCATGGATTTCGGCATCGCCCGGCTGGCCGAGCAGCGGTCGGAGCCGGGACAGGCGCTCACCGCCGCCGGCGTGGTGGTGGGCACGCCGCAGTACATGGCCCCGGAGCAGCTCTTCGGCGAGGCGGTGGACGGGCGGGCCGACCTCTACGCGACCGGTGCCGTGCTGTTCGAGTGCGTGACCGGCCGGCCGGTGTTCGAGGCGCCGAGCCTGGTGGCGCTGCTCGCGCGGCACCTGGAAGACACGGCCCCGAGCCCGCGGACCATCAATCCGCAGGTGCCGGAGTCCCTCTCCGCCGTGATCCTGCGTGCGCTCGCTCGGAAGCCCGATGATCGCTGGCCGAGCGCCACCGAGTTTCTTCGTGCGCTGGAGGGGATCCAGGTTTCCTAGCGCGCGCGGCGCATGGCGCAATCGGCTGCACCGCGACTCTTCGCAGAACGCCCGATCTCCAGCCGCCCATCCCGCGGGTTAATCCCTTCCGTCCCAACAGCTTCATCGCTGGCCTACCGCTTGCCATTCAGGCGGCTACCCCTGTACCACCATTCGTCATCGATCGGACCCAGCATGCGCCGACAGTACCGGACGCTGATGGTCTTTCTCTGTCTTTCCGCCGCTTCGGCCATGCCGGCCGCCGCGCAGACGCTCTCCCCGCGCGAGCGGGCCGAGCTGGAAGCGTGGTACGTCCGGACGACCACGCGCACGGGAGGACAGTGGGGCATCAGCATCGGCACGATGGACGGCCGCCTGCTCTGGAGCGCGAGCCCCGACGTCGACCTGATCCCCGCCTCGACCGCCAAGGTCTTCACCACCGGATTCTCCCGCACCCGCATGGGCGGCGGCGCCCGCTTCACCACCCGCGTCATCGGCGACGGGCGGCTCGATACCGTGAGCGGCAAGTGGGTCGGCACCTGGGCGCTCCAGGTCGGCGGCGACCCGACGCTCGATCGCGCGGGCCGCGCGGGTCCCACGCTGCGCGAGCTGGCGCGGCAGCTCCACGAGCGGGGCGTCCGGGTGCTCGACGGCCCGCTCGCGGTCACCAGCAAGAACGGGCCGGCGGCTTCGCGCTATCCGACGGTCTGGTCGCCTGACTACGAGGGCCAGCTCTACGCGCCGCCGGTGGGTCCGGTGGCGCTGCACGAGAACACGATCTCGCTGACCTTCCGCCCGGGCTACGAGGTGGGCTCGCTCCCGCAGCTGGTGAGCGCGTATCCCGATGGCGTCGCCAGCATGGTGCGGATCTCGGCCACGACGGTTGGAGGGCGAAGCCGCCGGCTCTCGCTCAGCTCCGATCCCGACGGCGGCTGGACGCTGCGCGGCACCCTCGGCATCGAACGCCGGACCGCCGGGATCAGCGCCGTCGCGCACGATCCCTCGCGGCTCCTCGTGTCCACCTGGGCGGCCGCGCTTCAGCGGGCGGGGATCCGCTGGACGAACGGCGGCGGGCCCGTGCTTCTGGCGCCGCGCCCCGCACAGATCCTGGCGCAGGTATCGTCGGCGCCGCTCGACACCATCGCCACCGAAGTGAACCGGCGCAGCATGAACATCGGCGCCGAGCTCATGCTCCAGTGGGCCGCGGGCAACCAGCTCACCGGTCCGGGATTGCTCACCCAGCACGTGCGCCAGGTCGTGGGACCGGCGGCGCGGGTGAAGCTGGTGGACGGCAGCGGACTCAGCGAATACAACCGCATGAGCTCGCTGACCCAGATGCTCTATCTCGCCCGTTACCCCCAGCTCCCGGGCAACTCGCGGTTCCCGCTGCTGCTCCCCGCCAACGGCACCGGCACCCTGCGCCGGCTGCGGGGCGGCGGGATGGCGCGCGGCACGGTGCACGCGAAGACGGGCACGCTGGACGAAGTGGCGACGCTCGCCGGGTATCTCGCGCGCCAGGACGGCGTGCTGGTGATGTCGCTCATGTACAACGGCCGGCGGATCGGTGCCGCCCGCGCCGCGGAGTGGGAAGTGTTCCGGTTGCTCGGGGCGGAAGGCGTCGACCTGAGCGACATGCTCGACGTTCACATGGGTGGAACCAGTCCTGCCAATGACCGCTAGCCTCGCTCCCTCCGCACCGGTCCGCGACTCGGCATTCCGGACCTCCGAGATTCTCTCCGCTCTCTCCTGCGCGCTGGACATCACCGAGGGACAACCGCCCGGACACGCGGTGCGGACCTGCCTCATCGGGATGCGGATCGCGCATCGGGTCGGCGTGCCGATGGAAGACCGCGGGTCGCTCTTCTACGCGCTGCTGCTCAAGGACCTCGGCTGTTCCAGCAACGCCGCGCGGCTGTGCTCGCTCTTCGGGGCGGACGACCGCGCGCTCAAGCGGGAGCACAAGCTGACCGACTGGTCGCGCTCCGGGCCGAGCCTGGCCTACGCGCTGCGGAACGTGGTGCCCGCGTCGTCGGCGATGGGGCGCGTGTTCCGGGTGGCCACGATGGCGGTCAAGGAGAAGGGGAGCGGGCGGGAGATGACGCAGACCCGCTGCGACCGCGGCGCGGAGATCGCCGCCATGCTCGGCTTCACCGAGGCCACGCGCCAGGCGATCCGGACGCTGGACGAGCACTGGGACGGGCACGGGATGCCCGAAGGGCTGTCGGGGGCCGCGATTCCGCTGTTGGGGCGCATCGTCGGCCTCGCGCAGTCGGTCGAAGTGTTCGCCAGCACCTTCGGCGTGGACGCCGCGGTCGACGTCGCGATGGAGCGGCGGGGCCGGTGGTTCGATCCGGTGCTGGTGGACGCGCTCAAGAGCTTTGCCGGGGACGACGAGTTCTGGGGCCGGGTGCTCGGCCGCTCGCCGGAGCGGCACCTGGGTGCGCTCGAGCCGGAGGATCAGATCCTGCTCGCGGACGACGAGCGGCTTGACGTGATCGCGCATGCGTTCGCCCGGGTCATCGACGCGAAGTCGCCGTTCACGTACCTCCATTCCGAGCGGGTGGCGGAGCTGGCGGTCATGATCGGCCGGCGGCTGCATTTCAGCGAGGTGGAGCTGCGCGATCTGCGCCGCGCGGGCCTGCTGCACGACATCGGCAAGCTCGGCGTCTCCACGCTGATCCTGGACAAGCCCGACCGGCTGACCGAGCGCGAGCGCGCCGAAGTGCGGGTGCATCCCGCCTACACGCAGCGGATACTCGAGCGGGTGGCGGCGTTCTCGGGGATCGTGGAGATCGCCGCGGCGCACCACGAGCGGCTGGACGGAAAGGGCTACCACCTCGGTCTGCCGGGCGACCGGCTGTCGCCGATGAGCCGGGCGCTGGCGGTCGCGGATGTCTACGAGGCGCTCACGGCGGATCGGCCGTATCGCGGCGGGCTGCCGCGGCACGAGGCGGTCGCGATTCTGCGGGGACAGTCGGGCACGGCGCTGTGCACGGCGTCGGTGGAGGCGTTGGCGTCGGAGCTGGAGTAGGGCGCCTGTTTGTTACCCTGAGCGCTTCGCGATCAGGGGGACACTTGGATGGCGGCAACCACCTTTGCAACGCGTCCCCCGTCGGCGCCGTTCCCTGAGCCAGCCGCGGATTCCCACCCCCTCGTCCGCCCACCGCATCCACCGCCGCCTTGAGCAGCTTTCCTGCATCGAGCTCCCGAATCTCCCGACGTTGCGACCACGCAGCGCCGGTGGATTCGCCGTCCATCCCACGAACAGCGCTCGCGACATCGCGCTGACGGCCTGGGCCAGCGGCCGGAGTCGCTCGACCGGTCCGGCCTCCTCGCGGCTGACGATGGTGCGCACCCCGGATTCGGCGGGCGTGGCCGCCGCGTAGAGGTCGCGCGCGATGCGCGCCGCGAGCTGCTCCTCCAGGTCGCGCCGCGCGCCGGCCGCGGCCTTGATCTCGTCGCGCTGGGCGTCGAGCAGCGCGGGCAGCTCCTCCGCCGCCGCCGAGTAGCGGCCGGCGAGGCGAGCGAGGAGGTCGAGATCCGCCCGGGCCCGGCGGACCGCGCGCATGCCGCAGAGGAACTCGAGGCGGAGATTCTTCTTGACCCGCTCGGACCGGGTGATCAGGATCGGGCCGATCTCGCCGGTGGCCCGAACGTGGGTGCCGCCGCAGGCGCTCCGGTCGAGATCTCGGATGGAGACGATGCGGAGGGTGCCCGACCGAGCGGACGCCTTGCGGAGTCCTTCCGCGCTGCCCGACTCCTCGAAGGCCACCTCGACGGGCCGGTTCTCGGTCACCACCTCGTTGGCGCGGCGCTCCGCCTGCAGGAGGCCGTCGTGCTCGAGCGCGCCGGAGTCGAGGTCGAGGGTGGAGGCGTCGCGTCCGAAGTGGACGCTGATCGTCGCCTGGCCGAACAGCTCGTGGAGCACCGCCGAGAGCAGGTGCTGGCCGGTGTGCTGCTGCATGTGATCGAAGCGCCGGCCCCAGTCGACCGAGCCCCGGACCGGCCCCGCCGCTTCCAGCGGATGGGCGAGCAGGTGCGCGATCCGGTCTTCCTCATCTACCACATCCACGACACGGATGCCGCCGAGCGTGCCGAGGTCGAAGGGCTGGCCACCGGAGGTGGGATAGAAGGCGGTGCGGTCGAGGTAGATCCGGCGGGCGCCCTCGGCGTGGTCCACGACGGCGGCCTCGAACTCGCGGAGGTAGGCGTCGGTGTAGTAGAGGCGGTCGGTCATCACGGAAATATGGCGGCCTAGCAGCCGTTAGGCGCGTAGGGAGGCATCATACAAGATTCACCACGAAGGCACGAAGGGCATGAGGGACTTCTAGGTCCGACTGAGAGACGTCTCATTCCGCTTTGAGCCAGGTTCCGTTCTTTAGGTTTTTGTGGGTGTTCCCCGACGCTCCGCGCCAGTCACCCAAAAAAACCTTCACGAAGCTGGCCTCAACGCTCGCTCAATACAACAATCGCCGTTCCACATTCCGAAACACCCCCCTTCCGTTCCCTCCAACCCAGCGCCACACTTCCCGGCCACCATGCCCACGACTCCAACCAGCCCCACGGCGGCCGTCCTCGGCCGGGTCGGACTCCCCGCGCCGGTCAGCGAGCTGGCCCGCCGCCAGTGGGACGCCATCGTCATCGGTGCCGGCCACAACGGGCTCACCTGCGCGGCGTATCTCGCGCGCGGCGGGCGGAAGGTGCTGGTGCTGGAGTCGCGCGAGCGGGTGGGCGGCGCGTGCACCATGGATGAGCCGTGGCCCGGTGTCCGGATGTCGCCTTGCGCCTACGTTGCCGGGCTGCTGCATCAGCGGGTCATCGACGACCTGGCCCTTCCGGCCCACGGGTTTCGGTGGATGCCGGCGCTGGGCGGGCTCTTCGTTCCGTTCGAGGACGGCAGCAGCATCCAGCTCTGGAACGACGACGCGAAGTGCGAAGCGGAAATCCAGCGTTTCGCTCCCAAGGACCTCGCCGGGTGGCGCGCGATGCAGAGCGTGAAGAAGCGGCTCCGCGACGCGCTGCGTCCCCCCAGCGACGGCGACCTGTGGCTCGATCCCGCTCCCGACCGCGACGCGATCGAGCAGCGGCTTCGGGGCGATCGGGAGGCGCGGTGCCTCCTGTTCGAGTGGTCCATGGTGGAGATGGTCGAGCGCTACCTGGATGACGAGCGGATGCAGCTCGCCTATCTCGGGCAGGGTGTGATCGGCACCAATGCGAGTCCCCACGATCCGGGGACCGCGTCGGTCTGGTTCCACCACGCCTCCGGCCGGATGTTCGGGCAGCCGGGCACGTGGGGCTATGTCGAGGGCGGCATGGGGATGGTGTCGTTCATCCTCTGCGACATCGCCCGCGGGTACGGGGCCACGGTGGCGGCCGGCGTGCCGGTCGCGCGGATCATCCCGGGGGAAGGCGTGGAGCTGGCCACTGGTGAGCGGATCGCCGCGTCGCACGTCATCTCCAACGCCGATCCGATCACCACGCTGGGGATGCTCGGCAAGGCGGCGGACGAGGGATGGGCCGCACAGGTGCGCTCGGTGCCCATGGCCGGGATCACGGTGAAGGTGAACCTCCGGCTCTCCGAGCTGCCGAACTTCACGGCCCGCCCCGGCCTCGGGCTCCCGCATCATACGGGGCAGACGAACACGCCGCTCTCGAAGGACGAGTGGCGGGCCCATCACAAGGCGGCGAACGACGGCGTGCTGCCGCCCCGGACCTGGAACGAGCTCTACCTGCATACCGTCTTCGATCGCAGCGTGGTGCCCGACGGGGTGCAGACGCTCAGCGTGTTCGCGCAGTACGTGCCGACGCGATTTCGCGAAGGGGACTGGGACAGCCGCCGCGAGGAGGTAGGTCGCGTGGTGGTCCAGTCCATCGGCCGGTTCTGCAGCAACATTCCATCCGCGGTGACCGGCATGCAGGTGCTGGGACCGCCGGACATCGAGCGGGAAACGGGGCTCACCGGCGGCCACATCTTTCAGGGCGAGATCCTGCCGCAGTACATGTGGGAGCGCCGCCTGCGGGCCCGGACGCCGATGCCGGGCGTGCTGCTCTGCGGGGCGGCGACGCATCCGGGCGGCAGCGTCATCGGAGTGAACGGACGGAATGCGGCGATGGAGGTCCTGAAGGACAAGCCGCGGGAAGCGAAGAAGCCGGGCTGGTGGTAAGAGCGCCCTAGGCCCAGCCTCGCAGCGCCCGCACGAAGTCATGCAGCACCAGAAACTTCTCGTACAGAATCACGCCCTTCCGTTTCTGCCCGAATTCCGCGAACAGATCGCGCAGCCTCCCCCGGCGAGTGACGTAGAACCGGAACACTTCCGCGAAATCCTCCTGCGGGTGCTTCGCCGCGTAGGTGCTCACGTGGTCGCGCGGCGCGATCGCCACGCGGCGCCGCTGGAAGTAGACCCAGGTGTTGTCCATCCCCCGGTATGCCTTGTCCACCTCGCCGAAAGCGCGGCGGAAGCGCCGGCTTCGCGTCCAGTCCCAATGGTGGTACAGGAAGCTGTGCCCCAGCTCGTGGGTGAGCAGCCCGACCAGCATGGTCCAGGGGATCTCGTCCTGGCGGCGCTTGCCGACGACGTAGCGCTGCTCGATCTCCACGATCTTGGGATAGCGCGGATCCACGCCGGAGATGCCGGGCCGGAGCAGGATGCGATAGCCCCAATCGCGGATCCGGCTCACGAGGAGCAGGCGGCGCACTCGAGTCAGCGCGCGCGGGATGAGGTCGCGCCCGGTGGCGTCGTTCCCGCACCAGGGGCAGGCGTGCATCCAGTCGTCCACGCCCCGGCCGCAGTGAGGGCAGTCGCCCTCGAAGCGGTCCTGGTCCTGCTCGTTCCAGGTCTGCGGCCGCCCGCACCAGGGGCAGTTGGCCATCGGATACTGCACGCCGCCGCCGCAGCCCCAGTCGCAGCGGGCGTCCATGCGGAACCCCTTCGGGGCCTTGAGCGGCTCGCTGGAGTAGCCTTCCTCGTAGATGTCGGCCGCGCACCAGGGGCAATAGGAGAACTTGTCGGAGACGAGCCACCCGCAGTTGTAGCACTCGGCACCGGTGACGTTGTCGTGGTCCTTCCACTGCAGCTCGCGCGAACAGTTGGGACAGTGAGGCCAGTACTTCTGGAGCCGCTGGCCGCAGACGCAGCGCTGCTCCAGGGCGGGTGCCCGCTCCTTCAGTCGTCTACGCGTTGCCATACCGCCCCATCGCCTCGTCCACCAGCCGCTGCACGAAGTCGTAATACTCCAGGCCCGCCTTGAGTGCCGCGTTCGCCATGTCGTGTCCGTAGCTGATGAAGGGGTTGGCGTTGGCCTCGAGGAACCACACCTCCCCGTCGGCGCCGAGCCGGACGTCGAGGCGGGCGTAATCTCGGAGCCACAGCGCCCGGAAGGCGGTGCGGCAGATGGACTCGATCCGTTCCCGCGTCGCCACCGCGATGGGACGGGCGAAGACGTTACGGATTCCCTTTCTCGCGCGATAGTCTTCGTCCCACTTGGCCGACTTGGTCGCGATCCGCTCCTCGGGCTTGGTCCGCCGCTTGTCGAACACCATCTCGGTGATCGGCAGGACCTCGAGGTCGTCGCCGTTGCCGAGCACGCTGACGTACAGCTCCCGGCCGTCCACGAACTCCTCGGCGATGGCCGGCTGGTGGAATCGCTCGTGTACCAGGGACACCCGCTCCTTCAAGGACGTTTCGTCCTGCACCACGGACGCCTGGGCGATGCCGACCGAGGCGTCGGACTGAAGCGGCTTCACGATCACGGGGAAGCGCAGGTCGGGGGGCAGCTCCCGCTCCTCCCCGGGTCGCCAGGTGACGAACCCGGGGACACGTATGTCGTGGTAGGCCAACACTTTCTTGCTCATGGCCTTGTTGCGGGAGACCAACAGTGCCTGGGGGGGCGCGCCGGTGTAGGGGTACCCCTCGGCCTCCAGGATTCCGGGCACCATGTATTCCAGCGACGGATTACCATGGAACGCCTCTGCCGCATTGAACACCAGGTCGGGCCGCATCTCGTCGAGACACTTGACCAAATACTGCAGGTCGTCGCTGACGCCGATCAGGAAGACCTCATGTCCGCGATTCCCAAGGGCGTCGGCGATCTGGTACTCCATTTCCGGCTCGTCGTCATGCCAGGCGGCGACCTCCTTGGTCATCTGCCTGGCATGCTCGGCGTGGTGCCAGCCGGCATACGGGGTGTCGAAAACCACGGCAATGCGCATGGGGCAAACTTAGGCGGGATTGGGCCGGAACGGGCGGGGTGGCAAGCGGAAGGCCGCAAATCAGGCCCGCTTCCTGCAGCCGGAGGAACCCTCTGGTGTCGCGGGCGTTGACACTACATTTTCCACCTCCTTTCGCCCCCCACATCGAAGCGGTCCGTCGCCACTTCGGAGGTCCGATGGAATCCTCGGCTCGTGAAGCCCGGCTCAAGCCGGAGCACGCCGATCAGTACCCCCAGCTCGAAGCAGGTGTCTGGGAGCCCGCGGCGGAAATCGGGGCGAAGATCCTGCTCTGGCAGGTGCAGCAGCAGGGAACGTCGGCGCTCGCCATGCGCATCCTCGACGAGCGCCATTTCGAGTTTCGCGGCGGATGGTTCCGCGGCGGAGAGACCGACCTCCGCACGCGCGCCAGCGATCCCGCTTTCAACGGGCCGGTCTGACCGGCCCTACTTGTCCGACCAGACGGCCAGCTCGTTGCCGCTGGGGTCCTTGAAATGGAACCGCCGTCCGCCAGGAAAGTCGAATACCGGCTTGACGACGGTTCCACCCGCATCACGGACCCGCTTCTCCGCATCCGCCAGGTCCACCGCGTAGATCACCACCAGCACCCCGTTGCCGCCGGTGGGGCCGCCCGCGTGAAAGCCGCCGGCGAGCCGGCCATCCTCGAAGCTGGTGTACTCCGGCCCGTAGTCCGTGAACTTCCAGCCGAACGCCTTGGCATAGAACGTCCGGATCTCGGGGATGCCCGTGGCCGACATTTCGATGTAGTCGATGCGGCGGTCGTGCTGTGCGTTCTGGGATGCCATGCTGTCCTCGCAGTTCGAGAGTCACTGATTCATCACCATGCCTGCGAGACACTCTACCCGGCTTCCTCCTCCGAGTATTGAACGAATCCGACATTCCGCCGCTCGGCCACATAGCGGCTCGGCGTGAGCCCGGCGAGCGACTTGAAATCCCTGATGAAGTGCGACTGATCCGCGTACCCCGCTCCCGCCGCGATGGCGGCCCAGGCGGGGTCGCGGCCGTGCCGCTGAAGATCGAGGGCCCGGAGGACGCGGCGGAAGCGCAGCACCTTGTCCAGCGCCTTGGGACTGAGCCCGACCGAGCGGCCGAACGCTCGCTCGAGCCGCCGCTCGCCGACGCCCAGCGCGGCGGCCACCTGCGCGACGCCGACGCCGCCCCGGGCGCGGCGGAGCAGGGCGATCGCCTCGCGCACCATCGCTTCGTCGGCGCGCTGGTTGTGCGCCCAGCCGGCCAGATGCCGCGCCAGCAGCCGCTCGGCCCGCGCCACGCGCTCCGCCAGCGCCGTCGCTTCGCCAACCGCGGCAAGAGCGGAGGCCGGGGACCCCCAGATTTCTTCCAACGCTACCCGGCGGTCCGTGAGCTCCAGGAGCGGAGTGCCCAGCAGGGGGAGTGCGGCACCCGGGTGGAAGCGGATGCCGAAGAGATCGATGCGTCCGGAGGCGGGGATCACCATCGCCGTGCGCATCGTGCCGACGACCATGGGCGTCGGATCGTTGGCGACGCCGATGATCAGGTCGCTGCAGCCGTCGGGGACCACGCGGTTGGGGATGGCCGGGGCGTCGGTGGCCCGGATGGACCAGTAGCATTCGACCCACGGGGCGAGCGATGGGCTCGGCCCGATCTCGGTGTAGACGGGGAGGCGGCTGGGGGCCTCGGGCATGGAGGCAATGTACGAGTCGGCCTGAGCGAAGCGAAGGTGCGGTGGCCGGCCGACGGTGAGGATTTCACCATGAAGGCACGAAGGGCAGGAGGGGGCCCCTTGGTCGGGAAGGATCATCTCATTCCGCGCAAGGCGGAATTCCCGTCGCGATTTTTTTGGTGGTGTCGGGAGCGACGCGCCTCTCACCCCCAAAGAATCATTCTGGGAGACGGCCCGAGGCGGAATGAGACGTCATTCCGGGCGCGTCCGGAGTCCCTCCGTGCCCTTCGTGCCTTCGTGGTGAATCATGACCAAGCGAGCCATCGCTCTGCGCTCCGCTACCGCGGCATGTACTCCGCGACCGCCTGCACCGCCGCCAGGTTCGCCGTCGGGCCGCCGGCCGACCAGCTCCCGCCGTACACCCGCACGAACCCCGTGCCCGGCGGCCCGCCGTAGCGCTTGACCCACGAGCTCGCCAACCCGTTGTCGTCGAGGGCCAGCGTCTCGCTGACGCCGGCGGGGTCCACGCCCCAGTTGCTGTCCCACCAGCCCGAGAGTCCCCAGCGCAGTCCTTCCGCCGTGACCACCGCTCCGTAGTTGTCGAAGTTACCGCGCGCGTGATCCACGGAGAGGAGGCGGGAGGTGCCCGGGCGGTCGATCGCGATGTAGTCGGTGCCCTCGCCGGTGGCGGGATCTCGCGGCCAGATCATCGGCGGGATGCCGGGCCACACGACCTTGCCGCCCGCGTCGAGATACCGGCGGAAGAGCACCGTATCCGCCGCGACCGGCGCCACGGTGGCGGGCAGGTGATCCATCGAGAACACGACCACGCTCGGCCCGCGGTCGCCGAGGCGCTGCTGGAGAAAGGCCGCCAGGCCCTTCGCGTCGAGGACCTGGTAGCCCCGCTCGGCGAGGTAGTCCCGGAGCTCGCGGTGGGTGACGACCCGCGACGCGCGGACGAGCGAGCTGTCCCAGAAGACCGCGCGGCGCAGCGGCGCCCCCGCGGTGCGGATGGCGTAGATGCCGCCATCGTCATTGCC
>CAVRFK010000029.1:0-6659 GCA_963720365.1 uncultured Gemmatimonadales bacterium | reverse complement strand
GCGCGTTCCATAGTCGGCAGGATCGTCCCGGGGGGAGCGGATGGGGCAGTACGTGTTGGCGTTCGAGGAGATAGACCAGACACAGGTCGCCGTCGTCGGCGGCAAGGGCGCGCACCTGGGAGAGCTTTCACGGATCCCAGGTGTCGTCGTTCCGGCCGGCTACTGCGTGACGACCGGCGCCTTCCAGCGGATCCTGGCGGACGCGCCGTCGATCGACGATCGGCTCGACCGCCTGTCGGCTCTGAAGCCGGACGACCGGGAGGCGATCCGCGCGCTCAGCGCGGAGATCCGCCGCACCATCGAAGAAATCGCCATTCCGGACGACCTGGCCGCGGCGATCACCGGTCCGCTCGCCCGGCTCGGATCGTCTGGGGCCTACGCCGTCCGTTCGAGCGCGACGGCGGAGGACTTGCCGACCGCCTCCTTCGCGGGCCAGCAGGACACCTACCTGAATGTCGTGGGGCCGGCGGCCATCCTCCGGCACGTCAGCCGGTGTTGGGCCTCGCTCTTCACCGAGCGGGCTGTGAACTATCGCCGGCGGAACGGAGTGGAGGACCGGAAGGTCCACATGGCCGTCGTCGTGCAGCGGATGGTCGTCCCGCACGCGGCAGGCATCCTCTTCACCGCCGACCCTGTCACGGGCAACCGGAAGGTGGCCACCGTCGAGGCCGGCTTCGGCCTCGGCGAGGCCCTGGTCTCCGGCCTGGTGAACCCGGATGTCTACACGGTGCGGGACGGCGAGGTCGTTGCCAAGGCGATCGCGACGAAGCCGCAGGAACAGCCGGCGCTGACGGATGCGCAGGTCGTTCGGCTCGCGCAGCTGGGACGGCGGATCGAAGCGCACTTCGGCCGGCCCCAGGACATCGAGTGGTGCCTGGCCGACGATGGCTTCCAGATCGTCCAGAGCCGGCCGATCACCACGCTGTTCCCCATCCCCGTGACGGGGGACCAGGAGAACCACGTCTATCTCTCCGTCGGTCATCAGCAGATGATGACCGACGCCATGAAGCCGCTGGGGCTCTCCTTCTTCCAATTGACGGCCCGGCCGCGGATGTACGAGGCCGGAGGAAGGCTGTTTGTCGATGTCAGCGAGCACCTGGCGTCGCCGGCGAGCCGCGCGGGTCTCCTGGATCTCGCGGGGAGATCCGATCCGCTGATCAGGGACGCGCTGCAGACCGTGCTCGACCGCGGCGACTTCATCCGGTCGCGCCCTGACCCGAAGCCTGGCGGGGCGCCCCGCGGCACGCCGCCCGCGATCGAGACCGATTCGGCCATCGTCACCGAGCTGATCGGGCTCAGCCAGGCCTCCCTCGCCGCCCTGAAGCGCGACATCCAAACGAAGTCGGGACCGGCGCTGCTCGACTTCATCCTGGCGGACATTCAGGAGCTGAAGCGGATCCTGTTCGATCCGAGAAGCCATCAGGTGATCATGGCGGCGATGGAAGCCACCTGGTGGCTCAACGAGCAGCTGCAGGCGTGGCTCGGCGAGAAGAGCGCGGCCGACACGCTCACGCAGTCCGTCCCCGACAACATCACGTCGGAGATGGGGCTGGCGCTCCTCGACGTCGCGGACGTGATCCGCCCGCATCCGGACGTCGTGGCCTATCTGCAGCAGGTCGAGGACGACGACTTCCTGGACGAGCTGGCAACGCTCGAGGGCGGGCGGGAGGCGCGAGACGCGATCCGGACCTACCTCGACAGGTACGGCATGCGCTGCGTCGGCGAGATCGACATCACGAAGCCGCGCTGGAGCGAACGCCCCAGCACGCTCGTGCCCATGATTCTCGCCAACGTCAGGTCGTTCGAGCCGGGGGCCGGCGAGCGGCGCTTCGAGCAAGGTAGGCTAGAAGCGTGGAACAAGGAGCAGGAAGTCCTGCAGCGGTTGCGGGCCCTGCCGGACGGGGAGCGGAAGGCCGCCGAGACCAAACGGATGATCGACCGGGTCCGCACCTTCAGCGGCTACCGGGAGTATCCGAAGTACGGCATCATCAGCCGCTACTTCGTGTACAAGCAGGCCCTGCTGCAGGAAGCCGAGCGCCTGGTGCACGCCCGCGTGCTCCGTGAGAAGGAAGACATCTTCTACCTCACGCTCCAGGAGCTCCACGATGTCGTGCGTACCGGCCACGTGGATGACCAGCTAATCCGCGGGCGCAAGGACGCGTTCAGGTCGTACCAGGCGTTGACGCCGCCCCGGGTGCTCACGTCGGATGGCGAGGGCGTCGCCGGGGCGTACCGACGCGACGATGTGCCGGCCGGCGCGCTGGTCGGCTTGCCGGTCTCCGCCGGGACCATCGAGGGGCGGGCCCGCGTCATCCTGGACATGGCAGAGGCCGATCTCGAAGTCGGCGACATCCTGGTCACCGCCTACACGGACCCCAGCTGGACGCCGTTGTTCGTCGCGATCATGGGGCTGGTGACGGAGGTGGGGGGCCTGATGACGCACGGCGCGGTGATCGCGCGGGAGTACGGTGTGCCGGCCGTCGTGGGGGTGGAGCATGCTACCAGGCTGATCCGCGACGGGCAGCGGATCCGTGTGCATGGAACGGACGGATACGTCGAGATCCTTTCCTAGCGATCCTCCCTCATGGCGAGCGCTTGCCGAACAGGAAGGTGAGCGGATCGTCCAGCCGCGCCCGCCACGACGCCTCGTTGTGGGTGGCGCCCGCGTAGCGGCGGATCACGAAGTCCCGTCCTTCCACCAACCCTTCCTTCATCAGCCAGCCGCGCACCTGCTCGTGACTCGGCGTGTACGCCGAGTCGAGGCTGAGCGACCCGTAGTCGAACCAGTACCGGGCGCCCTTCGGCACGTGCATCCCGTGGCGGATATCGCGCACGACGTACGGCGTCGTGTCCGGCTTGCCGGTGGCGGTGTAGCCGGGGAACATCGCCACGGCCACCGCCTCCGACAGGGGGAAGTGGGTCGAGACGCAGCCACAGGCGCCGAACACCTCGGGATGTTGGGTGACGAGATAGAACGACAGCAGCCCGCCCATCGAGGAGCCCATGGCCGCGGTGTGCTCGGGTCCGTCTAGCGTCCGGAACTCGCGGTCCACCCGTGGCTTCAGCTCCTCGATGAGGAACCGGGCGTACTCCGGGGCACCGCTCCAGGGCGAGTACTCGAACGAGCGTCGCTCGCCGCTCCACACGCCTACCACGATGACGGGCGGGATGACGCCGCGCTTCGCCAGCCGGGTCACCGCTTCGTCCACGCCCCAGTCCACGCCGGTGTTCGCGATGCGGGGATCGAACAGGTTCTGTCCGTCGTGCATGTAGAGCACGGGATAGCGCGTGGTCGTGCTGCTGTCGTAGCCGGGCGGGAGCCAGATCTCCACGTGACGGGTGGGGCCGAGGTGTTTCGACCTCACGTCGGTCCAGTAGATCAGCCGGCCGAGGACGCCGGAGCCGCGCCAGTCGGCGATGTACTTGCGCTGGTCGAGCTTGAAGGCGGCGACGGTGTGGGTGACGGTCGTGTCGCGGGCGAGCGTGAGCTGGTAGTTGGGCGGCACTGAGCCGGCGGCGTTCAGCGCCTCACGGTCCCAGCGGCCGAGGGTGAACTTGTACTCCAGTGCGGTGCCGGGCGGCACGGTGATCCGCACGCTCCGCTCGCGGCCGGTCCCGGACATGAGCCGGGCGTCGGCGCGCCAGGGGCCCAGCTCGGGGAGATTGCCGGAGAGGTAGACCTTGCCGGTGCCGGCGGGGACGGTGGCGCGGATCGTCGCGGTGCAGCAGCGGGTCGGGGCGCTCTGGGAGAGGGCGGGAGTTGCGACGGCGGCTAGCCAGGCAACTGCGAGGGCGGCGGTGCGGTGGTGAAAGATGGACAGGTGCATGATCTCTACTCGGGGAGATGGTCCCCTTCGCTGCGCTCAGGGTGACACAATTTATGCGCCGCCGGCCACGAGGCGTTGAAACCGCGGGTGCTTCCGCAGCGGGTCGAACGTCGGATCTTCCCGCAGCCAGGCCGGGGACAAATAGTATGGCACCTTGAGCAGCGGTTCCAGCCGATCGAGCGCCTCCTCCAGCTCGCCCACCATAATGTAGATGCGGGCGAGCTGGTGCTCCATGTAGGGTCCGTTCGCGGCGTCCTCGCCGGCGGAGCGCAACGAAACCCCCAGCAGGCCAGCCTGGATCGCCTCCGCCTTGCGGCCGGTGTACGCCAGCGCGACACCGTAGAGCACGTGCAGCTGCCCGTCCTCGGGTGCGTCGCGGAGCTGCTCCTCCAGGGCGAGGCGCGCCGAGTCGCCGTAGATGCGGGCCATAGGCGCATCGCCCTTGAGGGTCGCCACGCCGGCGATGGACAGTCCCCACGACGCGCGATCATCGTCGAACTCACTCGGGGGGAGGCGCAGCATGAGGCGTTGCTGCTCGGGCGTGAGAAGCCAGTACATCTCGTAATAGGTCGCGAAGTACGACACCAGCCTGGTCACGGAGAGTGCGGTCGGCGGATGCTCCATCACGGCCCGCGCCCCGGCGCGGTCGCCCTTGCTGACCAGGACCATCGTCTTCATCTCATGGGCGCTCGGGTCATCCGGGGCGAGGGCGATCCAGCGGTCCGTGCTCGCGAGCGCCTCGTCGTACTGTCTGGTCCAGAGCAGGGCGGGCGTCAGCACCGCCACCGTCCCGACCGATCTCGGGTCCAGCCGCTGCGCCTGGCGCAGGTGCTCCAGTGCCGCGTCCCATCGGCCCAGCGACTGCTCCGCCTGGCCGATGCCGCGGAACAGCTCCGCGTTCGAAGGCGACTGCCGCTCGCCCTGGCTGTACTCCTCGATGGCGCGGGCGAAGTTGCGCTCGATCCGCCGGTAGAAGTCGCCCATCGCGGCGTGGCCTTCAGGCCGGTCGGGCGCCAGCGCCAGCGCCCGTTCGGCCGCCACTCGCGCGCGCTGCACCAACGTCGGTGCCGGCACACCGATGATGGCAGCCAGCGACGCGGCCTGCGACAGGCGAGCCCACGCGGCGGCATAGGCCGTGTCCATTGCCACCGCCTGCTCGAAGTGACTTATCGACTGCCGGAGCCGGGTCGGATCGGCGCTCCGGCTATACATCTCCAGCCCTTTCAAATAGGCGTCGTACGCCGCGAGGTTCTCGGTCGGCCGCACCGCCAGATCGTGACGGGTGCTGTCGGCGAGCGCGAGGTTCAGCTCCCTCGCCACCCGGCCGGCGATGTCGGCCTGCACCTGAAACACGTCGGTCAGCGCGGCGTCGAACGGCTGCTGCCACCGGGTGGTGGCGGCCGCTCCCGGCGACACCTGGACCAGCTCCGGGATCACCCGCACGCGGCTCTGTCCATCCTGACGCTTCTCCCACCGGATCTTGCCGGTCAGCAGATACTGCACGCCCAGCTCCTGGGCGATCTGCTCCGGCTTCTTGGGCGAGCCCTTGTACTGTCCCGCGCTGCTGCTCGCGATCACCTTGAGCCCGCTGAGGGTCGCGAGCTTACCCCTGACCTCGTCGGTGATGCCGTCGGCGAAGTACTCGTCGGCGGAGTCGCCCAGGTTTTCGAAGGGCAGCACGGCGAGGAGGCGCGTGCCGCCCGCGTCGGCGGGGCCGTCTGCCGAGTGTGAGCGGAGCCAGCCGAACAGCACGCCGAGGCCGAGGAGGAAGCCGAGGGCGAGAACGACGGCGGAACGGCGGTAGAGCGGAACAGGAGAACGAGAGACGGTCGTCGCCTGTGGCGCGGCCTGGGGCGCGGCGGTCGTACTCGACTCGTCGAGCGCCCGCGCGAACTCGGCGGCGGTGGCGAAGCGGTCGGCGGGCGCCCTCCCCAACGCGCGCGCCGCCGCGGCGGCGACCCCATCGGGCACCGTCTCCCGCACCTCGCGCAGGGGCCGGGGCGTCTCCACCATCCGCCGGGCGATCATCGCCTGGGCGGTCGGGGCCGTGAACGGCGCCTCGCCCGCCAGCATCTCGTAGAGCACGATGCCGAGGCTGTAGATGTCGGTGCGGGCGTCCACCGACTTGTCGCCGGCGGCCTGTTCCGGGCTCATGTACGCCGGCGTGCCGAGGGAGAGGCCGGTCTCGGTGAGCCGCTCGTCGCTGCCCCCGATCGCGCGGGCGATCCCGAAGTCCGCCACCAGCGCCTGCCCGTCCACCAGCAGAATGTTCTCCGGCTTGATGTCGCGGTGCACCGCGCCGTGGCGGTGGGCGAAGTCGAGGGCGAGCGCCACCTCGCGGGTGAGCCGCACCGCGTCGGCCACCGAGAGCTGGCGCTCGCGGGTGAGCCGGTCGCGCAGGCTCTCGCCCTCGATGTAGGGCATGGTGAACCAGAGGCGGCCGCCGGTCTCGCCGGAGTCGTAGACCGAGAGGATATGGGGATGCTGGAGCCGGGCGGCGAGGCGGATCTCGCGAAGGAAGCGCTCGGGGCCGAGGCTCATGGCGAGCTCGGGGTGGAGCACCTTGAGCGCGACCGGGCGGTCGTGCCGGAGGTCGCGGGCGAGCCAGACGGTGGCCATGCCGCCGCGGCCGAGCTCGCGCTCGAACGCGTAGCGGTCCCGCAGGCCTTCGCGCAACACGGCTACCGGGTCGGTCATGCCGCTCTATGGTTGGGTGAAGCTTGCAAGATACGGGTGAGACTGGAGTTGGACCAGACGAGGGTCACCCGGGAGATCCCCACATCCTCGGCCACTCACGGGGAACTCGAGGTTCGAGAAGCTGATCGCGCCAAC
>CAVRFK010000028.1:0-10142 GCA_963720365.1 uncultured Gemmatimonadales bacterium | reverse complement strand
GTGATGACCGCGCAAGCCACGACCGAGCGCGAGCACGTCCTGCCCGACGGACGCTTGGTACTGATCCGCCGCGCCGTCCCGGATGATGCCGGCGCGGTGCTCGACTATCTCCGGATGGTCGGCGGAGAGACCATCAACCTCACCTTCGGCTCGGAAGGACCGGGGATCACCGAGGAGGAGGAGCGCGAGTACCTGAGCCGGGTGACCGCCTCGGACAATTCGCTCGCCATCCTCGCGCTCATGGACGGCCGAATCGTCGGCGGGCTCACCTACGATGGCGGGCGGCGCCCTCGGTTGCGCCACGTGGGCGAGTTCGGGATCAGCGTCGCCCAGGCCTGCACCGGGGTCGGCGTGGGCCGCGCGCTGCTCGAGTACATGCTCGACTGGGCGCAGGCGACCGGCGTGGTGCGGAAGATCAATCTCAAGGTGCGGGTGGATAACGCCCCCGCGATCCGGCTCTACGAGCGGATGGGCTGGGTGCACGAGGGACGCACCACCCGCGACACGCTGATCGACGGCGTGTTCGCCGACTGCCTGCTCATGGGCCGGATGGTGGACCCGCGGTGACCGAGGCCGGAGCCGAATCGGTCGAGGTGAAGAGCCGCGCCGAGTGGCGGCGCTGGCTCGGCAAGCACCACCGCCGGGAGCAGGGACTCTGGGTCGTGTTCTACAAGCGGCACGTCCCGGAGCATCACGTCTCCTACGACGCGCTGGTGGAAGAGGCGCTCTGCTTCGGCTGGGTGGACAGCAAGGGACGTGCGGTGGATGACCGGCGCAGCATGATGTGGTTTGCGCCGCGACGGCCGGGAAGCGGATGGGCGCGAACCAACAAGGCGCGGGTCGAGCGGCTCATCGCCGCCGGCCTGATGGCGCCGGCCGGGTTGGGAAAGATCGACGAAGCGAGACGGGACGGCTCGTGGAGCCTGCTCGACGACGTGGAGGACATGATCGAGCCGCCAGAACTGACGGCCGCCCTCGCTCGCTCGCCGTCGGCCCGGCGCAACTACGACGGGTTCCCGCCGTCGGCGCGGAAGGGCATCCTCCTATGGATCGGCTCGGCGAAGCGGCCGGAGACGCGGGCGCGCCGCATCGAGGAGACCGTCCGGCTCGCCGCCAGGAACCTGCGGGCGAACGACCCGCGGCCCCAACAAACAAAACGCCCGGCCGGTGCTATTGCACCGCCGGGTCGCAAGTCAAAGCAGGATTGATCACCCAGGCTGCTTTAGCCCTGGAGCCCGAAGGCTATGTCGTGTGCGTCAGTGCGCCCTATTAGGCGAGCTTGACGACGTTCGCCGCGGCCGGGCCCTTGGCCCCATCAACCACGTCGAATTCCACCTTCTCGCCCTCGGCAAGGCTCTTGAAGCCCTGACCCGAGATGGCCGAATGGTGGACGAAGCAGTCCTTCTCGCCGCTCTCCGGAGTAATGAAGCCGAAGCCCTTCGCGTCGTTGAACCACTTCACGGTGCCGGTGGTACGCATGCAGAGTCATCCTTTGTGTTCGTAATCGGGACTCGGCATTCGCGCGCGTTCCGACTACCAGTTGGCTCGTGATCGTTGCCCTCACGATAGGCTGCGACGGAGTTCCACGAAAAAGGGCCCCTGCGATTTCTCCGGGGGCCCTGAGCTCCTCATGGATTGTACATCGCGCTGCAAAGCACGACCATCGCAGCCGCAAGAGTACCTAAACGAGGCCGCTAAATCAAGGGCTAGGCGCCGGATACCCGCCTGACGCCCAGAATCTTGCCCATTTCGATTTATCTGACTAAAGTCAGACAATGGACCAGATCGCCCGGGTCCGCAGCTTCAACCGGACCGTTACCCAGCACATCGGCGCGCTCGACACCCACTTCCTCGGGCGCTCGCGCTCGCTCGGCGCATCCCGCCTGCTCTTCGAGATCGGCGCCGACGGCAGCGAGGTCCGCCACCTGCGCGATCGCCTCGGCCTGGACTCCGGCTACACCAGCCGGCTGCTCCGCGGCCTCGAGCGCGAAGGTCTGGTCCGCACCGAGCCGGCCGCGGCCGATGGCCGGGTCCGGCTCGTCCGGCTCACCGCCGCCGGGCACAAGGAGCTGGCGCTGCTCGACCAGCTCTCCGACGACGCCGCCCGCGCGCTGCTCGAGCGGCTGAGCGAAGCCAAGCAGACCGAGCTGGCGACGGCCATGGCGAGCGTCGAGCGCCTGCTGCTCTCCGCGTCGGTGCGGCTCGAGGTCGTGGATCCCTCCAGCGAGGCCGCCCAGTACTGTCTCGACCGGTATTTCCACGAGCTGGCCGAGCGATTCGAGGCGGGATTCGATCCTGCGCGGAGCATCTCCGCCGACGCGGAAGAGCTGACGCCGCCCCGTGGCTACTTCGTCCTGGCCACGCTTCACGGGCGGCCGGCGGGATGCGGGGCGCTCAAGTGCCACGCAGAGTTTGCCGAGGTCAAGCGGATGTGGACCGACCCTGAGCTACGCGGGCTGGGAATCGCCCGGCGTATCCTCCAACGGCTGGAGGAGATAGCCCGCGACCGAGAAATCCCTCTCCTCCGCCTGGAGACCAACCGGACGCTGTCCGAAGCTCAGGCTATGTACCGCCGCCACGGCTATCGTGAGGTCCCCGCCTTCAACCAGGAACCGTACGCCCACCACTGGTTCGAAAAGTCGTTGTAGGGCGGACTTGACGGGGCAAGTACCCGGGATCATCTATGGTCGGATATCCCGCCTACCGCATTGCCGTCCCGGTCTCGAACGCAGAGCAAAGTTTTGCGACCCGTCTCATCGCGTGTCCTGTCGTTCGGCTCCGCCACGCTCATCACCATGGCCGCCTGCGACCCGAACCATTCCTATGGGCCCGCCGAGGCGTCGCTCGCCCCGGCCGGCACCACTGCTTCCCTTTCGAGCTATTTCCCGCCGCCCGAGGCGAACGGCGGCTGGCGGAAGACGACGGACGCCTCCCAGATCGCCGGCATGGGCATCGACGCCGCGAAGCTCGCAACCCTCGGCTCGTACCTCCTGGCTCTGCCATCGGAGACCTACAACACCGGCGTGAGCGGGTACAACTCCACCGACAAGGGTGCCATCGTCATCAAGAACGGCTGGATCGTCGGCGAGTACTACAACCAGCCGAGCGCCGCGAGCGGCGTGTACTATCTGGCCTCGAACGGCAAGACGTTCAGCATGCTGCTCGCCGGGCGCATGGCGAAGGATTTCACCCAGTTCGGGTTCAATCTCCAGAGCAAGCTGTACGACACGCGGTGGCTCTCCCAGGGTTTCCCGCTGACCGACTCGCGCAAGGCCGGCATCACCTTCGATCAGGTCTTCCGTCACGAATCGGGGATCATTCCCGAGATCGAAGACGCGATCGCCTCGAGCGCGGTGCAGACGAAGGCCGGCTGGAATTTCCAGGCCACGACGGTGGGCAAGGACGCCGACTTCCCCGTCACCGCCCCGCTCTACTATCCACCGGGCAACCCGTCGGCCTACACCAAGGGCAGCGCGTACTCGAGCGTCGCCTTCAATCATTTCAGCATCGTGTTCCGCAACGTCTCCGGCCTGGAGCCGAGCGCGTACCTGCGCCAGAAGATCCTGACTCCCATCGGCGTGGGGCGGATGGCCTACAAGACCAGCAACGGCATGGGGGATTACGTCTGGGCCACGGCGGGCAACGGGCTGGCGAGCGCCCGCGATTTCGCCCGGATCGGCTATCTGATGCTGCACGAGGGAGACTGGAACGGCACGTCGGTGTTCGACGCGTCCTGGCTGCGGCAGTTCACCACGTCGGCCGCCTACCGGAACATCCGCTCCAACGTGGACTGCCGCTGGGGCGCCAAGTATCCCAGCGACATGTACCGGACGACGGGCTCGGGGCTCAACTGGATACTGGTCGTCCCGTCGCTGGATCTCATGCTGACGTTCAACGGCCGGACGCCGAAGGCCCAGGCCACGGCGGTGGACTCGATGTCGCTCAAGCGGCTCTTCGCCGCGGTGACGGAGCGCTACGTGGCATGCGACGGCACGGTGATCAACGACACGCCGCCGCCGACCAATGCGCCGCCGTCACCCTCCTTCACCGTGGACTGCACCCTGCTCGACTGCACCTTCACGGACGGCAGCACCGACGGCGACGGCAATGTGGTGTCCTGGAGCTGGGACTTCGGCGACGGGACCACTTCCACCGAGCGGCATCCTTCGCATCCGTACGCAGCGGAGGGGAGTTACACGGTCCAGCTCACCGTCTCCGACGACGACGGGGCGCCGGCCACCACGTCCCGATCCGTCACGGTCCCGGAGCAGAATGCGCCGCCCACCGCGAGCTTCAGCGCGAGCTGCGCCCGGCTCCAGTGCGGGTTCACGGACGGGAGCGCTGATCCCGACGGGGAGGTTGTGGCCTGGAGCTGGACCTTCGGCGACGGCGAAACGTCCACCGAGGCCAGTCCGGAGCACGGGTACGCCGCGGACGGGACGTACACGGTGGAGCTGTCGGTGACCGACGACGCCGGCGCCACCGCCACGCTGTCCCAGGACGTCACGGTGACCTCGATCAACAGCGCGCCGACCGCGGGCTTCACCAGCTCGTGCAACCGGTTGAGCTGTGGCTTCACGGATACGAGCAGCGACAGCGACGGCACCGTGGTCGCCTGGAGCTGGAGTTTCGGCGACGGCGCGACATCCACCCTCCGGAATCCGAGCCGGGTCTACGGCGCTGCCGGGACCTATCAGGTCACCCTCACCGTGACCGATGACGGGGGGACCTCCCAGCAGCAGACGGTCCCCGTGACCGTGACCGCCCCACCCGCGATCACGCTCACGGCCACCAGCCGCGAGGACGTCACCACCCAGTACATGATGCTCCGGTGGAGCGGCGCAACCAGCAGTCGGATCGACGTTTATCGCAATGGGGTCAAGCTGGCCAACGTCACCGAGAACGATGGCAAGCATACGGTCACCAAGAAGACGACGGCCCCCGCCACGTACGTGCTCAAGGTCTGCGAGTCCAACACTTCGGTGTGCTCCAATGACGTGACTCTGGTATTCAACTAGGGGTGAGAACGCCGGAGCCTGCCCGGCGTCAGACGATTGAGATCCTCGGCCATGCCGGCCGGCTTTCACTTTACTGGAGAATCCCCATGAGGACCGGATCACGGCGGCTCGCCGCCATCGCTCGGGTCGCGGCGGTCGCGGCGCTGGCGCTCACTTTCGCCACGCCCGCGGCGGCCCAGTTCGGCGGACTGAAGAAGAAGCTGAAGGCCGCGGCGGCTCAGGAGGGCGTCGAGAAGGTGGTCCCCGAGGCGGCCGCGCCGGCTGAGAACGCGGCCGCACCCGCGGCGAACGCGCCTGCCCGGGCAGGTAATGTCGCCACGGGTGGCACCCTCGTCCTCGACGACGAGGTGATCGAGCGCCTGGTGACCGGCTTCAAGGCGGCCGAGGCGGAGAAGCAGGCGGCGAAGACGGCGGACACGCCGTACGGCCGGCATAACCGCGCGGTGGCAGCGTACGATGAGGCGCAGGTGAAGTGCGGAAAGGCGCAGACGGCCTTCGGTACCCGCATGGCGGCCGACCAGAAGGTGAGCGACCGGTACAACGCGTTCGTCGAGAAGATGGTGACGGAGTCGGGCAAGGGTAACCAGGCTGGGTACCTCGCTTACAGTGACTCCGCGAGTATCATGATCGATCCTGCCTGCGCCGTGAAGAAACCCGACCAGCCGAGCGACTATTACGACGCGCAGCGGAAGGCGGAGGCGGGAGCCGAACAGAAGGCCCTGAAATCATCGGGCTTGAGCCAGGCCGATTACGCTCAGGCGCTGGAGCGGATCGGGATGATTTTGCAGGGCACGCCGCCGACCGACCTCTCCAGCGGCGAGAAGAACGCGGTGGACAAGCGTTCCAAGGAGCTGAAGAAGCTGCTCGGCCTGGAGCCAGTGCCGGCGGCCACCCGCCCCGCGCCGGCCGCAGTGGCGGTGGACACCACACCTAAGCCGGCGGCGCAGCCGGTGCCGACGGTATCCCCAGCTCAGCAGGCGATGGGAGCCTGTTACGCCCAGAACGCGCAGAAGAACGAGGCCCGGCTGGTGGAACTCGGCACGCGGGGCACAGCCGCGCAGGAGGCGAACGACATGGCGACGATGATGGCGATCGCCGATACCATCAACCGCATCCAGTCGGCCGGCTGCATTCCCAGCAGGTAATACGATGCGAATGACCTTCCGTTCCCTGCTCATCTTCGCGGTGTCGGCGGCGGTTGCCGGCACCGTGATCCGGCGCGCCTCCGCGGAGCCGGAGTCCGGCCGTCCCGGCGTCGGTCTCGACGTGCGGGTGGGCGACCGGTGGGTAACGTGGTGGCGGGAGGCGGCGGCGCCGGCGCGGTGGGACGGCCGCGCGCCGCTGGCGAAGCGGGTCGCGTGGCTCGCCGGAGCGCGCGGCGTCGAGTGGGGCGAGCTTCAGCTTCGCGGCGCCAGCGAAGCGTGGCGCACCCGCGTGATCGTGGTCCGGCTGGACCCCCGGCACGCCGCGCTGTCGCTCGATCCGGCGTTTACCGGGAACCGCCGGTGGACCGTGGACGACGCGGCGGCCGACGCCACGGTCGCGTTCACCGCAGGCCAGTTCCGCGAGTCGTTGCCGTGGGGCTGGGTGAAGACAGGGGGCCGCGAGATCCTGGCCCCGCAGTACGCGCCGCTCGCGGGCGCGGTCGTGGTGGATTCGTCCGGTGCGGTGCGGGTGATCGCGCCGGACCGCGTCGCCGACGAGCACCGGCACGGCACCGCGGTCGAAGCGTTCCAGAGCTATCCGATGCTGCTCCAGGACGGCGCGGTGCCGGCGCCACTCACCCAGGCCGGGCTCGGCGTCAACATCGGCCATCGCGATGCCCGGCTGGCGCTCTGCACCCTGAGCGACGGGCGGGTAGTCGTCGCGCTCACTCGCTTCGACGCCTTCGGCGAGTCGCTGGGACGGATTCCTTTCGGGTTGACCGCCGCAGAAATGGCCGCGGTCATGGGTGGGCTGGGCTGCCGGCAGGCAATCCTGCTGGACGGCGGCATCTCCGGGCAACTCCGGCTCGATCAAGCGGATGGCTCGGCGCGGACCTGGGCGGGTACCCGTAGCGTGCCGTTGGGGTTGGTGGTGCGAGCGCGCACTTTGGAACGTTGAGGTCGTGTCGCAAAACGGTCCCTGCTTGGCGCAATAACGTCCTTCCCCGCCTTCGCTCCGTTTCGTAGCTTCCAGACCGTTCCCCCACACATACTCTGACGATAGTGGCCTCCATGCGTTCGTGGACGTCGTTGGCCCGCGTGTCGGTGCTGCTCGCGCCGGTCGTGCTGCTAGCCTGCGGTGATGATCTGGGACCGCGGGTGCCGGCGGCGATCGTCATCGTCCCCAACGAGCCCCGGATTCCGACCGGCACGTCGCGTCAGCTCACCGCGACAGTCGTGGATGCGGGCGGCCGCGCGATCGACGGCTTGGCCGTGGCTTTCGAGTCCAGCGAGCCCGCGATCATAACGGTCGATGGAACGGGGCTGGTCACGGCGGTCGGCCCGCTTGGCTTCGCCTCGGTCACCGCGTCGGCCGGGGAGCTGACCGCGCACGTGGACGTCGAGGTGATCCTCGCGCCGTCGGTCGTCATCGTGTCTCCGGCCTCCCTGACCATGCAGGACGGCGACTTCGTGCAGCTCACCGTCGCCGTCACCGACGAGAACAGCCAGGTGCTCTTCAATCCCCCGCTCGTCTTCACCAGCGGCGACACGGACGTGGCGACGGTGGATGAGTTCGGCTTCGTCAGCGGCATCGCGGCCGGGACGACGACGATTACGGTCGCGAGTGGCGAGCTGACCGGCACTGTGCCCGTTGCGGTGAACCAGATTCCCACCAGCATCGTCATCAGCCCCACCCAGGTGGTGGTCCCGCCCGGCGGCTCCCAGCAGTTCACCGCCACGGTCCTGAGTCAATCGGGCGCGGAGATCGCGGGTGCCGCCATCTCCTGGACCTCCGACGCGCAGAGCGTGGCGATCGTGAGTCCGACCGGGCTGGTGACGGCGGTGGCCGCCACGGGTGTCGCCAGCATTTCGGCGCACAGCGATGCGCTGGTCGCGAGCGCCACCGTCTTCGTGGGGACCCCGCCGGCGGGCACCGTGCTCGCCACGGTTCCAACCGCGAATCCCTGGGGCGTGACCGTGACCGAGAGCGGCCGCTATCTGGTGGCCACGACCGACGGGCGACTGGAGAGCGGCACCCTCCCCGACTTCGGCTTTCCCATCACCGTCAACCTGAACGCGCAGGCGACGGACGTGGTGGTCAACCAGGCGGGCACGCTGGCGTATGTCGCCGGCGCCAACGACGGAAGCGGCCCCGGCGGCATCGGGGTCGTGAACCTGGCGAGCAATGCGCTGGTCGATGTGATTCCGGTCCCGGGCACGACCTTCGCCGTCGCCCTTTCGGAGGACGAGTCCAGGCTGATCGTAGGGACGGATGGGGGCTACGTCGTGGTGAACATCTCGAACGGCAACACGGTCGGCGGCCTTGCCACCGGGTTGGTCAACACGATCACTCGGCATCCGACGGAGCCGCTGCTGTACGCCACGGTCGCGGGGAGCCAGGTGCTCGAGCTCGATGCGCAGACCGGCGAGGTCGTGCGCACCTTCTCCGCGTCGGGAGGGCTCCAGGGCAACGCGGTGTCCCCGGACGGCAGCCTGCTGTACGTGGCCAGTGAGAGCGCGGAGCAGGTCCACATCTTCGACCTGGCGAGTGGCGCGGAGCTGCCGGGTATCACGACGTCCGGTGGGTTCGGGCTGGCCATTTCCCCGGACGGAGAGTTCGTATACCTGACGATGTTCAGCGAGCTGCGGATCGTGGACCGGGAAACCGGCACATTGGTGCGGACCGTCACCCTCGGCGGCTGGGCTCGTCGCATCGCGTTCTCGGACGACGGCATCGCGGTCGTCACCAATCAGGATGGCTGGGTGGATTTCGTCCGCTGAGCCTGGCTACCCCTTGGTTTTCGTGAGATAGCGAATCGCGTCCCTCCCGATCCACCGGGCGGACGGCTCGGACGACTCGGCCAGGCGCCGCGCCGTCGCGAGTCCCGCGGCCCGCAGTACTCGATTCCGCCGCCCCACCGAACGCAGCGCCCAGCTGACGCCCTTCTTCACGAAGTTCCGTTCGTCGGTCGCGCCCTGCTCGATCAGCTTCAGCGAGGCGAGGTACCGGGCGTCGCCCGTCGTCTTGTCGTGCCCGGCCAGGCTCGCCAGCAGCGCGAAGGCGGTCCGCTTCACGAACTCCTCGCGCCGCACGCTCCATTGCTTGATCTTCGGCCACGCGTGCGGGGTGCGGTCGAAGAGGCAGAAGGACAGCGTGTCGCCGATGGCCCAGTTGTCGAACTGCTTGACCCAGCGATCCATCTGCGCCGCGGTGACGCGCTCGGGCTCATCCACGTACGCGGTGAGCGTGCGCGCCTCGTACCAGCCCGTCTTCCACAGCGCCGCGGCGAGCGCGTGGTCCCGCCCCAGGCGCTTGGCCAGCTCCTGGATCTGCCGCATCGGCACACCGAACGCCATCGGGGTGACGATACCGTAGCGCTTGACCATGTCGTCGCGCATTCGCTTGCTGCCGCGGCGCTCGAGCCAGGCGAGCGCTTCGCCCACCCGCGGATCGGCGGCGCTCATCTGAGCGTCGCGACCAGCGCGTCGAGCTTGGCGAAGCCCTCTTCCAGGCCGTCCTTCATGCCCGACTTGAGCGCGGCGTCGCGCGCTTCCTTCGAGGGATACGTCACGGTGAGCGTCACCGTGGTCCGGCCGGCGATCTCCGTCAGCATCAGCGTATTCACCGTCTCGGGCCACTCGGGACCCCAGCTCTCGGTGGATACCAAGCGCTCCGGCGGGGAGACCTCGCGAACCGTGCCGCTCAGCACCATCTCGCTCCCGTCGTCTTTCCGGTAGACGTAGCGCCACTTCCCGCCGGGGCGCGCATCCATCTCGCACACCGGCATCGTCCAATCCATGGGCGCCAGCCACCGAGGGATGTACTTGGGATTGGTCCACGCCTCGAACACGAGGTGCCGCGGCGCGTCCACCACGCGCGTGATGACGACCTCACGGTCGTTGGGCGTCGCGTACGTGGTGACGCCCGGTTGGGCACCGCTGACCATGGTGGCTCCTCGTGTCATTCGATAACCATACG
>CAVRFK010000027.1:0-10090 GCA_963720365.1 uncultured Gemmatimonadales bacterium | reverse complement strand
TCCTTGCCGTCGCCGCCATGGTCCTGGCCTGCGACGACCAGGGGCCGCGTACGCCATCCGACGTCGTCCTCACTCCCAACCTGCCGCGTGTACCCATGGGCGGGACGCTCCAGCTCACGGCCACGGTGGTGGATGCCGAGGGACGCGCGGTCGAAGGCGAGCCGGTGACGTTCGCGTCGAGCGATCTGTCGGTTCTCACCGTCGGTGAAGGCGGCCTGCTGACGTCCGTCGGGCCGCTGGGCACCTCGGCCGTAAGCGCGGCATCCGGCGATCTCACCACGCAAGTCGAGGCGGAGGTCGTCATCGGGCCGTCGGCGCTGTACGTGACGCCGGCCTCGTTCTCGCTGCTCCCTGATGAATTCGCGGTGTTGAACTGGACGGTCACGGACGAGAACGGCGACTCGATCCCGCAGCCCTTGGTCCTGTTTCAGACCAGCGATCCTCTGGTCGTAGACGTCAGCGACGGCGGATCGGTCAGGGCTGGAGAGCCCGGTACGGCGACCATCACCGTCACCAGCGGCGACGACAGCCGGGAGATTCCGGTGACGGTGAGCGCCCAATGACCATGCTCGCGCGCGCGTCGAGAGTGCTCATCCTGCTGGCGCCCGCCGGGCTCCTCGCCTGCGGCGACGACCTCGGCCCGCGCGTGCCCGCCGCGATCGTCGTCACGCCCGAGACGCCCCGCGTGCCGTTGGACGGCACGCTCCGGCTCGACGCGAGCGTGGTGGATGCCTCCGGACGGGAGATCCCCGGGCAAGCCCTCACGTTCAGCTCGAGCGCCGAGTCGGTCATTTCGGTAGACGATGCGGGAGTCCTGACGTCGGTGGGACCTCCCGGCAGCTCGCTCATCACGGTGGCGAGCGGAGAGATCAGCGCGGAGCTCGAGGCCGAGGTAGCACTTCCGCCGTCGGCACTCATCGTCGGCACCCGATCGCTGACGCTGAACCTCGGAGTGCAAACCAGCGTGTATGTCACCCTCACCGATGAGAACGGTGAGCCGGTGCCGAATGCAGAATTTGCCTTCGAAGGCAGCAATCCCACCGTGGTTCAAGTCGACAGGTACGATTTTTTCCCTGACTCCGTCTTCCTCACCGGGCTCGAGAGGGGCACGACGACGGTGACGGTGTCCAGCGGCGGCTCGACCGTGGAAGTCGAGGTCACCGTGATCCGGCTTCCCGTGGCCGTGATCGTGACGCCGCAGAGCCTGGTGCTCTCGTCCGGCGAGTCGCAGCAAGTAACGGCGGCCGTGGTGGACAACCTGGGACACGACATCGATGTCCTCCAGCCGATCGCCTGGTCGTCCAGCGACGAAGCCGTCGCCACCGTCAGCCCGACCGGCCTCGTCACCTCGGTGGGCCCTGAAGGCTCCGCGATCCTTACGGCGACCATGGATACGCTCACCGTCAGCCTGGGGGCGTTCGTCGGCACCCCACCCGCCGGTGAGAAGCTGGCTACCGTGCCGTTCGATGAGTTCCCCAGGGGCGTGACGGTGACGTCCACGGGCCGGTTCTTCATTGCGGGCTACGGCGGGTTCGCCAGCGGCACGCTCCCGACCCTCGGGTTCTCCAAGCAGGCGACTCTCCTGGGTCCGGGAGAGGACGTCGTCCTGAACGGCTCGGTCACCCGCGCCTATCTGGTGGGGACAACTGTCGAGCTGAATGGAAGCCATCCGACGGGTGTGGTCGTTATGGACCTGGCCACGAGCTCGCCGATAGACTTTCTGCCCGTCGGCCTCGGCAGGCCGAGCAGCGGCGCGCTGTCGGGAGACGGCACGGTGCTCACCGTCGGGACCGATCACGGGTTCGAGCGCATCGACCTGGCGACCAAGAGGTCGCTGGGCGGGACCGCGGCAGGGCAGATCAGCAAGATCACCCATCATCCCTTGAAGCCATTGCTGTATGCGTCCGGCGGGGTCGGCGTGCTCGAGCTCGACCCGAAGACGGGCGAGATCAAGCGCTGGTGGAGAGGCGGCGTCGCGTCCCACGCGGTGACATCCGACGGCTCCAGGCTCTACACCGTCGATTTCTTCGGCGCCCCGATCAACGTCATCGATCTGGAGACGGGTGAGCGAGTGCAGCTCCCAGGGCGGTTTGCGGGAGGCGACGTGGTGCTCTCGCCCGACGACAGATTCCTGTACGTGTCGCTCCCCTCGAACCACAGCGTGGATGGCTCGAAGGTCTTTATCGTCGATCCTTTCTCGGGCGCCCTGCTGCGCACGATCGTCCTGGGGGGGCTGTCGCAACGCATCGCGATGTCGCACGATGGGATCGCGATCGTCACCAATGATGGTGTTCCGGGCACAGCGGGCTGGGTGGACTTCGTCCGATGAACAGGCCAACTCGCTCGCTTCGGCCGTGGTCCGTCGCCCGGGTGGCCGCGCTGCTCGTCTCGGCGGCCATCATCGCCTGCGGCGACGACGCGGGGCCGAGCACTCCAGCCGAGATCGTCATTACCCCCAACCAGCCGCATGTGCCGATGGGCCAGACGCTCCAGCTCACGGTCACGGTGGTGGACGCGAACGGCCGGGCAGTCGAGGGCGAATCGGTGGCGTTCGCGTCGAGCGATGGGGCGATCCTGACGGTGAATGAGGAGGGGCTGCTGACCTCCGTCGGCGGGACCGGCACGTCGCTGATCACCGCGACGAGCGGATCGCTCGAGGCCGAGGTGGAGGCGCAGGTGGTGCTGACGCCGCTCACCATGGCGGTGAGTCCGGCGTCGCTGGCGTTGGAGGCCGGTGCGGAAAGGCAGCTGAACGTGACGGTCACGGACGAGAACGCGGATTCCATACCGGACGCCGCGATTCTCTTCGTTACCACCGACGCTTTCGTCGCGAGCGTGAACACGGTAGGGACCGTCACCGCCGGCGCACCGGGAACGGCGACGATCACGATCACCAGCGGCGACTACGTCCGCGAAGTCCCGGTCACCGTGACGCAGGTGCCGCATTCGGTGCTGCTCACGCCGAGTGAGGCTGTCCTCTCGCCCGGAAGCACCGCGCAGCTCACCGCCGTGGTCCGGGATCTTGGCAGAGGCGCCGATCGAGGACGCCTCCATCACCTGGTCGTCCAGCGACGAGACGATTCTCACGGTGAGTGCCACCGGCATGGTGCAGTCGAGCGGCCCCGAGGGCCTCGTCACGATCAAGGCCACCTACTTGAGCTTTTCCGACTCCGCCTTCGTCTATGTCGGCACCCCGCCGGCAGGCGAGGTGCTTTCGACGCTCACGGTCGAGGAGGCGTGGAGGGTAGCGGTGACTCCCGGAGGCCGATACCTGGTGACGACCATTTCGGACGAGCTCCTGAGCGGCACGCTGCCCAGCTTTGCGCTCACCGGGTCCATTCCCATGACCGGCACCGCCGTCGGCCTCACCATCAACCAGGCCGCCGACCGCGCCTACGTCGTCAGAGGCACTACGGACGAGGGCGGGGACGGCGTCGACGTCGTGGATCTCGCGACCAACGAGGTGATCGACGTCCTCACGGTCCCGCTTCGGCAATCCCATGGCGGTGGAGCTGTCGCTGGACGAGAGCATGCTGATCGTCGGCACGCATGCCACGATCGAGAAGGTGGGCATCGGCGGCGGGTCGTTCGGCTCGGTCGCGGCTGGACCAGGTGGAGCAGCTCGTGCGACACCCGACGCTCCCGCTGATGTACCAGTCCACGTTCTTCGGCACGCTCTTCGAAGTCAGCATCGACCCCGGGCTGAGTCTGCGGGAGATCCCCATCACCGGCGTGAAGGGCCTCGCGGTATCGCCGGACGGCACGCGCCTCTACGCCGGCGAGAGGAAGGCGACACGTCATCCACGTGTGGAACCTGGAGACGTGGGCGCGCGAGCCGAGCCTGACGACGAGCGGGGCTGAGTCGCTCGCCTTCTCGGCGGACGGCAAGTTCCTCTACGCCGTGCAGGGTCCGACCCTCAGGATCCTGGAGCCGATCTCCGGCATGGTCTTCCGGGAGGTCGAGCTGGGCGGGGGCTCCGGCGGGTGACGCTGGCTTCGGATGGGACCGCGATCGTGGTGGACAACGATGTATCGGTCGGGCGGCGATGACCATCTCCACTTCGTTCGCTGAGGTGAACCTCATGCGTGTCCGATCTCGCCGTCTCGAGGTCTCGCCGCACTCGCCGTGGCGGCACTGCTGGCCTGCGGCGACGACCTCGGCCCCCGCGTCCCGGCGGCGATCGAGGTGACGCCGGCCGAAGCCCGAGTCGCGGTCGGGGCCACGCTGCAGCTCGAGGCGGCCGTCGTGGATGCGGCGGGAAGCACCATCGGTGACGGTCCCGTCAGCTTCGAGTCGAGCGATCCCGACACCGTGACCGTGGACGAGCGCGGGCTGCTCACCGCCGGGGAGACGCCGGGCAGAGCGATCGTGACCGCCGCCAGTGGCGAGCTGACCGTAGAGGTGGCGGTCGAGGTGGTGCTCCCGACTTCGGCGGTCGTGGTCAGACCGTCCTCGCTGGAGCTCGACACCGATGAGACCGCCGGGCTGTCATGGACGGTGACGGACGAGAACGGGCAGCCGGTCGAAGAGCCCGCCGTAGTTTTGGAGTCCAGTAATCCGGCCGTCATCCTCGTGGTGGAGGAGTCCGGTAGCCAGTACCTGAGGGCGGTCCGACCCGGAACGGCCACGGTCACCGTTACCAGCGGGACGCTGCACACGGATATCCCCGTCACCGTGGCGCAGTTCCCAACGAAGCTGGCCATCTCACCCACCAGTGTGGTCCTGGTCCCCGGCGAATCGCACCAGCTCTCCGCGGCGATCGTAGACAAGACGGGCGACGAGATCGAGGGCGACGAAACCATCGCCTGGACCACCAGCGATCCCGCGGTGCTCACGGTGGATCAATTCGGCATCATCAAGTCCGTCGGCCCCGAAGGAGCGGCATTCGTTACCGCGACCGGCGACGACTTCACGGCCTCCATCGGCGTGTTCGTGGGAACCGCGCCGGCGGGAGAGATCCTGAGCCGGGCGGCGCCCCACGACTGGGTGTACGGGGTCGGAGTCGCGCCTAACGGCCGGTACTTCGTGAGCGGCTCCGGTGAGCTGCTCGGCGGCACCATCCCCGACTTCAGCGTCCCGCTGAGAATCCAGACCGGCGGCAATCCAGGGAGCGTCGCCTTCAACGGAAGCATCAGCCGCGCCTACGTGAACCAGGTGGGCGGCGGGATTGTGGTCGTCGACCTGACGACCAATGCGGTCACCGATACCATCCCCGTCCGGATGGGCAACGGAGAGAGCGTGGGGATCAGCGGGGATGGCTCGGTCCTGATCGGCGGCGGTAGTGACGGGTTCGAGGCCGTCGACGTCGCCAGCAAGACCTCGCTCGGCGGCGCGGCCATCGGGAGCGTCACGAAGATCACGCGACACCCATTGAAGCCGCTGTTCTACCTGTCGGCAGGCTCCAGCGCCGTGTATGAAGTCGATGCCAGGTCGGGCGCCATTCTCCGTCGCTTTCCGCGTGAGGGGGTCCAGTCACACATCGTGTCACCTGACGGGACTCGGCTCTACGCCGTTGGTTATTACGGCGGAATCGACGTGTGGAACCTCGAGACGGGCGAGCCGGAGCGAAGGCTCACGTCCAGTCGCACCTCGGACCTGGATATCACACCCGACGGCAAGTTCCTCTATGTCATCGGCGGCTCACAGCTGGAGATCGTCGAGCGCACTGCAGGTGCCGTGGTGCGGACGGTCACCCTGGGCGGCGCCGCCTGGAAGATCGCGATGTCGCATGATGGTATCGCGGTGATCAGCAACTTCGACTTCAACAGCGGCTGGGTGGACTTCGTGCGCTGAGGCTCAGTCCACTTCCGCCAACGGCGACTCCGCCGGCCCCGAGATCACCTTGCCGTCCGGCTGGAAGCGCGATCCGTGACAGGGACAATCCCACGTCTTCTCCGCCGGATTCCAGCCGACGACGCATCCCAGATGGGTGCAGATGGCGGAGCGGAGCGTGACGGAGCCGTCGGGATCACGGTACGCCGCCACCTTCTGTCCATCCCGCTCCAGCACCTTCCCCTGTCCCCGCTTCACTTCCCGCATTGACCTGGCTTCCGCGCCGGCAAACCGGCCGCGCATCAAGTAATAGGGATAGTCCTTGTTCTCCTTCAGATAATCCCAGAAGCCATGCAGGATCGCCTTGCGGCCGGTGTCGAACAGCTCGGCCCAGGGGTTGGCGCGGCCGAGCATGCGCTCGGCGATCATCACGCCGGCGAGGGTGCCGAAGGTCAGGCCGTTTCCAGAGTATCCGGTCGCCGCATACTGATGCTCCGCGGTCGAGCCGATGTACGGCAGCCCGTCGGGCGTCTCGATCACCTGTCCCGACCAGCGATGGGTCAGCTCGATGCCAGGCGTGAGCGCGGCGATCGCCTTCTCGATTCGCTGATAGCGGGCCTCGGTGTCGCCGGCCTGGCCCGTCTTGTGGTCCTCGCCACCGAAGATCACCAGGTCGTAGTCGCGGTGGGGCTCGACGCGGAGGTAGTGGTAGGGGTCGGCCGTGTCCCACCAGAGGGCATCCGTCACGACGCCCTTGGGCACGCGTCCCGCCACCACGTAGGAGGAGTAGAGCGCCAGCTTGGTCTGGAAGAGCGCGGCGCCGGTCAGGCCGGCGACGCCCACGAGCGGGTTGTGCGTCGCGATCACGAGGTCGCGGCACGTCACGCGGTGACCATTGGCCGTCACGGACATCGGGCTCGAGGCAAACTCTTCGGCCTGGGTGTGCTCGTGGATCCTCCCGCCGGCGGCCACGATCGCCTTGGCCAGGCCGGCCAGGTAGCGGCGGGGATGCACCCGAGCCTGCCCGTCGAACCGAATGCCGGGTGTGCCGGCGAGCGGCACCTCGCTCATGAAGGTGGCATCGAAGCCAAGCTCCACGGCGAGGTCGGCCTCACGCTTCAGCTCGTCTCCGGCCTTGGGACTGCTCTCACCTCTCGGCAGGTGGAGGTACCCCTCGACCCACTCGAAGCCGGCGTCGATCCGGTGCTCCCGCACGATCGCGTCGATCTGCGCGATAGCCGAGAGGCCGGCATCCCACACCGCCTGCGCGTGCGGATTGCCGAACCGCTTCACCAGCTCGGGGAGGCGTGTGTCGGTCACCATCGTGAGATGGGCGGAGGTGTAGCCGGTATCGCCGGTGACGCAGCGTCCGCGCTCCATCACGAGCACCGACCGGCCGGCCCGGAGGAGGGAGTAGGCCGCGGTCAGGCCGGTGATGCCGGCCCCGACTACGACGACGTCCACGTCGGTGTCAGCCTCGAGCTTGGCGAACCGGGGGAAAGGGGTCTCGGACCAGTAGGGGGTGGTCTGGGTGGCGGTGGTCATGGGATCGAGAATACGGCCGGGGTGAATGGGTCACAGCGACGGGGATCACGTAGCGACGGGCAAGATTCCTCGCTACTCTCCACTTAACTGCATCACCGAGGCCGCCTTGCTGCTCGCCGCCCTCCTTCTGCTCGCTGCCCAGGTCCCATCCGCGCCCCGCCCGAACATCGTCGTCTTCGTCGGCGACGACCTCGGCTGGCGCGATACGCGGCCGTACGGGAACACCGCCGTTCGCACGCCGAGCATCGAGCGCCTGGCACGCTCGGGGCTACTGGTTCGCCATGCGTTCGGGACCTCACCGCAGTGCAGCCCCTCTCGCATCAGCATCCTCTCCGGCCGCTATCCGCACACGACCCGGACCGAGGATTTGCACACGCCGCTGCCGAGCGGCGAGCGACTCCTGCCGTCGTATCTCCGCGAGCAGGGTTACTTCACGGGGCACATGGCCAAGACGCACTACGGGCCCGAGGCGGAGCGGCAGTTCGAGTGGTACTCGCCCGAGACGACTTCGGCGCTGCCGTCGTTCCTCGACGCGGCGGGTGGGAAGCGATTCTTCCTGTGGGTCGGCTTCCACGAACCGCACCGGCCGTACGATTCGGTGCCCCCGGCCGGCGCGCACTCGCCCGCACGGGCCGTCGTGCCGCCGCACCTCGCCGACACGCCCGAGACGCGGACGGACATCGCGCAGTACTACGACGCCATTGCCCGGATGGACCGAGCCATCGGCGAGATGATGGACACGCTCGAACAGCGGGGACTGCGCGACAGCACCCTCGTCGTCTTCCTCAGCGACAACGGCGCGCCGTTTCCCAGGGAGAAGGGAACCCTGTACGACTCGGGCACTCGCACGCCGCTCGTGTTGTCATGGCCGGGCGTGATCGAGGCGGGCTCGGTGTACGACCGAGGGCCGGTGAGCACCATCGATCTCATGCCGACGCTGCTGGAGATCGCGGGAGCACGGGTTCCCAAGACGGTTCAGGGAAGAAGCGCCCGAGCGCTGATCACGGATCCTCGATCCTACGGCGGCCGCGAGTATGTCTTCAGCGAGCGCAACTGGCACGACTGCGACGAGCACCAGCGCGCCGTGCGGACCGCCCGCTGGAAGTTGATCCGCACCGACGCGTACACCGAGCTGCCGCTCTGCACGGCCGCGGACATCGGGGCGAGTCCGTCCTTCCTCGCTCTCCGCGCCCGGGCGCGAGCGGGCAGGCTCACGCCGGCGCAGCAGCGGCTCTTCGAGGCGCCGCGCGGCCGGTTGGAGCTGTACGATCTCGAGCGGGACCCCTGGGAGCTGACGAACCTCGCCGACCGGCCCGAGCAGGCGGCGCGGGTACGGGAGCTGGCCGCGGTGCTGCAGGAGTGGATCGAGGGGACGGACGACTTTCCGGCGGCGTTTCGGGTGCGGGACGACAATACCGACCGGATGAGTGGGGTGCTGTTCAGTCCGCGGATACCGCCGTTGCGGGAGGCGGAGCTGCCGGCGGGAGCGGAGCGGTGGGGGAGGGAGGGGCCTTAGCGCTTAGGTCACCGAATCATTGCGGCGGCACCGGGATCTCCACCGTGACCGCCTCCCTCGGGCTCCGCGACGTGGCGAAGATCTCCCACGACGCCACGAACAGCGCCGCGATCACCGGCCCGATCACGAACCCGTTGGCTCCGAACACCGCCAGCCCGCCGAGCGTCGAGATCAGCACCAGATAGTCGGGGAGCTTGGTGTCCTTCCCCACGAGCATCGGCCGCAGGATGTTGTCCGCCGATCCGATGACCAGGGCCCCGTATACGGCCAGCGTGATCGCCTGCCAGGTGTGTCCGACCGCGAAGAGATAGATCGCCACCGGCAGCCACACCGCCGGCGCGCCCACCGCCGGCAGCAGCGACAGAATCGCGATCAGCACACCGAGCAGCACGGGCGCGCCCACGCCGAGGATCAGGAAGATCAGCCATCCGAGCGCGCCCTGCACCAGCGCCACGACGAGATTGCCCTTGATCGTCGCCCGGATCACGGTGGTGAAGCGGCCGGCGAGGCTGCGCTGGCGCCCGGGCTGGAGCGGGATGGCCTCGCGGATCTTCCGGGAGAGCTGGTCGCCGTCGCGGAGGAGGAAGAAGAGCAGGTACAGCATCACGAACAGCGCCACCACGAACTGGAAGGTGATCTGTCCGATGTTGAGCGCCTGCGAGGCGATGGCCTGCGCGCCGCTGGCGAGGAAGCCGGAGAGCCGGGTCTGGATCGTCTCCAGGTTGGTCAGGCCATACCGGCTCAACAACTGCACCAGCCAGTCGGGCAGCGCGGCGTAGATCTGGCGGAACCACGCCCCGATGTCCAGCTCGCCCGACTGGATGCGTTCGTATGCGGTGGTGCCCTCGCTGATCAGCGACTGCACCATCAGTGCGACGGGGAAGAGCACCAGCACCACGATGAGGAGCAGCGACGCGCCCGCCGCCAGGCCGCGCCGCTGGCGCGTGCGGTCGCGCAGGTGCCGGTTGAGCGGCGCGAACACGATCGCGAGCACGGTGCCCCAGAGGATGGCTCCGGCGTAGGGCCGCAGGATCCAGAAGAACGCCATCGTCACGCCGATCACGAGGAACAGAAAGACCTTGTCCTCGAGTGGTTCGGACTGCGCATGATCAGGAATCATGGCCCTCACTATGGAGCGCGCCGACGCCTCGCGCCAGAGGCTGTTTGGCTTCATCTTATGGGCTCCCGAAGGCCGCTCTTCGCCGGAGTCGACCGAGGGGCCGTGCCCATGGGCCGCGAAGCTCTAACCGGAGAGA
>CAVRFK010000026.1:0-9383 GCA_963720365.1 uncultured Gemmatimonadales bacterium | reverse complement strand
GACTGTCATCCCGAACGAAGTGAGGGATCTTGCCCGCCCCCGGCGCCGAACCACGGCGCGCAAGATCCTACTTCGTTCGGGATGACAAGCCTTACTCCCTCCCCGTCCACCTATCCGTCCCCGCCACATCATCAATCATCCGCTCCAACCCCGCGAGCTCCCGCGGCGCCCCATGACACCCGTAATCATGCCGAATCGTCTTGCTCCGCCCCCCCGCCGTCACCGTCGTGATCACCGTCGGCGAATCGGTCGCGTACATCCCGCACGCGGGCGAGTCCGTCACGTAGCCATCCGCGAACCCGAAATACCCACCGTCGTCCAGCGCCTTCAGCAGGCTATCCACCCGTTCCGGCTCGATCAGGGCGCTCGCTACCCCCGCGGTCCTCACGTGATTCTTGCCGAGGTACCGCACCTGTCCCGATCGGGCGATGGACACCTCATACACCGGGCACGTCCCGAAACAGGGCTCGCGCTCGAGCCTGACGACCGGCGTCGTGTCCGCCGGAGCGGCCGCCTGCTGATCGTACGGCGTCGGCTGCGCGCCCGACCCCGCCGCCCTCGGCGAGCACGCCGCCAGCGCCAGGATCGCTACCAACCACGCGCGTCCGGTCATCGCGACGTCGCCGAGACCCGGAGATCGCGGCTCCGGACCTGGTTCGACACCGTGAGCGAGAGGTCGTTGCGCTCGGTCTCGATCTCCGCGCTGCCACCCCGGGCGTACGACAGCACTTCGCCGCTCACCGGGTCGCGGACCATGATCATCGGCGCCTTGCGCACGTCCCACCGAAGCGAGACCCGTCCGCCGGCCCTCGTCGCCTGCACCGTCACCGGCTCGGACGACACCTGCGCCAGCGACGCGTGCACCCCCGCCCCATCGAGCGCGAGCGACGCCAGCCGCTCCGCACGCTCGGCCCGCAGCGGGACGACGAAGACGAAATGCTTGGATCCCATCGGGTCATCGGCTACTTCGAGAGGCGCGAAGTCGAGCCCGAAGATCCGCGAGCCGTCGCCCGCGCGGCCCTCGATGCGGTACGGCCCCGGGCGGTTCGGCAGGCGGGGCCGCGCGGTGACCCGGAACGCCGGCTCGAGCACGGCGCGGCCGTTCTCGATCCGGCCCCAGACGAGGAGACCGGGCTGCACCGCCTCGCTCAGCCCAGTCACGAACGATTCGCTCCCGCGGAAGTCCATCACGGCCTTGTAGGTGTAATCGCTGATCCACTCGTCGTTGCAGTAGCCCATGAGATCGTGCGAGTCGGTCGGCTTGAGCTCGCCGGCCACGATGTCGTATCCCACCACGCCGATCTCACCGCCGGCATAAGGATAGTTCGGATCCGGGTTTCCCACCCCGCCGCAGGGCGCGTGGCTCCGGCCCCAGTTGTGACCCCACTCGTGAGCCGCCACGCTGGCGCGGCTTCCGGACTTGTCCCAGCCGAGCGCCACGTTGTTGCCGATGTAGCCGATGCCGGCGACGCCGCTGCCGTAGTTGGGATTCACCACCCCGTAGTAGTACCGCGAGCTGCCGACCGCGGGAAGGGTCGCGATCTCGCTCAGGATCGTGCCCCACGCCGAGTTGCCGTTGTCCGACTGGAGCGGGAGGTTCGTGCTGGTGGTGTAGACGGCCCGCACGTCGGCCTCGAAGCTCGCCAGCGGATGCATCCGCATCGCCGCGTCGAAGAAATCTTCGTGGTTCGCGGGCGTGACGTTGCCTTGACGGTTGTCCACTTTCGTTTTGACGGGGACGAACCGCACGGCAAAGGGTGCCGTGGTCCGCACGTCCATCGCCAGCGGGGTGCCGGAGGCTGGGAAGGCGTTGTCGCCCTCGTTGCCTTCGGCGATGGTGTTGTCGGGATCCACGTCCACCACCATGGCGAGCCCAGGTACCACCAGGCTGCGGTCCACGTCGAGGTTCCAGCTGTTGTCGAGGTCGCCCTCGTTCGGGGCAAGCGGCGTCGTGATGCCGGGCGCGGTGATCGTCTCCGTGGCCACGAGCGAGGCGCCGTTGTAGAAGCGGACGCGCACGGTGGGCGTCACCGCGTTGACCTGGTTGGCCGTCACGAACACCCGGAGCAGCGCGTCGCGGTCGGCCACGACCGGCACGCCGCGGGCGTAGGTCTGGACGCTCTGCACCAGGTACAGGCCGTCCACCCGAAGGTTGAAGCCGGCCTGACCGCCGGTGGAGTAGGTGACCGTCGCGCTCGTCGTGCCGCCGCCCACCGTGACCGTCTGGCTGGTCGGAGCCGGCGAGTACTGGTCGGTCCCGTCGCTGACCGCGAGGGCCGTCACCGTGTACTGGCCGGATGCCAGGCTGGTGAGGGTCTCGCTCGCGGTCAGCGAGTGGCTGTAGCCGCTCGGACCGGAGACGGTCACGGCGGCGTCCGTACCCGACGGCAGTCCCGCCACCGTGACCGCCAGCGAGCCCTCCGCCGTTCCGTACACCACCTCGGCGCTGGCGGGCTCCTCCGTGCCGACGGTGACGTTCTGGGACGCGGGTGACGGCGCGAACACCAGCGGTCCGGACGTGACGCCCGCCGCGGCCACCGTGTAGCTGCCCGGTGCGAGCGCGGACAGCGTTTCCGAGGCGCTGAACTGCCGGTTGAACCCGTTGGGGCCGGTGACGGCGATATCCGCATCGATGCCCGCCGGCAGACCGCTCACGGCGAGGATGATGGTGCCGGTGGTCGGACCGGTGGACGTTCCGCCGCCGCACGCGGCGAGGAGGAGAGTCAGGGCGAGCGGGAGTCGCAGTCCCGCCGAACGGCTCGTCATGCAGCACCTGGCAGTGTCGGGAAAAACCGGCGCCCTGCGGAACGGACGAACCACTCGCGTTCTGCACCCGGACCGGGACACCGGCCGGCCTCGGGGGGCCCGCCGCTAAGGCTGTGCGATGTCGTCGGTTATGGCTGCCGTGCCGGATCGGCTCGGCGGCCTAGGGGCCGGATCAGCGGCCGAAAGGCAAGTGGCGCGCCGGGGACACACCATTACGGAGATGGCTCAGAGGAGTACCTTAGTGCAGAGGCCGTATGCCCAACCCGAGGCCATACCCATGAGCGATATTCGTCAGCGCCGTACACCCCAGGATCGCCCCGTGGAAGAAATTGCCCCCCAGACCTTCTGTCAGCGGGCGGCGCTGGAGCTGGCCGCCCTGATCCGGCACCAGGCCAAGCCGCGCCGTGGGACCCGGCGCGATTCGGCATTGCTCCGCCAGTGCATCGATCAGGTCCTCGGTAGCGCCGGCGCAAGGGTGGAGGGCCCCTGGCACACCGATACCCGGCCGCTCAAGAAGCCGGGTCGCGGTGGTCTCAAGTTCATCCCGATCGTCAGCCGGGGAACAACGACGGTGATGGTATCCACGCAGCAGGAGGCGGAAGATCTTGCCGCGTTCCTGAACTTCTGCGGTATGCAGGAGATGGATAACTAGGTTCGCGCCTAGGTCCTCACCGGGGTCGTGAGTCGCGGCAGGACGTCCTCGATGTCCCTCCGCCGCGGCTCGAGCCAGGGCGGCAGAATGAGCCGCTCGCCGAGTGAGTCGGTGGACTCGTCCACCGAGAAGCCGGGCCCGTCGGTCGCAACCTCGAAGAGCGCACCGCCCGGTTCGCGGAAATAGACGGACTTGAACCAGAACCGGTCGATCACCTCGGTCGGCCGCACGCCCGCAGAGACCACCCGCCCACGCACCGCAGTCTGCTGCTCGCTATCCGGCACCCGCCACGCGATGTGATGCACGCTGCCGACCCCCCACTCGCCGCGAGCGGTGTCGGGGAGCACCTGCACGTCCACCGTTCGGCCCGACCCGCCCTCGCCGAGCGCGAAGCGATGCCAGCCTTGATCCTCACCGGCCGCGGTGAACCCCATCCCGTCCACCAGGAAGCGAGCCGTCTGCGTCAGGTCGCGCTCGGCCAGGCGCACGGCGTGGAGTCCGCGGATCTGCTTCGAGGCGTCCACCGGGCTCTCGGCCCAGGGCGAGAACTCGCGCGGGTCGCCGGTCTCCACCAGCGCGAGGTTCAGTCCATCGGGATCGGTGAACGGAAGCGCCGGCTCGCCGAACCACGTCGTGGGCGCCGCCGTCTCGACGCCGGCCGCGCGCAACCGCTCCGACCACCACGAGAGCGTGCCGGCCGGAATGGCGAGGCCGACCTCGTTGGTGAGCCCGACGCCTCGACGACCGGGCGGCAGCTCCGGCCACGGGAAGAAGGTGAGGTCCGTGCCGGCGTGTCCTTCGTTGTCGGCGTAGAAGAGGTGGTACGTCCCGGGAGAATCCTGGTTGACCGACCGCTTCACCAGGCGCATGCCGAGGGTGCCGGTGTAGAAGTCGAAGTTGCGCTGGGGGTCACCCGCGATGCAGGTCACGTGATGGAGACCGGTGACGGCGGGTTGGTTGGTGGCGGACATGTGCACTCTGCCTGCTGGGGTCGTGTCGATCGGCGGCGGGATGCCGCATTGGGCTAGCAACAGAGATAGCCCGTTCGGGGTTCCACGGCCAATCCCGAATGTCATCCAGGAGGGTGACGGATGTCACCCTGAGCGCAGCGAAGGGGACCATGCCGGCATGGTCCCCTTCACTTCGTTCAGGGTGACATCCTCCATATCTTTGCGCCAATGAGCTGGACGACCCTATCCGAGCGCATCCGCCTCCTCCTGCAACCCGGCCTCCGCTCCGTAGCAGAGCGCGCCGCCCCGATCCGCGCCCTCCCCCTCAAAGTCGTCCTCGGCGCCCCGGAGATCGAACCCGGTTGGCGCGCCGCCGAGGCTCGCATCGCCACCGTCGGCCTGACCGCCGAGTCCGGCATGAACCCCGGCGACCGCCGCGCGCTCTACTACCTGATGCGCTACCTCCGCCCCCAGCGCGTGCTGGAGATCGGCACTCAGGCCGGCGCCTCCGCCATCCATCTCGCGGCGGGATTGGCCGACGCGCATTCCGGGCCCACGGTCCGGCGCCTCCTCACGGTGGACATCAAGGACGTGAACCACTCGGAGCGAGCGGCGTGGCGCGACTTCAAGCTGCCGCAGTCGCCGCGCGACGCGATGCGAAAACTGGGCTACGACGAGCTGGTGGAGTTCCGGGTGGCGCGATCGCTGGAGCTCCTGCGCACGGGCGGCGAGGCCTACGATCTCATCTTCCTCGACGGCGACCATCGCTTCAAGACGGTCCTGGCGGAGATCCCCGCGGCGCTCGCGCGGCTCAAGCCCGGCGGGCTCGTGCTGCTGCACGACTTCTTCCCGGGCTTGAAGCCGCTCTGGTCGGACGGCAAGGTGATTGACGGGCCGCAGCGGGCGGTGGATGTGCTGCGGCAGGCGGGCTGGCCGATCGAGGTGGCTGCCGCTCGGCGAGCTGCCGTGGGCGACCAAGCACGGGAGCTCGGTCACCAGCCTGGCCCTCCTGGGCTCACTTGTACCATCGCGGGTACCAGCGACTTGATATCGGCTTGACGCCGCCGCACGAAGCTCCACTCCGCGAGCCCACCCGAGTCACGGAGCTTTCTATGCGACGCCCCACGTTGTTCGCCGCCAGCCTGACAGCAGTCGCTTTGGGATGTGGAGGGGAGGGCGACCCAACCCAACCGAGCGGTGATGCGACGCTGTCTCCGACTTCACCGGCGCTCGCCGCGGCCCGCAACACCTGGACGCCCGCCGCGACGCCGACAACGGTTCCCACGCTGTATGGCCACTTCCTCGGCGCCGCACCGAACCGGAACGGCCGCACGGTCGTGTACGTCCTCGGAGGCAGCGACGAGGACGGAGCCACGATGTTCCGGCTCCAGGCCTACAACGCGCAGAACGACGTCTGGTCGGGCAGGATGTCCCAGGTCCAGGTCTTTCACAGCAACGGCGCCGTCAAGCTCGGCTCGAAGCTCTACTACACCGGCGGCTACGACCACGACGAAGGATTCGATGTTCCGATCTCCTTCCACGATCGCCTATGACTATCTCCAGGACCGGATCACCCGGCGCGCCCGGCTCCCGATCGACGGGGCCGAGGGTGTCAGCGGCGCCATCGGAGGCAAGCTGTACGTGCTGCCCGGCGCATGCTCGGGCTTCAACTGGCCGCAGCCAAGCGCCTGCCTTGAGGAGCCGACCCGCCGCTTCTACCGCTACGACCCCGGCAGCGACAGCTGGGAGACTCTTCCATCGTCGCTCCACTTCCATCGCAGAGGCGCGGCGGCGGTCATCGGCGGCAAGTTCTACGTGGTCGGCGGCATGCAGGGCGACCAGGAGAACGAGCCGGTGACGTCCCTCGAGGTCTACGATCCCGCAACCCGCACCTGGCGCAACCGCGCCCCGATTCCGGTGGGCGGCCACATGTTCGGCGCGGCGCTGGGCTCGACGTTCTTCGTGGTCGTGAGCGGGTCCCCGGAGCGGGCGTACAGCTACGATCCCGGCACCAACCGGTGGACCGCCAAGGCCGCGCCGCAGTTCTTCGGTCCGGTCGTGAAGGTCGAGATCGATGGGAAGGCGAGGCTGTTCACGACGGGCGAGGGTAAGGCGGCGGTGTACACGCCTTAGCCGGAAGGCGAGGTCCGAGGAAAGAAACGCCGCCGAGAGTCGCGACTATCGGCGGCGCTTCATTCTTCTACGACCCGAACCGGCCGGGCCGCCCTCACGCGGCGGGCCTCACTTCACCGTCCGGCGGCGTCCCGCCCTCGGGTGCCGGGATCGGAATCGTCCCGCGCGGCGTACCGAGCACCGCGCTCGCCGAGAGCCACGACCCCAGCGCCTGCCCGTCCTCCTCGAAGCGCTGCCGGTTGCGGGCATCCATCACCCGTACCGCCCTGCGCGACTTCGATCGCGAGGAGCCTGAGCTGCGCCGTGGCGCCCATGTGCTTGGTGCGCCCTTCGATGCCGAGCGCCACCGCGGCGTCGAACTCGTCCAGCATCCGGCCGAGCTGCACCAGCACTGACTCCGACAGGCCGTGCTTCGCGAGTACCTCCTTGCGGGTCTCCGCCTCGAGCTGCATCCCTCGGGCGGCCACCCGGAAGGCCTGGAAGGACTTGTTGCCGGGCTTGAACCGGAACGCCGTGCCCAGCTCGTGATCCTCCCGCGCCGCCGCCCGGCCCACCTCGGCCAGGTGCGCGACCGGCACCCCGAGGATCGTGCGCCGCAGCGACTCCTTCCTGGCGGACGCGGCGCGGACCTCCGTCAGCCCGTCGCGCTGCGCCGCCGCCGCGACGTCCGCCTGCCGTATCAGCTCCTCCAGCCGCGCCGTGGTGACCGCATACCCGGCGTCGGTGTCGGGGTGGGCGCCGTTGAACTTCAGCACCCGGGCTCCCATCTCGATTCTCCTGCGTGACTGCGCGTTCATCTCTGCCTCCTGCGATTGGCCGGAGGATGACCGGGCATCAACCGGCGCTGGTGATCCTGCTGATGTCATAGGAGGCCGGCCGTACCCGGTTGCGCGCCGGCTGGAGGACGCGATGCGCATCGGGTATGCCAGAGATTGCGGTGCATCGGAGGTGTCGTGTGCCGATGACGAGGTAAGCACAGCACGAGAGGCAGTTGTGATTGATCGGGAGGGTGAGGCGGATGATTCGTCGCGGACGTGAGAGCTTGGTACTCCTACGGATTTCGCCGCGACCGGAAGAAAATTCCGGGGATGAGACGGGTCACTAGCTGGAGGCTGCGTCGTCAGCGCGCGATGGAGAAGCGCACGTGCCGGACCGACGGGAACACCGGTTAGCTTGCGTCGTTACTCGACTTGCGCACCGCGCGATTCGTGCGCGCCGACGTCGTGGTCGCCGGCGGATCGAGGTATGATGTTGGCTCGACCCTCGAGAGTCCTTGATCTCGCAGCTGAGCGATGGATGGGCGAGCGACATTCTCTGACGACCCCACGATACGACTGGAGGAAGCGCCGAACGCCCCGGATGGCGGGGCGTTCGGCCGGGATGGAGCGACGCACGCACTGGATGAGATCGCGGTTCCCGTGCGTGCCGACCGCGACAGCGGGCACCTCCGTCCGCAAGTGTGGACAGCTCAGCTCGGGTACTCGTCCTTGCGCCACGACCGCGGCACGGCATCGGGACCCGGGGGTTCGTCTGTGATGGAGTAAGGCATGCACTTGATCAAGCGACGATCTGGGTGGATGGCGACAATGATCCCGAGAACATCTGGCCGCGAGGGTGGACAGACTGTCCTCCGCTTCCTCATGGCCGCCCCTGCTGTAGTTCTGCTCTTGGCTGGCCCGGCATGCACCAAGGAGGGGGCCTCTGTGCCGGTCGCCCGGAGGTCTCCAGATACCCCGAGCAACCAAGGTCCCGGGGATTCCCTGGAAAAGCTCAGCCGGTTGCTTCTAACCGATCCCGATCCTCACACTATCGGCCAAGCGATGGTGTGCGAAAACCTTCGTCTAATGCACCTCTACGGCGAGGTGAAAGCCGTTCACATCGCTGCAGAGGTGCGGGATCGTGTCTACAGGTCCATTGATGAAAGGGCTTTGCAACGAGTGGACAGTATGCTGGCTAACCACACGTTCGACCCTTCATGTGGATCCGCCCCAGGAACAAACGCGGAACCACTAGCGAAGGATTCAGTACCTTAGCAAGCGCCCCTATCTAGAGCTGTCGGGGCTAACGCGCGCTCCAGAGCTTGTTCCCACCAACTCCAATTCCTTGGCGGTTCTTACCTGAGGCAGAGCCCGGAGACGTTCCAATAACTCCTGATGCTTCCGTGGATCGCCGCCATCATCAACCTGGACGGCATATAGACCTTCTGCATCGGGGCTGGTGCTGTAACCTCCGACTACTGTGCCCCCCACATGATCGATTGCCGCTTGTCGCTCCTCCAAACTCGTGCCGTCATGGAATCTCACCCCAATGACGTGCTTGATGTAACGCGGTGCGAACTCCGTATGGTTGGTATCATCGTCAAACCAGGTTGGCGTGGTGTCCGGGGATTGCATAGGGACAGTAGAGGGAGACCGCACGGGCAAGGCGCTCGAGCTGGTCACCATTTCCACTCGGGTGGCCGACCTTACCTGAGGCGTATCGCGAAGTCGATCGATCAACTCTTGGTGTTTCCGCAAGTCACGGCCATCGTCAACCTGTACGGCGTAGATCCCTTCCGCGTCCGGTGCGAAGCGCCAGCCACCGACTACTCTGCCCCTGACCGCATCGATCGCGGCTTGTCGATCCGCAAGGCTGGCGCTCTCGTGAAAGGTTAGCCCAATAACACCTTTGACATAGTTGCCTGCAATGTTGGCCTCGTGGAGGAACCACCCAGGCGTTGTGTCTGGAGCTTGCATGGGAACGGTCGAGGCTGAGTGCTCCGCGGACTGAGTGGTGCTCCCTCTCGCGCATGCCAATACGAAGGCACCGAACACTATCAACGATCGCGTTGTCATCTTGAGCCGGGACTCTCCTGTGGTAGTCTACGGGCCGGACCGCTACGT
>CAVRFK010000025.1:0-333600 GCA_963720365.1 uncultured Gemmatimonadales bacterium | reverse complement strand
GCCGAGGCCAGCAGCGCCTTGGCCTTCGCCGCATCCGGCTCGAGACTCAGCAGCCAGCGCCAGTACTTGAGGTTGCCGCGCAGCTCCAGCGCATCGGGATCGGACGGTGCCAGTGCGAGCGCACGGTTCACGTGATCCATACCGACACGGATCCACCTGCCGGCCACTACCTGATCATTGGGGTTGAGCCGGGAGCGGCGGTACGCCACCGCTCCCCTCGCGATAATCGGCTCCGCCCAGGTCGGGTCCATCGCCTCGGCCGCAGCGAGGAGTGAGTCTGCCGCCGCGAACTCGCCGCTCATCGTGGCGGTGTCGCCCCGCGCCGCGGCGCCCTCGGCAGACTCGCCTCGGCGGGCCGCCTGCTGCACCGCGGTCCAGGCGCGCACGTCGCTGGTGCGCTCGCCGCTGCTGCCGCAGCTGGATCTCCTGCCCCAGCTCGCTCCGGATCTGGCGCGCCACTTCCTGGACCAGGGTGTCCTGTACGGCCAGCACGTCCCCCGCCGGAAGTTCGCGGGTGGTACGGGTGAGATCCACGCCGCTCTGCCCGTCCACCAGTCTCACGGTCACGCGCAGCTGCCCGCCGACGCGCTCGACGCTGCCGGTGACGAGCGCCCCCGCCTGGAGCGCGCGGGCAATGCTGTCGCGGCTGACGCTGGTTCCGCGGTAGGGCGCGACACCGCCGGTCGAGACGACCTCCAGGGTCTGCACTTGGGACAGCTCGCGGATCAGGCCCTCGGTCAGGCCGTTCGCCAGGTACGTCAGCGAGTCGCTTCCGCCGGCGTCCTCGAAGTAGAGCACCGCGATACGGTGGTCGTTGAGCCCGCCTCCACCCCGCTCTGACGCGGTCCCGGGCCGGCCCCAGAGGAACCAACCCGCCGCCGCGGCGCCGAGCAGGACCACACCGCCGATGAGGGACCACAGCCGAGCGCCGGAGAACCAGGAGGAGGCGGCCGCATCCGCCGACCCCGAGATCCGCGTGCTCCTCGTGGATCTGGCCGGGACCCGCCGCTCCGCGGTCAACCCCCGCGGCGTGGTCCGGCGAATCGCGACCGCGGACTCCAGGTCCGCCAGCACGTCGGCGAAGTCGGACATCTTCTGGTAGCGGTCCGCCGGCGTCTTCTCCAGCGACTGGAAGACCGCGTCCTCGATCTCCTCCGGAACCGATGGCCGCACCACGCTGATGCTCGGCACCGGCTCCATCGTGTGCCGCGCGAGGATCGCGCGCGAGTTGGGTCCATCGAACGGCGGCTGGCCGACCAGCAGCTCGTAGAGCACGCAGCCCAGGCTGTAGACGTCGCTCCGGGCGTCGGCGCCGTCGGCGCCCATCGCCTGCTCGGGGCTCATGTAGTGGGGCGTGCCCACCGCCATGCCCGTCTGCGTCAGCTTTTCGCCGGCCGCGTCCAGCGCCCGGGCGATGCCGAAGTCGGCCACGAGAGCGTGGCCGTTCTGGAGCAGGATGTTCTCGGGCTTGATGTCGCGGTGGACCACGCCGTTGGCATGCGCGTAGGCCAGGGCCTCCGCGGCTTCGCGGGTGATCCGGACGGCGTCGTAGATGGGGAGCTGCTGTTCGCGGTCGAGCCGGGCCCGCAACGACTCGCCCTCGATGAACGGCATCACGTAGTAGAGGATGCCGCCCGCTTCGCCCGAGTCGTAGAGGCCGAGGATGTTGGGGTGCTGGAGATTGGCGGCGAGCCGGATTTCCCGGAGGAACCGGTCGGCGCCGATCGAGACGGCGAGCTCGGCTCTCAGGGTCTTGACGGCAACCTTGCGGCCGTGGCGAAGGTCCTTCGCCAGATAGACCGTGGCCATCCCGCCTTCGCCCACCAGGCGCTCGACATCATAGCGGTCGCCCAGTGCGGTGCGAAGCTGCTCCAGAACGTCCGCCACTCACCTGCCTTGAAGGGAGGAGAAACCCGGAATCCTTCAAAATAAACGGGAGGGTGGCTTTGCTAGACCCGTGCGCCGGCCAGGGCCTCGCGCATGGCCGCGGCGCTCTGCCAGCGGTCCTCCGGCGCCTTGGCCAGCGCCCGTGCGATGCCTTCCGCCAGCTCCTTGGGCGTGTCGGATCGCAGGGTCCGAAGGTCGGGGGCCGGCTGGGTCAGGTGGAGCTGGAGGACCACCGCTTCGTTGCGGTGGATGAACGGCGGCTGTCCCGCCAGGCACTCGAAGAGGACGCAGCCGAGCGAGTAGACGTCGCTCCGGTGGTCGATCTCCTTGAGGGCGGTGATCTGCTCCGGACTCATGTACGTCGAGGTGCCCACCGCGATGCCCGACCGGGTCAGCCGGTCGCTCCCCGAGGCCGCGACCGCGCGGGCGATGCCGAAGTCGAGGAGGACCGCCCCCTCCGCGGCCAGCACCACGTTCTCCGGCTTCACGTCGCGGTGGACGATCCCGTGCCCATGCGCGTGGTCGAGCGCCTCGAGCAGGTTGTCGGCCAGCCGCACGGTGTCGCCGATGCTGAGCCGGCCCGACCGGGCGATGTGCTCCCGCAGCGTCGGCCCTTCGACGTACGTCATGACGTAGTAGACGATCCAGTCCCGCTCACCCGAGTCGAGCAGCCGGGCGATATGGGGATGCTCCAGCTGGGAGCAGAGGCGGATCTCGCGGAGGAACCGGTCGGCGGCGACGCTGACCAGCAGCTCGGGATGGAGGACCTTCAGGGCGACCTTGCGGCCCTGCCCATCGAGCGCGAGGTAGATCCGGGCGTTGCCGCCCTTCCCAATCTCGCGTTCGACCTGGTACTGACCCTCAAACGCGCGCTGTACCAGCGGCAGCATGTCCCGCGGAATGGCTGGATCCCCCTAGAGTATCTCCCAATGGTCGCGCCGGGGGCCCGCTGGCGCAAGACGTGATGCCCTACCGGTTTTAGAGCAGGACGTCGGTCCTGATCCGGCTCCGGATCGCCCACCAGAGCGCACCCCAGATGTTGCTCTGCCGCAACGTGATCCGAGCCTCGCCGGTCATGCCGGGACGAAGGGCCGGCCCGCCCTCCAGCCGCACGCGGGACTCGACCGCGCCACCGTCGGAACCGGCGGCCGCGACACCGGTCAGTGGGGCCTCGAGCCGGACATTGGGATCGGCGTGGGCGATCAGACGGGCCTGCTGGCCCGGGCGCGCCAACAGGGCGCCGGCTCCTTTCAGGGCGATGCGGGCTTCGACCTCCCTTCCATCCACCTGGAGCAGGGTATCCCCGAGGGAGACCGTCCGGCCCACCAGGGTGTCGATGCGGGGCGACGCCACCACCCCGAACCCCGCCGACCTGATCGTGAGCGACTGCACCCGCTTCTTCATGCCGGCGTATCGGACCGTCTCCGCCCGCGCCTGCGCCTCCAATCGGGCGACGTCGCCCTCGCGCCTGCCCGCCCGCGCCTGCGCCACCCGCATCGCCAGCGAGTCCGCCGCCCGCGCGGCGGCGGCCATCTCCCGCTCGAGCGAGAGGTTCCTGATCAGCGCCAGCTCGGTGCCGGGCGACGTCCGGCTGCCCTCGTGAACCAGCGTCTCGACCACGACTCCGCTGTCCGGCGCGATCAACACCCCGCTCGCGGTCGGTGAGATGACGAACGGGCCGCTCACCGTGATCGGCCACGGGGCGAGCCCCGCCACGGCCACCACGGCGGCGAGTCCCCCGAACGCGTACCGCGCCCGCCGTAGCTGGCCGCCGGCCGACCATTTCGCCCGCAGCTCCAGCCACGCATGGCCGACAACCTGCCGGAGGTTCCGGCGCACCGGGCGGGTCGCGAGCCAGACGAACGCCACGAGCGCGGCGACGCCGAGCGCCCCGAACATCCGTGACAGCCAGCCGTAGGCGATGGCGCTGGCGACGACGAAGATCATCCCGGTATAGGCCGTCGCGAGTATCCCGTAGAGCAGGAAGATCCGTTGCTCCCGCTCGTCGGCCGGCGGCATGGGCAGATCCTGGCCCAGCCATCGCGTCCGGAGGGTCCAGGACAGATGGGCGAACGCGCGCTGCCGCAGGTTCGGCACCTCCAGCCAGTCGCTGAGCGCGTAGTAGCCATCGAGCGGTATCAGCGGATTGAGATTCACCAGCACCGCCGCCAGTCCGCCGACGAGGAAGAACGCCAACGCGACATCGGCGATGAATGTGCCCGGCGCGGCGATCCACCACACGATCGCCGCGAGGCTCGCCACGACCATCTCGATCCAGGAGCCGGCCGCCGTGACCCAGAGGCGGGCCTTCCGCTCAGGAAAAGTCCAGGCGTCGTTCACATTGCAGAAGAAGGCCAGCTCGAAGTAGAAGAGCATGGCGCCGATCTCGTGGACTCTCCCACCGAAATATTTGCAGGTGTAGCCGTGGGCCAGCTCGTGCACCGCGACGATCACCATCGTCACGGCCCACAGCATCACGTAGCTGCCGAGTGAGGCCCGCAGCAGATACACGTCCGCCATTTCCGCCACGAACTCGGACCACTTGAGGGCGAGAATGACGAAGTACACCGCGAACAAGGCGACCGATGCGATCAGGAACTGGCGGGTGAAGAAGAAGCGGAGGTAGGGCAGGGTCCGGTCCATGAGCTTATCCGGATCGCCGACGGACCAGCGCAGCCGGAGGATGTCCCCTTTGAAGGGACCGGTGCTCAGGCGCCGCCGCCGCTGGGCCCGAAGCCGCTCCATGAGCAGCACTGAGGACTCGCGCAGCGTCCGCTCGCACAGCCCCATCGTCTTGAGTCGTTCGGCGAACTTGCCGAGCGCCGCGGCGCTGACCTTCACGCCCTCATCCACCAGGGCGGCCGCCGCCTCCGCCACGGTGCGCTCGCCATCCAGCGCGCGCATGACCGCGATCTCGACCGGCCGGAACCGGAAGTACTTCCGGGTCGAGGGATCCTTCAGAATGAAGCTCTGCTCGCCGCGGTACGTCTGCTCGACGAGCACGAGGTCGGTCCGGAGCCGCGGACGGTCGTTCATGGGCCGGTCCGGACCACCTTCTCCCCTGCGGCGAGGCCGCTCACCACTTCGACCTGCTCGCCCGGCAGCTCGCCGCCGATCGTCACCTGCCGCAGCGAGGTGCGGTCGGAGTCCCAGACCAGGGCGTAGCCCTCGCCGATCGCCTCGCGTGGCACGGCCACGACCTGGCGCAGCACCGAGCCGATCCGGACCGTCACGCTGCTGCCCGGCGGCATCCGTTCGCCGGCGACGAGCTGGAGTACGACTTCGCGGGTGCCGCTCGCCGGATCGATCACCGGACTCGCGCGAATCACCTTGGCGCGTGCTCGCTCTCGGCGCTGGCCCAGCACTTCGGCTTCGGTGCCCACCTTGACGCCGAACGCCGAGGCTTCCGGAAGCCGGACGGAGGCGAGCACGGGACCGAGCGCGGTCAGATGGAACAACGAATCGCCCTGGCTCACCAGGCGTCCGACGCGGGCGCTCCGCCCGGTCACCACGCCTTCGAACGGCGCCACGATCCGGGTGAGGTCGTAGTCGCGCTGAGCTTTCTGAAGCGCGAGCGCCGCCGAGCGGAGCTCCAGCTCCACCCGCTCGGAGTCGGCCTGCGTCACGACGCCGGCGGTCTTGAGCGCGCGTTGCCGTTCGGCCTGCACCACGATGTCCGCGTGCCGGTCGCTCGCCTGGTTCAGCGCGATCTTCTGGTCGGTGTCCTCCAGGCGCGCCAGCAGTTGGCCGGCGGAGATTCGGCTCCCAGGTCCGCCAGGATCGCCTGCACGATCCCTGAAGAGCGCGCGTAGATCTCGGCATCGTGCTCGACGTAGAGCTGGGTCGGCAGGGCGAGCGGCAGCTCCACCGTGATCGTGTCGGCCGTGACCAGCGCGGTGGCGGCGGGCGGGAGGCTCGGGACGCCGGCGGTTTCCACTGCCTGATCTCGGGGCTCCGGCTTGGATCCGGTGCAGGCGAAGCCCAGGACGATCGCGAGGGTCAGCAGTATCCGTCTCATGACCAGATCCTCCACCACATCAGGCGGACCCAGCGGACCGGCGCGCGCAGCGCGCGGGTCGCGGTGGACGCGGGGTCGGTCAGCACGCGGGCGTGTGCCCCCATCGAGGGCTTGAGAAGACCGTCACGGTTTGCCACGGCTGCCCGGACCGGATAAGTCACCTGTCCGTCCACGTTCTGCGGCAGCTCCGCGATGGAGGTGACCCGTCCGACGAAGGTCTCGGAAGGAAGCGCATCCACCCGGAGCCGGACCTCCTGGCCGGGGCGGACCCGGAGAATGTCCTGCTGCGTCACGCCGAACTCGAGCTCGAGTGTGTCGGTCCGGCCGATGGCGAGCAGCGGGTCGCCCTCGGCGAGCGAGCTGCCGGCGAGCTGTTCCACTCTCGGGGTAAGGACCTGCCCCGCGCCGGGGGCGCGGACGGTGGTCAGTCCGAGCTCCTCGTCGAGCAGCGACAGCTCGCGGCGCAGCGCGTCGCCGCGGATCCGCTGGAGCTGTTCTTCCGCCGCGTCTCCTCTGCTGGCGGCAACAGAGGCCAGGCGGTCCGCGGTGGCGCCGTCGGCGGCCTTGCCCTCGCGCTCGGCGGCCAGTGGCGTCGCGCGGAGGATCGCCAGGATATCGCCCCGGCGGACCTGGCTTCCTTCGCGCACCGCGACCCGCTCGATCGTGCCGTCCACCAGCACCCGAACCGGCGTGTACCCGTTGGGTCGCAGCACCGGTTCCGATCCGATGATCCGAAGCGGCCAGCGTATCAGGGTGAGCGCGGCGATGAGGAGCAGCGCGGTTCCCGCGTAGATGAGGATCCTGCGGCGTGGCACCGCCCGCAGCGCCGCGCGGCGCGCGGCGAGGGCGCCGAGCGCGTCGGCCATCGGCACCTGGTGGTAGAGCTGGGCGTTCCGGAGCGCCACGCCGGTCTGATTCGCGAGGATCGCCGCCACCTCGCGCTGGGTCTCGCCGGCGAAATCGGGCGTGGCCGACTCGAAGATGAGGACTCCCAGCACCCCTTCCTCGTCCTTGAGCGGCCAGTACGAGGGCGCTGCGCACCTGGTCCGTCGCGAGGTCCTGACCGAAAATGGTGACGAACAGCCGCTCGGCGTCGGAGCTCGGTTCCTCCCGGTCGCTCAGGTAGAGCGGCTCCCCTCGCCCCGCGGCCCATTCCGCCCGCGCGACCAGGTCCCGCAGGCGGGGATCGTCGGGATCCACCTTCTCTTCTCCCGCCACCGCGCGGATCTCGCACTTGCCCTTCTCGTACAGCCCGACCGCGCCCCGATCGAAGTCGAGCGCTTTCGATGCGAGGTTCACCACCGACTGGAGCACCCGGTCGATGTCGAGGGTGGCGGTGATCTCCCGGCTGATCTCCAGCAGCACGGCCAGGTCGCGCGCGCGCCGCTCCGCTCCGTGGAGCTGTGCATTCCTGAGCGACGACGCCGCGGCCACGGCGAGTCCCTCCAGCAGCTCCCGATCGTGCACGTCGAACGTGCCGCTGCCGGTCCGCTTGTCCACCACCTGGATGGCGCCGACGGTCACGCCGGCGGCCACCATCGCCGTCGCCATGACGGTGCTGGAGATGGTGTCTTCGGTGAGATCGGTGGCCTGCTGGAATCGTGGGTCGCGCACCGCGTCCGTGACCATGGTGGTGCGCTGCTTCTGGGCCACGTCCCCGATGAAGCCGGTGCCGACGGGCATCTGCGCGCCGACCAGGCGTGCGGCGGAGCCGCCGACCGCCAGCCGGCAATGCAGCATGTCGCCCTGCGCGATCCACAACGACCCGCCGGTGGCGCCGAGCGCCGTCAGGACGCGGTCGAAGACGCGGGGGAGCAGCTCGTCGAAATCGAGGGTGGCGTTGAACTCGATGGTGATGGAATGCAGCAGGCGGAGGCGTTCCGCCTCCCGTCGGAGTTCCTCCATCGAAGCCGCCGGGCCACCCAGGAGGTCGGTCATGGCCAGAGTATGCGGCTCCCGACAGGGTTCCGAAAGAGGACGCGCCGGACGCGCGAAGGCGCCGGTCCAGCGATGCTGGAGCCGGCGCCTCGGGGCAACGGAAGAACGACTAGAGCTGCTTCTTCCGCGGCGCGATACGCTCTTCCAGCTCCTCGACCGAAAGCTCGACCGCTTCGGCGTCCTTGCCGGTGGCGTTGCGGACCTTGGTCTTCTGCTCGGGAGTCAACTCGATGCGGATCTGGCCCTTGCTGTCCATGGTACCCTCCGAAGGTTGTGCTGCAGCGGACATCCGATTGAAGAACCGTGATCAACCTACGTTCGAGTCGTGAATTCAGCGTGAATCCGTGCTACACGCTGATCCTGGAGCTCCGAGGGGCGATCCGCTCCTCCAGCTCCTCGACCGACAGCTCGATCTGCTTGGCATCCTGCTCCGACGCGGCCTGCACCTTCGCCTGCTGTTCCGGAGTCAACTCCTTGTGGGTCTGGTCGTTGGAGCTCTGCATCGCATCCTCCGAAGGTGGTTGCCGCCGCGCGGTGGATGAGCCAGGAAGCTGTCCGCGACTGTCGAGCGCGGCCGTGAATCTCCCGTGAATCGCCATTGCCCTTCCGTGAATCGGGCGTAGGTTGGTCGGCTGTACCCCCCTGGACATACGTCGTGCCCGGTGCCGTGCTCACCTTGATCGGGTCGCCTGCCGTCAGCCGCGCTGACGGTGGACGGGTCGTGCCCCAGCCCGGCGCCAAGGCGCTCGCGCTCCTCGCCTACCTCACGCTCGAACCCCGCCCGCACAGCCGCGAAGTGCTGGCCGATCTGTTGTGGGGGGACTCGCCCGAGCCGGAGGCTCGCGCGTCTCTGCGCCAGTCGCTCAAGCAGCTGCGCGAGTGCGTCGGAGAGCTGGTTCAGGGCGACCGCCGACTGGTCCGGCTGGGCGAGCCGGTGCGGTGCGACGTCACCGACTTTCTCCAGCAGGCCGAGCGCGATCCCGCGGCGGCGGCCGCGGTGGACATCCCGCGGTTTCTCGCCGGATTTTCCATTCGTCACGCGCCCCAGTTCGATGAGTGGGTCGCGCAGACCCGCTCCGCGCTGCTGCAGCGCTACTTCGCCGTGCTCGCCACGCTGGCGCGGGAGGCGATGGCCGGTCGCCGCTGGCGGGAGGCGATCGACCGGGCCGACCAGTGGGCGGCATCGGACCGCCTGTCCGAGGATGCGGCTCGCGTCGCCGTCGAGGCCCGGTATCTGGCCGGCGACCGGAGCGCCGCGCTGGCTCGCGCCGCCGACTACCGCGCGCTGCTGCAGCGCGAGGCCGGGTGCGAGCCGTCCCAGGCGCTGCTCGCGCTGGTCCGGCGCATCGAGTCGGATCCCTCGCCGGCCCCCCAGGCGCCCTCGGGCGACGAGTGGTACGCGCGTGCGCCGTCGTTCGAGGCCAGCCTCATCGGGCGGGTGGCGGAGTGGAATACGCTGGTGGAGGCATGGAAGGCGGCCTCACGGGGAGAGCGGAAGATCGTCCTGGTCGAGGGTGAGGCGGGGATCGGGAAGTCGCGGCTGGTCGAGGATTTTCTCCGGACCGTCGTGGCCGGGGGCGCGACCGTGCTTCGGGGACGGGGCTACGACGCGACGGCGACCGTTCCCTTCTCGCCGGTCGTCGAGGCGCTGCGGACTTCGCTCGACGCGCCCGGCCTGGGCGGAACCGACGCCGAGTGGCTGACCGAGGTCGCCCGGCTGCTGCCCGAGCTGCGCCAGCGCTTCCCGGGCCTGCCCGAGCCCGAACCGACGGTCGACCCGACCGATGCCTGGCGATTGTTCGAGGGCATCGCCCAGGTGATCGGGTCGCTGGCGGCGGAGCGCCCGCTGGTGATCTCGGTGGACGATCTTCAGTGGTGCGACGAGGACAGCTGCAAGCTGATCCAGTTCCTGGCCCGCCGGTTGGAGCACGCGCCGATCCTGTGGATCGGAACGATCACGCTCGGCGAGCTGGAGCGCGATGCGCCGGCGGCGCGCCTCTGCCGCACGCTGCGAGCGAAAGCCGGAGCGGAGACGGTCGCGCTCGCCGGCCTGGACGAGGAGGACGTCTGGCGGCTGGTGCGCGAGCTGGGGCACGTCAGCACGCCCACGGGCGCGCGCCGGTTCGCGCGCCGGGTCTCCCGTATCACCGGCGGCAATCCCTTCTACATCTTCGAGCTGCTCAAGACCATGTTCGCCCAGGGCCTGCTGGCGGCGGACGAGTCGAGCGGTGAGTGGACGGCGGCACCCTCCGCGCTGGAGGCCGGGAAGGAGTTCGGCGTCTCCCGCACCGTGCAGGACGTCATCGCCGAGCGGGTGGATCGCCTGCCGGAGGAGCTGGGCGAGTTGCTCATCACGGTCGCGGTGGCCGGCGGTCCCGGCTGCCGGCCGGACGTGCTCTCGCACGTCCACGGCATCTCCCGCCTTCACGCGGCCGCGGTGTGCGACGCGCTGGCGGAGCGCCGCCTGCTGGTGGAGGGCGCCGGTGTCTACCGCTGCCTGCATCCGGTGATCGCCCACGTGGTGCGCGACAGGCTGACGCTCACGCGGCGGCGCGAGGTGCATCGGGCCCTCGCCGCATCGCTCGAGGCGGTCATCGCGAGCCCGGAATCCGCCAGCCTCGCCGGAGAGGTCGCGCGCCACGCGGAGCAGGGCGGCGATCGCGGGCTCGCCTACCGCTCGGCGCTGCTCGCCAGCGAAGGGGCTCTCACCCGCTTCGCCTTCGCGGAAGCGCTCTCGTGGCTCGACCTCGCCTCCTCGGCGGCGGCGGACCGCGCGGCGAGCGACGAGGTGGACCGCCGGACGGCAGTGCTGATGGAGGCCGCCGGATGGAGTGAAGTGCCGGCCACCGGCCGGCCCGCGGTCACCCGGGAGATCGTGAGCGAGGATCTCGACCTGCCCGTCCGGCAGTAGCTCTAACCAACCGCGGAATTCCGCCACATCTTTTTCCCCATGCGCCGATTCGAGTGCGGGGCAATCGTCTTCGACCTGGACGGGGTGCTGGTGGATGCCCGAGCCGTCGGAGAAAGCAGTGGCGGCGCCGACCGGCTCCTCGCCTCGCTTCCGCTGGGGAGCTGGGGTGTCGCGACCACCAGCCGCCGCACCGCCGCCGGCGATCGGCTCCGTCGCGCGGGACTGCCGGTGCCGCCGGTGCTGGTCTGTGCCGGTGATGTATTGCGCGGGAAGCCGAGCCCCGACGCGTACCTCAGGGCGGCGCGTGAGCTGGATGTGGAACCGTTGCAGTGCCTCGTGGTGGCGGATTCTCCCGCCGGGATCGAGGCCGCCCGCACGGCCGGAATGCCCGTCATCGCGTTGACGACCACCCACCCTCCCGACCAGCTCAAGGCCGACGCCTGCACCCGGGATCTCGCCGCCGTACACCTGGGCCGGATCGACCGCGGTCTCCCGGGGCACCGGTCTGCTCGAGATCCTGGTCGTGGAAGCCTAGGGGCAGCTCACCCCTTCCCAGCCCGCTCGGCGAAATCGCTCCAGAAATCCTCGGTCAGTCGCCGGGCGGTCGCTTCGATGAAGCGGCTGCCCAGATTCGCCAGCATTCCGCTGACGGTGCAGGTGGCCGCCCAGGTGAGCCGGGTGCGGGCGCTTCCCAGCTCTTCCAGCCGGACGCTCGAGACCACGTCCACCTCCGATCCCGCCCCCTTCCCCCGCGACACCATGCGAAGCCGCTCCGGCTCGACCACGTCCGACAGCTCCACGTCGAGGCCGAACTGGACCCGCATCGTCCCGACGCCGAGGCCGCTCGTCACCCGGAAGTGGGTGGGGCTGATGGTCTCCACGGCCTCCACTCCAGGCGCGGATGGGGCGACGAACTCCGGATCGGTGAGCCGCTGCCAGACGACGGCGCGGGGTACGCCGATCTCCGGAGCGCCCGAGAACTCCAGCTTCATTTGGGCTTGTTTCACGCGGACTTGACCGCTCCATCCACAGGTGTGTAAAGTGACTGTCCCGCGTAACCGTCCATCCTTGGGGTGTAGCTCAACTGGCAGAGCGCCCGGCTGTTAACCGGGAGGTTGCTGGTTCGACCCCAGCCGCCCCAGTTCCATACGAGGCCCCGCCCGGTGCTTTCCGAGCGGGGCCTCGTGCTTGAGCCCAGCGTCACGCGAGCTGCTCGTACGCGGTGAGGGTCAGGAACTCCGGGAATTCCGCGCTCGACACCAGCCGGTCCAGCAGGGTGGCCGCGTCACCGAGCCGGTGCCCGGCCGGGGCCGAGCGCTCCAGCGCCGCCAGCTCCTCGGCCAGCACCGCCCGCACCCACTCCAGCGTGACCTGACGCCCGCTGTCCGTTTTCACACCGTGGCGGATCCACTGCCAGAGCTGCGCCCGGGCGATCTCCGCGGTCGCGGTATCCTCCATCATGTTGTTGATGGCGACGGCGCCCGACCCGCCGAGCCAGGCGTCCAGGTACTGAAGCGCGACCGACACGTTTCCCCGGACCCCGACGTCGGTGATCCGTCCGTCCGGAACCCGCACGTCCAGCAGCTCCTTGCCCGCCACGCCCACCTCATCCCGCTGGCGTTCCTTCTGATGGGGCCGGCCGGCGAGCTCGGCGTCGAACACCTCCTGCACCGGCGGCACCAGGTCGGGATGGGCCACCCAGGCGCCGTCGTAGCCGGCCCGCGCCTCGCGTGACTTGTCCTCCCGCACCTTCGCGAGCGCGGCGGCGTTGACCGCGGCGTCGCGACGGCTCGGGATGAACGCCGCCATGCCGCCGATGGCATGGGCGCCGCGCCGGTGGCAGGTCTTCACCAGCAGCTCGGTGTAGGCGCGCATGAACGGCACCGCCATGGTGAGCTGCGCCCGGTCGGGCAACACCATGTCCGGCCGGTCGCGGAAGTTCTTGATCATGCTGAACAGGTAGTCCCACCGGCCCGCGTTGAGACCGGCGGCATGGTCCCGCAGCTCGTAGAGGATCTCCTCCATCTCGAACGCCGCGAGGATGGTCTCGATCAGCATGGTGGCGCGGATGGTTCCGCGCGGCAGGCCGATCGCGTCCTGCGCCGCGTTGAAGACGTCGTTCCAGAGGCGGGCTTCGACGTGGTTCTCGAGCTTCGGCAGGTAGAAGTACGGTCCGCTTCCGCGCCCGATCAGCTCCCGCGCGTTGTGGAAGAAGTAGAGCCCGAAGTCCACCAGGCTCGCCGAGGCGGGTCGCCCGTCCACCAGCAGGTGCTTCTCCTCCAGATGCCAGCCTCGGGGCCGTACCACCAGCGTCGCGAGCTGGTCGCCGAGCACATATCGCTTCCCCTCGGGGCTCACGAACTCGAGCGTCCGGCGGACGGCATCCATGCAGTTCACCTGGCCCGCCACCACGTTGCCCCAGGGCGGCGAGAGCGCGTCCTCGAAGTCGGCCATGAAGACGCGCGCGCCGGAGTTGAGCGCGTTGATCATCATCTTCCGCTCGACCGGGCCGGTGATCTCCACTCGGCGGTCGGTCAGGTCGGGGGCGGACGGCGCGACGCTCCACTGTCCCCGACGCACCTCGGCGGTCTCGGGAAGGAAATCCGGCATCTGGCCGGAGCGGAGGCGGGCCTGGGTGGTGCGGCGTGCGGCGAGCAGTTGGTCGCGTCGCGGTCCGAAGCGCCGGAGCAGCGCTTCCAGGAACTCGAGGGCCTCGGCGGTGAAGACCCGGTCCTGCATGGGAACGTCGGGACCACGGATGTCGAGCGGTATGGAGCCCCTCGGCAGAGAGAGATCGCGGTGGAATGTAAGGGGGTCAACTGATCGCGGCCATCGGGAACAGGGAGCTCGGCGGTGAGACACCTCGTCATCCTGACAGCACGGAGCCCCGCTCGAGGATGACAAGGCACTCGGCCTGGCACCGTCCGCCCGACTGCCTGATGTTGCCTACCCGGCGTGGAGCGCGATGAACGCGAAGTGGCAGGCGCTCCCGACCAGCACCAGCAGATGCCAGATGCCGTGGTAGCCGAAGCGGCCGGGCAACGGGTCCGGCCGTTGCCGCGCGAAGATCACGGCCCCGATCGTGTAGGCCACCCCACCCGCCACCAGCCACGACAACCCGCCCAGTCCCACCACCTTCGCCATCGGTCCGACCGCAAGCAACGCCAGGTACCCCATCCCCAGGTACGTCGCGTTCGAGACCCACACGGGGGCATCCAACCACAGCAGCTTGAACGGGATGCCGAGGGCCGCGATGGCCCACGCGGCTGTTAGAAGCGCGGCGCCGCCGGAGTCGTGAAGAGTGAGGAGCGCGACCGGGGTGTAGGTGCCGGCGATCAGGAAGTAGATGGCGATATGGTCGAGGGTCCGGAGCCGCCGGAGCCCCGCCTCGCCGAGCGGCATCCCGTGGTAGATGGTGCTGACCGCGTAGAGCAGGATCAGGGTGGCTCCGTAGACCCCGAACGCCGCGAGCTGGGTCGAGCCGGCGGCCCGGAGCAGCAGGAACCACGTCCCGGCGACGGCCAGGACCAGGCCGACCAGGTGAGACCAGGCGTTGAAGGGCTCGCGGAGGCGCATGGGGGAAAACTACGTCATCCCCCCGGCCTTGTCGCCCGCCGGGGCCCGGAATAGGGTACAGGGCCGGCCGGACCGCCGCCGGCGGCACCAAACCGTGACCCCATGAGGCGACACCAAGCCCGTGCGAATAGCGCTCTTCTCGGAAGTCTACTGGCCTATGGTGAGCGGAGTTGGAGTCACCCTCCTCCGCCTCAACGAGGCGCTGCAGGCGCGCGGCCACGAGCTTCGGGTCTACACGGCGACGTACCCCCTCCCTCCCGGCGAGTCCGATCGCCCCGAAGTCCACCGCTCCCCCAGCGTCCCGCTGTTTCTCTATCCCGACGTCCAGTGGGCCTTCCCCCGGATGCGGGAGGTCGTGGACGACCTCGCGCGATTCCGGCCCGACGTCGTGCACGTGGCGACTGAGTTCTCACTGGGCATCGCGGGTGTGAAGGCGGCGCGGCAGCTCGGCGTCCCGTTGATCGCGTCGGCGCACACCGATTACGACCGCTACGCGGCGCGCTACGGTGTCACCTGGGCCCTGCGGGCCGGCTGGCATTACCTCCGCTGGTTCTACGGCCAGGCGCACAAGGTGCTGTGTCCCTCGCGGATCTACGAGGAGCACCTGCACAGCCGCGGCGTCCTTCAGACCGGCATCTGGAGCCGGGGCGTGGATCCCGACTGGTTCAGTCCGCGGTTCCGGAGCGAGGAGTATCGCGCCCGATTCGGGGTGGGGCCCGGGGATTTGCTGGTCACGTACATCGGCCGGATCGCCCGGGAGAAGAACCTGGAGCTGCTGCTCGACGCCTGGGAGACGCTGGCACCGGTGCGGGGCGGCGCCCAGCTCGTGCTGGTGGGTCGCGGCCCGCTGGAGGACGAGATTCGCCGGCGCGAGATCGCGGCGGTGCACGTGACCGGCCTGCTCCAGGGTCACGAGCTCTCCGCGGCGTACGCCTCGGCCGACCTGTTCACCTTCCCGTCTCCCACGGAGACTTTCGGCAACTCGCTGCTGGAGGCGATGGGCTCGGGACTGCCGTCGCTGGTGGCGGCGTCGGGGGGCGTGCTGGAGTTCTCCGAGCACGGCAATAACGCGTGGCTGGTGGCGCCGGACAGCGTCGAGGCCATCGAGGAAGGACTGGAGCGGCTGTTCACCGACAGCGCCCTGCGGCGCCGGCTCACCCAGGGCGCGCTCAGGACGGCGCGGGAGCGGGACTGGGATCGGGTCTACGACCGCCTGGTCGCGGACTACCTGGACGCTGTCGAAGGGAAGAAGCTGACCCGCGCCGCCTAGGCGTTATCGGCGGAGGAGCAGGTAGGTCACCGCCGCGATCGCCGCGCTCATCGGGATCGTCAGGATCCAGGCCCACACGATCCGCCCCGCCACACCCCACCGCACCGCCGACACCCGCTGCGCCGCACCCACGCCGACGATCGCCCCGGTGATCGTGTGCGTCGTGCTCACGGGCACGCCCAGACTCGTCGCCAGCAGCACGGTGATGCCGCCCGCGGTCTCCGCGCAGAACCCGCCGAACGGCCGCAGCTTCGTGATCCGCGAGCCCATCGTCTTCACGATCCGCCAGCCGCCCATCGCCGTGCCGAGGGCGATCGCGATGTGGGCCGAGAGCACGATCCACAGCGGCACATGGTCGGCGTGCGGCAGGTACAGGTGCGACAGCCAGCCCTTCGCGTGGACGAACTCCGCCTGGCTGGCGACCAGCAGGCTCACGATGATGCCCATCGTCTTCTGCGCGTCGTTCGCCCCGTGCGAGAGCGAGTAGAGCCCCGCGGAGACCAGCTGGAGACGGCGGAACACCCGGTCCACCGGCCCCGGCGACGCGTTCCGGAGCGGCCAGGAGAGGCCCACGGTCAGGGTGAGCGCGATGATCATGCCGAGCAGCGGGGAGATGATGATGAAGAGGAGCGGAAGGGTCCAGCCGCCGGGGAGCAGGGCGCCGAACCCGGCCTTGGCAATGGCGGCGCCGGCGTACCCGCCGAGCAGCGCGTGGGACGACGAGCTGGGCAGGCCGCCGTACCAGGTGATGAGGTCCCAGACGATCGCGCCGATCAGTCCGCCGAGGATCACGCTCGGATCCACGATGCTGATGTCGATCAGACCCTTGCCGATCGTCTTCGCGACCGCGGTGCCGACCAGAAAGGCGGCGATGAAGTTGAAGAAGGCCGCCCAGAAGACCGCGACGCCCGGGCTCAGGACCCGGGTGGAGACGACGGTGGCGATCGAGTTGGCGCTGTCGTGAAAGCCGTTGATGAAATCGAAGATCAGCGCCGTGAGGATGATCGCCAGGATGTAGACGACGGCTCCGTCCATGCTCAGCCGTGCTTGATGGAGATGGACTCGAGCACGTTGGCCGCGTCCTCGATGTCGTCCAGCGTCTTCTCCAGGTTGTCGTAGATCTCCTTCCACTTGATGACGGTCAGCGGATCGGGGTCGCCCTCGAACAGCCGGCCCAGCCACTCGTGGTAGAGACTGTCGCCCTCCTCCTCCAGCCGCTTCACCTGCACGCAGGCCTCGAGCACCGTGCCGCCCTTGTTCTTCTCCAGTGAGCGGACGCCCACCTGTAGTTGGCCGACCGCCCGGCCGATAACATTGGCGATGAGCACGGCGCCTTCGGGCGCCTTCCCGGCCCGAAACATCTGGATGCGCCGGGCGGTGCCGTCGATCAGGTCGATCACGTCGTCGAGGCGGGAGGCCAGGAGGTGGATGTCCTCCCGGTCGAGCGGGGTGATGAACACCCGGTCGAGGCGGGTCACCACTTCGTGGGTGACCTGGTCGGCCTGGTGCTCCAACCTCTTGATTTGATCCACGATAGAGGTTCTGCGCGGGGTGTCTTCGCGGAGCAATTCCTGCAGGAGCGCCGCCGCCTCCACTGTGAACGCGGCGACCGCACTGAAGAGGTCGAAGAACTTCTCGTCGCGGGGGAGGAGCCGCATTGTCACATCCGGGTAACGGTGTTTGGCGGTCGGGAAGATAGCAGGCTCCGCCCATCTCAGCTATCAGCCCGGAACGGCTGATGGCTGACTCCGATTTGCGATGGTAACTTCTGCCCCCAGCCATGGCCGTCACCACTGATCCCCTCGAGCGAGTCGCCGCGGTCGCCAAGACCGCCCTGCTGGACACCCCGCCCGAGGAAGCCTTCGACCGGCTGACGCGGATGGCTGCCAGGCTCCTCGGCGCGCCCATCTCCCTCATCACGCTGGTTACCGAGGACCGGCAGTTCTTCAAGAGCGCCACCGGTCTGCCCGAGCCGTGGGCCAGCCGGCGCGGCTCGCCCCTCAGCCACTCCTTCTGCCGCCACGTGGCCGCGTCCGGCGAGGCGATGGTGGTCGAGGACACCCGCCGTCACCCTCTCCTTCGGGGGAATCCGGCCGTCCGCGAGCTGGGCTGGATCGCCTACGCCGGCGTTCCGCTGGTCACTCGGCAGGGGCACGTGGTGGGCGCGTTCAGCGTGGTCGACGGCATGCCCCGCCTCTGGTCGGAGCGGGATGTCGCGCTGCTGCGGGACCTCGCGGCCTGCGCCGCGTCCGAGATCGAGCTCCGGCTGCTGGAAGGGCGCGAGCAGTCCAAGTCGCCGCACGGCAACGGCGGACCGCGTCCGCCCGACGTCTTCGAGGACACCGGCATCCCGATGGGCGTCGCCACGCCCGATGGGCGCTGGACCCGGGTCAACCAGGCGCTGTGCGAGCTGCTCGGCTACCGGGAGGAGGATCTCCTGGGCGGGCTGGCCGAAGGGATCATCCATCCCGACGACCGCCCGGTTCAGCGCGAAGCGGTTCGCCTGCTGCTCGCGGGTGAATGCCCCAGCTACACCTCGGAGTACCGCTGTCTCCGGCGGACCGGCGAGGCTACCTGGGGCCTCCTCACCGTCACCCTCGTCGCCGACGCCGAGGGGCGGCCGCGCCACTTCGTCTTCGCCATCCAGGACATCAGCGACCGCAAGCGAGCCGAGACCGAGCTCCGCGAGAGCGAGGAACGCTACCGGCTCGTGGTCCAGGCGACCCGCGCCGCGGCCTGGGACTGGGACCTCGTCACCAACCACGTGATCTGGGGCGAGGGACTCGAGACCCAGCTGGGCCACGCGCCGAGCGGGCAGGCGACGACCGCATCGTGGTGGTACGAGCACATCCACGCCGACGACCGGGAGCGGGTCGTGGCCGGAATCCAGGGCGCGCTCGCCCGCGGTGAGCGGTCATGGGAGCAGGAGTACCGGTTCCGGAAGGCCGATGAGACGTACGCCCGCGTAGTGGTCCGCAGCTACGTCGTCACCGACCGGACCGGCACGCCGATTCGCGTCGTCGGCGCGATGGCCGATGTCACCCACCCGCGCGAGGTGGAAGAGAAGCTGCGCTCCGATATCGACGACCGCCGCCGGGCCGAGTCGCTGGCGGCGGGTCAGAGCCGGCTGCTGGAGCGGATCGCGGCGGGCGAGGAGCTGAGCCAGGTGCTCGACGGCATCATCCGCTTCGCGGAGGGCCACGGCAGCGGGTTCATGGCGTCCCTGATGACGCTCGACCAGGGCGGGGAGCAGCTCCGGCTCGTGAGCGGCCCCTCGCTGCCGGCCGACTACCGCGCCGCAACCCAGGTGGTGCCCGTCGGACCGGCGCACGGGAGCTGCGGCACCGCCGCGTACCGCCGGGAAGCGGTCGTGGTTCGCGACATCGCCAACGATCCGCTCTGGGAAATAGGCCGCGACCTCGCCCTGGCCGCCGGACTCCGCGCCTGCTGGTCCGTCCCGATCACCTCGACCGAGGGCGTGGTCCTCGGCACCTTCGCCAACTACTACCGCGAGCGCCGGGAGCCCTCGGCCGACGATCTTCGCATCGTCGAGCTCGCGAGCCATCTCGCCGGCATCGCGATCGAGCGCTCCCGCAACATCGAGGCGCTCGCCCAGTCCACCCGGCTGCTGCAGCAGGTTCTGGAGACGCTCCCGGTCGGCGTCTGGGTCGTGGCGCCGAGCGGCCGGATCGTCTACGGCAACGCGGCGGGCCAGCAGCTCTGGGGCGGGTCGCGCTACGTTACCATCGACGGCTTCGACCAGTTCAAGGGCTGGTGGGTCGAGACCGGCCGGCCGATCGCGCCTGAGGAATGGGGCGGGGCCCGCGCGGTGCGGCACGGCGAGATCTCGCTCAACGAGCTGGTCCGGATCCAGGGCTTCGACGGGTCGGAGCGGGTCATCCTCAACTCCGCGGTGCCGATCATGGGGGCCGGCGGGGCGATCGAGGGCGCCATCGTCCTCAATCAGGACGTGAGCCAGCAGCGCGCGGCGGAGGAGGCCCTGCAGCGGAGCGAGGAGCAGCTCCGCCAGGCGCAGAAGATGGAAGCGGTGGGTCAGCTCGCCGGCGGCATCGCGCACGACTTCAACAACCTGCTGACCGCGATCCTGAGCTACTGCGATCTGCTGCTCCAGGAGGTGCGCCAGGGCGATCCGCTGCGGAGCGACGTGGAGCAGATCCGCCAGGCGGGCCAGCGCGCCGCGGGCCTCACCCGGCAATTGCTGGCCTTCAGCCGGCGGCAGGTGCTCCAGCCCAAGGTGCTGTCGCTCAACTCCATCGTGAGCGACACCGACGGCATGCTGCGGCGCCTGATCGGCGCCGACATCACGCTCGACATCTCCTACGATCCGGGCCTCTGGTACGTGCTCGCCGATCCGGGGCAGATCGAGCAGGTGCTGGTCAACCTCGTGGTGAACGCGCGCGACGCGATGCCGCAGGGCGGGCGGCTGGCCATCAGCACCGTCAACCGCGAGTTCACGACCGACTCGCCCGCGCGGCCGAACGGGATGCGCGCGGGTTCGTACGTGGCGCTCGAGGTGAGCGACACCGGCATCGGCATCGACCCCGCCAACCATGCCCGCATCTTCGAGCCGTTCTTCACCACCAAGGAGCCCGGCAAGGGCACGGGGCTGGGACTCTCCACGGTCTACGGCATCGTGCAGCAGAGCGGTGGCCACGTGACCGTGGACAGCGCCGCCGGCCGCGGCGCCACCTTCGCCGTCTATCTGCCGCGCCATGTCGGGAGCGAGCCGGCGCCGGCGCCGAAGCAGGACCGCCGGAAGCTGCCGGGTGGCACCGAGACGCTGCTGCTGGTGGAAGACGAGGCGGCGGTCCGCAGCTCGGCCCGGCGGCTGCTGGAGCGGCAGGGGTATCACGTCCTCGAGGCACGCCACGGCGCCGACGCGCTCCGGATCGTGGAGGAGAGCAGCCGTCCGATCGATCTGGTGGTCACCGACCTGGTGATGCCGGAGATGGGCGGCAAGGAGCTCGCGGAGCGGCTCCGCACGCACCGGCCCGGACTCAAGGTGCTGTTCATGTCGGGGTACACCGAGAAAGCGATTACGGCGGGTGGGGTCATGCCGCCGAACACCGGGTTCGTGGAGAAGCCGTTCACGGTGGAGCAGCTGATGCGGAGGCTGCGGGAGATACTCGACGAGTAGCGGCAGCCATGGTCCCCTTCACTGCGTTCAGGGTGACAATGCCTCTCCGCGAACCACGGTCAGCAGCTCCTCCGGCCTCTCCAGCCAATAATCCGGCGCCGCTCCCTCCAGATGACTCCGCCCGAACGGCCCCCACAGCACCGCCGCCGTGCGCACACCCGCCGCCCGGCCGGATCGCATGTCGTGGATGCTGTCTCCCACGTACACCGTCGTGGCCGGATCGGCGCCGAGCAGTCGCACCGCCTTCTCCACCGGCTCGGGGTGCGGCTTCGGATTCACGACCTCGTCGGCGCACACCAGGACGTCCATCAGCGATTCGAGGCGCGCCAGCGTCAAGCCGCGGACGGCGCCCGTGCGGTTCTTGCTCGTGACCAGTCCCGTCGCGATCCCGTCGCCGCTTGAGCTGCGCGACCACGTCCACCACACCCGGGTAGACCGTCACCATGCGGTCGTGGTGCTTGAGGTTGTACTCGCGATAGGTGGCGATGAGCGCGTCGAGCAGGCTGGCGGTGTCCTGCCATGCAGAGAATTGCACGGTGAGCGGGGTCCCGATCCCGGCGAGCCACTCGTCATCGCTGCGGGGAGGAAGGCCATGCGTCGCCAGCGTATGGTGATAGCTGTCGAGGATCAGGCGAACCGAATCGATGAGGGTGCCGTCGAGGTCGAACAGCACGGTGCGCAGGTTGGGCATACCGGAATTTATGTCCGGGTTGCGCCCGACAGTGCCAGCGGATATCCATATCCAATCCCTGCCCTCCTTCGGTGATCTGACGCGATGATTGACACCAACGTTCGCGAGGCGCGCCTGCGCCCCGACTTTGCCCCCGATTACCCCGGGATCGATGCCGGCGTGTGGTTCACCGCGGCCACCCTGGCGGAACATCTCGAGCGCCGGCGTACGCGCGAGGGCGACCTCTCGCCCGGCGGTCCGCGGTCGCTGCCTCCCGAGCACTTCGAGTTCCGCGGCGGCGAGCGTCCGATTGGCGTGCGGGCCGTTCTTGGCCGCCGCCCCGGCGACTGATCAGCCGGGCCGAAACAGCAGCAAGCCTCCCAATCGCGCGTCGATCGCCTCCCACCGCCTGCCCGGCGGTGGGAGCCGTCGGATGCCGCGACTGAATTCCGCTTCCGGCAGGTCCGCGAGACGCTCCAGCTCCAGTGCTTCTCCGGCCGTGTGCCCTCGTCCGACGAAGGCGAGGGCGCGTTCCCACCCGGCGAGCGCATCCAGATCGCGCCCCCGGGCTGCGACTCGAATGCCCTGCTGAAGCCGCAACGCGACCCGATGCGTGGTGGGATCGGCCGCCGGCGCGACCCAGCGACTCCCCCGCGCGAGCCCCAGCCGAGCGCGGATCGGCGCGGCGGTGAGCGTGATCGCCTCGCTCACGCATTCGGTATCCGGTATCAGCTCGCTCGTCGCGGTCGTTGCTTCCGCGAGCCGCGCGGCCACCACCTGTTCCTCATCGGTCCACTCGCCGCCGGGCTCGATCCACACCAGTGTCGAGGCGAGCCGCCGCTCGACGCCGGCGCTGATGCCGTAGAGCTCGAAACCCGCCAGCACGCCCTTCGATTCCGACTGCACCACTGCCGTTCCCAGCGCCGACTCGCCTTCCGCGTGGGCATCCGCCAGCTCCGAACGCCAGCGCCAGAGGCCGCGGCCGGCCGGTCCCAACCCGGCGAGCGCCGGCAGGCGCGCCTTCATCGCCAGCGCCCGTGAGAGCCGGAGCGCACGATCGAGTGGCGCGGGCGGCGCGAACGTCACGACCTCCACCACGCGGTGCCGCGAGCCGAGGCGGACCGCGCGGCCTTCCCGCTGTTCCACCCGCATCGGGGTCCAGGGCAGGTCATAGTGCACCACTCGCCCCGCGCGCTGGAGGTCGAGCCCCTCGGCGGCGACATCGGTCACGACGAGGTGCCGGGGAGGCGCAGGCCCGTCCGCTCGGAGAGGTCCGGCATCGCGATCGGTCTGGCGAAACCAGCCCAGCACCGTGGCGCGCGGCATGGGGCAGTGCCCGACACCGGCCTGGGTGCCGGTGCACCACGCTGGAGGCGGAGGCCCCAGCCGATCGCGCAGATAGCGCACCGTCTCCCGGCGCGATGCGAAGATCAGGGTTGGCCGCTCGTCCGCGAGCAGCGAGCGCAGCCGATCGAGCTTGCCGTCCGGTGCGGCCGCCGCCAGCTCAGCGTCCCGCAGCGCATCGTCGATCCGCTCGAGGTCGTCGAGCCGCAGCTCGCCCGAATCCTCGGCCGCCGGCATCAGCTCCCACCACACCAGCTGATCCTCGAACTCGCCGGTGAACCGCCGCAGCGCCGCGCGATCGAACGGGCGCCCGGCGCGCGCCGCATCCCGCGCGTGCAGCAACAGGCTGCGATAACGCCGGAGTGCGCACGTGAGCGCGGCGGGGCTCGAGGCCGCCGCGCGCCGCAGCACGGTGCGAATCAGCGTCTCGGTTCCGGCTACGCGGGACAGGTGCAGACGGTCGATCGCTGCCGAGCGCCCCAATCGCGGCCTCGCATTCGAGCGCATCGGGCCTGGAGACGGCCCCGCGCCGCTCGGGCTGCAAGCCATGTGTGGCCGGGGACTCGATCACGAGACGCCCGAGCGCTGGGGACCCAACCGCTTGCCCCAGCAGCGTCCGCAGCGACGGGACGCCGTCCGGCGCCAACGCATCGTCGCGGACGCCGAGCAGCAGCTGGTGGAGGAGATCGGTGAGCCGATTGACGACCGGGGTAGCGGTCACGAGCAGCACCGGCCGGCTGATGAGCCAAGGCGCCACGGTGCGATAGCGCCATGTGTCGCGGATTGCGGAAGTGATGCGCCTCATCCACTACGACCAGGCCGTTCCTCACCGCCGGCAGCCGGCCACGGCTCGCCGCCTGGTGAGTCGAGACGACGATTGTCGCGCCGAGCTGACGTGCGGTGGCCCGCCACTGCTCGGCGAGCGCGGCCGGTACCAGGCACACGGTCGGCGGTGCGCGGCCGATAGCACGTGGCAACGGCAAGCGCGATGTAGGTCTTGCCGCTGCCGACCGGATCCGCGAGCAGCGCGGCACCGTGCTGCCGGACGGCAAAGAGAGACCGCCGGAAGCTCCGGACCTGCTCCGGGCGCAGCCACCCTGGTGGCGCGTCGGGAGCCTCATCGGGGGCGAGACGCCGGGCCATGGCCCGCGCTACCTCGTCCGCTGGGAGCCACGGGCCTGGGCGGAGGGCGGTCACCACCGGATCGGGAACCGACGCGAGCGATTCAGCCACGATCTGCGGAATCGCGCTCGAGTGAAGCGAGGAGGGCCGATCGCTGTGCTGCGCTGAGACCGAGATGTCGGGCAGCGATGTCATCGAGGTCGCCCTGCACTCGACCGCCGTCGCGCGCCGAGCGGGTGAGAGAGGAAAGGTCGTCGTCGTCGAGCACGCCGGCGGGCAGCGGGAGCGCTCCGACCGTGGTTGCCGTGTAGCGCGCGCACCCTCCAGCCGCCGGCATGGCGCCCGCCCGAGCCGCCGCGCGAAGCCAGCTGCTGTTGAGCCACGCCGCCAACCTGTCGGCTGCGTGCGCTGAATCCACCGGCGCGACGTAGCAGCTGTTGAGCGGAATCGCGTCTGCCTGGCCCGTGAGCGACGCGGCACGCAGCTCGCGCGCGAGGTCCGCCCAGATCACCCGATGCGGCGCCGAGGCCGCCCGCGCCCGGAACAGCGTCCATGGCGGACCGCCGGCGTAGTCGGCGCGGGAACGCAGGGCGGCCAGGTGGGGCGCCAGGTACGCGGCCGCTCGCGGCGGAAGCCGGGGCAACGGTGACCCGTGATCGTGGTGAGTCCAGAGCAGTCGCGTGCGCCTGCGGATGCGGAACGGGGCCACGTCGCGTCCTCGGATCGCCCATCGCACCAGCTCGCCTTCGACGTCCGGTGGGTTCAGGAAGATCCGGTTGGCGCCGGTCTTGAGGCCAAGGTGACAGGAGACCGCGGAGTCGATCGTGGGATGCTCGTGGCGCATGGCGGTGAGGGTGTCTCGTATCGCGTGGCCGCGGAGCAGCCAAGGAGAACCACCGCCAAGGCTCGACTGAGGCACGGTCGGCCCGGCGCCGAAGCCGGTGCGCACTCGGTGACGTGAGGTGGCGGCGTGCCTTGCGAAGCACGAGCGCCAGCGGGTATACCGTCGCCTCGAAGGCGTCTTCCTTGCTTCCGGTGAGGTCGGCGATGGTCACGAGCGTGGTGCCTGCGGCCAGCGCATGCCGCGCAGCCGTCCCGTATCCCGCGGCTCCGATCTTGGCGGGCACGAGCATCGCCACGACACCGCCCGGCGCGGTGAGCTCCAGTGACCGCTCCAGAAACGCCACGGCCAGGTCGGGACGGTTGCCGTATCCGTGACCGGCCGAGCGCCACCAGTGGTACCGGCCGGCGAGTCGCCGCCGCAGCTCCGGGGACAGCTCCTCGGCGCGCAGCCATGGGGGATTGCCAAGGACGAGATCGAAGCCACCGTCGGCGAAGACGTCCGCGAACTGCACTCGATAGTCGAACCAGGGGAGCTCGCGCTCCCGTCGGAGCGAGCGCTGCAGGGTGCGCACCCGTCGCAGCTCCTGGCGCAGCTCCGCCAGCCGCTGGCGGCCGCCGCCGTCCATGCCCCGCCGGCTGCCGAACAGATCGGTTGTCCGCGCCAGCCACAGGCACTCCGCGATGGACTCGCGCAGGCCGGCCTCGGTGCCCGCCAGCGATCCCGCCGCAATGTCGATTTCGGCCTTGGCGAGCCGGCGGAGCAGCATCCGCTTGGCGGTACCGGTGGCGGTGATGACGGTCCGCCGCAGCTCGGCCAGCTCTGTCGCTCGATCCCGTTTGGCCGGAGGCCGGAAGCCATGGCCCACCGGATCGAAGAGGCTGTCGCCCTGGCGAATGAGGCAGTCGAGGTTCGGCAGCGGCAGGATGTCCTGGGGCCGCTCGGTCCGATCCTCCGCGATCACCGCGAGCCAGAGTCGCAGCTCGGTGAGCCGCACCGCGGCCCCGTTGCGGTCTACGCCGAAGAGGTTGCGCCGGAGGATGCGGCGCCGCGCCTTGACCAGGGAACGCCGGGAGCTGCCGGCTCCCGAGAGCCGGTCCAGAACCCCCAGCAGGAACGCACCGGAGCCGACGGCGGGATCGAGCACGCGAATCGAGCTCAGCAGGCGGAGAACCGCCCGGTCTCCGTCGGCCAGGCGTCGCTCCGCTTCCGCGTGGCTGCAGCGCTGTCGTCCTGCAACCAGGGCCGCGAGGCCTTCGGTCAGCAGGCGCTGCACCAGCGCGGACGGGGTGTAGTAGGTGCCCGATGCGCGCCGCTCATCCGGCGCCATCACGCCCTCGAACACGCGCCCCAGCATGTCCGGGGCGACGCCGCCCCGATCGGCCTCATCGACGGTGAAGTGGAACCGCTCGAACAGCCGGTCGAACGCGTCTCGCCAGAGCGGATTGGGAATGTCGCCGCGGAGGCGCCGCTCGAGCGGGTGCGGTTCGAACAGCCCGCCGTTGAGGAAGGGAACCGCGCCGAACCGGGTGGCGATGCGCGCCTCGCTCTGCCGCCGGGCGATTGAGCGTGCCGAAGAAGAGCGGTTGCAGCAGGTCGCGGTGCAGCCGGCGCCGCTTCTCGAGGCACCGGTCCACCCACGTGGCCAGGAACCGCTCGTTGCCCGCGAGCCATCCCTTGGCCTGCACGAAATAGAGGAACAGCACGCGCGTGAGCTGCAGCAAGGCGATCGCGTGGCGATCCGCGCCGGGAAGCGCTCCGGGAAGCCCGGCCGCCATCCGTTCCAGCGTGCAGCGGAACTCCCGGAAGAAGCGGCGGCCTACGGGCTCGCCACCCAGCGCATCAGCGACGTGCGTGGCGTATCGCGCCGCTCCGGGTTTTCCCTGCACGGCTAATCGGGCGAGCGACGCCAGCGCGGCGCGTTCCGGCTCGTCGAGCGCCACGCCCAGTGACGGCGCCCCCTCCAGCGAGACGGTAACCGCGAGCCACCGGCGCGATGGGTCGAGTCCGAGCACGCCGCACAGCCGCCCGCGGGCCGCCATGCTTCTTCCAAGTGCCCTCGCCCGTAGCTCAGCACGAGGCCCCGCGATCGCGTACCACGCGAACTCTCCCGACCGACCGACGACGACCGCGGGCTGGTTGACCGCCCGGAACCGGATCCCACAGCGGCTCGTGACCCAGTGCCGCGGCAAGCGCGGGCAGATCTTCCAGTGAGCAAAGGCCCCGCAGCACCGCCGCCAGATCCACGATCCGTCCCCAGGTCGAGTCGGACCCACTGTAGGCATCAGGCTCGTCCCTTGCGGAACCGGTTTTCCGCGCGCCGGGGCGGATTTGCGAAGCACCGCTTCAGGGGATACCATCCCGCCGTCGCTCGAGGTCCACCGAATCCTTCAATCCGATTGCAAGGCAATGAGATACGTTCTGTCGACCAGCTGGACGCTCGCCCTACTCCTCCCGCTCGCCGCGCCGGCCGCGGCCCAGACCGCCGCGGACAGTGGCACCTTCGTGGTGCGTCACTCGGGGGACACCGTGGTCACCGAGACCTTCTCGCGTCACGAGACCACGATCCAGGGCACGCTCGCGATCAACAACTCCAAGAACACCTTCCAGCGCTACACGGCGGTCCTCGCGCCGGACGCAGTCGGTGCCCCTGATCGATGTCGCCGTGCGCGAAGACGCGGACAGCGGCCGGGTAAAGGCCAAGCTGGTGCAGCGATCGAGAGTCATTTTCCGGGAAGACAGTGCCGCGGTGGACGCGATCATGGGACAGCAGATCGAAACGCGGGTCTTCGGCACGCAGGTGGGAGCGATTCCCTATCTCAACCTGTCCTTCGCGCTGCTCGAGCAGGCGGTGCGCCGCTCCCGCGCCAATGGCGCGTCGAGCGGACATGTGCCGTTCTTCAATCTTGGCGGAGGTCAGACACTGAGCGGGACGTTGACGCCGGTGGGCACCGACTCGCTGGCGCTCGCGATCGGCGACGTCGAGTACCGGTTGAAGGTGGATAAGGAGGGCAGAGTGCTGGGAGGGGCGATTCCGAAGCAGAACGTGGTGGTGGATCGGCGCTAGGACACCGATGTCATCCTGAGCGAAGCGATGGAGCCAGAGCGCCGCTCCGCTCCTTCGCTTCGCTCAGGATGACATTTTCTTCTCATCTGCTTTCTCCCCATACATCCGCCCCTTCCACTCCACCCTCCGCTCCCCTCGCCAGATCGACCGCACCGCTATCCCGAGCGCAACGGCCGCGCCGAGCGGATACCCGAGCCCGTAGTGCGGTGGAATTCGCATGCCCACCGACACCAGCACCCAGAACAGCGCCGAGGCCACCGTCGCCACGATCGCCGCCGTGCCGATCGTGCCCGATCCTCCCGCCACCAGGAGCGCGACCGGCGGCACCAGCCAGAAGACGAACGACGCCACCAGCATCACCGGCACCAGCGCCCGCAGCACCCGGTCGTGGGGAAACGAGCGCCGGCCCCCGAGGTACATGTTCTTGGACCACCCCTCGACCAGGTGCGGGAGGTCGTGGTACATCCGCGTCTGCATCAGCCGTTCCGCGAACGCGAAGTGCATGCGCCGTCCCGCGCGGAAGTACGCTTGCGCCAGACCCAGGTCTTCCGCCACCTCGTGCTTGACGACTTCGTGGGTACCGACCGCCTCGTAGCCGAGCCGGGTCACGAGGATGAACTGCCCGTTGGCGATCACGTCCCGCTCACGCCGCGCGCGGTTCACTCGCGCCGGGTGATAGCGCAGCCCCAGCAGCAGCCAGACCTGCGGCATCACCAGTCGCTCCCAGAACGATTCGCACCGCTGCCGCGGCGCCACGGTGACCAGGTCCGCCTGCCGCGCTTGGAGCGCGCCCACGGCGCGGGCCAGCAGCTCCGGCGAATGCCGCGTATCCGCGTCGGTGAACAGAAGCAGCTCACCCCGCGCCGCGCGGTATCCCTGGAAACAGGCCCACGGCTTGCCGTACCATCCAGCGGCAGCGGCTCTCCCCCGATCGCTCGCACCCGCCCATCTTCCTGCGCCAGGCGGCCGATGATCGCGGCCGTGTCGTCGGTGCTCCTGTCGTCCACGACCAACAGCTCGACGTCGGCGTAGGTCGTGGCCAGGACGGAGTGCACCACGGTCTCGATGGTCGCGGCCTCGTTGCGGGCGGGGATGATGACCGACACCAGCGGCCCCGGCGCGGGCGCGACGTTGGAGAGGTTCGGCAGGTTGCTGGCAAGACGGAAGAGACCGGCGAAGGGCGCCAGCCACGGCAAGGCGGGCAGCAGCTCCGTGACGGACGCCATGATCGGCCGGCGCCGTCTACCGCTGCGCTTGCTTGGTCAGTGTGGTGAGCTCGTGCTCCAGCGCGTCGAGCTGTCGCTCGACTTCGGCGCGATCGTACTCGGCGCCCGAGGTGGGGACGCCGTTCTGGGCGAACAGCGTCGCGACCAGCGCATCGGTATAGCCCACCACGGCCACCGCGATGCCCTTGTCGAGGACTCGATTGAGTCGGAGCATGATGGCCATGCCCTGGCGGGCGCGCATGGCCGCGAGAACGGGAGCGAGATTCCTGGTGAGCAGCTCGCGGAGGAACTGAAGCTCCTCCACGACTTCCCCGGCCGCGAGGCCGCGCGCCGAGGCCACTCGGCCGTAGTGCTCGCAGACCCGGAACCAGACAGAGTTGACTTCACGTCGGAGCGGACCGACCATCTCCGACACGACGTCGAGCAGGAGCCGGAACTCCCGCTCCACCGTGGGACGCGGTATCGTGGGTGCGGCGGTGATCCGGTCGCCCAGCCAGTCGGCCCACTGGATGACCATAGCGTCCCGCATTTCAACGATGACACGGCCGGCGGCGAGCAACGCGGGCTGCGAAGCACGCACTACCAACCCCCTGGTTAAGGTGTCGGCAATCTAAGGCGGAGCGACAATGGGGTCAAAAACGTGATTCGACCGCCTCGACTCGCGCGCGGAAGCCGCGTGGCGCTCGTCGCCCCCGCGGGGCCGTTGCTGGAACGAGATGATTTAGCACGCGCCGAGGCGCTGTGCCGTGCGCTGGGTTACGAGCCCGTATTGGGCCGCAACACCGCGCAGCGCCACGGCTACTTCGCGGGGACGGACGAGCAGCGGCTGGCCGATCTCAACGCCGCGCTGGGCGATTCCGAGGTTGCCGCCGTCTGGTGCATTCGCGGCGGTTACGGAACCACGCGCATTCTCGATCAGCTCGATTTCGACGCGCTCGCGCGGCGGCCCAAGCCGGTCATGGGTTACTCCGACATCACCGCCGTGCTGAACGCGGTCACCCGGCGAACGGGTCTCGTCACCTTCCACGCGCCCGATGGCCCGGGTCTCGATGCCGCCCTTCTCCCGCTGGCACTTCGAGCGGGTCCTCGGGACCGCGGAGCCCGCCGGGCGGCTTGGCCGGCTGCCCGATCCTCCTGATGTCCTGCTTCCCCGTGACAACCGGATCGCGACCCTGCACGGCGGCGTGGCCGAAGGACCGCTCGCCGGCGGCAACCTCACGCTGCTGCAGTGCCTGATCGGCACGCCGCACTTCCCGGATCTCGACGGCGCCATCCTCTTCCTCGAGGACGTGGGTGAGGATCTCTATCGGGTGGACCGGATGCTCGCCCATCTCCGGATGGCCGGCGCGCTGGAGCGGCTCGCCGGCATCGCCGTGGGCCGGTTCACCGAGCTCAAGCGCGCGATGAGCGATGGCGCGCTCGGCTTCGACGAGGTCCTCGCGAACTATTTCCTGCCGCTCGGTATCCCGGTCGCCTACGGCTTCCCCATCGGGCACATCGACGACCAGTGGACCCTGCCGCTGGGCGTGCGCGCCCGCCTCGACGCCGGCAGCGGCGAGCTCGAGCTGCTCGAGGCAGCCGTCTCTCATGACCGTCGCCGGGGTTCGCTATGTTCCTCTCATGGCCACGCCGACCCTCACCAAGCACCGCCTCACCGGTTCGCTCGGCGAGATTCTGATCGATGTCCGCGCCGCGGGGCGCGATTCCCCCCGGCCCGCCATCGTGGTGCTTCACGGCTTCAAGGGATTCAAGGACTGGGGGATGTTCCCACCGCTCGCGGAGCGGCTCGCCCGGGCCGGGTTCTCCACCATCAGCTTCAACTTCAGTGGCAGCGGCGTGGACGACTCGGGTGAGCTCGTGTGGCCCGAGCGATTCGGCCACGACACGTACTCCGCGGAGCTGCGCGACGTCGGCATGGTGATGGACGTGCTCGTCCGCGGCGGATTGGGTCTGCGTCCGCCGACCACGGTCGGGCTGGTGGGCCATTCGCGCGGAGGCGGTATCGCCGTGCTCCAGGCGGCACGGGACCGCCGAGTGCAGGCGCTCGTCACCTGGGCCGCGATCTCCGGCGTCGAGCGCACTTCGCCCGCCGAGGTGATGGAGTGGCGGAAGAGCGGCGTCAAGGAAGTCGTCAACACCCGCACCGGCCAGCGCCTGCCGCTGTACACCGATATCGTCGACGACGTGGAGCGCAACGCCAGAGGATCGCTCGATATCCTGGGCTCCACCGCGCGGCTCCAGATCCCCTGGCTCATCGTGCACGGCACCGAGGACGAAAGCGTCCCGCACCTCGAGGCCGAAGCGCTTCGCGCGGCTTGCGCCCTGCCCACGGCGCGGCTGCTCTCCATCGAAGGCGCCGGCCATACCTTCGGCGCCGGCCACCCCTGGAGCCCGGCGCAGCACGATACGGCCGCCCTCCGACGGGTGTTCGATATGACGCTGGCGTGGTTCGCGGCCCACCTGGGCTGAGGATCTTGACCGGCGGCACCCGCTCCGCGAATCTCTCTCCATGCCCATCTACACCTATCGCTGCAACGCCTGTCACGCCGAGTTCGATCAGCTCGTGCGGTCCGAGACCAAGGTCGCCTGCCCGGAGTGCCAGGGGCGGAAGCTCGAGCGGCTGTTGTCCCTGACCGCGCGTCCCGCCACCGGCGGCAAGCCGGCCGATCTCGGGCGGCTGGGGCCGCCGCCGGGGGGCGGCTGCTGCGGAGGTGGTTGCCACACCCACAACCACTGACCCGGCTCCACCGACTCCGGGACCGTCTCGCCCTCCACCGCCCGGTCGAGGACACGCTCGGCGGCCCCCTCATCTGGGCGGCGGTCGCCGTCATCCTCGCTCCCGATCCCGACGCGGTGCTGCTGATCCGCCGGGCCGAGCGGGCAGGGGATCCCTGGTCCGGGCACATGGCGCTTCCCGGCGGACGGCAGGATCCCGCCGAGCCCGACCTCGTCACCACCGCCATCCGCGAGACCCAGGAGGAAGTCGGTCTCGTCTTGAGTCCGGAGCAGCTCGCCGGCAGTCTCGACGACGTCGTTCCCCGCACGCCCGTCCTGCCACCGATCGCGGTCAGGCCATTCGTCTTCGTTCTCGATCGCCGGCTCGAGCCTGCACCCAACCCCGAAGTCGCCGCGGCGCAGTGGGTGCCGCTCGACCGGCTGCTCGATCCCCTCAACTTCGACACCGTCGAGTATGAGATCCGGGGAGAGCACCGGCAGTTCCCCGCCTACCGGCTCGACGAGTCGGTGGTCTGGGGCCTGACCGAGCGGATCCTGTCGGACCTGTTCAGGCATCTCCACTAGCAGATCCCACCTTGACATGAGTCCAACCTCACCCCAGATTTAGGCAAGCCTAATTCAAGGTTTCGTATGAACGCAGCTCTCCAGCATGATGTGCTGACCCGCTCGGTCGAAGACTATCTCAAAGCCATCTATCGGCTTTCGCCGCACGGCCGCACCGCATCAACCAGCGAGATCGCGCAGCGCCTGGAGCTGTCGCCGGCATCGGTGAGCGGCATGGTCAAGCGCCTCTCCGAGCAGGGACTGCTCGAGCATGTCCCGTACAAGGGCGTACAGCTCACGGCCGATGGCCGTCGTGCCGCGCTCCGCATGCTTCGGCGCCATCGGCTGATCGAGGCCTATCTCGTGGCATTCCTGGGATACACCTGGGATACGGTGCACGACGAAGCGGAGCGGCTGGAACACGCGGTCTCGGACACGCTGGTCGAGCGGATGGCGGCCGTGCTCGGCAATCCGACGGTGGATCCTCACGGCGATCCGATTCCAACGCCCGACGGCGACATCGACGAGCCCGCCGGCATGCCGTTGTCGGATGTGCCTGCCGGCTCCTCCGCGGTGATTCGACAGGTCGAAGAAGGCCAGCCCGAACGGCTGCGCTACATCGCGTCCCTGGGGCTGCGCCCCGGTGTGCGCGTGAGCGTGGTCGATCGGCAGCCGTTCCAGGGTCCGGTAACGATCGAGGTCGCGGGCGAGACCCACGTCATCGGTAGCGAGCTGGGGCGAGTGGTCCGAGCCAGCATCGAAGACGCATGACCACACAGGGGCCAGGCCCCGAAGGAAGCACCGATGTCCAACCGAAAACTCTCCCGCCGCGACGCGCTGCGGGCCGGCGCCATCGGCACCGTCGGCCTTGCCGCCGGCGCCGGCGGCCTCTCGCTCCAGGGGCTGGGGCAGGGCACCGCCGCGCAGAGTCCGACCCAGGGGTCGCACCACGACATGATCACCGTGGGCCAGCTCCGCCCGGGCTCGTTCGACCCGAGCGCGTTTCTGACGCGATTCGACGGCGGCAACGTCAGCCGCCTGCCGTCGGGCCAGGTGCTGCGGGAGTACGAGCTCGTCGCCGAGGATCGGGAGATCGAGGTGGCGCCCGGCGTGTTCTATCCGGCGTGGACCTACAACGGGCAGGTGCCGGGGCCGACCATCCGCGTCACCGAGGGCGACCGTCTTCGCGTCCACTTCACCAACAAGGGCCGGCACGCGCACAGCATCCACTTCCACGGGATTCACCCGTCGGGCATGGACGGCGCGTTCGAGCCGGTGCACCCCGGCCGCAGCTTCACCTACGAGTTCGACGCGGAGCCGTTCGGGCTCCACCTGTACCACTGCCACACGGTGCCCATCAAGCGCCACATCCACAAAGGTCTCTACGGCGCGTTCATCATCGATCCCAAGGAGGGACGTCCGCCCGCCAATGAAATGGTCATGGTCATGAACGCGTTCGATACCAACTTCGATAACGAGAACGAGATCTACGCCGTCAACACGGTCGCGTTCCACTACCAGAAGCATCCGGTCATGATCCGGCAGCACGAGCTCAACCGGATCTACGTGGTCAACGTGACCGAGTTCGACCTGCTCAACTCGTTCCACATCCACGGGAATCTCTACCGGCTGTACCGGACCGGGACCGATCTCCAGCGCTACGAGTACACCGACATGGTGTCGCTCGCGCAGGGCGAGCGCGCGATCCTGGAGTTCAGCTACAAGCATCCCGGGCCGTTCATGTTCCACGCGCATCAGAGCGAGTTCGCGGAGCTCGGGTGGAGCGGGATCTTCCTGGTGCAGGAGGTGCCCAGTGCCTGAGCTCCAGTCCTCCGCGCCGCCCGAGCGCTCGCCCGCGGGCCCGCTTTCGCCGCCGCCACCGCGTGCCGGTGGTGTCCCGCTCTGGTTCAAGGGGCTCGCGCCGCTGGTCCTGCTGGCCGCGCTGGTCTTCCTGTTCCTACGCGTCGGTCCGGTCGGCGTGTTCCGCGCCACCTTCCCGCCGGTGGAGGAGCTGACCCTCGAGCGCATCAGGCTCCCCGAGCCCGGTGTGATGGAAGTGAGCGTCGTCAACGGAGGCCCCGAGGCCGTCACCATCGCGCAGATCATGGTGGATGATGCCAACTGGGTTCACACCGTCGACGGCAGCCGTACGGTCGAGCGGCTGGATCGGCGCACGGTCCGCATTCCGTACCCCTGGGTGGAAGGCGAGCCGCACACGGTCGACCGTGGTTACCAACACCGGCCTCACCTTCTCGACCGAGATCGCCGTCGCCACGCAGTCCCCCGCGGTGGATGCCCGCTATCTCGGCACCTTCGCGCTGCTCGGTGTCTATGCCGGGGTCATTCCGGTCTTCATCGGACTCCTGTGGCTGCCGTTCGTTCGCGCGATCGAGCGCCGCTGGATCGACTTCTTCCTGAGCCTCACGATCGGTCTGCTGGTCTTTCTCGGCGTGGATGCGCTGGAGGAGGCGGTCGCCACCTCCGCGTCTGTCGCGGGCGCGTATCAGGGGCTGGCACTGGTCATGTTCGGTCTCCTCGGTACCCCGCTCGTCATCGGCGCGATCGGCGAATGGCGGTCGCGGCTCCGTGGCGGCAGGACGCCGCTGTGGGTGGCCGGGCTGATCGCGTTCGGCATCGGGCTGCACAATCTCGGTGAGGGGCTCGCGATCGGTACGTCCTACGCCACCGGCGAGATCGCGCTGGGCACCTTCCTGGTGATCGGCTTCCTGCTGCACAACACCACCGAGGGGCTCGGCATCGTCACCCCCCTCGCCGGCGAGCGGCCCCGTCTCCGCACGCTGCTCATGCTCGGCGCGCTCGCGGGCGTGCCGACGGTGGTCGGCGCGTGGATCGGCGGGTTCACCTATTCGCCGATCTGGACCACGCTGTTCTTCGCCATCGGAGCGGGTGCGATCGTGGTCGTGGTGTACGAGCTGTGGCGGCTGTTCGCCCGCCGGACGCCGGGCGGGCCTGCTCTCGCCGCTCAACGCGGCGGGAGTGCTGGTGGGGATGCTGGTGATGTATCTGACCGGGCTGCTGGTGACCGCGTGAGCCATCGCCCTTTCGCTGCGCTCAGGGTGACAGTGATGCTCCTGGCGGTCATCACGGCTCCCTCATCAGCCCAGGAACCAGCCCACATCGCCGACAACAGTTTCCTGGTCGAGGAGGCCTACAACCAGGAGGCGGGCGTGGTCCAGCACATCGGCACCTTCTCCCGGCTCCAGGGTGGCGACGCCTGGGACTTCGGGTTCACCCAGGAATGGCCCTTCCGGAGCATCCGGCACCAGCTCAGCTACACCGTGCCGGTGCTCCATGCGGACGGCAGCGGTACCGGCCTGGGCGACGTCATGCTCAACTACCGCTACCAGCTCCTGGGCGACGGTGAGGTGCCGCTGCACGTCGCTCCCCGGTTCAGCCTGCATCCTGCCCACCGGCAGCGAGGACGAGGGCCGCGGCACGGGATCGCTCGGCGCCCAGGTCGGCGCTCCCGGTCAGCTACGTCCTGAACGACGCGCTCGCCACCCACTGGAACGCCGGCCTGACGCTCGACGGCGAATCCGGTGACGTGGACGCGAACCTCGGCGCCAGCGCCATCTGGCGGGTCCACCGCTCGGTGAACCTGATGCTGGAGACGGTCTGGGAGAGCAGCCAGGACGACGTGGTCCTGCTGAACCCCGGCGTGCGGTGGGCGTTCGACTTCGAGAGCGGCCTCCAGATCGTTCCCGGCGTCGCCTACACGTTCGCCCTCGGCGCGGACGATGCGGACGCCCTCTTTCTCTACCTGAGCTTCGAGCATCCATTCCGGCGCATGTAGCTCGAAACGAGCCGCAGAAACGGTGCTGCGTCTCTGGAGGTTGTATTTACTAACTGCTCAAACTGCGTTCATCTGCGTTCATCTGCGGCCACTCCCCGGGGTAGCTACTATTCCTCTTCGGCAGTTCTCCGTGTCCTCCGTGCCTCTGTGGTGAGTTCTTGAGCCTGATCCACGCACTGCACCTGACGCTGGTGATTCTGCAGGGGACTTCGCCAGCCGCCACATGACCGGGATCGCCGTCGAACGTACCGTCGCCGAGCGCCTCCACCTTGCGGTCGGTGACACCGTCCGCCTCGGCGCCACCCCCGACTCGCTTCGCCGTCTCGCGGTTGTCTCCGCGATCTACGAGCCTCGCCCCGACCCGGCGGAGATCTCCCGCCGCTCGTCGCGGGTCAGACTGCACCTCCCGGACCTCGCCGTCTTGCTCGGCGCGCCCGACCGGGTGGACCGTTTCGGCATCGGTCTGGTGCCCGGCGTGTCAGCCGACAGCGGCGTGGCGGTGCTCAACCGCTCCGCCTTCGGGTTCCGGGCCCATCCTTCCGCGGTCATCGCCTCCGAGTCGTCCCAGACCTTCAAGGTGGTGAGCCGGTTTCACCGCGCGATCGCCGTCATCTCCATCGTCGCCAGCGCGGTGTTCCTGCTCTGCATCATGCTCCTCAAGGTCGAGGAGCGGCGCATGGACGCGGCCGTCATGCGGTTCGTCGGCGTCCGCCGGCGCACGATCTTCTGGGCGCTGGTGCTGGAGGCCGCGCTCATCGCGATCCTGGGATCGGTGCTCGGCGCCGCGCTCGCGTTTGTCGCCGGCGCGGCCACCAACGCCTACTACCGCCGGTTCTTCGACACCGAGCTGATCTTCTCGCTCATCACGCCGCGGATTCTCTGGTTCAGCGTCGCCCTGTCGCTCGTGCTGGGCATCGCGGCCGGGGCTGCCGCCGCGTGGCGGCTGGTCCGCACCCGGCCGATGGTGCTCTGGGGCCGCGCGTGACCGGACTGGTCTGGGGACTCAAGAGCCTGGGGCGCCACCCGCTGCGGACCGCGCTCTCGCTCGCGGGGATCGCGGTCGCGTCGGCCATGCTGCTCGACATGGTGATGCTGAGCGGCGGCATCGAGAAGTCGTTCAGCGAGCTGCTGCTCGCGCGCGGCTATCAGATCCGGATCACGCCCAAGGGCACGCTGCCGTTCGACACGGAAGCTTCGATCCCGCGGACATCCGAGGTGGTGCGGACGATCCGCGCCGAACCCGGGGTCGAGGCCGCGGGCGCCGTCCTTGGCACGGCCGTCTACGGCCGGACCCGGGATTCGCTGATCACCCTCTTCGGCTACGGCATTCAGCCGGAAGCTCAGGGCATCTACCAGGTGACCGCCGGCGCCGACCTCGCTCCCGGCGACACACTCGGCATCCTCCTGAGCGAGACCGCCGCGGGCCTGCTGCACACCTCCATCGGCGACACCGTCACCCTGGCCGGCCGCCTCGATCCCCAGATCGCGAGCGCGTCGGTGGACCGACGCCTGGTGGTCCGCGGCCTCGTGCGGTGGATCTACGATCACCGCGGTCAGCCGTCCGTCGGTACCGTCCTTTCCGTCATGCAGCGCCTTGGCCGGGACGCCGCCGCCGATCCGGGCTCGCTGCTCCTGGTGAAGGCGGCCGACGATCGCGCCGTCGATCGTCTGGCCGAGCGGCTGCGCGAGCGGTTTCCCGCGCTGGAGGTGAACAGCGTCGCCGAGTTGGTAGTGCAGGCCAAGCGCCGTCTGGTGTATTTCACCCAGCTCGCCTACGTGCTCGGCGGCATGAGCCTCATCGTCGCCGTGCTGCTGGTGGCGACGCTGCTCACCATCACCGTCAACGAGCGGCTAGGCGAGATCGCCACCCTGCGCGCGATCGGCGTGAGCCGCGGTACCGTCGTCCGCCAGGTACTGGCCGAAGGCGTGGCGCTCACCGTTCTCGGCAGCGCCGGAGGCATCCTCCTCGGTCTCGCGACCGCGGAGTACCTCGATGCGATCCTCACCAGCTTCCCCGGTCTCCCCGCCGCCTTCTCCTTTTTCGTCCCCCGCGCCGATACGCTCTCGCTTGCCGCGCTCGTCCTTCTGCTGACCGGCTCGCTCGCCGGCATCTATCCCGCCTGGCTCGCCTCACGGGCGCCCATCGCCGCGACCCTGCGCGCGGAGGCGACGTGACCCGGTCGCCGATGCTGGTCGCGCGCGACCTGCGGAAGGACTATCCCATGAACGGCGAGGTCGTCCACGCGCTGCGTGGCGCGTCGCTGACCGTGGAGCCGGGCGAGTTCGTCGCCATCGTGGGACCGTCCGGGAGCGGCAAGTCCACGCTTGCTCCAGATTGTCGGCGGCATCGACCCGCCGAGCGGCGGCAGCGTCGAGCTGCTGGGCACCCGCCTCGAGACCCTGAACGACCGGGCGCTCACGCACCTGCGCCTCACTCGCCTCGGCTTCGTCTTCCAGCGCTTCCACCTGCTGCCGGTGCTCACGGCGCGGGAGAACGTCGAGCTGCCCATGGCCGAGGCCGGCGTCCGAGGCGCCCGGCGCCGGGAGCGCGCCCGGCAGCTCCTCGAGTACGTCGGGCTCGGCCACCGCGAGGGTCACCGGGCGACGCAGCTGTCCGGCGGCGAGATGCAGCGGGTCGCCATCGCCCGCGCGCTCGCCAATCGGCCGGCGATTCTCCTCGCGGACGAGCCGACCGGCGAGCTCGACGCCGCGACCGGCCGCGAGATCCTCGATCTCTTCCGCCGGCTCAATCGCGACGGAACCACCCTGCTCGTCGTGACGCACGACGAGCGGCTCGCCGCCCAGGCCGGCCGCGTGGTTCACATGCTCGACGGACGGATCGCGGCGGAGACTACCGCGCCATGATCGGCACCCTCGCCTTCCGGCACCTGCTGGTGCGGAAGCTCCGCTCGCTCTTCCTGCTGCTCGGCTTCGCCATCGGCGTCGGCGTCATGGTGGTGCTGCTGTCGGTGGGCGAGGCCATGCTCGACCAGTCGCGGGATGTCTCGCTGGTCGGCGGCGGCGAGGTGACGGTGCTGCCGCAGGGCATCGATGTCGAAGCGATGCGGACCGGCGGCCTGGGCGGGATGTACTTCACGATCGAGCGGGCCCGGTTCCTCACCCGTCAGGCCCTGGGAGGCGAACGACTCCGGGACGTGGTGCGCACCGTGGCGCCGAGCATCGAGGGGAAGCTGCTCTATCTGTGTCCCGCGCGCGGCGTCTGCACGCCGACCGCCGTCCGCGCCGGCGGCGAGATTCCGAGCCGCGCCGCGGCGCTCGGCGCCGGCCTCGACGTCCTCGAGGGCCGGTGGACCGACTCACCCGCCGACTCGGCGTACGTCGCGCCGACGGCCGGGCAACTGTACGACGAGCTCGACCGTTTCCACCTACCGCGCACGCCCGACTCCACCTGGGGCGAATGGCACTACTTCAACCTGGTGACTGGTCCAGACGAGTGGTGGTATCTCACCTTCCTCCTCGGAGGCGAAGTCGGCTCGACGAATTCCGAGCGGTGGGGTGGGCGCGTGCTGGTGACCCATCGCCGTCCCGATGGCCGGCACGACCGCTACACGGCCGATGTCCCGTCGCCGCGCGTGTCGTTCGACACCGCCCGCGCGGATGTGGCGATCGGACCCAGCTTCGTCCGCCAGCGCGATGGCCGCTACACGCTCCACGCCGAGGCCGCTGGTGACCGCCGGCGCGTGCGGCTCGATCTGACGGTCCAGCCGGCGCCCAATCGCTACTTCCCTCCCGTCGAGCTGCGCGACGACGAATTCCTCTCCGGCTACGTCGTGCCCGCGCTCGCCGCCACCGCGTCCGGCCGTGTCTGCATCGCGGAGCGCTGTCAGGCGGTGCGCGAGGCGCCCGCCTACCACGATCACAACTGGGGTGTCTGGCGCGACGTCACCTGGGAATGGGGCGCCGCGTCGGGCGATCGCATCAGCCTGCTCTACGGCGGCGTCTACGGCCCCGATCGCTCCACCCCCTCGCCGTTCTTCCTCAGCCTGGCCGATTCGCTCGGTGTTCGCCGCGTCCTGCGCTTCGACCGGATCCGCTACGAGGGGGAGCGTCCCGCCGATGGACTCAGCGGCGCCCGCGCACCCCGTGCCTTCACGCTCACCGGCACCTGGGAGGCCGACACCGTGACGCTCTCGGTCGTCGTGGAGCACGCCCTCGCGAGTGAGATGCAGGCCGCCTCGTTCCGCCGGATCTTCTTGCAGATGCGAGGCCGGTTCGAGCTGGAGGGCACGGTGCAGGGGGAGCCCGTGCGCGATACCGGTCAGGGATTCTTCGAGACCTACGTCACGAGGTAGATTCATGAACCTATGACGGACACCCTGCCACGCCTGAAAGCCGCGCTGGGCGAGCGGTACGCCATCGAGCGCGAGATCGGCGTCGGCGGGATGGCCACCGTCTACCTCGCGAAGGATCTGCGGCACGGCCGCCCCGTGGCGCTCAAGGTCGTCCGACCCGAGCTGAGCGGCGCCGGAGGGACCGCCCGCTTCCTCCGCGAGATCGAGCTCGCCGCCCGACTCCAGCACCCCCATATCCTCCCAGTCTTCGACTCCGGCACCGTGGACGACGGCGCCGGCGGGCAGACGCCCTGGTTCGTCATGCCCTTCGTCGAAGGCGAGACCCTGCGCGCCCGGCTCGCCCGCGACAAGCAGTTGCCGGTGGAGGACGCGATCTCGCTCGCCGCGGAGGTGGGCGACGCGCTGGCGTACGCGCACGCGCACGGCGTTGATCCACCGCGACATCAAGCCCGAGAACATCCTGATGAGCGGCGGCCACGGCGTCGTGGCCGACTTCGGCGTCGCCAAGGCGATCGAGAGCGGCGCCGCGCCGTCGGGCGGCGGGCAGGAGGGGCTGACCCAGTTCGGCTTCGCGGTCGGCACGCCCAGCTACATGGCACCGGAGCAGGCGACCGGCCGGGATCAGGTGGACGCGAGGGCCGACCAGTACAGCCTCGGCTGCGTGCTGTACGAGATGCTGGCTGGCGTCGCGCCCTTCTCGGGCGGTACCGCGCAGTCCGTGGTCGCGCGGAACATGACGGCGCCGCGGCCCCACGTCGGGAAGGTGCGCCCGGACGTGTCGAACGCGCTGGAGGACGTCGTCATCCGCGCGATGGCGATCGATCCCGCCGACCGCTTCCCCGATATGAGCGCCATGACGGCGGCGCTGCGCCAGGCCCGCGCCAGCGTGCGCCCGCGGAAGAAGACCATGGTCGTGATCGTGGCGGCCGCCATCGCCGCGGGCGCCGCGGGCGCCGTCGCGTGGCTCGCCACTCGGCCGAGCCCGATCGCGGTCACCGAGGAAGCCGAGACGATCGCCGTCCTTCCGTTCAATGTTTCGGGAGCGGGCGTCGAGGTGCTGGGCGAGGGGATGGTGGATCTGCTCGCCACCAACCTGCAGGGCGTCGGCGGCATCACCGCGGTCGAGCCGCGCCAGGTACTCAAGCGCTGGGGCAAGCGCGGCGCGGGTGAGACCGCCAGCCTCACCGAGGCGCGCGCGCTCGGCCACGACCTCGACGCCGGATCGGTCGTACTTGGGAGCGCGGTTTCGACCGGCACCAGTGTCCGCCTGGCCGCCGATCTCTACTCCGTGGACAGACGGCGAACGGCTCGGCCGGGCGCAGGTGGACGGCTCTGCCGACAGCGTGCTGGCGCTGGTGGACCGGCTGAGCCTGGCGCTGCTGCGCGACGTGTGGCGCTCGCGCGAGCCGCTCCCCAGCCTCAACATCGCGTCGCTCACGACGGATTCGGTCGACGCGCTGCGCGCCTATCTCCAGGGCGAGCGATACTACCGCCGGTTCGCGCTCGACTCCGCGCTCGCCGCGTATACCCGCGCCGCGGAGGTGGATTCCACCTTCGCCCTCGCCCATCTCCGTCGAGCGATCGTCTACGGCTGGACCGGTGGGTACGGCAGTCCCGCCAGCGACGCGGCGGCGGAGGCGGCGCTTCGCTATGCCGGGCGTCTTCCACCTCGCAGCCGGCGTTTGCTCGAAGGCTACCAGCGCGTTCAATGAAGGTTCCCCGCGCGCGGTGGATTCGATGCGCGCGTACGTCGCCGATTTCCCGGACGACCTCGAAGGGTGGTACACCTACGCGGAGGCGCTGCATCATCTTCGCGATCTGGTGCCCAATACGCCGGACACGATCATCGCGGCGTTCGACCGGGTGATCGCGGGCGATTCGACCCTGACCCCCGCGCTGGTGCACCCGCTCGAGTTGACGCTGACGTTACCGGGACAGCGCCGCCTTCCAGCGCTATCTGCGGCTGTTCGCTCGAACCGCGCCGCCGCGCCAGGTCGCCGCCCATCGTACCGGAGGGCAGATCGCGTGGGGGCCGCCGCCCAGCGACAGCGCGATCCGCTCGGCGTTGGCCACCTTCCATAGCGTGGGGCATCACGGTGTCTACTCGCGCTTCCTCGACGAGACCGCGACTTCGGATACCATCCTCGCCCAGTCACAGCGGGTGAGTCAGGCGATCCCGGCGAACTCGCCGGCGCGGCGCTTCGAGCCCGTGGGCCGAGCCTTTACCCTGCTCGGCCTCGGTCGACTGAAGGAGGTAGGCGGCCTGCTCGACTCCGTAGCTACCGTCTCACCGGGCGCGGCCGCCGCCCTTCTGGGCACGCCTGTAATGCTTGGCCTGGTCCCCTCCGGACACGCGGGCACGCGGGCCGACTCGCTGATGGCGCGAGATCCCGAGATGACCAGCACTCCCAGGCGGAGTGCCTACTCGGCGGCGATGAAGGCCGTGGCGCAGCGCCGACCCGACGACGCGATCCGCAGCGTGGATGCCGGAATGGCCGGACCGGACCAGTCTCCCGACTCCGCGCGGTTCCGCGGACTCCTGCAGGCCACCAGAGGCTGGGCCCGCCTGGAGAAGGGTGACACCATTGGCGGCATCGCCGACCTGCGTGCCGGCCTCGCGTTGACGGGCGGGCCCAACGCCGCGGCCATCACGGCGCTTCACCGGTTCCAGCTCGCGCTGGCGCTCTCGACCGATTCCGATACCCGGACCGAGGCCATCACCCGGCTCCGGTACGGCTTCGACAACTCCGATTTCTACCTCACCCCGTTGTCCTACTTCGCGTTGGGTCGGATTTACGAGGATGCAGGGAAGCGGGACTCGGCGGCGTTCTCCTACGGACGGTTCGTGCGGCTATGGGACAAGGCGGATCCGGAGCTGCAGGGAAGGGTCACCGAGGCGAAGGACGCGCTGGCCAGGCTGACGTCGGAGCCGCGGTGATCCAGATGCCGCTTAACCACCCGCCCCTCCCGCCCGTCCCCCGAAGTGTCCCCCCGACAAGAGCATACAGCCCTTCCCGGAGGACGTTCCGGGAACGATCTCCCGGGCTAAGTGGTTACGAATTACGAAGGTAGGCGCTGGCACGCGGTTCGCATCAAGGTCGGGGACCTAGCCTAACGCAGTGCCTCATCACAATTTCCAGTAGGCGACAGCAGTTCGGGAGGGTGCCATGTACGTCAACCTGCTCCTTCCACTCCTCCTCGCGAGTGGGCCGGCCGTGCCGGCCGCCACGACCGCGGACGATCCTCCGATCCAGATCTGGATCGACAACGACGGGCGATTCCTGCGCGGCGACCGGGCTCGCGTCCACGTGCGCGCGGACGACGACGGTTATCTGGTCGTCTTCCAAGCCGACGTCGACGGTCACCTCCGGATCCTGTTCCCGATCGATCCCACGGACGACAACTTCGTTCGCGGCGGCAAGAAGTACGAGGTCGAGGGCCGCGGCGGCCGCGATGCCTTCGATGTGGGCGACCACTCAGGCCGCGGGACCGTCTACGCGGCCGTTTCTCGCTCGGCCTTCCGCTTCGACGAGTTCGTGCTCAGCGACCATTGGGATTACAAGGCGCTGGAACCGCGCCGGCTGGCTGAAGATCCCGAGCCGGAGCTGACCGATCTGGTCCGCCGCATGGCGGGCGGCAGCTTCGACTACGACGTGATGAGCTACTACGTCGTGGACCGGGTGGTGTACGCGAACGACTACTCCTACAGCCGCCCGTACTATGACGACTTCTCCTACGGCGGCTTCGGCTGCGGCTACTACAGCTGCGGCAGCGGCCTGTCGATCAGCCTGACGTTCGGCCGGCCGTTCTACTCCCGCCGGTACTACGGGCCGTTCTACCACGCCTACGATCCGTACTACGACCCGTTCTTCTACGATCCCTACTATTACCGGGCCCACTACTACAGCCCGTATTACTACCGGCCGGCGTACTATTATCACTCCCGCTACGCCTGGGGATACCCGTACCACTATCGGAACACGGTCAATCCGTACACGCCGTACCGCTTCCGCGACCGTACGCTCGCGAACGCGGACTATCGCGACCGTCGCTACACCTTCGGCCGCGCGGTGAACACGGTCTACAACCGGCCCGTTTCGCGGTTGGCCGAGCCGGAACAGTCCTCGCCGGTACGGCGCGCCGTGGACCGGTATGACACCGACCGGCCCGAAGCGACGACCGCGCGTCGCGCTACCGACCGTACCAAGGTCAATGACGCGCCGGAGGCACGGCGCCGGAACTCGGAGCCGCGCACCAGCACCGCCACGTCGGGTAACGGCGAGCGCCGCCGCACGGCAGAGCCGCGGAACGAATCCACCGTGATCGAAGCTCGCCGCGCGCGGCCGCGGGAGACGCCCCAGGCGTCGCCCAGCATGCGCGAGCATGGGGAGCCGCTGCCAATCGATGTGAGCCCCCGGCGCTCGACGGCCGATCGCGTGCGGCCGGAGCCAGCGCAACCGGTGCGCACTGAAGCGCGGCGGGCCAACGTCGACCGGCCGCCCGCCGAAACGACCACCCCTCGGCGGTCCAACGACTCGCCGCGCGCCGAGCCCCGGTCGTCCGACCGCGGCAGCAGCGGCGGAGGGAGTGGAGATGGCAGCCGCCGGGTCGTGGAGCGGGCACCGGCACCATCCGCCCCGTCCGGTGGAAACTGGAGTAGCGGGGGCGGCGGTGGGGGCGGCGATCGCCGGGCCAGCGGGGCGGCGGTGGCGGAGGTGGAGGCAGCGTGTCGTCGGGTGGTGGGCGACGGCGTTGAGCCAGTCGGAAACGAGCGGGCCCCCGGAGCAATCCGGGGGCCCGCTCGTATTTTTTCCGGTCAGATCAGATGGACTTTCTTCTGGCGTAGTCGAGTCCCCATTCCATCAGCTCCGCGCTTCGGAGCCCCATCCGCATCGCCTGGGTGACGGCGTCTTCCTCCTCCAGGCCCTGGTCCAGCATGAGGTAGGGAAGCAGCGCGCCACCCACCCGGCTTCCGCTGCCGCAGTGAACGAACACCTGCTTGTCCCCCGCCTCGCGCAGCACGGTATGAATGCGCTCCAGGGTCTCATCGCTCATGGTCCCGCCGGAGACCGGGATCACGATGTACTCCAGGCCGAGCCGCTGAGCCGTTCCGGACTCGTCCAGCGGACGCGGCTCCATCGGGTCGCGGAGATCGAGCAGAATCCCGCCGCCGGAGGCCCCGAACGCCTCCAGGTCGGCGGTGGTCGGCTGGCCGCCGGTCACGACGTTGGGCAGAATCTGGCAAGCGTTGGGGACGCGTCCGAGTGCTTGGAAAGTGCTGGGCATGATGGGAATCTTACATATTTGTCGTGGCGAATCACAGAACCATCGGAATCGCTTACATTACATCCGTGCTCCGCCTGGCGATCGCCCAGCTCCGTCCCCAGAAGGGCGCATACGAGGAGAACCTCTGCCGGCTGGGGGCTCTCTTCCGGGAAGCGGGCGCGTGGCCGGAGCCCCCCGACCTCATGGTCGCGCCGGAGACGGCGCTCACCGGCTATTTCCTCGAGGGCGGCGTTCGCGATCTCGCCCTCCCGGCCGACCAGCTCTTCGACGACCTCTCCCGCCAGCATCGCGACGCCAAGGCGCCCCCGCTGGATGTTGCCCTGGGCTTCTACGAAGTCCACCAGAACCACCTCTATAACTCCGCGATCTACGCCCGGCTCGGCGGACCCGACGCCGGGATCCGGCACGTGCACCGCAAGGTGTTCCTGCCCACCTACGGGGTCTTCGACGAGGAGCGGTTCGTCGAGGCGGGCCGGAGCGTTCAGGCGTTCGATACTTCGTGGGGCCGGGCCGCGATCCTGATCTGCGAGGATGCCTGGCACTCGTTCACCCCGATGCTCGCGGCGCTGGACGGCGCGCAGCTCATCATCGTGCCGAGCGCCAGTCCCGCGCGCGGCCTCAATCCGGCCGATGACGGAGGCCGCCCCGCGAGCCTGGGACGGTGGAATCGCATCGTCCAGGACATCGCGGGTGAGCACGGGGTCTACGTGGCGCTGGCCCAGCTCGTGGGATTCGAGGGCGGGAAGGCGTTCCCGGGCGGCTCCATTGTGGCGACACCGCGGGGTGAAATCGTCTCCCAGGGGCCGGTGTTTCAGGAAGCGCTGATCCCGGCGACGCTCGACTTCGAGGAGATCACCCGGGCAAGAGCCGACCTGCCGTTGCTGGCGGACCTGGAAATGCGGCTCCCGCATCTGCTGGGATCCCTGCACGCGGCAAGACGAGAAAAGGGACGACACGGCAGCAGCCAGGAAGGGCGGTCCGCGGCGGACGGGCAGGACGAAGCGAGAAAAACCCCCCTGAGCGAAGCGAAACGGTCGAAGCAACGCAGTACGAGGTCGCCCGTTCCGCCGCACCGCCCTTCCACTGATCCGCTGGCGATCGACGCCGAGCTCACGCGACGGTGGCTGGTGGAGTTCCTGCGCGACGAGGTGCAGCGCCGACGAGGATTCGACAAGGTGGTGATCGGCCTCTCCGGCGGCGTGGACAGCTCCCTGGTGGCGTACCTGGCGGCAGAGGCGCTCGGTCCGGAGAACGTGGTCGGCGTGCGGATGCCGTACCGGACGTCGAGCCCCGAGAGCCTGGAGCACGCCCAACTGGTCGTCGCCGCTCTCGGTATCAAGTCGCAGACGGTGGACATCAGCTCGGCGGTGGACGGTCTCGCCTCCGCCATCGGCGGCGGGCACGAGCCGGGCCGGCTCGGCAACATCATGGCCCGCGCACGGATGATCACCCTGTTCGACCTGTCGGCCGCCGACCGCGCGCTCCCCGTCGGGACCGGCAACAAGACCGAGCGGTTGCTCGGCTACTTCACCTGGCACGCCGACGACTCCCCGCCGGTCAATCCCATTGGCGATCTGTTCAAGACCCAGGTCTGGGCGCTGGCCCGGCACGTGGGTGTGCCCGGCGTGATCGTCTCCAAGCCGGCGAGCGCCGATCTGATTCAGGGCCAGACCGACGAGGGCGACTTCGGCATTTCCTACCCCAAAGCCGACGCGATCCTGCACTGGATCCTTCTCGGCTACCGCACCGAGGAGATCGTTCCGCTCGGCTTCACCGAGGCGGAGATCGCCCTGGTGCGGCGGCGCCTCGATTCGACGCACTGGAAGCGCCGCTTGCCCACCGTGGCCATGCTCAGCGGGACGGCGATCGGGGAGTACTATCTGAGGCCGGTGGACTACTAGTCGGAATGACTCCCGAATCCCGTCCGATGTCCTACTCGACCGGCACCATCACCACGTTCGTGATGCCGCACATGCAGAACGTCCGCGGCGATCTGTTCGGCGGCGAGCTGATGGCGCTGGTGGACCAGGCCGCGGCCGTCGCGGCCATCCGCCACGCGGGCGGACCCGCGGTCACGGCCAGGATCGATCGGGTGGACTTCAAGGAGCGGATTCCGGTCGGCGCGCTGGTGACCTGCATCGCGACCGTGGACTACGTGGGCAACTCTTCGATGGACATCCGGGTGGATGTCTACGCCGAGAAGGTCAGCACCGGCGAGAAGCGTCACACCCACGTCGCCCACGTGGTCTTCGTGGCGCTGGACGATCAGGGGAAGCCCAAGCGGGTGCCGCGGCTTGTGGCTGAGACCCAGGAGGAGCGGGAGCGTTACGCCCGGGCCGAGGAGTACCGGCACCGGCAAAAGACTCCGTGACCGCGGCGGGAGCTACGACGGCCGGCGTCACGGTGGTGTTGAGCGGCGGGGGAGCCAAGACGGCGGCCCATGCCGGAGCTGCGCGGGCGCTGGCCGAGTCGGGGCTGGCGCCCGCGCGGTACGTCGCGACCTCGATGGGTGCGGTTGTCGCGGCCGCCCTCGCCGCCCGGACGAGTCCGGACGACCTCGTGACCCGGCTCGCGGAGGTCGGCGAGAGCGGCATCTCGCGCGATCCCCTCGCCCTGGCGCGCGGACTCTTCTCACGGTCCCTCCTGCGCGCTGCGCCCTTCCGCCGCGCGGTCGAGCGGCTGGTGGTGGCCCGCCGGTTCGCCGACCTGGCCGTTCCCCTCACCGTCACGGTCGTGGACCTCGACTCCGGGGCGCTATTGGTGTTCGGTGCCGCGGGAGAGGACGCGCCGTTGGTGGACGTGCTGTGCGCCGCATGCGCGCTGCCGGTCTACTTCCCGCCGGCTGACCTGGCGGGCCGGCGCTGCGGGGATGGCGGTCTCCGAGGACCCCTGCCGCTCGAGGTGGCCGCGCGGGTCGGGGGGGAGCTGGTCGTGGCGGTGGATGTCGGGCCCGGGTTCGATGCCGTGGAGGCGGACTCGGTCTCCCTCGGCCGGTTGCCGCCGGTCGTTCGGGCTCACGACGAGGCAGTCGGCACGCTGATGGCCAACGCGACGGCGGCGCAGCTGGCGCTCTGGCGGGCAGACCCCGCCCGGCCGCGTCTCATCTACGTGCGGCCGAGGGTCGAGCGGAACGCCACTTTCCGGGTGGATCGGGTGCGGCGGTACGCCGAAGACGGCTACCGTGCGACAATTGACGCGCTGGCCGCCGTTCGTCGGCCTTGACCCTCATGCCTCAGGGCGCAAATTGAGCCTCATGAAAGCCTCGGACGTGATGGTAGCCGATCCGCATGTGGCTGTTGCCGGCGCGATGGCCAGCGAAGTCGCGATCATGCTGAAGACCCGGAACATCTCGGTGGTCCCCGTCGTGGACGACCACCGCACCCGCCGGTTTCTCGGCACGCTCAGCGACCGGGACCTCGTCACCCGGTGCCTGGCCGAGGGGAAGCATCCCTGGCACACCCGGGTCGACACGCTTATGCGGACCAATTCGCCGGTGGTGCAGCCGGATCAGGAGCTGAAGGGGTATCAGATCCGGATGGATCTCGATCCCAACGAGTCTCACCTCCGCCCCACGATCACCGTGGTGGACGGGGACCGGCGGGTGGTCGGCTTCATCAGCCACCCGGAGCAGGTGGAAGGGATCGAAATCGTGTGGGGATAGGCAGTTCGCAAACGGAGGGACGGATGCCCGACTTCAAGCTGTTCAGCCTCCAGGAGGCCGAGCGCACGCTGCCGCTGGTGCGGCAGATCGTGCAGGACCTCACCAACGAGTACCCGGCGTGGCGCGCCGCGGTCTCGCGGTTCGAGCTCCTGACCGGTGGTGCCCGGGCGGATTGGGGCGAGACCGGCGAGCTGCTCGCGGCCAGGGAGGACGTGACCCGTCACGCCGACCGGATCAACCGCTACCTCCAGGAGCTGGAGTCGGTGGGCTGCGTCTTCAAGGGCTTCGACGCGGGGCTGGTGGACTTCTACTCCCTGCGGGAGGACCGCCCGATCTTCCTCTGCTGGAAGCTGGGTGAGGAGCGCATCACCCACTGGCACGAGGTCGACGCGGGCTTCTCCGGCCGCCAGCCGATCGACGGAGCCATCCTCTCCGCCACCACCTCCTCGTGATCCGCCTCTGGCTCTTCCTTCACATCATCGGCTTTACCCTGTGGATCGGCGGCGGGCTCGCGGCGATGGTCGCGGGCATCGTCTCCAAGGGTGAGGACCGCGCCCGCCTCGGCGCCGTGGTGCGCGTGCAGGCGGCGATGCACCGGATCCTGGTGGCGCCGGGCGCGCTGCTCGCGGTGCTGTCGGGACTGATGCTGACGTTTGCGGTGACCAGCCTGCACGGTGGTGCGGCCGGGTTCAGCATCTGGCTCGTGCTCATGCAGGGCGCGGGGATCGTCGGCGCGCTGATCGTGCTGATGGTCGGCTTGCCGACGGCGTCGAAGCTGGCGCGGATCGATCCGGAAGGGCCGAACGCGGCGTATTTCGACGAGCTGCGGACGCGGCAGCGGGTGAGTGGGTCGCTGGCTGGGATGTTGGCGCTGGCAGCGTTGGTGGGGGGGGCGATGATGGCGTGATGTAGAGGGGGATGCCTCCAGGTGTCAGCCTGAGCGAAGCGAAGGCGCCGAAGCCAGGTCCAGCCACTTCGGATTCTGATCCTCGATGAGCTCAATCTTCCGCATTCGCCTCCAGCTCTTCAGCTGCTTCTCCCGCTTGATCGCATCCCGAACGTCAGTGGTCCTCTCGACGAACACCAGGCGAACGATCTCGTGCCGGTAGGCATGATCGTCGGAGTGGATCCCGGCGCGATGCTCGGCGACGCGTCGGGAGATGTCATTTGTGACGCCTATGTACAGCTCACGGGACCTGCTGGCAAGAATGTAAACGTAGTAATCTCGGGGCATGCGGGAGGATGTAGGGCGAGCATCTACGGGGGTTCAAGCGCCGCTATGCCCCCTTCGCTCCGCTCAGGGTGACAATTCTGCGCTTCCCTCTGTCGCTCCTCCTCCCCGTCACACACGCCGTCCGCACCGGGCACTCCTCACACCTCGCCACCCTCGCCGTACACACGACCGCGCCGAGCTCCATGATACCTTGATTGAAGGCCCAAGCGGCGGGTCCTCGCCGAGGCATGATGGCGGTCGCGGTCTGCCAGAGCTGTGTCGGGCTTGGCGCCTTCGGATGAAACGCCCTCCGAATCACCCTCGCCACGTTCGTATCCACCGCCGCCGTCGCACGCTCGTAGGCGAAGCATGCCACCGCGCCCGCCGTATACCGGCCAACGCCGGGCAGGCGAACCAGGACGGTCGGGTCGGCCGGCACCACGCCGCCGTGCTCCTCGACCACCGCCTGCGCCAGCCGGTGCAGGTTGGCCGCGCGGCGGTAGTAGCCGAGCCCTTGCCAGCTTTCCCGGACCGTGGCCGGTGGGGCCGCCGCCAGCGACTGGATGCTGGGAAACTGTTGAAGGAACCGCTGGTAGTACCCTTCGACCCGGGACACCTGGGTCTGCTGGAGCATGAACTCCGACACCACGATGTGGTAAGGATCGCGGGTGCGCCGCCAGGGGAGATCGCGGCCGTGCCGCCGGTACCAGCGGAGCAGGTGTCGCCGAAACGTCGACACTTGGAGTGTGCGGTGGGCCCTAGACTTACCAGGCATGGGGGGCGAAGATACGTCCGGTCGCCCCGAGGCGCTATCGGACCCGTGAGACTATGAACGCACAGACGCTCGACCTACGTCGTTTCGTCGGCCGGTGGACCCTCGACGCCATGTCCCATGTCGGCCGGGTGTCTCTGCTGGTGTGGGACGCCATCAAGAGCCTCGCCGAGTGGCGGGTCTGGCTGCCCCGCACCTTCACCGAGGCCTGGAACATCGGCGTCGGCAGCCTCTTCATCGTCCTTCTCATCTCCGGGTTCGCCGGCGCGGTCACCGCCCTCCAGGCGCGCTACCAGTTCACCGGCACCATCCCGATCTACTACCTGGCCGGCGTCATCGTCGAGTCCATCGTGCTGGAGCTGGGGCCGGTGCTGACGGGGCTGGTGCTCGCCGGCCGGATCGGCGCGCGGTACGCGGCGGAGCTGGGGACGATGCGGGTGACCGAGCAGATCGACGCGCTGGAGAGCCTGGGGCGGTCGCCGGCCTCGCACCTGATCCTGCCGCGGGTGCTGGCGGGCCTGATCATGATCCCGGTGCTGGTGATCCTGGCCGACGTGATGGGCATCTTCGCGGGCTGGTTCTCGATGACGATGGTGCTACCCATCACCAACGAAGACTTCACCTACGGCGCGCGGTCGTTCTGGCGCCCCTTCGACGCGACGTACTCGGTCGTCAAGGCCTTCTTCTTCGCGGCCTCGATCACCATCATCGCCTGCTACATGGGGTTCAACACCAAGCAGGGCGCCGAAGGCGTCGGCCGGGCCACCACTGGCGCGGTGGTGGCCAGCTCGGTGCTGATCCTGCTGCTCGACGTCCTCCTCGCCAACCTGCTGCTCTCCTAGATGATCGTTCTCCGCGACGTGTCCAAGCGCTTCGGCAGTCAGATCGTCCTCGACGGAGTGAATCTCGACGTCCAGGAGGGCGAGACGCTCGCGCTGCTGGGCCCGTCGGGCACCGGCAAGAGCGTGCTGCTCAAGCACATCATCGGGCTGATCCGGCCGGACCGCGGCATCGTGGTGGTGGACGACGAAGAAGTGGGCAAGCTCAAGCGCAAGGATCTGGCGGCGCTGCGGTCGCGCATCGGCTACGTGTTCCAGAACGGCGCGCTGTTCGACTCGATGAACGTGCTGGAGAACGTCCGGCTGGGGATCACCGACGGGGAGAAGTACCGGGACGAATCGTACGCCCGCCAGCGGGTGATCGAGTGTCTCAAGCTCGTCAACCTGAATCCGGACCTGGTGATGCAGAAGTTCCCGGCCGAGCTGTCGGGCGGGATGCGGAAGCGGGTCGGCATCGCCCGGGCGATCGCCGGCAGCCCGAAGTATCTGCTCTACGACGAGCCCACCTCGGGCCTCGATCCGGTCAATGCCGACGTGATCGACAGCCTGGTCAAGCGGCTCGACAACGAGCTCGGCGTCACCAGCGTGATGGTGACGCACGACGTGCGCGGCGCTTTCCGCACGGCCGACCGGCTGGCCCTGCTCACCGGCGGGAAGATCGTGCAGCAAGGGACCCAGGAGGAATTCCTGGCGTCCCAGAATCCCAAGGTCCAGGAGTTCCTGGAGCGCGACTTCCCCGACGCCACCTTCGCCGCCTGAGACCGACATGGATCTGAGCTATAAACAGGAAGTCACCGTCGGCAGCCTCGTGATCCTCGCGATCGTGCTGTTCGTCGTGGGGACCAGCTGGCTGAGCGGCAAGTCCATCGTCGCGGACGAAGACGAGTTCTGGAAAATCCAGTTCAAGACGGCCGGCAACCTGAAGGCAAGCTCGGTGGTGAAGATCTCCGGCGTTCCGGTGGGGAAGGTGGAGCGGATCCGGCTGGAAGACGTCGGGAAGGTGCTGGTGATGGTCACCCTGCCTGACCGGATCGTCCCCAGGGTCGATGCATCGGCCCAGATCGTCGCGGTCGGCTTCGTGGGCGACGCCGCGATCGAGTTCAACCCGGGCGACGCGCCGCAGCGGCTGTCCCGCGAGCGGGTCATCGTCGGCAGCCAGGCGGAGGGCCTCAGCGACCTGGCGCAGACCCTTGGCGACCGGGCCGACAGCGTGCTCCTCGGCGCGCAACAGATCGTGAACAAACGCACGGCCGACGAGCTCTACGCCACGCTCACCGCGCTGCAGGGCACCCTCAAGGCGGCCGAGCGCACGATGGGCGTCTACGGCGATCCCAACAAGGGGCCGACCGCCCAGATCACCCGGACGATGGCGCAGCTGGAGCGGCTCACCGCCCGGCTCGACACCACGCTCGCGAGCCCCGCCCTCGCTCGCACGCTCAACCGGGCCGACACGCTCACCGGAAACCTGACGGCCATGACGTCGCAGCTCACCTCCACCGGCGCGCGGCTCGATACGCTGCTGCTCAACATGAACCAGGGCCGGGGCACGCTCGGCAAGTTCGCGACGGATTCGGGATTCTATACCGATATCCGGCAGCTCTCCCAGTCCATGAAGCAGCTGTTGGACGAGCTCAAGAAGCACCCGGGGAAGGTGCCGGTGACGGTGAAGCTGTTCTAGGGTGACACTTCCGTTCCTCTGCTTACATTCTCCCCATGCTTTCCGCCACCTTCCTCGGCACCGGCGCCGCCACGCCGACCATCGACCGCAACGTCGCCGGACTCGCCGTCCAGCGCGAAGGGGAGACCATCCTCTTCGACTGCGGGGAGGGAAACCAGCGGCAGATGATGCGGTACGGGGTGGGCTTCTCCTTCACCGAGATCTTCTTCACCCACTATCACGCGGATCACATCCTCGGCATCACCGGCCTGCTGCGAACGATGGGATTGCAGGACCGGACCGCGCCCGTCACGCTGTATGGCCCGCGGGGGGCACAGCGGGTGCTCGGCGCCGCGATCTCGCTCGGGATCGAGCGCAACAAGTTTCCGGTCGAGATCCGTGAGGTGCAGCCGGGTGACCGGCTCAAGCGCGACGAGTACGACATCGTCGTGTTCGAGACCGAGCACCGGCCCGACACCGTCGGATTCGCGCTGGCGGAGCACACTCGGCTGGGGCGGTTCCATCCCGAGCGCGCGCAGGAGCTGGGCATTCCCGAGGGCCCGCTGTGGGGCCGGCTGCACAAGGGTGAGACGATCGTCCTGGAGGACGGACGGAGCGTCTCGCCCGCCGACCTGGTGGGCTCACCTCGCCGGGGGCGGACGCTGGTCTACTCCGGCGACACCCGGCCGAGCCTCGCGGTGATCGAGGCGTCGCGCGGGGCGGATCTCCTGATTCACGAGGCGACGTTCGGCAGCGACGAGCTCGAGCGCGCCAAGGAAACCGGACACTCCACCGCCGCGGAGGCCGCGCGCGTCGCGGTGGAGGCGGGCGTGCGGCGGCTCGTGCTCACGCACATCAGCCCGCGTTACACCCGCGATGCGCCGGAGCTGCTGGCGGAGGCGCGGGCGATCTTTCCGGAGACGGCGATCGCGCGGGACGGGATGGTGGTGGAGGTGCCGTTCGCGGAGTGAGCCGGCCTCCGCTCCGTCGCTTCGCTCAGGATGACATTTTCCGGTGGCGATTCTGTGAATTTCCCAGGGAGCACCGATGATTTCACGATCATCCAGGTACGAGCTCGCCCTGCTGGCCGTCGTCGCCCTCGTTCTGGTCTGGTCGGGCATCTCCCCGCATGACCGCTTCACCTGGTTCCTCGAGGTCGCTCCCGTCCTGATCGGGGTGCCGATCCTGCTCTATCTCTGGCCTACCCTTCGCTTCACCCGTCTCGTCTACACCCTCCTCGCCCTCCACGCCATCATCCTGATGGTGGGTGGGAAGTACACCTACGCGCAGGTGCCCTTCGGCTTCTGGATGCAGGAGATGTTCGGCTTCGCCCGCAACCATTACGACCGGATCGGCCACTTCGCGCAGGGATTCATTCCGGCGATGCTGGCGCGTGAAGTGTTCATTCGACGCTCACCCCTCGGCGGCAGCCGCTGGCTGCCGTTCGTGGTCGTGTGCTTCTGTCTGGCGTTCAGCGGGTTCTACGAGCTGATCGAGTTCTGGACGGCGCTGGCTGCCGGCGAGGGGGCGCAGGATTTTCTGGGAACCCAGGGCGACGTGTGGGACACCCAGTGGGACATGCAGATGGCGCTGATCGGGGCGATCGTGGCGCTGGCGACCCTGTCGGGTCTGCACGACCGCCAGCTTCGGGAGATGGGCATCAACCGCTGAGGTAGCGTTCGATCACCTTCGCGACGTCGAACTTCCTCTCGGCTGCCTTGAGCGACATGTACCGGACCGTTCCGTATATGGGTCGGCGGTAGAACGGCCGGTCGAACTTCCCGAAGATCCACTGGATGTTCAGGTAGGTGGCCGGATCGCGGCCGTCGAGCGAGTACTTGTTGTTGAGGTGTTCCAGAATCGCCATCGCGTCGGCCGCGTTCCTGGTCCACTGGATCACCGCCTTTCCCCAGAGCATCCGCAGCGGATTCGGCATCCAGCCTTCGCGCACGTAGGCCATCTGGGCCGCGTTCCAGAGCGGCTGGCCGGTCGCACCCGCCTCCAGCTCGTCCATCCCGTACATCACCGGGCGATCAGACGACTCCCCAGCCGTCAGCTCCGCACGCGCCCACTCCGGCAGCGCCGCGGTCGTGCGATGCCGTGGGTTGAAATGGGTGAAGTTGAACGCCAGCTCGCGCCAGGTGAGCAGCTCGTCCTGAAACTTCGCGACCTGGTCCGCCGGACCCGCCGCCCGCGCCTGCAAGACCACCTCGATCGGTGAGATGTTCCCGAAGTGCAGATACGGGGATAGCCCGCTGGTCGCCCCGGCATTGGGGTCAGCGCGGTCTTCCGCGTATCGCGGCAGACCGTGCTCCAGGAACCGGACCATACGCCGGCGCGCGGCCCGGGGGCCACCTCGAATGTCAGGGGCGGGCGGGACGGTGTGGTCGATATCGCACGACGCGACCAGATCGCCGATGTTCCCCGCCTTCACCTCCGTCGGATCGAACGGCAGCTCCACCGGGCGGCGCACCCCCGGTTCGAGTCCGGGCTCGAGGTGCATGAACCGGGGCAGGGCCGCCACCAGCCGGGACCGGAAGGGAGGCGCCGTGGAGAACTCGCGCTCGTGGAACCGGACCGGCACCACCGTGGCGGAGTCCACGGCGATGACGGGTGCTTCCACCTTGCGGCGGAGCGACCGGGTCTGCCGGGGCGCGAGGAAGGTTGGGAAGTAGTCGGTGACCACGAGCGCGGCGCGGCTCGCCAGCTCCACCAGCGGGGAGGGTCGTCCGGCCGCGCGTCGGGTTTCGGCATCATCGCCGGTGCGCTCCAGATAGAAGGCGTACTGGATGCCGAGGGCGTCGAACTCGTCCTGGAGGTCGAGGGCGGTCTCCAGGAGGAACGTGTGCAGCCGGTCGTTGGCCCAGGGGTAGTCGTGCCGAAGGCCGTGATAGACGAGCAGCGGGAGCCGAAGCTGGTTCGCCTGCGTGATCGCGAAGTCGAGGGCGTGGTTGCCCCGCGTGCGGAAGCTGCTCTGCATCCAATAGAGCACCAGGCTCCCGCCGGCCCGCGGCCCAGGCTCGCGGCCGGCGTGGATCCGGAGATCGTCGGTCACGGCGTCGCGGCCGCCGCCTTCGCGAGGTTGCGCAGCATCCCGGCGAATACGAACTGATGCACGCCCCAGAGGGCATACCAGTACACCAGGCCGGCGAGCCCGAGCGGGTCGAACAGCGCCGTCTGGCGGATGAGCGCGCCACCGTTCTCGGGCGTGACTTCGAACTGCAGCCAGGCTCGCCCGGGCAGCCGCATCTCAGCCGCGAGTCGAAGCAGCCGGCCCGGCTGCACCTCCTCCACCCGCCAGAAGTCGAGCCCGTCCCCCACGGCGAGTGATTCGGGATCGCGGCGGCCCCGCCGCATCCCCGGACCGCCGACGGCGAGGTCGAGCAGGCCCCGGAGTCGCCAGAGGCGGTTGCCGTAGTACCAGCCGGCCTTGCCTCCGATCCGGGCAATGGGCCGAAAGGCCTGCTCCACGGAACAGCGCACCCAGGTCGCACGGGAGTCCACTCGGCGCGAGCCGAACCGGACGCCGCCCCAGCTCGGAGGCTCGCGCTGGGCCGAGAGCGCATCGGACCAGCGGGTCGCGGCGAAGCCGAGATCCTCATTCACCAGCGCGCGAGCCAGGACTTCCCGGATGCCGCGGGGACGCACCTGGAAGTCGCGGAGGGCCCGATCGTCCTGCACCACCGTCGGATTGCGAACGCCGTCGATCAGCTCGCGTCCGACCCTGGCGTACACCGGCGACACGAGGGCGAGCCAGAGGCTCGACAGCCGCGGGGTGAGGAAGGGCACCGGAATCATGACGCGGCGAAGGCCGCGCAGCCGGCCGTACTCGCGCATCAGGTCGCCGTACGAGACGCGATCCGGGTCCGCCGATCTCGTAGACGGCGCTGGTGCCGACCGGGTGGTCGAGCACGGCGAGCAAGTAGGCCACGACATCCTCGACGCCGATCGGCTGCGTGGGCGTGTCCACCCAGCTCGGCGTCACCATCGCCGGAAGCTTCTCGACCAGCGCGCGAACCAGCTCGAACGAGAGACTGCCCGATCCGATGATGATCGAAGCCCGGAACTCGATCGTGGGCACGCCCGACGCGCGGAATACCTGGCCGACTTCCTGCCGGCTCGCCAGATGCCGGGACAGCCGTTCTCCCTCGCCCAGACCGCCGAGATAGACGATCCGGCGGACGCCGGCCTCCCGTGCCGCCGCGGCAAACGATTCGGCACCGCGGCGGTCCCGCTCGTCATAGTCACTGGACGATGCCATCGAGTGGATCAGGTAGTAGGCCGTATGGACGCCCGCGAGCGCGGGCGCGAGCGAGGCCGGATCCGACACATCAGCGGCGACGACTTCGGTGCCATGGGCCACGTGCGGACGGAGCCGTTCCGGATGCCGGGCGAGGCAACGCAGCGGCCGGCCATCCGCTTCCAGCACGCGGCGGAGCCGGCCGCCGACGTACCCGGTAGCGCCAGTCAGCAGAACCAGATCGCGGGTCATTCGTCCTCCGTCTCCGGGTCCGATAGCTGGCGGAGGAGGGCGCGAAACTCCGGCAGCGTGTCGACCACCAGCGCGCCCGAGGATTCGGCTTGTCGCCGGATGCGGGTGGAGCCGGCGCCTCCGATGATGAGCGCGACCGATTCGGGCAGGCCCGCGCGAGTCTCGCGGATGGATTGAGCCAGCTCAGCGGTGTCGGACGTGTAGACGACGCTCAGGGCGACCGCATGGGCGCTGGCCTGCTCGGCCGCGCTCACGAGATCGCTGGCCGGCATGTCGGGCCCGAGATAGGTGACCCGCCATCCCTCCGCCGCCGCGCTGACGCCCACCAGGAGCGCGCCGAGCTCGTGGATCTGGTGCGGCGGCGTGGCGACGACCAGGCGACGTGTGGCTCCCGGCACTTCGAACACGCCCAGGAGCCAGCCGAGCACTCGGCGAAACACCGCGGTCGCCATGTGCTCCTGTGCAATGGTGACGGATCCCTCCGCCCATCCATGTCCGATGCGATTCACCGCCGTCGCTACCACGCTCTCCAGAAATACCGGCACGCCCAGGCTGACGGCCGCGCGCTCGAGCACGGCCTGCAGCTCGACGGCGTCCATGCGGCGAGCCGCGCGCAGCACTCGCTCGACCGCCACGCGGGCGCCTTCGGCGAGCGTCGACTCTGCGGCGGGTGGCTCTCCATCGGCCCCTGGCCGCTGCTCGTCCAATTGCCGGAGTTCGTCGAGCGAGAGTCCCGCGATGCGTCCGATGGCGTGCCCCCGCTCGGTGAGCCGGCGAAGACGGCGGAGTCGCTCGATGTCGAGGTCGGAGTAGAGGCGCTGTCCGCCGTCGCTCCGGGTCGGGGCCACGACGTGATACCGCCGTTCCCAGGCGCGCAGAACATGAGGCGTCAGCCCGGTGCGGAGCGCGACCAGGCGGACGGGATAGCGTGGGGCGGTCAACGCCAGGGAGTCTGTCATGACCAAAAGATGCCTATATGTCTAGGTAGTGTCAAGGTAATTAATTAGACTTTCCCTTGACATTTGCCACATACCGTGCCATATTCTTCGACGAAGGTTAGACAACGATTACTCGATACTTGTGAGGTTGGTATGAAAACGATGGACGTAGTCGCCGCCGTGCTGCTGGTGATCGGCGGACTCAACTGGGGGCTGGTCGGCGCGCATGGAGTTCGACCTCGTCGCGGCCCTGTTCGGCGCGCTGAGCCCGCTCAGCCGAGTGGTTTACATCCTGGTCGGACTGGCGGCGCTGTACCAGGCGCTGCAGTGGAAGGCGATTCAACACCGGTGGGCGCTGGCCACGCGCTGACCTTCATTCCTTGAATTAAGGTGGTATCCATGACCCGCACGCTTCTTACACTCGCCTTGGCCGCAACTGCACTGACCGCGGCCTGCAGCGACGATGACGACAATACCGGGCCCGACGGCGAGGCCCGGGTCCGCGTCGTCCATGCCTCACCCGATGCCCCCGATGTGGATGTTCTGGTAGATGACGCTGCCGTGCTGAGCGGCGTGCCTTACCTCGCCGCGTCCGACTACCTCGAGCTGAGCGCGGGCGAGCATAACCTCAAGGTCAACGCAGCCGGGACGGCCACGACCGTGATCGATGCGGATGTGGATCTGGCTGACGGGACCGACTACACCGTGATCGCGAGCGGGCTGGTCGCTTCCATCGCGCCGATCGTGCTGGAGGATGACAACTCCGCCCCGGCCGCCGGCAACGTGAAGGTTCGGGCGATCCATGGCGCACCCAGCGCACCGGCGGTGGACATCTACGTGACCGCGCCTGGCACGGATCTCAACGCCGAGACGCCGGCACTGAGCGGCATCGAGTTCGGCGACGTCGCGGACTACATCGAGGCCCCCGCGGGAGACTATCAAGTCAGAGTCACGCCGGCCGGCGTCAAGGTGGTGGTGATCGACAGCGGGACGCTCTCGCTGGCGAGCGGCCAGGTGCGCACCGCCATCGCGGTGGACGCGGCCGGCGGCGGCGGTCCCTTCGATCTCCTGGTGCTGGCAGACCTGAACTAGAACGATTCGAACTGGAGATGATGATGACTCGCAGTATTGCATTCTCGACCGCTGCTGCTGCTCGCCGCGGCAGCGCCCTCCGTGGCGCAGGAAACGGCGTCGCGGTTCACCCTCGAGGCGCGCGGTGGCCTCAACGTACCCACCTTCGACGTGTCCGATGCGGTGGATGCAGGGCCGAGCTTCGGCCTCGGCGCGGGGCTGCAGGTCGCTCCTCGCGTCTGGATCCTGGGAGACGTCGACCTGGGGTTTCACTCCGGCGCGGATTTCGGTGGCATCGAGGGCCCGGACGTCAAGGTACTTCACTACATCGGTAAGGTCGGCTACGCGCTGGTGCCGGAAGGCGCCTCGAAATGGTCGGTGGTGGTGAACGCCGGCGCCGGCGCGATGACCTTTGATGTGGACGGTGGCGCGTCCAATACCTATCCCGCCATCAACGTGGGGGCCAAGATCGCCTATCGTCTGAGCCCGCGGGTGAGTTTCCTTTTAAGCCCGCAGGGCGACATCGCATTCGCGGACGAGGATGAGCTGGGCAGCAGCACGGCGTGGGTCTGGCCCTTCACGGCCGGTGTGCGCATCGGGCTCTAGCCTCCGCCTCCATACCGGACTTGGCAGCATCGCGGCCTGCGACTACCATGCAGGCCGCATGCGCTTGCCCTCGTTTCGTCGGCCTTCTCCTCGTCATCTTCGCGGCGGTCATCGGGTGCGGCGACTCGTCGCCCGCCCGCGACACGCCGCGCGACTCCGCCGTCGCGGCCGCGCCGACTCCGCCCAAGCCCAAGGTGTGGGAGCCGCGCCCCGTGGTGGCGCCGCCGCTACCCGACAGCGCCAAGTCCGACAGCCTCAAGCCCGATAGTGCCGCGACCGATACGACCGCGGCGGACTCCGCGCGTCCCCGACGCGACACGGTGCCCGCGCGGACCCGCGCTCGCGGTCCCCGGCCGTTCGTGCTCAGTCCCGCCGACTCCGCGAAGTGGCCGGTGCCGGGTCCGCCGCCGCTCCCCGGCTCGATTCTTCCCGAGCATCGCATCATCGCGTACTACGGCAATCCACGGTCCACCCGCATGGGCATCATGGGGCAGGTCCCGCCCGACTCGATGCTGCCACGCCTCGAGAAGGTGGCGATGCAGTGGGCGTTGGCGGATCGTGATCGGAAGGTGATGCCGGCGCTGCACCTCATCGCCACCGTCGCGCAGGGCAAGCCGGGGTCCGGCAGCAAATATCGCCTGCGCATGGGCGACAGCCTGCTCAGCCTGGTCGCGTCGTGGGCGGAGGAGCGAGGCTGGATCGTGTTCCTCGACATCCAGACCGGGCACAGCACCGTCGCGGCGGAGCTGGAGCCGCTGGTTCCGTTCCTCGAGCGGCCGTACGTGCATCTCGCGCTCGACCCCGAGTTCGCGATGAAGTCGGGCGGCGTGCCCGGACGGCGGATCGGCACGCTGGACGCGAGCGACGTGAACCACGCGGTCGAGGTGCTGAGCCGGATCGTGGCCGAGAAGAAGCTGCCCCCCAAGGTGCTGGTGGTGCATCGCTTCACCCGGAAGATGCTCACCAACACCGACAGCATCCGCCGCGATCCGCGGGTGCAGGTCGTGATCCAGATGGACGGGTTCGGATCCCCGGCCCACAAGCAGGACGCCTACCGGCTCTGGATCTCACCCCAGCCGGTGCAGTACGCCGGCTTCAAGCTGTTCTACAAGAACGACCGCGATCCGCGGACCAAGGCGGCGGGCTTCACGCCGAGCTGCGATCAGGTGACGTACGAGCTGGTGGGCTGCGGGGACGACGGGCTGATGACGCCGGAGCAGGTGATCGGGAGTTTGTATCCGGTGCCGCTCTACATCCAGTATCAGTGAGAGGGCGGGAAGGCGGTCAGGCGGTCAGGCGGTCGGTTCAAGGGCGCGACGGTCTGTTGGTGACCGGAGCGGCACCTCCGCAAGTTTCCGCCTGACCGCCTGACCGCCTGACCGCCTGACCGCCTGACCGCCTGACCGCCTGACCGCCTCTACCACTCCACATCCGCCTTGCTCCAGATCTTCCGATACTGCTCGTCCACCTTGGCCGCCTCCGCGCTCTTCTTCTGCGCCTCGAGGCTGCGGGCCAGTCCGTAGAGCGACCAGCCGTTGTTCGGGTAGTGCACCAGGTCCTCGCGGTAGAGCTTCTCCGCGACCGGCGCGTGGCCCATCGCCAGGTGCACGCCGGCCGAGCTCCTGCCGGATCGGGTGGTACCACGCCGGCGGCTCGTCGTACAGCAGCCCGTCCTCCAGCGGAATCGCCTGCTCGAACGCCTTGATCGCCGCCGCCGAGTCACCCTTGGCGAGGGCCAGCCGCCCGGCCAGATGCCGCTCGGCGAGCTCGAGCAGCACCTTCTGCGAGTTGATGCCGGCCGAGGCCTCCTTCGGCGTCGCCGCGGCGGCCGCGGCGACGCTGTCGAGCTCGGTCTGGGCTTCCGCGGTCCGGCCCTTTCCGGCGAACGCGATGCCCCGGCTGTAGCGCCACATCGCCCGGGTGTACTTGAGCGGCGCGACGGGTTCGGGCTCCGCGAGCATCTCGTCGTACTTCCCGAATCGCACCAGGGTCCAGTACGGGGGAGGGAAGTACGTCTCGAGCGGCGGCACCGTCGCGACGACGTCCACGGGGACGACCTTCGCCAGCTCGCGCGACGCATCGATCGCCTCCGCGCCGCGGCCGAGCTGGATGAGACCCATCCACAGCATGTGCCAGTTGTGCGGGTAGTAGGTGTACTTGTAGAAGCCGGTCGGCTTCCGGTCCTGGATGTAGCTCTGATCCTCGGCAACCGCCTCGTGGTTGTGGTCGGCCACCAGGTCGTAGCGCCCTACCCGCATGTAGATGTGGGACGGCATGTGGACCAGGTGTCCCGCGCCGGGCATCAGCTTCGCCAGGCGGTCGGCGCACGGAACGGCGCGCTCGGGCGTGGTCGAGGCCTCCACGATGTGGATGTAGAAGTGGCAGGCGCCGGCATGATCGGGCGTGCGGGCGATGGCGCGCTCGAGCGTCCTCACCGTCTCCTGGGTGCCCGGGCGCGCCTTGGTTCCGCGGTTCTCCCAGTAGTTCCAGGGGCTCAGGTTCATCTGCGATTCGGCGTACAGCGTGAGGGCTTCGGCGTCGTTGGGGTACTTCTTCGCGGCGGCCTTCATCGCCTTGTTGTACGCGGAGTCGAGGCCGGCGCGGTTGGCGACGGGCTCCGGGCTGTAGCGGGTGGCCATCGCCCGGATCATGTCGCGCTCGTAGGGCGTGGCCTTTGGCGCCAGCTTCACCGCACGCTGCATGGCGGCGTAGGCGGGCCGGTACGCCGACGTGTCCATCGGCGCGTTGATGTTGGGGCCCATCGCGTAGGCGATGCCCCACCAGCACATCGCGCAGGTCGAGTCCTCGCGGGTGGCCTGGGTATAGGAGGCGATCGCCTCGTCGTGGTTGAAGGCGTAGGTCAGGCGGAGGCCCTGATTGAAGTACCGCTGGGCGGTGGCGGAGCCGGTCGAGATCCGGTGGCTCAGCTGACCCAGGTTGTCATAGAGGGGCACAGCCGCGCCGACCTCGGTCGTGGTCGGCATGCCGGGCTGGTGGTGGTGCTGGGGCGCTGGTTCCTGGGCCACGGCGCTCGTCGCGGGGCCGGCCAGGCCAACGGCCAGCGCCAGGCCGAGAGTCCGAAGGAGAGGTGGAAACCTGCATGCCGTTCTCCTTGGGAGAGTTAGCGCCCCGGAAGGACATCCCGGGCGGCGGCTCCCAAGTGCCAGCCGGCGAGAGCCTCCGGGGACGCACCGGGTACTGCGCCGGGGTGCGCCTAGAGCGGACAGGTGAATCTAGGGCCCGGGCGCGGAGAACGCTGTAGGTCGGTTGATGGGAGGGGGTTGGGATGCTACTATTCCGGTCCTTCGGGGCTGTAGCTCAGCTGGGAGAGCGCTGCAATCGCACTGCAGAGGTCAGGGGTTCGATCCCCCTCAGCTCCATGGCGTCGTCCAGAGACGTCACGATTTCACCCTGCCCCTTGGTGTAACTGGCAACACGCCTGACTCTGGATCAGGAGAGTCCTGGTTCGAGCCCAGGAGGGGCAATGGCCGGTGCAACTGCACCGGCTGTTTTTTTGTGGGGCAACGCAGGGTGTTGCCGCGATATCGCTCACGATTTACGCAGCACCCAGATCCACCGTTTCCACGTGCCTCCCCGGTCCGTCGAGTTCTCGATCACGCGGTGCACCGTCCTCTCGTCCACTCGCTCCCACGACTGACGCTGCAATGTCACCCGGCCTTCAATGGTGAATTCGTTGAGAAAGTACCAGCGCCCTCCGTCCAGCTGCCCGGGCCAGTACTGCGCCGACTGCGGGCTGACGTAATAGAAGGTCCACATCCGACGGCTGTTATCGAATCCGGAGTAATAGACCGCATCGACGAAGTCCGGCTGGGCGGTCGTGCCCCTGTTGAAGTGCCAGTGTCCGACGAGCAGGACGCCGCTGAGCTGCTTCTCGAACCGATAGATCTCGCCCTGGCCAGGCGTGGTCTTCCCACCCGAGTCGGTCATCGACTCCACCGTCCAAGTGCCGATCAAGAAGTCAAAGGCCTTGCGGGCGGAGGCCGCCGACGTGTCGGGAGACGCCTGCAAGCCATGGGCGGCGGCCGGAACCAGTAGCAAGGCGCCAATAAGGGCGTAGGGAGCGAAGTCGGTCAGCCGTGACATTGGGATCTCCGGGTCAGAGCGGGGACGGAGGTGCCGAGTGCGCCTCCTGCCGCGGTCGCCCGAGGCGGTAGCTCCCCTCAACCTCACGACATGCAAATCCCCCGAAGAGTTTCTGACCAGAAAATGTGCCGGCGTAGTCCCTATAACTCCCCCTCCGCCAGCTCGCGGAACGCGTCGGGGACGGAGCGGCGGGCGTCGAGGGCGACCGAGGCGTAGCCGGCGGATTCCCAGCCAAAACGGTCACGGATCGCGTCGATCGCGCGGTCGCTGAGCAGGCGTGCCATCCCTCTCCTGGCGCCGGGGCACCGCGCCTCGTCGGCGAGGCCGAGGGGCAGATCGAGCTGCACCACCGGCTGCTCCTCGATATGCGATACCGAAATGGCAAGCAGAGAGATCGTGCGTTCTTCCGGATGGCTCCTGAGAACCGCTCGTACCAGGTCCTCGGCGATCTCAGCGAGGATTGCAGTCGCGGCGACGGGTTGCGGCAGCGTCACGGCGTGGGTGACCGAGCGGAGGTCGCCGAAGCGCACCCGCACCGTCACGGTCCGCCCGGACTTACCCTTCGCCCGCAGGCGCGAGCCGACCCGGTCGGCAAGATGGCGGAGCGTCGGGCGGATGATCGGGTCCCCGACGGGCCTTCGGCCGAGCGCCGATTGCGCTCCGGCCGAGTGGGCCTTGCCATGGGTGCGGATGGCGCGAGGGTCGCGGTTCCAGGAGAGAGCGGCCAGCCTCTCGCCTGCGGCACGGCCGAGAAGCCGGGCAATCGCGCGTGGGGAGCTCTTCGCCAGGTCGCCGATGGTCGCGATCCCGCTTTCGGCGAGTCGCGCCCTGGTGGCCGGGCCGACGCCCCACATCATCTCCACCGGCAGATCATGAAGGAAGGAGAGCTCGGTCCCCGGGTCGACGACAACCAGCCCGTCGGGCTTGGCGACCTGCGAGGCGATCTTGGCGAGGTGTTTCGTGCTGGCGACGCCGACGGAGATGGGAAGGGCCAGTTCGTCGCGCACGCGCCGGCGGATGGCCGCGGCGATCTCGGCCGGCGTGCCGAAGAGGTGCGTGCAGCCTGCAACGTCGGCGAACGCCTCGTCGATAGAGATCCGCTCGACCAGCGGCGTGAAGTCGCCCAGTACTCCGATCGCGGCGTCGCCGAGCCGTTGGTACTCATTGAAGTGTCCGCCGACGAAGACCAGGCCGGGGCACAGCTCTCGCGCCCGCCGACCCGGCATGCCGCCGTGGACGCCGAACGCCTTCGCTTCGTATGACGCCGCGAGCACCACACCGCCACCTACCGCGATCGGCTTCCCTTTGAGGGACGGATCGAGCATCTGTTCGACCGAGGCGTAGAAGGCGTCCAGGTCTGCATGAAGGATCGTGGCCGTGTCCATGATGGCCGATTCCCACTTAGGAGGAGCGAGCCCACCGGACCTCCGGTGGGCTTTTCCTGCCACGGTCTCGAGCTGCTCAGGCCATCAGGAAGCGTACGACTTCTTGTACGCTACCGCGTAGGAAACGTCCTTGCAGCCCTTGTAGCCGGTTTCCTTGAGGGTGACGGTCTTGGTGCCGAGGCCGTACACCTTGTAGCAGCCGTTGCCAAAGTACCCGTTGTAGCTCGTGGAGTACACCACGTTGCCGGCTTTCACGCAGACGCTCCCAACGTAATAGGAGAAGTCCTTGGTGCCGCTGCTGAAGTCGTCATCGACCTCGGTCTTGTCGCCGCCGCTGGGGCAGTGCTGCGTGACGCTGGCCAGCGTTGAATGATCGATCAAACCTGGCTCGGTCGGGCTATCGCCCGAGCCGCAGGCGGTCCAGACCAGGACGCCCAGCGCGAGGCTGGCAAATACACCGATGGATCTGCGCATACGCTCTCCTCAGGAGGGGTCCAACCTGGTACGATGGACAGTCCTTCCCTTGGTCAAAAGACCGGGTCCAGACCGATGTCGATCGACAGGTTGGTTGGGTATGATGTGACCGGGGTGGCCGGTGCGGCCTGAGACGCATCATCCGTGCACACGGCCGAGTCCGGGTTAGATTCGCTGCCCACAACGGGTTGAGTTACGGGCTTTACCTGAACAGCCCACCCCATTGTTGTGGTAGTCGCCCCACAGCCCTAGTGCTCAAGAGGTCTTCCGCCGATGCATTACGACCTGACTCAGGATCAGGAATTCTGGTTCGAGCCGAGGAGGGGCCATGTTCGGAGAGAGATCTGCGGGCTTCTGTAATCACCCATCGTAACCTCGCGAGGGGCGATATCCAGTACATCGTCGGGGCGCAGAAAGCCTCCGCCTCTTGCGCTCATGTCGCCACGTGTGTATGATGATCATCATATGAAACCGGCGAACTCGAGGCAACCCGCCCCCAGCCGCAAGGAAGCCACCCACGAGCGCATCGTGGATACAGCCGCTCGAGCCATTCGGCGCAGCGGTTACAGCGGCAGCGGGGTGGCGGAGATCATGAAGGAGGCCGGCCTCACGCACGGCGGCTTCTACGCCCACTTCGAGTCGCGCGAGGGGATGCTCGCCGAGGCAGCCGATCGTGCCGGTGCCGATACCGTGGCCACGATGACGCGCGTGGCCGCCGCGGCGCCCCCTGAGCAGGCCCTGCAGGCGCTCCTGCGAGCCTATCTCTCGAAGGCGCACGTCGAGGGTGTAGAGACCGGGTGCGCCGTCGCCGCACTCGGCTCGGAGATGCCGCGGCAGGCGCCCAAGGTCCGGCGGGCCGCCACCCGCCGGATCAAGGAGATGATCGACCTGGTGGCTCGCCACTCGCCCGAGTGGGGTCAGCCGGGCGCGCACGAGCGGGCGCTGGTCACCGTGGCCACGGCGCTCGGCGCACTTGTTCTGGCCCGCGCCGTGGACGAGCCCAAGCTTTCCGACGCGCTGCGCGAGGCGGCGCTGAAACACCTCACCCCAACAGCCTGAGAGATATCGAGCTCCTGTGCGGGTCGGCGTTTGCCTGGAAATATGATGTGCATCATATACTCATGAGTAATACCTCAAATGGAAAGCGAGCACGCCATGTCAGGCAGCCAGGAGCAGAGTCGGCCCGTTGCAATCGTGACGGGCGCATCAGGCGGGATCGGAGAGGCGACCGCGCGGGCGCTTCACGCGGCCGGCTATCGGGTATTCGGCACCTATCGCCGGTCTCCGGCGACGAGGTCGCCGGGTATCGAGTATCTGGCCTGCGACGTGACCAGTGACGAGTCGGTACGGGCCGCGGTCGGTGAAGGGCTGTCGCAGGCCGGCCGTATCGATCTGCTGGTCAACAACGCGGGGGTGGGGTTGGTCGCGGCGGCGGAGGAGTCATCGCTGGAGCAGGCGAAGTCTCTCTTCGACGTTAACCTGTTCGGCGTGATTCGCATAACCAAGGCGGTCCTTCCGACCATGCGCCATCAGCGAGCGGGACGAATCGTCAACATCAGCTCGGTCATGGGTTTGATCCCGGCGCCGTTCATGGCCCTGTACGCGGCCAGCAAGCACGCCCTGGAAGGCTATTCCGAGTCGCTCGACCATGAGGTCAGAGGCTCGGGCATCAGAGTGGTGCTGGTCGAGCCCGCCTACACGCGGACGTCGTTCGAGGGCAACGTTTACCAGGCAGACGAGCAGCTGGAGGTGTATCAGTCGGCACGCACGAACGCGGAGGGAGTCCTGCGGGACGAGATGAAGACCGCCGACACCCCGGAGCTGGTCGCGAGTGCTGTAGTGAAGGCTTCCACCGAGGCCAACCCGCACCGCCGCTACGCCGCAGGCCGGACGGCGCGCCAGGTCAGTCTGCTCAGGCGCTTCGTTCCCGCGTCGGCGTTCGACAGGAGTCTGAGGAAACAAATGCGCTTGCCCGCATAGATCAGACGGACTGAAAAATCGGTTGGGCGAACATTGAGGAGGCATCATGAGGAACCGTGGGAGCGCAGCAGAGAGCTCCACTGCATCGGAACGAATCGAACTAAAGGGACTCTACGCCATGATGCTGGGGGTGTGGTATCCGAGGAGCTACGTAGTGGCAGCCGTCGATCCCATGCAGGGCGTAGCGGCGGCAAGGGCACTGCTCTCGGCAGGCTTTGGAGACAACTCGGTCCATCTTCATGATGGCGCCCGAATTGGCCAGATACGGGCGGCAATCTCCGAGCAGCGTACACCGATCCAGCGCGCTGCGGTCTCAGTCACCCGCGCTCTGACCGACGAAGGGCTGATGAGCCAGGAGTACTTCGAGGAGGCGGAGGCAGGGGCGTCGCTCATCGCCGTGCTCGCGCCAGAGCCGCAACTCGTCAGCGAGGCCCGCCGGATCCTTGCATCTCACGGCGCGCGGCACATGAGGTTTTACGACGACAAATGCATCACAGACCTCACTTGAGATCGGGCCTTCTGAAACCAGCTCGCGTACATGCAATGCCCGGAGAGAACCTCCGGGCTTGTTTTGCTCGGGCTGGCGGCTCGATCCCAGGAGGCGCAGCTTGAGTCAGCGGGCGAGCGTACACGCGTAAGTAGCGGCTGATTTCGTTTGACACCCCGGGCACTGGAATCCGCTCATCATGCAGATCAGAGCATTCGCGATCAAAGAGCAAGGCGGCACGGCGGAGCCCTTCGTATATGAGAGGACTCTGGGCAATCGTGACGTCCTGGTGAGGATCACGCATCGCAGCCTCGCGAGGGGCGACATCCAGTACATCGATAATGATTGGGGGGACGCGCGGTATCCGCTGGTTCCCTGCCACGAGATCGTTGGAATCGTGGAGGACGCTGGTTCCGAGGTCGCCGATCTGCACGTCGGTGATCGTGTCGGCATCGGGTACCAGCTGGAGGCGTGCTTCGACTGCTCCTTTTGCAGGGAGGGTCTCGAGCAACTCTGTGCCAGTCAGAAGGTCGTCGCCGTCGACCGGTACGGCGGCCTGGCCGAGCACATCATGGTCGATGCCCGGTTCGCCTTCCGTCTCCCGACCCAGCTCGATTCGGCCACCGCCACCCCGCTGCTCTCGTCCGGTCTGACGGTGTACGCCGGTATTGTACGGGCCAGGCTGGCCGACGGTGCTCGAGTGGCGGTGCTGGGCGCGGGCGGACTCGGTCACCTCGCCATACAGTTCCTCCACAAGATGGGGCACCGGGTGACGGCGTTTTCGCATTCGCCGGCCAAGCGAGCGCTGATCGAGCGACTGGGAGGCGCATTCGCGGACAGCTCGGACTCGGAGCGCCTGACCGAGCACCAAGGGAAGTTCGATTTCATCCTCTCGACGCTGAACGTCACCTTCGACATCGACGCCTTCGTGAAAATGCTGACGCCCCAGGGCCAGCTCTGCCTGGTGGCGGCGCCGTTGCAGCAGCTGGCCCTGAGTGGGGGGCTCCTGAACAATTCTCGGCGATCCATCTATGGGAACTACATAGGGAGTCGTGCGGACACGACCCAGATGCTCGCGTTGTCGTCGCAGCATGGCATCGCAGCTATCGTCGATACCATGCCGCTCGGACGAGTGAACGAAGCCATCGATCGGGTCAGGAGACGAGAGGTCCCGATGAGTCTCGTGCTGGAGAGCTAGGATCCTCCGGGCCCCGGCGAGTTGAACGTCACGGTTTCGCTGGGTGAAGACCTTCCCTTCGGGATCCACCACCTCGATCAGCACCTTGTGCTGGCCCCGTGGCACGCCGACCAGGATGACGGTGTTGCTCTGCCCGAAATCCGCCCACTGCCAAGGCAGGTCGTCGACCGTGATGTGCAGATGGCCGATCCGCGGGGACACGTCGCGTGCGGCCGATCCACCCACCGGCAGGATGCGCAGGTTCTCCACCCGGTAGGGGATGAAGGCGACGCCCTGGGTCAGCGGACCGGGAAGCGGCTGGTCCACGATCAGCCTGGGGGCGGGCTCGTCCTCGATGGGCACCACCGTGCTCTGGGGCGATGTGTCGGTCGCGATCCCGGTGCCCGGGTCTGCGGCCAGAGTGTCGTTGAACGGGTTCATTGGCGCGTTCTCTCCCTTGAAAGACTTGCCGCGGCGCTCGACGGCGCCGCGGCAGGCATCGTGTTACCGCAGCGACTTGAGGCCTACGCGCAGTTCTTCCACCAGCAGCTTCGGCTGTTCCCACGCCGCGAAGTGCCCACCCTGATCGAGCTGGTTGTAGTGGAGGAGCTTGGGATACGCCCGCTCGACCCAGCTGCGTGGAGCCGCATCGATCTCGTCGGGAAACACGCTCACGGCTACCGGGATGGTGACACCTTTCGGTGCGAAGAACGGCAACTTGTTCTCCCAGTAGAGACGTCCCGCAGAGATCCCCGTGGTCGTCAACCAGGAGAGCGTGATGTTGTCGAGCACGTCGTCCCGGGTCATGGCGCCGTAGGGCGTACCGTCGACGAAGAGGCGCGAGATGGCCTGGTAACTCAGCAGGTCGTGGTCGATCATCCACGCCGCCAGACCGACGGGTGAATCCGCAATGCCGTAGAGCGTCTGTGGACGAAGTCCCATCTGGAGCGCGTAGGCCACTTCTTTCGCGAACCACGCCTTCATCTTCTCGTAGCGCAGTCCTTCCTCGTCGGAGAGACCGGAGGGCGCCGGGGCTCGCCGGACACGACGGCCGTCCACACCTCGGCCGGCACCGCGCCCGGCATATTGGTGTGGATGCCGATCAATTCCGGAGCGCCTTGGACCGCCATCATGTCGACCACCACCCCACCCCAATCGCCGCCCTGGGCGACAAAGCGCTTGTACCCGAGCCGCTTCATCAGCGCGATCCAGGCACGTCCGATACGCGCGGGATCCCAGCCGGTCGTGGTCGGTTTGCCGGAGAAGCCGTAGCCCGGCATGTTCGGAATCACCACGTGGAAGGCGTCCGATGCCTTGCCGCCATGCGCCGTGGGATTGGTCAGGGGGTCGATGATCTTCAGCTGCTCGATGACCGAGCCGGGCCATCCGTGCGAGACGATGAGCGGCAACGCGTCTTCGTGCTTCGAGCGAACGTGAATGAAATGAATGTCGACCCCATCGATCTCCGTCAGGAACTGCGGTAGCGCGTTCAGCCTCGCCTCGACCTTGCGCCAGTCGTACTCCGTCGCCCAATGGCGGGCGAGCTCCTGCATCGTCGCGAGCTGCACGCCTTGCGAGGCATCCAGCTCACGGTCGGGCCACCTCGTCGCCTGGATGCGCCGGCGCAATTCGGCAAGGTCCGCGTCCGGAACGTTCACCTGAAACGGGCGAATGGCATTCTTGTCGGCGGTCCGCTCGCTGGGTGGTTGGAGAGTGCTGGTCGCAGTCATGGTGTCCTCCTGGTGGCAGTCATGGCCATCTTCCGAGTCGTGTGAGGTCTTCGATCCGAGGCACCACGATAGCTGCGCGGGCCGGAGCGGGCGTCCCCACGACAGGGAGTCTTTGACTATCACTTTGGGGGTAGAGCGGAGATGGCGTGAGGCGGCAAGTCGCCGCCGCACTCAAGGCAGGTTGTCGTGCTCGGTAGGTGACTGTCCGACGTTCCCGGTACGAATGGGCAGCGTGACCGAGACCCGGGTCCCGTGGCCTCGCTCGCTCGCGATCTCCAGCGTACCGCCCGCCTTCTGCGCCCGCTCCCGCATGCCTGCGACGCCCAGGTGCTCGCCGGCGGCCGCGCCATCCAGTGCGCTCGGCGAGAAGCCCTTCCCGTCGTCCACCACGTGCAGTTTCAGCGACTTGCTCCGCGTACTCGAGACTCACGTCGATCCTGCGGGGCGCCGCGTGCTTCACCGCGTTGGCCACGGCTTCCCGGCCAACCCGCAACGCCGTCGTCTCCACGTCCAGCCGCAGCCTGCGGCGCTCGCCGCTCACCGTGAACGACAGCTCGGCCGGCGAGCCGGCGATCGCCTGGCGGGCGGCCATCTCGACCGCCGTCGGCCAGGTCTCGCCCCTCCAGCTCCACCGCCCGGAGATCCCAGATCATGTGGCGCGCATCGCGCAGCGCGGTGTCCGCCGACCCGAGCACCTGCTTGAGCGCCTCCGCGCTCTCGCGCGGTTGCTGCGCGAGCATCCGCTCGATCGCCCGCAACTGCAGCGTGATGCCCGTGAAGCCTTGCAGCAGCGTGTCGTGCAGGTCCTGGGCGATCCGGGCGCGCTCTTCCAGTGCCGCCTGATACCGCATCCGCAGCCCGCCGGACACCTGCCGGACGCGGATGCCGTACGCCAGCCACGCGAGTCCGGCAAGCGCGGCCACCCAGACGGCGAGGAACCAGCGGCTCTGGGTAAACGACGGCGGGATCGTGAAAGCGAGCGCGGCGCCGGTCTGGTTCCACACGCCGTCTTCGTTCGCGGCGATCACGCGGAAGCGATAGTCGCCGGGGCCGAGATTGGTGTAGAACGCCTCGCGGCGTCCGCCGGCCTCCTGCCAGCTGGTGTCGCTGCCCTCGAGCTGGTACCGGAAGCGGACCCGTTCCGGAATCGACAGGCTCAGCGCGGTGTAGTCGATGCGGAGAGCCGTCGTTCGGATCGGCAACCGGAGCGCCGGCCCGATGGGGTACGCGCGGTTGTTCGCCGCGAGCCTCCGTATCACGACCGGGGGCGGCATGGGATTGCGATGCACTGCCTTCGGGTCGACCCAGCCCACCTGGAAGCTGGTGGCGAACCAGAGCTTCCCGTCGGTTCCCTGGATCACGGTCGGTTGCGGTCGAATCTGCATGGCTGCCCCGTCGAGGCCATCGCGGGAGTCGATCCGCTCGTGCTCGACCTGGTAGCCGGAATCCTCCACCATGCGCCGCACCTCGGCCGAGGGGATCCGCGTAATGCCCACGGCGCCATGCAGCCACACTTCCCCGTCGCTGGTTTCGACGATCCCGGACGTGCCTCTGTACTGGGCGTTGTTTCTGCCCAGGACCGGCCGCAGGCGGCCGTTTCCGAGCAGCGCCAGTCCCAGCTCGCCTCCCACCCACACGTGATCGCCCCGGACGTGGATGGCGAGCACGTTGCCGACGTTCAGCCCGTCCTTGGCGGTGTAGAGCCGGACCTTGCCGCCCTGGAGCAAGGCCACCCGGTTGCCGGTATAGCCGAACCAGGTTCGTCCGGTGTCATCGGTGGTGAGCACGATGGCAGGCTCCTTCGGCAAGTCGGGCAGGTCGCCGAAGAGCACCCACTGATTGCCGGTCCTCCGGAACACGCCGCGGCGCACGACGGAGATCCACAAGTCTCCGGCGGCGTCCTGGGTGACCGCCTGGATCCCCGCCGTACCGATGTCCGGGAGGCTCACCGGCTCGAACCCTCGTCCGGCGGACCGCCAGAGCCCGAGGGGTCCACCGACCCAGACGACCCCGGAGCGGTCGCGATAGGCCACTTCGATCTGCCGGTCCACTTGGGGAAACTCGGTGGTGCTCTCACCCGACCCGGAGCAGGTGGCGGCCTCGTGAGCCGACCCAGACCGCGCCGGAATCCGCCGATGCCAGCGCAATGTTCTCCTCCAACCCGTCCAGCTCCACTCGGGTGAGCTTGGCGCGGCGAAACCGGTCCAGCCCATCGGCCGTTCCAATCCACACGTTGCCTTCACGGTCTTCGAGCCAGTTGAGCGCGACGGCGGAGGAGAGACCGATGGTGAGCCGCTGGGGCTCGGAGCGCTGCGACGCGCCGGGTGGAGGATAGAGCCACACGCGCTCGATACCCTGGTTGCGGGTGCAGGCGAGCCACACCGCTCCGACCCGGTCCATCAGAAAGGCTTTCGCCTGGCAGTGCCGCGCTCGCGGCAGGGCGTCTCGGCCATCGTCCGCTCGAGCGAGCAGCCGGAGTCCGCTCTCTTCCGAGGACCCCCATATCGCCCCATTCGGAGCTTGTTGCAGGTAGGTGTACGACTTGTCCACGCCGGATGGGTTGAGGGGCGGCCCGACGCGCTCGAACCGCGCGGCATTCCTGGCTCGCAGGAACACGCCGGAATCCGCCGAGACCCAGAGCCTGCCCTTGCGGTCCGCCAGGATCGCGGTCACGGGGCCTTCGGTGAGTCCCTCCGGAGGCCCTGCGATGTGCCAGCGGCCCTCAGCGAGTCTGGCGAGCCCGCCGGTGGTCGCGATCCAGGTCGTCCCCGCGGCGTCCCGCATCAGCGAGAGCACGGTGCCCCGCGGAACGCCGTCGGCCGCTCCGTAGCTTCGGATGGTGCCTCGGTGGATCAAGCTCACCCCGCCGAAGCGATAGCCGACCCAGAGACCGCTGTCCGGCGTCGCGAAGAGCGCCGAGACGTTGGCGGACGTCATGGACTGGTCGGCGGGCGGCTCGAACAGCTCGAACCGTACCCCGTCGAACCGAAACAGTCCGGTGCCGGAGCCCAGCCAGAGGAAGCCGTCCGCGCTCTGCGCGATCGCTTCGACGCCGGCCGGCGCTCCGTCCCGCATTTTCCAGGCAGTGTGATAAAGCTGCGAAAGCGACTGAGCCGGCTCCTGGGCGTGCGTTGCCGCCGCTGGGATGGCGGAGAGGAGGAGGAAAGCGACCAACATCCGTCGGAGCGGCTGGGCCGGCATGGACGAGGAATCTACAGTAACCCGAGCGGTGTCACCTACCTCTTATTGGGTATGGGGCTTCGGTCGCGCGCGCCTTATCATCATTCGCATGTCAGACCCTTCCCCGATCAGGATCCTCGCGGCGGACGATCACCCGCTCGTTCGGGCCGGCCTCGTGTCATTCCTCGGGACCGAGCCCGGTCTCCAGGTCGTGGCGGAGGCGGGGAACGGCGAGGAGGCACTGGAGAAGTACCGGGAGGTTCGGCCCGACATCGTGCTGATGGATCTGAGCATGCCGCTCATGGACGGCCTCACGGCCACCCGGGCGATCATCGAAGAATTCCCCGACGCCAAGGTGATCGTGCTCACGACCTATGGCGGCGACGAGGACATTCACCGCGCGCTCGACGCCGGCGCCATGGGCTACCTCGTGAAGGACATGGTCGCCGGAGACATCGTGGGCATCATCCGAATGGTCCGCGCCGGGCGGCGCGGCATCCCGCACCCCATCGCCGCCAAGCTCGCCGAGCATACACCGCGGATCCCGCTCACCCCGCGCGAGACCGAGGTGCTGGAGCTGGTGGCCAACGGTCTCAGCAATGGGGAGGTTGCGGGGCGGATCGGACGGACCGAGGGGACCGTGAAGGTGCACCTCAAGAACATTCTTCAGAAGCTCGGCGCCAACGATCGGACGGAGGCGGTGACCACCGCGCTCCGGCGGGGATTCATCAGGCTTCAGTAGGCTCCCACCTCGAACGCACTCCTACCGCACGCGCTTGGCCAGGTTGGCGAGGTTCGCCGGCCCACTGTCGCCATGCAGGTAAAGCATGACGTCGCCGATGACCCACCGCTTGCCGGGCTCATCCTCCACGGCGGAATCGGCCACGATCTTCTGCTGATCCAGCAGAATCACCCCGCCACTGCGGTCGAGATACACGGTTCGCACCAGCAGGCGACTCGGGTCCGCCCCCTCGGGAAAGCGACTCTTGGCGAGTCCCATGAACATCGGCAGCATGCCTTCGATGGCGTGCGGCGGTCCACCGAGCACCTGCTTGGCTTCATCCAGCCCGATGCGCTGGTCGATCCCGGCTCGCTCGTCCGGAGTGAGAAAGACCGGCGGCGCCTCCGGCATCGAGATCGCCGCCGTATCGATCGCGGAGGTGTCGGTCACGCCGGTGTCGATCGACTCGGTCGGCTCATAGGCATCGATGCCGGGGTCGCGCGCCACGACTTCCTGCACGACCAGCCGCTCGGCCACGCGAGCAGCCGGAACCTCGACGGCCAACGGCGGCGACTCCGCCGAATCGGCGGTGGCATCCGCCAGCGAGTCGGCGGGCGCGTCCATGCTCGCCGCGGGCGCGATGACCGGCTCGAGTCGCTGCACCGGCGTCGCGGGGACTCGCCCTCGCAGCGGGGTGGTGGCCCCCAGCCACATGCCACCCGCGAGCAGCGCGACGATGCTGGCTGCCGTGACCAGGACACGACGGCGCGAGCGGGGTCGTTCGGCGGCGGCCGCGCGCGCGATTGCCCGCTTGGTGGCCCGGAGGAGCTCCGGCACCCGCTGATAGCGCTGCTCGGGGATCGGTTGCATCGCTCGATTGACCACGCCCCGCATCGCCGCGGACTCCGCCGTGGACAAGCTCATACCCGGCGGTGATCCGACCAGCATGTGATGGAGTACCGCGCCGAGACTGTAGATGTCGCTACGCGCATCGGGGGCGTGTCCGGCGAGTCGCTCGGGGCTCGCGTACGCGGGGCTGCCCGAGTGATCGACGGCGATGCCCACCGTGGGGGACGGCGACGAATGGGGCGCGAACCTGATGAGCTTGACCAGCGGACCGCTGCGTGTCTGCGTCACCAGGAAGTTCTCGGGCGAGAGGTCGGCGTGCACCAGCCCGACATCGTGCGCGGCCTGCACACCCGCGGCGGCCTGGAGGAACAGCGCGCCGGCTTCCTGCACGGGAATCGCGCCGTGCCTCGCGAGCAGATCGGACAGCGGCTCGCCGCTCACGAGCTCCAGCACCACGTAGGCGGAACTACCGGGGAGCTCGCCGATCTCGTGGACGGCGGCGACGTTGAGATGCCGGATGCGGGTGGCCTGCTGAAACAGCGAGTGACTGGCGGACTGCTTGGCCGGAATCAGGAGTCCGACTTCCTGACCCGTTCGCGTCCTGGCGCGATAGAGCGTCCCGTCGCTCGTCGCGCCGAGCTCCTCGAGGACGCTCAGACCATTGGGGAGACTTCGGCCGACCCAGGAGAGCGGCTTCACGTTCACTGCTCCTTTGAAATGCTGGGGGCCGTGCCGACGGATGGAGTCGTGATTCATCGCGTGTGTGATGGCGGCGGTGCGCTATCGTACGCGCCACATTCTCCGTCGGCAAGAGTGGATTTCTCTCATCAACGTGCGGCATCTTTGCAATGATTCACGCGCGCATTTGCGCTACACTCGCGTCCTCTGTCGCGAATCACGCGTCCTGCGCGCGGACGTGAACGACCCCCGTCCCGCAACTAGTGCGGGAGCGCCATGATGGGCGATGCGAAAGATTTTGCAGTGCTCTAGCGTTCTCGAACGGTGGGCTGGCGGAGGTTGCCAGGAGTGCAAAGAGTTGCACTCGGGAGGGAGCCGGCTCCGGCCGGGAGATCCCGACCGGAGCCGCACTGCGACAGGTTCAGAACCGTGAAGCCGACAACGTGACGTCGGCTCCGGTCCATGCCTTCTTGAACCGCTGATCCACCGCGGCCGCGTCGCCGGACTTGCCCTGCGCCTTCAGCGCGGCGGCGAGGCCGAACAACGACCACCCGTTTTCGGGGAACCGCTTCAGGTCTTCCCGGTACACCGCCTCTGCCTCCGCGGGCTTTCCCGCCTTGAGCAGCGCCGCGCCCAGCGACTGACGAATCGGGTAATACCACTTCGGCGGCTCGAAGTAGAGGCCGGCGTCTTCGATCTTCAGTGCCGCCTGCCAGTGGGCGATGCCCTCATCCGGCTTTCCGCTGCGGGTGGCGATCTCTCCCATGAGGGCGTGCGTGGCGATGGACACCGCCGTCTTCGCGGGGTCCTCCGCCGGCGTCGCCGCATCGATGGCCTTGACGGTATCGAGCGCCCCCTGCGCCTCCGCCAGTCTGGCCCTTCGCGGCATGGGCGACGCCGCGCGCATACGTGGCCATCGCGAACGACATGCGGATATCGGCCGGCGGGAGCGGCTGGCTGAGAATCTCGTCCCAGCGGCCGAATGTCGTCAGCGTGAGGATATGGTAGGGAACCATCTCCTGCAGCATGGGCACCTGGCGCGCCACATCGAGGTTCACCTTCGAGATCAGTGTCTGCGACGCCTCCAGCGCCTGCGCGCTTCGGCCGGCCATGGTCGAGACGAAGGCGAGGAAGTGGATGTTGTGGGGGTAGTAGGCGAGCGAATACACGGTGACCGGCTTCTGGCCGTCGATGAAGGTCTCGTCGGTGTGGATCGCGTGCACGTTGCTCTGCGCCGCGTCGGCGTAGCGGCCGACCCGGACGTAGATGTGCGCCGGCATGTGCACCATGTGTCCCACGCCGGGCATCAGCTTCGCGAGGCGCTCCGCGCAGGGGATGGCGAGCTTGGGTGTTACCGCCTCCACCGCGTGGATGTAGTAGTGGCATGCGCCGGGATGCTGGGGATTCTGCTTGATGACGGTCTCCAGCCGCCGCACGATCTCGTCGGTGCCGGGAAAGGGCTTCCCCTCCGGCGTCCAGTAATTCCACGGACGCAGGTCCATCAGGGACTCGGCGTACAGCGCCGAGGCATCGAGGTCCTTCGGATACTTCCTGGCGACGTCCGACATCCCCCGGGCGTAGGCCGAGTCGAGGTGGGCGCGGGCCGCCGGCGGGACGGCCTCGTACCGGGCGGCCACCGCGGAGATGTAGGCCTGCTGCCAGGGAGCGGCGGCGCGGCTCAGTGACGCCGCCTTCTGCGCCGCCTCGTATGCCTTCACGCCACTCGCCGAATCCATGCCCGCGTTCACGTGCGGACCGTACGCGTACGCGATGCCCCACCAGCACATCGCGCAGGTCGAATCCAGCTCGGTGGCCCGGGTAAACGAGCGGATCGCCTCGGCGTGGTTGAAGCCGTAGACCAGCCTCAGGCCCTGGTCGAAGTACTGCTGGGCGGCCGGGACTTTGGTGCCGACCGATTTCTGGTGCGTGCCGAGGTCGGTATAGAGGGGCGGAGAAGCTTGCTGGGCGGCGAGACTCGAGGCGATGAGGAGCGGAGCGCTGGTCATGCGCCAGGTGGCTTTCGCCAATGCGCGGAACGGAGACTCGAATGGCATGGGACGCCTCGTTTAGAAGCTCACGGCGGACCTTTGGGGAAACGGGGGTAGCCTCTTTATGGCTCCCGGAACATGCTGCGTCAACACCGGGCCAAAGCGGTCACGCCCCCCTACATCGGCCGCCGGTCGGTTTCGGACCTCGGCCTCGTCTTGTCGACGCAGCCCGGCACCGTCGTGGCTTCCTCCCCCTCGGCCGGGGGCCCGCTGACGGAAGCGCCCGGATCACCTGGGACGGCCAGAAGGTCGAAGCAGAAGGTCACGCGGTCGGCCACCTTCACGATACCGCCCGGCCCCCCGCTGATACGGCTTGATCCCGAATTCGGTCTGGCTGGCGGTGAAGCTCCCTCGAGCCCTGACGCTGTCGGATCCGATCGTCACGTCGGCGGTCACGGGGATCGTTCGGGTCACCCCTTCCATCGTGACCGCCACCTGCAGCTCCACTTTCCCGGTCTTCGCGTTGATCGATTGTGCCGCGAACGTCATCTCGGGATGCTTGTCCGGGTGCAGCACCTTGGTGCGCATGGCCTCGGTCACCTTTCGGATTTCTGCCGTATCCGGAGGGGTCAGCACCTCCAGGCTGTCCGTCGGCACCCGGATCCGCAGGCGTGAGCTGGGCTTGTTCGGGTAATAGACCAGATTGCCGGAGACGCGGCGGGCGCGGATCACGTGGTTGTGACCGGCAAAGCCGAAGAACCCAGCCTTTCCGGTCTTGACCACCAGCCGGCTGCTCGGATGGATGCTGTACGCGACGGAGTCGGGCGGAGCCTGCGCCACGCCGACCTCTCGAGTCATTCCCGCTAGGGGCAGCATCAGCAGCCACGCGCGGCTGAGCATCGTCATCACGGCTCCAAGGCTCGGTGGTCCACGTTCGTCAGTCTGGATTGCGTCGAGCCCATTCGATCCCGGTCATCCGCTCATTCCAGCGTCGAGGGCTCGCCGGTTGCTCCGGAGAACTGGCGAACTCCGAGGTAGAGCAGCAGTCCCGCCGGCCCGAAGAGAAACGTCAGAATGAGCGCCGGCACCACGAGCAGGTGCGGGATCCCCCGCCGCTGCGCGTCACGGACTTCCAACCCGCCGATGAAGAGATCGAACGCCAGGTAGTGGGTCCAGCCCGCCAGCAGCGCCCATGGATTCTCGAACAGTGCCTTCACCTGCGCCAGGGAGGAGAACCCGCCCTCGGTCCAGGGCAGGGAGAGGCCACCAGAATCACATAGCCGACGGCGAGCAGAGCAGGCACGACCACCGGCATCACCGCGGTCGCCCAACGCGCCTTCGGCAGGAAGATGAGGGGAATCCAGCCCGCGAGCGCGAGCAGGTTGAGCAGCGAGAAGAGCCGTTCAGGCGTCATACGAGTATCCGATCCGGGTCGCTGGGGGGAGCGTTCCGACGATGAAGGATGGCCCAGGACAGCGCGAGCGCGGTGGCACCCACCCAGATGGCGAACGCCGCGAGCGACGTCGCGTCAGGCGCGATCACGCTGGAACCTCGCAGCGCTTCCCAGAGCAGCAGGACGAACAGGCTCGCGTAACTCGCCGCGGTAACGAGGACGATCTCGACCCGCGCCGCCTCGGACCGCCGCCAGCGCCGGAGGCCGACGGCGACGATCGCCAGGACCTGGATCGCGTGCAACCCGACGAAGTGCGGCACTCGCATGTCGCCGTGCTCCCGGCTCCATCCGGTCACCGGCACACCCGGACCGCCATCCGTCCCGCCGACCGAATGTGCCCCGATGACCCTCAGCCCTCCTCCGGCTCGGGCGTTGGCGAGCTGGGCTTCCGTTGGTCGGGTCATCATCGGGCCCGTCATCGCGCCGAGGATGGTCAGGGTCATGCCGAGCCGAAGCGCCCAGCCGAGCGAACGGTCGGCGAACCGCTGCCGCCAGAGCGCCACCGCGACCGCCACGCTGATCAAGGTCTGGATCAGGATGGCGGACCCCATCACAATGAAGACCACACGGTCGAAGAGCGTGGCCGCGTTGAAGTGGCTCGCCGTGCCACGCCAGGCCTGCATGTCGATGAGCGCCACCTCGAGCACGAACACGATCGCCGTAGTCCAGCCGACCACTCGGCGGACCCGGGGCCAATCGGTGATATACCCGAAGATCCAGGCGAGCGTGAGACTGTACACCGTGGTGGAGACCGCGAACTTGAACGGCTTGAGCCAGGCCGGGGCGCCGGTGATCATGCGCGGATCTACCACGAGACCCACGAGCGACGCGACCGTGGCGACCGCCATCAGCAGGCCCACCGCCGTGAGCGGCGGGCTGGTCTGCCAGAGTCGGCCGAACAGGCCGCGCAGGGACGATATCATGGGCCACTCCTCGGATGTTGACATTGTCAACTTAGTTAGCGACGAATGTTGACGTTGTCAACACCTGGCCGTATGATGGAGCATGCCGAAACCGCGTCGCCCCTATCACCATGGCAACCTGCGCCGCGCACTGCTGGACGAGGCGCTGGCGACCATCCGGGACGAAGGCGTGAACGGGCTCACCCTGCGCGAGATCGGGGCGCGGGCGGGCGTCTCGCGGACGGCGCTCTACCGCCACTTCGCCGACAAGCGCGCGCTGATCAGCGCCGTGGCGACCGAAGGGTTCCGGACGCTGCGGCAGCAGCTCGTGACGGCGTGGGAGGAAGGCGGCCGCGACGACGAGGCGTTCCGCGCGATGGGGATGGCGTACGTTCGCTTCGCCGTCGCCAACCCGGCACACTATCGCGTGATGTTCGGCGGGGCGGTGGATCCGCAGGCGCAGGATCCCGAGCTGGCGGCGGAGGCGGACGGCGCGTTTCAGGCGCTGGTGGACGCGGTGGCCGCGCTCCAGCGCGACGGCAGCTTCCACCGCGACGACGCGGTGCTGATGGCGCGCTACTCGTGGGCGCTGGTGCATGGCATGGCCATGCTCGGCATCGACGGCCAACTGCCCGAGCCCGGCGGGGTGGAGGAGCTGATGCGGTACGGGTTCGAGCGTCTGCGGACGGGTATCCGGACCATGTAAGCGGGCAGCGTCGTTCAGCTCCGCCTGGCGCAGGCCGCCTGGAACCGCGACTGGTAGACCTCGAGCCCCGGGAGCGGGAACTCCGCGGTGGTCTTGGAGGAGCCGGCACCGTCCGCATACTCGATGACCGCGCGCCGCCGTCCGCTGAGGAGCGCCAGCAGACTATCCTGGGGAATCGTCATCACCACCTGGCCGCCGGTGGTCGTCGTGCCGGCGAAGGCCGGAAGCTTGAGTGGTGGGCTCGAATCCACCGTGATCAGCGTTTCCGTGCTGCCCTGCCGTAGCGCCTGCTCGGTCATGATGGTGGCGGTGGCCTGGTCCGGGCGACAGTCGAAGCTGAGAAGGACCGACCGCGTGCGCGACGCTCCCTCGCCTCCCTCCTGGCCGACCAGACGGAGCCAGGCGGCCTGGTGGGCTCCACCGCCCGACTCCACGGTGTCCACCTTGAACTCCCAGGCACCCGCATCGGGGTCGCCTTTGCCACAGCCGACGACCATCAGCATGGCAACGGACACCAGAGTGGCCGCACGGGGACGTTCATTCATGATTTGCCCAGCCTCCGGGAGCAAGTCTGTCAGCCTGAGCGAAGCGAAGGCGCGAAGCGACGCTCAGGCTCCTTCGCTTCGCTCAGGATGACAAGCTGCGCCTCGTACCACTGACTCGGCGGTGATGTACGCTACTCCGCGCCGTCTTCCGATCTCGGTTGTCGAAATCGCCCAGACTCGCGCGTCATGGTCCGGGTGGCGCATGGTGCCCGCCCACGACCCTCTCAGGAGATGCTCCCCATGCAGTACATGCTGCTCATCTACGCCGCCGAGGCGGGCTGGTCCCAGATGTCCGAGGCGCAGCAGGCACAAGGGCTTGCGGCCTACAACGCCTATACGGAGGCGCTCCGGAAGGCGGGTGTGCTGAGCGGATCGAGCCGCCTCCAGCCGATCTCCACGGCGACCACGGTCCGGCTGGCCAACGGAAAGTCGCAGGTGCTGAACGGTCCCTATGCCGATACCAAGGAACAGCTCGGCGGCTATTACCTGATCGATGTGCCCGACCTCGACGCCGCCCTCTCCTGGGCTGCGCGCTGCCCCGGCGCGGGACACGGCGTCGTGGAAGTGCGTCCGCTCTGGGCCATGCCCAAATGAGTCGATGAGCGCGAGTGAGGGCGAAGGGCAAGCTGGCAGCGCCGCGGACGCGGTCGCGCGCCGCAGCTACGGCAAGCTCGTCGCCTTCCTCGCGGCGCGGACCGGCGACGTCGCCGCGGCCGAGGACGCGCTCTCGGAGGCGTTCGCGGCCGCTCTGGCCGACTGGCCCGTCCACGGAACCCCCGACAACCCCGAAGCGTGGCTGCTGACGGTCGCGCGGCGGAAGTCCATCGACGCGGCGCGGCGACGGCGCACGGCGGAGAGCGGCGCCGAGCACATGCAGGTGATGGCAGGTGAGGTGGTGGAGATGGAGCCCGCATCGGCGATTCCCGACCATCGGCTCAAGCTGATGTTCGTCTGCGCCCATCCGGCCATCGAGGCGGCGATCCGTGCGCCGCTGATGCTCCAGGCCGTGCTCGGCCTCGACGCGGCGACGATCGCTTCCGCGTTTCTGCTGTCGCCGGCGGCCATGGGGCAGCGCCTGGTTCGGGCCAAGCACAAGATCCGCCAGGCGCGCATCCCGTTCACCGTTCCCGAGCGGGAGGAGCTGCCGGACCGCCTCGAGGCCGTGCTCGACGCGATCTACGCCGCGTTCGCGGAGGGCTGGACCGATGCCGCCGGGAGCGATGTCGCCCAGCGGGACCTGGCCGAGGAGGCGCTGTTTCTCGGCGAGTTGGTGACCGAGTTGCTGCCGGACGCGCCGGAGGCGCTCGGGCTACTCGCCCTGATGCTGCACGCAGAGGCGCGGCGCCGCGCGCGGCGGGACCAGCATGGCGAGTATGTCCCCCTCGCACGTCAGGACCCCGCATTGTGGGATTGGGAGATGATCGCCCGGGCCGAGGAGCTGCTTCACCGCGCCGGTGCCATGGGCGCGATCGGCCGCTATCAGCTCGAGGCTGCAGTGCAATCGGCTCACGTGGACCGGCGGCGCACCGGCAGGGAGAACTGGGGCTCGGTGCTCGAGCTGTACGACGCGCTGCTGGCGATGTCGGGCTCACCGGTGGTGGCGGTCAACCGCGCGCTGGCGGTGGCCGAGCTGGACGGGGTCGCGGCGGCGCTGGGCGCGATGGATGCTGCCGCGGCGGATGGCCGTCTCACGGAGTATCAGCCTTACTGGGCCGCCCGCGCGGAGCTGTTGGCGCGCTCCGGAGCGGCGGACGAGGCCCGCCACGCCTACGAGATCGCCATCGGCCTCGAGCGTGATCCGGCGGTGCGGCGATTTCTCCAGGCGAGGCAGCAGGCGCTGGGCAGTTAGCGGCTCAGTCGAACCTCGACAACCGCTGTCGCGCCATTCGAACCAGCTCACCGTTCCCGGCCGCGACTCCGCCGCTCGGCATCGTGAGGGTGTCCTCGAGGCCGATTCGAGTCTGGTACCTTCGCTCGCCGGCGATTTCCAGCAGCGTCCACGCGGTCGCATCCATCCCATGCAGCAACCGAGGCCGCTGCAGGCCGGCCGCGTCGAGCACGGCTTCGGCCTCCGCGACCGAGCGAAGCGCTGCGGCCGTGGTCGGCTCCCCAGGCTCGAGCAGGATCCGCAGGCACCGCTGCGCCAATCCGCTCCGGACCAGCTCCTCAGCGGCGTCCCGGTTCGCGATTCCCGCCTCGATTCCCACTCCGCGCTCCAGCAGGAGCATCGCCAGCTCTGTGGCGCCCGGCTCGTCGAAGTTGACCGACGCGAAGTCGGGAAGCACCGACCACTTGCGTACCGCAGCGAGACGCTCGACGGGTCGGGCACGATCCAGGCCCCGGTGCTGATGCCGATCGGGACATTGGCGCGCCGCACTTCGGTGACCGTGCGAGCGAGATCCCCGGCAGCCAGGGTCTCGTGCCCGTCCCGATCCCGGACGTGCAGGTGCACCGCATCGGCGCCCGCCTGGGCGGCCTCGAGGGCGGCCTGGGCCAGCTCCTCGGGCGTGAGCGGCAGGGCCGGATGTGCCGATCGCGGCCTTGCCCCGTTCAAGGCGGCCTCCAGGAGCCGGCCCTCCCACGATCCGCCGATCGGTGTCTTGCTCAGGGCAGGACCGTCGTCCATATATGTGATCACCAGCGTCTCCCGGCATGCCCGATCCAGCGGCCCGACCCATGCGCCCGACGCTTCTCGAATCTCATCGCAGTCTGCTTCAATCCGCCGAGTGCGCCTGCGGAAGCCTCGTGGCGCACCTGGGCGTGATCCTGCTCGCCCTGGCGCTCACGGAAGGCGGAACCCAGCTCCCCGCCGACGAGCGGGAGGCCCGGGTCTTCTTCCTCCTGCCCCCCGACCGGGTGGACGTCCGGCCCCGGCAGCTGGAGATCTTCCGGTGGGGCAAGTTGGGTGGGGATTTCGAGGACGGGAAGAACCTCATCGATCCGGGTGAAGGGCGCCGGATCCGACCGCAGACCTACGGAGCCAGGCCGGCGGGTGAGCGCAGCGGCGCTCGCGGCGAGCTGCCGTTCGGCCCCCAGGTGGCTTTCGTGCCGGATACGGTCTTCAGCGTGCTTCAGGTAGAGAAGACTGTCGAGCGGCACGACGGCAGCGGCGCGCCGGTCTATCCGTCCGATCTCCTCGCCATCGGCGCCGAAGGTGTGGTCGAGGCGACGTACGTGGTGGATACGACGGGCCAGGTGGACACCACGACGGTCATGGTCACGTTCAGCGACGATCCCCGCTTCACTCAGTCCGTCAGGAATGCGCTGGTGCTGATGCGGTTCAGGCCGGCGCAGCGAGCCGGGCATTCGGTGCGCCAGCTGGTCGAGCAGCGGTTCCGGTTCCTCATCATGCCCCCCCAGCAGGCTTCCAAGCAGGTCAGCTGAGCATTGCTTCAGCTCGCCGCTGCCTCCACAATCGGGGCATGAGCGGACTCCGAATTGCCGTGTTCGGCACTGGCGCAGTCGGCGGATACTTCGGCGGCCGGCTGGCGGAGGCGGGCGAGGACGTGCGCTTCGTCGCGCGCGGCAGTCACCTGGCTGCTCTCCGCGCGGACGGCCTGCGGGTCACCAGTGTCGCCGGGGACTTCGCGATCCGTCCGGTGCGAGTCACCGACGATCCTTCGGAGCTCGGCCCGGCCGACGTCGTGCTGGTCGGGGTGAAGGCGTGGCAGCTTCCGGAAGCGGCGGACGCGATCCGGCCGCTGGTGGGCGATCAGACCTGCATCGTGCCGCTCCAGAACGGTATCGAGGCACCGGACCAGCTTGCCAGCGTGCATGGTTCGGCTCGTGTGCTGGGCGGGCTCTGCCGCATCATCGCGTACGTGGACGGACCCGGGCACATCCGGCACGCGGGCGCGCCGCCGTACGTCGCGTTCGGCGAGCTCGAGGGACGGAATGGGGCGCGGGTGGAGGCGCTCCGGCTGGCCTTCGCGCGGACCCGCGGCATCGCGGTGGAGGTTCCGGACGACATCCGCGCCGCGATGTGGAGCAAGTTCGTGTTCATCGCCGCCCTGAGCGGGGTGGGGGCGCTGGTCCGCGCGCCGATCGGTGTCATTCGTGGGCAGCCGGAGACGCGGGCGCTGTTGCAGGAGGCGTTGCGGGAGATCTACGCGGTGGCGGGAGGCTTCGGAGTGACGCTACCCCCAGATCTGGTCGAGACTACGCTGGCGTACATCGACACGATGCCTGCCGAGGGCACCGCCTCGATGCAGCGCGACGTGATCCACGGCCGTCCGTCGGAGCTCGAGGCTCAGGTGGGCGCGGTCGTGCGGCTGGGCGAGAGGGCCGGCGTGCCGGTGCCGCTGCATCGTACGATCTACGCGGCGCTGCTGCCGCTGGAGCGCAAGGCCCGGGGGGCCCTGGAATTCTCGCTCTAGGAGCGGGCGCGGTGGCGGGAGAAACGCGCGGTGAGGGCCGCGACCCCGGCGCCGGTGAGCATGAACACCAGCGGCAGGATGGTGATGCGGTAGCGCAGCTTCCCGACGAACAACGAATGGGCCAGTGCGAAACCCAGCACCACCACGACGAGCATGACTGCCTCGCGCCGGCGTGTACGCCAGAGCACGATCAAGCCGCCGGCGGCGAAGGCCAGCTCGATCGCAAACGTCGCGGCACTCACCAGATCGCGGAGCGTTCGGGGAACAGCGGGGTCGGCCGACAGGCGCGGGTCCGCACGGTGCAGGGTGGCGCGCGTCTCCGCGTCGTCGCTCACCATCCGCGACGGCGCGAACTCCCAGAAATGGCCGAACTCAGTGGCCATTCGCGCCGCCAGCCCGGCGGGATCGTCGAGGGCGCGTCCCACGATCGCGGCGGCCATCCCCCGGCGCTCGATCGCGTCCGTGGGCACGTTGCCGCCCTTGGTGCCGACGAGCGACACCGGCACCAGCCGGCCGTGAATCTGGTAGTTTCGATAGGTCCACGGGGCCAGCACCAACACACAGGCGAGACCAACCGCGCAGAGCTGCGTCAGGCGGCGCATCCGCGGGCCGGGCGTGGCGACAGTAGAGCCAGGTGGCCAGCAGCGGAACGACCGCCAGGCCCGCCGGCCGGAACTGAGCCAGTATGCCGAGTACGGCGCCGGCGAGTGCGGCGTGGGATACCGAGGCGCGTCGTGATGCCTCCCACGCGAGCACGACCGCGCCCGTGAGCAGCAGCGCGGCGACCGCTTCGGGGTAGAGAAGTCCCGCCGAGACGACCAGCAGCGGATCCAGGGCGTATACAGCAGCGGTTGCGATCGCCGCCGGGCGGCCGATCAAACGCTCGGCGGCGAGGAACACGAGCGCGGCACCGATGCCCGCCACTGCGGCCTGTGCCAGCCGAAGCCACAGCAGCGAGCTGGGCGCCGCTACGCCGAGCAGGGCGAGCAGCATCGGATATCCCGGCACGCGCTGATAGCTCGCGCCGAATCCCTCGCCGCCCAGCAGTTGGCGGGCGGTGTCGGCGTAGGCGGCCTCGTCGGTGAAGTGGAAGCCGTCGCCCAGCGCGAGCACCGCGGCCAGCCGCGCGACCACGGCCACGAGGACGATCGCCTTTACCACGGACACGATGACCACTCCACCCTTCCGCCATGACCGCTGATCCCGTCGCCGCCCCATCCCGGCGGATGCTGGTCGGCGGGATCCAGGTGTTCCTGGCGGAGAGTCTGCTCGTGCCCAGTGGACTCCTCACGGCGGCGTACCTGGCGCGCCGGCTGGGGCCGGAGGGCTACGGCATCTTCACCGTGGCCGCGGCGCTGGTCGCATGGGTGGAGTGGAGCCTCACGTCGGTCTTCGCGCGCGCCTCGATCCGGTTCGTGGCGGACGCGGACGACTGGCGGCCGATCGGCTCGACGATCGTGAGCGCGCATCTGGTGCTGGGCGTCGCCGCCGCGGCGCTGCTGGCAGCGCTCGCGAGCCCAATCGCGGCGCTGCTCGGCACGCCGGCCCTGGCCGACCCGCTTCGGCTTTTCGCCCTCGACGTCCCGCTGTTCGCCCTGGCTCAGGCCCATCGCAACATCCTGGTCGGCATGGGAAACTTTCGCGAGCGAGCCCTGGCCGCGGCCGCCCGTTGGGTGAGCCGGCTGCTGCTGGTCGTGCTGCTGGTCGAGCTGGGCTTCTCCATCGAAGGCGCGGTGCTGGGGAGCATCGGAGCCTCGCTGGTCGAGGTGGCCGTCTGCCGCTGGCACGTGCGACCGGTCTTCTCCGCGCGCGCCACCCGAGCGATCGGACTCCTGTGGGGCTATGCTGCGCCGCTGCTCGTTTCGGCCCTGGCTTTGAGATTCTACGATCGGCTCGACCTGGTGGCCCTGACCGCACTCGGCGGTACACCGGAGGCGGCCGGTCTCTACGGCTCGGCGCAGAACCTGGCGCTCCTGCCCGGCATCGTGGGGCTGTCCTTCGCGCCGCTGCTCCTGGCGACGCTCACGCGGGCGTTCCGCGACGGCGAGGACGCAATGGCCCGGCGGATCGGCCGGGAAGCCATGCGGGGCGTCCTGCTGCTCTTTCCCTTTGCCGGGCTCTGCGCCGGCGCGTCCGATGAGATCGTCACCTTCGTCTTCGGTCCCCCGTTCGCACCGGCGGCACGGCTGCTCAGTCCCTTGATCTTCGCGGCCGTCGCGCTGGTCCTGGTGTCGGTCGGTACCGCGACCCTCACGGCGGCCGGACGACCAGGATTGACCGCCGTGCTCACGGCACCATTGCCGGCCGCCGCCGTGGTGGGGTATGTCGCGCTGATCCCGCGGTACGGCGCCGCCGGCGCGGCGTTGGTCACGCTCGCCGCTTCATCCGCCGCGGCCGCCGCGTCGCTGGTGACCGTCTACCGCGTGTGCCGCATCCGCCCACCAGCTACGACGGCGGCCATCAGCGTGCTCACGACCATCGCCGCCTATGCTGCCGCGGTGACGTGGCGCGCGCCGGGTTCGCTGGTGCTGATCGAGGTGGCGGCGATCTCCGGTGCGATCCTGCTGACCTACCGGCTTACCGGCGAGCTGACGCCCGGCGTACTTTCGCCCGCCGGTGCCCCAGGGTGAGCCGCATCGTGCCAGAGATGCCGGTCGCTCTCGGGGACGAAGTCCACTCGCCTGAATTCGAAGCCCGTGAGATAGTGCGCCGAGGCGCCGCCGCCGGCAGCGTAGCCGACGAGCTGTCCCATGCCGTCGGCCAGGAGGCCGAGCGCTAGGAGCGGGGCCAGCCGAGCCAACGAAGGACGTGAAGGCTCCGCTCGACGCAGGTGGCGGACGGCGCGCACGAATCGCACGCAAGGGATGAGCGGCGATGCGGCGGCGTAGAACGCGCGCTTCGCCCAGCTCCAACCCCGTGCCCGCTCCCCGGCGAACACCCTGCCGCAGTGATACTGCACCGGCATCCAGATGTCGAAGCGGCCGAAGTTGGTGTGGGCCGCCCGCGCGCGAGGTTCGACCACCAGCCGCCGGCCGCGTGCGCGGAGCTCCATGTGAAGGACGGTCTCCGATTCCAGCAGCTCCTCCAGCCGGGGGCCGAGGGCGAGCAGCACGTCGCGGCGGTAGCTGGAATTGTGTCCGGCCAGAAAGGGCTGGTCGCCGCTGGTGTTCGGATCGATCCAGGGACCGTAGCCGATCACGAAGTCGCACCAGCTGACGGCCGTGCCGGGATTCGCGTTCAGAAAAACCGGGCCGACCGCGACGATGTCCTCGCCGGCGAAGGCATCGAGCAGCGCCTCGGCCCATTCCCGCTCGGGGAAACAGTGATCCTCGGCGAAGACCACGATGTCCGGCGCGCGCGGCGCGCACGCCGGCCGCGCTCGGCTCCCCATGCGAGCCGGCCCCGGCCCGGATGACCTGGGTGCCCCAGAGTCCATCACACGCCGCTCGATCGAGCGTGAAGTCCCGCTCGCCCATGACGACGATCACCAGTTCGATCCGGCCTGCGATGGTCTGCCGCCTGAGATACCCGACGGTCGTGGCGATGGACGCGAAGTCGGACGGCGTTGGCAGGATGACGCTGATCGCGGGAGTCATCCGACCCTCGCATCGAGCCGCCGCGGGACTGGCTCTGTCACGGGGGCGATCGCGCCACCTTCCGCCTCCGACCGCAGCGCCGCCGCCAGCACGGCCGCGGCCTGGCGGCCGTCGGCCACCGTGGCCGGCATCGGTCCCCCGTCGCGCAGTGCGGCGGCAATGCGCTCCCACTCGTGCCGGTAGGACAGCGTGAAGTCGCCGCCACCCCGCGCGGCGCGCAGCGCATCGGGAAGCCGGGACGCGCGATCGAGGAGCGGGCGGATGCGCCGCCATGCGCCGGAGGTCGCGCCGCCGGTGGTGGTGACCTCGAGGCTGTCGGCGTGGTAGCAGGAGAGCCGCAGGTTGCCTCGGGTTCCGAAGATCTCGACCACGTTGTGGGAGACCGTTCGCTGGCTCACCGCCGCCGTCACCAGCACCCCATTCGTCATCCGCGCCTGCAGGGATGCGGTCTGATCGTCGAATGCGGTGGAGCGCGAGACCGCCTGCACGGTTGCGACCTCGCTGTCGAGCAGCCAGCGCCAGAGGTCGGCGAGATGGGTGCCGATCTCGAGCAGCGCCCCACCACCCTGTGCCCGGGTCGCGTGCCACGCCGGTCGCGCCGCGCCACTCCAGTCGGCGGTCCACAGGCAGCGTAGCAGCTCGATCTCGCCGAGCCGTCCGGAGACGAGAATGTCCTTGGCTTGGCGGACCAGCCGGTGCGAACGCAGATTGAATCCCACCGTGGACCGTGCGCCCGCCGATTCGGCGCGCGCGGCCTCGTCGGCGAGCGCATCGCAGTCGTCGAGCGTGAGCGCCAACGGTTTCTCGATGAACGTGTGCTTCCCCGCGCGGAGCGCGGCCGTGGCCACCTCCGGGTGGGCCATCGCCGGTACGCAGACCGCGACGAGATCCACCCGCGGATCGGCGACGAGCGAGCGGTAGTCGGCGTAGCCGGTCGCGCCGGGGGAACGGGAGACGGCTGACGCAAGCCGTCCCGGGTCGGTGTCGGCCAGCGCGACGACCGAGACACCACGCACCCGCGCCAGCGCGGGGAGGTGCAGGGCGGAGGCGGCCCGGCCACAGCCGACGAGGCCGATCCGCATCTCAGCCGGAGAAGGAGAGGGCGCCATCGCGTGGTCCGTTCGTCCTGCGGTGCAACTTCTCCCAGACGAAGCCTGCCAGGTTGGCCACCTGCCACACGCCGAGCAGCGCCGCCATCGACACGACGTGCCGCCGGGGCACGCGGGTGAGTGGATACCAGAGCCAGTTGCGCACGTCGAGGTGGAATCGCGACTCGACCAGCATCGAGCCCGAGCCCCGCTTGGCCCGGAGCCGGCTGAATCGCTCCGCCCCTCGCCCGTAGGAGAAGTGCTGCCGCCAGAACGCGCGCAGATCCATCGACCGTCCGTGATGGACCCGGGCAGCGGCCGCGTAGACGATGCGGCGGCCGCGGTGGCGCCACCGGTCGCAGAGGTCGCGGTCCTCCGCGGTCCGGTAGGTCGGATCGAACCCGCCGAGCTCCCGGAAGCCCGCGGCCGGCAGCGCCAGGTTGTTCGACGCGACGAAGCGGGCGTGGGCCGGGTCGGCGTTGTAGTGGCGGTAGACCACGTCCACGATGAGCTGGCTGGCGGTGGAGCAGAGCTGCGGCGCCGCGTTCACGGTCTTGCCGCCCACCATGCACTCGGGATCCGCGCTGAGCACCCGCGCCAGCTCGGCGAGCCAGCCCCGCTCGACGACGCAGTCGTCGTCGGTGAAGGCGATGAACTCACCCTTGGCCTGCTGGGCGCCGGTGTTCCGGGCTGCCGCAGGTCCGGCGTTGTCCTGGCGCACGAGGGTGATTCGAAGTCCCGAGCGAAAGGGCCCGACCGTGGTGTCGAGCGGCGTATCGCCGCCGTCGTCCACCACGAGCACTTCGAAGCGGTCCCGCGGATAGTCGAGCGCGGCGAGCGACCGCAGGCAATCGGCAAGCTGGTGCGGACGACGGTACGTGGGGACGACGATGGTAAAGCTCGGCAACAACACTCAAGCCTCCGACGGCGGACACCATCCGCTGGTCTCGGTGATCGTTCCGGTCAGGGATGGCGCCGGGTACCTCGCGGCGTCGCTGCCCGCGCTCCGCGCGAGCGACCTCGCCGCCGAGGCGTGGGAGCTCATCGTGGTGGATGACGGCAGCACCGACCCGTCGGTCGAGCTCGCCGGACGCCACGCCGATCTCCTGGTGCGCACGGCGAGCCGCGGGCCCGCGGCGGCCCGCAACGAGGGCGTGCGCCATGCGCGGGGCGAGCTGTTGGTGTTCATCGATGCCGACGTCTCCGTCCACCGCGACACCCTGCGGCGCTTTCATGAGATCCTGGCCGGCGAGCCGGATGTGGCCGCCGTGTTCGGCGCGTACGACACGTCACCCCGGGCGTCGGGCCTGGTCTCGCAGTATCGGAACCTGCTGCATCACCGGGTCCACGCCGAGGCCGCCGGCGACGCCGAGACTTTCTGGGCCGGCTGCGGGGCGATACGGCGAGCCGTGTTCGATGCAGCCGGCGGCTTCGACGAATCCATGCGGCAGCTCGAGGACATCGATCTCGGCTACCGCGTCCGCGCGCTCGGCTCATCGGATCGTGCTGCACCCGGAGATCCAGGGCACCCACCTCAAGCGCTGGACGCTCGGCGCCATGATCCACACCGACCTCTTCGGACGGGGCCTGACCTGGATGCGGCTCCACCTGGCGCAGGGCCGCGGCGGCCGTCCCGGCACGCTCAATCTGCGGCCGGCGGAGAAAGCGTACACGCTGCTCGCCGGGCTCGCGGCGGTGTTCCTCGTGCTGGGCTGCGTGCTGATGGAGCCGGTGTGGCTCCTGGCGGCCGCGCTCGCGTTGCTCGTCGTGCTGGTGGGAAATGTCCCGCTGCTCCGCTGGTTTCGCCGGCAGCGAGGGCTGTGGTTCGCGGTCGCCGTCGTCCCGCTCCGTCTCCTCTACTATCTGCTCAACGCGATCGCCGCCGCCATCGGTCTCGCGCGGCACCTCCTGCGACCTCGATCGCGCTGACCCCGCGCCCAGCGATCGGGCGTGGAGGGTACCGCCGAATCCGGGGGCCCGCCAGATCGCCCGCTGGGCGGCGCGGATTCTGCGACCGTGCGGGTTTGGTGCCGTCCGGGGCTATCGGGATTTCCCCGCCTCACGCCGGTGCGACCGTTTCCGCCATAACACGGCGAAGTGCTGAAGAATCGGGGGGTTCGGTCCTACCCCCGGCGAGCGATCGTCCCCGCGGCCGGGAGGCTGCCCGGCATCCACCCGCCATCCAAGGCATCCCTTGGCACACGCATCGTTGCAGTCGAGGAGCAGGTAGTGAGGCCGTCTCGCCACACCGACCACCTGCAGCCGGGCGACCGGATCGTGGTGTGCGGCGCGGGTCCGGCCGGGCTCACCGCGGCCTATCTGCTGGGGAAGGCCGGCCATCGGGTCACCGTGCTCGAGGCGGGAGATCGCGTCGGCGGCCTGGCTCGCACGGTCGAGTACAAGGGCTTCCGGTTCGATCTCGGCGGGCACCGCTTCTTCACGCAACTCCCCGTCGTCCAAGCGCTCTGGGACGAGCTCCTGGGTGACGAGCTGATCGACGTTCCGAGACTCTCCCGGATCTACTACAAGGGGAAGTACTTCCAGTACCCGCTGCAGGTCGCCGATGCGTTCCGCGGGCTGGGCGCCGCCGAGTGCGTCCGGATCATGGCGAGCTATCTCCGCGCGCAGCTGTTTCCGATGAAGCCGGAGGAGACCTTCGAGCAATGGGTCTCCAACCGATTTGGCCGGCGCCTCTACCGAATCTTCTTCAAGACCTACACCGAGAAGGTGTGGGGGATCCCGTGCACCGAGATCCGCGCCGAGTGGGCCGCCCAGCGGATCCAGGGGCTCTCGCTCTGGCGGGCTCTGCTCTCGGACACGCCGCTCACCAAGCGCCCGTCTCCGATCAAGACCCTCATCAACCAGTTCAAGTATCCGCGGCTCGGACCCGGACAGATGTGGGAGCGCTGCCGGGATCGCGTACTGGAGCAGGGTGGACGGGTGCTGCTGGAGCACCGGGTCACCCGGATGGAGATGGAGGGTGGACGGGTGCCGGCGATGTGGGCGCGCACGCCCGATGGCGAGCAGCGCTTCGAGGCCGAGCACTTCATCTCCACCGCGCCGCTCCGCTGTCTGGTCGAGGCCGCCGGGGAGGCCGCGCCGCCCCCGGTGCAGGTCGCGGCGAGAGGCCTTGGCTACCGGGATTTCATGGTGGTGGCGCTGATCCTGGACCGCCCTTCGCTCTTCCCCGACAACTGGCTCTACATCCATTCACCGCACGTGCAGGTAGGACGGATTCAGAACTTCAATAACTGGAGCCCGGCGCTGGTGCCGGAGCCCGGCCGCACCTGCCTCGGGCTGGAGTACTTCTGCTCCCGGGACGACGAGACGTGGAGGATGGACGACGCGGCGCTGGTCCAGCTGGCGACCCGCGAGCTGCGGGCACTTGGGATCGCGAAGGGCGCCAAGGTGGTGGACGCGTCCGTGGTGCGGGTGCCGGACGCCTATCCGATCTACGATTCGACCTACCGCGCTCATCTGGAAGTGCTCCGTGGCTTCCTCGATCCGATCGCCAACCTGCAGACGGTCGGCCGGAACGGAATGCACAAGTACAACAACCAGGACCACTCGATGTACGCGGCCATGCTCACCGTGGCGAACCTCCACGGCGAGGCGCACGACGTGTGGCAGGTCAACTCGGACTTCGAGTACCACGAGGCCGACCGGCTGCGCCACTCCGCGGTGGGACAGCCGCATCCTCAGCACGCCCATGGCCGCCGGCCCGCGACGAGGAGGGCCCCCGCGGTCTCCGGCTGACGCCTCAGCGTGGAACCGATCGTGATATCATCCTAGGGGCCACCCCCGGAGAAGCCCCATGGATACCTGGCACCCGCTCGGCAGTCGGGATGAGCTGCTCGCGCGAGTCCCCTATGCGACGAAGCTCGACCGCCATCGCATCGCCGTCTTCCATCACGACGGCGTCTTCCACGCCATCGCCGACGGATGCAACCATCGAGGCGGGCCGCTGAGCGAAGGCCGGCTCAGGGACGAGTACGTGATGTGTCCCTGGCACGGCTGGGAGTACAGCGTCATCACGGGCCGGGGCCCCGAAGGCTTCGACGAAGAGCAGGTCCCGGTGTTCGCGGTGGAGGAGCGGGCTGATGGCGTCTGGGTGAAGACGCCACCCGTGATGCCGAGGAAGCTGCTCAAGCACAAGCCGTCCCACCTGCTCGACGAGCATCCCAAGCCGCCGGGCGCGCCGCCGAGAATCCTCGGTATCTCCACCACGATGGTGGACTCGGCGAATCCCCGCTTCAGCACCAGTGAGGCCCTGCTGGAAGCCGCCCTGGAGCACGCGGGCGGCAAGCGCGGCGCCGACACCCGGCTGATTCGCCTGCGCGACCTTTCGTTCCGCGACTGCGAAGGCAACTACTCCAAGGCGAGCCGCGCCTGCACCTGGCCCTGCGCCATCACCGAGCGGGACCCCGCCGATCAGCTGACTGAGATCTACGAGGGACTGATCCATTGGGCCGACGTCGTGCTGATCGCGACCTCGATCCGGTGGGGCGCGGCGAGCGCGCTCTACTTCAAGATGGCCGAGCGACTCAACTGCGTGCAGAACCAGATCACCACCCACAACCGCGTGCTCATCCGGAACAAGGTGGCGGCATTCATCATCACGGGTGGCCAGGACAACATTCAGGCGGTCGCCGGCAGCCTGCTCACCTTCTGGTCGGAGCTGGGGTTCATGTTCCCCCAGTTTCCGTTCATCGCGCACTCGCGCGGCTGGGACGCGGAGGACATGCAGAACAACGTCCGCCAGGTGCGGATGAGCGAGCCGCTGCGGGAGGCGTCGCGAGGGCTGCTGGATCGCTCGCTGGACCATTGGCGCTGTGTCGACGCGACGAAGTCCGCTACGGCGGGCCATATGGTTCGGGCGGGCCGCAAGGCCAATCCGCTCGAGCCGGCGGTGGAGGAGGCGACGTGAGCGACCGGATGCGGGTGGCCAAGGCCTACGAGGCGGCGCTGTTCGCCGGGCGGATGGACGAGGTCGCGCGGTGCATGACGGAGGACGTGGTGTACTGGGTGGCCGGGCGCCCGCCGATCGGGGGCGAGTGGCGAGGCCGGGACGCCGTGCTCCGGGCATTCGAGCGCCGCGAGTTCGGGCTCGGCCCCGCCGAGTGGGGCTACGAAGACCTGGAGCGCACCTGGTACGACGCGGAGGACAGGGTGATCGTGGAGATCCGCGAGCGAAGCTGGCTCAAGAGCGCACCCGGCGACGTGCTCGACCAGCGCACCTGCGTGGTGTTGCGGTTCCGGGATGGACTGATCGCGGAGATGCGGGACTACACCGATACCATGGCGTACGAGGGGTTCATCGCGCGACACCGCGGCGAGCTGCCCAAGTTCGCGGCCGGCGCGCACACCTGAACGGGCGGGGACCATGCTGAACTACATCTGGGCGGGTCTGATCGTCGCGAGCTTCGTCTTCGCCCTCGGGTACGATGCCCGGGACATTGCGGCCGACCGATACCGCAACGGGCAGCCGCTCCCGGTGCAGGTGAGCTACCCCGAGGACGGCGCCCGTGACGGGCGCCACGTGCCGGTGCGGATCCGGATCGATGCGCCGGGATACACGCAGTTCTATCGGGTCGAGGCCCAGCCCGATTCGGTGTACACGGGGTATCTGGTGAAGACCCAAGTCCGGCTCCCAGATCCGCTTCGCCGCCGACAGCAGGCTGCCCGAGCCGCTGGCCACGATCGCGAAGGTGTCGCGCTCGCAGGACAAAGAGCTGCAGGGCCGGCTGACGGACGCGGGGATCGTCTTCGAGCCCGTCCGCTTCGTCAAGCTCAACGCCATCGCGTCCGCCGCGCTCGACTTCGCCAAGACCGGCGCGGAGATCGCGCTCGGTCTGGTCGGCGTCCTGGCGCTCTTCCTCGGCCTGCTCAAGATCGCGGAGGATGCGGGGATCGTGTTCGCGCTGGTCAAGCTGGTCCGGCCGATCCTGCGTCCGCTCTTCCCCGAGATTCCGCCCGATCATCCCGCGCTCGGCATGATCGCCCTCAACCTGACCGCCACCGTGTTCGGGCTCGGCAACGCCGCGACGCCGTTCGGCATCAAGGCGATGGAGGAGCTGCAGAAGCTCAACCCGACCAAGGACACCGCCACCAACTCGATGGTGATGCTCCTCGCGATCAGCACCGCGAGCCTGCAGCTGGTGCCGCCGGTGCTGCTCCTGGCGCTCATGGGAACCCAGATCAACACCCTGATCTTCCCGATTCTGACCACCACCGTGCTCGGCCTCATCGTCGCCATCGTGGCGGCGAGACTGCTCGGCAAGCTGCCCGGCTACCGGGCGACCGATCCCAACCGCGTCGCGCCGCCGGCCGGCGGGGAGGTCTGAGGCCGCCATGGAAACCGCGCGCAACGCCATCAGCCTGCTCTCCTACTTCGTGCTTCCGCTCATCCTGGTCGGGTTCCCGCTCTACGGGCTCTACAAGCGGGTCCCGGTGTACGAGAGCTTCGTCGAGGGCGCCCGGGACGGATTCCAGGTGGCGGTCCGGATCATCCCCTATCTGGTCGCGATCCTCTTCGCCATCGCCATGTTCCGCGCCAGCGGCGCCATGGAGGCGCTGACCGGCGCGCTGGACCCGGTACTGGGCCTGATCGGGTTCCCGGCGGAGCTGCTCCCGATGGCGATCATCCGCTCCCTGTCCGGCTCCGGCTCCGCCGCGCTGGTGGTGGACATGATCAACCAATACGGCGAGGACTCGATCCTGGTGAAGATGGCGGCGGTCATGTACGGGTCGAGTGAGACTACCTTTTACGTGATCGCCGTCTACTTCGGGGCGGTCGGCATCAAGAAGACCCGTCACGCCGTTCCGGCCGGTCTCATGGCCGACGCCGCCGCGATGATCATCGCCGTCTGGACGGTACGACTCCTGTTCGGCTGAAGGCATAGAGGGGAAACCATGACACGATCCAAGCGCATCCTCGCCATCACTGCGGGGGTGCTGGTGCTGCTGCTGGCGCTGCTCGTCATCCTCCCGCTGGTCTTTCGCGACCGCATCGCGGCGCGGGTCAAGACGGAGATCAACCAGTCGGTCGAAGCCAAGGTGGATTGGCGGGACGTCGGCCTCGGCTTCTTCCAGCGACTTCCCCAACCTCACGCTCACCCTGGACGACCTCACGGCGGTCGGCGTCGGACGCTTCGAGGGCGACACGCTCGCCGCCATCGGACGGTTCGGCGTGTCGCTCGACCTGGCCAGCGTGGTGCGCAACGCGATGGGCGGGAGCGGGCCGATCGTGGTGCGCTCGATCGAGCTGGATCGGCCCCGGCTCAGGCTGGTCAAGCTGGAGGACGGTGCGGCCAACTGGGACATCACCAAGAAGACGCCCGAGGCGGCGCCGGAGACGGCCGCGGCCAAGCCGGTAGCGGTGAGCCTGCGGCGCTTCACGATCACCGACGCGAACGTGGCGGTGGACAACCGTCAGGCGGGTCTCAGCGCGTCGGTGTTCGGCTACGATCAGACGCTCTCGGGCGACTTCCAGCAGGACATCGTCGCCATCCGGACGACCGCGGGCTCCGACTCGGTCAGCGTGACCTTCGCCGGCATTCCCTACCTGAATCGGGTCAAGCTGGACCTCAAGGCCGACGTGCAGGCGGACCTTGCCCGGAAGTCGTACACCCTCAAGGACACCGAGCTCAAGCTCAACGACCTTCTGCTCGCCGCGTCGGGCTCCGCCACGGCGGCCGGTGAGGATCTCGCGCTGGATCTCGCGTTCGGTGCGCCGAGCACCGAGTTCCGGCACATCCTCTCATTGGTGCCGGCGGTCTATACCCGTGACTTCCAGTCGGTGAAGACCGCCGGCAAGATCGCGGTCTCGGGGAAGGTGAAGGGCAACTACGGCGAGAAGGCGTTTCCCTCGTTCGCCCTCGACGTCAAGGTGGACAACGGCGCGTTCCAGTATCCCGACCTCCCGCTCCCCGCGCGCGACATCTTCATGGATCTCAACCTCGCCAATCCGGGCGGCGACGCGGACAGCACGGTGGTTTCGCTGAAGCGGTTCCATGTGGTGATCGGGCGCGATCCGATGAACGCCGAGCTCGTCCTCCGCACGCCGATCTCCGATCCTGACGTGGACCTCAAGGTCGCCGGCAGGCTGGATCTCGCGAACGTCCGGAAGACGATGAAGCTGGAGGGCATCGACGAGCTGTCGGGGACGGTCGCGGCGGACGCGGCGGTGCGCACCAGGATGTCGTACATCGACAAGAAGCAGTACGACCGGATCGGGGCGCAGGGGAGCGTGAACGTCGGCAACCTGGCGGTCAAAGGGCAGGGGCTGCCGCAGCCCCTCTCCATCAAGGAAGCGTCGCTCCGGCTCTCGCCCCAGCAGGCGGAGCTCCGCTCGTTCACGGGCTCGATCGGCAGCAGCGACCTCCAGGCTTCGGGCTCGCTGGAGAACCTGATCGGATTCGCCCTGCGCGACAGCGTGCTGCGGGGCACCGCGACGGTGCGGAGCAACAAGTTCAACCTGAACGAATGGCAGTCGGGCGAGGGCGATCTCGAGGTCATCCCGGTCCCGGCCAACATCGACTTCGGGCTGGACGCGACGGTGAACGAGCTGACCTACGCGAAGCTCAAGATGTCCAACGCGCGCGGCCGGCTCCGGGTGAAGGACCAGCGGGTGACGCTGGAGAACTTCCGGCTGAATACGCTGGGCGGCGAGATCGGGGTCACCGGTTTCTACGAGACGACGACGCCGGCCAAGCCGACGTTCGATGTCGGCCTCAAGATGGTCAAGCTGGACATCCCTTCGGCGTTCACCGCGCTGACGACGGTTCAGATGCTGGCGCCGGTCGCGAAGTACGCCCGCGGCAACTTCACGACCGATCTCAAGATCAGCGGCGGGCTTGGCAAGGACATGATGCCGCTGTTCAACGGGCTGGACGGCACCGGCTCGCTGCAGACCTCGCAGATGGTGCTGCAGGACTTCCCGGCGCTGCAGAAGCTGGTGGACGTCACCAAGCTCCAGTTCCTCGACAACCCGACGATGCGGAGCCTGAGCACCGCGTTCCGGATCAAGGACGGCCGGCTGCACGTCAACCCGTTCTCGGTGAACCTGGGGCCGACCACCATGAACGTGAGCGGCTCCAACGGGCTCGACCAGTCGCTGCAGTACGCGCTCAAGCTGCGGGTGCCGCGCTCGGAGCTGGGCCAGGCCGCGAATCAGGCGGTCTCGGGCCTCGTGTCGCGAGCCGGCGCGGCGGGGTTCGATATCAACACCGCGTCGGAGATCGATCTCGGCATCCAGCTCGGCGGGACAGTGACGCAGCCGGCCGTCAAGGTGGACGCGGCGAGCGCGGTGGGCAGCGTGAAGGAGACGCTGACCGATGCGGTGAAGGAGGGGGTCGAGAAGAAGGTGGACTCCGCGGCGATGAAGCTGGTGGCGGAGGCCGAGAAGCGGGCGGAGGGGATCCGGAAGGAGGCGCGGGCGCTGGCGGAGACCACGAAGAAGCAGGGGTATGCGCAGGCGGACGCGCTGGAGAAGAAGGCGACGAATCCGCTGCTGCAGGCGGCCGCCAAGGCGGCGGCGGACAAGCTGCGGAAGGAGACCGATGCGAAGGCGGCTGGGATCGTGCGCGAAGGGGATGTGAAGGCGAACGGGCTGGTGGCTGAGGCTCGGAAGAAGGCTGCCGTGCGCCCTGATCCCTGCATTGTCATCCTGAGCGTTGCTTTGTCATCCTGAGCGAAGCGAAGGAGCCATGCGCCGGCTGATCCACAGGCCCCTGCGCCCGGCGAGCGGCGGCGGTGGCCCGCCCCCGGGCGCTGAAGTGCCCGTCACGCATGCGTCGGCTTGCTACTCAGGGTAGGTAGTGACGTGCACTAAGGCGCCTTGGGGACGTGCCCCCGCCACCGCTCGCCCCGACCCTCGGGCATGGCGTGGAGGGCCGCGTAAGCCCTACCGCATCCGAGGCTTGTACCGGTTCAGCGTCTCGTACTCCTGCGGCCATCGCATCGGATAGCCGAGGTCGGCCGCCGCGTGCCGCGTCCAGTAGGGATCCCACAGGTGCGCCCGTGCCAGCACCACCAGGTCCGCACGCCCCGCCGCCAGGATGGTGTTGACGTCCGCCGCTGACGAGATGTTGCCCACGGTCATCGTCGGCACCCGCGCTTCGTGTCGAATCCGGTCGCTGAACGGCGTCTGAAACTGCCGCCCGTATACCGGCTTTCCCTCGGGCACCGTCTGCCCGGCCGACACGTCCACGATATCCGCTCCCGCGCCGACGACCAGCTTCGCCACCTCGACCGCGTCATGCGCTTCCACCCCGCCCGGCGCCCAGTCCGTTGCCGAGATGCGCACCGAGAGCGGCTTGCCCTGCGGCCACTCGGCTCGGACCCGGGTCACGATCTCCAGCGGATAACGCATGCGGTTGGCGAACGAGCCGCCGTGGTCGTCCGTGCGCTGGTTGGTGAGCGGGGAGATGAACGACGCGAGCAGATAGCCGTGGGCCAGGTGCAGCTCGAGGAGGTCGAACCCCGCGGCGTCCGCCATCTTCGTCGCGCGGACGAAGTCGGCGGCGACCTGGTCCATGTCGGCGCGGGTCATCTCACGCGGGACCTGATTGTGCGCGCGGTACGGGATGGGCGATGGGGCGATGAGCGGCCAGTTGCCATCCGGCAGCGGCTCGTCCTCGCCCTCCCACAGCACCCGTGTGGAGCCCTTGCGGCCGGCGTGGGATAGCTGGATCCCGATCTTCCCCTCGGTCTCCTGGTGCACGAACTCCACGATCCGGCCCCAGCCCTCGACATGCGCGGGCAGGTACATGCCGGCGCAGCCGGGTGAGATCCGCCCCTCGCGGCTCACATCGGTCATCTCGGTCATCACCAGCCCGGCGCCGCCGATCGCGCGGCTGCCGAGGTGGGTCAGGTGCCAGTCGTTGGGCTGCCCGTCCTCCGCGCGGTACTGGCACATGGAGGAGACCACGATCCGGTTGGGGAGAACGAGATCGCGAATGCGGTAGGGTGTAAAGAGCGGAGGCGGGGGAGGATCGGCCGGCACGGCGCACCCGCTCTGCTTCGCCGCCTCGCCCGCAAACCAGCGGTCGACCTTGGCGACCAGCTCGGGATCCCGCACCTGCAGATTCTCGTGGGTGATGCGGAGGCTGCGGGTCAACAGGTTGAAGGCAAACTGGAGCGGCTCGGTGTCGTGGTAACGCTCCGCCGACTCGAACCACTCGAGGCTCGCCTGCGCCGCGCGCTGGAGGCTCTCGACCTGCGGGCGGCGGGCCGCCTCATATGCGGCGAGCGAGTCGGTGACCGCGCCGCTGCTCCGCAACGCGGCGGCAAGGGCGATGGCGTCCTCCATCGCCAGTTTGGTGCCGGAGCCGACCGAGAAGTGCGCCGTGTGGGCGGCATCGCCCAGCAGCACGACGTTGCCGGCGTGCCAGCGTGCGTTCCGGACCGTGGGGAACCGCCGCCAGATCGAGCGGTTTGCCTGCAGCCGGTGACCCTCCAGCTCCTGCTCGAAGAGCTTCTCCAGGTAGGCGACCGTCGCCGCCTCGTCCGTTTCGCCGAGTCCACTCGCCTTCCACGTCTCCTCCCGGGCTTCGACGATGAAGGTCGAGCGTCCGGGCGCGTACTGATACGCATGGGTGCGCCAGAGCCCCGCGGGGGAGGATTTGAAGTAGAACGTGAAGGCGGGGAAGGGGCGGGTGCTGCCGAGCCAGACGAACCGGTTGCGGCGCCAATCGAGCTGGGGCTGGAACTGGTCGGCGAGTCGATCGCGGACCAGACTGCCGGCGCCGTCCGCCGCGACGATCAGGTCGGCGGAGGGCAGAGTGCCATCGTGGAGATCGCGGACTTCCTGCTGCCAGTGGATCTCGACCCCGAGCGACTCGGCCCGTCGCGCCAGCAGCTGGAGCAGCACCTTCCGCTCGACGCCGGAGAAGCGGTGCCCGGTCGAGCGCAGGACGGTGCCGCGATAGTGGATCTCGATGTCGTCCCAGCGCGCCGCGGCGGCGGCCATCGCCGCGTTGGTCTCCGGGTCCGCCTCCCCCACGTTCTCCAGCGTCTCGTCGGAGAACACCACGCCGAAGCCGAAGGTGTCTTCCACCCGGTTGCGTTCGTACACCTCGACCCGGTGCGATGGATCGTCGCGCTTGAGGAGGATCGCGAGATAGAGACCGGCGGGGCCCGCGCCCACGACGGCGACCTTCACGTGCCTGCCGGCTCCCACGCCGGCGCTACCATGCGCCGCCGTCCGTCTTCCGTAATCTGGACGCCGGGCTCGTCGAGGCCCTCGTGGTCCCAGAGCTTGCAGGTCACCGGCTTGTGCACCTGGTCGAGACCCTCGCAGTAGTTGGTGAAGACGCAGCGCCGCACTTCGTGCCCCCGACCCAGGCGCAGCTTGCGGAACCAGTCCGGGTCCGCGAGGCTCTGCCGCGCGGAGGCGACGATGTCCGCCCCACCGGTGCGGAGGATCTCCTCGGCCTGCTCGAAGGTCGAAATGCCGCCCGCCAGCACGACCGGTGTCTCGAGCCCCGCCGCCTGCACCGCCTCACGCACCGTTCGCGTGGCATCGTGATTTCGGCCGAACGGCCCGCGCTCGTCGGAGCGGACCGTCGGCATGCACTCATAGCCGCTGGGGCCGGTGTAAGGGTAGCGGGCCCACCCGATTCGCGGTTGCTTGGCGTCCTCGAACTTGCCTCCACGCGACACCGAGAGGTAGTCCATCCCCGCCCGCGCGAGCTCCGTCCCGAACCAGGCCGCGTCCGCCGCGGTACTCCCGCCGGGAACGCAATCCTCACTCAGGAACCGGCAGCCGATCACGAATCGGTCATTCACCGCGGCGCGTACGGCGCGGTAGACCTCGACCGGTAGCCGCACTCGGCCGGCGCGCGAGCCGCCGTAGCCGTCGTCGCGCCGATTCAGCGCGGAGAGGAACGATGCCATGGTATAGGCGTGCGCGTAGTGCAGCTCGACGCCGTCGAAGCCTGCCTGTTCCGCCCGCACGGCTGCTCGCGCAAACAAGGCCGGGAGCACCTGGGGCAGGTCGCGGATGTGCGGCAGCTCCGTGTCGGTCACCCGCTCCCGCTCGCCGTGACGCAAGCTCTCCAGTTCCCGCTCGCTCAGGAATGTGGGCCACTCGCTCTCCGGCAGCGCGGTGAGGCGCTCGCGGATCTCGGCGTCGGACCCGCGCAGCAGAGCGCGGTGGCGGTCGGTGATGACGAGGAAGTCGCGGAAGTATCTCGCGGGATCGGGCCGGCGGCGAATCCGGAGGAAGTCGATGATCTGAATGAACAGCCGAGTGCGTCCGCCGCTCGCCTCCCGGACTGTGCGGACCAGCTCGGCCAGGCCGGGGATGAAGCGGTCGTCGCCGATGCGAAGCAGCGGGCCGCTCGGGATGTCGCGGATGCCGGTCGCCTCCACCACGAGCGCGCCCGGCTGCCCCCGGGCGAAGCGCTCGTACCAGGCGAGCACCTCCGGCGTGACCAGCCCGTCGTCCGTGGCGCGCCAGGGCACCATCGCCGGCACCCAGGTCCGCTCCGCCAGGTCCAGGCGGCCGATGTGCAGCGGGCTGAACCACCGGGAAGCCTGTGGCCTCGTCCGCCGTGGGCGGGCGAGTCGGCGGGATGGGATGTTTGACGAAAGGATCGGGGTGCCACATCGCTGAAATCTGTCACGGTACCTGATGCCCGTCACTCCTTCAGCAGGTCCCCCGCGATGATGAGCTGCTGGATCTCCGTGGTCCCCTCGTAGATCCGCAGCGCCCGCACGGCCCGGTAGAGGTGGTCCACCGGATGATCCGCGAGCACGCCCCGGCCGCCGATGAGCTGGACCGCGTCGTCCACCGCCCGCTGGGCCATCTCGGTAGCGAACGACTTGGCCATCGCCGCCTCCGCCGTGATCCGCTCCTGTCCCTGGTCCTTCTCGTACGCCGCCCGGTAGGTGAGGAGCCGCGCGGCGGCCAGATCGGTCGCGGTCCGCGCCAGTTTCTGCTGTACGAGCTGGAACTGCGCCAGCGGCTTTCCGAACTGATGCCGCCGCTTCACGTGCGCGAGCGACTCCGCGAGCGCCCGCGCAGCCATCCCGCACGCCGCCGCCGCGACGGTCGGCCGGAGCCGGTCGAGCGCCGCCAGGCCCAGCCCGTAGCCGCGCCCCTCGGCGCCGAGCATCGCGTCGGCGGGGACGCGGCAGCTCTCGAAAGCGAGCTCGCCCAGCGGGTGCGGCGCACTCATCACCTGCGCTCCGGCGAACCGGAGACCGGGCGTGTCCCGCGGCACCAGGAAGCAGCTGATTCCCTTGGCGCCCTTGCTTCGGTCGGTGGAGGCGAAGACGACGTAGAGGTCGGCGATGCCGGCGTTGGAGATCAGGGTCTTGGCGCCGTCGAGGACGTACCCCTGTTCGTCGCGCCGTGCGGTGGTGGCGATGCCGGAGACGTCCGAACCCGCCTCGGACTCGGTCATGGCGAACGCCGTCATCACCTCGCCGGCCGCGATCGGACCGAGCCAGCGTTCCTTCTGCTCGGCGGATCCGCCCAGCAGGATCGGCGTGGTGCCCAGGCCCTGAAGCGCGAACACCGCGTCCGCGAGCGGCGACGCCTCGCCCAGCGCCTCGCGCATGAGGCAGCAGGCTCGGAGATCGAGATCGAAGATCGGCCGGAGCCAGCCGCCTCCGCCGAGCTGGGCGAGGATGGCGCGCGCGTCCCGGCGGGCCGTGGTGTCGTCGCCGGCGTGGGGGCGGCGCGCGATCTCCCGCTCGGCGAACTCGCCGGCCTGGTCGGCGAAGGCGGCGTGGCGCGGCTCGAGGAAGGCGCGAATCAGCCTGGTGTCGGGCATGCTACTCGAACCTGGGGTCGCGCTTCGCGCGGAAGGCCTCGTAGGCCTCGCGGAAGTTGGGGTTCTGCATGCACTCGGCCTGCGCCTTCGCCTCCCACTCGATCGCCGCGACCAGGTCCATCGAGGCTTCCTCGTTGAGCGCCTGCTTGGTGACGCCGATTGCCACCGACGGCCCCCGGGCGAGCCGCACCGCGATCTCCGTCGCCTCTTCCAGCACCCGCTCCGCCGGCACCACGCGGTTGTAGAGACCGATCTGGGCGGCGCGCTCCGCGCTGATGAAGTCGCCGAGCAGGAGCAGCTCGCTCGCGTGCGCCATGCCCACGATGCGAGGGAGCAGCCAGGCGGCGCCCATGTCGGCGCCCGTGAGGCCCACCCGGGAGAAGAGGAACGCGATCTTGGCGGTGTCGGCCGCGATCCGGATGTCGCTCGCCGCGGCGATCACCGCGCCGGCGCCGGCCACGGTGCCGTTGAGCGCCGCGACCACGGGGCGGCGGCACTGGCGGATGGAGAGAATCAGGTCGCCGGTGAGGCGGGTGAACTCGAGCAGGCCATCGGCGTCGCGGGAAAACAGCGACCCGATGATGTCCTCGACGTCGCCGCCGCTGCAGAACGCGCGGCCGGCGCCGGTGATGACGATCGCGCGGACGCCGGGCTCGGTGTCGAGCCGCCGGAAGGTGTCGCGCAGCTCGGTGTAGACCTCGAAGGTCAGCGCGTTGAGGCGCTCGGGGCGGTTGAGCGTGATGGTCGCGACGGAGGTCGCGGTCGAGGGAGTAGAGGAAGGATCGGCGCTCACGGTCACAGGCACCTCATCCCGAGCGAAGCGAGGGACCTGCTCAGCCGAGGTCGAGCATGCCGAGCGAGGTCCCTCGCTCCGCTCGGGATGAGGTCCGGCGTTCACCCACCACCGCCGTTGCCTCGATCTCCACCACCGCGTTCGGATCCACCAGCGAGCTCACCTCCACCAGCGCCATTGCCGGATAATGCGTCCCCATCCGCCGGCGGTATGCCTCGCCGAGCGGCTTGAGGCTCGCGCGGTACGCGGCGACGTCGGTCACGTAGATCGTGAACCGCCCGATGTCCGCCGCCGTCCCACCAGCCGCGCCCAGCACGGCGAGCACGTTGCCGAGCGCCCGATCGAACTGGGCCACGAAATCCGCGGAGCGGCACCTTGCCGGAGTCGTCGCGCGCCGTCTGGCCGGCGATGAAGAGCATCCGGCCGCCCGCCTGGGCCAGCATCCCATTGCTCCAGCCTTTCGGGGCGCCCAGCTCCTCCGGATTGACGATCGCGAACCGGCCGCTCATCGAATCTCTCCCGTCGAGCACGAGGGCTTCACCGTTGGGTGGATGGGTTGCCGCGTCGGCCGCGAGCGACACGACCACCGCCGCGACCTCGCCGGCGGAGATGAGCCGGGTCTGCCCGGCAGACGCGAGCGCGGCGGCGAGCGCCTCGTCGCTGCTCCGTCCGGTTTTCGCCACGATCCTGGCGACCGTCTCCGCGGTCATCTCGGTGTCCACGAATCCGGGACACACGGCGTTGGCAGTGACGCCCGTCCCGGCTACCTCCGCCGCAGTGGACCGCGTGAGGCCGACCAGCGCGTGTTTGGCCGCCGTGTACGCGGCGAGGTACTTGGCGCCCGTGAGCCCCGCGGTCGAGGCCAGATTGACGACGCGACCCCACTTCCGCTCCAGCATGCCCGGCAGGAATGCCCGAGTGCAGAGGAACGCGCCGGTGGCGTTGACGGCGATCAGCCGGTTCCACTCCTCGAGTGAAGTACGCGCCAGCGGCATCGAGCCGGCGGCGCCGGCGTTGTTGACCAGCACCGCGACCGGACCGAGCTTGTCGGCCTCGCGCGCGAGCGCCTGGACGCTGGCCTCGCTGGTGACGTCGCAGACGACGCCGCGCGCCTCCCGGCCGCGGGCGGTGAGGTCGGCGCTCTGCCGCTCGACCTGCTCCCTGCTCCTGGCGGCCAGCACGACCGCGAACCCCGCCTCGGCCAGCGCCGAGGCGGTGGCGGCGCCGATGCCCCGTCCGGCACCGGTCACGACGGCGACACGCGTCGCGCTACTCATCGCCGTCGCTCGCCAGCTCGGTGCGAACCGCTTCGTCGAGAATCTCGCCGAGCACTTCGACGGTCGCACGCCCTTCGGCCGCCGTCGCCTGCGCCGGATACCCGAAGTAGGCGCGGTCGCCGCCCGGCTTCCTCGAAGCTCTGGCGTCCCTCGCGGATGGCGCGGGAGAGCGAGGCGGGGTTCGCGGGCAGCGCCGTCATGGTCGCCTGGCGCACCAGGTCCGGCCGCTCGGCAAGGACCACCGACGTCTCGAATTGGCCGGCGTGGCAGGCTCCGCTCCGGAACTCTTCGCCCAATCGGAGTGCCCAGGGCTTGGCCACCAGGTTGGGAAACGCGACCCTCATGCCGAGGTCGCCGCGGATGGCGTCGGCCGCGGCGGCGAGCGAGGCGAGATGGGCCGGGTCGAGATGGGCATTGGCGATGGCGAGGACGCTGATGCCGTGACGGACGAGACTGCCCGCGATGTCCACCACGACCGCGGTGACCGTCTCGGCCCGGAGCGAGATGGTGCCGGCGAACCCCTGGGCGAACGCCGCGGAGGTATAGCTCAGTGCCGGCAGCATCACGACCCGGGCGCCGCCGGCCGCCAGCCGCGCCGCCCCCGCGCGCGCCATCGCCTGGGCGATGATCACGTCGGTATCGAGCGGCAGATGGGGACCGTGGGCCTCGATGGCGCCGACCGGCAGGACGGCCACGGCACCATCGCCGCCGGCGTCACGGGCCTCTTCCCAGGTCATTGCGGCGAGCGGCTGCACGGTTATTGTGTCCTCACCGATCTCGCGCGCGCGGAGGGTTCCGCATGGCTGACGAACAAGCGACGCACCTGAACATCGCCGACTTCTTTCTCGATGCCCGGGTGCGCGAAGGTCGGGGCGACCGCACCGCGCTGCTGACCGACGCCGGACGGTGGACCTACCGGGACGTGCAGGCACTGGCCAATCGCTTTGCCAACGTGCTCGATTCGGCGGGAGTGGCGCCGGAACAGCGCGTGATCATCGCCCTGCCCGACGGGCCGGACTACGTGGCGGCCCTGTTCGGCATCCTGAAGATCGGCGCCGTGGTAGTGATGGTCAACCCGGAGCTGAAGCCCGACGCGATCGAGTATTTCTTCGAGTACAGCCGCGCCACGGTCGCGCTGGTGGCTGCGGAGCGGGCCGACGCGTTCCGGGCGGCAGCGGCGCGCGCCGCGCACGCACCCGCGCTGCTGATGGTGGGCGGCCGCGACTGGGAGGCGCGCTTCGCTCCCGCCCCGGAGATCTACCGCAACTTCGCCACCCACCGCGACGACCCCGCCATCTGGCTCTTCTCCGGCGGTACGACGGGACGCCCCAAGGCCGCCGTGCAGCCGCACCGGTCGTTCGTCAACACCTGCCAATGCTACGCCGGCCAGGTCCTCGGCTACAACGAAGACGACATCACCCTCTCGGTGCCGAAACTCTACTTCGGCTACGCGACCGGCTCCAACCTGCTGTTCCCCTTCGCCGCCGGCGCCGCGAGCGTGCTGTACGACGACCGCTGCACGGCCGAGGTCATCTTCAGCCGGGTCGCCCGCCATCGGCCCACGATCCTGATCACCGTCCCGACGATGATCAATCAGATGGTGAGCCATCCCGAGGCCGCGCGGCAGGACTTCTCGTCGCTGCGGCTCGCCACGTCTGCCGGCGAGGGATTGCCGGAGGAGCTGCACGCCCGCTGGGACGAGACCTTCGGCGTCCCGCTCCTCGACGGACTCGGCACGGCGGAGATGTGGCACATCTTCCTCTCCAACCGTCTCGGCCGCGTGCGGCGAGGCACGCTGGGCGAGGTCGTGCCCGGGTTCGAGATCAAGGTGGCGGACGAGGACGGGACGGCCCTGCCCGACGGAACGATCGGCAACCTGTGGGTCAAGGGCGGCTCGCGGGCGCTCGGCTACTGGCAGCAGCTCGACAAGAGCCAGGCATGCTTCCGCGGCGAGTGGGTGGTCTCGGGCGATCTCGTGCAACGCGACGCCGACGGCTACTTCACCTACGGCGGCCGTGCCGACGAGCTGCTCAAGGTCTCCGGCAAGTGGCTCTCCGCGACGGAGGTCGAGGGATGCCTGCTGCAGCACCCGGCGGTGTCGCAGGTCGCGGTCGTCGGCGTCGCGGACGGGAACGGGTTGGTGAAGCCGCACGCCTACGTGATCCCGCGGGAGCGGCGCGAGGGGCTGGCGGAGGAGCTGAAGGAGTTCGTGCGGGAGCGGCTGGAGGCGTACAAGCATCCGCGGGAAGTGATCTTCGTGGATTCGCTGCCGACGACGCATCTGGGGAAGGTGGATCGGGGGCAGCTCAGGGCGAGGACGGGCAATGCGGCCCGCGCATGTCATCCTGAGGGAGCGAAGCGACCGATGGATCTTGCTCGCCAATATCGAACCCTGCCCGGGCAAGATCCCTCGCGTTCGCTCGGGATGACAGCGTACCACCTCGACCGCGACGTCGCGGTCATCTCCTTCGACAACCCTCCCGTCAACGGCCTCTCCCACGCCGTACGCTCGGGCATCCTCGACGCGCTCGCTCGCGCCCAGGCCGACCCCGGCGCCCGCGCGATCGTCCTCACCGGCACCCGCGAGGTCTTCTCCGCCGGCGCGGACATCCGCGAGTTCGGCACGCCGGCCAGCAGCGCCGAGCCGACGCCTGCGGCAGTTGATCGAGCGCATCGAGACCAGTCCGAAGCCTGTCGTCGCCGCGATCGCCGGCACCGCGCTCGGCGGCGGGCTCGAGCTGGCGATGTCGGCCCATTACCGCGTCGCGAGCGCCGATGTGAGGCTGGGGCTGCCCGAGGTAAAGCTCGGCCTGCTTCCCGGCGCCGGCGGCACCCAGCGGCTGCCGCGACTGGTGGGCGTCGAGAAGGCGCTGGAGATGATCGTGACCGGCGATCCCGTGCCGGCTCGTGATCTGTCGCACACCGCGCTGCTCGACCGCGTGGTGGACGCCGATCCGCTCGGCGCGGCCGTCGAGCTCGCGCGCTCGGAGGAGGTTGCCGGCCGGCCTCCTCGCCGGTCGCGCGACCTTTCGCTCGACACATCCGGCCTCTCCCGCCTCTGCGAATCGGCCCGCGCGAAGCTCGAGGGCTGCGCGGCCGGTCCAGCCGGCACCGCTGCGTGCGGTGGACGCGATCGAGGCGGCCGGCGGGTCCTTCGACGAAGGTCTCGCCGTCGAGCGCCGCGCCTTCCTGGAGCTGATGGACTCGCCGGAATCGAAGGGCCTGCGACACGCGTTCTTCGCCGAGCGCGCCGCCGGCAAGGTGGAGGGAGTGACCTCGTCTACGCCGGCTCGCACCGTGAAGCAGGCGGCGGTGATCGGCGGCGGCACGATGGGCTCCGGGATCACGGTCGCCCTGCTGGACGCAGGCATCCCGGTGCGCCTTCTCGAGACGGACCAGGCGGCGCTCGATCGAGGATCGTCCCGGATCGCGGGTATCTACGACGCGCAGGTGAAGAAGGGCAGGCTCTCCGAAGCGGAGCGCGATCGCCGCATGGCGCTGCTGCGGCCGACCCTGTCGTACGACGATGTCGCGCAGGCCGATCTGGTGATCGAAGCGGTGTACGAGTCGATCGACGCGAAGCGCACTGTGTTCGGCGAGCTCGATCGCGTGATGAAGCCCGGCGCCGTGCTCGCGACCAACACCTCGACCCTCGATGTGGACGCGATCGCTGGGTTCACGAAGCGCCCGTCCGATGTGCTGGGCCTCCACTTCTTCAGCCCGGCGAACGTCATGCGCCTGCTGGAGGTCGCGCGCGGACGCGCGACCGCGCCCGACGTCCTCGCGACCGGGCTGGCGCTCGGCAAGACGCTGCGGAAGGTCGCGGTCGTCTCGGGTGTCTGCGACGGGTTCATCGGCAACCGGATGCTGGAGGGGTACACCAAGCAATCGTGGTACCTCGTGGAGGAGGGCGCCACGCCGGAGCAGGTGGACCGGGCGATGGAGGCGTTCGGCTTCGCCATGGGTCCCTACCGCGTCGGCGACCTGGTGGGGCACGACGTGAGCCTCGCGATCCGGCAGCACCGGCGCGCGACTCGGCCGGGATACGTGAACTCGACGCTGCCTGATCGGCTCTGCGCGGCCGGGCGGTTGGGGCAGAAGACCGGGGCTGGATGGTACGACTACCCTGAGGGACCTCGAAAGGCCGTGCCCTCAGCCGCGGTCGAGGCACTGATCGCCGAGCATCGGGCGGAGCTCGGGATCACACCGCGCTCGATCGGCGATGCCGAGATCGTGGATCGGCTGGTCTATGCGCTGGTGAACGAGGGGGCGCGGATTCTGGAGGAGGGGATCGCCGCGCGGGCGAGCGATATCGATGTGGTCTACCTGACGGGATACGGATTTCCCCGGACTCGGGGCGGGCCGATGTTCTACGCCGACCAGATCGGGCTCGTTCGGGTGCTGGAGCGGGTGCGGGAGTTCGGGAGTAACTCGCACGGCGACCCGGCGTTCTGGACGCCGGCGCCGCTGCTGGTGCGGCTGGGAGAGGCGGGCGGGCGGTTCAGTGGCTGAGGCCAGAGTCCGCCCGTCCGCCTTCCATCACTACTCGTCGGATCCCACGGGATGCGTCGTCGTCAGCGCGTCGGCGATCGCCACGTGATCGCCCTGGCCCGGCGTGTCGAAGCAGGTCGGGTGCTCGAACCCATCGAGCGTGCCGTCGGTGAAGATGATGTTGTCGGTATTGCTGTCGGGGTCGGGCCCCGCGGGCACGTTGTCCAGGTTGAGCGAGTGTCGGAGCTTCCAGGCCACGATGTGGTCGGTGCACGAGGTATCGCCGCTGACGCCGATGCCGCCGAGCAGCGAGCCGCTGGCGGAGTAGAGCGCCAGCCCGCCGCCGAATACGTTGATCCCGCCGATCCGCTTGCCGATCATCGGATCGTTGGCCTTGCCGTACGCCGAGACCGGGCCCGCGTACGCTACGTCGGTGTCCACCGGGTTGCTCTCCTGAAGCCCGAAGAGGCTGCCGCCGGGCTGCACCGCGGCGAAGAGATTGGCTGAGCTGAGCGCGAAACCGTCGAGGCTGAAGGCGTTCCCGGTGTTCGCCTTCTGCGCGGAGATCACCCGGCTGCCGGGCCACTGGTCGCCCCGATGCTCTCCGCTGAAGACCACGTCAACCACTCGCCCGTTCCGGTCGAGGATCGTGGCCCACATCTCGAAGCCGAGGCCGCCGTTCTCCTCTTCGAGGATCTCGCGGAGTCGGGCTCGGAGCGCGTTGTGGTCGGGGAGGAAGTTCGCGACGCTGGCAGCGTCCACGGCGGGCGCGGTCGGGCTGTCCCCGCTGCATCCGGCAGCGATCAGGGCGCAACCCGTCACGATAGTGACGGCATGAAGCGAGCGCATGAGATGCTCCTTCGGTCGGTTGGTGGGATGAATGGCATGAGGCAAGGCCGACGGAGCCGACAAGGCGGACTTCGTGCACGGCTGGAGGGACCGGCGTTGGAGCGAAGAGCCACTGGGTGCCGCTGATTGGAAAAGGGCCGCTTGCCCGAAGCTACGTGAGTAACCACTGCCCGCAAGAGACTGTTTGGCCGGCCCGACCCCCTCCTGGGCCCCATCTGGGCGAGGATCTGAGTATCCTTCAGGCCATGGCAGCGCCTCGTTTCAGCCTGGTCCGCACCGCTCTTCTAATCGGCATCGTCCTGTCCCCTCTGGCCGGCTGCGCCGGGAAGGCCCAACCCGCCGCCGCGCCATCACCCGACAGCCGCTATCCCTCCACCGAGGCCGACGCCCGGTTCATGACGGACATGATCCGGCACCACGGCCAGGCACTGGTCATGGCCGGCTACGCGCCGACCAACGGCGCGAGTCCGGCCGTGCGGCGGCTCGCCGAGCGCATCATCGGCGGCCAGCGGGACGAGATCGCGACGATGCAGCGGTGGCTGGAGGATCGGGGGTTGCCGCTGCCCTCGGGGCCCGACATGGGTCACGCGCACCACATGCCCGGGATGCTGACGGCGGACCAGCTCGAGCAGCTCGCCGAGGCGACAGGGCCCCGAGTTCGACCGGCTCTTTCTCACCTTCATGATCCAGCACCACCGGGCGCCGTCGCGATGGTGAAGCAGCTCTTCAGCACGCCGGGCGCGGGCCAGGAAGACGCCGTGTTCAAGTTTGCCAGCGACGCGAATGTGGATCAGACGACCGAGATCGCCCGGATGGAGCGAATGCTGTCGGCGCTTCAGGCCGGTGAGCCAGCCTCCTGACACCTACAAGGAACTCCGGATGAGACCAGCCAGACTCCTCCCAGCGTTGGCCCTCGCCTCCCTCCTCGGCTGCGCCGGGGCGACCTCGTCTTCATCGAGCGGGTCGGGCACGCCGCCGAGTCCCGACCCTCGGGCCGGACTGCGCGGGGGACTGGAGGACGCGGCTCAGGCTGCGTGGAACGTCCGGCTGATATCCAATACCCCTTCGCCCAAGGAGTTCACCGGCGTCAGCAATACCGACATCGGCTTCAGCGGCAAATACGTGATCCAGGGCAACTACAACGGCTTCCAGGTGTGGGACATCTCCAATCCGAGCAAGCCGGCCCACACCAAGGTCTATCTCTGTCCGGCCTCGCAGAGCGACGTCTCGGTGTTCCGGAACCTGCTGTTCGTCTCCGGGGAGGACCTCTCCGCCCGCCTCGACTGCGGCACGGAAGGCGTGCAGGACACGGTGAGCACCGAGCGGCTGCGCGGGCTCCGCATCTTCGACATCAGCGACATCCGCAATCCGAAGAACGTCGGCAACGTGCAGACCTGCCGTGGCTCGCACACCCACTCGGTGCTGGTGGATCCCAAGGACACGGAGAACGTCTACGTCTACATCTCGGGCTCCTCGGTCGTGCGGTCGCCCAACGAGATGGCGGGCTGTGTCGCGGCGATGCCGGCGCAGGATACCAGCACCGCCTGGTTCCGCATCGAGGTGATCAAGGTGCCGCTGGCCCATCCCGAGCAGGCCGCGATCGTCAGCTCGCCGCGGATCTTCGATAACCTGAAGGCGCCGCCGTCGCACGGTGAGGCTCCGGCGGACAGCGCCGCGGATGCGAAGGTCATCAACGACGCGCGGGCGCGCGGCGCGTTCATCATGAACGTCCAAGGGCAGGACGTCATCATCCCGGACGAGCAGGCCGACACGGTGCTGCAGGAGATCGTGCGCTCTCGCGGCGGAACCGGCGCGGCCACCGCGCAGGACAGCGCGCTGTTCCGCCAGGCGCTGCCCATGATGGCGGAGGCGATGGGCGGCGGAGAGGCGGACACCATGGCCGGTCCGACCCAGTGTCACGACATCACGCTGTATCCCGAGATCGGACTGGGCGGGGGCGCCTGCGAAGGCTACGGCATGCTGCTCGACATCCGCGATCCGGTGCGGCCGGTCCGTACCGCGGAGGTGTCGGATTCCAACTTCTCCTACTGGCACTCGGCGACCTTCAACAACGACGGGACCAAGGCCCTCTTCTCCGACGAGTGGGGCGGAGGCTCGCAGCCGAAGTGCCGCGCCACCGACAAGAAGGAATGGGGCGCGGACGCGATCTTCACGGTTGAAGGGGGCAAGCTCACCTTCCAGAGCTACTACAAGCTGCCGGCGACGCAGAGTGAGGTCGAGATATGCGTCGCGCACAACGGCTCATTGATCCCGATCCCCGGACGGGATGTGATGGTGCAGGCGTGGTATTCGGGCGGGCTCTCGGTGTTCGACTGGACCGACGCGGCCAATCCGAAGGAGATCGCCTACTTCGATCGCGGTCCGGTGGATCCGAGCCGTCTCCGGAGCGGCGGGTACTGGTCCACCTACTGGTACAACGGCTACATCTACGGCTCCGAGATGGCGCGCGGGCTGGACGTGTTCGAGTTGACGCCGAGTCCGTTGCTCTCCCAGGACGAGCTCGACGCGGCGAAGTCGGTCCGGTTCGACTACTACAACGTGCAGGGCCAGCAGAAATTCGTCTGGCCGGCCACGGTTGGGTTGGCGCGCGCGTACCTCGATCAGCTGGAACGGTCGAAGGGGCTGTCGGCGGTGGATATCACCGCGGCACGCGCGTCGCTGGACGGCGCGGAGAAGGCGTCGGAGAGCGAGCGGCGGGACGTGCTCACGGCGCTGGCCGGACGACTGTCGTCGGCGCAGACGGGAGACGCCGCGAAGGTGGCGTTGCTCGTGGATGTGGTGAAGAAGCTGTCGGAAAGTCCAGCAGTCGCGCTGGCCAGATAATCAGGAGAGAACAAAGAAAACAAATGTCATCCTGAGCGAAGCGAAGGAGCCATGCCCCAACGCATGGCTCCTTCGCTTCGCTCAGGATGACATCGTAATCAGGTCTTCGGCCGTCCGCAGCTCCCGCCCCCCGGCAGCTCGGGCTCCCGTTCCCGCATCAGCGCTTCGATCTGCGGGATCTCCCGGGGTGCACCCGACGACATCCACTCCACGCCCTTGTCGGTGACCGCGTAGACGTCCTCGATCCGAACGCCGATGCCGCGGTACTTCTGCACCGCCGGACGGATCTTCGTGAGGAACGCGCGGTTCTTCGGCGTGTCGGGGAGACTGCCGAGCAGGTCCGGGCTGATGTAGATCCCGGGCTCGACGGTGAACACGTCACCCACGCCGAACTGCCGGTTCTCCTCGTAGTACTGCGCCGGGTCGTGCACCTCGAGCCCGATGCCGTGTCCGCCGTAGCCATGCAGGGCGAACAGCGTCGTCTGGAGACAGCTGCTGGGCTCGCACCGCGCCCCCTCCGGTGGATCGATCGTCGCGTCGGGCGATTGGATCAGGCCGAGCCGGGTGAGTCCCTTCGCCACGATGGCGCGGCCGGAGTCGCTGGACACCTCTACGCTGATGCCGGGAGCGATCTGCCGCACGAACGCTTCCTGCGCGTCGCGGACGATCTGATAGATCTCCCGCTGCTCCGATGAGAACCGGCCGTTGACCGGGAAGGTGCGGGTGACGTCCGACGAGTAATGGTCGAACGAGGTCGCGGCGTCGATCAGCAGCAGCTCGCCGTCGCGCATCACCCGGGTGTTCTCCATGTAATGGAGAATCGTCGCGTTGGTTCCCGACCCTACGATGCTGCCGTAGCCGGGCCGGTCTCCGCCGAACCGCTTGAAGGTCCCGTCCAGCAGCGCCTGGATCTCATACTCGCCACAGCCGGGTGCGGCCGCCTTCATCGCCTCCTCGTGCGCCCGGGTGCTGATCTCGGTTGCCCGCTTGAGCAGTGCCATCTCCGCCGAGCTCTTCCTCGCGCGTAGATGCCGGACCAGCGTGTCCGCCGATTGCGTCACCAGCCAGGCATGGTTCTGCCGGAGGCGGGAGACCAGGCTCGAACCGCGGGTCAGCGAGTCCTCCTCCATGTTGTCGCGGGTCTGCACGTCGGGCACGACGTAGAACGGCAGCCCGGTCTCCGCCAGCGAGTCCACTGCCGCCTGCAGCTCGGCGATGTCGCGGCCCGCGACACCGAACTTCGCCTGCATCTCGCCCACTCGGGTCCGCGCGCCGACCCACCGCTCCTGGATCGCAGTGCGGGTGGGGACGAACATCGTGGCCGCGACCGTCCCGTTCCGCTTCACCATGACGAGCGCGGCGTCGGTCTCCGCGAAGCCGGTGAGATAGTAGAACGCCGGAGTCTGGTAGAACGTCGGCCAGGCGGCGACGGTCTCCACTCCTCCGTAGGCGACGACCACGCCCGAGTCGAGCCGCGCGGCGAGGGCGGCGCGGCGGGCCGCGTACTCGGTCGCGGGGACCTGGGCGGCAACGGGGGCGGCGAGCATCGCCGTGGTGAGGGCGATCAGAAGCGCGAGCAGGCGGCGGGACGAGGAGAGCACCGAACCTCCGGTCAGGCGAGCGATGTCGGGACGGCCATCAGGGATGCGGGCTAGTGTGGGGCCGGACACGCGCAATGGCAAGTCCGCTTGGCAGTGGGTGGGTGTGAGCGTGCATGGTCCAATGTCATCCTGAGCGAAGCGAAGGAGCCATGAGCCGGCATGATCTCCTTCGCTTCGCTCAGGATGACACTCTCACTTCATTCTCACACCCGCTCATTCTCACACTCGCGACCCCCGACTGACTCTCCTAACTGTTGGATTCACTTACTGTTACAAAAAGTGTGATCGCCCGGTCCCCTGGCGGGTGAGTCCCGTCACGATCCGAAACACTCCGCCGCGTTATCATCGCCCACTGGCATCAGGCATTCCACTCGGACATCAAGGAGTCATACGTATGAGAGCGATGGCCTGCGCAGTTGCTGCGCTCATGGTCGCGTTTACGATGTCGTGCAAGGATCGCGACGCTGATGACACCGCCAGCCGGGTCGACACTGCCCTAGAAGACGCGGGCAACGAGACTCGCGAGGCGGCACATGATGCCGGCAACGCCGTTGAAGAGGCGGCCGAGGATACCAAGGATGCAGCCAAGGATGCGAAGGACGACCTGGCCGACGCATCGTTCACCAACCGCGAGGAGTTCCGGAACGACGTCAAGGAACGGCTCGACGCGATTGACCGCGAGCTGAAGCAGGTCGAAAGCGAGCTGGGCAAGGATGCGTCGGAGGCGCGGGTGCAGGCTGTCGCCGCGGCGCGCAAGGCCCGCAATGACGCCGAGCGGAGTGCCGAGCGGCTAGCCGGTGCCACGGCGGCGAACTGGGACGAGCTCAAGTCGAAGGTGAACTCCGCGATGGACTCGGCGGACCGGCAGCTGCGGGCGTTGCGGCCGGACGCGAAGCCGATGGGCGGGACGGGCTGAGTAGGGCGGGCGGTAAGGCGGTAAGGCGGTAACGAGGCGGTAGGGCTAGGCTGTCATCCCGAGCGAAGCGAGGGATCTTCTCCGCGGGTCCCGGGACCTTCGGGCAAGATCCCTCGCTTCGCTCGGGATGACAGTCCTGACCGCCTCTTACCGCCTTACCGCCGCCTCCCACCTCACCGACAAACAGCTCAACCCCCCATCCATCTTCCTGAACTCCGACATCTCCAGCGGACCACATCGATTCCAACTCTTCCTGAGCATCGCCGCGGTCTTCGGAAACCCTTCCGGCACCAGCACCGCCCCATTCACGGCGACGCAATTCGCCGCGTAGTCCTCGCCGGGCGGTACCCGCACCAGATCCCATCCCCTCAGCGCTTCGTTCCCTGCGATGTCGTCGCTGACGAGCAATCGCCGACCGCCGAGCCACGAGATGCCGGTCTTGAGGTGCAGCAGGCCGCGAATGTCGCGGATATCCACCACGGTGGCGGAGAATCCCTGTCGCTCCAGCCATGACGGCGAGCTGCGCGGCCCCCTCGTCATTGGTACGGTGTGACCGCCCGATGAAGCAATGCTTCCCCGCTTCGCAGACGTCACCTGCGTCGAGGGTGCCGGGTGCGACGATCGCGTCCAGCTCCGGGAACCACGGGCCCAGCGCCGTCTTCATCGCTTCGACCTCGCCGGCCCGGCTGCGCGCACCGGGCCGCGTGACGATCGCATTGCCGCCGGCGACGAGCGCCGTATCCTCGACGAACGTGGAATCGGGAAACTCCGGATCAGGCGGGAGCCGCACCAGCGACAGCCCCAGCCGCTCGAGCGCCTTGCAGTACCCCTCGTGCTGCCCGAGCGCGAGCGCGTGATCGGGCGTGCCGAGATCCGACGCAGTGATCCCGCTCGGCGAACGTGGCAGCCGGCGGGCCGAACGATCGCATGGGTGAACCGCACCGCTAGCTCGCTTGGGAAGCCGCGCGCGGCCGGATGATCAACCGGTAGATCGGATAGCTCGCCGCCAGAAGCACGAGCGACTTCCAGGTGTTGCTCCAGTCGGTGACCGCGGAGCCGACGAGGAAGGCCAGCGAAGCCACCAGCACCAGGCCGGTCGTGTATGGGTAGCCCGGCACCCGGTAGGGCCGCGGCGTGTCCGGCTCCTTCCGCCGGAGCGCGAACACGCTGAGGAAGGAGAGGCTGTACGATGCCACGAAGAAGAACGCGCAGAGGGCGAGGACCGTCTCGAATGTTCCCGAGATGATGAACCCGATGGCGACCCCGATGCTGGCCCAGTGGCCCACCGTCGGCGTCCCGCCGGCATTCACGGTCTCGAAGCTGGCGGGAAGCAGGCGGTCCCGCCCCATCGCGTGCACCACGCGCGGCGCCATGAGGCAGGTGGCGTTCATCCCGCTCAGGATCGAGAGCAGCACCAGCGAGCGGATCACCAGGTCGCCACGATCCCCGAAGAGCGCCCTCCCCGCGGTGGCGGCGACGAAGGGATCACCAGCCATACGGTCGATGCCGAGCACCCGGACAAAGGCGACGTTGACGAGGACGTAGATCAGGATGACGAGCACCACGCCGAGCACCATCGCCCGCGGGATCCCGCGGCCCCCGTTCTTCACTTCCTCGGCGAAGTAGAGCGGGCCGGTCCAGCCGTCGTAGGTGAAGATCACCGCCTGGAGCGAGAGAACGACCGCCGTGAGGAGCGCCATGCCGGCGGGAAGCGATACGGGTGTCACCGCCTCGCGGGCGGGCACCGGGCTCAGCAGGCAGACGCCGATCAGCGTCCCGAAGGCCAGCGCCTTGAGCGCGCTCAGGATCTGCTGCGACAAGTCGCCGACCCGGATGTTGCGCCAGAGCAGGAGGCCGAACAGCAACACCAGCGTCACGCCGACGACCACGCGGCCCACGGACAGTCCCGGAGCCAACGGTTCCAGGTACTCGGCGAAGATGATCCCGCCGAGGGCGATCGTTCCGCAGGTCGAGAGCCAGTCGGACCAGCCGACGATGAAGCCCGGGTAGGTACCCAGCCCGCGGCGGACGATGACGTACTGCCCGCCCGACTGCGCCAGCATCGCGCCCGGCTCGGCGAGGGAGATGGTGCCGAGGAGCGCGTAGAGGCCGCCGATTGCCCAGACCGAGAGGAACAGGGCGGTGTCCGGCAGCCGCTCGGCAACGGCTCCCGGTGTGCGGAGGATGCCGACGAGGATGGTATTGCCGAGGATGACGGCGATGCCGAACGAAACGCCCAGGACCTGGAGCAGCTTGCCGCGGCTGGTGGACAACTGGACTCCTTGGGCTCGAATGGGGTCGAACAGCGGGTGTGAGACCCTACTGCGTGCGGAGCATGGTCGCTAGGGCAGGGACCCTTACCGCCCGGTGAGCGTCGCCAGGCGGCTGGTGATCGCCTGCGCGGCCCGCTCTTCCATGGCAGCCTCGTCGCCCTCGCCCAGTGCCGCGTACGCGCGCGCGAGCAGCGTCCGCGTCCGGGCCAGCTCGAACGGCAGCTCGATCTCGGTCCAGATGCGTTGGGCCCGGCGCAGGTGCGGCAAGGCGGCCTCGGCGTTCCCGCGCGCGAGCTCGGCTTCCCCCCGCGCGAGCGCCGCCGAAGCCTGCAGTGCCGGTGAGGTGTAGGTCACGGTGATCGCCTCGAGCTCCTCTGCGGCGCCGGTCGCGGCCTCGCTGGCGCGACACGCGACGGCGATCTCCACCAGCGCAGGCAGCAGCTTGACCCGATCAAGAGGCGCGAGGTTCGGCTCCGCCAGCGAGCGCTCGATCATCGCGCGAGCGACCTCACCCTGGCCTTGCGCCAGCCGCAGCAGGGCGAGTCCCGGCTGCGGATTCCGTCCGCGCGCATGCGCCTCACCGAACATGGTGTCCGCGCCCCGCTCGTCACCCATCCGCCGGCGGATCTCTCCCAGCTCGTAGAAGGCCGCGCCGGCGACGTCCTTGAGAAACTGTCCCAGCTCTCCCGCCGCTCGGCGGGCTTCCTCTTCCGCTTCCGGCAGCGCGCCCTTGAGCCGCAGGATGCCCGCGCGATGCACTCGGCAGATTCCCGGAAAGACCGACTCGGCGTGCGCCTCGGTCCAGTGGTGGGCGGCGTCGTGCCACTCCGCGGCGCGACCGTAATCGCCCAGCCGCTCGCAGGTGCTGATCATGTTGCAGTAGGTTCGGCCGGCCGTTCTCGGCGTCAGCTCGCCCGCCGTGGCAAAGGTCATGGCGTCGTCGATGAGCGCCATCCCCTCCGCCACCTGGCCGAGTCCGACCAGGATGCGGCCACGGTCCTGGATCGCGAGCGCTTCGAGATCGGTGTCACCCACCCGGCGAGCGATCTCGAGCACGCGCTCCGTCAATTGCATCGCGGCTGTCGGCGTCGCGCGTCCTGCTCGAGTGCCACCAGCATGTGGAGCCGGCTGAGCCAGCCATGGGTCGCCGACTCGGGCAGGCCCTCGAGGTGGCGCTCGGCCCGCCGCAGCCAGCCCTGGGCCACGGATGGCGACAGCCGGTGGAAGTGATCCTCCGCGAGCGCGAGCGCCATGCGCGCGGCGGCGACGAGGTCGCGCTTCCCTACGTATAGACGGTGCGCCTCCTCCCGCGCGCGCAGGCAGGCGGAACCCTCAGCCACCCACCACGCGGCCTCGCCCAGAAGCTCCAGGTCTTCGGCCTCCAGCGTCTGTGCCGCGTTCGCCGCAGTGAACCGGAGATACGCCTCGCGCCAGTGACAGCGCTCGTACGCCGCGCGCGCGGCGGTGAGATCGGTGAGTGCGGGCGCGTGCGCATCCGAAAGGTCGACGCACGACGGTCACGGCCGACGAGCCGGCTGCACGCGAAGTCCGCAGCGCCTGCGTCATCGCCTCGGCCGAGCTCCAGCGCTCGGCCGGATCCTTCCGGAGACAGCGCGCCACCAGCTCGGCGAGCGCGGCGGGAACGTCCGGCCGCCGCGTCGCGATCGGCACCGGCTCCCGTACCGCGTGCGCGACGAGGAGCGGGCCCAGCTCGAGATCGGTGAACGGCCGCTCTCCCGCGAGCAGCTCGTAGGCGAGGATGCCGAAGGCGTAGATGTCCACCCGGTGGTCGATCGTCGGCTCGGCCGACGCCTGCTCCGGCGCCATGTACGCCGGCGTTCCCACCAGCACGCCTCCCATCGTCAGCAGCGGATCCCCGGTGGGATTGAGCGGCCGTGCGATGCCGAAGTCGGCGAGGAGGGCGCAGTCGTCGCCCACCATCACGTTCTCCGGCTTGACGTCGCGGTGGATCACTCCGTGTCGGTGGGCGTACGCCAGCGCCCGTGCGATATCCTCCAGCACCGCGACCGCATCCGCGATCGGCAGGCGGCCGTCCCGCTTCACCCTCCGCCGCAGCGTGTCGCCTTCGACGAAGGGCATGGTGAACCAGAGCAGGCCTTCACCGGAGCCGGAGTCGTAGACCGGAAGGATGTTGGGATGCTGGAGCTGCGCCGCGAGGCGGATCTCGCGCTGGAAGCGGTCGGGGCTGAGGAGCGAGCCCAGCTCGGGGTGCAGGGCCTTGATCGCGACCGGGCGGTCGTGCTTGAGATCCTGGGCGAGGTGCACGACGGCCATGCCGCCTCGACCCAGCTCGCGGCCGAGGACGTAGCGGTCGGTGATGGCGGCTTGGAGACGGTCAGCGAGGTCGGGAGCGGAGTACATGGCTACCGAATGCTACTCTCGGCGGCGGGCTTCCGGGGAGCGCGCTAACGCTGGTCTGGTGCCGGGCGAGCGGCGGCGGTGGCCCGCCCCCGGCACCGCTCGCCCCGAGCCACCAGGCATGCGCTACTCCGCGATCAACCGCTCGTTCGCCATGCCGAACACCAGCCCCGCCTCGGGCCCACCGCTGAATACGTGGATCGCACCGCCCACCGACGCGGCGCCGAGGCCGTGCCTGGCGGTCGGAATGGGAGGCAAGCGCTCCCAGCGCCCCGCAACCGGATCGAACCGCTCGGCTTCGTCGAACGACTTGGTGCGGATGAGCCCGACCGTCTCGCCCCCGAACACGTAGATCTTGCCAAGATGGGCGACCACGGCGATCCCGCTGCGGCCGGTCGGTATCGGTGGCGCGGCGGTCCATCCGTTGCTGGCCGGATCGAAGATCTCGTGCGTGGTGAGCTCCATGTCGCCGCCCACCCGGCCGGCCACGACGTGGATCTTCCCGCCGACCACCGCGGCGCCGATGTGGTTCCGCGGCGTCGGCATCGGTGCCAGCCGGCTCCAGACGTTCGTCGCGGGATCGTAGACCTCGTGCGTGGCGACCGAGTTGTCTTCCCGCGACGCACCGTGCTCGTGCGGTGCGCGGCCCGCGGCCGCCTCGGCGGTGCCGCCGATCGCGTGGATCTTTCCATCCACCACCGCCAGCGCCAGCGCCCCGCGCGGTGTGGGCATCGGAGCGCCATCCTGCCAGGCGCGGGTAGCCGGATCGTAGATCCGGACGGCGCCCGAGGGCGACCACGTAGCTTCGCGAAAGCCGCCGATGAGATAGAGCTTGCCGGCTACCGTGGCGAGCCCGGCGTGGTTGACGCCTTCGGGGATCTCACCCTCGGCGCTCCAGCGGTCGGTTGCGGGGTTGTAGGCGTAGAGCGTGCGAGGCGCGAAGACTTCGCCCTCGTCGCTGGGCCCGAAGCCGCCGAGGAGGTAGATGAGCGAGTCCACCGCCGCGACGCTGACTTCGGTGCGCGCTTCCGGAACCGGCGCGTGAATCTCCCAGCGCGCCGCGACGGTCGGCGCGTCCGAAAGCCGACCGCACGCGAGTGTGCAGAGAGCGAGTGCGAAAGGGGATCGGGAGAAAGCGGCGTGCACTGAGGCTCCCTACCGGGCAGTCACGACCGCGCCTCGTCCAGCCTCGCGCGGCACCCGTCCGTGAACGGGCCGATGCACCGGATCCGCCCCGATCGTCCCCACCAGCGACCGCACGTACTCCGGCGACCGCACCCGATCGAGCTCCTGCCGCGCATGCTCGAGCCGTCCAGGAATCCCCAGCCGGCGCGCCTCGTCCCGATGCCCCGGACTCGCGAGAAACTCCGTCAGACTGCGGACGTGCCGCTCCCACAGCGCGATGTCCCGCCGCTGCTTCACCGTGAGCCGCTCCGCGTACCAGTCGCTCGCCAGCAGGGCCTCGCGGGTGAACATCGCCCGGATCGTCGGATCTGCGGCGGTGCGTCCCTCGAAGTCCCCGTGGGCCATGATGTGGATCAGCGCCCGCAGCGGCGGGCAGCAGTCCTCGATCGTTCCGTCCTCGAAGTACGCCAGCGCCACCCGCCGCTGCGCCTCGACGATGTTCGCGACCCCGTCCGCGTACACCGCCGGATCCTGCAGCTCCGGCTTCAGGATATCCTCGGTGAACACCGCGGTCGGATTGTCGAAGACCCGTCCGAAGAACGTGTGCACGAACTTCGCCGTGATCCGCCAGCCGAGCCGGCTGGCGAGGACGGTGCCGCCCTCGAGCTCGTAGTCGGTGAGCCGCTCGAGGTGCCCGGCCTCGATCAGGTGCTTGGGGTCGCGCTCGTGGGGGTAGAGCCGGCACCAGATCTCCGGGATCAGCAGACTGATGTCGTGGTCTACCCTGTAGTGCGGCCCGACGAACCCCGCGGCGGAGCTGAACCCGGCGTAGCCCGTCAACAGGAAGGAGACCAGCGCGTTGTTGAGGTCGGCCGTCGCTGCGAGAGCATTGAACGGCCCCTTGGTCAGCGCGCCCTCCGATCCCGCGCCCGTCGTGCTCGGCGACGTGCCGGTCAGCGAGCACACGTAATCCATGAACAGCTCGGGCAGCTCCTGATAGTGGATCGGTCCGTAGACGCAGAGCGGCCGGACGCCCGGCTCCGGCGGGTTGTTCCGCCGGCCCGACATCACCGCGACGACCGGGAAGAGCACCGGCTGATGGAACGGCAGCCGCCGGCTGAGCCGGGCGCCGATCTCGGCGACGTAGCGGTCGCGCGGACGCGCCATGTCGGGGCGGAGCTGGAGGTAGCGCGGGATTCTTCGTGGGCTTGCCGCCGATGATCCGCGGCCGCGCCGAGCAGATGGACCAGCCGCCGTCGTCGCGCGCGGCGTTGCGATTCACGTGGTCGCGCATCGGGGCCGTGAAGGCGTCGTGCATGGCGACGTCCTCGCGGATCTGCTGCGCATCCTCCCGCCCGAGCGGCTGGAAGTTGGAGCAGAAGAGGCCCTGGCCCGCCATGTCCTTCTCCGTCTGGCGGTCGAGGCCGGGATGGATCGCGTCGTCGGGGCGCTGGAAGAGACGGAACTCGCAGTTCTGCGCCAGCTTGAGGCTCGGGTGCCCGTCGTACTCGCCCGGCAGGCCGACCAGGCGCCGCGCGGGCACCACGACCGACGCGGTGATGTCGTCCTCCATCTGCACCTTGTCGGCGGCGACGAAGTCCTGCCGCAGCTTGTAGGTGCGCCAGGCCCCGTGGCCGTCCCGCCCGATCCTCAGATAGTTGGCGACCAGCTTCCGTCCCTCGTACTTGAGCTCGTGGCCCGGCGCGCCGTTGATGATGTCGACGCTGAAGTGCTGCCGCCAATCGTCGCCCCACTCGGGACGGTGAAAGCGCTTGATCACGAACACCAGTGCGCGGACGTGGTTGGGGATGCTCTCCAGCCAGGCGTTGTACTCCGGGGTGAACTCGTCCGGATTGGGCGTCAGCAGCTTCACCACCGATCCCAGCGACCGCTCGGGTGACAGCAGCGAGCGATCGTCCACGCGTCCGCCTTCCACGCGCACGTCGTCGTAGCTCCGGCGCAGGACTTCCTCGACCACCGCCATGTCCTCGTCGAAGTGGCGCACGAAGAACGACCCGGGCAGCACCGCGTCCACCAGGCTCTTGCTGATCTCCGACTTGCCGCCGCCCGAGACGGTGCACGGCTTGTGGCAGAACGCGCCCTCCGGCACCGTGCCCACGAGCCGCCAGCTCGGCGCCGCGTGGTGCTTCTCCATCCGCACCTTGTAGCCGCTCGGATGCACGTAGATCCGCCCCGGCAGCAGCTTGAGGTGCTGCTTGGCCCCATCCTTGGTCCACGAGATGTCCTGCCGGTGGATGTCGATCTCCATGTCCTCCGGCATGTAGTGGATCTCGGGCCAGACGGCGTCGGTCGCGTAGCCGCTCGGATCGCGCCGGGCGCGGTCGCCGAGCAGGTGGAGCACCTCCGTCAACCGGTGGCCGGCCGTCACGACCCGCACCTGGTCGGGCGTGAACCGGTCGCCGAGGTTGAACGTCGGAAACGCGAGCGCGCCGCCGCCGTGCTCCTCCTCCGCGAGGCCGAAGAGGTTCGCGCTGTAGCTGATCTGCGTCTTCACTTCCTTCTTGCAGTACCCGAAGTAGTTGTCCGCGATCAGCGTGACCATCACGCCCTGGGTTCCGCGCGAGGTGATCTTGAACGGCCGGCCGTCGTTGTACAGCTCGTCCTCGCGCTCGTGGGGCAGGCCGAGGTCCTTCTTCCGGATCCGGGTGAGATGGGGCGCGAGGATGACGCAGCCGGTGTGGCCGGTCCAGCCGTCCACGTCGAGCGCGGCGTCATTCGCCGGCAGGTGCGGGTCGCCGGCGCTGCCGAAGATGCTCTCGACGAAATCCAGGTTGGAAACGAGACCGCCGGGCGCGAAGAACCGGACCTCGAGGCGCTTCTCCGCCGTCACCTTCGGCACGGCGGGGCAGACGAGCGGCCGCAGCAGGAGGCTCACCATCGTCTCCACGGGGCGCTTCCAGTTGGCCGTGAACGGCAGCCGCAGCAGCTCGGCAGGCGGCCGGAGCGCTGCCTCGAGCAGCCGGAGATAGACCGCGAGCGGCACGCGGGTCTTGTCCGCCGGGATCGGCAGCCCGCCCTCGGCGACGTGGAAGACGCCCTGCGTCGTTCTCCTGTCGTTGACGGGATTGTGCAGCACGCCGTTGTCGAGCCGGTAGCTCGAGACCAGCTCGTTCTCGTAGCGGTCGCCATCGACCGGGAGACTCAGCTCCCGGGCGAGGCCGTACTGGTCGAGGATGAGGGTCTCGGCGGGCAGGCGGACCGTACCGGCCGCGCCCTGGAGCTCGTCGATGTAGTGCTGGATCCGGCGATCGGCGGGGCAGAGATGGTCGGACAGCAACCGCGCCTGCTCGCGATACCGGGCAAAGAGGTTCCCGGCGAGCTGGAAGACGTCCCCGTCGCCGGCGGCGGCGGGGATCTCGATGCCCATGGCCGCGAGCTTGAGGAGGATGGAGCGGGCGGCGGTGTGGCGGTCGGGGAGCCAGACGCTGCCGTCGGGGCGGAGGCCTACGGTGTGCTCGAGGTTCATCTCACAACGTTTCACGGAATCCGGCGGGCGTCAACGCGATCGACATTCCTGAGCGCAGCCATGTCATCCTGAGCGAAGCGAAGGAGCCATGGGCCGCCAGATGCAACAGTCCCCTGCGCCAGGCGATCGGCGGCGGTGGCCCGCCCCCGGGCGCTGAAGTGCCCGTCACGCATGCGTCGGCTTACTACTCAGGGGGAGGCAGTGACGTGCACTAAGGCGCCTTGGGGACGTGCCCCCGCCGCCGCTCGCCCCGACCTACCGGGGCATGGGCGTGGCGGCCGGGGTACGGCTTTGTCACTCCCGGCTGAACACCGCTCCGTGCGGAATTCCCGCCCCGCTCCCGCCATGCGGCCACGTCTTGCCACTCATCAGATACCCCGGCTCGGCCGCTCCCGGCTCGCGGAATCGCTCGTCCATCGCCAACTGCCCGTTGGCCGAGTCGAACCGGGCGATGACGACACGGTTCTTGAGCGCGCCATAGCCGGTCACCACCACCCGCCGCCGATCCGGCGACAACGAGATCCAGTGGGGCACGTCGTCGGCGCCGAGGGTCAGCCGGCTCACCTCGCGGGGCGCGGAGGGATCGCTGATGTCGAGACTGACGACCGCGCTCCAGGCCGGGACCGTCACCAGGTAATAGTGGCCGGCGATCGCGGGGATCGCGCAGTAGGTGCGTGGCTTCTGGGGAAACGACGCCACCAGACGCGCCGAGGGGGAGTCGCTCTCCAACCCTTCCATCAGGTACAGCCCGCAACCGAAGGTCGAGACCAGGACCGTGCGGCCGTCGTCCAGGACCCGCGGCTCGGCGGTGAGCATGGACTCGCCGCCTCGCGCGCCGTCCGGGAGCACGATCGTGTGGAGCAGCGCGAGATCGCTCAGCCGCCAGATCTGGAGCTGGCGCGAGGCGGGAGTGCGCTCGTGCATGTCGCTGGTGGTGGTGACGACGCGGTCGAGCGCGGGGACGATGCCGGCGCTGTAGACCCGCGTCGCCGGATCGAGACCGGGCGCGTCGGCCGACGCGGAGCGGACCACCTGGCCGGCGGGCGTCAGCTCGACCAGCCCGCCGGGTGTCATCCCCGCCTTGTCGTGCCGCATCTGGAACGTGGCCAGGACGTTCCCGCCGGGGAGCCGGAGGTACGAATGCGGGTGAGTCAGGCCCTCCAGGTCGCCGAACTCGCCGGCGAGGCGTGGTTGGGCCGGGTCGCGCAGGTCGAAGATGAAGCTCCGCCCGGCATCGAAGCCGTTGGCGAACAGCTGGCGGTCGGGAGCCAGCTCGTGCTCGACGTGGTGCGGCATGTTCCGAAGGCCCGTGACCGGGAGCGTCGTGACCAGCCGTCCGTACCGCGCCGAGTCCTCGGTGACGTCGAGGACCGCGAGGAAGTCGGGCTGGGTGGAGTCGGCGGCGGCGGTCCAGAGATAGAGGTAGCTCCGAGGCGAGGCGACTGGTTCGTCGGCGGGAGCGGGCCGACCGGGGCTGCAGGCCAGGAGGGCGCTGAGGACGGCGACAGACACATGCACGGAGAATAGACATTGACATGATTGGTCCAGGTTTGAAAAAGAAAGTCTCGTCTGGCTCCGATTCACCGATACCGACATTATCCCACCCGTGCCCTACCTCCTCGCCCTCGCGGCGGCCCTGTTCTACGGCGCAGCCGACTTCGCCGGCGGAGTCGCCACCCGGCGTGCCAGCACCTTGCCGGTCGTCCTGCTCTCCCAGGTCAGCGGCATGCTGCTCCTGGCGGTGCTGCTGCCGGTGCTGCCGCGCCGCGTCCCCATCGCGCATCGACTTCCTCTGGGGCGCCGTCGCCGGCGTGACCGGAGGCATCGGCGTGGCCCTCCTCTACCGCGCGCTGGCGATCGGACGCATGGCGGTGGTCGCCCCGACCACCGCCGTCTGCGCCGTCGCGCTGCCGGTGATGGCTTCCGTCGCCCTGGGCGAGCGGCCCGGCCTCATGGCGGCCGTGGGCATCGTCGTGGGTCTCGCGGCGATCGTGCTGGTGAGCCAGGAGACCGCCCCCGCCGGGGCCGATGCTCCGGCGAGCGGCGGACGGTTCCCGCCCGGCGTGGGAATCGCCCTGATCTCGGGGGTCATGATCGGATTCTTCTTCCTGGCGCTGACCCGGAGCAGCCCCGAGGCGGGGATGTGGCCGATCCTGGCGGCGCGAGCCACATCCGTGCTGATCTTCGGCTCCGCCGTGGCGGCACGCCGGGAGTCGATCCGGTTGCCCGGCGTGCTCGGGATCACCCTGCTCTGCGGTGCGCTGGACATGCTGGCCAACGCGCTCTACCTGCTGGCCTCGCGGGTGGGACCGCTCAGCCTGATGGTGACGCTCGCGTCACTCTATCCGGCGAGCACGGTGCTCCTGGCACGAGTCATCCTGAACGAGCGGCTCAACCCGCGCCAGATCGTCGGCGTGGCCTGCGCGCTCGCCGCCATCCTGCTGATCGTAGGAGGGGGCAAAACGTAAGCGGTGGGCCCGTCGGCCCCTTTTATCGCTCCCCTTCGAGATCGCCGATCGCGCTCAGCTCGCGGCGCACGCTGTCGAGCTGCGGCACCCGCGACGGCTCGGGATCGATTCTGAGCTTGAGGTAGTTCCGGTACGCCCGTGTGGCGCCGACCTTGTCGTCGGCCAGCGCGGCGAGCCGGCCTTCCAGACGATAGGACTGGGCGAGACCCGCCGGCTCCGGCTCGCCCATGGGAATCCAGCGGCGCCGGATCGCACGGAGTGCCCGGTCCACCCGTCCCTGCTGCTCGTAGAGCCGCGCGAGCTCCAACGAAGCCCAGCCAGATGCCCCGTCGCGTCCCACCCAGAGCGAGTCGGCAAGATCCATCAGCCGCGTGGCCGCCGGGTCCTGGCGATCCAGGGCCAGCTTGGCCTCGAGCAACGCGGACGCTCGGACGTGGAAGCCGTCCGTGGTGTCCTTCGATGCTCGCTCCCGCCAGCGCGCCAGAAGTTGCTTGCCTGCCGCCGCATCCCCGTGCCAGGTCCGCACGCTCAAGCGTTGCTCGGCGGTCATGAAGCTGGAATCTGCCGGTCCGCCGCCTATCCAGATACCCAGAAGTGACAACAGGCCAGCCTGGTCCCGGTCGAGCGTAGCCAGCGTATCGATCCACTTCGCCGCTTCGGCGGGGCGTCCCTGGTTGATGAGATACCGTGCGCGATCGCCGGCCGTCTGCATGCGCTCCGGTTTCGAAGCCGAAAGCCGGTGCGCGGCATCGTGCAAGGCGTCGCGGTTGGCGATGGTGACGCTGTCGAGCGCGCCGAAGAACGCGATGCCCTGCGGTACCTGTGCCGGCCCCGAGTCGAGCCCCTTCAAGAACGCGGCGATACCCGCCTCGTCCCGGGTGGCCTGGAGCAGGTTCCACCGCGCGCCCGGTACGCCCTCGCCGACCGAGTCCAGCGCGATCAACCGGGTGGTCCAGAGCCGCTGCGCGGTGGTGTCGCCGGCGACCCAGGTAACGGCGGTCAGGTGCTGGATCGGCGCGCCGTAGAGCGAGTCGCGCTGGAATGCCTGCTCGAACGCCTGCCGCGCCCGCGCCTCCGGATCGGGGATGTCGGAGAGTCGGCCGAAGTGGAACAGGTAGTCACCCAGGTTGAACCAGGCGTCCGCGCTTTCGGGCATCACCTGGACCGCATGCTCCGCATCCGCGATGCGCACGTCCCACGGCGTCTGCTTGGGATAGCGCGAGCCGAGCCGCAGGGACAGGATGATCTGGTCCTGCGGGTTGAGCCGGTCGCGATATCTCCACGCGAGGCTGTTGACGCGACGCATGTCCGTCGTCGCCGAGTGCCAGCCATCGGCCTCGATCAGAGCGGAGAGGGCCAGCGCGAACGTCGAATCCAGCTCGACAGCGCGTGACAGGAGCGGCGTGGCGGTCTGGAAAACGCCACGGCGGAAGGCAGAGACGCCGTCGAGATAGGAGCGAAGCGCGTCGAGGTTGGTGGTAGTGAGCGCGCTGAGCTGGCCGGCGCTGGCCCCCGCGCCGAGGGCAAGGAGCCGGGCGGTGAGCCGGTCGATCAGAACGAAGAGACTGTCCTTCTGGCCGGTCACGCTGGTCTGCGCCAGCGTCTTGCCGCCGGGAACCGCGATCAGTGACGCGCTCATCACCAGGTGATCGGCCGGCCCCACGATGCTGCCCTGGAGCAGCCGGCCCGCGCCGACCTTCTTCGCCACCCCCGCCGCGCCTTCCTCGGAGAGATCCTGCGTGTCGGTGCCGCCGGCATCCCGCACCGCCGCGAGCACCGAGCGGGCGTCAGCCGCGCGTGGCCCGCCCTCGCCGGTGAGCTTGGCCTGCATCAGGTCCACCATTCCCTGCCGCAGGTACTGCACGCTCGGATCGGCGCCTGCGGTCCGGAACGGCAGCACCGCGACCAGGTTGCTGTCGAGCGGGCGAGCCGAGCCGCGGTCCCACGGCCGCCAGACGCCGACGACCGCCGCCAGTGCGACCAGCGCCGCGGCGACGGCCGCGTAGCGCCGGAGCGGGGACTTCGCCGCGCTCGTTACCGCGGCAATGGGCTGCGTGTGAGTCGGCGTGGTCCCGCCGCTCGTCGAGGCCAGCGGCTCGAGCGCAGCCACCAGCTCGTCGGCCGTCTGGAACCGGTCGGCAGGCCGCTTGGCCAGGCAGCGCATGACCGCCGCCTCGAGCGCGGGCGCGAGCCCGTCGCGCACCTGTCCGACCGGGATCGGGGGCCGCGTGACGTGCGCCGCGAGCGTCTGTTGCGGGTTGAGGCCGGGAAACGGTGTGGCGCCGGTGAGCATCTCGTAGCCCACCACGCCGAGGGCGTAGATGTCCACCCGGCCGTCCATGTGCGGGTCGGCCGAGGCCTGCTCCGGCGCCATGTAGGCCGGGGTGCCCAGCGCGACGCCCACTGAGGTGAGCGTGTGATCGCCCGATGCCTCGGTCACCGCCTTGGCCACGCCGAAATCCATCACCATCGCGTGGCGCCCCGACAGCATCACATTTTCCGGCTTGATGTCGCGATGCACCACGCCGGCCCTGTGCGCCGTCGCCAGCGCCTCGGCCATCTCGCCCAGCAGCCGCACCGCCTCGGGCACCGGCAGCTCGCCGCCGCGGGTCAGCCGGTCGCGCAGGGTCTCGCCCTCGACGTACGGCATCACGTAATAGAAGAAGCCGCCGGCATCGCCCGAGTCGATCAGGCCCAGGATATGGGGATGCTGCAGGCGGGCGGCGACCTCGATCTCGCGGGCGAACCGCTCGGGACCGAGCGTGGCCGCCAGCTCCGGCCGAAGAACCTTCACCGCCACCCGGCGGTGGTGCTTCAGGTCCTCGGCGAGGTACACCGTGGCCATACCGCCCTGGCCCAGCTCCCGCTCGATGCGGTAGCGGTCAGCCAGGGCGCCCTGCAGGCGGGTCACCGGCTCGGTCATCGTAGACTTTTTGGCTATGGGAGACTGGAAGATGGCGGGATAGCCCACCGCGGGGCTAGCCGATGGACTGCGACACCGCCTCTGCGGTCAGCTCGTAGGATCGGAGCCGCGCGTCGTGGTCGAAGATCTGGGAGGTGAGCATCAGCTCGTCCGCGCCGGTCCGGGCGACGATTCCTTCCAGCCCGCGGTGCACCGTCTGCGGTGCACCCGCCACGGTGTACGCGAGCATCTCGTCCACGAGATGAAGATCGCCCGGCGGTCAACCGTTCGCCGAGCGTATCGTCCGGAGGCGGAAGCTTGCCGGGATGGCCGCGGCGCAGGTTCACGAAGGCCTGCTGCAGGGACGTGAACAGCCGCCGGCCTTGCTCGTCCGTCTCGGCCGCGAAGACGTTGACGCCCAGCATGACATAGGGCCGGTCGAGCTGGTCGGACGGCTTGAAGCGCGACCGGTACAGCTCCAGAGCCTGCATCAGCGCGGCGGGCGCGAAGTGCGAGGCGAACGCATAGGGCAGTCCCAGCTCGGCCGCGAGCTCGGCGCCGAAGAGGCTCGAGCCCAGGATCCAGATCGGCACCTCGACCCCTTCCCCCGGCACCGCCCGGACGAGTGGCCGGCGGTGCGAGGGCCGGAAGTACTCCATCAGCTCGACCACATCCTGGGGGAAGGTCTCGGCCGCCTGGGGCAGCCGCCGGAGCGCGCGGACCGTGAGCTGGTCGGAGCCGGGCGCCCGGCCGAGGCCGAGGTCGATCCGCCCGGGGAAAAGCGAGCCGAGCGTGCCGAACTGTTCCGCGATGAGGAGCGGCGCGTGGTTCGGCAGCATGATCCCGCCCGCGCCGACGCGAATCCTGGAGGTACCCGCCGCGACGTGGCCGATGACGACCGCGGTGGCGGCACTCGCGATCCCCGGCATCCCGTGATGCTCGGCGAGCCAGAAGCGGCGGTAGCCCAACCGCTCGGCATGCCGGGCGAGGTCGAGCGAGCGGCGGAGCGCGTCGGCGGCGTCGGCGCCTTCGACGATCGGCGCCAGGTCGAGGACGGACAAGGGAACCATTCTGCGAACATATTACCCTGCGTCTCCAGGCGCGCGGCGCCGCCGGGAACCTTCCCGGCCGCCGAGTGTTATGGTCAGCGAGAAACCCCAACGGAGCACGACATGAACGAGCAGGAGAGAGGCAATCGCTCGGCCGTTGCCGGGCAGCAGACCGAGGTGGCCGTCCTGGCGGGTGGCTGCTTCTGGGGCGTCGAAGAGATCCTTCGCGGCGTACCGGGCGTGCTCGAGACCGACGTCGGGTACACCGGCGGCTGGCTGCCGAACCCGACCTACCACGACACCCATGACAGCAAGTCGGGTCACGCGGAGGCCATCCGGGTGACGTTCGACCCGTCGGTGCTGAGCTACGAGGAGCTGCTGGAGAAGTGGTTCTTCCGGCTGCACGACCCGACGACGCTCAACCGCCAGGGAAACGACACCGGGACGCAGTACCGCTCGGCGATCTTTCCGCAGACGCCCGAGCAGCGGGACATCGCGGAGCGGGTGAAGGCGCGCGTGGACGCGTCCGGGAAGTGGCAGCGGCCGATCACGACGTCGATCGAGCCGGCGGCGGAGTGGCACAGCGCCGAGGCATACCACCAGGACTATCTGCGCAAGAATCCCGGCGGGTACACCTGCCACTGGCTGCGCGACTAGCGGTCAGCGCTTCACATCGATCCGATCCGACGCGGCGTTCTCGCGCCTGGCCAGCAACAGGAACGGGAGCGCCGTGAGCTGAATGACCCCGCTCACGACATACGCCGTCGGATACCCCCAGACATCAGCCGCCCGTCCCAGCGCGGGCTGTGCCGCCACGCCTCCCGCGGAGGCCATCAGGTTGTCGAACGACAGCACTGTCGCGCGCTGCTGGGTGGGAATGATGCCGTTGAGATAGGCCTGACGGATGGGCGTGGCGATGGAGAACGTCAGGCCCCAGACCACCAGCAGGCCGATCGCCACCCAGAAGTTCGACGTCACCCCCATCAGCGCGAGTGAGGCGATGCCCAACGCGGACGCCGCAAGCAGCGCGTGGGTGCGTCGGGTGAACACTCTTCGTGCGTAGGGCACCAGCAGTCCGGCCACCATCTCGCTGCCGGCCACGATCGCCGCGGCCAACCCCGCGATCCCGAACGCCTCCTTGTCTCCCCACAGCTCGAGCAGATACGGCTGCAGCGCGTAGAACGCGAACATGTCCACCCCGCCGGCGCACAGCGCCGCCAGCATCAGCCAGCGGACCGGTGGCTTGCGCCACCCGTTGTCGATGGACGCCCGCACCACTCGGCGCATTTCCGTCAGCGCACCGTGGCTCCGGTTCGGCGTGAAGCCCTGGTCCTTCATCAGAAACCACGCGACCACGAGGGTGAGGGCGAGGCACACCGAGCGGATGATGTAGGGCACGCCGAGGTCGGTCATCTGGGCGATCACGCCGCCCGCGACCGAGCCCGCGAGCATGGCCGAGCCGCCGACGACCTGGCCTCGCGCCATCACCGGTTCCAGCCCCTCCTTGTAGCCGGTGAACGCCAGCGCATCCACCAGCCACGCCTCGGTCGCCCCGGAGAAGAAGGTGAACCCCAGGCCCAGCAGGATCGAGGCGATCGCCCAGCCCCAGAGCGGTGCGTGGGCCTTCCACATGACCAGGTAGAGCAGGGTCGAGAGCAGCAGGGTGGCGGCGCCGAGCAGGTAGGAGGTGCGCCGGCCCCAGGTGTCGGCCAGCGCGCCGGTGGGAACCTCGAAGATCACCATGCCGGCGGTGAAGAACGCGTTCGCGGCGAATGCCTCCGCGTTGTTGAGGCCGGCGTCGAGCAGGAAGAGGGTGTTGATGCCCCAGATGAACGAAGCGGCGAGCGTGGAGAGCAGGGTGAGCAGCAGGTAGGTGCGCTGGACTCGCTTCGCCTGACTGTTCATCGCCCAGCCCCCGCCTCAGGTAAACGTCTCCGGTCTCCTATCGGGAGCAATGTAAGGGCGGTGGCGTTGTCATCCCGCTCACCGATCCACGGTCTCGCTCCCGGCCCCCACCTCTCCCTCCACTGTCCTCCGATCCGGTAGCGCCCTCGCCGCCCTGCGAACGTGAACTGCTCGCTCGCGCCGGCGATCTCGCGGCGCGTGCTGCCGAGGGGCCGCACCGGACCGGCTTGCACGCCCGCGAATGCGAGCCCCGGCGGGATCACGTCATCCTCGAACGTCTCCCCCAGCCACCGCACGAAGTGGTCGAGCAGCCAGGCCGAGATCCGCGCGATCGGTGCGGCCTGGAGCGCCGGCCCGCCGACTTCCATCGCGCGGCGCAGGATCGGCGTCGCCCGTCCCCACGCCACGGCGAGCCGCTCGGCGACGCCGGCCCGGTCCGCCACCTCGAGGAACGCCGCCGCGGCGTAGACCCGCGGCCGGGCGTCGAGCGTCTCCGGGACCGGGAACTCGCAGAAGCGGCGACCGGGCACGCCGTACTCCTTGCGCACCCCATTCTCGAAGTCGTCGCGCACCACGAACCGCGGCACTCGGGTCACGCCGCCGTCGGCGTCGATCGCGAGCCCGCTCACCGCGATCTCGTCGCCGGGCCGCGCGTGCGCCGCCCGGTCGATGCAGCCGACGTCGGTGATGTGGAGGGCCAGGGTGCGCGGCGAAGCTGATACCGGCTGATGATCCCGGGCCGAGGACGAAGCGGTCATCATCCGCCGGCTCCGGAGGATCGATCGCTGCTCGGAGAGGTGCCGGTGCACGATCTCCAGCCCGCCCCAGGCGAACTCCTCCGCCCCGAACATCCCGTACCGGCCGAACGCCGCCTGCCGTGCCGCCGGGGTTCCCAGCGCGATCCGTCGAGCCCGAGCATGATAGACCCAGCGCTGCTCGGCCGGCCGGATCCCGATCGCCTCCTGAAACGCCTCCTCCAGGCTGCCGAAGGGGAGGCGGATCTCCGGATGCGCCGCGGCGGAGACCAGGGAGTACTGGAGCCCCTGGAGCAGGTCGGCGGCGATCGCCTCGACTTCGTCCGCCTGGTAGAAGGTCCGGTCCTGGACCGCCGCGTTCGTCGCCTGAGGCATGGGAGCCTGCTCCTTCGGTGGTGCCATGGGGTGGCCGTGGGTGAACGGATTGCGCGACCAGCTTCGCGTGTCTACCGTATTGTGTCGGCTCAGTTTGCCGACTACCCGTCTCCGCATCGCCCCCTGGCCGTCACTCGGCAGGTGACGTCTTGACCGCTGAATCCACGGTGGCCGGGCTCGTCCGGGTCCGGACCCTCGGCACGATCGACGTTCGCTTGGCGCACGGCCCCGACGATGGCGGCCGTGCCGTCCTGTCACAGCCCAAGCGGTTCGCCCTCCTCGCCTACCTCGCCGCCGCCAGTCCCCTCGGCTTCCACCGCCGCGACACCCTGCTGGGCCTGTTCTGGCCCGAGCTGGACCTGGCCCAGGGCCGCCACGCCCTGCGGCAGGCGCTCCACTTCCTTCGCCAGCGGCTGGGTGCGGTCGTCATCCGGCGGGGTGACGAGGACGTCGGGCTCGATCCGTCGCTGCTCTGGTGTGACGCCGCGGCCTTCGAGCAGGCGTTCGACGGCGGCAGCCACGAGGCCGCGCTCGATCTCTACCGTGGCGACTTCCTCCCCGGGTTCTTCGTCTCCGGCGTCGCCGCGGAGTTCGAGTCGTGGCTCGAGTCGCGGCGCGCGCGGCTCCGGGCCATCGCCGCCCTGTCCGCCTGGGCCGTGGCCGAGCGGTCGGAGCGGGAGGGGCAGACGGCGGAGGGTGCATCGTGGGCCCGGCGCGCGGTCTCGCTCGCACCCGACGACGAGAGCGGCGTGCGCCGGCTGATGGGCTTGCTCGACCGCATCGGGGACCGGTCGGGCGCGCTCCGGGCCTACGAGCAGTTCGCCGAGGGACTGCGCACCGAGTTCTCCGCCGATCCCGCGCCCGAGACCCGTCAGCTCCACGAGGCCGTCCGGCAGGGCCTGACCTCGACGCCGGCGCGGGGGATCCCCGTGTCCGCTCTCATGCCGAGTGCCCCGGCGGTCGAACCCTCGCCCCATCCATCCTCGACCGATCCCGACTTCGACCAGCTCGTCGGCCGCGATCACGTGCTCCAGCTTCTGCGCACCGAGCTGCGCCGCTCGCTCGCGGGCGGCGGCGAGCCTGTCCTCGTCCTCGGCGAGGCGGGCATCGGGAAGACGCAGCTCGCGCGGCACTTCGCCGGCGCCGTGCGGGCCGAAGGCGCCCGCTGCCTCGTCGCCCACTTCTTCGACTACCAGGGCAGCAAGCTCGCGCCCTACGAGACCCTGCTCGACCTGCTCGGCTCCGCGCTGGAGACCGAAGGCGCCGGTGATGCCGACGCCGAGTTGCCTCTCGCGGAGCGGATCCGCGCGCGGCTCGGCATCGCCCTCCCGCCGGAGCTGGGTCATGCCGCCGGCAGCGGTCCGGTGAGGGCGCCGGCCGATCCCGGCCAGGTGAGCGCTGCCCTTGGCCGCTGCTTCCGCAAGCTGAGCCGGGAACGTCCGCTGGTGCTCCTGCTCGACGATCTCCAGTGGGCCGACGACGCGAGCCGGCAGGTGGTCGGCTACCTGATGCGCACCGCCGTCGACGATCCGCTCCTCATCGTCGGACTCGCTCGGCTGGAGGAAGCCGAGGAGCAGTCCCACCCGCTGTCCGTCTGGCTCCGGCAGCAGGCGGCGGCGCGCGGCTTCACCAGCGTTCGTCTGCGCGCGCTCACCGAGACGGAGGTGGGGACCCAGGTCGCGCGGGTGTTCGGCGCATCGGGGGGAATCACGCTGCCGCCCGCGGTCACCGCGACGCTCCACCAGCTCACCGGCGGCAATCCCTATTTCCTGGTGGAGACCATCCGGTTCCTCCTCGAGCGCGGCCTGCTGGTGCGGAGCGAGGACAAGACGGCGTGGAAGTGGCACGACCCCGAGGGGCTCCTCGCCGGCGGGATCGTCGAGAGCGGCTCGACCAGGAGTACCGCCGAGCGGCTGGTCTTGCCGGCGTCGCTCGCGGCCGCCGCCGGTGCCAGGCTCGACCGACTGTCGCCGGAGGTGCGGGCGCTGGTCGAGACCGCGGCGGTGCTGGGCGAGGAGTTCCGCCTGCGGACGCTCGCGGCGGTGGAGGGCAGGGACGAGGCGGCGCTCGAGCCGCTGCTCGCCGCCGCCACTCGCGAGGGCGTGATCAGCGAGAGCGGCCTCTCGCCCGGCGAGGACGCGCGCTTCGCGCACACGCTGCTGCGCCGCGCGTGCTATGCCGCCGTGCCGGCGCGCCGCCGGCGCAAGCTGCACGAGCGGGTGGCGGAGACTCTGCAGGCGACCTACCGCGACGGCCTCGATCGCGTGGCGCCGGCGGTCGCCGCGCATCTCGCCGCGGCCGGACAGCAGGGCGCGGCGCTGCGGTGGTATCTCCGGGCCGGCCGTGCGGCGTCGGCACGAGGACAGTGGAAGGAGGCGTCGGAGGCGCTCGAGCGGGCTCGCGCCGTGGCGGACGAAGCCGCGCGCGCCGGCGACGAGGTGGACGCGGAGTCGCTGCCGATGCTGCGGCTCGCGGAAGGCGAGGCGCACCTCGCCGCGGGCAGACTGCGCGAGTCGGCGAGCGCGCTCGGCGAGGCCGCTCGGCTCGCCGGCGCTGCGGGAGCCGCAGGTCGCCCGCTCGAAGCGGTGGCATTGCTCCGCCTGGCCCGCGCCCGCGCCAACCTGGGCGAGTACCCCGACGCTCGCGCCGCGGCCGAGCTGGCGCACGCGCGCTTCACGGCCATCGGCGATGCGCACGCGGCCGCCGCCGCCCTGGTGCAGCTCGGCGAGATCGACAGCGCGCTGGGCGAGTACACCCGCGCGGTGCCGCACCTGGAGCAGGCACTGGCGGTGCTCGACACCGGCGCGTCCGACTCGAGGCTCGTCGCGATGGCCGCGGCCGCGCTCGGCTGGGCGCTGGCGCTCGCGGGCGACAGCGACCGCGCGCTCGCCCACCTCGAGCGCGCGCACGCGCTCTATGCTGCCGCCGGCGACCAGCACCAGGACGCGCACGTGCTGCGCCGCACGCAGTGGGTCCACCTCTGCCGCGGGCGCTACGAGGTCGCCGTCCGTCTCGCCGAAGAAGCCCGCGAAGCGTTCCAGGCGGTGGGCGACGCCTTCGGCGAAGCGAAGGCCGATCTGGCGATCGGCCAGGCGCGGGTCGCGCAGGGCCTCTATGAGGAGGGCGGCGAGCACCTCCGCCGCACCCGCGACGCCACCCGGACCCTGGGCGACGCGCATTGCGAGGCGGAAGCGCTCTGGCTGCTGGCGCGGGCGGAGGCGGAGAGCGGCCGCCACGCCGAGGGCTCGGTGCTGCTGGAGCACGCGATCGAAGTCGTGCGCGGTGTCGGCGACCGGGACGACGAGTTCCGCATGCTGGCCGACCTCGCGGTCGCCCGGTCCGCCGGCGGCGACCACGCGGGCGCGCTGCGCAACGCGGACGAAGCCACGGCGATCGCGCGCTCGCTCGGCAGCGCCGAGGGCGACGGGACGGCGGCGGTCGCACGGGCGTGGGCGCTGCTGGGGCTGGGCGAGGTCACCGGCGCGATCGAGGCCGGGAAGCATGGGGTCGCGTTGCTGGAAGAGGTGCGCGCCGGCGAGCGATGGCGCGCGCACTGGGCCCTCGGTGCCGCGCTCGCGGCCGGCGGTGAGCGTGAAGCGGCGGCGGACGCCCTCCGGCGAACCGTGGCGCTGCTCGCGGGTATCCGCGAGGAGCTGTCCGCGAGCGATGTGGTGCGCCGTGAAGCGGTCACTCGCGCGCGGGCGGAGCCCGCGCGGGCGCTGGTCGGGGTGCTCGAATCCCTCGGCCGCAATGCCGAGGCCCGCGACGTCGCGGAGCAGTGGACCCTGTCCTCCTGAGCGACCTGAGCGATGCATTGTCACGATCCGGGCAAAGGCTGATCAATACAGCACTTGCGGTGGCCCGTCCGAGCGTCTACATTGCCGTAGAAGCCGGAGCGGCCGCGCGTCCGGCGTGCAACGTGATCAGGAAGGGGCTGGCGTTCTGCCAGGCCCCTTTTGTCTTTTGCCGCTGCGTGGTGTACCCCGGGAGGTGGCTGTGGCGGAGATCCAACTCGCTGAGGGCGACAGCGTTGAGCGCGCCCTGAAGGCCTTCCGGCGCAAGCTGGCCAAGGAGGGGCTCTTCAAGGAACTCCGCCGGCGCCGGCACTACCTGAAGCCGAGCGCGGCCCGAACTCTCAAGAACTCGCTGGCCCGACGTCGCAAGGTGCGGCGCAAGCAACAGCCGGCGTAGTCACCGACCTACCCACGAGGCCCCTGTGTCCGTGTCGAGCCTTCGTTCCCGTTTCGGGCTGAGCGTGCGGCAGCGCACGCATGCGCTCGCGCCGTCTACCCATATCTTTCTCCAGGGCATCGTGCGTCACGCCAACGGCATGCTGTCGGTGACGCAGGAATGCACCTCGCTGGAGGAGATGGAGACGGAGATCGAGCAGCTCAAGGCAGAGTTGGACGAAATGTTGCAGCAGGCCCGCCGGGCGTTCCGTGCGGGCAGTAATCTCGGCGGCCGCGCCGCCGGGATGTAGTCTCCAAGGCTGTCGTTGGTTCGCGCACACCCTGCGCGGCGGCAGCGATGACGATCATTGTTAAGGAGCGGGCAGACATGCGCACGACCGGGACGGTCAAGTGGTTCAACGACGCGAAGGGCTTCGGCTTCATCACCCCATCGGACGGCCAGAAGGACTGTTTCGTCCATCACTCGGCGATTCAGGGGCAGGGGTTCAAGAGCCTGGCCGAAGGTGACAAGGTGGAATTCGACGTCGTGCAGGGACAGAAGGGGCCGGCGGCGGAGAACGTGAAGAAGCTGTAAGTACGGGGCCGTGCGAGGTGAGGCGCGGGAGTCGTCCCCAAAGGTGGACTCCCCCCTCACCCGATCCCGGGAGGCCTCGACCGTGTACCTGACCCTGCTGGAATCCGACCGGAGTTTCCTCCGCTCCGCGGAGCTCGCGACGCTGAGCATTGCCACGCACGTAGCCGTCCTGGGACTCGTCCTCGGTGGCCCCGCCGGAACGTTCCGCCTCCCCGACAATGAACGCGAAGCCCGCGTCCTCTTCCTGTTACCTCCCGATCGTCCGGGTGCCGCGGCGCGCACCGCCGAGGTCTTCCTGCCGGGCAAGCCCGGGTCGGGTCTCGACGAGGCCGGCGCGCTTCCCGACGATGGTCAGGGCATGCGGCTCGAGGCCAACGTCAGTCGGTCGCGCAAGGCAGGCGAGCGGTCCGGGGCCAAGGGCGACGAGCCCTTCGGCCCCGCGCCGTTCCTGGCGGCGAAGGTCTATACCGCGCTCGAGGTGGACCAGATCGTCGAGCGCTACGAGAGCAGCGCGGCGCCGGTGTATCCGGCCGAGCTGAGCGCGCGCGGGACCGAGGGACAGGTCGAGGCATCCTACGTCGTGGATATCGTGGGCCGGGTGGACACCACCACGATCGAGGTGATGCGAAGCGATCATCCGCGGTTCACCGAGTCGGTGCGGACGGCGCTCGCGGAAGCGCGGTTCCGGCCGGCGACGCGCGGCGGGACGGCGGTTCGGCAGCTGGTGGCGCAGCGGTTCCGGTTCAAGCTGGCAGAAGGGCAGTAACCTCCCGCACAACCGCTGTCGCATTTCAGCCCCTCAATGTCGCAAAACAGGCCTAGCCCCTTTTCGTCCCGGATCGGAGGATACTGAAGGTCCCCCTCGAAGCAGACTGAGATGGCCCCATGACTACGTACCGGGCTAGCATCCTTCTGGCGAGCGCCCTCGCCTTCGCGCTCCCGCACGCCGCCGCTCAACAGCCCAACCAGGTAGAGCTGCCGTGGTCCTGCGCGGACACGTCCGCGTCGCGCTGGCTCACTGAGGACGACGCGCCCAACCGCGGCGAGGTCGAGGAGCGCGAGCTGCTGGAGCACTATCTCGCCCGCACCTACGCGCCGATCTACCGCTTCGCGCCGACGGAACGGTACTTCCCTACGATGCCGTTCTACCCCGCCTTCCTCGACACCGCTCGCAAGATCGTGTCGTTCTCGGATTCGCTGAAGCTGCCGCTGGTTTCCGAGGTACGCGCCGCCTACGACCGCGCCCTGGATCGCACCGCCCGTCCCTACGAGCTGAGACTGCCCGTCCCGGTCGTCTTCTACCGCGTGTGCGACTTCAGCGAGCCGGTCGACTCCGGGACGGTGGCGGACTCCGCGGCCCTGCAGCCCCGCTGGAGCGGCAAGGCCTGGCACCTGTGGGACTACCTGCGGAGCGACGAGCAGGCCTGGTACCGATTCGGGCTGGACAAGCTGAGAACTTCGGACACGAGTCTGGTCAGCACCTGGGCCCCCGTGTCCCCGACGGCCGCGTCCCTGATCCGCGGCATCAACCGGTTCCGGGTGATCCAGTATTTCGTCTATTACGTCCAGGACTGGGGGCTCGCCGGACATTCCGAGGACATCGAATACACCTTCGTCTTCATTCCGGCGGACACCAGCGCCGCCAAGAGCTTTCGGGTGATCGTCGGAGCCGGCCACGACCCTCCCGCCCCGAACAACGTGCTGGTGCTCGCCGGCCGGGAAGCGTCGAAGCGACGCCTGTACCATCCCAACATTCTCGTCGAGCTGGGCGGCCATTCCAGCGCGCCCGACATGCCGCCGTTCGGGCAGTTCAGTGCCGGCCTGGACGTGAACTGGCACATCGACGATCTCTGGGGAACCCGGGACGCGCAGGCGACCGCGGGGCTCTCGTTCTCGGGGCGGTACCAGGGGACCATGACGTATCCCCGGGATGCCGAGGACGCCGTGACGCTGTTCCCTCGCGGGCTCGGCGCAGGCGGGGACGCGAGCCGACAGGTGCTGGCGGAACAGGTGCGGGTGTCCCCCGACTACCTCGCCGAGCGCGCCCATCAGGCCAGTCACCAGAAGGACATCCCGTCCGCGGAGCGGCGCGACCTCGCCGAGGCAATCCTGCACGGTTACCGGGCCGTGCTCGCGGAATCGGAGGGGGAGCTGCGCGTGGCGGTCGGGAAATCCGAGAACGCGGCGGCGGTCGGCCAGCAGTACGACCAGAAATCAGAGCAGTACAAGGCCGAGATCGGCAACGCGGTCGTGAAGGATGTGGAGCAACGCGATATCGACCTCCGCCGCCTCGACGAGCAGCGGCATGAGGCGTTACGCGACCGGGTGCGACGGGAGCTTCGGCTGGGTCGCTGTCCCGACAGCATCGTGGACGAGTTCAGCGCATGCGCCCAGTGGCTCGGCGATACCGTCGACCTGCAGACCGACAGGATCGTGCGGGTGCTCGAGCAGCGCGCCAGTCGGATTCCCCTCGATTCATTGATGAAGTGGCTTCTGGACAGCGTGCCCGAACCCGACCCGAGTCGCAGCGCCCTCGATGGCATCACCAGCGAGATCCGCAAGGTCGTGACCGAGCGCCTCAGGCCCGAGTACACCCTGCTTCCGATCCGGTATCTCCAGGGGATGTACCGCGGCGCCGTGGACTCCAATCCCGACATGGTGAAGCGGCACGCGAAGCTGATCACCCGTCTGCTCCATCCCGCCGTCTGCGATGAGCTGGCCTGCGGCCTGACCCTTCTCCGAGGGGAGGCCTTCGACTCGGCCTTCGATGAGGTGGTCTGCGGCCGTGGAGACAAGGTTCCCGGCGCGGTGTTCTGGCGGAAGAGCCTGGCCTGCCGCCTCGACGACCCCGGGGAAAACACGACGGCATTGCTGGATTCCCTGCGGATGTGGGACTCGAATGTGTTCGACATCCGGCAGGATGGCTTCGGCAGCTCGAAGGAGTGGCCGGGCTACAAGCACAAGATCTGGGAGCACAAACATTACCGGAAGCCGGAGGAGATCTTCCGCACCCATCTGTTCCGGCCCACGTCGCTCCAGGTGAAGCGCTCGCGCGGAAGCGTCTGGAGCCTGTTCCACTTCGGCTACAACCTGGATTTCAGCCGGGCGTCGAACCCCTATGTGGGTATCATCGTTCCGGCATTGCGCAGCGTCGGCAAGATTCCGGGCTACCTCGCCTTCCAGGCGGGACCGTACCTCGGGCAGCCCTACCGGGGAACCGATCCCTCGGTTGCACTGAGCGTCCTCTACGACCGGCAGTTCGTCTACTTCTACGGGCTCTTTCTCAAGGCGCAGTGGGTGAACGACCGGAGCAGGGTCGAGGGTGGCAGCGGCGCATCGGACTTCGCATGGACCTTCGGCGCGTCGCTCTGGTGCCCGTGCCTCAGGCGGATCCACGTGCGCCCGGGCCTTCGCTTCGACACGCATGACCTGAAGCCGCTGCTCGACCGGACGGTATTCGAGCTGCAGCTGGAATTCCGCCGGTGAGGCGCATGCCGTGGTTCCGCCGGCTGCTGTTGGCGACCATCGCAGGAGCAACCGTCCCCACACCTCTTCATGCGCAAGCCACACCTGAGCAGCCCGCCTGGCTCCTCCGCCGGGCGGACCTCTACTTCGCTACGCGGGAACGGTGGCGTGGCATCCGCCGGAATGCGCATCCGATTCTCCAGGGCGATGCACTTGCCGGTGTGAGGCTCGGCCGCTTCACCGCCTCGGCCGGCGCATACGGCTTGGTCGAGCTGGGGAACACGAAACTAGAGCCACGGCCCGATCTCCGCGCCGGCACCCTCGGCTTCAGCACGACGAGTGTCTGGGGCCAGGTGGCCTTCGCGACCAGGCGCTGGACGGTGAGCGGAGGCGCGATCCGCGAGCGATACCGACGAGTCGGTCCCGATCCGGCGGTCTGGGACGTCTACGGCACCGTCCGATACCAGCAAGGCCGTTGGGCCGTCTCGGCCGCGTACTGGCAGGCGGTGGATGGGGCGGAGGGAAGCTACGTCGAGCCGGCAGTCACCTTCTTTCACTTTGTGAATCCGTTCGCGGGACCGATCATCACCTGGTCCACCTCCCTGGCGGGAGGCATTCAGCTCGCGGCGCGCAATCCCGAGGCTGGTGCGGTAGTGCCGGGCCCGGAGGAAACGGGCCTCACCCACGTTGTCCTCAGCAGCGTCATCCGCACCGCAGTGCCGCTGTTCGCCGGCTCCGCTCTATTGGTGGAGCTCGGCCCCTACCTGCAGTGGAGCGTCGATTCGGCCGCACGGCGGCGCCGCGACGGGTCGCGCGCTGCGCCGCTCTCGGTGTGGATCCCTCTGAGGGCCGGTATCTCCTATCCGCTGCGGAGGCCCCAGTGAGCGCGCGAGGCGTGATCGCCGGAACCCTCGTGGCGCTCGCGGCGGCATGCGCGAAGTGGGATCCGCAGCCGCTGCCGGTTCCCGTCTCGCCCGAGCCGGCCGGAGGCACGGAATTCAAGGCCGGCTTCGCACGCGTGGATCTGACGCCGCCGCCCGGGGTGGGCCTGGCCGGCAGCGGCCCCGAGGGCCGTCGGTCCACCGGCTATCGCACGCGGCTGTACGCGTCGGCGATGGTGCTGGAGGATGCCGGCGGTGAGCGAATCGCCTTCGTGGTGGTGGATCTCACGCACGTCTCCGCGAACATCCACCGCCTCGCCGCGGAACGGCTGGTGCACACCGTCGGCATCGGGGCCGACCGGCTGATCGTTTCCGCGACCCACACGCACAGCGGACCGGCCCACTTCTACGGAGAGCGCCAGTACAACGAGAATGCCTCGCGGGTCGCCGGCTACGATCCCCGCATCACCGATCTGATCGTCTCCCGCGTCGCGGACGCGGTGAGCGAGGCCGCCACTCACCTCCGGAGCGCCGTCGTCGGATATCGGAGGATCCAGGTCGACGGCGTGAGCTGGAACCGCAGCCTGAAGCCTCATTGTGAAAATCGGGAATCAGCAGCCCACTGCGAGTCAGGCGACAAGGGTCCAACGGTAGACCGCAGCCTCTTCATGCTGCGAGTGGATGAAGTCGTCGGAGGCCGACACGTCCCCATGGGATCGTTCTCGGTCTTCCCGCTCCATCCGACCGCGTTGCCGAGTCTCAACACCCTGCTCGACGGCGATACCCACGTACGGATCATGAACGCGATGTCGGACCGGACCCAGGCGCGTTACGGCCGGCCGGCCGTACATCTGTTCGCCAACGGAGCCGAGGGCGACGTAGCGCCCGACATCAAACGGGAGCAGTGTGACATCCCGGTGCCCGGCGTGTTCGATCCGGTTCCCATGCCGCGGGGGCCGGGCGAGCTGGTGGATTTCCTGGAGACCGATGCCGCGCGAGTGCGGCATTGCGTCACCCACGGCGTCGGCGAAGCCCAGCGCATCGCCGACCGAGTGAGCGACCGCGCCTTCGAACTGTACGTCGGTCTGGAGGACGCACTGTCGGCCCCCCGAGCCATCCGCCGCTCGTTCACCACCGATTCGCTGCCGAATCACGGCGGCCTGTGCGAAGCCCCGGAGGCAGGATCGGCCACCGCCGCGGGCGCCGACAGCGTCATCACGAGGATCCGGGGTTGGCGCTGGCTGCTCCCCTTCGTGCCGCTGGGGTTGGAGGAAGGTGGCAAGGCGGTCAAGAGACGCGCGGACTGCCAGCGACCCAAGCGCACGCTCCTCGGTCCGATTCAAACGTTGCTCGTCGTCGGCGAGCATGGTCTTCCGAAGAACGCCCAGATCACCACCGTGCGGCTCGATTCGCTGTTGCTGGGCGCGGTCCCTGCGGAGGTGACCACCGTCGCGGGCCTCCGGATGCGGCGGAGCATGGCGGAAGGCTTCGGCGGGCCCGGTGGGCGACACGGTGCTGATCGGATTGGCGAACGGATTCCTCCAATACGTCACCACCGAGGAGGAATACCAGCTCCAGCACTACGAGGGCGGCTCCACGCTCTACGGTCCAGGCACCGCCGCGTTTCTCGGCCGCCGCCTGGGCGAGCTGACCCGCACGATCGCGACGGGCACCGATCACTCTCCACCCGGCTACGTAGGCCCGATCACCGCGTATCCCGGCGATTCCGTCGAGATCGTGCCCTCACCTCGAGACGTGGACAGCGTCGCCGGAGCTGCCGCGACGATCACGGCCGCGTGCGACGGAGCGGCGTTCACGGCCGAATGGGAAGATCTCCCACCGGGCCGGATCTTCCCACGCGATTCGACGTCCTGGGTGGTGCTGCAAAGAGTCCGAGGGAACGACACGACCGAAGTCGCCAAGGACGGCGACGGCCGCCTCGAGATCAGTGCGGTCAAGCCACGAGGGAAGAACCGCTACTTGTGGCGGGCATGGTGGCTCGGTCAGCAGACTGGTGACAGCCTGACGCTCCTGCGTCGCGGCGAACGTCCCTGGGGAATGCGACGCAGCCCCGCCATCACTTGCCCGAGGTCTCGCTGACGATGCCGAAGTGGACCAACTGGTCGAGATCCGTCCAATGCCGCCCTTTCCAGATCGTCTGCCCGGAAGATGAAGCGGCGGTGGCCACCGCGTTGGCGTCCGCGCACGGTGATGCGCTTCCCGTGCGTATGGTCGGCGCCGGTCACTCCTACACGCCCCTCGTCGCCACCACCGGAACCATCGTGTCCCTCGACAAGCTCGCGGGCATCATCTCGGTCGATGAGCCGGCGAAGCGTGGAACCATCCGCGCTGGTACTCGCCTCCACACCTTGGGCGAGCCCCTTCGCACCAGCGGCCTGGCGTTGCTCAACCAGGGCGACGTGGACTACCAGGCACTGGCCGGAGCGCTGGCCACCGGCACGCACGGCACCGGGATCACGTTGCGCTCACTGTCCGGCGGCATCCTCGGGCTTCGCCTGGTGACACCGGACGGCTCGATTCTCGAGTGCGACGCCGCCCGCGAGCCCGAAGTGTACCGGGCCGCTCGACTGCATCTCGGCTGTCTGGGTGCCGTCACGGCCGTCACCATCGAGCTTCGCTCAGCGTATCGGCTGCGCGACGAGACGCGGGTGGTGCCGTTGGAGGAGGGCCTCGCCGCGCTCCCCGAGCTGATCCGCCGGCACCGTCACGTGGAGTGCTGGTGGTTTCCCCAGGCCGACGTCATCGGAATACGCACCATGACGGAGACCGAAGAACCGGTGAACGACCGGCCGGTGAAGCGCTGGATCGCGGAGCAGGTGGTGGACAACGGGTTGTTCGGGCTGGTGGCGGCCATCTCCCGGCTGCCGGGGCTCGCGGGTGCGCGTCCGTGGCTGAGCCGGATCGTCGCGCGGCTGGCGGGGGTGCCTCCCTACGTGGACTGGAGCTACCGGGTGCTCGCGACGGCTCGAAGTGTGAAGGCCAACGAGATGGAGTACGCCGTGCCTGCAGACAGCGGGCCGGATGCGATCCGGGCGATCGCCCGCTACGTCCGCCGCGTGGCCACGCCGGTGCTCTTTCCCATCGAGTATCGCTATGTCGCGGCGGACGACATCCCCTTGAGCCCGTTCTACGGGCGGGACAGCGCCGTGCTGTCCATCCATCAGGATGCGCGGGTGAGTCAGGAGCCGTACTTCGGGGACGTCGAGCGGATCCTGCGCGACATGGGTGGGCGGCCTCACTGGGGCAAGCTCCACTCACTCAATGCGGCCGAGCTGGAGCCACTCTATAAGGAATGGGGCCTGTTCCAGCGGGTGCGCCGCCGTCTGGACCCGTCGGGCAAGCTGATGACGCCGTACCTTCGCCGGATTCTGGGCGAGGTCTAGGGCCGGCTGCCTTCCGTGTGGCGAAACACGGCTCGAAGTCCGAAACCGATCACGATCAGCAGGAGCGTGATGGCGAGGGCCAGGCCCGCGCGTGCTGCCCCGCTGTCCAGCTCGGCTGCGGTCCGCACGGCGAAATGGGTGGCGTCGTACGCCAGCGCGCCGAGCGTGGCGGAGAGGAAGATGGGGGCGCGCCGAGATCCGGCGCGCAGCGAGAGCGCGGTGGCCAGGGCGAGCGGCAGGAGGATCGCCAGGTCGGCGATGAGGTACGCCGACTCGCCCGGCTTCGACAGTCGAGCCGGGTCGAGGGCCAGGCCGATCGGCCAGCTCGCGGCGAGCCAGACGACGATCGCCCAGGGCACGAGTCGGAGCCAGCGTGGGAGTGGTGCCATCTTGGGCCGGCCATTTCGTAGGGGAATCTTCCAGTGTACCGCCCGCCCCGGTGGGAACTAGGACCCAAACGCGACTTGGAGGGGCCTTTTTGCGACATGCGGGCCGGAACTTGGCCGCGCCGCGACATGTTCATCGCATAGCAGGATAGGCGCCGTAACTGTGAGGACGTTCGTCCTCCCGGCGCCCGATGAAAGGTGTCAAGGACGTACTATGTTGGCCTCACTGCTGTTACTCACCTCCCACGCGCTGGTCGCTCCGCTCGCACCAACCGCTCCCCCCGATCCGCCGATCCGCGTCTGGTTCAACGATGATGGAGACTACGGCTTCGCCGACCGGGCCAAGGTCTACGCCAAGTCCACCGAAGACGGCTATCTCCTGGTCCTGCGCGCCGATGCCACGGGCCGAGTGCGCGTGCTGTTCCCGCTGGACCCCACCGACGAACAGCGCATCGTCGCCGGCAAGAAGTACGAGCTCAAGGGTCGCGGCGGCCGCGAAGCATTCATCGCCGACGACAGCACCGGGCACGGCACCGTGCTCGCCGCCGTCTCCAGCACGCCGTTCCAGGTAGACCGCTTCGCGCGCGACGGCCACTGGGACCTCCGTGCGCTCTCGGCCCGACAGGGACAGGACGACGACGCCGAGACCACGTTGAGAGCGCTGGTCGATCGGATGAACCCGGACGTTCGGAAGTACGAGTACTCGGTCGCGACGTACGTGGTCAGCGAACGGTTCGCGGAGCGGGTATATCCGGGTATGTACGGCGCACGCTGGGGATACGATCCGTGGTGGGGCCGCCGGATTGGCTTCGGCTACCGGCGGGGTTGGTACTGGTAGTGCTCGCGCCCCTCGGCACCCGGGTGGCGTCAAGGCACCAGCACCTCGACGCCATCCGAACCGAGCTCCATGCTCACGTCACCCTCGGAATCATCGCCGGTGGTCCCGTCACTGTGCGGCGCCGGCGCCCAGGCGTCGTCGTCCACGTGCATCTCGGAAGGCCACGCCCGCAGAACCACTCGCCGGCCTCGGTGCACCGGCAGCTCCAGCGGGGCCGCCGCTCCGCCGATCCGGGCTCGCAGGTACTCTTGCAGCGCCCCTCGCTCGCGCTCGGTGACCAGCACCAGATCGAGCAGCTCATCACTGAAGTCCGCGCCGCGGGCCAGCGGTACGTTGGGCCCGACCAGCGGGATGTTCATGGCCTCGATCGCGAGATACTCGCCCGAGAGGTCGCGGTCGTCCAGCTTCACCTGACGGACCTTCGGCGTCTCTTCCGCGGTGATTTGCTGGAGCAGCAGGAGGGCACGGTCGATGGCATGTCCGGTGAGACCCGCGGTGTTCTCGTCCACCTCTTCCTGCCCGCGGGTCACCAGATCCGCGAAGAGGCCGACGCCGGCTGATTCCACGAACCGCATCGCGCCCCAGCGTCCCTTCACATGGCCGACGCGGATCGTGCGGCGCTGGGCCCCGCGCCAGCCGGCGATCAGGTCGGCCACGCTGCCCATGATGCCGAGCGACTTGGCGATGTTATTCGCGGTCCCCATCGGAAGGATGGCCATCGGTACGCCCCGCCCGGCGAGGGCGAGCGCGACGGCTTTCACGCTGCCGTCGCCGCCGGCCGCGACGACCAGCTCGCCGGGATCCTCCAGCCGGCGCTCCAGTTTCTTCCTTCCCTTGACCAGGCGCGCGTCGTAACCCGCCGCGCCGAGCTGCTCCGCCAACTGCTCACCGGTGTGTTGCTCATCGCCGGCCGTGGGGTTGTAGATCAGCGTAGTCCGCACCGTCACCTCGTATATTGCCGGAATGCGCATTCTCATCGCCAACGACGATGGCATCTACAGCCCGGGCCTCCACGCGCTCGGCGAGGTGGCCCGTGAATTCGCGGACGTGCGGCTGGTGGCGCCGGACGTCGAGCAGTCGTCCATGGGTCACGCCATCACGCACTCGCGTCCGCTCACCGTACGCCACACGCCGATCGCAGGCTTCGAAGCGTATCGGGTGAACGGTACACCCGCCGATTGCGTCGCGCTCGGCGCCAACGGGTGGGAAGAAGTGGACCTGGTCCTCTCCGGCATCAACCTCGGCCCCAACCTGGGCAACGGGATGTGGCACTCGGGCACTCTCGCGGCCGCCAAGCAGGCGGCCCTGTTGGGGCTGCGCGGCATCGCCTTCAGCACGCCGACCGGCTCCGGCGAGCCCGACTTCACCCGCCTCCGCCCCTGGGTGCAACGGGTGCTGGAGCTGCTCATCCCGGAGACGGACCTCTGCCTGGTCAACGTCAATCTTCCCCCCGAGCCCAAAGGCCTCTGCTGGACTCGGCAGTCGGTCCGGCACTACGACGGCCGGGTGGTGGCGGGACGCGATCCGATGGGAAGAGAGCATTTCTGGATCACGGTCGCCCCCCTCGAGGAAGTCGAGGAGGGGACCGACCGGTGGGCAGTGGAGCAGGGACTGGTATCCATCACGCCGCTCCGGCTCGACCTCACTGATCTCGAAGCTCTGAAGCGGGCGCAAGCCGAGCGTCCGGTCTGAGTTGATCTACACGAGGGTTGGAGCCTCGCCGAGCACCGCAGATCAGGACCCGAAGAACACCATGAAGTAACTGTCCACCGGCGTCCCGTCCGGCCGCCAACACTGCACCTCGGCGAACTCCTCGCCGACGTCCACGCTCTTGCACTGGGCGTTGCCCTGCCCGTACGCGTTCGCCCGCACGGTCCCACCGTCGATGATCTCACCCGCTGCCCCCTGCCATTCGACCCGGTAACTCCCGATCGCGAGACGCGAGATGTAGACGGAGCCGCTGCCGGGGTTCGAGCTGTACGCCAGGAACGGCGAGTAGCTATCCATCGACGGCCGGTCACCCCAGGCGTAGGCCAGGTGCCCGGCCGGCGCGGTGAAGAAGGTGCTGAACTTCGTGTCCGCCGGCGCTCCACCCGCACCGAAGCATCGAACCCGGACCGTCAGGTTCGGGGTTCCCCCGAACTCGCTCGCCTTGCAGTGGTGCTTGCCGGTGCCGACCGCGCTCGCCTGCACGTGACCGCCGACCGCGGGACTGGTCCGTGTTCCCAGTCCGTTGAAGACCACCCGGTAGCTGCCGACGCCGTCGCGGAACACGCGCGTGGATCCGGTAGGGTTGAACGATCCCGCCGCGCTCGGGCTGTAGTTCGTGGCCTTGGGCTGGTGCGCGAAGGCGAACGCCGGATCGGTCGCGCCGCCGAAGACGATCACGTTGAACCCCACGTTGACGGGGGCCTTCGTGGCGGCGTCGAAGCAGCGCACCTCGACCTTGTCGTTGGACAGAAAGCCTTGAACCGGCTTGCAGTATGAGACGCCGCTCGAGTACGCGTTCACCAGGACCGTGCTCCTACGGCCGAGCAGGCCGGAGAGTCCGGCGAAAGTAGCGATGTAGCGGCCGGTGGTGCCCGCCGGCTTCGTGATGATGATGGCCCCGCCGCTCTGGTTGTACGAAAAGCCGGTGCCGCTCAGGTCGTACGAGGGCAACAGCGGGCTGCTGGCGAGCGCGTAGCCGCTGGCCCAGCGGGGACCGGCGAGCGACGCCCCGTCACCGGCCGCCGCGACGACCGGTGCCGGGACTTCCGGCTCGTAAGGCAGGGACGAATCCTCGCATCCGGCCGCGGCCAGGGCCGCGGCGCAGGCGAACAGCAGGCGAATCGGGCGGACGGTGCGCATGGCGGTCTCCTGATGGGGGTGTCGATCTGACCTCACCCCTCTAGGCGCAAGACCCACCGGATTCGAGCCACCCGAGTCGCAGGCGGCTTACCGAACGACCCCGATCACCTCCAGATACTCCGACTGCACCCGCGTGGTGCCGTCGGTCGCCTCGTTGCGGTCGGTCCAGAGCCGCTCCAGCTCGCGCCGCAGCCCATCGCGCCCGGCCTCGTCGAGCGCCGCGAACGCCCGCAGGGTCGGCCCGTACCAGAGGCGGAAGTACTCCACCACGTCCGCGGGCTCGAGCGGGTACTCCAGCGTGATGAGCCGCCGCGTCAGGGTCAGCGACGTGCAGCCCCCGCCGAGCCGCTCGCGCACCGCGTCCTCGGTTCCCCAGAGGAGCGGTGAGGCCACGCCGCTGGGAAGCGGGACGAATCGAACCGTCGCCTTGAGCATCTCCCCGATGAATCCGCCCGGCGCCCAGTTGGCCATGGCGATCCGCCCTCGCGGCCGGGTGACCCGCAGCAGCTCCGCCGCCGCCCGCTCGGCTCGGGGCGCGAACATCGCGCCGAACATGGTGACGACCGTACGGAAAGCCCCGTCCGCATACCGGAGCCCCTCGGCGTCCCCGACCTCGAAGTCGGCGGGGAGCCCTTCCCGCGCTGCGTTCGCCTGCGCCTGGGCGATCAGGTTCGGCGCGATGTCCACCCCGGTGACCAGGGCGCCGGCCCGCGCGGCCGGCAGGGCGAGGTTGCCCGTGCCGCAGGCCACGTCGAGCACCGGCTCGCCCGGCACGAGCTTGAGCCGGCCGATGAATTCGGCGGCGCCGCGTTCGTACCCCCGGGCGATGCGGCCGAAGTCGCCCGAAGTCCATGTCGCCCTGACCCGTTCGGTGAGGGGATCCAGCTCCAGCTCCGCCTCGGGCGCGTGACCGCCGTCAGCTGGTGATTCCGTTGTCGGATGCATGGTGCTCTCGAGTAGATGTGATGTCTGTGTGTCCTGCCTACGAGAGCATTGGCGCAAAACCTGGGGAAATCGGGCCATTTAGAGACGGTGCGCGGTGGGAGCGGCCGGCAAGCGGGGAGCGGCGCCGGGTCGCTACGGACGCTCCGGCACCGCCCCCCGCTCGCCGGCCACTCCCACTAAAGCTCCGATCGTTACCCGACTTGTCATCCTGAGCGAAGCGAAGGAGCCGAAGCCCACTATCCTTCAGATGCACGCATGACGACACAGCGTACCTGGTTCCGGCTTCCGGCTCGGCTCGACAGTCTCCTCGTTCTCTCGGCGGGGCTCGCCCTCGGCTCGTGCGCCCAGTCGACCAACCTGCTGAGCCTCGCCGGCCCCGGATTCGAGGGCCACTATGCCCCCCGTCCCACCCCCGCAGCCTCATCCGATTCCAGTATCCGCATCGCCACCTTCAACATCCGCTACGCCTTGGAGATCGACCGGGCCATCGAGGTGCTCCGGGGCGACAGCCTCCGCGGCGCCGACATCCTGGCGCTGCAGGAGATGGACACGGCCGCGGTAGAGCGGATCGCCCGGACCCTCGGCTACGACTACGCCTTCTATCCCGCGGTGATCCATGCGACCAGCCGCCGCTACTTCGGCCCGGCGCTGCTCTCCCGCTGGCCCATCGAGCGGAGCTGGAAGGTGCTGCTCCCGCACGCCGGGTGGACCCGCGGGCAGCGGCGCACGGCAACCGCCGCGATCGTACGGATCCGGGAAACTCGCGTGCTCGCCTATGCGACTCACCTGGAGACTCCCGTCCAGCTCAGCGACCGGAAACGGGCCGATCAGGCCCAGGCGTTATTGGACGATGCTGCCGACTGGCGGGGCCCGGTCGTGATCGCGGGTGACTTCAACAGCGAGCAGGTAGGGCTGCAGATGGCGGAGGCGGGCTACGTCTGGCTCACGCGGCGGATCGGACCGACCGTCGCCTGGTTTTCGTGGGATCACGTCTTCGTTCGCGGGCTCGCTTCATCCACGCCCGGCAGCGCCGGCGTCGTACACGACAACCGCGGCTCCAGCGATCACCACCCAGTCTGGGCTGTCGCAAACGCTACAGCTGCCGCCTCAACGCCCGAGCGACCATCTCCTCCAGCTTCTCGGTAACCGGCCGCCCCCGCCACGCCTCCAGCGTCACTTCCTCCGCCCGCTCCCGATCCCGTGCGAAGATCTCCATCTGCTCCCGCGCGAACCCCTCGTCGAACACGTGCAGGTTCGCCTCATCGTTGAGCCGGAACGACCGGTTGTCGAAGTTGGCGGATCCCACCGCGACCCAATAGTCGTCCACCACCATCACCTTCGTGTGGATCATCGTCGGCTGATACTCGTAGATCCGGACTCCGGCCTCGAGCAGCGGCCCCCACTTGGCGCGTGATGCGCGTCGCACCAGGCCGGCGTCCGTGATCGGCCCGGGCCCCATGATCTCCACCCGCACGCCGCGCTTCCGTGCGTCCACCAGCATCCCGACGGCGAGCGTGTTCGGCACGAAGTACGGGTTGGTGATCACGATGCTTCGCGTGGCCGACGCGATGGCGAGGTGGTACGTGAGCCGCAGGCTCTCGATCCCCGCACCCGGCGAGCCGAGGACTGCGTGGGCGCGCGCGGGACCGGCGGAGTCGAGAGTGGGGAAGTAGTCCGGCCCATGCAGCAGCGGGCCGCCGCTCTCGAGCCAGTTGTCGAGGAACATCGCCTGGAGCTGGCCGACCACCGGTCCTTCCGCGCGAAACTGCGCGTCGCGCCAGTGATCCTTGTCCTGCGCGTGGCCGAGATAGAGGTCGGCGATGCCGAGCCCGCCGGTGAATCCAACGCGGCCATCTACCACCAGGATCTTCCGGTGCGTGCGATGGTTCACCCGGTCCAGCGTGTACCATCGGACGGGGCGGAACTCCTTCACCTGGACGCCGGCCTCCTCCATCTCCTCTATCAGGTCGTCGTCCAGCTTCAGCGAGCCCATGCCGTCGAGGATCAAGTGGGTCGCCACGCCGGCACGAGCCCGTTCCATCAGCGCGTCGGCGAAGCGCGTGCCGATCGTACCGGGCCAGAAGATGTAGGCCTCGAGCGTGATGCTCCGCTTGGCGGAGCGGATCGCCTCGAGCATCGCGGGGAAGGCTTGATCGCCGTTGAGCAGGGCGGTCACCCGGTTACCGGGGACGACCGGAAAGCCGGCCAGGTGCGCCATCGTCGTCGCGAACTGCGGGTCGCGGGAGCTGTAGGCGTGGGCGATGGGGTGATCGGCGGACTGGTCGGGCGTCGTGAGGTTGGCGTAGAGAAGGACGGTCACGAGCGACACCGCGGTCGCGGCGACCGCCCACTTGGCTCGCTCGGACAGGCCGAATCCGCTGGCGATCGCCTTGCGGGCTCGGCTGAGGGGGGCCCGTCTGGTGGTCAAGATCCGGCTCCAAGTGGTGGCTCGACACATCTTAGGGTCGCCGGGCCAGGGAAGCCGTGACCTGGACCCCAACCGGACCAATCCAACTGTCATCCCGGCGCCCCCAGTGTCACCCTGAGCGCAGCGAAGGGGGCCATGGCCGCGAAGGTCCCCTTTCGCTGCGCTCAGGGTGACACGGGGGCCACTCGGGATGACAGCATTACACCATGAGGGATCAGAGCACCGCCCAGACACCCGGCCGTGATCTACACCCCACCCAGCCAACGCCCGCCCCCCTAGATTCCCGCCCATGCCCCTCTCGAGACCCCGCGCGGCCGCCTTCGGCCTCGCCGCCACCCTCTCGGTCGCCCTGCTCTCCTGCGTAGACGAGCCCACCAGGCCTGAGCTCGGCCCCACGTCCGAGGCAGGTGCCGCCGCCGGACCCCCGGCCGCCATCCAGGTCAACGTCCAGCCCCCGACGAGCCCGCTCGACCGCGAGGTCTGGGATCCCAACCGCCAGCCCGCGGTCACCGTGAAGGACGCCGCTGGCGTCGCGGTGGCGGGCGCGGTCGTCACCGCGAGCATCAACACCGGCTCCGGCGCGCTCCAGGGCACCCGCACCGCGACCACCGCGGCGAACGGCGTCGCCAAGTTCGGCGACCTTGGCATCGCCGGTACCGGCGCTCACCGCCTGCGCTATGCCACCGGCGCCGCGAGCGCGCTCTCGGCCACGTTCACGCTCGGCGCGCTGCCGGCCGAAGCGACACGAGGGAAGTGGGACGCACCCGTGTCGTGGGACATCGTGCCGCTCCACCTGACGCTGCTCCCGACCGGCAAGCTGCTCGCGTGGGGGAAGTACGAGTCCGGCACCACGGCGATGGCGAATCCTCGTCTCTGGGATCCGGCCGCCGGCGCGCCGACTACGGCGCGGACGATTCCGGTCCCCGACATGCTCTTCTGCAGCGGCCACACTCTCATGGCCGACGGGCGGGTCCTGGTCTCCGGCGGCCACTTCGACGACGACCGCGGCCTCCGCGCGACCAACATCTTCGACCCCGTCACCCAGACCTGGACGACGGGCCTGCCGAAGATGGCGAAGGGCCGCTGGTATCCGACCGTTACGACACTCGCCGATGGGCGGATCGTCACCGTGGCCGGGCGTGACTCGGCGTCGAACGAGGTGCTGGTACCGGAGATCTGGGAAGGCAACAAGTGGGTGCAGCTCCCCGGCGCGAGCCTGCGGCTGCCGTACTACCCGTTCCTCTTCGTGGCGCCGAACGGGCGCGTGTTCTACGCCGGCGACCGGATCCAGAGCCGCTGGCTCGACGTGGACGCGACGGGAGCCAAGGGCCGCGGCAAGTGGACTTCATCCACTGCGCTCAAGCACTTGTGGGCCTTCAACCGGGACTACGGCTCCGCCGTGATGTACGAGACGGGCAAGGTGCTGGTGGTGGGCGGCGGCGGCGATCCGGCGCGAAGCACGCCCGACGCGAAGTCCAACGCGCCCACGGCAACGGCGGAGACCATCGACCTCAACCTCACCGGCCCGAAGTGGAAGACCACTGATGCGATGCAGTTCCCTCGGCGACACCTGAACGCGACCATCCTGCCCGACGGGCAGGTGCTCGTCACGGGCGGAACGAGGTCGGGCGGGTTCAACACGCTGGCGGGCGCGGTGCGCGACGCGGAAGCGTGGAACCCCGCCACCGGCCAGTGGACCCAGCTCGCGGCGAACACGGTGGACCGCGTCTATCACTCGGTGTCGCTCTTGCTGCCGGACGGAACGGTGCTGCACGGGGCGAGCGGCGACGCGTCGGCACTCGGTGGCGCGCCGTATCCGGCCCGCCGGAGCCACGAAATCTTCCGGCCGCCGTATCTGTTCAAGGGCGCGCGCCCGGCCGTCACGTCGTTGTCGAAGACGACGGTCGGCTATGGTGAGACGTTCACCGTGAGCACGCCGGCCGCGGCGCAGATCACCGGCGTGCGCTGGATCCGGCTCGGCTCGGTCACCCACGCGTTCGACGCGAACCAGCGGGCGAATGCGCTGACGTTCACCCGCGCATCGGGGCAGGTGCGCGTGACCGCGCCGGCGAATGCGAGGCGTGCGCCGCCGGGGCACTATTTGCTGTTTCTGCTGAACCGAAACGGCGTGCCGTCGGCGGGCCGGGTCGTGCGTGTGCAGTGAGCAGCGAAGAAGACGGGAAGAAAAGGGAAAAAGACAGCGAAACGGGAAAGGACAGAGAAGGGAAAAGTGAAGGAAGGTGTCACCCTGAGCGCAGCGAAGGGGACCATGCCCGCCATGGTCCCCTTCGAGTCTTGCGCACCTCCCCGCCGGACCGCAACATCAAGCCAGCGCATCCCTCCCCACATTCCTATGCCATCGAGGCTGCCATGCGGCGTCGCCTGTTGCTCGGTGTGTGCACAACACTTGCCGCCTGCGGCGGCGACTCCAGCACGCCCCGCGCCCCCGTCGAGACCGTCACCATCAGCCCCAACCCCATCGAGGTGGACGTCGGCAGCACCGTGCAGCTCCAGGTCACCCTGCGCGACGCCGACGGCAACGAGCTGACCGGCCGCACGGTAACCTGGTCCAGCACGGCCGAAGCCATCGCGACCGTGACCGCGCAGGGGCTGGTGGAAGGCCTGGCGGAAGGCGCCGCCAACATTCAGGCGGCAAGTGAGGGGAAGAGCGCGGAGGCGGCGACGGCGGTGAGCCGGCGCGCCACGCCGCGGGAGGCGGCCGGGTTGCTGGCGTCGCTCTACAATAAGGACGGCAGCCAGACCTGGGGCGACGCGTTCTTCGAGGGCGCCTATATCTGGGAAGTCTTCGACCTGGTGGATCCGGCGCCCGAGGGCACCAAGTTCCATTGGACCCACTACACGGCCGGCTTCCGATCGAGCGTGGGAGGGCGGGGGCGGCCCGCTCTGATCGGCAACATTCTCTTCGCGGGCGGCTATGCGCCGAGTCCCGGTTTCGCCGCGACGAGTGCCGCGGTGCTGGTGGATCCAAACACGTACGAGACGACGCCGCTCGAGATGAACGAGCCGCGGATCTACCACACTATGACGCAGCTCCCACCCTCACGAATCCTGCTCACCGGCGGCTTCGACGGCGACGCGGTGACCAACACGGCGGAGATCTTCGACGACGCCACGGGACAGCTCACCCTCACCGGCGCGATGGCCTCCGCTCGCGGCCGCCACGCCGCGGCGCCGCTGGCCGACGGGCGCGTGCTGATCACCGGCGGACTGGTGCCGGTGGGCGCGGGACCCGTGACCATAGATGTCGCTACGACGGAGATCTACGATCCCGTCGCCGGGACCTTCTCGCCCGGACCGGACATGTCCGTCGCGCGCTTCAACCACAGCGCCATCCCGCTGGACGACGGCCGTGTCCTCGTGCTCGGCGGGAACCAGCGCAGCACCGCCGAGGTCTACGATCCGGTCGGCAACGACTTCACGCCGGTCGGCGACATGGAGGTGGCGCACGGCCTCGGCCACCAGGCGGTCAAGCTCGCCGACGGCCGAGTGCTGGTGGTGGCCGGTGATGCGGGGACCATTCAGCCCAGCGCGATAGCCGAAGTGTTCGATCCCGCGACCGACGAGTTCACCAGGGTGGGCGATCTGGCGACGCCGCGCATGCTCCACTTCGCGGTGCTCGCCGCGGAGGGAAAAGTGTTGGTCGGCGGCGGACAGGACGACGAGGGTGAGCTGCTCGACAGCGTGGAGATCTACGATCCGGCGGCGGGCAGTTTCAGTCCCGCGCCCCCGCTGCCGGCGGAGACCACGGAGCCCGCGGTGGTGTTCATTCCCCGGGAGGAGTGAGTGCTCTTGATAGCGGCTTGACACCCGGGCGGCATTCTCTCGGCGTCGTACTCGCGCTTGCGCCACGTCGCCCTGGAGGACCCATGTACCGCCCGCGGCTCGCCATCCTGCTCGCTCTCGGAGGCCTGGCCTGTGCCGGCCAGGAGAGCCCCACTGAAGTCGCCATGGAGCAGGCCGGCTCCCCTGCCGCCGTCTCCTATTCTCCCCAGATCCTCGGCACCCTCGGCGGACTCAACTCCTGGGCCACGGCCGTCAACAACGCGGGCGTCATCGTGGGGTACAGCTCGACTCCGTCTGGCGGGGATAACCACGCGTTCCGCTGGCGCAACGGACAGATGAAGGATCTCGGCACGCTGGGCGGGCCCTTCAGCATCGCCACCGATGTAAACGCGGCGGGACAGATCGTCGGCATCAGTCAGACGGCCATCGGGCAGGAGCGCGCGTTTCTGTGGGAGAACGGGGTGATGCGCAACCTGGGAACCTTGGGTGGCGGCTACAGCCGCGCTTACGGCATCAACGCCCAAGGTCACGTGGTGGGCTACAGCGAGACCGCGGCCGGCAACCAGCGCGCGTTCGTCTGGAGAGACGGCAAGATGTACAACCTCGGCGCCTTCGGCGGCAGCTGGAGCATCGCCGATGACATCAACGGGAAGAGCCAGATCGTAGGGGAGACCGACCTGCGCGCGTATATCCGCACGGGCACTTCCATCAAGCGTCTCGGCACCTTGGGCGGGGTCTACAGCCAGGCCACCGGCGTCAACTCGATGGGACACGCGGCCGGCTCGAGCGGGCTGGCCAACGGCGATCAGCACGCCTTCCTGTGGAACGGAACTAAGCTCAAGGACCTCGGCACCCTCGGCGGAGACTTCAGCGCGGGCGAGGATCTGGACGACAAGGGGAGCGTGGTGGGCTTCAGCCGCGCGGCGAACGACGGGATTTACGGCTTCGTCTGGAAGAACGGCACGATGACCGCGCTACGGGGCCCCGGAAACACGCCCAGTGAGGCCGTCGCGATCGCTCCGGACGGCTCTGCGATCGTCGGCAACAGCGAAGTGTCGCAGGGTGTGGTCCACGCCACCGTGTGGCGGCAGCAGTAGGCGTCTCGCCGAAGGACGGAGCGCCTCCGTGTCTCAGGCGACCGGTTGCACGCTCCGGTCGCGATGCCACGCCTCCGGCACTAGCGTAAGCCGCTCATTTCCGCCTCGCCCTGGTCTTCGCCGCCTTCTTCGCCGCTGCCTTCCGCTTGGCCGGCCCACGCCGTCGCGCCGCTGACTTGGCGTGCTTGGCCAATGCGGCGTGCGAGGCCGCGCCCCGGCCATAACGCTTCAGCGCCTTGCGCATCGCGCGCGAACGCTTCGCCGACGTTTTCTTCTTCCGCCCGCTCCGCGCCTTGGTCGACTCGCGGGCCGCCGCACGCCGGGTCTCTGCGGACACCGTCCCCTTCTTCGGTACCGGCAGCTTCACGCCGGCCCGGCGGGCCTTCGACAGCCCGATCGCGACCGCCTGCTTGGTGGAGCGGGCGCCGTGCTTCCCCTCGCGGATGTGGTGGATCTCTTCCCGCACGAACTCGCCGGCCTGGGTGGACGGCGACTTGCCTTCACGAGCGTCCTTGCGGGCTCGCTCGACGGTCTTTTTCTCCGGCATCCGTGCTCCTGTGGGCACAATAATTAACGCCCTTCGATCGAACCGATATCGCAGCGTCGGCCGTCCCCGGTGAGTTGCCGGATCCTGCCGGCCTGGTCCCGCACTTCACACCGGCCGGCCGTCGTGACCCCAGGCCCGACCTGTGGATGGCCGGCACTGATCGCCGGGCTGGTACCTGCCGGAAGGTGCGATCGGGTCGCGGCCCCGAAGTTGAACGCCAGCGGCAATAGCTGGGGGTCGCGATCGGCGATGTTGCCCGCCGTGATCCCGGTCAGCGTACATTCGGCGGCATTCTCGATGAGGTTGTAGCCGTTCGAGGTGACGGTGCCCACGCAGTCCCGCCACGCGCGACCATCGGTGTTGCCCGCGATGATGGTGTTGCTCAGCGTTGTCGTGGCACCTTCGGTGGCCAGGAGACCACCGCTGCTCTGCGGGTCGACGATGGCATTCGATGTGTTGCCGACGATCGTGACGTTGTTCAGGCGGGCGGTGCCGATGTTGATGATTCCGCCGGTTCCGCGACCGTCGCTGACTGCCGAGTTGCCGCTGATGGTGCTGTTAGTGACCGTCATGCGGCCGAAATTGTAGATCGCGCCACACCGGTTGGATGTGTTGGATTCGATCGTGCTCCGATCCATCGTGAGCGTGGCTCCCTCGTTCAGCCAGAGGCCACCGCAGAAGGCGCCGGTGGCTCTGTTCTCGGAGACCGAGGTGCCAAGCAGGAACAGGCTGCCGTTCTCGACGTGCACGCCGCCACCACCGGTGAAGGCCTCGTTATCTCTGATAAGGACATTCGCCAGCGAGACGGTTGCGCCGTTTCGTATGATGATCGCGCCACCGCTGCGGTCGCTGGGACCGCCTCTCGTGATCGTCAGGTCGTGCACCCAGGCCAGGCCGCTGTCGAAGGCGAAGACGCCTTGGCCTCGGTCCGTCCCGTCGATGACGCTCTCGGTGGCCCTCGCCCCCATCACTTGCACCCGACGGGTCACGGTCAGACGGTCGGGCAGTGTAAGGCGGTGAGTCCTTCGGCCCAGCCGGATCGTATTGCTGTCCGCCGAGGCGTTGCTTTCCTGAATGGCGGCCCTCAAGGTGCAGGCGCCGGATGGAAGCGTGGATCTGCAGCGGCCGTCGCCGACGCTGGCGTCCTCGGCGTCTTCGCCGACAGTCACCTGGAAGAAGGCGGGGGAGCCGGCGCGAGGAAAGACGCAGCCGGCCGCGCCGAGAACACAAGCGACCGCGAAAAGCACCTCACGGCCGAGATTGCCATCGTCAGGTTGTGACGGTCGTCTCCGTTGCATGAGCCCAGCTAGGTAATCGAGTTGCCGTAGTATACCCGCGTGGTCCCCGCGACCGTGTGGCTGCGGCAGTAGGGGCCCGATGGCCGGGCCCCCGATTCGCCGCATCAGCACCCCGGATCAGCCGCCGGGACCGTGACCAATCCCCCCAACGGAATATTGAACCGCGTCGCCAACACCACCGCGGGCTCGGCACTCACCACGATGGCCCGGTGCACCTCGTCCGCAATCTCGTAATACGCGCTGCCCGGACCATGTACCGGGGTCTTCCTGCAGTCGCCGTTCCTGACCCGCTCGAGCCTGATCTCCCCTTGGATCACATACACGAAGCTCGGCCCGGGATGCGTGTGCCACATCCCGGCGCCGGGAGGGAACACGCTCTGCTGGATCACGATGTCCGACTTGGCCTTCGACCGAATCAGGAAGTCGGGGAGCTGGGCGATGCGGTAGGGATCGAGCGGCGCGCGGAACGTGAACGGCTCCAGGGCGACCCCGGCCACGGGGGCAGAGTGATCCATCGAAGTCGGCGCCACCGGTGCATCCTCGGAGCACGCGACGAACCCGCCTGCAGCGAGAAGCGCGAGGGCTGGACCTGCGAGCTTGCGGCGTAACATGAGGGACCTCATCGGTTGATGGTGGGAGAACGGCCCGATAGCTTTGCCAGCCTACCCCCCGCGTGTTACCCTGGTGTTGGTCCCCCGTTACTGCCGCAAGCGACGCATCCATATGCTTCGTCTCCATACGCTTGGATCGTTCGAGCTGCTCGAAGGGGAGCCGCCGGCCGTGCGGCTGATCCCCACGCAGCCCAAGCGTCTGGCTCTCCTCGCCTATCTCGCGCTGGCGCAGCCGCGCGGCGCGCACCGGCGGGACACGCTTCTGGCCCTCTTCTGGCCCGAGCTGAGCGCGGAGGAGGCCCGCCGTGCGCTCCGCCAGGCGCTGCATCACCTGCGGCGGGCGGTCGGCGAGGCCGCGATCGAGACCAGGGCTGACGATCAGGTGCGCTTCCAGGAGGGCACGCTCTGGTGCGACGCGCTCGCCTTCCAGGCCGCGGTGGCGGAGGGCCGGCCGGACGAGGCGCTGGGACTCTACCGGAACGGCTTCCTCGCCGGCGTGCATCTCCCGGATGTGAGCGTCGAGCTGGAGGAGTGGATCGAGCAGACCCGCACGCGGCTCCAGGCAACCGCAGGCGAGGCGGCCGCGGCGCTCTCCGGGCGCGCCGAGGAGAGGGGCGACCTCGCCGGAGCCGTGGATGCCGCACGGGTCGCCTGCGATCTCGATCCTGACGACGAAACCCGCGCCCGCCGGCTCATGCAGCTCCTCGACGGCCGGGGTGACCGTACCGGTGCGCTCCAGGTCTACGAGCGCCTCGCCCGCCGGTTGAAATCCGAGTACCAGACGGCACCGTCGGCGGAGACCGCGGCGCTGGCCCGGTCGTACCGAGAAGTGCGGCCGACGCGCCCGAATGGCGCTGCCGTCACCCGAGCCTGCACCCGACGCCGCTTTCCATACCCCAACGCGCGTCCGCTGGCTTGTGCCTGCCGCCCTTCTCTCGTTCGTAGTTCTCGGAGCATTCCTCTTCACGGCACTGCGCCGCCCAGCGACGGGTCGCTCCTCCGACGACCTTGCCGCCGGAGGCGAGGCGGTGGCCGCCGAGCCGGAGCAACGCAGCGGCGCCAGGCCGACCGGCAATCCCGAGGCCCGTACCGCGTACCTGAAAGGCCGGTACTTCTGGAACAAGCGCACGCACGAAGACATCCAGACCGCGCTCGACTACTTCCAGCAGGCGGTGGACCTGGATCCCGGTTACTCCCCTGCGTGGGTGGGGATCGCCGATGTCTACATCTTCTGGGGCTGGTACGGCCGGCTGGCACCCCGGGAAACCTTCCCCAGGGCCAAGCGCGCCGTCGGCATGGCGTTGGAGTTCGACAGCACGCGGGCCGAGGCGCACGGATCGCTGGCGCATATCCACCTCGAGTTCGACCACGACTGGAAGGCTGCCGAGCGGGAGTACCTTCGGGCGATCGAGATCGACCCCCAGTATCCCACGGCGCACCACTGGTACGGCGGGTTCCTGTCGGCGATGGGCCGGCACCAGGAGGCGTTGCAGCAGGCGGAGATCGCCCGAACTCTCGATCCGCTCTCCCTCATCATCCAGACCTGGATGGGCCTGCGGTACTACTTCGCGGGAGACTATGGGCCTGCGATCGCGGAATATCGAAAAGCCCTCGAGCTGGACGACGATTTCGCGCCCGCGCATTGGCACCTCGGCTGGGCCTACGCCCAGACCGGCCGCTTCGATGAGGCCGTCTCGGAGGCACAGCGGGCACTGGCGATTGACGGCGAAACCCTGGGCTACCTGGCCTCGCTCGGTCATGCCTACGCTCTAGCTGGGCGGACCAGCGAAGCGCGCGCGACGCTCGCCCGCTTGGCGCGCGCCTCGAGCGACCGGCACGTCTCCGCCTATCACGTCGCGGCGATCCATGTCGCGCTGGCGGACACGAGCAGCGCGCTGGACTGGCTGGAACGCGCGTACGAGGAACGGTCCCCCTGGATGGCGTATGTCGCCGTTGACCCACGCTTCAGCGCCCTGCGCTCCCACGCCCGCTTCGACAGCCTGCTCAGGAAGGCGCGCCTGCGCTCCTGAGGCCATCCTGAGTATCATCCCCCTGCCGGGACAACCCTGTCCCGGCACACTTCCAGGTGGCTCAACGGGCCACTCGATCGAACCCTGACTTGCCCTTCACCTCACTGAAGCTCCACCCCAGTCTCCTCAAAGGCATCAAAGAGCTCGGCTTTGCCCGCCCCACGCCGATCCAGGCGGATGCGATTCCGCCGGCCATGGCCGGCCGGGACCTCCTCGCCTGCGCCATGACCGGCAGCGGCAAGACCGCGGCCTTCGGCCTGCCGATCCTCCACCGGCTGATCGACAAGCCGCGCGGGCACCACCCGGGCCCTCATCCTCACCCCGACCCGCGAGCTGGCCGCGCAGATCGTGGGCGACCTCGACGATCTCTCGGTGCACACGCCGGTGACCGCGGCGCCCGTGTTCGGCGGCGTCGGCATGGCCCCGCAGGAGCACGCCTTCCGGAGCGGCGCGGACATCATCGTCGCGACCCCCGGACGGCTGCTGGATCACTTCTCCCATTCCTACGCCAGGCTGCCCGGGCTCGAGATCCTGGTGCTGGACGAGGCCGACCGGATGCTCGACATGGGTTTCCTCCCCGAGATCCGGAAGATCCTGCGCCACCTGCCCGCCAAGCGGCAGACGCTGTTCTTCAGCGCCACCATGCCGCCGCCGATCCTGGCCCTCACCCGCGACATGCTGCGCAATCCGTTCACCATCAATCTCGAGCGGCGAGCGGCGCCCGCGGTGGGGATCACCCAGGCGGTGTACCCGGTGCAGCAGGAGCTCAAGTCGGCGCTGTTCCTGGCACTGCTTCAGCGGGGCGACATGAAGGAGGCGCTGGTCTTCACCCGCACCAAGCACCGCACCGACCGGCTCCAGAAATTCCTGGTGCGGAACGGCATCGCGGCCGAGCGGATCCACGGGAACCGGTCGCAGGCGCAGCGCACCCTGGCGCTGGCCGGGTTCAAGAGCGGCCAGCACCGCGTGCTGGTGGCGACCGACATCGCCGCGCGCGGGATCGATATCGAGGAGCTGGGCCACGTGGTGAACTTCGACGTGCCGAAGGTGCCGGAGGACTACATCCACCGCGTCGGCCGGACCGCGCGGGCGGAGGCGGTGGGCGACGCGTTCACCTTCGTGGCTCCGGAGGAGGAGGGCGATCTCAAGCGGATCGAGCGCGCCCTCGGCCGCGGACTGCCGCGCGTGCTGGTGCCGGACTTCGACTACACGGCGAAGCCCGCGCTGCGCAACTGGAGGTGCCGCTCGGCGAGCGGATCCAGGCGATTCGGACCAGGAAGGCGGAGGAGCGGGCGCGCGCGAACGCGAAGGCGCAGCGGCGCGGCGTGGCGGGGCGCTCACCGAGCCGGCCCCGCCGCCGGCCTTAGCTCGGTGTCATCCTGAGCGAAGCGAGCATGGCCGTGGTGCATCTCGTGCGCCCGCGACTAGCGGAGGCAGGCCAGGCTACGGCCCACCCTGCGCTGACCGACACCATGAAACGACTCGAGGCCGCCCTGGCCGACCGCTATGCGTTCGAGCGCGAGCTCGGCCGCGGCGGCATGGCCAAGGTCTGGCTGGCCCACGACCTGAGGCACGACCGCCCGGTCGCGTTCAAGCTCATGCGCCCCGAGCTCGCCGACACGCTGGGCCCGGAGCGCTTCCTCCGGGAGATCCGGCTCTGCGCCCGCCTGCAGCATCCCCACATCCTGGCCGTGCTGGACAGCGGAATCGTAGAGCAGGGAAGCGCCGGGGCGGACCTGCTCTGGTTCACCATGCCGTACGTGGAGGGCGAGACGCTCCGCGGGCGGATCGCCCGCGAGGGCCGGCTCCCGATGGCCGACGCGCTGCGCATCGCGCGCGAAGTGGCCGACGGGCTCTCCTATGCCCACCAGCACGGCGTGATCCATCGCGACATCAAGCCGGAGAACATCCTGTTGTCCAGCGACCACGCGCTGATCGCCGACTTCGGCATCGCGCGCGCGCTGGCGGCGGACGGAGCCCGCGAGGACCGGCTGACCGAGACCGGCATGTCGCTCGGCACGCCGCACTACATGAGCCCGGAGCAGTCGGCCGGGGAGCGCACGCTCGATGCCCGGAGCGACATCTACTCGCTCGGCTGCGTGCTCTACGAGATGCTGGCCGGCGAGCCGCCCTTCACCGGGCCCAACCAGCAGGCGATCCTGGCCAAGCGCCTCACCGGGCCGGCGCCCCGCGTCGGCACGCTCCGTGAGATCCCGCCGTCGGTGGACAGCGCCGTCGTGCGGGCGTTGGCGCGGAGTCCCCGGCGATCGGTTCGCCACCGCCGCTGACTTCGCCGCGGAGCTGGAGACGCCGACAGCGCGGACTACGCCGCGGCGTGACAACGCCCCCGCCATCGCGCGCGGCACCTCGCGGCCTGCCGGCGCGTGCGCTCGTCCTCGCGGCCGGCGTGGCGGCCCTCCTCCTGGTCGCCTGGCTCGTCATCGGTCGCGGCGCGGGCGGCGGCGCGCCGTCCGCCTCCGCGGCCGTGCTGCCGTTCGTGGACCTGAGCCCGGCGAAGGACCAGGAGTACTTCAGCGACGGCCTGACCGAGGAGCTGATCACCTCGTTGAGTCAGGTCGAGGGCCTCCGGGTCGCCGCCCGGACCTCGTCGTTCCAGTTCAAGGGCGGGAGCGCCGACGTGCGGGAGGTGGGCCGGAAGCTGGACGTGGGCGCGGTGCTGGAGGGCAGCGTGCGGAAGAGCGGCAACCGCATGCGGATCGTGGCGCAGCTGGTGAGCGCGGAGGACGGCTACCAGCTCTGGTCCCAGGCATACGACCGGGAGCTGACCGACGTCTTCGCCGTGCAGGAGGAGATCGCCCGCGCGATCGTGCAGGCCTTGCGCGTCGAGCTGGCCGTGGGCGAGGGATCGGCGCTGTCGCAGACGCCGACCCGGGACCTCGAGGCGTACGACCTCTATCTCAAGGGCCGCTTCGCCTGGAACCAGCGCACGGCCGCGGCCATGAACGAGGCGGTCAAGTACCTGGAGCAGGCGGTCGCGCGCGACAGCGGGTTCGCCCGGGCCTGGGCGGGGCTGGCCGACGCGTACATCCTGCAGATTCCCTACGCCGGCGCGCCGAGGGACGAGACCTGGCGCAAGGGCCGGACGGCGGCTCTGCGCGCGCTCGCGCTCGACAGCACGCTGGCCGAGGCGCACACCTCGCTGGCGTACGGGACCATGACCTATGGCTGGGACTGGGCGGCTGCGGAGGCGAGCTTCCGCAAGGCGATCGCGGCCAATCCGGACTACGCCACCGCGCACCACTGGTACGCCGACTTCCTGGCCGGCCGCGGCCGATTGGACGAGAGCGCGCGCGAGATGGAGCGCGCGCACGAGCTGGATCCGCTCTCCCGGATCATCGGGATCGAGCTGGGCTGGGTGTACTACCTCATGCGCCGCAACGACGAGGCCGAGGCCCAGATTCGGCGGACGCTCGCGCTGGATCCCAACTATCCGCACGGCAGCCTGAACCTGGGTCTGGTGTTCATCGCGAAAGGACGGTATCCCGAAGCGGTCAAGGCGCTCCGGCAGGGCATCGAGCTGGGCGGCGACTACGATCTCCAGTACGCCGCGCTGGTCCAAGCCTACGTCGGCGCCGGGGACCGCGCGGCCGCGCTCGAGTTGATGGACGAGCTGAGGGAGCGCGCGAAGCGGGGGGAGTTCGGGGCCTTCACGCTGGCGACGGCGTATGCCGGGCTGGGGGAGACCGATCGCGGGATCGCGGAGCTGCATCGCGCGATCGACGAGCGGGACAACTTCATGCCGGAGATCTTCTTCGATCCGCTGCTGGATCCGCTGCGGAAGGACCCGCGGTTTCGGAAGATCGAGGAGCGGATGGGTGTGACGCCGGCCGCCAAATAGCTCCACCAGGGGCGCCAGCTCGCGAGGCCGCCGCGCTGGCGGCTTCCATGGTGCGATCGGTTCGACCGTCTGCTCGTTTCCCAGGCCGAGTGGTCGCCCGCGGTGGGCCATTGCGCCTGAGGAAATCCTCCCGTACCATCTGCGCGTTCCCTGGACAGCACTTGACGGCGATCAGGCGGTTCCCTCCCCCGGGACGGCGGCGTGCTCTTCAACTCGCTCACCTTCGCGCTCTTCTTCGCCGTCGTCCTCATCCTGCACGCCCTGCCGTTCCCCTGGCGGGTCAAGAAGCTCAACCTCCTCCTTGCCAGCTACGTCTTCTACGCCGCCTGGAACCCGCCGTTCATCGTCCTTCTCTGGATCTCGACCGTCCTCGACTGGTGGGTCGCCAAGTGGCTCGACCGGGAGGAGCGACCCGCCCGCCGCCGCGGGCTCCTCCTCCTCTCGATGGCCGGCAACCTCGGCATCCTCGGCTACTTCAAGTACGGCGAGTTCCTGCTGGAGAACTGGCAGGCTGCGATGGCGACCATCGGGATTGCGTGGGTCCCGCCCGCCTGGGACATCGTGCTGCCGGTCGGCATCTCGTTCTACACTTTCCAGACGATGGCCTACACGCTGGACGTGTACCTCCGCCGCGAGCGGCCGGCAGGCTCGTTCCTCGACTTCGCCCTCTTCGTCACCTTCTTTCCCCAGCTCGTCGCCGGACCCATCGTCCGGCCCGCGGACCTCATTCCCCAGTTCGCCCGGCCGCGCCGGGCCACATCTTCCCAGCGCGTGTGGGGCCTGGGCCTGATGAGTCTGGGCCTGTTTCAGAAGGTGGTCGTCGCCGACACGCTGCTGGCCCCCACGGCCGACACCGTCTTCGGCGCCATGCGGGCCCTGCACCCGCTCGACGCCTGGATGGGGGTGCTCGCGTTCTCCGGCCAGATCTTCTCCGACTTCGCCGGCTACTCCACCACCGCCATCGGGGCGAGCCTCTGCCTCGGCTTCTCCATCACCAACAACTTCCGCTACCCCTACGCCGCGATCGGGTTCTCCGACTTCTGGCGCCGTTGGCACATCTCGCTCTCGACCTGGTTGCGGGACTACCTGTACCTGCCGCTCGGCGGCAACCGGAAGGGCCGGCGGCGCACCTACGTCAACCTGATGGCCACGATGCTGCTGGGCGGCCTCTGGCACGGGGCGAGCTGGACCTTCGTGGTCTGGGGCGGACTGCACGGGGCCTATCTGGCGGTGGAGCGCTGGCTGCAGGAGCGCTTCGCCGGCCGCCCTGTCGCTACCGGCACCGGCGCCCGCATCGCGCTGGCGCTCCTCACCTACGTGCTGGTCAACTTCACCTGGGTCTTCTTCCGCGCGCGGGACTTCACCTCTGCCTGGCGCCTGTTGCGGTCGATGGTGGGGCTCGGCGAGACGGGTGCGCGCGTGCTCTACTGGAACGGGATCCTCACGGTCGCCGCGGTCACGGTCGCGATGCTCGCCGCGCACTGGCGCATGCGGGACACCACGCTCGAGGCGGTGGTCGAGCGCACGCCCGGGTGGATCATCGCCGCGCTGTGGTCCGCCATGCTGTTCGCCATCATCACCTCCCAGGGCTCGGGCAATGCATTCATCTATTTCCAGTTCTGAGCGGCCTGTCCCCGACCGCCCGTGGCGCGGCATCTTCACGGGTGTGGCCGTGGCGACGGCCTTGCTGACGGCGGGCTGGGAGCTGTACTGGCGCGGCATCGGGTTCACCACGCCCGATTATGTGGATTCCCCCGGCTTCTGGGGAATGCAGCGCCGCCTGGCGACTGGGAACCGCACCATCCTGATCGGCTCCTCCCGGATCTACTTCGACACCAACCTGGAGGCGTGGGCGGAGGTCGCCGGCGGTCCGCCGCCGGTCCAGCTCGCCCTGGTCGGCACCAGTCCCCGCGGTATCCTCACCGAGCTGGCGAACGACACCACCGTCACCGGGCTCGTCGTGGTCGGGGTGACGCCGCAGATCTTCTTCCGGACCCGGCGCGGCTACCTGGGCGACTTCCCCGAGCGGGCGCGCAAGGAGACCCCGTCGGAGTGGCTGGGCCAGCGGATCTTCATGCGGGTGGAGGACGTCTTCGCCTTCATCGATTGGGACACCCGGCTCCAGGCCATCATCGAGCGCCAGCCGCTCCCGCTCCGCGAGGGGATGCTCCTCGATCGCGCGGTGCGCAAGGTCAGTGTGACCCAGGCCGATCGCCAGGGGTGGCTCGAGCCGAGGGTGCTGCGGGACTCGGTGTACCGGCAGCTGGTCCGGGACATCTGGCTGGATGGCATGGACGACCCCGGCCGCCGTCCGCCGCCCGGTCCCGACTCGGTGAGCGCCACGCTCGCGGAGCTTCGCCGCGACATCGCGAAGATCCGCGCGCGGGGCGGGGACGTGGCCTTCGTTCGGCACCCGTCGGGAGGCCGCGTGCTGGAGTACGAGGAGCGGGACGTCCCCCGCGCGAGGTTCTGGGACCGGCTGGCGAAGGAGGTGGACGCGGTGGCGATCTACTACGAGGACTACCCGGAGCTCGACGCCTGGGAGCCGCCGGAGTGGTCCCATCTCTCGCGGGCCGACGCCGAGGCCTTCACCCGGGCGCTGGTGCCGATCCTGCTCGACTCGCTGCGGCGCCGCCGATGATCACCGGGCAAAGGCACCGTGCATGTCTGGACCGGTCGTCCGGCCGAGTCCGGCCCGCCTCGTCGGGTCTGTCACGGGCGTCGAACTGATCCCAGCGGCTGCCGAGCCTGTCGCTATCGTATCAACGGCCTGGGCTGCCGACCGGCCTGCGCGAGCTCAATGAGCTCGACGGTGCTGCTGTCGCAGGAGGGACACGAGCTGCGCATCGGACCGCGGCTGCCGCCGCGGGGCTAAGGCGCCGGCAGATAGCCGGTTAATTATCTCCTCGCAGCCAGACCGGCCACGCCGCGCCGCCATCCATCGGAATGATGAGCTGCCGGTTCGTGCCATCCGTATCGAGCGTGATCCACCCCTCGGAGTCCCCGCACAGCAGTTTGGTACCGTCCGGCGACCATCCCTCGCAGCCATAGAAGTCGCCCGACCGGAAGAGCTCCACCGCCTCGCCCGTAGCGACGTTCACGAGCGCCCGCGTCTGTCCCCGGTTGTCGGTGCACATCACCTCCCGGCCGTCGGGCGACCACGGCGGCCGGGCGCCGTGGCAGAGGAAGGGGTAGATCGGCCGAAGCCGGTTCAGCCCCAGCTCCAGCACATAGAGCTCCAGCCCCTCGCCGATCACCTCCCGGCTGAACGCGATCGTCCCGCCGTCCGGCGACCAGCTCGGCGAGTACTTGATCGACTCGTCGTTGGTGATCCGCTGCAGCCCACCGCCATCCGGTCGGATGACGTACAGCTCGTTCCTCAGTCCCTCATCCTCCCTGCCGGTAAAGGCGATCAGCTCCCCATCCGGCGACCAGATCACATCACCGGGCAGCACATCTCCCGTTGGCAAGTCCGTCGCCTCGCCGGTCCTGAGGTCTCCGACGGCGAGTGTCCGGTGTATCGTCTGATCCTTGATGCCGACGACTCGCGCGCCGTCGTCCGTGATGTCGTATACCGTGAAGTCGAACTCGAACGGCCCCGTTGGATCCGAGCCGTCGCCGCGCATCGTGTAGATCCCGCTCGCTACCGAGAGGTTGACCTTGTAGTACGCGACGCGGGTGCCACCGGGCCGCGAGCGAAGGATCGTGTAGCCTTCGTTGAACTCGTTGGTGAGCTGAACTCGTTCGCTCCCGTCGGGGTTCATGGCGAAGATCTGCTGCCGCTCGCCGTTGGGATCCGCTGCTCGGCTCGAGAAGACGAGCCTGCCGTTGGGGACTTCGTCACCGGGGCCGGTGCCATCGCCGCAGGCGACGAGGCCCAGCAGGAGGAGGACGACTCGGCGCATCAAGGGGATTCCAGAGTGGTCGGGACGCCAATTTTGCCTGTAGTACGGGGGAAGTCCAGCCGACGTACATTGGTAGTACCAGTCTGCGACATGGTCTTGCCGTGATCCGATCGCGCTCCCACCCTCGACTACACCTTGGTTCGCCTCGACTGCTTCAGGCCGCCATGCCGGCCTGGATCGCGTTGGCGGCCGTCGCCCTACCCGTGCCCCATAGCCAGCGACCCGAGCTATCAGCTCCGCCCGATACCGCCCCCGAGGAGGCGCTGGTCTTCACCCGCACCAAGCACCGCACCGACCGGCTCCAGAAATTTCTCGTGCGGAACGGCATCCCGGCTGAGCGGATCCACGGGAACCGGTCGCAGGCGCAGCGCACCCTGGCGCTGGCCGGGTTCAAGAGCGGCCAGCACCGCGTCCTGGTGCCGGACTTCGACTACACGGCGAAGCCCGCGGCGAAACTGGAGGTGCCCAGGCGCCGGCCTTAGCTCGGTGTGATCCCGAACGACGCATTGTCATCCTGAACGAAGCGAAGGAGCCATACCCCGGGTGATCGACAGGCTCCCTCGCCCCGACCCACCAGGCATGTGTGGAGAGTTGCCCGCTCTGCCGCCCACACGTCGACTCTGCCGATCGCCCGTGGTCTGATCACCTGCTCGCCTCCTCGACTAGGGGCAGCTGCCGCTCCGACGGCAGGGAGCCGGGGTGATGATCGGCTAGGGGCGTGGGGCCGGCTGGCGTGTCCCCGTCGCTGCTTTCCACACTCCGAGCACCACCCCGGTCACAATGTAGATCGCGCCCGCGACGAACAGCGCCCACTTCAGCACAGCGAAGCCGAACGCGAGTGGCTGCAGCCAAGTGCGCGTGGGTGGCGGCAGCACCCAGAGCAACGCCGCATTCTCCCCCGCGTCCGCTATGGCGGCGCCAACCCAGACCCACGCGACGGTCGGAGCCCACGCTTTCGCACGGCGCCATGAGGCGGGGAACAAGCCCTGCACCAGCAGTGCGCCGGCGGCCCCCGCCAATCCGTAGGCCATGAGGAGCCAGAAGTCCAGGCGGATCTGTGCTCGTACGCTCGTCGAGCCGGCCTCTCCCCAGGCCGCGATCAGCGAGTCGGTTGAGGCTGCCGTCGGATGGAACTGAAGCTGAACATGCGTCGGAGGCGGAACGAGGCCGGTCCCCTCGGCCACGTCGCGCATGCGCCTGTCCAGGACTATCGCCGCGCCCACGCCGGCGATCACCACGAAGCAGAGCAACGCCGCGCGCGACGACGGCACCATCGGCTCAGGCGATCCGAAGTCCGGCGCTGAGCCGGGCGAACCGCGCTTGATACTTCTCGAGCGGACCCCACGCCGCGGCGCTCGCCAGATTCGACTTCACCGATTCCGGAAGAGGTTTCACCGACTTGACGAGGAAGTCCGAGAAGTCGGTGTACAGCTCCGGTCTGTCCAGCAGCTCCGCTTGACACTCCTGCACCGAGCTCAACGCCACCAGCACCGTCTCGGGAATCCGAACCTCACTCGCGTCGGGCTTCTCGACTGGATTAGCTGACGCTTCAGCCGGTTCCCCTAGAATCCAGCGCAGCAGCCGATCGATGCTCCGCCGCCTGCGAATCCAGCCGACCACCCGATCCCACTGCCGCTCCACGGGAAGGTGGGCCTCCTGCCGCATGGCATAGAAGCGAACTCGGTTCAGGAATTTCTTGATCCCGCGCGGCGTGTTACGTCGCCCGTAGATCAGCGGGCTCCACACGTTGAGCGCGTCCGTGAACTCGTCCGAGTCGTGCACCGACACGACTGGGCGCCGCAGGAGGGCGAGGATGCCGCCACCGACAACAAGCAAGGCGCAGATGACCAGGAGCGTCCAGGAAGAGGGAGCCGAGTCGCTAGGCACCAGATCGCCCGCCAGACCAGCGACGGCGAACGTCGGGCCGCCGTCACCGGGAACACTGCCTTGCCCGGCCGTGCTCCCCCCGCTCCCGGCTGCCGCGGACGCTTCCTCTGTTGGAGCGGCGCCAGCGAGCGCGGCTGCGATGAGCTCCCGCTCGCCATATTCCTTCGTAAAGGTGAACAGCCACCCAAAGCCCACAACCGCGAGCACCGCCGCCGCCGTCCGAGCGCTGAGTTCGAGTCCACGCAGGCGCCGGCGGCGCCGGTCCGCCAGCTCGTCCTCCGTGCCGGCGCCCGCGACCAGGTCCGAGAGCTGAAGGGCGGTGGCCGGGGAACCGGGACCTCGATGTTGACCAGCTTTTCGAGGTACTGCACCGCGAAGTCTCGCCGGATGTTCCGTTCGCGCTCGTCGGTATTCTTCGAGTCGTCGGGAACGCGGCGCCCGCCAACGGCCAGTTCCTTCGCCACGTCCTGGAAGCCCAGTCCGACGCAGCCTTCCACGAAGTCGCGGTCCATCCCGATCAGCACGAAACAGCGGCCGGATGAGACCAGGAAATTGATCGCTTCCAGCACCTCCAGCACGTTCTTCGGATTGCAACGGTCGAGGTCATCCACCAGAATGACGAGCGCCCGTTCGCCGAGCGCCTGCGTCGCTTCCTGGAACTCGGTCTCGAACTGCGAGCGAAAGCCCGTCTGCGCCTGGAGGTCCCGGAGACGGAAGGCCCCGCGCATCGTCGTCATCAGCGAGGCGGGGATACCGCCGAACGTGTGAAGCCCTTTCCAGAGCGTCGCGAGGGCCGAGACGAGCGCCAGCAGCGCGAGGAACGACCCGCCCTCCGCGACATAGTGGTTCGTGGCGTGGGCCGTGTCGGCCGTCGCAACGGGCCGCGAGATGCTGGGCTCCTCCCCCGGCCAGATCTGCTTGACGACGTGGATGCCGTGGGCCGCGCCCGCCAGCATCCGATTCGCCTGCGCTTCGAAGTCGCTCGCGAGATACCCCAATCCGGCCACCATCACGACCGCACTGAACGCCGCGAGCTTGCGATACCGGTCCGCACGGATCCAGAGCAGGCGGAGACGGAACATGAGGCCACCCGGATGAAAGAGCGGAGGCGGGGCCTCTTCCTGGACCCTGTGGAGCAGCGACGCGAGAAGGTCCTCCTCCTTCTGATGGTGCCATGCATTGAACCAGATCGGACGGAAGCCGTACTCCCGGAGGTCGTCCTGGAGGAGGTTCATGAGAGAGCTCTTGCCCGTCCCCCACTTCCCGGTGATCGCGACTGTCAGCGGTGGCTCGGTGCGCGAGTTTCGAATGAACCGGGACAAGCCCAGGGCCACACTCGTGAGGCCCAACGGATCCGGGTCGCCTTTCCGGATCGGCCGGTCTGACACTAACACATCCGCCACTGAGGGACGACGGCGCGGAACGGTTGGTTTTCCAACCAGGATGAGGCCCAGCACGACCGCGATGGCGAGCCAGTACCAGGGTGCGGGCGAGCGCGTGGGGTGGGCCGGGTCGGCCCACGTGCGTCCGCTGTCTTCTGAGACGACCACGGCGCCGGCCGCAGTCACCCCGGCCGCGCGACCCCCCTCGTAAGCGGCGGCGCTGCGCAACCGGTCCCTCGTGGCATCGCGATCCACGGCCCATGGCGCGCCCGCGCCCATGAAACGCCACACGACGCCATCTCGGCCGACGACCCACACGTGCTCGCTGTCGGCGGCGAAGATCATGTATGCGGAAGGACTCGACGAGGTGTCCGGCGTCCAGCCTTGGCCAAGGTCCCTAGTGTGCCAGATTCTGCCCTCGGCATCCGCGACCGCGAGCCTCCTGCCGGCCTCCGTCAGCGAGCGAAACTCGCTTCCACCCGTGCTGGTCTCCCGCCAGGCTGGCTCCCCGATTCGGCGCCGGAACACCCTGCGCGCCGCTACCGCAACGATCTCGCCCGAGCCGGTGATCGTGACCGCGGCGGCACGACCCGGCGTCAGCGAATCGGCCAGGGTGTCCGGTATCCACTCGTGCCCGCCGTCGCTGGTCCGCCAGGCGCCTCCTCGCGCATCCGCGATGAGCCCGGAGACTCGGCTCGAGAATCGGACGGCCATGAGGTCTCGGTCCGTGGCGAGACGCTGTGGTTCCCACGAGTCGCCGCCGTCGTCCGTGGCCAACAGCGCGCCCTGCTCACCCACCGCGAATCCCTCGTCATCGCTCGCGAATCCCACGGCGTGCAGCTTGACCCGCCCCAGCTCGTGGGTCCAACCCTGTCCTCCATCATCCGTCCGAAGCAGTTGCCCGCGACCGGAGATGGCCCAGCCCGTTTCCTGGTCGGCGAACGCCAATTTGCCGGGCAGCGGAACGCTCTGTCCCAGAACGGAATCCCAGCGACGGCCGCCATCGCTGGTCACCCAGAGGACACCAATTGAATCGGTCGCCCAGCCCTGCAACGAATCGAGGAAACTCAGTTGTCGGAAGCGGCCCGGTTCCTCCGCGCGGCTCGAGCCAAGAATCTCGATATCATGAGCGGGAAGGAATGCCCCGTTGCGGCCGATGAAATAGCCGAGATCAGCGCCTGCGAAGGAGGTCGCCTGCATGCGATACGGCGACGGCTTCCACGTGCGGCCGTCGTCGGTGAAGAACACTCTGCCGGAACGGTCGAGCACCAGACCGGTGGTATCGGAGGCGGCGAAGCCCACGGTGACGAGATCGGGGCCCTCCGGAACCCGGGTCACGGTCCACTCGCCGCCGCCGTCCGCAGTGCGAGCCACCATCCCACCAGCACCGACGATCCAACCCAGCTGCGGCGAGAAAAGAACACGTCATGGAAATCGTTCGTGAGTCGTCGCCCGACGCCCGGTACGGTTTCGAGAGATTCTGGCGACGGCGGCACGATCTGCTGTCTGTTGAGCTGTGGCAGGTCGCCCTTGCTCCTCGGTGTCGGTGCCGCTTTCTCCTGGACATACGGCGCCTGCGCCACGTCGAGCGTATCAGTATCCATTCCCGCACCGTAACCCACCTCCGCTAGGGGCATCTCCTGCACCGCGACGACCGAGTCCTGCCGCCACGTACCCCCGCCATCCTCGCTGACCACCAGAAGACCGCCATGGCCCACCGCCCACACGCGGCCGGTACCACGCAGGGCGTACACGCCGTTGAGACGCGAAGTCAGCGCGGGGACGCGCTTGAAGGCGTTCTGCTCCACCGGATAGAACCACCAGTCCAGACTGAAGATCGAGGAGGGAGTGAACGGATCCGGGCGGGTGTCCTGCCGTACGGCGACGATCGAGCTTAAGGTCGCGACCGCGGCCGTGATCGCCCAGTACGCACGCCTCGTCATCCGGGGACCGGAAGCTCGTCCGCCGGAGCTCTTCACTGATTTAGAGGGTGCCGTGGCCATGATAGGGTCCTTAGGCTAGTCGTTCGGCGTGCGACCTCCCGAGCCACCGGGTCAGTCCTTCGGAGGCTGAGGCGCCCTGTCGGCGGATGGAGCCTGAGCGGGAGGCTTCGTTGCATCGCTCCGCCCGGACGCCTGCGGATGGATGGCTTCCTCCATGCCCTCCGGCTTGCTGCCGGCTTCGCGGACGCCTGAGTCGAGGTAGACGCCGGGAAGCTCCGCGGGCTCTGGAACCTTGAGCTGTCTCCGACGCTCGCGATTGGAAGCCGGCTGGTCCTTCATGCAGTCCGGATCGGGCTCGCCGCCCGTGCGCTCGGGTAGTGCGTCGGGACCGCGTGGGTCCCTGCGGCGCTCGGCGCTGTCCCATGGATGCGGGATCGGATCCTCGTCGATCCGGCAGCGATAGTGCCGCAGGTAATAGTCGTAGAAGATCAGGAATTCCATCGTGAGCGTGGACCGGAGCTGGTCCAGGCGGGCGTTGAAGTTCGGTGAGCGCCCCCACGGCGGAACAGGTTCATCCAGCCCCGATTGTCCACCGCATTCCCATGCCGGTTGAGCGAGAGCGTGTAGTACACCTCCTCCATGAACTGCGCCTGGATCGTCGCCACGTGCGCGACCTGGGACGTCAGCTTGGCGGGCGAGCGGGCGGCATCGCTGTTCTCCGGCGCGAAGCACTCCTCGTAATACGGCTCCAGGTCGCCGCGATCGAGGAACAGCCGCTCGAGGGCGGCGAGCCAGTCCACGATCCAGCGGTAGTCCTCCGCATCCACTCGCCGGTCCGGCGTGTGCAGCACCTGCAACCGCTGCCAGGCCTTTCCCAGGTCGGGCTCATTCGGAAACGGGTCCGGGGCCGGCGGTGGAGTCTCGGAGCGGTAGAGCCACTCCGGCCGGGGCTTCGAATCCGTCATGGAGCCGCCTTGACGCACACGTCCGGCTGATGATGCTCGTGCGCGACGTGAAACCACTTCGTCGTGGTCCACGGTCCGAAGGTGTGCTCCGCGAGATGCACGCCCAGGGCCCGGTAGGACTCGAACTGCGCGTCGTCGAAGAACTGGTCCGCGGTGGATTCGTGCGGAAACTCGGGTCGGTCGCTCCAGTAGTTGAGAACCGGCTCCGGTTCATCGCCCGTCAAGGAGTTCTTGAGATAGATCAGGAAGCTTTCCTGGTCCGGCCGGTCCGGATAGCGGATCCGCCCCACCGCGCTGTGACTGCGGCTGCGCCCGGTGGTCCGGTCGGGGCGGATGAGTGAGAGATCGATGTCGACCGAGATCCCCATGTCCACATAGGCATGACGCAGCGCCTCGGTGAACGAGCCGAACGTGAGCGCGCTGTCGCATTCGGCATCGCACGCGATGATGACCTTGCACCGCCGCTGCAACAGGGGATAGATGCCGACGTTGTCTCCCGTATGTCCACCGTCCGACAGATTGACGAGCCGGGTGGTCTCGACGGTCGCCATCGTGATCTCCCGCCAGAGGTACCACGGCCACAGGAAGCTGCGGTGCCACGCCAGCGTGCCTTCGCGCCGCCACACGCTGGTGCGGAAGTGCGGATTCTCCACCCAGTGGCCCAGGCGGATGTTGAACAGGACCGTCGCGAACGCCTGCGCGAAGAACGTCCCCCGGCCGATCGCCGAAGACGCCGCTGCGCCCGAGATCGCGATGGCGCCGGCCAGCTTAGTGTCGTTTCTTCGATAGTTTCGCGTCCGGCGGAACCCGGTATGCACCGAGCCGCTGTACAACTTCGAGAACAGCCAGTAACCGGATTTCCGATCCTTCCGCGTGAGATCGCGGCTGCCGGCAAGATTGATCGCCGCGCTGATGAGGTGGTACGGGGCCGTGTTGCACCACCGCGTGGTCGTCGCTTCGGGCTCTCCGTGCAGGCATGAGAGCGGCATCTCCATGGCGTCGCGGAAGAGCCGTTGGCGCCGGTGGATGTCCGCGAGCTCGGTTCGGAGATACGTCTCCGCCAGCCGGTCGCGGTAGAAGTAGTGCGGGCTGTGCCGGTTGTGGTCCACCAGAAGCGCGAGGACGGTGAGGACGATCGCCGGAACGAAGAAGATGGGCCACACGTCGCCGGCATCGACGACGGACCGGGCGATGTAGCCCGCGAAGAACAGAGTGCCGAGGACGAGTGCGAGCGCTACGGCGAGCGCCAGCGCCGCGTGCCGAAGCGCCTGAGGGATCGCAAAGCGCCGCGTACCCTCGGCGGTGCGCGAAGTGAGGAGCCGCGTGATCAGGAGCGAGCCGAGTGCGCCGGCGCCGATGCCACCGGTATGATCGCGCACCGCGTAGATCGCGAGCGGAAGCAGGCCCAGGAACAGGAGCGACCACGTGCCGTACATCGTGATCGCCTGGACGCCGCCCCAGAACGAGCGCATGCGGCGGGTCCAGCTCGGCAGATAGGTGATCACCACGATGCCGATCGCGGCACTCGAGATCCGGGCCCCCAGGAGGATGGCGAAGGGAAGCAGCAACCCGGCGAGCTGCCCGGGTCCCTGCAATGCCAGGATCTGGTCATGGAGATCCCACGAGAAGAACGCCACGGCGAGCGCCAGGACTACGGCGACGGCCCACAGCAGGATCCGCTCGAAGCCGTCTTCCGCCGACTCGCCCGCCGCCGGCGTCCCAGGTGGTGCCGCTTCTCGTTTGAAGTACGCGGAAAAGACGAGGTAGACCAGGCAAAACACTATGAGAACCAGTCCAGCCCCGCGCAGCGCACCGTCGATCAGCGGGTGGACCGGCGCGGCAGTCGTAGTGGATTTCAATGAGCCGAAGATGCCGGCGCCAAGCATCTGAGCATTGCGCTGAATTCGGCTGATCAGCGTAGGTGCCGTGAGCGTCGTGGTGGTCCTGAGCACGCAAGACTCGCTGGCATCGATGCAGGTGGACTCTCGCAGGCGGACCCGGGAGGAGGCTGAGTCCACTGCGGGCTGGACCAGGCTGTCCGTCCACCCCGCCCTCGGCGTAGGATCGGCCAGGACCCGGTGAATCGCCGGGACGGCCGTGAGGATGAGGAAGAGATACCCCGCGCTGACCGTGAAGAGCGTGAGGACCGAGACCAGCAGGCTGTACGTGATCCCCGTGACCAGGTTGCCGACGCTGCGCATCGTTTCCCGCCGGATGACACCCCATCGTGCCACCAGGAAGTTGCCGTGGGTACGCAGGTGCCCGACCAGCTCCGCACCAAGCGGACGGTGCACCTGATCGGGGGTGAACTCCTCGCGAAAGGGGAAGCGGTCCCATTCGGTCGAGAACTGCGGCGATTCGTCATGACCGAACGTGAAGTTCTTGCAGGAGCCTGCCGGTGCAGGTTGGGTCTCACCGTTCCACGAGAGCAACGACGACAGCGCCGCCCCGATATACCCGCCTCCCGACACGGTGCTCAGGTAGTCCACCATCGGCAGGATCTTCATGCGCGAGAGCGCCTGGAGCACGCCGAGATTGGTCGTTGCCGACCGAATCCCGCCTCCGGAAAGCGCCAGCCCGATCAGACTCCGCGCGACGACGTCCCTCCCCTTTCCCTGATGGCGGCGCTGATGGATGTGCGTCAGCTCGGCCGCGATGACTTCGGGCAGCTTGGTCGTCGGATCGACCTTCCCAGTCCACCTCTCCCACGACCGGGTGACCCGGGCTTTGAGCCGGGCGCGAAGTCCTCGCTTCTTCCAGGCGGGCGCTTGGCCCGGTGCGGTCGTGTTCATTTCGGCGTCATGCGAGCCTTGTCCGAGACACCCCAGCGTAGGTTCGCGAACACCAGCGTCCGATCGGGCTCGTCCAGCTCCTGGTAGGTCGAGCCCAATCCGGTGGACAGCCACAGGTCGTCGCCGACCAGGAACTCGATGCCGGCCGACCAGCGGCCGTCGTCTTTCTTCACTGCGTCGGACCGGTCGAAGCGGGTCTCGCCGCTCAGCTCGGCGAAGCCGTTGATCCTGCTGCCACCGGCAATGAGCCGCGCGCCGAGCGCGGTGGCCTTGTACTCGAGCGCATCCACGTCCGCAAGGCGGGAATCGAGATAGCTGCCCTGGACGACGAGCTGCCCCCAGTCGCTGAGGCCGAGTGCGCCGGCCAGCCAGAGCTGCATGCCGAGCCACCGGCGGTCGCTGAACCGCGACTGCGTGAGCCGGGTCCCGGTCGCGGCCGCGAGCGTCAGCGCGGAGGCGTTCCAATGATCTTCGGCCCATCGCTCCCCCACCGGCGCTGCGGCGGTGTCCATGCACGCGATGAACGCTTCGCGATCGCCCGAGGGGCCGGGGCATTCGGGTCGTCGCCCGGTCCGGCCGGGGTAGCGAGGTTCGCGCAGGCCTGCATGCGCTCGCCGATCCGGTCGGTGAACTCCTTGTTGCGCATCGGATCGCCCGCGTCGAAGATCGGCATCCGAAATCCGAGCGCGAGATCGGTGCTCGCCGAATCCCCTGACGTCCGGACCGTGGCGAGTGTCAGCTGCAGGTTGCTCAGCGCGTACTTCGTCCAATCCTCCCGATACTGCTTCAGCGTGGTGCTCGTCAGGTAGAAAGCGGGCGTGAGCTCGAAGGCCACGCCTTGGATCACCCGGCCGTCCCCGTCGATGCCCTGGCCAGGCCCGCGCCCAGGTTCTTCAAGGTGGTGGGCCGCGTGACCTCCGACGGGCTCGTTCCGAGGAAGACGAACGCCGGGGCTTCGGGAAGCGGTCCGGCGGTCAGGTCGGCCGCGCCGGGGGTGGCGTTCTCGGCCGCGGCCAGGTGACCTGCAACGCGAACGCGCCAGTGGTCCACGCCGCGCCGGCCAGGGCCGCGAGCAGGAGGGCTCTCATTGCAGGAGGACCCGGATGACGTCGGTGGCGTCGCTCCCGCCGCCGTTCGGCCCCTCGTTCGTCACCCCTTCTTCCGTCCAGGTATCTCTGACGGTCCAGTCTCCCGGCATCGCGCCCGGTGGGCGTTGCGCGATCGTCAACCGCGCCCGCCAAGGTGTCAGCTTGCGGCCGAAGACGCCGAGCCAATAGGCGAACTCGCTGCCCGACGGCATCGGGGGGAGGAAGATCCAGTGATCCGAGCGCTCGTCGTCGGTCAGCTCGGGACCTATGAGCTGCCACGGCTCGCCGGGTCGCCTGATCCAGAACTTGTACACGAACTTGTGGGGCGATTCGTCCACCACCGAGAAGTCGGTCGACTCGGCTGGGTTGATAGTGACACTGTCGGGAGCCGGCATGTCAGTATCCCTCCGGCGTATTGGGTGCCTGCTTGATCAGGTCGTCACGCAGCCGGCGGCTGACGGCTGGATCGATGCTTTCCGGGTCCTTCGGAGCCCGGAGCAGGAGCTCCCGGCGCAGCCGGTTCATGACCTTGGACGGTAGGCTGACCTTCGCTCGGTGAGAGGGCTTCTTCTTGCGGGGCTGCGCCCGTTTGGGAGCTCGTTTTGCCACCATGAGAGCACTCCTTCCTCCAGTGGCCTAGAGATCGCATCGATTGTTGGGGGGTGCCCCTATCTATGGGGTGGTGGGACCGCGGGCGCTAGGTCTGGAATGCGACATTGGGGGGCTCGTTTGCGACATTCGGCCCGCGGCGGGCTCGGCGGCAGACTTGTGCCGGCACCATTTGCCCTGTCTGTTCCATCCCGTGAACCCGATCACCGGTGCCATCCTCGATCGCGGCCTCGACAGCTCCAGCGGCCTGGGCTTCGTGCGCGAGCGCCTGGCGCTGCTCGGCAAGACGCTCTTCCTCGTCTCGTTCGGGTTCTACCTCTTCCTCCTCGCCAGCCTCATCTGGCTCGGCGGTGCGCCGTTCGCCGCGGTGGTACGGGGCCCGGTGGCGCTCGGGCACCTCTGCGCCAGCCTGACCATGGCCCTGCTCTGGCTGCTGGCGAGCCGGGTCAGGCCTTCCTTGTGGACCCTGGGCGCGCTGGATGCCGTCAGCTTCATCGTCGCCGGCGGTTTCCTCTCCTTCATGACGGTCGAGGACGAAGCCAGATCCTCCAGGTGCTGCTGGCCCTGACGGTCACCGTCATGGTCCGCGCCATCCTGATGCCGTCCAGGCCCGGCCGGACCCTGCTGTTGTCGGCCCTGGTCTTCGCTCCGACCATCGTCGTGTGCCTCGCGCGCCATCACCCGTGGCGTTCCTGCCCGGATTCAGCCCCGGCTACCAGAAGCTGCACATGACCCTCAACACCGTCCTCTGGAGCGTCCTGGGGACCACGCTCGCCACGATCGTCTCACGGGTGCTGTACGGACTGCGGCGGCAGGTCGCCGAGGCGAGTGAGCTGGGGCAGTACCTGCTCGAGGAGAAGATCGGCGGGGGCGGGATGGGCGAGGTCTGGCGCGCGCGCCACCGCCTGCTGATCCGGCCCGCGGCGATCAAGCTCATCCGCCGGCGGGCCCTGGACGCGATGTCGGAGGATCCCGAGCTGCTGGTGCGGCGCTTCGAGCGCGAGGCGCGCGCCACCGCCGCGCTCACCTCTCCGCACACCGTGCAGCTCTACGATTTCGGCGTCGCCGAGGACGGCCGGCTGTACTACGTGATGGAGCTGCTCGACGGCCTCGACCTCGACACGCTGGTCGGGCAGCACGGGCCGCTGCCGGCGGAGCGGGTCGTCCACCTCCTGCGCCAGGCCTGCTCGGCGCTCCAGGACGCCCACCGCAACGGCCTGGTCCACCGCGACATCAAGCCGGCGAACGTGGTGGTCAGCCGGGCGGGGACCACCTTCGATTTCGTCAAGGTGCTCGACTTCGGGCTGGTCAAGCTCGACGGCGCGCGAGTCGCGGACGGAAGGCGATCGATCTCAGCGGCGAGGACAGCTGGAGCGGCACGCCCGGCTACATGGCGCCGGAAGTGGTGCTCGGCGCCGCCGACACCGATCATCGGGTGGACCTGTACGCGCTCGGCTGCGTCGGCTACTGGCTGCTCACCGGCAAGATGGTCTTCGAGGGGGAGAACGCCATCCAGGTGATGCTGCAGCACGCGCAGGCGGAGCCGACGCGGCCGTCGGCAGCGGGTCGATCGGCCGATCCCGGCCGCGCTCGAGGATCTGGTCATGCAGTGTCTGGAGAAGGACCCGGCCCGCCGTCCGGCAGGCGCGCAGGTCGTGAGCGACCGGCTGGACGCGGTTCCCCTGGCATCGGTGTGGACCGCGGAGCGGGCGGAGCAGTGGTGGGCGACGCATCGGCCGCCGGCGCGGGACGCGCGGCCGGTGGCGGATGTGCTGCTGTCGCAGGAAGGGCACGAGCTGCGCATCGGGCCGCGGTTGCGGCCGCGAGGCTAGCGGCGCCGGACCTGGCCTGGCCTCGGTGATGCTTGTGGATGGCGCTCTGAGGGCTGTGTATTCTCTCGATCGTTAAGGCAGATAGCGTCCATTACTATGAACGGGCGCGGTTGCAGGCCCTCACAGCACGTCGCCACGTCCCGACGTGATGAGCCCGAAAGGAATGTGAATGAAGGCCATCATACTCCTTGGAACGCTCAAGAAGGCGGGTCTCTCCAACACGGAAACTCTCTGCGAGTTTCTCTCCGGCAGAATGGAGGACCAGGGCATCCGCTGCGAAACCGTCAAGTTGGTCGAGCATGACATTCTGCCCGGAACCCGCTCGGACATGGGCAAGGGCGACGAATGGCCTGAGATTCTCGAGAAGATCCTCGCGGCCGAGATGCTCATTCTCGCGACGCCCGTCTGGTGGGGCAATCAATCGTCGGAGATTCAGCGAGTCATCGAGCGGCTCGACGAACTACACGACCAGATTCTGGCCGGGGAGCCGTCCCCGCTCGAAGGAAAGGTGGGCGGGATTGTCATCACCGGGGACTCGGACGGGGCCGAACACGTCATAGGCAACATCTGCAACTTCTTCAACGCGGTTGGGGTGTTGATCCCGCCGTACGCCACGCTCTCGGTGCTCTGGGAGGGCCAGGCGAAGGGTAAGAAGCCTTCCCGGAAGGCGCTGCTGCGCAAGTATGAGGCGGAGTACGCGAGCGCGGCAGACAAAATGATACGGCAGCTGCTCGAGTACGCACGACCGCGGCGGGCGCGCAAGTGAGGCTCTATCGAACCAGCACGTCCGCCTGCCAGACGTCGCTCTGCCGGTCCGCCAGCGCGAAGTACAGCCTGCCGCCATACACGTCGAACACGAAGCGAAAGCTCTGATAGGTCGGCCCCTCCGACCGCGCGGCCTCCCGCCTCGGGCCGCCGGCCGCGGGGACCTGGTAGATATGGAAGACGCCGTCGGTCGAGGTGCCCGAGTAGTACACCTCCCGGCCGTCATCCGACCATCGCGCCCAGGACAGCGTGAAGCCTCGCGGGATCGTGTCGATGACTCGCGGGTTCCCGCCGTCCGCGTCGCCGCGGAGCAGCACGCTGTCCTGAGGCCAGATCAGCCAACGCCCGTCGGGCGACCATTCCGCCGTGCCGGTCAGACTGCCCGGCAGCGTGAACGTGCGGGTGGTCTTGGCCCAGCCCGAGTCGCCCGCCGCTCGGCGCGAGGCCTGGACGGTGAACTCTCCGGACTCGCCCCACACCGTGTACATCACGCTCTGCCCATCCGGTGAGATCCGGGGCGAGAGGCTGTTGGCCGTCGGCACCGGGATCCGCTGCCGGCGTCCGCCCGCCGCGGGCATGACGTAGAGGTCGCGCACCGATCCGCTCCGGGTCGCGTGGAACGAGATCCATTGGCCGTCCGGCGAGTAGTTCCCCTGGAACTCGTCCTCGGGTCCGGTGACGATCGCCTCGGGCGGCGCGCCGCCGTCCAGCGGCATCCGCCAGATGTCCTGGTTGCCGCTCCGGTTCGAGTCGAACGCCAGCCACTTCCCGTCGGGCGAGATGCTGAACGACTCGATGAGCTGCGCCCCGGTGGTCACCGGCTGCGCGCCGCTCAGCGACACCGTGCGTCCCGGCTGGAGCGCCGCGCGGTAGATGTTCGAGGTCTCGCTGTGCACCGAGTACAGCAGCCGGCGGCCGTCGCTGGAGAGGCTGATGCCGTGCGGGTCCAGCCCGGTGGTGATCCGCACCGGCTTGCCTTCGGGCGCGCCCGACCGGTCCAGCCCGACCCAGTACACGTCCTTCCCGCCTTCTTCATCCGACACATAGAGGAGAGACCGGCTGTCCGGCAGCCACACCGGGCTGGTGTGCAGCGGGCGGTCGGCGGTGATCCGGACCGGCGCCCCACCCGATGCCGGCGCGACCCAGATCGAGCTGGGCGCCAGGTTGGCGAAGGTGGGATACTGCGGGTTGCCGGAGACGAAGGCGATCCACTTCCCGTCGGGCGACCAGGCCGGCGAGTGGGGATTGTCGGCCCGCAGCAGGAAGCGGGGGCGGTCGGCGCCGAGATCGCGGATGTAGAGCGTGTCGGCGCTGGAGTAGACGATCTCGTCGCCGGCGGGCGACCACGCGGCCCAGCCGAGCCGGCCGTCGGCGGTCTGCGAGGCGACCAGCCGGGTGACGCCGCCCAGGGCCGGGATCACCTCCAGCCCTCGCGGCGAGGTGTAGGCGAGCCTCGCCCCGTCCGCCGACCAGGCCGGCATCGCCGGCACCAGCCCGGGCCACTGGGCCACCGTCACCGGCTCGCCGCCGGCGAGCTGCTGCACCACCAGCCGCGTCTCGGCCGGCGTCATGCGGCTGTACGCGATCAGCTTCCCGTCGGGCGACACGGCCGGATTCAGCTCCAGGCCGGGATCGAGCGTGACGGCGACGCGCTTCCCGAGCGCGGGCGCGCGGCCGCTCGCCCCGCGGCCCAGCAGTAACGCCAGCGCCGCCGTCCCCAGCAACACCACCGCCGCGACCGCCATCCACCCGCGCCGTCCGCCCGACCGCCGCGACCGCCCGTCCGCCCGTCATCGGCCGGGTCTGCGTCGGCGTGATGCCGCCGGTGGTGGTGAGCTGCTGCTCGAGCTGCGTCGCCAGCTCGCCGGCATCCTGCCAGCGATCGGCCGCCCGCTTGGCCAGGCACTTGAGGATGATGGCGTCGACCGTCTCGGACACCTCCGGCCGCCGGGAGACGATCGGCGCCGGCTGCTGGATCATATGGCCCGCCAGGATCTCGGGCGCGGTTCCCGTGAACGGCGGGCGTCCGGTCAGCAGCTCGTAGCCCAGGATGCCGAGGGCGTAGATGTCCACCCGGTGATCCATGTTGGCATCGGCCGCGGCCTGTTCCGGCGCCATGTAGGCCGGCGTGCCGAGCGCGATGCCGGCGGTGGTCAAATTCTGGCGGCCGGTCGCTTCGCTCACCGCCTTGGCCACGCCGAAGTCGGTGACCAGGGCGTGGCGGCCGGAGACCAGCACGTTGTCGGGCTTGATGTCGCGGTGGACCACGCCCTGGCCGTGGGCGTAGGCCAGCGCGTCGGCGATCTCGGCCGTGATCCGGACGGCGTCGGGGATCGGCAGCTCGCCGAGATGGTTGAGGCGGTGGCGCAGGTTGTGGCCGTCCACGTACGGCATCACGTAGTAGAGGAAGCCCGCGGCTTCGCCGGAATCGTGGAGGGGGAGGATGTGGGGATGCTGGAGCCGGGCGGCGACCTCGATCTCGCGGAAGAAGCGCTCGGGGCCCAGCGTGGCGGCCAGCTCGGGCCGGAGAACCTTGACGGCGACTTTTCGGCGGTGGCGGAGGTCGGTGGCCAGGTAGACCACGGCCATGCCGCCCTGACCCAGCTCGCGCTCCAGCGCGTAGCGGTCGGCCAGCGCGGCGGTGAGCTGGGGGGGAAGGTCGGGCATCCGTCTCCTTGGGAGGGTACGGGGCCAAATCTGGGGGGCTCATGCACGGGTCGCCAGCGGATCTCCGACTGGACGACGCGCGGACGAAGGATACCTTGACCGATGAGACCGCAGGTGAGCAGCCAATCTGGAGGAGGGCGAAGTCATGGACCACACGATCGTGCATTTCGAGATCCCCGCCGACAACACCGAGCGGGCGGCGAAGTTCTACACCGACCTGTTCGGCTGGAAGTTCAACCGCTGGGAGAATCCGAGCGGCATGGAGTACTGGCTGCTGGAGACGGTGGAGACGGACGCCGAAGGGCGGCCGGTCCGGCAGGGCGTGAACGGCGGGCTGATGCCTCGCATGTACAAGGGCCAGCAGCCGGTCAACTACATCGCCGTCGAGAGCGTGGACCAGGCGGTCGCGAAGGCCGAGCGGCTCGGCGCCAAGGTCATGATGGGGAAGACGCCGGTGCCGGGGATGGGGTGGTTCGCGCAGCTCTCGGATACCGAGGGGAACGTCTTCGCGGTGTGGGAGACGGATCCGGCGGCGGCGCCGGAAGCGGCGGCGGCACAGGCGGACGGGGCGAGCCGCTAGTCCGGGGCTAAGCTTGACCAATTTGGTCAAATTGGTAGATTGACCCCATGCCCCGTAAGCCTGTGGTCCGCGAAACGGTCAGCCTCTACCAGGCCAAGACACAGTTGTCCCGGCTGGTCGAGCGCGCGGCGGAGGGCGAGGAGATCGTCATCGCCAAGTCGGGCCGTCCGATGGCTCGGCTGATGCCGCTCGAAGACACCCGGTCCCTGCGGGTGCCCGGCAGAGGTAAAGGGAAGTGGCGCGTCGCCAGGAACTTCGATGCGGCGCTGCCCGACGCCGTGGTGCGGGACTTCGAAGGCGGCCGATGAACCTGCTCCTGGATACCCACGTCCTCATCTGGTGGGACGAGGGCCGCAGGCTCAGCGGCTCGGCCAGGCGGGCGATCGAAACGGCCGACACCGTGTACGTCAGTGCAGCGTCGGCTTGGGAAGTCGCGATCAAGACCGAGCTCGGGAGGCTGCGGCCGACCCGCACGGTCGAGGAGGCCGCGGAGGAATCCGGCTTTCTGGAGCTCCCGGTGACGTTTCGACATGCTCAGCGGGTCTCTGGTCTTCCCGCGCTTCATCGCGATCCCTTCGACCGTCTGCTCGTTGCCCAGGCCGACCTCGAGGGTCTCACGTTGGTGACTCGAGACCCGGTGTTCGAGCAATACACGGTGGAGCTGATCGAGGCCTGACCAGCGTCCTGGGAGACGGATCCCGCGGCGGCGCCGGAAGCGGCCGCGGCACAGGCGGACGGGGCGAGTCGCTAGCGTCGGCTGGCGGCCGTCCAACCAGTGAGTCCGGAGGCTGGGCGGAGGAGCAAGCGGCGGGACCGGTGCCGGGTGTCTACGGACCTCGCACCCGGTCGCCCCCCGCGCTTGCTCCTCCGCCCGAAGCATCCGCTACCAGTGCCCAAAAACCCTTGCCCGGCGAAGTGGAGCCGACTGGCTGCGGCTGCTACCCTAATCGGGCGTTACCAGAAAGCAACTCGCTGTTCTTGGCCTTCCGCCCCGCATCCGCACCTCACCGCGGTCGAGGCGTCCCACAATCCGCCACATTCACCGCATCGCACTCGCAACTCCCCCAAGCGCTCCACCACCCAGGTGCTTGCATGAAAGGCGCGGCCCACCGAGCCAAGTAACATGTCCGCTGACGCCTGCTTATGGTTGGCCTCCCGCATGATCTGCCGGGCAGCTTCCTTGGATTCCCATAGCGTCACTGTCGAAAGGCGCCGTCCCACCACCGTCCCCTGAAAGCTCAGGAATCCCGGCATGCTGGGTAGTTGGAGCATGATACGCCTGCTCACGTCCCGTATCTGTTGGACCTCGGCATCCGAGCTGGCCTCGATCATGGTTAGGACTACGGCGCCTGGTGGCTGCCGGCTTTCGGACCGCACCTGGGAGCAGACGCCGAACCGAACGGGGCCCACTGAGAAGGCTGGACCGCGACCTGAAGCCCGAGCTGCTCCATAAGTGATTGGCGGTCGAAGTAGCCTTTCACCTCCTCCACTCCGTCGGGCCGGATCTTGATCAGGTCGATGCCTGGGAGGGCGATCGAGGCCCCGGTTGGGGGGAGCCCGCGGAGCGATGCTCGATTTGTGCCTCTCATGATCCAGGCGAACAGCAGCTCGTTCTCAGACACGCTCCTCAGACCGCAATCCTCGAACGTTAGATCGGGGAACGCGGCGAAGAGCGCGCCAGCATACGTCACAAGCGCTGATGTGTCGATGGGGCCACCCGTGTTGGGATCCTCGTAGGTCCCCCTCGCACGGAACGACGCAGCCAGACTGGCGGTGTCGTGGGCGTTCCATGCTTCCACATAGCGACGGGCGATCTCCATCGCGTCCACCGTTGTATTCATATCCATCCTCCGAGGCCTCGTACGCCTACCCCAGGCCGACCTCCCGCAGCACCTGCCTAAAGCGCTCGTTGGGCATGAGCCAGTTGATCACTGGATCGACTTTGCTCCAGGCGACGACCCCGCTGCGCTCTTCGACGCTGCGCTCGAACTCTTGCATGACGCGCGCCTCATCCCGCAGTCCGTGGTAGACCATCGCGATGTGGTACCGCGGCACATAGCGCTGGCCGGCGGCGGCCTCCAACTCTGCGATCACCGCGTCCGCTTCCTCCCGCCGGCCCATCCTGCCGTACACCATTCCCAGCGCCCCGAGGAGGAGCGACCACCGTCCAGAGCGTTCCACCCCCTCGCGTGCCGTTTCCAGGGCTTCGTCGTAACGGCCGAGCATCAGGAGGGGTCGCGTCATGGTCTCATACCCGCTCACGTACCCTGGGTCCATTTCGAGCAGTCGCCGGCAATGTTCCAAGGCCTCCTCGTCACGCCCTGCGTAATGGAAGCAGCGGGCGACAGCCTGGTGCACGATGATCGAGAGCGGCTCGAGCTCGGCCGTGCGCTGGATCAGCTCGAGCGCCTCGTCGTGGCGGCCTCTGACCGACAGCAGGAATGAGTACCACATTCGGGCAGGGAAATACCCGGGCCTGAGCTGCAACGCGCGCTTGAACTGCTGCTCGGATGCTACGTAGTCCCAGTCGTACAGCATCGCGACCACCGCCAGCGGTGATCGAGCCTCGGCCAGACTGTCGTCCAGCTCCAGCGCCTTGAGCGCCGCGGCCTTGGCTTTGGGCATCCCTTCTTTCGCAGGGACGCCGCCGAAGTAGTCGAACGCCAACATCGCCCAGCAGTCCGCGATGCCGGTGTATGCCAGAGCGTACTTCGGGTCCTTGCCAAGCGCCTGTTCGAAGAACTCGATTCCCCTCCGATAAGCCTCCAGGGTGCGCTTGTTCCAGAAGTAGCGCCCCTTGAGATACATGGTGTAGGCCTCCACGTTGGACGTGGCCGGCAGCACCAGCGGCTCGGAGTCGCCCACCAGCTTGGGCCGGAGCGTGCTCACGATGGATCGTGTAAGCTCGTCCTGGACCTCGAAGACGTCGGCCATCTGGCGGTCGTAGATTTCGGACCAGAGATGGTACCCGTCCGCGGCATTGATGAGTTGCGCGGTCACCCTGAGCCGATTGCCGGCACGGCGCACGCTTCCCTCCAGCACCGCGCTCACGTTGAGCTTCTGGCCGATCTCCCGGACATCCAGATCCCGGCCCTTGTATGCAAAGGCCGACGTCCGCGAGGTGACCCGCAATCCCTTGACCCGGGTCAGGGCATTGATCAGCTCCTCGGTGATCCCGTCGCTGAAGAACTCGTTCTCATGATCCGCGCTCATGTTGACGAATGGCAGCACCGCGAGCGCAGCCACCCGCGAAACCGGTTGGGTGGTCCCTGGCGTCGGCGTGCCGTAGGCGAGCTCCTGCTCCGCCGCGCCCAAGGCGATCGCGAGCTCCGCCGCACTTTGGAAGCGGTGCTCCCGCTGTTGCGCCAGCGCCCGGGCCACTAGCTGATCGACCCCCGCTGGAACCGACATGCCCTGGGATCGGACGCTGGGAGCCACCGTCATGAGGCGAGCGGCCAGGAGTGCCATGGGACTGGTCGCGGTGAACGGCGGCTGGCCCACCAGCATCTCGTAAAGCACGCAGCCCAGCGAGTACACGTCGCTCCGACCGTCCAGCTCCTCTCCGGTTGCCTGCTCCGGACTCATGTAGGCTGGCGTACCGACCAGGATACCCGTCTGGGTGAGGCCGGTATCCGCCGCGGCGCGGATGGCCCGGGCGACTCCGAAGTCGGCCACAATCGCATGCTCTTCCTCGAGCAGAATGTTCTCCGGCTTGATATCCCGGTGAATCACCTGCTGGCGGTGGGCGTAGTCGAGGGCATCCGCCATCTCGCGGGCGAGTCGCAACGCCTTCGCCGGCCGAAGCCGGCCTTCCCGGGTCAAAAATTGGCGCAGCGAGCCGCCTTCCACGTAAGGAGTCACGTAGTAGAGCAGACCGCCCGCGTCACCCGAGTCGTATAGAGGGAGCAGATGCGGGTGGTGCATCCGGGCCACCACTTTGATCTCGCGCAGAAAGCGATCGGCGCCGAGCAGCTCGGAGAATCGGGCCTGGAGTACCTTGAGGGCGACTGTGCGTTCGTGCCGACGGTCCTGCGCGAGATAAACCACGGCCATGCCGCCGTGGCCGATCTCGCGCTGGATCGTGTAGCGCCCTTCGAGTGCGGTTTGAAGCTGATCGAGGAGGTCGAGCACCAGTCTGGGCTCCGTTCTGCTCCCATACGATACCGACCCCCCCGGTGCGCGGCTAGACCTCGCTCGACAGAAACTCGGGCTGGGCTGCTACGCCCGCATCGCGGCGCCCAGCACTGCCGGGAGCCTGGTCCAGCTCGCATGCTCGTCCAGCGCGGTCATGCGCCGCATGAGCTGATGTGCCGTGCGATGGCTGATCGAATAGGGCGGCCGCGGCTTCGCGGTGAGAGGATGCCGCAGCACAGCCTTCTCCACCCCCTCCAGCATCGACGAATTGTGTACGAAACCAGTGCCGCTCTGAATGTCTGCCGGCGTAGACGACGGGTGAGCGCCCCAGGGTGGCGTGCCGAACGAAAACAGGAACCCTGACCAGGCGTTCAGGTTGACCGCACCATAGCGGAGCCGGGTGATCGCCCGCTCCACCGCGGAACCGGTCGTCGGGTCCTTCATCGTCTTGGGATGGACAACCATCCCCGCGGAGAGGGTGCCCCACAGGCGGTTGTTGGCGAAGTCCACCGCTTCCTGCAGGAAGGCCACCGGATCTGAGCTCCCGACCGAGGCTTCCACAAGGATGGGGGCGAACGATTCCTCTTGGAACAGCAGCTCCGGTCCGGCCTGGGGATCCAAGCCCGCAAGGAACGTCCACGGCAGGGATCCCTCGGAGTGACCGCCGAATCTCTTACCTGTGCGGGCTCCCATGAACCGTTCGAACCGCTGTCTGGCCCCCGGGTAATAGGCTTGACGGTCCCCCGCGCGCTGGAGGGCCCCGCCTAGTGCGTCGAGGAACCGATCCCGCAGCTTCCAGTCCCTTGGCACCACCACGACGCGATTGGCGTTGCAGCCGAACGAGGCGTTATAGGTAAGGCCGCTGGCGATGTCCTCCGCCTGGTAGATCAGCTCCTTGTCGGAGTATGGTCCCGGCACTATCAGTATCGGCGACACCCCACCGAGCTCCGCCGTCACCGGCTTGGCCAGCAGGGGACGATTCTCACGCAGCCTCGCATCGCGTTCAGGCCCGGGCGCACCCCAGACCATCTGATTGTAGGTCCTCTCCGATCCGGTGAGGTGGACCTCGTCCACGTGACGGTGGCGCGTCAGATACTCGCCCTCCTCCGCTCCCCCGTAGACTATCGCGAGATAGCCCCGCTGAATTGCCTCGGCGTACGCCCGCTCCAGGTAGGGACCCAGATAGGCGTTTACCGGGTTCATCTTGAGGATGCAGGCCTTGCCTTCATTGAAGATCTTCGTGATCACGTCGAGCGAAGGGATCGCGTTCACGTTGCCAGCACCCAGTACCAAGACGACACGCCCGGACCTGGCTCGGGCCTTGTAGAAGCTGGCTCTCGTCTCATCCAGATGGTGTTCGGTGATGCCCTTCTGGAAATGCACGTCCACCTTCACGCCGTTGAAGAGCATTCCGTCGATGGGACCGGCCGGGAAGACTTGCGTGCTGAGCCGGCCGTCGGTAGTGCGGCCGAGCTTGCCGATCGGGGTATTACCCGTGTGCTTCAGCGCCAGGAGCGCCTGTTGCGTCAGCCGCAGCTGGCGAACCACGAACCAGGGGCCCAATGTCCATTCCTCGCCCTCGAGCGGGGTGCCCAGGGGAATGCCCTTGGCGTGGCAGGCCGCGCGGACGCTCTCCTCGGCGACGGTCAAGTACCCAGTCTGCATCGAGCGCGCGAGGGCGACCCGGTCGTCCAGTGAGGCTGTCAGCAGCTGGCTGGCGCCTTCCCTGACCCTCGCGACTGCCTCATCGAGCCTGGACGCGGAAGATGGAAGCGGAACACCTGGCTTTGAAGGTGCCGAGATCGTTGTCATCGTGGAGGTCCCCCATGGACAGCGTTTCGACCTGCGCTACCTGGAACGTGCCGCCTACGCTAAGCCCCATCCATCAGTCGCATATCAGCCGCGGATCAAAGAGATCCGGTCCCGTGCGCGGTGGCGGCCCGCAGTGTGAGGTCTCCGCACTTTCGCGCTGACCGTGGCGATCACGTCACGTGTCAGGCTGTCCTGCGTCGCAAATCCGTCGACGATCTCGCGCTCGTACCGGTCGGTCCAGAGCTGGCATCCATCCGCGCCGTCCACCAGACGTATGACGAGGCGCACCCGTCCTCCGGCGGTCTGCACGCTCCCCTCCAGCACCGCGGCAAGCCCAAGCCGCAGCGCCATCTCACGAGGGTCGCGGGCCGACTGCTGTGCGGCGAGCATGGAACCACGGGAGGCGACCCGCACACCCGGAATCGCTGTCGCGGCAGTGGTCAGCTCCTCGGTCAGTCCCAGCGCCAGGGTCTCCGCCTCCTGGCCTCCCCCTAGCACCGTCAGTGGGAGCACGCCAATCGCGATGCCCCGTTCTGCCTGGTCTCTTCTCCGAAGTTGTTCCGCCAGCGCCAACACCGCTGGGTTGGGATCGACCTCCAGCTCGGTCTTGAGCTGCGTCTGATAGGCTGCCGCGTGCTCCAGCGCTCGGGCCCGATTGCCCGAGGCGGCGAGTGCCGTCATCAGATGCATCGTGACCCGGGAGCTCAGGGGCTCGTGCTGGGCGAGCCGGCTCCACCAGGTGGCCGCTCCAAGGGCGTCGGCCCTGAGCTCCGCCTGCACCGCGAGCGCCTCGAGCGCCTCCGCGTGCTCTCGGGCGAGGGCCGAGCGGCGGCTCTCGATCCATCTCTCGAATTCCAGGCTGTCAGGAAGGAAGAAGCCGTCGAGCAGCGGCCCTGAATACAGCGACACGGCCTGCTCCAGCTCGCCGCGCTGGCGAGCGGCGCTGATCTCCCAGAGATCACAGGTGATCCGGTCGGGTCGGAGGCTCAGTTCGCCAGCGCCGGCGATCAGGTCATTACAGTCGAGCGAACGTCGAATCGAGTGCGCCAGCTGCGCCAGCCGGTGGGAGGCTCGGTCGCTGCTCGCGTCGGGCCAGAGGAGCGCAAAGAGCCGGTCGCGCGAGATGCCCCGATCACCTGCGATGGCGAGCACTGCCAGCAGCGCGAGTGGCTGCCCTCGTGCCGCAGGTCCGGCGGCATGGCCGGCCGGGCCGTCTACACCAGGTGTTCCTAGGAGGGTGAGTCGGAGCGCGGGTGTCATCCAGCGTCTCGCTGATGAACAACTGATGGAGCGCTGAGGGGGTGGGCTTAGTGTACGTCTCGCAACCGGACCCCGCAAGCAAACCACAACCATAGGGAGGTCGTCATGACACGGAGAGCCAGCCGATGGCAGGCGTCGCGGAGGCTGGTGCTGCTCGCATTGCTGATGGGTTGCTCAGACCGTTCACCGCTGTCGACTGAGCTTGTTGATCAAGCGCCGAAGCCGACTGCCTCACCCTCGTCGTCTCTTCCGGATGCTGAAACGGCTGTCTTTGGTCTAAGCGGCTTTCACGCCGTGCTTCCGTCAAGCCAATCGGACATCGTTGGCGTACGGTACCGAGTGCAGGTAAAGGCGAACCGGAGTGCGTCGCTGCGATTGATCTTCGGCGTCACCCGGCTGACGACGCCGGGCTCAACCACAACGTATCTGCTGGAGTCGAACGTGTACTCCAGTCGACTGAGCTACGGCGACGGGGGCTGCACGACCTGGCCGCTCCAGGGCGAGTACCGCGAAGCCGAGGCCAGCCTGCGACTCGCGATTCCGGACTACAACTACCACTTCGGCGTGACCCCAAGCATCACGACCGGCATCCTCAGCCGTGATCCAGCGGGTTATCCGGTGCAGACCTATCAGATCGACGGGATCGCAAATCTCTATAAATCCGATGCTATCAGCCAGCGTTCTCTGAACGGCGAAGTAGCGCTGGTCACGATCGAGCGGGGTGGAACGGTGACCAAGACTGCGGCGTATGCGCGCTGCGCCCGTCCTCTCCCGGCCGGACTCTACCGAATCTGGACCATGCGGGTACAGGTTCCCGGCCGGCCAGTTTCGACCGTCAAGTTCGTCGTGCCGGACGCCAGCGGCAGGTTCGTCGCCCCATACGAGGCGCTCAACTTCTTCAGCGAATTCCTCAACGGACCTGGTGAGTTCACCCTGCGCTACTGGGACTTTGCTAAGAAACACGCCTCCGACCCGACGTGGCGGCCCGTGACTGCCTTCATGACCAACGCGCAGTACGATGGTGACGGCACCAATTTTGGTATTCGGATCGTTACAGTTGGGGGGCGCACGCGAGTCGAAGTAAGCAACCGCTCCGGAGTCGCGTATCTCGGCTCCAGCAAGGCCTTTACGCTGAGCAAATAGGACACCCACCAGCGGGACCGTCGGCCGTCCCGGAAGATCTTGCCGGTGCCCGGCGCAGCCTTTCGTCGGTACGGCGCGACAGGTACCGGCATCCCACCGTCGCCGTCCCTCCCCCTAACCGATTCTCCGCAAGGGAGATAAGGTATCCACCGGGCCGGCGCCGCCACCGCCCTCTCCGGGTACGGGAGGTGCGTGCATGGCGCAGATCCCCCGTCATCGCCTCGCAGGACGGACCCGCTCGATCGAGGACCCAGATGCCCCGGCACCCCTGGTGCGCCAGCGTGCTGCTGTGCCTCCTCGTCCCGCTCGCCGCCGTGCGGGGACGACCTCGGCCCGCGGATCCCCGCCAGCATCGTCATCGTGCCGAACGAGCCGAAAGTCCCGCTGGGCGGGAGCAAGCAGCTCGTCGCGACCGTGGTGGACGCCGCCGGCCGCGCGACGGACGGCGACCCGATCACCTACGAGAGCGACAACCCCGACGTCATCTCCGTCTCGGCCACCGGCCTGCTCGAGGCCGTCGGGGCGCAGCTGGGCTTCGCGCGGATCAGCGTGGCCTCCGGCGACCTCACGGCCGGCGTGGTGGCGCAGTCCGTCCTGCCGACCAGCGCCCTCCTCGTCCAGCCGACCGAGCTGCTGCTCCAGGCGAACGAGAACCGCCCAGCTCTTCGTCACCGTCACGAACGAAGACGGCGAGCCCATCAACGCGACCATCACCTACAGCAGCAGCAACGGCAACGTCGTCACCGTGGACGGCTTCGGCTTCGTCACCGCCCATGTGGAGGGCACGGCGACCATCACCGTCTCGACCCCCGACCGCGAGCCGGTCCAGGTGCCGGTCACGGTGGACCAGATCCCGACCACGCTCGAGGTCACGCCGACCAGCATCGTGCTCCAGGCGGGCGGCGTGCAGCCGCTGACCGTGCGGGTGCTGGACGGGTTCGGCACGCCGATTCCCGATGCCGACGTCGCCTTCTCGAGCGGGGACGCGGGCGTGGCCTCGGTCTCCATCGGCGGGCTGGTGCGGGCGGAGGCGGACGGCTCGACGATCATCACGGTCACCAGCGGCACGCTGACGGCGACCGTCGGCACCTTCGTCGGCGAGGTGCCGCCCGGCGTGATCCTGCAGCACGTGGTGGTCGAGGGCAGCACCTGGGGTGTGCGCACCAAGGGGGACCGGTACCTCGTCACCGGTCCGAGCGCCTTCCTCCATGCGGGGCAGGGGACGGGCTTCGGGTTCTCGCAGGCCATTCCCGTCGCCGGGCTGACGCTCGACGTGGACCTGATCACCAGGCCCACGGTCAACTGGGCCTACGTGGTCTCCGCGCAGGATCCGGGAGGCGCCGAGGCGGTCGCGGTCGTGGACCTCGACGCCGGCGAAGTCATTGATTTCGTGGAAGGCAGCGGGCAGAACCTGTACGCCGTGGCGCTCTCGCCCGACGAGGAGTTCCTCTTCCTCGGCACCGGCTCCGGCGCGGAGCGGGTCAGTCTGACGACCGGCCAGGTCACGGTGCTCGGCGGCGTCACGGGCAGCGTGACCGCGTGGGGCCGCCATCCGACCCTGGCGCGTCTCTACGGCAACATGGGCTACGGGAGCGTGGTGGAGATCGACAGCGAGACGGGCAACGTGCTGCGGACGTTCACGCCGACCGGGATCTTCAGCCCCGTGCAGAGCACGGCCGTGTCGCCGGACGGCACCCGGCTCTACGCGGCGATCGAGGGCGGCGATCTCCTGAGCTGGGATCTCGAGACCGGCGCGGCGGGGCCGCGGCTCACGGGTGGGGGCGGGTTCGGGCTCGCGGTCTCACCGGACGGGAAGGTGCTGTACGTGGCGCGGGGGGACGGAGGTGCTGCTGGTGGACCGGGCGAGTCTGACGCTGCTCAAGACGGTGGAGGTGGGGGGGAGTACGCGGAGGGTTGGGGTGCGGGGGGATGGGGTGGCGGTGGTGGGGAATGAGGGGGGGTGGGTGGATTTTATTAAGTAGGGGCGTAATACAGATGAGTCGCCGCCTCCTCCGAGTCGGGGCGGCGACTGCTCGACGGTGATCGTGGCAGCGGATATCGGCGACAAGAACCGGATGCCGGCTCACAGCATCCCCGTTGGTCACCTGAGCCGCCTGCCCCCAGCGCGGATGAGGGAGACGTGGGGGGCCAGGCAAATTTCCCGCATGACCGGCCTTCTGACGATTAGACCGCCATGATCCTGCTTGACAAAGAGATCGAGGATGCCCAGGCAGAGCGCTCGCTGCTAATGGCGTACGCGGCCAGCCCGAGTCACTTGGAGACCGGAATTCTTCGGGCACTCCAGCAAAAGGGTGACGGGCGGGTGACTGTCCTAGTAGATCATTCGCAATACCGAGCGGCGTTCACTGAGAGGGGCGTCCGGGGACCTGGAGTTCACTACCGATTCTATCCCGTCCGACTTCCAAGGTCCGTCGCTGCCTTTCATCCGAAGCTATACCTCTTGGCCAAACCAGAAGCTGCGACCCTTCTTGTTGCCAGCGCCAACCTGACCAGAGCTGGGTGGCGCAGGAACGCAGAGGTCGTTGATCGTCTCACCGTGCAGCGAGGTAATGTTGGCGATGTGCGCGCGTTCATCGCCTACGCGGATTTCCTCGGAAAACTCGCCGTCAGCTCCGTGCGTCTCCCCGATGCTGGCCGGATGGCCATAAAAGAAGAACTTGAGCGGCTTCGTGAGCTGATCGGCCACGGCCCGGTGCGAGATGAGGGACCTTGGTTTCTTCACAACCTCGAGCGCCCACTCCTTGAACAACTCCGCGAGATCGTGCCGCAAGACGCGGTCACCGACCTAACGGTGATTTCACCGTACTTTGACGAGGGGAATGTTGCTCTGCGCGCGCTCGCGGCCGCATATCCAAAAGCCCGTCGGATCCGGGTCATAAAGAACGAGGAGGACCTGAACAACTTCTCGGGTGTTGCGGCCAAGAGCCTTCGCTCTCGACTGAAGCTATTCTATGCTCGGGGACTAGGTGACAAGCGTCGCTACATACATGGCAAGAGTGTGCTGCTTTCGGGGCCTGACGGTACGTGGACAGTAGCCGGAAGCGCGAACGCGACGGCTCCCGCATGGCTGCGAGCGGCCGTCTCGACAAACAATGAGATGCTTGGAAACCTTGAGGCGATAACCGTTCGCCGATTCTCGAGTCGGCAGGTAGTAAGAGAATTCTGCGCGGCGCTCGGGGCACTCGATGAAGTGGCGGACTGGCATGAACTCCGCTACGAAGCCCCTGCACCGACCGAGTCCATCGAGGACACAGCTTCTCCTGAATTGGCGATCCTGCTATTGGACGCGGAGGTCGTGGACGGCAGGCTCCTTCTCCGAATGGCAGACGCACCCTGGGCTGCACAGGCAGCTTCGGCCACGGTCGTGGTGGAGTGCACTGTCAATGCAACAGCCGGCCGCTACACGTTCAACGCCGCCGTAGAGACTCACGGTGATGAGCGCGCGAGGATTGACGTTCCCCTCGCACAGCATCTCCTCCGCGACCATCGCGAACCAGCCATCGTCACAGTGGACGTGAAACTACGAGATGGGTCCGTACGCGCGGGCCGCGCATGGCTCATGCAGCCTGCACTGATTGATACTCCAGCGCCACAACGTGAGTTCGAATACGCGACCGACGCCTTCTCAAGGGCGACCATTCCACGCAGGGACCCAGTATGAGGCACTTCTAACTGGACTACTTGAAATGCTCGTCGCCGATGCGGCGCACGACATTGCGGTTGGCGAGAAGCAGGTGGGCCGGCTCCGCATGCAGGCAGAGGATGGGAATGGCGTTGAGGAGGAGGACAACGGCCGGCCTGCAGTTGCCACTGTGCGCCCCGAAGATCTGATTGTAGACGAAGCGGACCCACGAGTTGTTTTCGGCGCTTTCGGTCACGGGACACAATCACTCCTTCAGCGTGTTCACGGAGCCATGGAGCAACTCTTTCGCGTCCCCGAAGCCGATCGCGACGATCCCGATGAGGAGGACGAGAGCCGCCGCGCCGCGCCCCCCAGCCGACGCAGTCGTGCCATCAGGCGGCGGAGCCCGGCGGCCGAATTCCTGTGCTCCGCACCGAAGAGGTAACTCGGGCCAATGCTATTCTCCGAGATCTTGTCCGCCACATGGCGAAGGCTCTTGAGCCCGGCGATCCCGCCATGCGCCGACGCCTTATAGCCCGCGGTCTATGGCTCTTCGAGAAGCTCACTGCTGCCGTGCTCCCTAGTCTCTACCTTCAGTCTCGAGACGAGGAAGGTGCTACCCTCGAGGAGCTCGGGGAAATAATCAAAAATCTTTGGGTTGACGCATGGAGCCTCGACGGTGCTGCGTACGGCAGGATTCGCGGCTGGATACCGCGCGCGCTGTTGGACCCGGAGGTTGCGCCACTTGTGACGAGCATGATGACGGGGAGGGCCTGGCCGCAGGCCTTAGCCTCCTTTGCGGCGTGCCTGGTGAGCCTACGTCGAATCAACAGTGCGCGCTTCCTCCCGGCACAAGCATTTGGAGGCACGGTGGCAGGGCTTCGGTTCGTCTCCGGAGTCCACGATCTACTTCAGAACTCTGGTTGGTCCGCCCAGCTCCAAGAGAGGCTTTCAGCATACGTGGCACGTAGTGACGGGCTAGTGGACGAGCAGGAGGTGACCGGTACTCTGACAGAGGTGATGACCACGAGTTCGCATTCCTGAACCTCGCCTCGCGCTGGTGGCCGATCTCTCAGCTATGTATGGCCCTGCAATTGGAAATGGACACGGCATCACTGGAGGCCAAGCTTTGTGAAGACAGCGTTGCGTGGCCAGTACTCCAGGGGCTGCTGCAGCGCTTTCGGACGGATCCGGCCGTTTCCGTGACATTCGACGACGGTACCGCAGTCTGTGGGGGGTGTCACCAGAGTCAGAGTCGGTCCCAATCGTCTCAAATCCGTGCGCGGCCTAAGGACCTCCATTTGTGCGACGCCTGCGGAAGGCTCTTGATTCCCTTCGTATTCGACCACCCCCACGCTGCAGCCGTTCTCGAACGATTTCTACCGAATCACACTTTGGAGGGTCCAAACTTGACTACTACAGCTGAAACGACATCCGGCGTCAACCTTCCAGCGGCTGCCGGAGGATCGGTCCGTTTGACCCGGACAGCTACCGGCGCCCAGATGTCAATGCTCCCCGGCTGGACCGCCGCACCGGCAACTGCAGGGACAGAAGGCGGCATTTGGGCACTCGGGCTTGAGCAGGTTGGACTGCGACTTGCCGACGAGATGTTACCCGGGCTTACTAATCAAACCGTCCACGCCCGTTACTACGCGATGTTCGCCTGGGCTTTTTGGCGATTCGCGAGAACCTCGCGCTTACGCAAACGTAGCGTTCGTGCGCAAGAGCAGCGGTTGTGGTTCCGGCGGGTGGAAAGCGCGTTTCGAGTGGCGTCGGAGCTCGCTGAGCCGCAACGACGGGCTCTGGTCGGTTCGCGCGCGATCCGCAACCGATGGGATCAGATTGACCGTGCCGGAGGTCGTGTCTCGCTGGTCAACGATGCCCCAGCATCCGCATGGGTTCCGTACGGCGCTTCCTTCCGGGAGATGCGCTGTGCTATTGTGGACCGTGACGTAGTGCAGCTTCTCCGACCCACCGGTGTGGCACTTGCGGAGGCGTTCGACGCGCAGCTCCGGGCAACACGCGTGGGGCGTGCCCTTGTTGAACGACTCTCCTCGCGAGCACAGTCGCTCGATGTTGACCTCCTTCGACAGGCGAGCGATGTTTTTGCGCTTCGACAGCTGGAAGCGGACGAGCCCGAGCACGGGCCCGCTCTTACAGATGCTCGCACCCCCCACACCTTGAGCGGAGCGACGTCGGGCCATCCCCTCTTTGGGAAGCGCGACGAGGCACGCTCCCGCACCATAGGGCTGTTTCTTGAGATCGCGCGCCAGTCGGCGGGATCACTTCGGGAATCCGGGGAAGTGCATCGCGTGTTTGCAGGAGGAGCCTTCCGCGAGGGTCGCACGTTCCGACCTCCGGAGATTTTTGCGCTGGACTTCCTACGATGGCAGCGTTACCAAGAAAGACAGCACCAGAAGCTCGCGCTATACGGCATTTGGCGTGATGTGAACGCTGTACTTCTAGGACGCCGCGGCTGGTGGGGCCGCCTGCCCATGACATTGCTGCTCCATCGTAGCGCGGCTGCTGCATCTGAGGTTCTGTCAACCTGGTGCGGGGTCGTGGGGCGCTCTCCATGCGGGTTGACAGGGTGCTCGAGCGGGTTCGAAGAGGTACGTGACTGGCCTGACCCGCAGACAACAGCTCCTTACGCTCTCGCGCAGGACCTCATTGGGCTGAGTAACTCAGGAACCCGGACAAGGCGCCGCGCTCGTGACGGCCCTCGCGACTGTTGTGGAGTGGGAAATGCGCCGTGACGCGGGGACGCTTCCCGAGCGCGTCGTCAATATCCATAGGTGGGACGGCAGGCGGCGTATCGCACTCGAGGTATTTGTGGGCGACGTGCGAGACCGTGGAACACAGCCATTAGGGGAACTTCTTATTTGGATGCTGGAAGAGTGCGTGATAGGACAGTCGCTCCATGTCGCGGTCGAAAAGTGGGAAGATCAGCAGCAGGACCGTTTCTTCGTTGCTCCCGAAGGCAACGGATACGTCCTAGTGCAAAGGCAAGATGTTCGGTCTTGGATACGATGGGGGAAGGGTTAAGACTGCCTTCCAACTCTTAGAAGGCCTTGCTCTCGTTGACGGTGCCAACGGCGTTCACATCACCGCCGCTGGGCAGCGCGCGCTAAGCGCGATTAGGAGCCACCACGAAGCCCTCGCCAGCGATAGGAGGGCCGGTAAGTCGAATCCGCTGCCTAACAAGCGCGTGTGTGAGGGCCAGGTAGACGCCCCAGCTGGTTTGACCGGCAATGAGCTGACTCTAGCCCTTTATCGGAGGGTTGTGTGGGACCGGAGAATCTTCGCAGCCGATATTGGTTCAACCCGATGCTCCCCTGGCGGTACGCCGAACTTGCTTGGGCAACGGTCATCCGAGCCGCCCGGAGGAGGTGGTGGGATCATCCGACATCGCAATGTTAGCACAGTCGGTTGCTTCCGCGCTTGACCAGGATCATAGTGTCGCACTCGGCTTTGAAGCTCCCCTATTCGTACCGATCCCCGAAGCGGCGACCAACTTGTGCCGCGGTCGTACTGGTGAAAGGAAGTTCATCGTTCGCTGCACCAGCTGGGCTAGCTGTCGCTGCCCTTGGGTTACATCAAGCGGCGTGGGTCTTACGCTTATTCGCCAGCAGATCCTTCGGGAACTGAGGTTTACCACGGAATGGCGACATTGGCCACCGCCAGGGGATCACTCACTGCTATTTTGCTGGGAGGCTTTCGTGTCCGGGGCTTCCCACAGTGACACGCATGTGCGCGATGCGGCAACTGCAGTGGTGGCTTTCGTGGCAAATGAGGGTGATCTAAACTCGGCCAATGCTGTCTCTGCGGAGGCACCACTGTCGCTCATCGGTGCGGCCGCAATCTGGAGCGGCGTGAGTAACGACATCGCGATTCTTGGCCATCCCACGTTGGTCATCAAGCCAGATCGCCCTTACCAAGGCGTCGTAGGGAAAGCTTAGCCTCGATCGAGGACTGCCCGACGTGGCCTTCACCGTTTGGAGGAGACAGAGGCGTGAGAGTCTGGTGAGAGTCCACTGTTCTTTGCAGTCATAGCTTCAAGGCATGCTGACCGACGAGCGAGTTGCCACTAAGAGCAGAAAACCTGTCAGGCGGAGAAACAATGGCAGAAGTGACACGTCGGCGGACTGGCGAATTCCTTCGGGTGCTCTTCAGAGCCCTGCTGGATCATCCTGACGGAATGCAAGCGCGCGACGCCATCGACGCGGTCAGAGGTAGGATGACCTTGAGTGAGTATGAGCGGGGTGAATTCCCTACTGGTGGGGTGCGCTTCGATAAGATCTTGCGGTTCGCAACCGTCAACTGCGTGAAGGCTGGGTGGATCGTCAAACAGAAGGGCCGGTGGACCGTCACCAAGGAGGGAGGCCAGGCCTTCGCAGCTTATGAGAACCCAGAGATCTTCTACAAGGAAGCTGTGAAACTTTACAACCAGTGGAAGGCAAATCAGCCTGATGTGTCCCCGGAGCAGCCTGGGAAACCCGAAGCCGCCCCTGGCCCGAAGGCAGTCAGCATAACGTTCGAGCAGGCAGAAGAACAGGCGTGGTCGGAAATCGAGCAGTACCTGCGAGCGATGAACCCATACGATTTGAGGAACTCGTCGCATCACTACTGCGCGCGATGGGTTACCACGTGTCCTGGATCGCACCACCTGGCAAGGACGGGGGAATAGACATTCTTGCATGGAGTGACCCGCTCGGCACACGGCCACCGAGGATAAAGGTTCAGGTCAAGCGGGTGGGGCAAAACATCGCAGTTGATGGTCTCCGTTCTTTCATGGCCGTCCTGGGCGAGGACGACGTCGGTTTGTTTGTTACGACTGCCGGTTTCACGAAGGACGCTCAGGATGAGGCTCGGACTCAGGAGAAGCGCAAGGTGACGCTTGTGGACTTGGAGAAGCTCTTCGACTTATGGGTTGAACACTATGCCAAGTTAGACGACGTCGCGCGGAGGCGGCTCCCATTGCAGCCCATTCATTTTTTGGCGCCGGAGTCGTAAGCACCTCTGTGGCGCGACTCCGACCCACCGAGCAAGGAGACGCCGTTCGGCACCGGCTCTGGCGCCGAGCGGATCAGCCTGACGACCGGCGAGATCACCTAGAGCTTGTTCAACAAGGGGTTCTTCGAGACGTCGGAGAGTTCCACGAATTAACTCAGGACTATACCTTCCCATCGCCACCAACCGCAGCGAGCGTGATCGTCGGTCGAAATATGAACGGCCGTGAGGCGTGGAAAACCCTAGATGGCCGCACTCTGAAGAGTATCAAGAGGCTCTAGGGGGGAGGGTGAGCGAAGACGTCGGAGCTTTGCGGCACCCGTCTCCGCGAGTGCCTATGCGAAAAGCAAGTGTTGCTTAAAAAAACCGGTCGAGCTCCGCATCAGCTGCCAATGAGTCTGGAATGGGCAACTGTTCAAGTGCTCGAGGTTCTACCTTTATCGCTCCCCCTCCATAAGACTTCCCAACCTGTGCAAGGTTGCTCAATGTCTCTGGATGGTTCAGAATACTACCAAGAAGGGCGATATCGCGTTCTTCAGTGGAACGTGAGTAGATGCACAGAAATCCTGTCAGAGGTACGACTCCAACGCGATTTCGGATGAAGCGACAATTCCTACGACCCAGGTAGGCAAAGAGAAATTCTGGTGGCTTGCGCACCTCCATCTGGTACCATTTGCGACGCTGTGCTATCAGCGCCCGCCCTGGAAGCCCAAGCGCGATTCCATGCTTAAGGTATTTTCTGATCGCGGCCGGGAATGCTTCCTCCAATCGTCCGTCCAAGCTCAACAGTAGCGTGGGCCTCCCAAGCTCATTCAGATTGTCCAACGTGGCAGCAGTTACTTCACTGCCTTCGACATCGCGCGTACGGCCCACCGCTGAATGTAAGAACTCATCTGGTATTCCAAGCGTTTTCGCCTTAGCTTTCGTAAGGAAAAGAACTCATCGCCTCCCGTTGCGATCCCCCGCATCACTCGCGCAAAATCACCCAGCCTATACCGGGTGCGGTGTTGCACCGGGTGACGTGAAAGGCCAGTCGCGACAGCTTCAGAGAGCGAACGTTCTTGAGCAACGACTTCCTGACCGGACACCGGTAGAAACCCTCCGTTGACCCAGTCGCGAAGTCCGCTTCCCCGTTTAAGGCACCTAGACCACGATATTACGTCTGTTGGAGCAGCGTTTCGGATGAAAAAGATCAATGCATTGGTGTCCACGCCTGGGAAGGGTGAGGCCTCATGGGCGAAAGTCGCTACGGCTTCCAGGTGATAGTTCGTTGTCACCCAGTTCCAAAGCGGTCGAGCAAAAATCCCTTCACATGAATCCGCTGGCATGATAAAAGACAACCGGCCTAAGGACTCAGGATACGAAGGGCTTGTAGAAGGAAATAGACATGAAGGCCGGCTCGGCCACCCAGTGATTCGCCGAATAACGCTAGCGGCGAAAAACTCTTTAGATACTGCTTGGTCTCTCCAGGAATACGGTGATGTCGGAGATACGGTGGATTGGCCACGATCGCAGCAAATGGGCCAGATGGAGGAGTTCTTACGAAGTCGGCGATTTGGATCTCACGCAGATGCTCGTGATCCAGTCCGGAGTCTCGCGCTTCGATCAGAGCATCCGGAAAGATTTCTGTTCCTAATAGGCGAACTTTCCGGGCATTGTGATGACGTAGGGCGGCTGGGAGAAACGCACCCGCTCCAACAGCTGGGTCAAAAATGTGGTCTGCGCCGCCGGCAAGCACATAAGCAACCATGGCATCGGCGACCCAGTCTGGAGTCCAGAACTGTCCCTTCTCCCGTAGTGCTTCTCTTGCAGGTCCGGAAGTCGGCAGTGACTGATGTGAGTGAGATTTCTTCATTCTTAGCCTGTTCCCATTAGCGATGCTCAACCTTATGGCTTCCCTTGAACCGGACACAACGCTGGGAAGGCTGTGACTTCTGAGTATGTGCAAAGGCAGTGAGTGATGCAACATCGTATTTGCGCGAGCCGCTGGTTTCGCTAAGTATAGGAGGTGAGGATGAGGATTCCAGCTCCAACTCCTGAGCAGGTTGCTGGTTGTGAAAAGGACCCGACTAGACCACCAACTTTTCGCGGCTCGGACTTTACGATGCGCTGGGAACAAGGGCGTTGGTCCGAGTCTAGGATAATGGAGGCGATTAACAACTCCAAAAAGTTCCGAGCCATCGCCTACGGAAGATCCCAGTTAGGACCTTCAGATAGCAGCAAGATGGGGAAGTATTGGGCCGAATACGCTGCAGCTGAGAGTCACGGGAAACGCCCTGACCTCCTAGTTCTAAAGGTGAGGGATTATGACTTCGCCATGAGGGTGCTCGGAGAGGATCCTACCATTGTTGATGAGCAAGTATTCGAGCCTGTAGTGCGTCGTGCCGTTTGCGGAATCGAGGCCGAGAATAGTCTGTGGGTTGCTAAGAAAATGCCCGACTTCACGTCTAAGACACCGCTCGCACGTCTTGATCTGAAGTCACCGAATATCTGGGTGAAGGATCAGGATCTTCCTTGTCTGCTAGTATGGATGCACCACCATCAGAAGCCGATCCTGGTTGTGCAAGTCTTCTACGATCTCGCTTACGCTGTACCGTTGCTGGATGTCTTGGCTCGCATTGAAGTAATTCAGTCAGAGCGAGAACCCAAGGCTCGTATTGCTGCTCAAAAGCAAGCCGGGGTCGTCTTTCGGAAACAAGGCTATACGGATTCGCGTACGAATGAGGCGGAGAAGAAGCTAGTATATGTCACCCATCATTCAACGGCCACATTGTTCGGTGAGTTGCAAGACACCGTAACTCCAAAAGCCCAGGTGCTCGTCGAAAAGAACGGAAAAATCCTGCCCTATGTGGCTTTCGAAGGCGGCAGGTTGAGGCTCACCGATGAAGCGCTGGAGCTCTTAGGTCGGCTGGCCCAAGGCGATTAGCTGCGCGATACACTATGTCTCCATGTAGTGATGCTTTGGCCATTCAATCAACCACACGCATTGAGTCACCTGCCTAAGCTATGCCAGGCAAGTACAGCTTCGTTGGAAAGGTCAAGTTTGCCACCTGAGAAGTAGAGATCAGACTTGAACTTACCGCCTACGGTCTGGTAGATGAAAGGCGTTACTTGGGGTAATTCTGTAAAGATGCCGAACTCCTGTGCCAAGCCTGCATAGGTCTTGTAGATTGGCTTCGGAGCCTCCCCGTAATCCTGGATCTCCTCTGGAACAGTACCATTCCTGATCAGCTCAACAATTTTCTCAAGACGCATCATGTATGCTAAGTCATAAAATAGGTGGACAATGTAGATTGGCTTTCCGCCGTAAGCTGCTTGCCACGCGAGCAAGGGATCTAAATCCTCCTTCTTGACAATCACCGTTGGCGCTTGCCAGCTCTTTAGCTCCCTGAGCGGCTTTCGCTTTCCAGCTCCACGATCCCAACCACGTCCGAAGTGCGGCATCTTCTTGCCTTCCCAAACACTCGACTCGGCCTCGATTGCCGCGATCGCCGCCCGAACGATCGGCTCGGCGTCATCCTCAGGCAAGAAGACGAGATTTTCCAGCACGTTGTCATACTCTTCATAAAGTGAGTCATATGTTGGGCCATCGAACAGCAATAGATCCGGACGCTTTCCTATTGATTCCGTTGCCTGGAACGTGTCGCGATGAACTACCTGTGCAGAGCGCTCAGCCGGACCTACTTCCGACCGTCCGTACTGAAGCACCCTAAACTCGTGCGAGCCGTTAATCGCGGCTATGATGTGGTTCTCCGCCCATGCACCGATGCTCCATTTGCCTTCAAAGTCCTTCCCGCGGAAGCGATCCGATTTCGCCATGGGCAAGTCCTCGAAATCAAGCAAGGTGATCAAGGTCGTGAGATTGTCCATTTCGGCTTGAGCGGTCTGCTTTTCTCCTCGAGTGACTTGCTAGCATCTGTTTTTGCATTCACGGAGTCTACTTCCAAAGCGATGACGTTCGGCTGCCGGCTTGCGTTCATTCGCCCTACCATCCCATTCCCGCCCAGTACTACCACCCGCCCGTCATTGAGCGCGATCGCGCTGTGGTCTCCGCGCGGTCAAGTGTCACCGTGACGGTGGCCGCAGCCGGAGAAGAGCAGGGCGGACAGCCCGGCTACTTCGAGCAGATTTCCGCGTTGGGTGGGAGACCGGCATTGGTGCGACGAATAGGGTCCAGGCCCTGGTAAGGAGGGATAGCACTAGCATGCAGACAAAAATGGTGGAGTGCAAGAGAGCAAGCGAAAGGCCGGGTACACCTGAAGTCCCGGCCTCTCGTCTTGTTCCAATTGCATGTCGAGTCACCTCTTCGGTGATCGCTTACGGTCAGGTGCCTGTGTCAGCACTGAGGCGGCAAGCCGCCGAACCTCCGCTGCCGTCGGCTTCTTCCTGCCCGACAGCACCTTCCCGGCAAGTGTCGCGACTGCCTTCGACGTCCGTTCGTTCCGAGTCATCTGCGCTCACCCCCTTTCGGGAACTCTCGGTTCCGACATCGAGCATCCGGTCACGCCGCCGGCTTCACTTCACCGTTCACCGGGTCGGTCGGCCCAGCGGGCGGCTCGGGCGCGGGCGGATCAGCCTCGACCACCGGCGTCCCCACCACGTGCTTCGCCCGGTCCCACGCCGCCAGCAGCTGCGGCTCCCGCGCGAAGCGATACCGGTTGATCCCGTCCAGGATCCCGACGAGCTGCATCACCTCGTCGCTCAGCGTCCGGAGCTCCGACCTCGCCAGGATGTGGCGCTGCTTGCTCTCCACCGTCTCCTCGACCGAGGCGTCCAGCTCGTCCACCGCCTTGCGGAGATCGTCCAGCAGCGTCTCGCCCAGCCCGTGCTTGAGCAGCAACTCCCGCTGGGCCACGCCCTTCTCGAGCAGCGTCCGCGCCACCGTACGGTAGATCGTGTGGCTGGCGTTGATGGCCGGCATCCTGAACTCCTGGATGAGATCCGGCTGCTCCTCCGCCGCGGCGTTGGCCACCGTCACCAGGTGCCGCAGCAGCCCGCCGTGCAGCTGGCGCCGAATGTCCTTCCGGCGCACGATGGACGATCCCTTCGAGACGACGCCGGTCACCTGCTGGCCGGCCAGCGCTTCCATCTGCGCGATCGTCTCCTCCAGCTTGGCCAGCACCGATGCATGGTTCGCATCGGCCGATGGGTGCGTGCGGTTGAAGTCTCGCGCATGCACGGCCATCTCCATTCTCCTGCGTACTACCCGGTCCATACGACCCTCCCTTCACCCTTCGGCCGGGCGGCCGTCGGGTGCCGCTCAGCGATATTGAACGAGGAAGCCCGGTGCGTCTCCCGACCGGCGACCGGACAGAGAGACCCCTTGCGCATCGGGCATGCCAGATCCCGCAGAGCAACGCAGCTTCGCGTGATTGTGATCGAGCGTGATCGCATTGCGACTGGGCGAGAACGAATCGGGAGCGAGCGCGGATGGCGCGCGGGACGGCGTCGCGTGCGAGTGGACGACCGTCGCTCGCGCGCGCACCACGCGCCTCCCGCCGCAGCACAGTGATCCCGGCCCTCGAAGCAGGCGTCCCGACACCCGGCCGCAGCAATCCGTCCCGCTCGGCTCCAGGTTGGTTACGCTCGTATGCCTCAAGAGTTTGACGCTGCCGGATTGACCCGTGCACCCCGCCGCGATTCCCGACCGACCGCATGACCGGAATGTTTTCCCACGCGCTACCATCGAGCGTGTGATCATCCATTGCGCGCCGGCGGATGTCGGCTGGCCGCACGACCGCCACGCACCCGCGCTCTCGCCGCACCCGATCGCGAGCTCCTCGAATCCGTTCCCGTACGTCTGGATCTCGCCCCCGCGACACCGATGCGAACCTTCGCCTTCGTCGCTTGTCCGCTCGCAAGGACAGTCTGCGTCCTCGATCTCAACACACATGCTTTAGCTTTGGCGCAAAATTGTCCCTGCGCATCAATCCATCGCCCACCATGCGGAAAATTCTGCCGCCATTCAGCCGCACCACCACCACCATCCGGCGCGGCGTGATTCCGGTTATGCAGTCAGCCGCCGAACTACTTCCTTAGCACCACACCGATACACAGTCACACAGACCAGCCGGCCGTCGGCATCGGTGACCTGCCAGAACCGCTTGTACCTGCTGATGGAATAGCCGGAGGGGAGCTGTGGCGTCGAGACGATCCTGTCCCGCGTGGCGCGGCGAACGGCGGAATACATGGCTGCCTCCAGACCGAGCGGACGGTCGGCGTTGTTAGTCGGTGTGGTTACCTCACTGCTGTGGTACACGACTACGACCCCCACTCATCGGGACAAGAACCAAAATGCGCAAACCTCCACCCATGCCCCGGAAGCCACGATGGTCCGCCTCCGCATAGCAGCCCTGCTCCGCGCCCGCGGCCTGACCGCCTACGCCCTCGGTCGAGGCTCGGGCATCACGTACCCCACGGCCTACCGGCTGGCCCGTGAGTCGGGCGATTTCAGCCGCCTCGAGCGGGACACGCTCAACCGTCTTTGTCAGTTCTTGAGAGTCCAGCCAGGAGAGCTGATCGAGTGGGTCCCGGACGCGGAGCACGATCCGGCGACCTCGCCGCCTTCCTCGAAGTCACCAGTGCCGCCCCGGCCCCCGGGTCCAGTCCTTGACGGCCCATTCAACCAAATCGACCGTAGCGCTGTCTAACCCGAGACCGCCCTCCCCGCCCTCGCCGAGGTCTCGATGCGTCACGTGAAGCTGGCGTTCCGGTCGTTGTTCCGCACCCCGTTCGTCACCGCCGTCGCCGTCGTCTCCCTCGCCCTGGGGATCGGGGCCAACGCGGCGATCTTCTCCCTCTTCGACCAGATGCTGCTGCAGTCGCTCCCAGCGCGGGAACCTGAGCGGCTGATCAACCTGGTCGCGCCGGGGCCCAAGCCCGGGTCGCAGTCGTGCAACCAGGCGGGCGAGTGCGACGAGGTGTTCAGCTACCCGATGTTCCGGGACCTCGAACGGCTCCAGACCGTCCTCACCGGGCTGGCGGCCCATTGTCTCTTCGGCGCCAACCTCGCCTACGGCGAGGCATCCATCAGCGGCGAAGGCGTCTTCGTCTCAGGCTCCTACTTCCCGACGCTGGGCCTGCAGCCCGCCCTCGGCCGCCTGCTCGGTCCTGGCGACGACCGGACGCTCGGCGCGCATTTCGTGACCGTCCTGAGCCACAATTACTGGCAATCCCACTTCGGCAGCGATCACGGGGTGCTCGGCAAGACGATCGTCGTGAACGGCCAGACGTTCGAGATCGTGGGTGTCGCGCCGAAGCGCTTCGACGGGACCACCCTGGGCGGCCGGCCGCAGGTCTTCGTGCCGCTCAGCATGCGAGGGGTGGTCACCGGGTTCGATGGCATGGAGGATCGCCGCTCCTACTGGGCCTACCTGTTCGGACGACTGAAGCCCGGCGTCTCGCCCGAGCAGGCGGAGGCGGCGCTGACGGCCGTCTATCGCCCGATCGTCGTCGATGTCGAAGCCCCGCTGCAGGAGGACATGAGCGAAGCCACGATGGCCCGCTTCAAGGCCAAGCCGCTCGAGGTGCGGCCGGGCTACCGGGGCCAGAGCTCGCTGCACGGCGAAGCCCGCACGCCGCTCATCCTGTTGTTCGCGGTCACCGCCGTGGTCCTGCTGATCGCCTGCGCCAACATCGCCAACCTGCTGCTGGCGCGCGGCGCCACCCGGGCCACCGAGATGGGCGTGCGACTGGCGCTCGGCGCCGGCCGCGGCCACCTGCTGGCCCAGCTCCTGACGGAGGCGATCATCCTGGCGCTCATGGGCGGCGCGGCCAGCCTGCTGGTCGCGAAGTGGACCCTCGCGTCGATCGGGGCGCTGCTCCCGCCCGAAGCCTCGGCCACGCTCAGGCTCGAGCTCCAGGCGCCCATGCTGCTCTTCGCCGCCGGGGTCTCCATCGGCACCGGGCTGCTGTTCGGCCTGTTTCCGGCGCTGCACTCCACCCGCACCGACCTGATCACCTCGATTCGCAGCGGTGCGGGCCAGCTGGCGGGCGGACGGGTCGCGTCCCGCTTCCGCCGCGGCCTGGTGACCGCACAGATCGCGTTGGCGACGGCGCTCCTCGCCTCCGCCGGTCTGCTGCTCAAGAGCCTCGTCAACGTGACGCGGGTGGATATCGGCCTGCAGGTGGAGGACGTCGTCACGTTCATGATCGCGCCCATGAGGAGCGGCTACGACAGCACCCGGGCCAAGCTGCTGTACCAGAGAGTGGAGGACGCGCTGATGGCGCTGCCGGGCGCCACCGGTGTCGCCTCCTCGATAGTGCCGCTCCTCGCGGGCAGCAACTGGGGGAGCAGCGTGGATGTCCAGGGCTTTGCTTCGGGACCGGACGTTGACAACGACTCCCGCTTCAACCAGGTGAGCGCCGGCTACTTCCGGACCCTGGGGGTTCGGCTGCTTGCGGGGCGCGAGTTCACCCCGGGCGATCGGCTGGGAACCTCCCGGGTCGCCGTCGTGAACCAGACCTTCGCCAAAAAGTTCAACCTCGGCGACGCCGCGGTCGGCAAGTACATGTCCGACCGCGGGCCCGACTCGATGAACATCCAGATCGTCGGGTTGATCGAGGACGCCAAGTACAGCGATGTGAAGGACGATATCCCTCCGGTGTTCTATACCCCCTGGCTCCAGCACTCCGACGCGCCTCCGATGAACTTCTATCTGCGCTCGTCGCTCCCGGCGGCCCAGGTGCTTCGGTCCATCCCGCCGCTCATCAAGGGCATCGATCCGGGGCTGCCGGTCGATGAGCTGAAGGCGATGCCGCAACAGATTCGCGAGAACGTGTTCCTCGACCGGATGATGAGCATCCTGTCGGTGGCCTTCGCGTCGCTGGCGACGCTGCTGGCGGGGGTCGGCCTCTACGGCGTGCTCGCCTACACGGTGGCCCAGCGGACCCGCGAGATCGGCGTCCGCATGGCCCTCGGCGCCGATGCCGGGCGGGTGCGTGCGATGGTGCTCCGGCAGGTGCTCGGGATGATGGTGCTGGGCGCCGCGGTGGGCGTCGCGGTGGCGCTCGGGGTGGGTCGCGCGGCGCAGTCGCTCCTGTTCCGCCTCGAGGGGCACGATCCCATCGTGTTCGCCCTCGCCCTGCTCGTGCTCGGTACCGTCGGCATCGCCGCCGGCTACATTCCCGCCCGGAGAGCCAGCCGGGTGGATCCGATGCGGGCATTGCGGTACGAGTAGGCCTTCGCGAAGACCGAGCGATCGAAGTCCGGCGCTTGGGTGCCCGAGAATCGCCATGTCCGCGAAGGCTTCTGGTTCAGCGGCGGCCTCGGCTGCGGCAGCCTCGGCTGCGATGTTGCGACCTGGGGCAGCTCGGTCTCAGTATCACACTGCACTGATGCGGCGATTTCGCACCGGCCCGCAACCGTCCGATGACGCGCGTACCGACACGGCGGCCATTGTGGGAGCGTGCTGCCCTCTTGCCAACTTCCTCCCGCCGAGCCGATCATATGGGCATGGCCGCACCCATCTACTACAGCGCCGCCGAAGTGCGCGGTCTTCCCGAGGACGGCAACCGATACGAGGTCGTCCGCGGGCAGCTCCTGGTGACACCGGCTCCGCGGCCGCTGCACCAGGAGATCGTTGGACGTCTCTATGTCGCGCTCAGCGCGTACCTCCGCACCGCGAAGGTCGGCCATCCGATTATCGCGCCCGCGGACATCTCATGGGCTCCGGATACGCTGGTCCAGCCGGACGTCTTTGTCGTCCCGCTGGACCAGGCTCGCACGCTCGATTGGTCCCGGATGAAAGACCTCTTGCTCGTGGCCGAGGTGCTGAGCCCGACCACGGCGCGCGCCGACCGATTCACCAAACGGATCGAGTATCAGCGGCAGGGGGTGGCGCTGTACTGGATCGTGGACCCCGACGAGCAGCGGGTCGACATCTGGACCCCTGGCGATGCCATCCCCCGGTTCGAGCGCGAGCGGCTCGCCTGGCAACCCGCCGGAGCAAGCCGGCCCTTCGAACTGGAGCTGACGGAACTGTTTCGCCCGATCTAGACCGCCCCTGCTGTCACACCCCCCTCCCATCTTCGGCGCATCACCCCAGCTGCTTCTCCAACCGGGAGGCGCCGATGCGCTATCTGCTCTTGGCTCTCATGTTTGCCCTCACCGCCTGCGGCGGCGACGGCGGCTCCACCGAGCCCGTCATCCCCGAAGTCACCGGCCAGTGGAACGGCCCGGTCAACACCAGCGGCGGCTCCGGCTCGCTGGCGCTCACGCTGAACGAGTCCGACGGCTCGGTCACCGGCACCGGAACGCTGAGCACCGCGGGTGACGCGATCGCGCTCACGATCACAGGCAACTACGCGCCGCCCAACGTCTCGCTCCAGATGAACGCCGCCGGCTTCGAGCCGATGAACCTGTCGGGCACGGTGACCGAGGACGAGATCGACGGGACCCTGAACGGCTCGGGCTTCGTCAACATCGCCGTCACGCTCGCCCGCCAGTGACGGCGCTAGGGGAATACACCGACTTGTGCCCCCGCGGCCGGCTCGACACCTTGAGCCACCTGCCTCACCGTTCCACCGACAAGGCGTATCTCGCATGAAGGCTCTGCCGGACGGCTCCTTCCGGTACTCACCGCGCGACCTGATCGCATACCTCGACGGCGACTTCGCCGCCTGGTGCGAGCGGATGTACGCCGAGGGCCAGCGCACGAACGGCGCGCGCTCGGCCGCCGCGCCGGCCTGGGCCGCCCAGCCGGACGCCCAGGACGAGGAGATGAAGCTCGCCGCCACCAAGGGCGACGAGCACGAGCGCCGCTACCTCGAGCAGCTCCGCACGCAGTACCCCGGCATGGTCGAGTTCGGCCGCGACGACGCCGACGGCGAGTCCCGGACGCTGGAGGCGATGGCAGCCCACGCGCCCGTCATCTACCAGGCCCATCTCGCCGCCGACGGCTGGGGCGGCTTCCCCGACTTCCTCTATCTCTGCGGCGGCGACGACGGCTGCGGCGGCCGGCACTACACGCCGTGGGACACCAAGCTCGCCCGCTCGGCCAAGCCCGCCTTCCTCATCCAGCTCTGCGCCTACGCCGACATGCTGGAGGCGATGCACGGCTATCGTCCCCCCGAGGTCGTCTTCGTCTTCGGCGGGGGCGAAGTGCGCCGCTTTTCCACCCGGGACTACTTCCACTACTACCGGCAGCTCCGCCGCGCGTTCGCCGCGTTCCAGTCCGACTGGGATCCTGCGCGCCGGCCCGAGCCCGGCCTCGACCGGAGCTGGGGCCGGTGGGAGAAGACCGCCGAAGGGCTCCTGAGGGAGTCCGACCACTTGAGCCTGGTCGCGACCATCACCCGCGGCCAGGTGCGCCGGCTGGAGGACGCCGGCATCGCCACGATGACTGCGCTCGGGGGCTGCGATGGCGGCCGCCGGGTGCCCAAGGTGACGGACGCCGTCTTCCAGCGCCTGCGGGACCAGGCGCGGCTCCAGATCGAGTCCCGCGGGCTCGACCGGCCGCGGTGGGTGCCGCGCCCGCCCGATTCCCACGAGCCCCGGCGCGGACTCGCGCTGCTCCCGCCGCCCTCCGCCGGCGACGTCTTCTTCGATATGGAAGGCTTCCCCTACGCCGCCGGCGGACTGGAGTACCTCTTCGGTGCCGTAACCGTGGGCGAGAACGGCAAGCCCGAGTTCCACGATTGGTGGGCCCACGACGATCGCGAGGAGCGCGCCGCGTTCGAGGGCTTCATGGACTGGCTCGTCGAGCGGCGGACGCGCTATCCCGACCTCCACGTCTACCACTACGCCGCGTACGAGCAGACCGCCGTCAAGAAGCTCATGGGCAAGTACGCCACCCGCGAAGACCTCGTGGACGACCTGCTGCGCGCCGACGTCTTCGTGGACCTCTACAAGGTCGTGAAGCAGGGCTTCGTCATCGGCACGCCGAGCTACTCGCTCAAGGAGGTCGAGCACCTCTATCTCGACGAGCGCACCGGCTCCGTCTTCTCCGCCGGCGGCTCGATCGTCGAGTACCAGCGCTGGATCGACAGCGGCGAGCCGCGGCAGTGGCGCCGAGTCGCCCGTGCTCCAGGGCATCCGCGAGTACAACCGCGTGGATTGCGAGTCGGTCCTCGGTCTCCGGAGCTGGCTGCTGGAGCGGCAGCGCGAGAGCGGGCTCGCGTTCATGCCGCCGATCCCCTGCGGACGGAGGCGCCCGCGCCGTCGCCCGAGCGTGTGGCCGCGGAGGCGCTCGCCGATCGGCTGGTGCAGCGTGGACTCGGCCGCGAGGAAACGGAGCTCGGCGACGGGAGGGCTCGACCAGCTCATCGGCTGGCTGGTGGAGTTCCACCGGCGGGAGGAGAAGCCGATGTGGTGGCGGATGTTCGACGCGCCACGACATGACGGTCGAGGAGCGATTCGATGACCGCGACTGTCTGGCGGCATTGCGCAACGACCGACCGGCCCGATCGGCAGATCACCCGGCAGTCGCGCGGCTTCGAGTACCAGTACGACCTGGCCCAGGAGACCAAGGTGAAGGTCGGCGACCGCTGCTTCGTCGCCAACGAGGAGATGATCGCGCGAGATCGTCCGGCTCGACGAGGACCTGGGGCCTGGTCGAGCTCAAGTCCACCAAGCACGCTCCCCGACCGGCATGTGTCTCATCCCTGACGAGTTCGTGCGCGCCGACGTCATCAAGAAGGCCATCGCCCGATACGCCGCAGCGTGGGAGCGGGGCGAGGTCGCCTCACGAGCGGTGGATGATCTGCTGCAGCGCCGGCCGCCGCGGATCGGCCGGCCATGCCGGCGGTCCGCTGGTCCCGGCCGGCGCGGACCTGGTCGAGCGGACCTGCGAGATCGCCGCGAAGCTCGACGACACCACGCTGTGCATCCAGGGCCCGCCCGGATCGGGGAAGACCTTCACCGCGGCCGCGGTGATCGTCGAGCTGCTCCGTAACGGCGCGCGCGTCGGCATCACCGCGCAGAGCCACAAGGTGATCATGCAACGCGATCGGCGCGGTCGCGAAGGCGCTGGAGGCAGCCGGCATCGCCGCGACGTCTCTACAAGGTCGGATACGACTGAGGACGACACGCTGGTGGAGGACAGGGCGCCGTCCAGATCCTCGAGAACGACGAGGTGCCCGGCGCACTCGACGCCGGCCCGTGCCTCGTCGGCGGGACCGCCTGGCTCTTCAGCCGCGAAGAGCTGGCCGGCCGCTTCGACTACCTCGTCATCGACGAGGCCGGCCAGGTCTCCCTCGCCAACGCCGTCGCGATGGGCCTCTCCGCCCGCAACCTCATCCTCGTCGGCGACCAGATGCAGCTCGCCCAGGTCACCAAGGGGCACCATCCCGGCGACACCGGCCTCTCCTGCCTCGAATACCTCCTCCACGGCAGCGCGACCGTCCCCGACGACCGCGGCATCTTCCTGCGCGAGTCGCGCCGCATGCACCCGGGCGTCTGCCGGTTCATTTCGGAGGCGGTGTACGAGGGCAAGCTCGGCAACCTCCCCGCGACCGAGCGCCATCGGGTGATCCGCCGTCCGCAGACGACGCTGGTGCCGGCGGAGACCGGCATCGTGTGGATGCCGGTGCCGCACGACGGCCGCACGCAGTCGAGCGAGGAAGAGGCCGAGCTGATCCAGACGATCGTCGTCGAGCTGCTCGGCCGGCGGGTGGTGGGCCGCGACGGGGTGGAGCGGCCGATGACCGTGCGCGACATCCTCGTCGTCGCGCCGTTCAACCTCCAGGTGCGGGCGCTCAAGGCGGTGCTCGATCCGGGCATCAGGGTCGGGTCGGTGGACAAGTTCCAGGGCCAGGAGGCGCCCGTCGTCATCGTCTCCCTCTGCTCGTCCACGTTGGAGGATTCGCCGCGCGGCGCGTCGTTCCTGCTCAGTCCCAACCGGCTCAACGTCGCCGTTTCGCGGGCGGAGGCGCTGGCGATCGTGGTGGGCTGCCCCGATCTGATGGATGTGCGGTGCCACTCGCTGGAGGAGATGAAGCTGGTGAATCTGCTCTGCCATCTGGTGCATTACGCCGAAGACCAGGCGCTGGCGCTGGCGGCCCAATGACCACGCACTTCATCCCGAGCGCAGCGAGGGATCTTGCCCGGGCATGCTTCGAACCATGCCCGGCGGCAAGATCCCTCGCTCCGCTCGGGATGACAGGCTGAGCTCCGATGAGCTCCCCCAAGATCCAGCGCTGGATCGACCTCCTCGCCGCCCTCCTCGCCCGCCGCTACCCCGCCACCTTCGACGAGCTGATCCGCGACGTCCCGGCCTACGCCGCCGGCAACCAGTCGCACGAGACCCGCCGCCGGATGTTCGAGCGCGACAAGGACGAGCTGCGGGCCTTCGGCATCCCCATCGAGACCATCGACCCGCCCGACGACGGCGACGCGCAAGGCTACCAGCTCCGCCTCCGCGACTTCTACCTGCCGTACCTCGCCCTCCGTGCCGACGGCCACACGGCGGCGCCCCGCAAGACCGACAAGTACGGCTACGCCTCCCTCCCGATGCTCACCTTCGACGCGGACGAGCTGGCCGCGATCGCCGAGGCCGCCGCGCGGGTCCGGGAGCTGGGCGACCCGCTGCTCGCCGAGCACGCCGAGTCGGCGATGCGGAAGCTCGCGTGCGATCTGCCGGTGGACGCGGCAGCGCCGCCGGCCACGCGTGTCGCGCCCGCGCGGAGCCAGGCGGCGCCCGAGCTGTTCGCGATCCTCGGCGACGCGCTGCAGAAGCGGAAGCGGCTGACCTTCCAGTACCACGCCCTGGGGAGCGACGCCACGGCCGAGCGGACCGTCGAGCCGTTCGGGCTCTTCTTCCTCAATGGGCACTGGTATCTCGCGGCGCGCGCGCCGGGCGAGGACGTGGTCAAGAACTACCGGCTCAGCCGCATCGCCGACGCCGAGCCCAACACTCGGCAGCCCGCCGCGCCCGACTACGAGATCCCCGCCGGCTTCGACCTCCAGGACCACGCCCGCTCGCGCCAGGCCTGGGAGCTCGGCACCGGTGACGCGATCACGGCCGTGGTCGCGCTCCGCACGCCCTCCGGCGCGGCGGTCGCCGCCCACCAGCTCGGCGAGGCGGTCGAGGGCGACGAGCGGCTGCGGCGGTTCCGCGTCCGCCGGGTGGACAGCTTCGCCCGCTGGCTCCTCTCCTTCGCGGGCGATCTCGCGCCGGTCTCGCCCTCCGCCGTCGTCGAGGAGTACGCCGGCCTCGTGCGCGAGACGCTCGACCACCATGCCTGAGACCGCGGCCGCCCAGCTCCGGCGAATCCTGCACCTCATCCCCCAGCTCGCCGACGGCGAGCCGCACGCGCTACACGAAGTGGCGGGGAAGGCGGGCGTTCCCGAGAAGACCGTGCTGCGGGACCTTCAGTCCATCTCGGAGCGGTTCGAGGTGCCGGGCGGGTTCGTGGAAGGATTGCAGATCTACATCGCGCGCGAGGGCGTCTCGGTGCACTCGAACCACCTGCTGCGGCCGATGCGGCTCACGCGCGGCGAGCTGTGCGCGCTCGAGCTGGGGCTCACGATGCTCCGGCGGGAGCGCACCCCCGAGGAGCACGGCGCGATCGACGGCGCTGTGGGCCGGCTGAGGGACGCGCTCGTCAAGCTGCCGGCCGATGACGTGGGCGACGCGGTCAGCGCCGCGCTGCCGATTCCTCCGGGACGTCTCGATCACCTGCGGGCCATCCGGGAGGCGCAGCGCGAGCACCGGAAGGTGCGGCTGCACTATCGCCGCGGGAACGAGCAGGAGGCGGCGCACCGGATCATCTGTCCCCATGCGATCGCCTTCGCCCACGGCATGTGGTATGTCGTGGCCCACTGCGAGAGCAGCGGCGGCGTCCGCTTCTTCCGGCTGGACCGGATGGAGCAGGTGCAGCCGCTGGACATCCGGTTCGAGCCGGTCGAGCAGGCGGAGGTGGAGGCGATCGTGCGGGATGGCCGCGCGTTTCAGTCCGAGGAAGCCGGGAAGCTGGTGATCAGGTACTCGCCCCGGATCGCGCGCTGGATCGCGGACCGGGAAGGGAAGAGCCTGGCACCCGATGGCTCGCTGACGCTGGAGCATCCGCTCGCCGATGCCGACTGGGCCGTGCGGCACGTGCTGCAGTACGGCCCCGATGCCGACGTGATCGAGCCGGCGAGCGTGCGGGAGGCGGTAGTCGCTCGGCTCCGGGAGATCGCCGGCTCGTGACCGCCGCCCGCCCGCGCCACCTGGTAGACGTATGGAACCCATCGTACGCGTCGGACGCCATGACCGCCCACCTGGTGGTGCTGCTCGCGTTCGCCGAGAAGTGGGCTAAGCGCGAGGAGCGGGAGGAGCCCTACGTCTGGTGGGGCAAGGTGCGCTCGCCGAACCGGCAGCAAGAGCTTCGGCATCTCGCTCAGATCGTCGAGATCGGCGCCGAGTTAGCGGCCGATGAGACGCGCGAATGTCACCTGTATCTCACCGATTATCGGTCCCTGTACGTGGCGCAGGTGGACGAGATCAGGCAGGACGACGTTCGAGCCTCGGATTCGGCACACGTCCCGGCGTACTACACGAAGGCCGGCCTTCAATGTGATTTCTGGTACAGGCTCCTCGACATCCGCCGACTCGTCTCGGACGACACCGCGGTCGTCATCGCGAAGCTCAAGACCCTCCGCAACATGGGGTATAACGACCGGCCCGTCTCGCTATACGGTGGAATGGTGGACTTGCCGCTCGTGGTGTGGAGCGAGGAGGAAGAGCTGCTCTTCGACTCGGCGGATCGCGGGCCGATCCGGGACGACCGGCTCTGGGCGGAAATCGACGCGGAGGCGGTCGGGGTAGGGAGGGTAGAGCGAGACCTTCGGGAAAACCTGTTTGGTGACGAAGCGTGGCTGGCGCTGGATCCTGGCGCGCGCACCTTCGTCGCGAGTGCCGAGAAGATCCTGCGGGGAGAGCGCGACGATCCTGCGTTCGACTTCGGGCCGGTGGTGGCGAACTTCGCCAAGGCGGTCGAAGTAACCTGCAACGCCATCCTGAGGCGGGTTGCCCCTCGGCTTCCGCAGAACATGCGTGCCGTTGAGTTCGGGTCTGACACTGTCCAGCTCGGCGGCGGCGCGCTGACGACAGGTCAGCTCGCGAGCGTGCTCGGACGGGCGCCATTGCAGAAGCAGTTCCGGCAGCAGCTCGAAAACGGCGATTGGTTCGTTGACGAGTTCCCCGCGATCCTGCGGCAACTTGCGGAACTACGGAACGCCGGCGTGCATCGGGATCAGATTTCGCGGGAGGCAATCGTGCGCCTGCGGGATGCGCTGGTCGGAGTCGGATGCCAGGGCGCACTGGTCGAGCTGGCGAAGGTGCGCACCAAGCGATAGCCGCGAGCGTGGCGCAAGCACCCCCCGCCGGATATCATAGAGCAGCCTTCCACCCTTCCTCCAACCAAAGCGGACATGGCCGACCTGCGGGCACAGCTCCAGGCAGGGCTTGGCGGCAGCTACACGCTCGAGCGCGAGCTCGGCCGCGGTGGCATGGCCACCGTCTTCCTCGCCCAGGACCTCAAGCACGACCGCCCCGTCGCCCTCAAGGTCCTCCACCCCGAGCTCGCCGCCACCCTCGGCCCCGAACGCTTCCTCCGCGAGATCCGCCTCGCCGCCCGGCTCCAGCACCCCCACATCCTCACGGTGCTCGACTCGGGCGACACGGACGGCCGGCTCTGGTTCACCATGCCCTACGTCGAGGGCGAGACCCTCCGCGCCCGCCTCACCCGGGAGAAACAGCTCCCCGTGGGCGACGCGCTCCGGATCGCCCGCGAGGCGGCCTCCGGGCTGGATTACGCCCATCGGCACGGCGTCATCCATCGCGACATCAAGCCCGAGAACCTGCTCCTCACCGCCGATGGCCAGGTGCTGGTCGCCGACTTCGGCATCGGCCGCGCCATGGAGGGCGCGGGCGGCGCCGAGCGCCTCACCGAGACCGGCATGATCGTCGGCACCCCCGCCTACATGAGCCCCGAGCAGTCCGCCGGCGAGCGGGACCTCGATGCCCGGACCGACATCTACTCCCTGGGCACCGTGCTGTACGAGATGCTGGCCGGCGAGCCGCCCTTCACCGGCCCGAACGCACAGTCCATCATCGCCAAGCGCATCAGCGGCCAGGTCCCGTCGCTGCGGCGGGCGCGGCCCACCGTGCCGGAAGACATCGAGCGCGCCACCCTCCAGGCCCTGGCGTCTTTCCCCGCCGACCGCTACGCCTCCGCCGCGGACTTCGCGCGCGCCCTCGAGGTCACCGCCACCACCGAGATCCGCCAACCCTCCGCCACCGTGGCCCACCGGGCGCGGCCTGGATTCTCGCTCCGGCGGCCGGTCACCGCGGCGCTCCTCGTCGGGTTCCTCATCGGCGTCGGCGTGCTCTTCGCCTGGCGCCGGAATCACGCCCCGGCTGCCGCGGAGGCCGGCGAGCGCCGGGTCGCCGTCCTCCCCTTCGAGAACCTGGGCGACTCCGCCGACGCCTACTTCGCGGACGGCATCACCGACGCCGTCCGCGGCAAGCTCACCGGCCTCCCCGGCATGCGCGTCACCGGCTCCAACAGCTCCCGCCAGTACCGGGGCACCGAGAAGAGCCCCCAGGAGATCGGCCGGGAGCTGGGCGTCGACTTCATCCTCGTGGGCAACGTGCGCTGGCAGAAGTCCGCCGGCGCCAGCCGGGTGCAGGTGAGCCCGGAGCTGATCGAGGTGGCGTCGGCAGAGGCGCGCTGGCAGCAGCCGTTCGACGCCGCGCTGACCGACGTCTTCCAGGTCCAGGCGGACATCGCCGGACGCGTGGCCCAGGCATTGGACGTGGCGATCGGAAGTCGTGAGGAGACACTGGCGGACCGGCCCACCCGGAATCTCCAGGCCTATGACGCCTATCTGAAGGGCCAGGCCCGGTTCGCCGCGGGCCCCAGTCCGGTGAACCTGCGGCAGGCAGTGGATCTGTTCGAGCGGGCCGTCGCGCTGGACTCGGGGTTCGTGGACGCCTGGGTCGGGTTGTCCCTGGCCAGCGCGCTTCTCTACTCGAATGGCGCGCCGTCCCCGCAGGTGGCGGATCGGGCGCGCACCGCCGCCGACCGCGCCTTGGCGCTCGACGCCAAGGACCCGGACGCCTACTGGGCCCTCGGCGGCTACTACCGGTTGGTCGTCGGGGCAGACGCGAAGGCGGTCGAGCAGTATGCCAAGGGCCTCGCGCTCGTGCCCGGTCACCCCGATCTCCTGCGCGGGCTCGGTCTCGCCGAGGTCGGTCTGGGGCGGTGGGAAGACGCGGTGGCGACCCTGCGAAAGTCCCGGCAGCTCGACCCCCGATCCGCGGGAACGGCCGGCGTGCTCGCCAACGCGCTGCTCTGGCTCCGCCGCTACGACGAGGCGCTGGAGGCGAGCGATCAGGCGGCCGCCCTCGCGCCGTCGGCCCTCAACGTCGTGGAGGGCAAGGCGATGATTCACCTCGCACGGGGAGACCTGGCTGCCGCACAGCAGGTGCTGACGCCGCCGCCGGACGTGGACTTGCCGGGCTTCGTCGCCTACATGGCGACGTTCTGGGACCTGTACTGGCCGCTCGACGCCGAGCAGCGCGCGCTCGTCAAGCGCCTCACGCCCTCGGCGTTCGACAACGATGCGGGCACCTGGGGCCTGGCAGTGGCCGGCGTCTACGAGGTCGAGGGCGACCCCCGCCGCGCCGCCGCCTATGGCGATTCGGCCCGTGCGGCCTTCGAGCAGCAGCTCACGGCGACGCCGGATGACGCGCAACGCAAGGTGCTCCACGGGCTGGCGCTGGCGTACATGGGGAAGAAGGACGCCGCCATTCGGGAGGCCGAGGCGGGGGCAGCGCTCGCACCGGTCGCGGGCGACGCCACCGGCGGGACCTACTACCAGCACCAGCTCGTGCGGATCTACATCCTCGTGGGCGAGCACGAGAAGGCGCTCGATCGCCTGGAGCCACTCCTTCGGCAGCCCTACTACCTGTCGCCCGGATGGCTGAAGCTCGATCCCACCTTCGATCCCTTGCGCAAGAACCCGCGATTCCAGCGGCTGGTGGATTAGCGTCGGATCCGCTGGGGAAGCCGACCCGCCTCGAGGGCCAGCCCCGCCCGGTCCCATCGGTGCTCGACCAGGTCCTCCAGCCGCGGGAGCAGCCCATAGCTCTCCAGCACCGAGGCATAGATGCCCAACGCGACGCCGGGATCGCCTCGTTCAACCTTGTGGAGTGTCGACCGCGAGATGGCCGCACGATCAGCGGCTCGCGCCGTCGGTATGCCCCGGCGCACGCGGTAGCCCCGGAGGCCCGCCCCGAACCTGACCAGGGCTTCGGTGATGCATGGGGGGTGGGGCGATCGTACCGTTCTCAAGGCTGTGTATTAGCTCGATCGTTAAGGTGGATAGCGTCGGTCATCATGGACATCGACAGTTGCGCCCTCCCAGAGAGCATATCGCACCGGTCAGTTTGCTCCTCGCTGAGCCCGCCGTCCAACCATTTCCGCGCAAGGGCAGAGCGTCCACCGCCTGAACGCGATCGGCCCAAAGCCATTACAGTTCCCCCATGAGACGCCGCCTCGTGCTGCCCCTGCTGGCCGCCGCCTTCGCGGCCCTGTTCCTCTTCCCCGTCTTCAGCGCCCTGCTCACCGACTGGTGGTGGTTCCGCGAGATCGGCTACCAGATCGTCTTCACCCAGGAGCTGACGACCCGGGTGCTGCTCTTCCTCGCCGCGGGCGGGCTCACCGCCGGCGTGCTCTACCTGAACCTGCGGGTCGCCCAGCGGGGCCTCGTCCCCGACCCGATCGTGCTCCAGCTCGGGGGGCCCGGGACGCGGAGCCTGGATATCTCCTCGGCGCTCCGCCGCCTGACGCTGCCGGCGTCGCTGACGTTCGGGCTCCTGTCCGGCCTCGCCAGCCACCCCCGCCTGGGATCTGGTGCTCCGGGTGATCCACCGCACCCCTTTCGGGATCGCGGACCCCATCTTCTCCCGCGACATCAGTTTCTACGTCTTTACTCTGCCCGGACTGGCGGCCGCGCTCGGGTTCCTGACCACCCTCACCGTCATCTCGCTCCTCCTGATCGTCCCGCTCTACTGGGTGCGCGGGGACTTCGTGCTGGCCCCCCGCCGGATCATGATCGAGCCGAGCGCGGGACTGCACCTGGCGGTGCTGCTGGCGGCGATGTTCCTGCTCACCGCGCTGCGGCTCTGGCTGGTGGAGATCCCCGGGCTGCTCTATTCCACCACCGGGCCGCTGATCGGCGCCAGCTACACCGACCTGCACGCCCGGCTCCCGGCACTGCGGGTCTCGGCGGTCGTGGCGGTGCTCGCCGCGGCCGCGGTCGTGATCGGCGCGGTCCAGCGGCGCCTGCCGAACTACGGCCTCCTGGCGATCGGAGGCTACCTCGCCGTGGCCGTCCTCGGACGCGGCCTCTTCCCGGCCGCCATGCAGAAGTTCGTGGTGGCGCCCACCGAGCTGACCCGCGAGACGCCCTATCTCCGCCACCACATCGCCGCCACCCGCCAGGCGTGGGGGCTCGACAGCGTGGAGGTCCGCGAGCTGGCCGCCGAGGCCGACCTCTCGCTCGCCGACATCCGCGCCAACGGCCCGACCATCGAGAACGTGCGGCTGTGGGACCGGGAGCCGCTGCTCCGGACCTTCGGGCAGCTCCAGGAGATCCGCACCTATTACGACTTCGTCTCGGTGGACGACGACCGGTACTGGATCGACGGGAACTACCGCCAGGTCCTGCTCTCGCCCCGCGAGCTCAACGTGGCCTCGCTGCCGACCCGCACGTTCATCAACGAGCACCTCACGTTCACCCACGGGATGGGCCTGACCCTGAGCCCCGTCAATCAGGTGACGGTGGAAGGGCTGCCGGTCCTCTTCATCAAGGACCTGCCCCCGGTCTCGAACGTCTCGCTGCGGGTCACCCGCCCGCAGATCTATTACGGAGAGGTCGCGAACGAGTACGTCTTCGTGGGCACCCGGCAGCGCGAGTTCGACCATCCCTCCGGCGAAGCGAACGTCTACGCCCCCTACAAAGGCACGGGCGGCGTCGAGGTCGGCAACCTCTGGCGCCGGCTGGTGCTCGCCGCCCGGTTCGGCTCGTCCAAGGTCCTGCTCTCGCAGGACATCACCAATGACAGCCGGGTGCTCTACCACCGGAACATCACCGCACGGGCGAGGAAGGCGCTGCCGTTCCTCCGCTTCGACCGCGACCCGTACCTGATCGTTGCCGGCGACGGCACCCTGAAGTGGATGCTCGACGCCTACACCGCCACCGACCGGTATCCCTACGCGCAGCGCCTGCCGGACGGCACCAGCTACATGCGAAACAGCGTCAAGCTCGTCATCGACGCCTACGACGGCTCGCTGGCCGCGTATGTCAGTGCCCCGGCCGATCCGCTGATCCGGACCTGGGCCGGCATCTTCCCCGGGATCTTCCTCCCGCTCGACAGCATGCCGGACCACCTGCGCGCGCACATCCGGTACCCGGACGACATCTATCGGATCCAGGCCGGTCTCTATACCACCTATCACATGGACGAGCCGGAGGATTTCTACCACCGGGAGGACCAGTGGCAGATCCCTGAGGTCAGGAAAGCAGACGAGGCGGTGCCGTTCATGCGCCACATCATCATGCGGCTGCCGGAAGAGAAGCGGGCCGAGTTCATCTACATGGTGCCGTTCACGCCGCGGGGAAAGGAGAACCTGGCCGCGTGGATGGTGGCGCGGAACGACGGCGACGTCTACGGGAAGCTGCTGGTGTACCGTCTCTCCCGTCAGAGCCTCGTCTTCGGGCCGCGCCAGATCGAGAACCGGATCAACCAGAACACCGAGGTCGCCCGGCAGATCACCCTGTGGGACCAGCGGGGATCCCAGGTGATCCGCGGCGACCTGCTGGTGATCCCGATCGAGGAATCGCTGGTGTACGTCCAGCCGCTCTACCTTCAGGCGGAAGGCGGGCGGATTCCCGAGCTCAAGCGCGTCATCGTGGCCTATCAGAATCGGGTGGTCATGCAGGAGACGCTGGAGCAGGGTCTGGCCGAGCTGTTCGGCGGCGCGGCGGCGCCGGGCGCAGAGCGAGCGCCGGCGGTCGCTGCCCGAGGGGCCGCGGCGGAGCCGGCGGCCGGCGACACGGCCGTCCGGGCACTGATCGCCGAGGCATGGCGGCGATACCAGGCCGCGCTGGAGGCCAATCGGCAGGTGGACTGGACGCGCTACGGAGAGGAGTTCCGGCGACTCGGCGAGACGCTCGAGCGGCTCGAGGCCGGGACGGCTGAACCGTAAAGACGGTTCAGCCGGCGGTCGCCTTGCCACCTCGTCGAGCGTACCGGCTCATGAGCGGCGTGACCGAAAGGCCGTGCACCACGACGGAGGTCCCGATGACCAGCAGCGTGACGGTTGCGAGCGGCACCGCGAGAGATGCGGGCAGGCCATGGTTCATTGCGTAGGTGAGGTAATACACCGAGCCGATGCCGCGAATCCCGAACCACGCCATGAGGCCGCGCTGCGAACGCGTCGAGCGGCTGCCGGCCAGTCCGAGGACGACCGCGGCAGGCCGGACGATGAGCAGGAGCAGCGCCACGAGGATCCAGTCGGCCGGTGCAGGCCCAACCGCGGGTAGCAAGGCCCCGACGAGCAGCACCACGACGACTTCGCCCAATCGGTCGAGCTGTTCATTGAACGTGAGCACCGTCTGAGCGAGCTGCCGCGGCGCCAGGACGGGATCGGTCTCGAGCTCCTCCCTCGGCCGCGATTCGCCCTCCGGCTGGGCCGGCGGCTCAGGCTGTCCCGCCGTCTCCCGCGCCTCGACGCCCCGGAAGGCCAGGCCCGCCGCGAAGACCGCCAGAAAGCCGTAGGCGTGCACCGCGACCGCGCTTCCATACGAGAGCGCGATCAGGCCCAGAGCCAGGAACTCATCGGACCCCAGCCCCTCGCGATGTTCGCGCCGCAGGTGGAGGACCAACCGCCCGAGGAGGCTGCCCAGCCCGCCGCCGATCGCAAGCCCGGCTCCCACCGCCCAGAGCACGTCGACGGCCAGCCACCGCCACAGCGCTTCCCCCAGATCCCGGGCGCCCAGCAGCCCGAGGCCGAGCATGATGAACGGGAAGGCCGTGCCGTCGTTCAGGCCCCCCTCCGCGCTGAGGGAGAATCGCAGGCGCTCGGGCTCCCAAGGGCTCTGCACCTGAACATCCGAGGCCAGGACCGGATCGGTGGGGGCCAGGATGCCACCCAGCAGAATGGCGGCGCCCAGCGGCAATCCCAGGAGCCACACGCCCGCCGCCGCCACCAGGCCGACCGTCAGCACCATCGAGAGACTCGCGAGCCGGAGCGGCACCCACCACCGCGTGTCGCCGAGCGGCACACGCAGCTTGAGCCCGACGGTGAAGAGCGAGATGACGACGGCGATCTCCGTGACATGTTCCAGCACCACGCTGCCGGACGGCAGCGAGATGGAGAGCACCCCGGCCCCGACCGGCCCGAGGGCCACACCGACACCCAGATAGATGATGGCCGTCGTGATCGGCAGCCGGCGGACCATCGTGCCGCCCAGCGCCATGAACACGAGCAGAACACCGCTCAGCAGGAACCACGACGAGGCCGGCAAGGGGGGACGGGTCTCTCCTCGTGCTGCTCAGGCTACAGGAAGCCGGGTGTCGCGGACTCAGCGCACCGGCGGCGACAGATTCCCGCACGCCACGATGGTCCCGAGATTCTCGGCGGAGGCGTGGACGTTGACCATGTACTGTCCCGACCGGGGGAAGGGAACCGGCAGCGTCACCGACTGGGTCGCCTTGCCGTTGCCGCCGACCTCGAGGACGCCATACCGGTCGGCAGGTCCCAGGATCCCGCGATCGTCGCCGCATTGTCCCAGATGGACGTGCCAGGGATGCCGCCCGCCCGGGATCGCGTTCTCGAGCGTGATTTCCGCCCGCGTCTGCTCGCCGTTGGCCACCGGCGCCATCCAGCTGCTGCCCCCCACCTGGGCCACACCTACCATGGCGGCCGGAGTCGCCAGCCGGGCGTTCCACCGGGCCCCTACCGGGTATTCCGTCGTGCGCAGCTCAGTCGCCCGCTGGCCACCGCAAGCCGCCAGCAGCGCGACCGCCGTGAGGGTGCTCCACCGTATCGCTCGCCGCATCGGTACTCCTCGTCTCGAGTTTAGTCGTCGGTTATCCCTTATAGATGTGCGATCGGAGCCCGTTCGGGCAGCGACGGGCATCACCGACGCGAGGATGAACCCGCCGGCACCGGTGAGTCAGGTCACAGGATGGAGTGTGCGGCGGACTTATCGTGAGGGGTGTAACACCCACTCATCCACGGAGCTTGCGATGCAAGGGATAATCGGGCTGGGAGCCGTGCTGGTGGTCGCCTGGCTGGTCGGATTTCTGGTGTTCAAGACCGCGGGATTCCTGATTCACCTCCTCCTGCTGGTGGGCGCCGTCATGCTCGTCATCGGGCTGGTGAAGCGCGGGTCGCGCGCCATCTCCAGGGGCGACTGAGCCAGCTGCGGGACGGTCTGCGCGCCGCTTAGTCCACTGACTCCCCCGGCATGACGGGCGTCCGCACCTGCGCAAACCGCTCGCGCAGCCTCCGGCTCGTCTCCGTCCAGCCCCGGTCCGCCGCGTCGAGCGACGTGTGGAACAGCACCACCCTCCTCGCCTTCAGCACCGCCATCGCCGCCTCCAGCCGCCCCTCCTCCAGCGCGTACCAGTACGGCACCAGCGCGAGGTCCACCCCGGCCGGCGGTACACCAGCCGCCCGCCACGTCGCCGGATCGCTCTGCGTGTCGCCGAGATGGAGCGCGGTGGTGCCGTCGAGCGTCACCAGCCAGGCCGCATGACCGACCGGCCGTCTGGTCGGTCCGTGCGGGATCGCGAGCGGCCGGACCCTGACCCAGCCCAGGTCGGCCGGCTGCGCGGCCGCCGCTCCCTGCACCGGCGGACCGATGACGACGGCCGCCGGGTTGGACCGGCGATACCGCTCCACGGCCGCGGAGTCGAAGTGATCCCGATGAGCATGGGTGAAGAGCACGACGGCCGGCCCGCCGTACGGGCCCACGGCACGCTCGAGGGAATCTCGAGACGCCAGGGGCACGGTCGAGTACTCCGGCAGTCCGTCGCCGAACAAGGCGTCGATCAGCACTCGCCCCCCTGAGCCCTCCAGCAGCACGCCCTCGTTCGCGAGGTAGCGCACGCGCGGCGTGCGCGGCTGAAGCGCTGATCGAAGAAATGCCCGCACCGCCGACCATTCCCCGTCGGTACTCGCCTTGGTCCGCTCTTCGTCGAGCATGGACGACCCGTGCACGCCCCGCTCGGCGATCGTGACCGTCGCCCCGTCGCGCCGCATCGCCTCGAGCGCCGCCAGCCGCTGCGAGTCCGCCAGCTCGACCCGCGGGCGCAGCACCATCACCGGCACCCCCGCACGCCGGAGCCGGCCGACGTAGGGCGCCGGTTCGCAACCGCGCATCGGCTCGCCCGACGCCGGGGAGAACGCGAGCACCGCCCGCACGTCGGCCGAGCGTCGCGCGGCGACCTGCAGCACCAGCGCGGCGGTATAGCTGCTGCCCCAGAGTACCAGCGGGCCGCTGAAACCCTGCATCCGTGCCAGTGTGATTGCCGCGTCGACTTCGGCGGCGGCGACGCAGTAGGAAAAGGAAGAATCGGTCGGTGCCGCACGGCTCGGGCTGCCGAACCGGTCGCCGCCGCCGCGAACATCAGCCGCGATGATGTTGTAGCCGTCCCGGAGCAGCCTGGGCGTGATGGTGCGGTATTCCCCGCGCGCGCTGCCGCCGCCCTGGTGGAACAGCAGGATCGTGGCGCCGGCCGGCCCAGCCCGGCCGCGGTGGACGTCGGCTACGAGCGTGAGCGAGTCGCTTACTCGGTGGCGGATCTCGGTGGGTGCCGGTGCAGTCTGCGATCTCGCGGGGAGGGGGAGAGACAGGACCGCGATCAGCGGAAGCGCCGCGAGCCAGGCCATCCCATATGTTCGCGCGCGTCGCCCCATGCTCTCGCTACGGAGTCCGGCGGGTGCCAGTTTCGCGCCGTCGGGGCGTTAGACTTCCCCCGCCATGACCACATCTCCCATCAGCCCCCCGGGCCCGTCCAGCGATCCCGCGTTTCTCGAGCGCCTCCGCGCCGCCACCGTGCTGCTCGACCAGATCGTGGCCGACCGCTCGCTGCTCCTCGGCGTGCCCGCCGACGACCGGCACCGCCTGATCCAGGCTGCCGGCCACGTGTACTCGCCCGACGCCCTCGCCCGCCGCCGGCTGGTGCGGGCCACGATGCGCGCGCGCAAGGCCGACAAGGTCCGGCGAGAGGATCAGGCGCTCGACGCCACCGGGATCCGGACGCTCCGCCGCCGGCCGGTCTACACCAGTCCCAACGTCTTTCCGCCCGCCGGCTTCGAGCAGCGCGAGGCGGCCGGCGATCCCGACTTCAGGGAGCCGCTCGAGCCCCAGCACTGCTACGTCTGCAAGCAGAAGTTCACCGAGATCCACCACTTCTACGACCAGCTCTGCCCGCCCTGCGCCGAGCGCAACTTCGCCAAGCGGACCGAGATGGCCGACCTCCGCGGACGGGTGGCGCTGCTCACCGGCGGCCGCGTGAAGATCGGCTACCAGGCGGGGCTCAAGCTGCTCCGGGCCGGCGCCCGGCTGATCGTCACCACCCGCTTCCCCCGCGACTCCGCGGTCCGCTACGCCCGGGAGCCGGACTTCGGAGACTGGGGCGACCGGCTCGAGGTCTTCGGGCTCGACCTCCGTCACACGCCGAGCGTCGAAGCCTTCTGCGACGAGCTGCTGGCGACCCGCGACCGGCTCGATTTCATCGTCAACAACGCCTGCCAGACCGTCCGCCGGCCGCCCGAGTTCTACCAGCACATGATGGAGGGCGAGCGGGCGGCCGTGCACGGCATGTCCGAGCCCGCGCGGAGGCTGCTGGGCCCGGGCATGGCCGTGACCCCCGCGGCCTTCGAGCGCCGGCTGCCGAGCGTCGCCGGGCTGGTCCATCCGGCCGAGCTGTCGCAGCTGCCGCTGCTGGAGGAAGAGCACGAGCCGCGGCGGCATCTCTTCCCCCAAGGCCGGCTCGACCAGGACCTCCAGCAGGTGGACCTCCGCGAGGCCAACTCGTGGCGGATGCTCCTGGCCGACGTGTCGTCGGTGGAGCTGCTGGAGGTGCAGCTGGTCAACGCGGTGGCGCCGTTCATCCTCAACGCGCGGCTCAAGCCGCTCATGCTCCGCACGCCGGGGCGGGAGAAGCACATCGTCAACGTCTCGGCGGTGGAGGGGCAGTTCTACCGCACCTTCAAGACGACGCGGCATCCGCACACCAACATGGCCAAGGCCGCGCTCAACATGATGACGCGCACGTCGGCGGCGGACTACCAGGCGGACGGGATCCACATGAACAGCGTGGACACGGGCTGGGTGACGGACGAGGACCCGGCGGAGATCGCGGCACGGAAGCTGGCGGAACACCGGTTTCATCCGCCGCTGGACATCGTGGACGGCGCCGCGCGGATCGTGGATCCGATCATCGGCGGGATGAACACTGGCGAGCACGTGTGGGGACAGTTCCTGAAGGACTACCAGCCGACGGACTGGTAGTCCCCATTCGCTTCAGGGCGCGCTCTTCTGGGTCAAATCCCCGGGACACTCCCGAAGCCGGCACGGACGCCCGACCTCGAATACGTACGCCGAGCCCGCAGCATCCCCGTCGGCGTCGGAGAGATAGGCGCCGAGCACCGCCGTATTCCCGTCCAGCGCCACCACTCGGCCGAAGAGATCGTCGGCCGCCCCGTCGCTGGGCAACAACTTGGGACCCTTGGTCCACGCGCCCGCCACGCGGGTGAAGACATAGGCCGAGCCGGATTCGGGGCCGTTGTCGTCGTTCGAGATCGCGCCGACCACGGCGGTATTCCCGTCCAGCGCGATGCCGTCGCTGAACAGATCGCCGGCCGCGCCGTCGGGGGCCCGCAGTTTCTGCGCTTCGCTCCACACGCCCGCGCTGCGGGCGAACACGTACACCGAACCCGAGTTCACGCCCTTGTCGTCATCGAGGGCCGCCCCGACGAAGGCGGTGCTGCCGTCCAGGGCCACGTGGCCGCCGAAGTTGTCGTTGCTCGCGCCATCCGAAGGCGTCAGTTTCTGCTGCTCGCTCCACACGCCCCCGCCTCGGCGGAACACGTAGGCGGCGCCGGCATTCTGCCCATTGTCGTCGTCCAGGACGGCACCGACGAGCATGAATGCCCCGTCGATGGAGATGTCCCCGCCGAATTGATCAGCATCGGCCCCATTTTCGTCCGTGAGCTTCTGGAATTCGGTCCACCAGCCTCCGGCGGTCTGATACAGGTAGACGGCGCCGTCGTCCTCGTTTCCGATGGCCCCGACGGCGATGGTGCTGCCGTCCACGTCCACCGCTTGACCGTACTGGTCGAATGCCACGCCGTCGCTGGCCGTGAGCTTCTGCTGTTCGGCCCACCCGCCGGCGGTCAGGCGAAAGACATACGCCGAACCCGAGTTGTTGCCGTTGTCGTTGTCTCCCCGGGCGCCGATCACGGCGATGTCGCCGTCCAGGGCCACCGAGGTGCCGAAGAAGTCCTCCGCGCTCCCGTCGCCGGCGAGGAGCTTCTGCTGCTCGGTCCACACGCCGCCGCTGCGGGTGAAGACATAGACCGCGCCGGCATTCTCGCCGTTGTCGTCGTCGAAATGGGCCCCGACCAGCGCGATATTCCCCTGCACGGCTGCCGCGGACCCGAAGAAATCGCCGGTCGAGACGCCCCTGGCCTGGAGTTTTTGGATCTCGGTTTGGGTGGCCAATGGCGTGGTTATGCCCCCGTCAGCGGCAGCGCCGCTCGCGAGCGCGGTGGACGGAACGGCGGTGCCGGTGGGGCCCGTGAGGGGGTCTTCTTCCTGGCAGCCGAGCGCAAAGCCGGCCAGGGTCAGCAGTTGGAGCCGTGCGATGGTGGTCCGGATGGGGCGGATCATGGGGCGTTCTCGCGAAGAGGTCTCCGCGAATGTGGGGGCCGGCCGTCTCCCTTGTGCCCCCTGCGCGTCACCTGCCGCGTGACGTGCGCGAAATTGATGGTAGACCGGGCCGAGCGTATTGTTATGTTGTCGCCAGCAACCGCCTGGAGACCTCGGTATTTCCTGGGCGAGGATGTCGCCAACGAGCTGGTCGACTGGTTCAACGCCGTGGACCTGACCTACCGTACCGACCTGCGCGAGCTGAACGAGCTCAACTTCGCCCGCTTCGACGCCAAGCTGGAGCAGCGCCTGGCTGAGGTGCGCGCGGAATTCCGTACCGAGACGCATCAGCTGCGCACGGAGATCCAGCATGAGGTCCAGCAAGTTCGCCTCGACGTCGCGCAGGTGCGGATCGGGCTGCTCCGCTGGATGTTCGGCTTCTGGGTCACCACCCTCCTCGGCATCGCCGGACTGCTGATCGCACTGCCGCGGCAGTAGAACACTCTTCATCCCGAGCATAGCGAGGGACCTTCCCTGCCGAGGTTCGAACCACGGCGAACAAGATCCCTCGCTTCGCTCGGGATGACAGGCGGGCCCGGACGACAGGGGCCCGCTTCCTTCACCTCACGACGCCGTCCCTTGGTCCGTGAACCGCTCGTGCCGCTCCCGCGCCACCTCCATCAGGGCCTTGAACTCCGGATTCTCCCTCACCCGCCCGAGAAACCGATCGTGCCGCGTGAAGAACACGTAGTCCACCCACCCCCGCACGCGCACCGCGTGCCTCAGCCAGCCGAGCGAGCCTTCCGTATCACCGACCATCGCGTATGCCGCCGCCATCAGGTACGACCAGTACTCGTCCGACTCCGCCACCGCCCGCTCCCCCGGGCTCGGCGGTGACGCGACCGCTGCCCCAATCCCCGTGAGCGCCCGCCGGAACCGCAGCGCCACCGCGGCCAGGTAATCGTCCGCCGGCTGCCGCTCCAGCCACTCGAAGTGCGCCGTCGCCTCGCGCTCCTGGCCCGCCGCCACCATCGCCACCGCGGCGCACACCCGGCAGATCGTGCTCCGCGGATCCACCTCCACCGCCCGCCGGTGCGAGGGCAGGGCACCGGCCGGATCGCCGCCGAAGAGATAGCTCAACCCCAGCAGGCAATGATTGCTCGCCGTGAGCGGGTCCATCTCGACCAGCCGCGTCAGCACCTCGCGCATCGGCCCGGTCCGCCCGCCGAGAAGATACGCGCCGCCGAGCTGGTGCATCGCGTCGGGATTGTTGGGATCCGCCGCGCAGGCCTGGGTCAGGAGGCGGACCGCCTCGCCCGCCTGCCCGCGCCGATACGCGACCTGCCCCATGATGGAGAGACCCTGCGCCGAGTTCGGGTTCAGCTCGAAGGCGCGGCGCGCGCAGGCCTCCGCCTCGCGCAGCGTGGTCTCCTCGTCGCCCGCCAGGAACACCGGCGACCAGGCGTACACCGTGCCCAGGATCCCGTAGAGCGCCTCGTTCGGCCCCACCACGCTGAGCCCGTGCTCGGCCAGCGTCCGCGCCGCGATCAGCCCTTCCGGATTCTGCCGGTAGTACTCCTGCCGCGCGCGCTGGTAGTACTCGAACGCGCGCACGTCGCCCAGCGGCCGCTCCGCCAGCTCGCGGTCCTCCGGCGGCGACAGCGTGATCCGGAGCGCCTCGACGATCTTGCGGGAGATCCGCTCCTGCAGGTCGAACACGTCGTCCACCGTGCCGGAGTACTTCTCCGCCCAGAGCGGCGCGTCGGTCTCGATATCGATGAGCTGCGCCGTGATCCGGAGGGTGGAGCCCGCCCGCCGCACGCTCCCCTCCAGCGCGTAGCGCACGCTCAGCTCGCGCCCGATCCGCGCCATGTCCCAGCCGGTCTGCTTGAGCTTGGCCGACGAGGTCCGCGAGATCACGGTGAGCGCGCGAACCCGCGAGAGGTCGGCGATCACCTCCTCCATCAGCCCGTCGGCGAAGTACGCGTCGTCGGGAGCGGGACTCAGGTTGGCGAACGGCAGCACCACGATCCCCTGCTTCTCCGCGGCCGCCTCGGCGCTCGGTGCTTCGATCGCAGCCAGGAACTCGGTCACGCTGCCGAAGCGGTCCACCGCCTGCTTGGCCAGCGCCCGCTCGACCGCTCGGCGCACGCCGGTCGTGACCGCGGGTCTGAGCGTGGTGATCGGCGGCACGGGATCGAGCACGTGCCGCGCCATGACGGCGACCGCCGTGGGCCCTGTGAACGGCGGCTGACCCGTGAGCAGCTCGTACAGCACGCACGCCAGCCCATACTGGTCCGATCGACCGTCCACCTCGCGGCTCCCCTCCGCCTGCTCGGGACTCATATACGACGGCGTGCCCAGGCCCACGCCGGACTGCGTCACCAACACGTCCCGGGCTGCGGTCCCGATCGCGCGCGCGATGCCGAAATCGGCCACCAGCGCGTGCCCCTGCGAGAGCAGCACGTTCTCGGGCTTCACGTCGCGGTGGATCAGCCCCTGCCCGTGCGCGTAGTGGAGCGCTTCGCCGATCTCGCGGACCAGCCGCTTCGCCTCCTCGATCGGCAGCGGCCCCTCGCGCACCAGCCGCTGGCGCAGCGACTCGCCCTCGACGTACGGCATGACGTAATAGGGCCGCGGCGACGCTTCGTCCGTGATGCCGGAGTCGAGCAGGGCGAGGATGTTCGGGTGCTGCAGCCGGGCGAGGATCTGGATCTCCAGCAGGAAGCGCTGGGCCGACTGGCCGATGACGATCTCGGGGCGGAGGACCTTGATCGCGACGGGGCGGTCGTGCTTGCGGTCGCGGGCGAGGTAGACCACCGCCATGCCGCCCCGGCCGAGTACGCGGTCTATGGTGTAGCGGTCACCCAGCGGGGGGGCGTCGAGGGTGGCCTGGGGGGCATTGGGCTGCATACCGGAAAGTAAGCGGGGACCCCGCCGCTACCTCATCCCGAGCGCAGCGAGGGACCTTGATCGCCCAAGTTCGAACCTCGGCCGGCAAGGTCCCTCGCTCCGCTCGGGATGAAGTACTTCCATTTCCGCCCTTCCGCCCTACCGCCCTACCGCCTGCCGCTGTCGATCTCCTCCCCCGTCACCTCCCGCTGGCTCCCGATATCCGGCGGGGTGCCGGTCAGCATCCCCTTCGCGACCTCGAACAGCACGACCGGCTGCGGCTTGTCCACCTTCAGATAGGTGACCGACTCCACGTCCACGAGGATCAGCGCGAAACGCGGATCGTCCGGCCCGCCGTCTCGCTCTCCCCCCTCATCGCCGAACCACGCCTTCCAGTCTTTCCGGTAGAGCTCATGAATGGCGCGGCGGTCCTGGGAGATCGCGGCGGTACCGCTGACCGAGACCCACTCCCGGGTGCGATCCCGGTAGTAGGCCAGGTTCACCTGGGGATCGAACTCCAGCTCGTCCAGCTTGTTCGACTCGATGTTGGTCACGAACCAGAGGTCGCTGCCTTCGGCCTGGGTCTGGGTGGCCATCGGGCGCGAGACCAGCCGCCCGTCGGGGCGGCGGGTGGTGAACATGGCGATCTCGATGCCTTCGATGAGGTCGTAGAGGTCGGCCAGCTTCTTGTCGAGGGAGACGTTGTCGCGATTGCGGTCGGCGGCGTTGCCCATGAGCGTGCTCGTGGTGAGGGACAGGTGACTTTGCGTCCCTCCAGATGGGTCTCGGCGAGCCTTGCCACGAAAGGACGTGGGTCACAGTTGACCAGACTGTCATCCTCGCTGCGCTCGGGATGAGGTGCTGCCCCGCGATCCGCGATCCTAACAGCCTCATAGCGTCACATACGTCAGCTTCTCTGCGATCTTCCCATCCCGCACTCGGAACACATCCACCCCCCGCGCCGTCGCCGTCCCGCCCTCCGCCGGCCGCCAGGTCATCGTCCACCGGCACGCACACCGATCGCCCGAGCCGAACACATCGTCGATCGCGAACTGGTACCCCGGAAAGTGCTCCGCCAGCGATTCCCACACGGCCCGCACCGCCGCCTGCCCCTCGTGCCGCCCGAAGCTCACGGCCGCCGGCGCGATATGCTCGAACACGCAGTCGTCGGTCATGTCCGCCATGAGGGCGTCCACGTCGTAGGTATTGAAGGTGTTCTCGAAGCGGGTGACCAGCTCGACCGCCGTCTCGGTTGCGGATACAGCAGGCACAGAGCCTCCTCTTAGCGTGATTTCTGTTGCATTTCGGCGGTCCAGTTCTGGACCAGGATCAATTCGTTCCGCTCCGCGGGCGTCGTTTCCCGAAGCAGCATGAACCGTGTGCCATCCGGGTGCACGTCGAACGACGGCACCGGGGGGACCAGGGTGTACGGCGCGGTCGAGAATAACGTCCTGGGCGCGCTGTTCGAGAACGCCGCTCCCGGCGCCACGTCCACGCTCATCATCTCGTTGGTCGCGCCGATGTAGAACAGCTCGCGCCCGTTCCGCGACCACACCGGATCCGATCCCCCTGCCGCCGATACCTGCCACCGCGCCGAGCTGGCGTCGGGGAAGGGGCGCACGAAGACCTCGAGAGTACCCGACTCGTCCGACGTGTAGGCCAGCCACCGGTTGTCCGGCGATACCGCCGCCTTGCCTTCCAGCGCCGGGCCATTGGCGAGCGGGACCAGCGTCGTGTCGCCCATCCGAGCGCCGATCACGTCGCCCTTGCCGGGCAGGAAGATCGAGCTGCGCAGCACCAGCCACCGGCCGTCGCGGGTCTGGAGCGCCTGGCCCCAGCTCGAGCCGCCCGGCAGCAGCTTCTGCACGCCGCCGGTGCCGTCGGCGCGGCGCATCACCGGCGTGCCGCCGATGTTGTCGAGCGAAGTCAGGTAGATGATGGAGCGCCCGTCGGCCGACCAGGTCGGGCGGAAGTCGCCGGAATCACTGAACGTGAGCCGGCTGTAGGGCCCGGTCGGCAGCTGCTTCACGTAGATGATATCCACGCCGTTTCGCACCACGTTCACCGCCAGCGCCTTGCCATCGGGCGAGAGGGAGACGTTGTTCACGACGCCCTGCGGCTGCCACCCGGGATCCACTGGACTCTCGGCGCCGTCCCGCGACACCCAGACCGGGCGGCGGATGCCGGTCGAGCCGCCCGTGGTGTAGACCAGTGTTCCGTTCCGCGAGAGGGCGAGATTGATGGCGAAACCGTCGCCCTCGACCCCGATCCCCTCCAGTAGCCCGATGGGTGAGCCGGTCGCTTCCAGCTTCTCGGGGTCGAACGGCACCGCGAGCAGCTTCCCGTCGCCCGTCGCCACCAGCAGGTGACCGGTCGGCGAATACCGGGCGTACACGCCCCGGGTGATGACCTTCGGCTCGCCGTCCGGGAGCTTCATCGCCACGATCTGGAAATCCGACTTCGACTGGTTCTGTTTGCGGGTGCGGAAGACGATCCCACGTGCGCCGGGGAGAAGCACCGGCCATTCCGCCCCGGTTTCCTTCCGTTCCAGCATGTCGTACACCACTTCCGTACTGCCCCCCGACGCCTTCACGCGGAGGATGCCTGCTTCCCCTTCGACGTAGACGTACCCGTCCTCGCCCCAGTCGCCGCCGCTCGAGTTCACCGAGTCGCTGAGCGTGAGCACGGGCCCGCCGTCGAGCGAGACGGTGAGCAGCCTGATCCCGTTGACCAGGAAGCCCACGTGCCGCCCGTCCGGCGAGAAGAACGGCGACCCCGCGCCCTCAGTGCCCGGGATGGGCGTGGAGGTGAGCTGGTCGAGCTCGCGCAACCAGAGGCGCGTGCCACGCTCGGCCGGACCGATGTAGACCAGCCGCTGCCCGTCCGGCGAGATCGCCACTCGATTCCCCGACCCGGCCGCCGGCTGGAGCGCCTGATCCGGCGGCAGGAAGAGGCTGAACCGGTTGACCGGCGGCTCGGGCGTCGGGCGCAGCCATCCCCAGAGCGCCGCCGCGGTCGCCGCCACCGCCACCCCCGCGAGCGACAACACCACGCCACTCCCGCCGCCTGACCGCCTGACCGCCCGTCCGCCCGGGGTGGTGGACGAGTGGCTGGGGACCGTCGCGACGTAATGCCTCCCGCTCACCGCCTCCGAGAACTCCGCCGCCGTCGCGAACCGGTCGGCCGGCAGCTTCTCCAGCGCGGTCAGCACCGCCGCCTCCACGTGGGGCGGAATCGTGTGCCGCTGCGGCACCATCGGCCGGGGCGCTTCGGTCAGCACCCGCGCCACGATCGCCTGCGCCGTCGAGCCGGTGAACGGCGGATCGCCGGTCAGCATCTCGTAGAGCATCGCGCCGAGCGCGTACACGTCGGAGCGCGCGGTGATCTCGCGCTCGCCCATCGCCTGCTCCGGCGACATGTAGTGCGGCGTGCCGAGCGACATGCCGGTCTCGGTCATCCGGCTGCCGCTGGCCTTGCTGGCGGCGAGCGCGATGCCGAAGTCGGCGACCAGCGCCCGATCGTCGTGCAGCAGGATGTTCTCGGGCTTGATGTCGCGGTGGATGACGCCGTGCCGGTGGGCGTAGTCGAGCGCGGAGGCGACCTCGCCCGAGATCCTGACGGCGTCGGCCACCGGGAGCTGCTTCTCCCGGCTCAGCCGGTCGCGCAACGATTCGCCCTCGATGAACGGCATGACGTAGAAGAGGCAGCCGTCCGCCTCGCCCGAGTCGAACAGCGGCAGGATGTGCGGGTGCTGCAGATTCGCCGTCAGCTTGATCTCGGCGAGGAACCGCTCGGCGCCGATCACCGCGGAGAGCTCGGGACGCATGAGCTTGAGCGCGACCTTGCGGTCGTGCCGGAGATCCTGGGCCAGGTATACGGTCGCCATTCCGCCGGACCCGATCTCGCGTTCGATCCGGTAGCGGTCCGACAGCGCGCCCTGGAGGCGGCTGAGGAGCTCGGCCATGTGTGCTCTGGTTGGGTGGGTGCGCTCAAAGATGGGGGAGTGAGGTGGGACTGGTAAGGGTCAGAGAAGGGAGGCATGGGACGTGTCGTCCTGAGCGAGGGGAAAGGAGGGGAGAAATGGCAATGTGTCATCCCGAGCGAGGCGAGGGATCTTGTCCGCAAGCCATGATGCTCGCCGGCAAGGTCCCTCGCTTCGCTCGGGATGACAGACCTTGTTCCGCCGTGCCTCAATTCCCCCCCGTCCACCCCCTCACCGTCGCCATGCTCGTCGCCGTGTGCGGCGTGAGCGCGAAGTCCACCACATCGCCCGCTCTGACCAGCATCGGCCCGGACCGAACCAGACCCCCCGTCCCGGAGACCGCCAGGAACTCCACCGCCCCGTTCAACCCCATCCCCGGCCGCACGATGAACCGTCCCGTGATCCCCGGGTGGACCGTCCCGACCCGGTACGACGTGCCCGAGCCCTGGGCATAGATCACGACCGGCCCGCCCGACTGGTTGGTGACCTCGAGCTGAACGGGGTGCCGCGCCTCCAGCGCCTGCGGGATGTCGCCGGCGGCGCCGAAGGCCTGACCACATCCCGAGCTCATGAGGAGCAACACCGCCGAGAAGAAAGACTTTGGCATGACTGCCTCCCTTGGGGTGATCCGACCGACCGGACCTGGTTGCCCGATCGCGCAGGGAGAAGCTGAGAGGCAGGCGTCGCCGGCTCGTCGTCGGGATGTCGCACCGGCGTCGCACCGCCGCTCGGAGCCCTTGCCGGGCGGTGAACACCGGGTCAGGATTGGGGCGAACCCCTTGCAAGAGGCAGAGATCGGCACATTCCGGCTGCGGGTGCTGGGAGGGTTCGCCCTGGACGACGTCTCGGGCGGCCCGGCACCCTCCCTTCCCAAGCGTCGCGCCGACGCGGTGCTCGCCGTGCTCGCGGTCTGCGGCGACCTCGGCTGCAGCCGGGAGCGCCTCGTGGCGCTGCTCTGGCCGGAGAGTGACGAGGCGGGTGCGCGCCACGGCCTTCGCGATGCCCTCCACGCCATCCGCCGGACCCTCGATCCCGGCGCGGTCCCCGCTTCCGGCCGGGTGCTGCGGCTCGACCCGGCCGTGGTCGCCTCCGACGCCGCGGCCTTCGATGCGGCCATCGCCGAGCACCGGTACGCGGACGCGGTCCGGCTCTACGGCGGTCCGCTCCTCGACGGCTTCCACGTGGACGACGCGGCGGAGTTCGAGCGCTGGATCGATGACGAGCGAGTCCGCCTGGCGCGCGAGTACGGCGAGGCCCTCAAGCAGCTCGCGACGGAGGCGGAGGCCGCCGGTCAATCGGATGAGGCGGTGCGGTGGTGGGCGAGGGCCGTCGAGCACGACCCGGTCAATTCCTATCTGGTGCTGCAGCAGGTGCGCGCGCTCGCTGCCGTTGGAGACCGGGCGAACGCGGTGAAGGTCGCGGAGATCCACACGCGCCGGCTCCGCGAGGAGCTCGATCTCGAGCCCGACCGCGAGCTCCTCGCGACGGTCGAGCGGATCCGCCGAGGTGAGCTCGGCCCGCCGCCGAGCGCGCAGACGTCCGACCCCCAAGAGAACCTCATCCCGAGCGGAGCGAGGGACCTTGCCCGCGGCCGCGCCGCCTCCCTGTGCGCCGATGCGAGCCCCGAGCCGCAACTCCGGCCCGACAGCTCCCCCGCTGGCTCGCATGGGCCGCCGGCCTGGCCGCACTCGTCGCCGTCGGCGCCCTCGCCGCCGCGCTTCTCCCGGGCCGTCGCGCCGAAGCGAGCGCCGCCCGTACCTCCATCGCCGTTCTTCCGTTCCGCAACTTGAGCGAAGACTCCTCCCACGCCTTCTTCGCGGAGGGACTGCACGACGAGCTGCTGACCCAGCTCGCGAAGGTGTCGTCGCTCCGGGTGGTCGGCCGCGGGTCGGTCCACAGCTACGAGACGACCTCGAAGCCGTTGCCCCAGATCGCCCAGGAGCTCTCGGTCGGCAGCATCGTCGAAGCGGGCGTGCAGGTGGTCGGCAACCGGCTCCGCGTCACCGTGCGGCTGCTCGACCCGGCCACCCAGGCGCACCTCTGGGCCGAGCGATACGACCGAACCCTCGACGACGCGTTCGCGGTGCAGAGCGACATCGCGCAGCAGATCGTCGCCGCGGTGGGCGCGAGGCTCACGAGCAGGGAAGGCGGCGCCCTCGCCGCGGCGCCCACCCAGATCCCCGGCGCGTACGAGTACTACCTCCAGGGTCTCGCCTACCAGCGGCGGCCGGGTTTCCTCATGGAAAATTTCCAGGCGGCCCAACAGCTCTACGAGCGTGCGGTCGCGCTCGATTCCGGCTTCGCGCTGGCCCATGCCGCGCTGGCGTCGGTCCATGTCTCCATGCACAAGCTGCGGTACGACCGGTCCAGCGAGAGACTCCGCCTCGCGCGGCGCGAGGCGGACCTGGCGCTCGAGCTCGACCCCACGCTGCCGCAGGCGCGTCTCGCGTCCGCGGGCGTTCTCTACCACGAGGGCGGGAAGTATCGGCAGGCTCTGGACGAGGCCAACCTCGCCGTGCGGGGTGCCCCGGGCGATCCCGAGATGTGGGGATGGAAAGGCGTCGTGCATCTGAGCTTCGGCCAGTGGGACAGCGCGGTCGCGGCGCTACAGGAAGCGCGGCGGCTGGACCCGCGCGACGCCAATGCCGCCCAGCTCATCGGGGACGCCTACCATTATCTCCGCCGCTATCCCGAGGCGATCCAGGAGTATCGGACGGCGTCGGCCTTCGCGCCGGATCTGGTCCAGCCGCGGCTCTCGATGGGGTGGAGCTATTTCCTCTGGCGCGGGCAGCTCGACACGCTACGCGCTGTCCTCAGCGGGTTGCCGCTCGAAGTAACCCGGGATGGGGCGGGGGATCGCTGATGCACCAGCGGCTGATCGTCCTGCTGTGGGAACGGCGGGCGGACTCGGTGCTGTCGCTGTTGCGGGACATGGAGCCTCCGCCGCGGGACAACCTCGAAGCGATCGTGGCGCGGGCTCTCGTCGCCGCCGAGGCGCACCGGCTTCGCGGCGACAGCACCCGGGCGCGCGCCGGGTTCGATTCCGTCGCGAGCCTGCTTGCGGAGGGTGACGGCGCCGACGATCCGGTCGTCCGCATCGGGCGCGGGATCGCGAGAGCAGCCCTCGGCCGGAGGTTGGAGGCGATGAGGGACGTGCAGTGGTTGGTGGAGTTCGATGCCTCGCGCCAGGATCGCCACGACTCGGGGCCGCTCTACTGGCAGGCCCGGATTCTCGCCCGGCTCGGTGAGGCCGACGTGGCGTTCCCGTTGATCGAGCGGCTGCTCAGCGAGCCGAGCGTGTTCAGCGTGCACGAGCTGCGGCTCAATCCTGATTTCGATCCGATCCGCGGCGATCCTCGCTACGCGGCGGTGGTGCAACGGTTCGGGGCCATACCCGACTGAGCTGGCGATTGGTGTCACCCTGAGCGCAGCGAAGGGGACCATGCGAGCATGGTCCCTTCACTGCGTTCAGGGTGACAGGAAGCGACTGCTAGTTCTTATCCGAATCCTTCGCCTTCGTCCGGTCCTCTGCAGCCTTCCTCCGGTCATCCGCCTGCCGCTCCAGCTTTCGCGCATCCACCAGTAGCTGGCTGATCGTCGGCACTTCCTTTTGAATCACCTGCCGCACCGGGCCTGGGTGTTCTCCTGAGCCTCGTCCCGGAAATAGTGCATCATGCTCTCCAGGTGCTCCGCCACGATGGCGGCGTAGGCGCGGTCGAAGTCCTTCCGATCCGCAGCCTTGTCCAGCCGCTGCAGCTTCTCGCGGTTGTGCTTCTCGAGACGGGAGGTGACGTTGGCGTTCGCCGGTCGGCAAAGCGCTCCCACCGGTCGGACCAGTGCTGAACTCCTTCTCCATCCGTTCCGCGAACCGGCGGACTTCACGGCTGTTCGCCTTGCGCTTGGCGCGGTTGGCCAGGCGGACGTGCATGAGGTGATCGCTCAGGACGTTCTCGACGAAGGCGTGATCCTCACGGCGCAGCGAGCCGGACTCGTCGCGGTCGTTCCGGTCGTTCCGGTCGTTCCGTGCGACGCGATCGTCGGTCGGATCGTCGGTCGTGGTGCGCCGCCGGCCGGTATCCGACCTGTTCGGAAACGGGTTTTCCGAGGTGGTCGGCCATGGGTTGGTGCTCACGCCGCCGGCGCGCCCAGCGGTCGAAGCGACGCCCACCCGGCTGCCGACCTGCTGCGCCTGCGAGAGATGCTCGCGGACGGTCGATTGCGCGTCGCTCGCCAGCGCGCGCACATCCGAGGAGCGGGCCGAGCGGCTGATCCGCTGGAGGGCGGCCAGGTCCTGCTCGTGCCGCTGGATCATCTCCGTCATGTACGCCTGATCGAACTCGTCATCGTCCAGGTCGCTGAGGCGGTCGGCCGTCTGCTTGGTCTCCGGATCGAGCCCCAGCTCCCACCGCATGCCGTTGCTCTTGGCGAGCGTGGCCCAGCGTTCGTTCATGCTGTTGTGGCTTTCGACCATGCGCTCGCCGAACGCCTTGACGTCGGCGTCCTCGGCGCGGTCTTCAGCGATACGGCCGAGATCCACCTCGGCGAGGTTGCCGCGCAGCGCTTCGCGGATGTAGGTCGTGTCGGCGGCGGCGACGCTCCCCGGCGTCCTCTGGGAGCTGCCCCCCGGAGAGGTCACTGTCCCCGGACGCCACGGCGAATAGGTCGAGTCCTGGGCGAACGCGCTCGGCGCCGTGGCGGCGATCAACGCTCCGGCCAGCGCGCATGTGATGGACATCACTCTTGGCATATGACTTCTCCAGTCGGCAAAGGTCTCACGAAATGAACACTCCTGGATAAGCAGCATCCGTGCCCGCGACGTCGGGTTGATTGATGGTAGCGGGTTAGCCGTTGCGGGGGATGTGACTTCGAGCACCGGCGCTGGGGGATTCTTCGGACAAGGCGTTCGCCATGGCCGGTGCGCCTTCCGAAGTTGCATGTCATCCCCCCGTACCGGCTCATGAGCAGACGCGCGGCGCCGGGTGGGAAAGCGGACGGCACATGACTGGGGATTCTTCCGGCACGCGTGGGCACCCCAACTTCGGGTTCCTCGAGCAGGCCCGCGAGGCGTTCAACGCCGGTCGGCTGGCCACGCCGACGATCGGCGAGTCACGGCGGACCGCGAGGCTCCGCTCGCGGCCGGCAATCTGGAGGCCCCGCCGTCGCCGCGCACCTCACCGGACGAGTGCTCGAGAGCGATGGCCATTTTGGCCCGGGCCCATCAAGCGTTTGTCGCAGCCGGAGAAGCGGAGCGCGGCGCCCGGTGCGCCATCTGGCTCGCGATCGGACTGCTGGAGCGCGGGGACGCGGCGCAGGGCGCGGGCTGGCTTATGCGGGCACGGCGGACGCTGGCGGAGCATGGCCGCGAGTGCGCCGAGATGGGCTACCTCATGATGCCCGATGCGCTGCGCCCCCGGCGAGGAAAATTCCACGCTTCCGCGGCAGCGTTCGCCGAAGCCGCCTCCATCGGGGACGCGTTCGAACGCATCCACCACCTCGGTGGTGCTGGCGCGCGACTGGGCAGGGCAGGGTGTCGATCCGGGCCGGCCGGCTCGGCCGAAGGCGTGGCCTTGCTGGACGAAGCGATGGTCGTTTCATCGCCCGCGAGGTCTCGCCGATCGTCGCGGTAGACGTTGATGGGGCGCTCTCCGGCTGTCACGAGTTGTTCGATTGGCGGCGCGCGCACGAGTGGACCGCCGCGCTCACTCGCTGGTGTGGCGAGCAGCGCGACCTGGTGCCGTATCGCGGTCAGTGCCTGCTGCGTCGGGCCGAGTCGATGTACCGGCGGGGCCAGTGGAATGACGCGCTCGCGCAGGTGCGCGCGCGCGGCCAGCCACGCCTACCGACCACCGGGGCAGCAGGGGATCGGCGCGGCATTCTATCTGATGGCGGAGCGGGCACCGCCTGCGGGGCGAATCGGCTGAGGCGGGAGAGGCGTACCGGCAGGCCAGCCAGCACGGCCGGCGGCCGCAGCCCGGCCTGGCGCTCCTGCGACTGCTTCAGGGCGACGTCGCCGCGCGCTCGGCGCCATCCGCGCGGCCGCCGACGAGGCCCGTGAGCCTCGCACCCGGCCGCGGATGCTGGCGGCGCTGGTCGAGATCGCCCTCGCCGCCGGCGACGTCGAGGCGGCACGTGTGGCGGCCGACGGCCTCGCCTCCGCGGCCGACGAGCTCGATGCCCCCTATCCGCGCGCCGTCGCGCGACAATCTGCAGGTGCGGTGCTGCTCGCCGATGGGCGCGCGGCCGATGCTCTGGCTCCGCTGCGCGAGGCGGAGCGTCTCTGGCGCGAAGCCGGATGCCCCGTACGAGGCCGCCCGTGCCCGCGTGCTCGCCGCCCGCGCGTGTCGCGACCTGGGAGACGAGTCCGGCGCTCAGTGGAGATCGATGCCGCCATCGTAGCGCTCCAGGCGATCGGCGCGGCGGCCGCCCTCGCCATCGGGTCGGACGCCTGCGGCGGGAGCCGGATGCGCCGGGCCGGTTCCTGCCGCTCACCGCTCGCGAAGCGGAGGTGCTTCGGTTGATAGCCGCCGGCCTCACCAATCGAGTCATCGCCGACCGACTCCGCATCAGCGAGAAGACCGTCGCCCGCCACGTCAGCAACCTCTTTGTCAAGCTCGGCTTGTCGAGCCCGCTCCGCCCTCACCGCGTACGCCTTCCGCCACGGACTCGTCACTACATAGAAATACCCAGCCGCCGCCGTTCCTCCCGCTGCGACGTTCTCCCGATGCGTTGTGCTCGTCCCGGCCTCCACCTTCCTCTCCCAATGCACCACCGGAGGCGATGATGACGCACGTCGCACTGCAAGGCCGCCACCGGCTGCTCGAGGGATTGCCGGTCGTCGAGCGACGGCTCGATCTAGCGGGTATCTCCACGCCTATTCTGGAGGGAGGCAAGGGCCCTCGCACTCGTGCCGCTGCACGGACCCGGGGAGCACGCGCTCAAGTGGCTGCGCGTGCTCCCGGATCTGGTCCGCCGGCACCGGGTTATCGCGCCCGATCTCCCGGGTCACCGCGCCAAGCTCATACTGAGTGGCATGCAACGCCGCACGCGGAGCGGGCAGTCTGCTGGCTGGGCCATCTGCTGGAGGAAGCCTGTCCGGCACCAGCCACGGTCGTAGGGCACGTAGTGGCCGGCCCGATCGCGGCTCGGCTGGCGGCGAGCCGGCACCGCCGCATCGCCCGGCTGGTGCTGGTGGATACGCTGGGCTGGTGCCGCCCGAGCTTCACCGCAGTTCGCGGGCGCACTGCACGCGTTTCTCGCCGAGCCGGGACGAGGCGACGTTCGCCGGGCTCTGGCTGATCTCCCGCCGACGATGAGATCGGGTGCGCGCCGAGCTGGGTGAGCGGTGGGAGACGTTCATCGGCTATTCGCTGGAGCGGGTGCGCTCGCCCGAAGGCAACCAGGCGTTGCATATGGTCATGGAACATTCGGTCTGCCGGTGATGCCGCCGCCGGAGCTGAAGCGGGCCGAGATCCGTCGCGCTGATCTGGGGCCGGCACGACCTGGCGACGAGTCTGTCGGTAGGGGAAGAGGCGGCCGCTGTACGGTTGGCCGCTCTATATAGTCGAAGGGGCTGCCGACGATCCGGCGCTGGAGCAACCGGTGGGTTTCGTGGCGGCTGGAGAAGCGTTGCGGGAAACCGCTTGATCGAAGGTGAGCGCTGGGATTACAGCTTCTTCCGGGTACCGTTTATCCCGGCCGCTCCTCCGCCCCCGCCAGCCCCGGCACCTCCACTTCCTGTTCCCGCAGCACCCGTCGCAACGCGATCGTCACGGCAACGCCAGCAGCGTCCCGACCGGGCCGAGCAGATACGCCCAGATCACCAGCGACAGAAGGCCGACCAGGGGCGGGACGTCCAGCCCGCTCTGCATGAAGCGTGGCTTGACCAGATTGTCCACGATGAAGTTGAGCACCAGAAATCCTGCCAGCACGATCACCGCACGCTGCCAGCCGAGCTCGAGGAACGTCAGGAGGACGGGTGCACGACCGAGAGGATGATGCCGACATTCGGCACGAAGTTCATGACGAAGGCCAGCACCGCCCACACCAGCGCGAGGTCGGTGCCGATCGCCAGCATCAGCACGTAGACCAGCACCGAGAAACCGAGTCCGGTAAGGGAGGTGATGATGAGATACTGGCGGACGTCCGTCGCCACCCGCGCGGCGGTACCGCCCGGGTCGAACGTCTGGTCTCGGATGCCCCGCTCGGCCAGGAAAAAGGCACCGATCAGGATGAGGAGCAACGCCTGACCCAGCAGGCCGCCCAGCCCCGAGAGGATACCGGCTGCCAGGCCGAGGAGGCGGTTCGGGTCCACGATGTCGAGCGAGGTTACCGGTCGAGGTGGATGCCCCACCCCAGCAGCAGCTGCTCCGCCTCCGTCCGCAGCGAAAGCGCCCGGTCCTGATACTCGGGGAGCACCTGAATAGGCCTGGTACCCGATAGGCCCAGCACGCCGAGCAGCACCAGCAGCACGCCGACCAGAAGGAGGCTGGTCAGAATGACCGCGACGCCCTTCGGTGCGCCTCGCCGCCTCAACGTGTCGAATGCCGGCACCACCGTGACGGTGAGGAGCATGGCGAAGAGGATGCTGTTGAGCACTTCCGCCGCCGCCGGATCCCGGCGGCGATCACGACGAACGCGGCGGTGCCGATGAGGATGCGGAAATGGCGGTCGGATCGGTCCTGCGAGCCGGGTGGCGAAATCATGTCTCCCACGTATACCATGGCCTCCCTGGGTCCGGCGCCCTCCAACGAAGGCGCTCCGGGAAATTGTCGCGACGATGCCCGCACTTCCTGTGTCGCCTGTTCGCGACAACGTGGTTGCTCGTGCTGTCCACCGACTCATATCTCTCACGCCGCCTTAGCCTTACGATTTAGCCCCGGCAGTGCAAAAATTGGCACGCCCCTCGCAGCCACCCACGGCCAATCCCGCGAAGCCAACTCGTCCGTCTGTCGTGCACCCCGAAGGGTCCGCACATGCGTGTACCACTCCGCACCGCCGCCGCGCTTGCCGCCACGCTGGTCGCCGCCGGTCTCGTGGTCCAGGCCTGCCAGGATCAGGCGGCCATGGCGCCGTTCGAGCCTGATCTGGCCTCCGTCGTCCGGCGAACCCTCAAGGTCACCGGCGGCGGCACCGGCAGCGGCAGCATCACCGCGCCGGCCAAAGGCGGGGCCCCAGCGCTGAGCTGCGCGGTCTCGGGCGGCAGCTTCGATCCCGACGACTGCACCCTCCGTTACAACAACAACACCTCGGTGATCCTCACGGCCAATCCGGCGCCGGGGAGCAAGTTCAAGGAGTGGCGGAACGCCTGCACCGGGACCAGGACGACCTGCACCGTGGCCATGAGCCAGAACCGGACGGTCCGGGCGGTCTTCCAGCGCACCACCGCGCCGTCCTACCGGCTCAACGTCACCGGCGGCGGAGACGGCGGCGGCAACGTCGCCAGCCAGACCGGGCTCGCTCCGGCGATCGCCTGCGAGCCTGAACGGCGGGGCGACCCCCGCGGGCACGTGCAGCGCCAGCTACCCGGCGGAACCGCCGTGACGCTGACCGTCACCCCCGCCGGCCACACCTTCACCGGCTGGAGCGGCGACTGCGCCGGCAGCGGCCCCTGCACCCTGGCGATGGGCGCGAACCGATCGGCCACCGCCAACTTCACGGCGCCGCTGGGCCCGGAGGCCGAGGTGGGTCGGTGGAGTGCCCCAGAGCACGCCGATCGTGGGCCTCCACCTGACCTCGCTGCCGAACGGCAACGCGCTGCTGTGGGGACACGACGGCGAGGCGCAGGTGTGGAACGCGCAGGGCGAGAACTTCACCCAGGTCGCGAACACTGTGTGCAACGATCCGCTGGGATGCGAGCTGTTCTGCAGCGGCCACACGACCCTGTCCGACGGGCGGGTCCTCGTCGCCGGCGGCCACGACGAAGCCCGCGGGAACACGTACGGCATCACCCAGTCGAGCACCTTCGACATCAACGGCGGATGGCAGCCCGCCGGGCGATGACCTACGCCGCTGGTACCCGACGCTGGTCACTCTGGCGGACGGCAAGGTGGTGGCGCTGTCGGGCAGCCAGGTGGCGGGCCAGAACGCGTCGATTCCGGAGCGCTGGGACGGGCGTCTGGACGGCGCTCACCGGCGCGGATCAAGCTCTCCAACTACCCGCGGGCCTTCGTCGAACCGAAAAACGGACGCGTTTTCGTCGCGGGCGACCTCGATCCAGATCCTGGATCCCAATGGCAACGGGTCCTGGTCCCCGGGCCCGGCCCGGCAGGTCGCCAACCGCAACTACGGCGCGGCCGTCATGCTCGACAGCAAGGTGCTCTACGCCGGCGGGGGCGGGAAAGCCTGCCCCGCCAGCCGGAGCGGAGCGCCGAGATCATCGACCTCGCCGACGCGTCGCCCTCGTGGGCGTTCACCGGGTCCATGGCGATGGCGCGCCGGCAGGTCAATCTCACCATCCTGCCGGACGGCACCGCGCTGGCCACCGGCGGCACCAGCACCTGCGGACAGAGCGACGAGGCCGGCGCCGTCTTCTCGGCCGAGCTGTGGGATCCGGGGACGGGGCAGTGGAAGACGCTCGCGAGCGCGGGCGTGGTCCGGGTGTATCACTCGACCGCCATGCTGCTGCCCGACGCCAGGGTGCTCTCGACCGGCGGCGGCGACGGCGGTGGCGTGACCCCGCAGCGGAGCTACGAGGTCTTCTCGCCCCCGTACCTCTTCAAGGGCGACCGGCCGTCCTACGATCTGGCGTCCACCGATATGCGCTACGGCCAGCCGTTCGCGGTGAGCACGGTGGACGCCGCCTCGATCCGCAAGGTCACCATCATTCGGCTGCCATCGACGACCCACGCCGCCGACATGAGCCAGCGGCTGAACACGCTCCAGTTCCAGGTGGCAGGGGGCGGATTGACCCTCACACCGCCGGCGGACGGCGGACGGCGCCGCCGGGACCCTACATGCTGTTCCTGGTGAACGAGGCGGGCGTGCCGTCGGTGGCGCAGACGGTGATGCTGTCGAACTAGCATCGTGACCCGGCACGCGGTGCGAGGCAGCGATGCTCGGGACGGGCCCCTTCGGTTCCCTCTGGGTGGTAAGCTGAGCGGCTCAGCTCCCGGGACGGAGCGCCGACGGAGTCGAGTGTGCGCGTCGCCGAGCACTTCGCCTTCGAGTGCGACGCGGTACCAGCCCTTGTCGAGGGAGTCCGCATAGACCGTGTCGCCGGGGGTAGGCCGGCTTCGAGCTCTGCCTTCCGGGTGCGGCCTTGCGGACGTAGGTCCAGGTGGGCGCGACGCGCAGCTCGCCGGGGGTCACGACGTATACGGTCGCGGCGCTCGCGCTGTCGGGCAGACCGCCGCGGCGACGGCGTAGGCCGCCTCGGAGTACGCCGCGGCGGAATCCGCCGCCCGACCTGGCTGGACGGGTCGTCCCCGGGCAGGCTCCCCGGCCCGATCTCCGCGGCCAACACGACCACCGCGGCGGCCGCGACCGCCGCCATCAGCGTGGGGGACAGGACACGCCTCCCCATCTCGATGGTCGGGTTCTCCTCCGGTACTTCCGCCGTCACCATCTCTCACCCGCAGCCGGGGCAACGTGTGGCGATCCGTAACGCCCGTTTTCCCCGTCGTCACATCGCTTGTAGGGCTCGCTCATCATCGCTGCCTGGGATGCCGGCTCATACTGGAGGCTATCACCCTGTATGGACGTCGTTTTCACGCAATGAGACCACTTTCGGAGCCGAACCGGAGGGGCAAGTCGGGTGCCAGCCGTCGGGCTACTCACAAGGGACGTTATAGTCGTACGCGCACGGCTCGACGATCGGATCCCGGCTGCGAGCGGTGTCCCCCCAACTGTAGCGCCACTTCCCCGTGCTGTCGATCAGGTAGGCCATCTCCTGTGCGGTGAACCAGAGCTGGAATCCCCCGTCACCCGTGCTGCTGAACGGCCGCATGTGCCTCGGTTCCCCGCGATGGGGTGGCGCCCGGCAGGTAGAGATCCCAGATCCCCCACTCCAGCTTGCCGGCGTGGAAGGGCGGACAGGTACCCCGGCCCCGGCTCTCCAAGGCGGACCACTCGATCAGGCAGTCCGATAGCGTGCCGGGCGGATCAGAGTGGAGTCGGCCGGAGCAGCGGCAAGACAGGTGCCAACCCGAGGTTGCGGAAGCCTCACGCCAGCGAGTACCTTCAGGGCGAATCCCACCATCAACCAGCAGCGGTGACGACAGGAGCAGGGCATTCCCGAGCTCGTAAGCCGTCTGCAGGCCGCCCTCGTCGACCGCTACGGCCTCGAGCGCGAGATCGGCGGCGGCGGCATGGCGACGGTCTACCTCGCGCGCGACCTGCGCCACGGCCGGCGGGTCGCGATCAAGGTGCTGCACCCCGAGCTCGCGGCCGTGTGGCGCCGAACGGTTCCTGCGCGAGATCAGCTCACCGCCAACCTGCAGCACCCGCACATCCTGCCGCTCTTCGACTCGGGAGCGGCGGACGGGCTTGTACTACGTCATGCCCTTCGTCGAGGGCGAGACGCTGCGCGAGCGGCTCGAGCGCGAGAAGCGCTTCCCGTCGCCGACGCGGTGCGCATCGCCCGCGAAGTCGCCGACGCGCTCGACTACGCGCACGCCACGGCGTCGTCCATCGCGACGTGAAGCCGGAGAACATCCTGCTCCACGACGGGCAGGCGCTGGTGGCGGACTTCGGCATCGCGCTCGCGGTGAGCAAGGCGGCGGCGCGCGATGACGCAGACCGGCTGTCGCTCGGCACGCCGCAGTACATGAGCCCGGAGCAGGCGACGGGCGAGCGCGAGATCGACGCACGGGACCGACGTCTACGCGCTCGGCGCGGTGCTGTACGAGATGCTGGCCGGCGAGCCCCGTTCACGGGCACCGGCGCAGGCGATCGTCGCGCGGGTGATGACCGAGTCGCCCGGTCGCTCGCACCCAGCGGCCACCGTGCCGCGGCATATCGAGGCGGCCGTGCTCACGGCGCTGGAGAAGCTGCCGGCCGACCGGTTCGCCACCGCGGCGGCGTTCGCTGAGGCGCTCAGGACAAGACCTAGGCGGTACGTCGCGCTCGCCCGGCGAAGCCATCCTCTGGTCCTCCGGTCGCCAGTGAGCGGAACGGCCATCGCGCCGCGAGGCCGACGGTGCTGGCGAACGCGGCCGCGGCTGGGGCTGGCTCCGTCCTGCCCCGGTCCCACCGGTCATCCCGTTCGGGCTGGGCCTGCGCAAGACCAGGCGTTGGCCTCGCGGGCGACGGAGGCGGTAGCGGGTTCGCCATCTCGCGCGACGGCCGGAGATCGTCTATCGGGGTCCCCCGACACGGCAAGCGCCACTGGCACGACGGTTGGACCAGCTCAGGCCACGCCGGTCCAAGGAACGAAGTCCCTTACTAGCCCCGGTTTTCGCCGGACGGCCGGAGGATCGCCTTCATCCGCAATGGGGTGTCCGTCCACGTCGCTTTGCTGGACGGAGCACCCGCGGTCACGCTGACGGACAAGGCCAACTCCACAGGCCTCGACTGGGGCGATGACGGGTATGTGTACTTCGAGGTGGATTCCGGTACGGCCGGGATCCTCCCGGCCGGCGGTACGGTCGAACGGCTTCTACAACTACGAGGTAGAAAAGAACGCGGTCGGAACCGAGTGGCCGAACGTGCTTCCGGGTGGTGGCGGCCTGATCTTCCGGCTGCGGCGACTTGGCGAGTGCCGCAGGACTTTCAGCATCATGGCGATGAAGCTGCCAAACGGTCCGGCGCGCGCGCTGACCCGCGGCATCGCGGCCCGCTACTCACCCACCGGGCATTTGCTGGTCGTGACCAGCGACGGCAAGCTTGTCGCTATCCCGTTCGACCCCGACAAGCTGGAGCTGACCGGGCCTCCGGTCGCGGTCATCGAGGGAGTCGGGATTCGCACCGGCGGATTCAACGTGGACCTGTCGTTCTCCGATGACTGGCAACCAGGACTACGACCAGGCCGCACCATTGGTGACCGCCGCGCCGCCTGGGTGAGCCGGGATGGAAAAGCCGAGCCGATGGACATCGGGTGGGATCCGCAGGGGCGTCGTTCAAAAGTCTGTCCCTGTCGCCGGATGGGGAAGGCTCTGGCCGTCTCACTCAATCGGAATGGCAAGTTGGCAACATCCTGGTCAAGCAGCTGCCGACCGGCCCTGTTCTGCGGATCACCTTCGACGATACCGCGAGCGTCCGGCCCAGCCGGTGCGGTCGCCCGACGGGAAAAGAGGTGTACTACGTGCGGGATCGTGACGGAACGGCCGTCGGCGGGCTGTTCGCGCACAAGGCGGACGGCACGGGTGGAGCGCGGCCGCTGGAGAACTCGAAGCGCCTCCTGGCCCAGGCGACACCGTCGCGGGACGGACGATGGCTCCTCACCCGCACCGCCATCAGCTACTTACGAGCTCCGACATCCTCGCGAAGCGAACGGGGGACACCGCGTGGGTCCCGTTGATCGCCACTTCCGCGACGGAGGGATACCCGGACGCTCTCTGGCGACGGAACGCTGGCTCGCGTACCAGTCGAGCGAGTCGGGAACATCCCAGGTGTACGTCAGGCCCTTCCCGGAGACTGCGAGCGCCAAGTGGCAGGTCTCGACTTCCGCGGCGCCCAACCCCTCTGGGCTAGGAATGGCCGGGAGCTCTTCTACATCAACGGCAACAACGAGATGGTCGTAGCGGCGGTCCGGCCGGGGTCCCACGTTCCTGCTGGGCGAGCAGGAGACGCTGTTTCCGGTGACGTTGTTCGCGGGGTCGGCGGGGGGATTATCTCCGATTCCCTGACCCCAATCCACCGCCGGTTTGTGTTCCTGCAGGAGGGCGAATCGGTGCAGCAGAGCGAGCTGGTGCTGGCGGAACACTGGTTCCAGACGCTTCGGCGCTGAGCAGGGCTTCGGTCTCCTTATAAGTGCCTGGGTCCCCTCCGGATTCGTCACCTGCTTTCGCAGCGCCTCGAACCGCCGATCCTTCCTCAACCCTAGTCGAGCTGCGGGTCCACGCCGAGAAACGCCATCGAGTGCGCCCGCTCCGCATACGCCCGCTCCAGCCACTCCATCGCCTTGTCCTTGGCGCCCATCGCCAGGAACGCCTTCGCGATGTAGGACTGGAACGGCCTCCCGGCCCGGCGCACTCAGCGCCGCGGAGTACTGCGCGAGCCGAATCGTTGTGGCCGGCGCTCGCGAGCACGTGGGCCAGCGCGGCGCGCCTCAGCGGCGTTCCCTTCGACAGCCGGACCGCTTCGCCGACTTCACGTACCGCGCCTTCCAGGTCTCCGAGCTGCACCAAGGCCTGTCCCTGCCACAGGTGGGCCAGCTCGAACGCCGGGTTCAGCTCCAGCGTCCGCCGGAACTGCTTCACCACCTCGGGGAACCGGCCCATCGCGGTCAGGTAGTTGCCGTACCACTGGGGTGCGGTCGAGTAGGCGGAATCGAGAGCGATGACGGCCCCCGGATTCTTCTTCCGCCGGGATCCAGCGCCACTCGTAGTAGAGGTGGACGTAGCCGAGCGTCGCGTGGGGCGCGGCGAGCTTCGGTTCCAGCTCGAGCGCGCGCCGGGCCGAGCGCTCCGCCGCGGGAAACGCGTCGCGGGGTGGCAGGTAGTCGTAGAAGCCGGAGACGGCGTAGGCGTCGGCGAGCCCCGCGTGGGGCTGAGCCCAGGCCGGCGCACGTTCTACCGCGTGCCCGAGCAGCTCCACGGCGGACCGAATGCTTCCAGCCGTGCGCCGATGCCAGGCGTATCGGCCGCTTCGCTCAGGATGACAAAAGCGGCATAGATTAGCGCATGCTGCTCGACGAAGACTCCGTCCGCCGGCACCTCCGGATGGACGAGCTCATTTCCGCGATGGCTCGCGCCCTTGCCGACTTCTCCGCCGGCAACGTGGTTCAGCCGGTGCGCCAGATGTTCCCGGTGTCGGGCCACCCTGGCTTCTTCGCGGCGATGCCCGCCTCCACGCTCACGGCTCTCGGCGCCAAGCTCGTCACGTTCTACCCCGAGAACCGCGGTGTCCCGACCCATCACGCCCTTATCCAGCTCTTCCATCCGGACACCGGCGCGCCGCTCGTCACCATGGACGGGCGGCTGATCACCGAGATGCGCACCGCCGCCTTCTTCGCGGTGGCCACGCGACATCTCGCGCGGCCCGACGCGGCGGTCCTGGCGATCCTCGGCTCCGGCGTGCAGGCGGGGAGCCACCTCGAAGCGCTGCGGCTCGTGCACGCCTTCACGGACGTGCGAGTCTGGAGTCCGCGCGGCGCGGAAGAGTTCGCGCGGCAGCACGGGGTCCGGGCTTCCCGCTCGGCGGAGGAGGCGGTGCACGGCGCCGACGTGGTCGTCGTGGCCACCAGCTCGAGGACGCCGGTGCTCCGCCGCGAATGGCTGGCGCCCGGCGCGCACGTGAATGCGGTGGGTGCATGCCGACCCGACTGGCGCGAGCTCGACGACGCGCTCATGCATGACGGGCGGCTTTTCGTGGACTCCCGCGAGGCCGCCGTGCGGGAGGCCGGCGATGTGATCGCGGCGAGGGAGATCGTGGCCGAGATCGGCGAGGTCGTGGCGGGCACGAGTGCTGGGCGGCGATCGGAAAGTGAGATCACGGTGTTCAAGTCGGTGGGATTGGCGGTGGAGGACGTGGTGGCGGCGGAGATCGTCTACCGCAAGTCGCTCGATGCCCCCTCTTGATAACGGCTTGACGTCCCGTCCCCACCATCCTGGCGATCGAGCAGGGTCCGTTCGCTTCAGGGAGGGGAGCCATGTCCGTCGGGTCGCCGATCAGGCCGTTCTCGTTGTTCTCCACGGAAGCATCGGCGGGTCTCGGCTGCGCATCAGAGAAAACTCCCATCGAGCCGTCTCTGGAAGAAACGTCCGGCCCCGCCTCCACATCCCGGTATCTGGCGGTGGATCTGGGCACGCTCGGTGGTCCTGACTCGTGGGCGAGCGGGATCAACGGCGCGGGTGTCGTGGTTGGCCACAGCAGCATGCCGGACGGCCGGGGCACCCACGCCTTCCGCTGGAAGCGGGGCGTGATGACCGACCTCGGCACGCTCGGCGGCGCCGGCAGCGTGGCGACGGACATCAACTCGGCCGGGCAGGTCGTCGGGTATAGCGAGATCGCGACCGGTGACGACCACGCTTTCCTTTGGACCAAAGGAGTGATGCGCGATCTCGGGACGCTCGGGGGCAGGTACAGCCGGGCCTACGGCGTGAACACCGTCGGCCACGTGGTGGGATACAGCGAGACGGCCCGGGGACAGCAGCACGCTTTCCTCTGGGCCCATGGCACGATGATCGATCTCGGCGCGTTCGGCGGGAGCTACGGCCTGGCGCTCGAGATCAACCGGCCGGGGCAGATCGTCGGGGAGAGCGACCTCCAGGCCGTCCTCAAGCGAACCGGCGGAGTTACCCGGCTGGGCACACTCGGCGGCGAGCGCAGCCAGGCCACCGGCATCAACGGCGCGCGGCAGGTCGTCGGCTTCAGCTCCCTCGCGGGCGCGAACGGCGACCTGATGCATGCCTTCCTATGGGACAACGGCGTGATGACCGACCTCGGCACCCTCGGCGGAGACTACAGCGAGGCGGCGGACATCAACGAGCGCGGCAACGTCGTCGGCTCCAGCCGGACGCGGGAGGGTGAGGTCCGCGCCTTCGTATGGAAGCAGGGTACGATGCTCGCGCTCGAAACCCTCGGAGGCTCCCGGGCAGCGGCCGCCGCGATCGCTCCCGATGGCCGGGTGGCCGGCAACAGCATGACGGCGACGGGCGAGGTCCGCGCCACCCTGTGGAAGCGGCGGTACGGGGTGTGAAGAGATGTCACCTGAGTGACAATTAGTTCACCACCCGCCCGTTGCACGTGACGTACCGCTCGGTCACTGCGGCGAAGAGCCGCTCGAGCGAGACCCGGTCGACCTCAGCCCGCTTCGACACCGGCGTCCGGCCGTTGAACGTGAGCACCAGGTCGAGCGAGGGGACCACGAGCATCCAGTTCTGCCCGGACCCCACCGTGCGATAGAGATCGGCCGGATAGTCGGAGCCCCAGTAGCAGTCCTGGTTGCTGCGGATGTTGGGATAGGCGGTGGACCGGGTGAACCTCTGCAGCCATGGAGCTGGAAAGATCCGACGCCCGTTCCAGTCGCCCTCGTGGAGCATCAAGTAGCCTACCCGCATGAAGTCGCGCGCCGTCATCAGCACGTTCCCGGCCGCGGCGTATCTCGTGCCATCCATTCCCGTGCTGACCTTGTAGGCGACCTTGCCCACGCCGATCCGGTCGAGCATGGCCTGCTGCAAGTACGCGCCGGCTTCCTTGCCCGTCACGTTCTGGAAGATCAGGCTCAGGTGATTGAAGGCGACGCTCGAATAGGTCCTACCCTTGGAGTAGGACGACGGCTTCCCCGGCGCATAGGCGAGCTGCGAGCTCTGCGTCCACGACTTGTTCTTCCCGACGGTGAACGAGGTGAAGTTCCAGCCCTTTTCCGTTTGCACCGCGCCAGCGGCGATCTGGTGGTGGTCTTCCGGAATGACACCCGAAGCGTGCCGGAAGACGTGGTCGAGGGTGATTCCCGACTTCCGGCTGTCGGATAGGGGGAATCCCTCCGCCATCCATCGCTGGTCGTACAGCTTGCTGGAGGGGCTGAAGTTCAGTTTGGGGTAGGTCTGCGCCAGGTTCCCGGCCAGCAGCATTGCGAAGGTCTTGCCGTTCGAAGCGGTGTAGTAGAGCGCGCGGTCGGCGCCCGGCTGGTTGTAGTACTCGCCGACGATCCAACCACCCTTCACGACGATCGCGGCCTTGTTGCTGGGCTTGTAGCCGCTGATTCCGGTCGAGTAGTTCTCGTATGGCAGCCGCATCAGGTACTGGCCGAGCGATTCGATCTTGTCGCGATCCATGCCGAGATCACCGATGCGGGCGCGATCATTGGTCTCGCGCCATCCGCCGCTGCTCTCGGGCGTTGGGTAGTAGGTCGATGAGGCGGCCGCCGTCCGGTCGAAGGAACCCTCCGGATCGGTAGGCTGAGGAGATTCGCAGGCGAACAGAAAGAGATACGCGGCCGACGAGAGGGCCGGCCGCGCCAGGGGCTTTGGCGACATCAAGGGCTCCGTAAGTGAATCGGGCCTCAATGTCGCCCGGGCACTCACGGTGCGTCCATGATGTCCGTCACACCACGCGAGCGACTGCGACAGGTTCAGTTGTTTCGTTTGATCGCGCGACCGATCACGATGGTGATGTTGTCGCTTCCGCCGCCGTCCAGGGCCTCCTGAAGCAGCGTCTCGCAGCCGTGCCGGGCCGAGGTCATCGAGCCGAGCACGTCGCGGATGCGGTCCTCGGAGACGTGGCGGGTGAGTCCATCGCTGCAGAGCAGGAGTACGTGACCCCAGTCCATGTCGAACCGGCTGACCGTCGGTGCGGTCTGACTGCCGCCGATCGAGCTGGTGAGCGTGTGCTCCAGCCTCGTCCCGGCCACCTGCTCCGGCTTCATGAGGCCCTGGTCCACCATCTCCTGTGCCAGGGTCTGGTCCCGGGTGATCTGGGAGAGCTTGCCGTCGCGGAGCAGGTAGCAGCGGCTGTCGCCCACCTGGAGCAGGTAGCCACGGGGCCACACGCCAAGGTAGAGGGTGAGGGTCGTGGCCATGCCCTGGAACTCCGGGTCCTCCTCGCCCCGGCGCACCAGCTCCTCATGAGAGTCATGCGCGGCTTGTTTCAGGGCGTCGTAGAACTCCTGGTCGTCGTCGAAGGCCCGGTAGTAGCACCGCATGCTGCGGCTCACGTACTTGGTGACCGTCGTGAGCGCGACCCGGCTCGCGGTCTCGCCGCGGTTGGCCCCGCCGACCCCATCGGCGACCATCGCGAGCGAGGCCAGCCGCTCGCTGTCGCCCAGGAGACCGTCGGCGCCCGGAATGCTGGAGCCGCGAACGACGAGCTGCCGCCGGAGAGAGCAGAGGAGAAAGTGGTCCTGATTGTCTCGACGGACCTTGCCCGTGTGGGTGACCCCGTGGGCGTCGATTTCGTCTTCGCGCGGCTTGCGCTCGGTCTCGACGCCGACCGGACCCGGATTAGCAATGGGCATGCTGTGCTCCTTCGTGTTTGGGCGGTCGGTCCCCCGCCACACCGGGCGGTCGGGCGGTCCCCGCCACTCACTACCCGCTTTTGGGCGGTCGGGCGGTCCCCCGCCACTCACTACCCCGCCCGGCGGTCAGGCGGACGGCTTTGTCGCCGATGCTGACGCCTTCCCGCCTTCCCTACATCCTGCTGAACATCCCGTTCGCTTCGGCGTAGGGCATGATGTCGGTCAGTGACCGATAGGTGCCCTCGCCGAGCAGCTCCGCCGCCGCGCGTCGAATGCAGGCCATCGCGCCGAGCGTGATCATCGGTCCCACGCTGACCCGGGCCACGCCGAGCCTGGCCAGCTCGCCAGTGGACGGTGCGCCGGCGTGGGCCATGATGTTGAGCGGAAGACTCACTGCCGCCGCGATCCGACGAATGGCCTCCGGGTCCACGAGGCCCGGCACGAACAAGCCATCGGCGCCGGCCTCGGCGTAGGCTTTCCCACGGCGGACGGTCTCCTCGACCCGGCCGGACTCCGCGCCAACCTGCAGGAGATACACATCGGTCCTGGCGTTGATGAACAGGCCGCTGTCCTCCGCCGCCGCTCGTGCGGCCGCGATGCGCGCCACCTGCTGGGCCGGCTCGAGGAGCGGGGCGTCGTTTCGGCCGGGGCTGTCCTCCAGGTTGATGCCCGAGGCGCCGGCGGCAATCACGCCCCGCACCGTGGCCGCCAGGTCGTCGTAGCCGCCCTCGACGTCTGCCGTCACGGGCACGGTTACCGCGCCGACGATCCGGCGAACGACGGCGACCACGTCCTCACGCGTCGCGCCGTGGCCGTCCGGGCGGCCGAGTGCCCAGGAGACGCCGGCGCTCGTCGTGGCGATGGCGGTAGCGCCGGCCTGTTCGATGACCCTGGCGCTCATCGCGTCCCAGGCGTTCGGAAGGACGAGAATACGGCCGGCGGCGCGATCGTGGAGGCTGCGGAGGCGGGTGGTGCGATCGGAGATGCTCATGTGCGAAGTGTAGCCGGGGGGAAGGGGGTGTGGGGGAATAGAGAGAATGTCACCTTGAGCGAAGTCGAAGGGGGCCATGCCGGCATGGGCCCCTTCGACTTCGCTCAGGGTGACATTCCTCCATTCCTTGTATTTGCTTCTCCCGCCTACTGCGTCACGGCCACCCGCCTGAACCCGAAGTAGAGCACCACCAGCGCCGCGGCCTGCACCACGTGATAGACCGCGTTGTGATCGAAGTACGTCGGATGCAGGGCGACCTGGAACTGCTGCAACAGCGCCGCGCCCGCGGACAGCGCGAGTCCCATCGCGATCCGGCCCCACCCCGCACCCCTCCAGAGCGCCCGGACCGTCGCCGCCGCGAGGAAGAGCAGCAGCGCCGGTCCGTAGAACCGCACCACCGTGGTGAACGACTCGTCCACGAAGACGACCGTGACCGCGAAGGCGAGGGCGTACGCACCGACGAGCGCGAGGCGCACCGGCTGGTCCATGCGCCGGGCCGCCGCGCGGAGCGCCATGTCGAGCAGCGCGGCGGCGGCCACGACGATCGACAGCGTGACCGGAATCCACGCGAGGAATCCGGCGAGCGTCGCGGTGTCGTCGGGGAAGAAGGCATGGAAGACGGCGCCCCAGAGCGCGCCGCTCGCCAGGCCAGCCATGAGGATCGCCGGCGAGTGGCCCAGCGGTCCCGCGGGTCCGGCCGCGAACAGCCTCCGGGCGAACCAGGCGCCCAGTAAGGCGAGGCCCAGGTCGGTCAAGACGACGGCCGGCTCGTGGATCGTCACGGCTTGCATCGTGTTCTAAGGTAGCGCGGAGCCGGCGCGGCGGCTCTTGACAGATCGCGCGCGGCGGCGATATTAACCATATGGTTAAACCAAACAGTTCAACCAAACGGTCAAGGGCGTCCGGTCCCGCCGCCAAGCCCGATCTGGAGACCCGGGACCGGATCCTGGACGCCGCCGAGCGGGTCTTCACCCGGAAGGGCACCGCCGCCAGCCGGACCCAGGAAATCGCCGCCGAGGCGGGCGTCAACAAGGCGTTGGTGCACTACTACTTCGGCACCAAGGCCGCACTGGCCGACGCGATCTTCGAGCGCGCGCTCGGCACCCTGATGCCCCGGATCTTCGGCATCCTGGCCGATCCGAGCCGCACGATCGAAGAGAAGGTGCCGGCCATCGTCGGGGAACAGATCGAGTTCCAGTCGGCCCGCCCCTACTTCGCGGGCTACATGGTCGCCGAGCTCCATTCGGAGCCCGATCGCATCGCGCGGCTCATGGCGCGCAGGGGCGGGCGCATCCCGCTCGACGTCATCAGGCGGCAGCTCAAGGAAGGCGCCAAGGCCGGCCGGTACCGGCTCATGAGCGCCGAGCAGTTCGTCGCCAGCATGATGGGCCTCATCATCTTTCCGTTTGCCATCCGTCCGGCGCTCTGCGAGCTGCTGGGCCTCGACGCTGTCCAGTGGCGCGCGTTTATCGAGGAGCGCCGCCGTCTCCTTCCCGACTTCTTCATGGCGGGGCTTCGGCCATGACCCGTGCATTCGCGCTCGCCGTCGTCGTCATCGCTCTCGCCGCGCGAGCGGCTTCAGCCCAGGACACCCTCACCGTAGAGCGGCTGCAGGACGCCGCGCTCGCGAGCGATGCCCGCGCGGGCCAGCGGTCGCTGCTGCGCGCGGCCACCGATCTGAGGCTCGAGGTCATCGCGGCCGACCGGCTGCCCCAGCTCGAGATCAACGGCCAGGCCACCCATCAGAGCGATGTCACCCGTCCGACCTTCGGCATTCCTGGCGTGGGCATTCCCGACTTTCCCAAGGAGCGCTGGCAGACCACGCTCGACGTCGAGCAGCGGCTCTACGACGGAGGCGACGTGGCCCGGCGCCGCGAGCTGGAAGAGGCCCGGCACGCGGAATCCGAGGCCGAGCTGGAGGTGACTCTCTACGAGCTACGCTCGGACGTGAACTCTGCGTTCTACTCCGCCTTCCTGTTCGAGAAGCGCGCCGCCGAGTACGACGCGCTGGTGGAAGACCTCGACGCCCGTCTCGCCGCGGTGCGTGCCCGGGTGGAAGCCGGCACCGCGCTCAGCAGAGACGCGGCGGAGATCGAAGCGGAACGAGTGCGCGCGGGTCTGCAGGGCGCGGAAGCGCGGGCGTCCCGCCGGGCGGCACTGGCGATGCTCTCGGATCTGGCGGACCAGCCGCTGGACACGTCCGCGGTGCTGGTGCTGCCGGCCGGCGAGCCGGAGCGGACTCACCCGGCCGAAGTCGCCGAGCTGGCGGCGCTGCGCCGGCGGCCGGAGTTCGGCCAGCTCCAGCGCTCGCGCGAGCGGCTCGACCGTGAGGTCGCCTACACCACCGCGGAGAACCGCCCGAAGCTGTTCGCCTTCGGCCAGGCCGGCGTCGGCCTGCCGGGGCTGGACCAGTTCCGCACCTCGTCCGACGCCTTCTATCAGATCGGAGTCAAGCTCAAGTGGCGGCCCTGGACCTGGAACTCGGCCGGACGCAAGGCGGCCGCGTTCCGGGTGCAGCAGGACATCCTCGCCAGCGAGGAACGGGCGCTTGGCCGGCGGCTCGCGCGCGCGGTAGTCACCGACCTGGAGGACATCGGCCGGCTCAAGGCCGCCCTTGCGGATGACGAGCGGATCGTCGGACTCCGGACCGAGGTCGAGCGGCAGGCACGGGCCCAGTACGACGAAGGGGCCGTGACCACGCCGGAATACGTCGAGGCGCGCACCGACGTGCTCGAGGCGCGGCTCACGCTGGAGCGCCATCGGGTGGAGCTGGCGCAGGCGCGGTCGAGATATCTCACCACATTGGGGATCACGGCGAGTGACACGCGATGAAAAATGAACAGTGCGAGTTTAGGAGAAATGCCTTCGCTCAGGACGACAATGCCTTCGCGCAGGACGACAATGCCTTCGCGCAGGATGACAATGCCTTCACGCAGGATGACAATGCCTTCGCTCAGGATGACAATGCCTTTGCTCAGGATGACAATGCCTTTGCTCAGGGTGACAATGCCTTCGCGCAGGATGACAATGCCTTCGCTCAGGATGACAATTGCGTTCGCCGTGGTACTCGGCGCGTGCAAGGACGACGGCGTCGACGCCCACGGCAACTTCGAGGCAACCGAGGTGACGGTCGCCGCGGAGGTGGGTGGCCGCCTCCTCTCGTTCGCGCTCGAGGAGGGCGACCGGGTCGCGCCGGACAGCGTCGTCGGCGTGGTGGACACGGTCCCGCTGCTGCTCGAGCGCCGGGCGCTGCTCGCCCGCCGGGCGGCTGCTGCCGGCGGCGTGCGCGAGGCGGGCGCCAACCTCGCCGCGCTGGAAGTGCAGAGCTCGATCGCCGAGCGGGACCTCGCCCGGACGGAGCGGCTGCTCAAGCAGGCCGCCGCGACCGCGCAGCAGGGCGACCGTGCGGAGCGGGACTCGCGGATGGCGAAGGAGCAACTCGCGGGCGCGCGGGCCAGGCAGGGCAGCGCCAGCCAGGAGGTCGCCGCGCTCGATGCGCAGGTCGGCTCCATCGACGACCGTCTGGCGCGAAGCCGGGTGAGCAGTCCCATCGCCGGCACCGTGCTCGCGCGCTACGTCGAGCCGGGGGAGTTCGTGCAGGCGGGTCAGCCGCTGTTCAAGGTCGCGTCGCTCGACTCGCTCATCTTCCGTGCCTACATCAGCAACGCGCAGCTCACCCAGCTCCGGCTGGGACAGCAGGTGCAGGTCGGTGTGGACCGGGCCGATTCGATCGCCACGGTTCCCGGCCGGGTCACCTGGATCGCGTCGGCGGCCGAGTTTACGCCCACGCCGATCCAGACCCGCGACGAGCGGGCGGATCAGGTGTACGCCGTGAAGGTCACCGTCGCCAATCCCGACGGCCGGCTTCGGATCGGCATGCCCGGCGAGCTGACGATCGCGGCGGAGCGCGCGGGTGAGTGACGGACCGGCGGTCGAGGCGAAGGGCCTGGTTCGCCGCTTCGGCGACGACGCCGCACTGCGCGAGATCTCGTTCCAGGTCGACCCGGGCGAGCTCTACGGCGTGATCGGTCCCGACGGTGCAGGGAAGACGACACTGTTCCGAATCCTCGTCACGCTGCTTCTGCCGGATGCGGGCAGCGCGCGCGTGCTGGGGCGCGATGTGGTGAAGGAGCTGTGGACCCTCCGGACCAGGATCGGCTACATGCCGGGGCGCTTCTCTCTCTATCCCGACCTCAGCGTGGCGGAGAACCTGGGGTTCTTCGCCGCGCTCTTCGACACCACCGTGGCCGAAGCACAGGACACCATCGCGCCGATCTGGGTTCAGCTCGAGCAATTCGCGGGGCGGCGGGCCGGCGCGCTGTCCGGCGGCATGAAGCAGAAGCTGGCGCTCTGCTGCGCGCTGGTGCACCGGCCCGAGATCCTGTTCCTCGACGAGCCGACCACCGGGGTGGACGCGGTCTCGCGCAAGGAATTCTGGGATCTGCTCGCGCGGCTTCGCGACGAGGGCCTGCCGATCGTAGTCTCCACGCCCTACATGGACGAGGCCGTGCGCTGTGACCGGGTGAGTTTGATGCAGGCGGGTCGTCTGCTGGTCACCGACCGACCGGACGCGATCGGTCGCGGCTACCCGCGGCCGCTGCTCGCGGTGCGGGGGCACGGAGCGGACGTGCTCGGGCTGCTCGGTGCGCTGCGGAGCTTCCCGCACGCGGCGGCGGTGTGGCCGTTCGGGGAATCGCTCCACTATACCGATGCACGAGCGGATGCACCGGTGGAGATGATCGTGCGCGAGCTGCGAACGCACTGTACCTCGGCCGGGATGGCGGGCGTGGCGATGGAGCCGATCCCGGCGAGCATCGAGGATGCGTTCATGTGGTACATGGTGCAGGAGCAGGCGGCATGACCAGCCACGCCATCGACGCCAAAGCGCTCACCCGCCGCTTCGGCAGCTTCACCGCCGTGGACGCCATCACCTTCCACGTCGAGCCCGGCGAGGTGTTCGGCTTCCTCGGCGCCAACGGGGCCGGGAAGACCACCGCGATCCGCATGCTGATCGGCGTGCTCGAGCCGACCTCGGGCTCGGCCACGGTGGCGGGCTACGATCTCAAGACCCAGGCCGAGCAGGTCCGCCGGCGGATCGGCTACATGAGCCAGAAGTTCTCACTCTACGAGGACCTCACCGTGCGGGAGAACATCACCCTGTACGGCGGCATCTACGGCGTGAGCGACCGCGACATCACCAGCCGCACCGGCGACATCCTCACCCGGATCGGCCTGGAGCACGCCGGCAACGAGCTGGTGCGCGAGATCCCGCTGGGGTGGAAGCAGCAGCTCGCCTTCTGCGTCGCGCTGCTGCACCGGCCGGCGGTCGTGTTCCTCGACGAGCCCACCGGCGGCGTGGACCCGATTACCCGGCGGCGGTTCTGGGAGCTGATCTACGAGGCGGGCGCGGCCGGCACCAGCGTGCTCGTCACCACCCACTACCTGGACGAGGCCGAGTACTGCCGCCGCATCTCCATCATGGTAGACGGCGCGATCGCCGCGATGGGGACGCCGGCGGAAGTGCGGAAGGCCGTGGGCGCGGAGACGCTGGACGAAGTGTTCCTCAAGCTGACCCGGCCGGGAACCGCGGCATGAGAGCGTTCCTCGGCTTCGTGCGGAAGGAGACTCTGCACCTGCTGCGGGATCGCCAGACCCTCGCGATCCTGCTGCTCTTCCCCGTCGTGCAGGTGCTCATCTTCGGCTTCGCGGTGCGCACCGACGTGCGCGACATCGCCATCGCGGTGGTGGACCCGACGCCCGACGTGGCCACCCAGGAGCTGCGCGAGCGGATCGCGGCGTCCGACCGCTTCCATGTCGCGAGCGTCGCGGCGAGCACCCGGGATCTCGATCGCCAGTTCCGCGAAGGCTCCATCCGCCAGGCGCTGGTGCTCCCCACCGACGTGGAGCGCCGTCTGGGCCGGGGCGACTCGCTCCAGATCCAGCTCATCACCGACGGCAGCGATCCCAACACCGGCGGCATCATGCAGGGGTACGCCGGGGCGGTCGTGGACCGGTGGTACCGCGACGCGGTGCCGGTGCGGGGCGCGCTCCGGATCGATACCCAGGCGCGGATGCGCTACAACCCGACGCTGGAGAGCGCCCACCTCTTCGTCCCGGGGCTGGTCGCCTTCGTGCTCACCATCGTCTCGGCGCTGATGACCGCGATCTCGATCACCCGGGAGAAAGAGACCGGCACCATGGAGATGCTGCTGGTCTCGCCGATCCGCCCGGTAGCCATCGTCGCCGGGAAGGTGATCCCCTACATCGTGCTCGGCTTCGTCAGCGTGGTGCTGGTGCTGGTGGCGGCTCGCCTGGTCTTCGGCGTGCCGCTGCGGGGAAGCCTCCTGCTCCTCCTGGCCGAGAGCGGTCTCTACATCGTCACCGCGCTCGCGCTCGGCATCGTGATCTCCACCAAGGCGCCGAATCAGCGGACCGCGATGATCGCGGCGCTCGCCGGGCTGATGATGCCGACCCTGCTGCTCTCCGGCTTCATCTTCCCGCTCGATTCCCTGCCCGCGCCGCTGCAATGGCTCTCGCATCTGGTGCCGGCCCGCTGGTTTCTCACCATCGTGAGGGGGATCATGATCAAGGGCGCCGGCCTCGCGACGCTGTGGCAGGAGACGCTGATCCTCGTCGCCATGACGCTGTTTCTCCTCGTCAAGGGATCGCGCGGTCTGGCGATCCGGCTGGGCTGACCGGTGCGCACCGTCTTCTTCCTGGTCCGGAAAGAGTTCCTCCAGATCTTCCGCGACCGGACCACCGTCTTCCAGATCTTCATGATTCCGGTGGTCCAGCTTCTGGTGCTGGCCAATGCCGCGACCTTCGACGTGAAGCGGGTGAAGATGCTGGTGGTGGACGAGGACCGGAGCACCGTCTCGACCGGGCTGGTGCAGCGGCTCCAGGCCGGCCGGCAGTTCGACGTGGTGCGCTACGAGGCGAGCGACGCGGATGTGGATCACGCCCTGCTCGACCGCGAAGTGACGGCGGTGCTTCACATCCCCCGGCGGTTCGAGGAGCGGCTGGTTCGCGAGGGTCACGGGCCGGTGCAGCTCGTGCTCAACGCGGAGGAGGGGGCCACGGCGGGGATCGTGCAATCCTACGCCAACGCGATTCTCGCGTCGTACGCCGCGGAGCTGAGCCGGACCCTGCCGGGGCGGCGAGGAACGCCGGGGCGAGTGGCGCCGCTCGACCTCCGGACCCAGCGGTGGTACAACCCGACCCGCAACTACAAGTACTGGATGGTGCCGGCGCTCATGGTGTCGCTCACCACCATCATCGGCCTGCTGCTGACCGCGCAGAACATCACCCGAGAGAACGAGCTGGGAACGCTGGAACAGCTCAACGTCACCCCGATGACCAAGATCCAGTTCATCGCCGCCAAGCTGATCCCGTTCTGGATTCTCTCGATGCTCATCTTCACCATCGGGCTCGCGATCGGGAAGCTGGTGTTCGGGATCCCGATGCGGGGCAACCTGCTGCTGGTCTATCTCGCCGCCGCGGCGTATCTGATCGTGGTGCTCGGCATGGGCCTGGGGATCTCCACCATCACCCGCACCCAGCAACAGGCGATGTTCGTCGCCTTCTTCCTCATCCTGATCTTCCTGCTGATGAGCGGGCTGTTCACCCCGGTGGATTCGATGCCCGACTGGGCGCAGACGGTGGCGGAAGCGAATCCGGTCAAGCACTTCGTCGCCATCATGCGGGCGGTGCTGATGCGGGGCGCCGGTCTGGAGACCGTGGGGCCGCCGATTGCCGGGCTGGCCGTAGCCGGTGTGGCGGTCCTGGCGCTGGCGGTGCTGCGCTATCGCAAGTCGGTGGCGTAGGAAACCGAAGTAGCGATCACCCTCCCGGGTACGGCTCGTCGGCCGATGGGCCGTACAGCGAGGGAACCGGCTGCTGGTTGAGGCGCAGGTAGATGCCGAGCTGCGCCCGGTGGTGGTAGAGGTGGTTGAGCGCGCCGCCGCGAACCGCCTGATAGCGGGTTTCCTCCGACAGCACCTGTCCTTTCATCAACAGCTTCCACGACGTGCCGAGCAGCCGCTCATCGGATACGGCGGCGAGGGCGGCGCGTCCGGCGGCCACCTTTTCGTCGAACGTGCGGATCATCTCGACGTTGGAGTCGAACGCACGGGTGCCGAACCTTCCCGGCGAGGCCAGATCGAGGTGGTCCTCGGTCACCATGGAGACGATCCATCCCGGCATCGTGGCGACGAGCCCGGCGAGATAGCCGAGCGCCATGGACTTCTCGTGCGGTTTCCAATCGTTCTGTCCTTCGGGCACCCGCTCGAGGGCGCGCCGGGTCCCCGGCATCTCCTTGTCCAGCTCGGCCACGAGTAGCTCGGCGATCGAAGGCATCCGGTACCTCCTCTATTTGAATCAGCGGCCGCGTCAGCCGGCCGCGACGACGACGAACAGTGCAGTACCCACCGCGACGGCATCCTCAGCCAGCGCCACCACGTAATCGGGCTTCCCAAGTGCGCGCACCAGACCGGTGCGGGCTCGAAACCCGCCCAGCGTTCCGGCCACGGCGCCGAGCGCCCCGGCCACCGCGCCGGCCACGAGAGACTGCCCCACACCCGCGGCGAGGGCGCCTCCGGAGAGCGCGCCGCTGATCAGCTCGGCCCACGAATGGGCCGGTACGAGTCCGGTTGGGCGTGAACGGCAGCTTGTCCGCGACCAGCTCGCCGATCATCGCGGCGAGCAGCAGATATCTCGCCGGAGCGGAGGCGAGCAGGGCGAGCGGCGTGCCGTCGAGCTGCAGTGGCCCGACGTGCGCGGCCCAGGCGACGACCGCTGGCGCGGTCATCGAGCGGAGCCCGGCCACGGCACCGAGAAGGAAGGCGAGGGCGAGGATCATGGCTGCAACATACTATCTTCTCTCTGCCGTCATCCTCGACCCATCGCCGTCTTCCGGAGACCTCATGGGGATTGCTCTCAGCGTCCTCCTCCTGGTGGCCATCCTCGTCGCGATCAGCTACAACTCGCTCGCCCGGCTGCGGCTGCTGACCGCCAACGCCTGGGCGGACATCGACGTGCAGCTCAAGCGGCGGCACGATCTGATTCCGTCCCTCGTAGGCGCGGTGAAGGGGCATGCGGGCTACGAGCGCGGCACGCTGGAGTCGGTGGTGAACGCCAGGAACCGCGCGGCGGGAGCCGGCGGGCCCGCCGAGGCCGGCGCGGCCGAAGGCGCCCTGGCATCCCAGGTGCGGCAGATCCTGGCACTCGCGGAGGCCTATCCCGACCTCAAGGCGGCGGAGAGCTTTCTCGCGCTCCAGCGGAGCCTGACCGAGATCGAGGATCACATTCAGAACGCCCGCCGGTATTACAACGCCGTAGTCCGGGACTACAACACACGGATCGCGCAGTTCCCCTCCAACCTCGTTGCCGGCACGATGAACTTCGTGCCCGCCGAGTTCTTCGAGCTGAGCGATTCCGGCGAATCGGCCGCACCGGCGGTGGATCTGGGAGGCGGGCGATGAGCCGGCTCGCGCTCGCGCTGCTTCTCGTCCTCGCGGCGACGCCCGCCGCCGCCCAGCGCACGCTCGGAGTCGAGCGGTTCGATGCCGCCATCGCGGTGAACCGCGACGGCATTGTGGACGTCACCGAAACCATCACCGCGAAGTTCGTCGGCTCGTGGAACGGCATCTATCGTACGGTGCCGGTCGAGTATCACACACCCCAGGGATTCAACTGGACGCTCCACTTGGACCTGCTGGGCGCGACCGGCGCCGACGGCCAGGCGCTCAAGGTCGAGAAGGAACGCGAGCGCCACTACATCAAGTACAAGATCTGGATCCCCGGCGCGCAGGACGCGACCCACACCTTTACCCTGCGCTACCGGGCGAAGAACGGGCTCCGGTTCTTCGACGATCACGACGAGCTGTACTGGAACGTGACCGGCGACGAGTGGGACGTACCCGTCGGCATCGCCTCCGCGCGGATCACGCTGCCCCAGGGGGCCACGGGCGTGCGCGCGACCGCCTTCAACGGCGTGTATGGCGCGGCGGCGCGGGATGCGGAGGTGATAATCGAGGGCACGGCGGTGCGGGTGACGATGCCGCGGCCGCTCGGGTTCCGCGAAGGACTGACGGCGGTCGTAGGGTGGGACAAGGGACTCGTCGCCGAGCCGACGATGTCGGATCGGGCTCTCGGCTTCCTCGCCAGCAACTGGCCGTTGGGTCTCCCGCTGCTCGTGCTGGTCGGCATGTTCGCCCTCTGGCGGCGGGTAGGGAGGGATCCCGAGACGCTTCCGGTCGCGGTGCGGTACGAGCCGGCGGACTCGCTCACGCCGGCGGAGGCCGGCACGCTGCTGGACGAGTCGGCCGACATGCGCGACATCACGGCGACCGTGGTAGACCTCGCGGTCCGGGGCCACCTGCGGATCGAGGAGCGGGACGAGAAGGTCCTGCTCGGGACTGATGAACAAGAAGGAGTACGTCTTCCATCGGCTCACGCCGGCCTCGGGCGGCGCACCGCTCCAGAGCACGAATCGCTGGTGCTCGACGGCCTGTTCGACGGTGGCGCCAACGAGGTCAGGCTGTCCGAGCTGGATAACGAGTTCTACCGCCATCTCGGCAGCATCAAGGACAGCATCCAGAACCGGCTGGTGGATCGCGGGTTCTATCGCACCCGGCCCGACAAGGTGAAGGGACGTTGGATCGCGGGTGCCGCCGTGCTCGGCGCGGTCATCGGTTTCGGCGGCAGCGTCATCGCCGCCAGTCTCGATATGACGCCGCTGCCGTGGGTCATCGCCGGCATCGGCAGCGGCCTGGTGATGCTGGCGTTCAGCTGGATCATGCCCGCCCGGACCGTCGAAGGCGCGCGCGCACTCGAGCGGGTGCGGGGGTTCGAGGAGTTCCTGCGGCGAGTCGAAGGCGAGCGGTTCGAGCGGCTGGTGAAGACGCCGGAGATGTTCGAGCGCTTCCTCCCGTTCGCGATGGCGTTCGGGGTCGAGCGCAGATGGGCGAAGGCGTTCCAGGACATCTACCGGGATCCGCCGCAGTGGTACGTCGGGCACAGCTCGGGACCGTTCAACATGAACGGGTTCACCTCGCGGCTCAGCGACATGTCGAGCCGGGCGTCGAGTGCGATGAGCTCGTCGCCGCGCAGCTCGGGGGGATCGGGGTTCAGCGGCGGGTCGTCGGGCGGTGGATCGGGAGGGGGCGGTGGGGGAGGGTTCTAGCCTGACGATTCGTCAGGTGGGCGACGATCGGTGTGACGTGTTCCGACGTCACCCCTTCACAAGACACTAGAAACTCGACCCCTTCCCACCCGCGTAAATTTCCAGAGCGGCTCAAACCGACACTCAAACCAAAGCGGCCAGTGCTCGCGACTCTGCTGCTGCTCCAATCCGCCGCCACCGGCGCGGTCGTCGAGGGAAAGGGCTCGCCCACCGCGGACATCCCGCGGGTGGAAGCGTCGATCCGCATCGACGGCGTGCTCGATGAGCCGGCGTGGGCGCAGGCCGCGCGACTCACCGGGTTCTGGCAATACCAGCCCGTGGACGGCCGCCCCGCGGAGGAGCAGACCGAGATCCTGGTGTGGTATGCGCCGGATGCGATCCACTTCGGCATCATCGCGCACGACAAGGTGCCCTCCGCCATCCGCGCCTCCTCCGCTGACCGCGACAACATCGACAACGAGGACTACGTCGTCCTCGACATCGACACCTTCCACGACCGGCGCCGCGCGTTCTTCTTCGGCGTCAATCCGCTGGGCGTGCAGAGCGACGGCGTCCGCAGCGAAGGCGCCGGCCAGGCCAGCAGCCTGATCCCGGGCGGCACGGACAAGAATCCCGACTTCGTCTGGGACTCGAAGGGCCGGCTCACCGAGCGCGGCTACGAGATCGAGATCCGGATTCCGTTCAAGAGCCTGCGCTATCCCGGCGGCGAGCGGCAGACGTGGGGCTTCAACGTCACCCGCGTGGTGCAGCGAACGGGGTACACCGACACCTGGACCGACGTGCGCCGCGCCAACGCGAGCTTCATCGGGCAGGAGGGCGCGATCGGCGGGCTGCACGATCTGCGGCACGGCGTCACGGTGGAGGCGCAGCCGTTCGTCACCGCCGCGGCCAACGGGGTCCGCAACGACCTGACCGGCGACTTCGATCGTGACGACGTGGATCCCGATGCCGGTCTCAATCTCCGCCTCGGATTCACCAGCTACGCGCTCGACGCCACGCTGAATCCGGATTTCAGCCAGGTGGAGAGCGACGAGGGCCAGGTGACCGTGAACGAGCGGTTCGCGCTCTTCTTCCCGGAGAAGCGGCCCTTCTTCCTCGAGGGCATCGAGCTGTTCGGGACGCCGCAGACGCTGGTCTACACCCGCCGGATCGTGGACCCGAAGGCCGGCGCCAAGTTCACCGGCAAGTTCGGCCAGCTCGGCGTCGCGCACCTGACGGCCGTGGATGACACCGACGACGGCGACGCCTGGTTCAACGTCACCCGGCTGCGCCGCGATTTCGGCCGCAACTCCATCGCCGGAGTCACCTTCACCAACCGCGACCAGGGAAGCGCCCACAACCGGGTGCTCGCCGGCGATTTCCGCTACGTGTGGGGCCTCTACTACGCCCAGGTCCAGTACGGCGCTTCGTGGACCAGCGACGGCGGGCGGACGGTTCGGGCGCCGATCTGGCAGGCGGAGTACGACCGCACCGGGCGGTCCTGGGGATTCAACTATCTGCTGCGAGGGATCGGCGAGGGGTTCGATGCCCAGTCGGGGTTCGTGAACCGGCTTCGCAGCGGCGTGATCGAGGGCCATGCCTTCAACCGCCTCACCCATTACGGCGCCCGGGGCGCGCTGCTGGAAAACCTGACCGTCTTCTTCGGTCCCCAGCGATTCTGGCTCTACGGCGACTTCGGATTGAAGGAAGGGATCGAAGGTTTCGAGCAGTTCGACGCCACCTTCCAGCTCCGCGGTGGCTGGGAGCTGAACGCCCACCTGCAGCGGGACTTCGTGAAGTATCAGGACAGCACCTTCGCGGACTACACGGTCGGCGACCCTGCGCGGGCCCGGCTACCTGCCCCCGGACGACTTCTCCGGATTCATCTGGACCGCCAAGGTCACCACGCCGACCTGGCAGAAGCTGGGCGCGCAGGTTTCTTACTCCCGCGGTCGGGTCCCGATCTTCCAGGAAGGGACCGGTGGGCGCGGGCGACAGTTTACCGGGCGATTGGAGCTGCGGCCCGTCTCGACCATTCGGGTCGCCGCCAGCGGCACGGCCTTCCAGCTGCTCCGGATGGACGGCAGCGAGTTCGCCCGGGCGATCATCCCGCGGCTCCAGGTCGAGTACCAGCCCATCAGGGCGCTCTTCTTCCGGGGGATCGGGGAGTACCGGTCCGAGCGCGCGCGCCGCCCTGCTCGATCCCGTCTCAGGCGATCTCGCTCTTCGTCGGGGGAACGGGCCAACCGGCGCTCCGGACCAACGGCCTCCGGGTCGATTTCCTGGCCTCCTTCGAGCCCACCCCCGGGACCGTGGCCTTCCTCGGCTACGGCAGCTCCCTGCAGACGGACGGCGACTTCAACTGGTCCCGGCTGGAGCGGGTCAACGACGGGTTTTTCGTCAAGCTGGCATATCGGGTGAGGCGCTAAAAGGGGCGTATATTTCCGTATGCCCCTGTCTGGATTCCATCCTGTCGTCGCCCGGTGGTTCGCCGAGCGGCTCGGTGAGCCGACCGGAGCCCAGCGCGAAGGCTGGGATGCGATCCGTGCCGGTCGCCATACCCTGATCTCCGCTCCGACGGGCTCCGGTAAGACCCTCGCCGCGTTCCTCTTCGAGCTGGATCTGCTCCTGCGCGAGAGCCTCGCCGGGGACCTCCCGGACGAGACCCGGGTGCTCTACGTCTCGCCGCTCAAGGCCCTCAGCGCCGACATCCACCGCAACCTGGCGGAGCCGCGCCGGGAGATCCGGCGGCTGGCGGAGGAAATGGGCTTCGGCGCGCCCAGAATCACCGCGGCGGTCCGCTCCGGCGACACGCCGGCCGGCGAGCGGGCCGCGATGCTCAAGCACCCACCGCATATCCTCGTCACCACTCCCGAGTCGCTGTACCTGCTGCTGACCTCCGAGCGGAGCCGGGAGATGCTGCGCACCGTTCGCACCGTGATCGTGGACGAGATCCACGCGGTGTTGGAGTCGCGGCGCGGGGCACACCTGGCGCTGAGCCTGGAGCGGCTGGCGCATGTGGCCCAGGGGCCGATCCAGCGGATCGGGCTCTCGGCGACGATGGAGCCGATCGAGGAGGTCGGCGAGTGGCTGGTGGGCGGACGCCGGAACGGCGGCGCTGGGAGTGAAGTCGCCCAGATCGTCCAGGCCGCCGGCCGACGCTCGATCGACATTGCACTCGAGCTCCCGAATTCCCCGCTCGAGGCCGTGATGTCGGCCGAGGTCTGGGGCGAGGTCTACACCCGCCTCGTGAGCCTGATCGAGGCGCACCGGACCACGCTCGTCTTCGTGAATACCCGCAGGCTGGCGGAGCGGGTCGCGCGGCAGCTCGCCGACCGGCTCGGCGAGGACGCGGTCACCGCGCATCACGGCAGCCTGGCGAAGGAGGTTCGGCTCGACGCCGAGTCACGCCTCAAGGACGGGAAGCTCCGCGCGCTGGTCGCCACGGCGTCGCTCGAGCTGGGCATCGACATCGGACACGTGGACCTGGTGTGCCAGCTCGGCACGACACGGCGGATCTCCACGCTGCTCCAACGGGTCGGACGGTCGGGTCACACCGTCCGCGGTACGCCCAGGGGCCGGCTGTTTCCCCTCACCCGGGACGAGCTGGTCGAGTGCACGGCGCTGCTCGGCGCGGTGCACGAAGGGAAAACTCGATCGCATCGTCACCCGTGAGATGCCGCTCGATGTGCTGTCCCAGCAGCTCGTGGCGGAGGCCGCCGCGGAAGACTGGCAGGTTGACGATCTGTTCGAGCTGGTGCGACGGGCGTGGCCCTACCGCCGCCTGGAGCGCCCGGCGTTCGACGAAGTCATCGGCATGCTCTCCCGCGGATTCGAGACCCGCCGCGGGCGCCGCGGTGCGCTGCTGCATCACGATACGGTGCACGGCCGTCTGCGCGGGCGGCGCGGGGCGCGCCTCACGGCCATCACGTCCGGCGGCGCGATTCCCGACAACGCCGATTACCGCGTGGTGCTGGAGCCGGAAGACACCTTCATCGGCTCGGTGAACGAGGACTTCGCGATCGAGAGCATGGCGGGCGACATCTTCCAGCTCGGCAACCTGTCGTGGCGGATCCTCCAGGTGCAGCGAGGTGTGGTGCGGGTGGAGGATGCGCGCGGGCAGCCGCCGAACATTCCGTTCTGGATCGGCGAGGCGCCGGCACGGAGCAGGGAGGTGTCGGAGGGGGTGGGGATGCTGCGTCGCCAGATCGATGAGGAGCTGGGGGCCCAGCTTGGGAAGAAGGTCCATCAGTTGCTGCGCTCCCTCAGGATGAGGTCGGTGGCCGCGGCCAGCTCGTCGCCTACCTCGCCGAGGCCAGGCGCATGCTCGGCGCGCTGCCGACGCAGGACACGCTGATCGCCGAGCGTTTCTTCGACGAGTCCGGCGGGATGCAGCTCATCCTGCATGCGCCGTTCGGCAGCCGGGTGAACCGCGCCTGGGGTCTCGCGCTGCGAAAGCGCTTCTGCCGCCAGTTCAACTTCGAGCTTCAGGCCGCCGCGACCGAGGAAGCCGTCCTCCTGTCGCTCGGACCGCAGCACTCGTTCCCGCTGGAGAGCGTGTTCCGCTTCCTCCATCCGGACACCGTGGGCGACATCCTGGTGCAGGCGTTGCTCGACGCGCCGATGTTCGGGACCCACTGGCGCTGGAACGCGTCCATCGCCCTGGCCATGCCGCGGAATCGCGGCGGCCGGAAGGTCCCGCCTCAGATCCAGCGGATGGAAGCCGAGGACCTGCTCGCGGCCGTATTCCCCGACGCGGCGGCGTGTCTGGAGAACATCCCCGGCGACCGCGAGGTCCCCGACCATCCGCTGGTGCGGCAGACGCTCGATGACTGCCTGCGCGAGGTCATGGACCTCGACGGCCTGATCGCCGTGCTCCGCCGGATCTACGCCGGCGAGATCCGCTGCATCGCCCGCGACCTCCCGGAGCCCTCGCCGCTGGCGGCGGAGATCCTGAACGCCCGCCCGTACGCCTTCCTCGACGACGCGCCGCTGGAAGAGCGCCGGACCCAGGCGGTCTACACCCGCCGAGCTTTCGAGGCCGTCGTCCGGGGACGATCTCGGCGCCCTGGACGCCGCCGCGATCGAGCGGGTGCGCGAAGAAGCGTGGCCCGAGATCCAGAACGCCGACGAGCTCCATGATGCGCTGCTCACGTCCGGATTCCTGACCGAGGCCGAGGGAGCGGCATGGGCGCCGTTCATGAAGGAGCTGGCCGAGTCCCGCCGTGCCGTGCGCGTGAGTGCTCACCGGCGCGCGGCCCGCGCTCTGGGTGGCCGCGGAGCGGCTCTCCGAAGTAGAGCTGCTGGCCGACGCCTCCGCCCGTGAGGCGGCGGTACGTGAGCTGGTGCGCGGCCGGATCGGAATCAGCGGACCCGTCACGGCGGCATCCCTCGCCTCGTTGCTGGGCGTTCCGGAAATCGAGGCGGACGCCGCGCTCATCGCGTTGGAAGGCGAGGGCGTGGTGCTCCGTGGGCGGTTCAGCCCGCGGAGCCGGCGACGGCGCAGCCGCTCGAGTGGTGCGAGCGCCGGTTGCTCGCCCGCATCCACCGCTACACGCTGAATCGGCTCCGCGCCGAGATCGAGCCGGTGAGTCCGGCCGACTACATGCGCTTCCTGTTCGCCTGGCAGCGGGTGGACTCCGAGCATCGAGTGTCGGGGCTCGAAGGGCTGGCCGGCGTGGTCGAGCAGCTGGACGGCTTCGAGCTGCCCGCGGCAGCGTGGGAAAGCGATGTGCTGGCGAGCAGGATCAACGAGTACGATCCATCGTTGCTCGACACGCTGAGTCTGACCGGCCGCGTCGCCTGGGCCGCGGGACGGCGGAGTGGTGGAGCGGGTCCGATCCGATCCACGCCGATCGCGCTGTACGTGCGCGGGCAGTCCGCGGGCTGGGCCGCGAAGCCATCGGCCAACGGTGAGGTGGAGCTGTCGAGTTACGCCGCCCGGGTGCGGGAGGTCCTGGAGCAGAGGGGCGCCTCGTTCTTTCACGAGCTGATGCCGCTCTCGGGCCTGCTGACTACGCAGGTGGAGAGTGCGCTTGCCGAGCTGGCCGGGCTGGGTCTCGTCACCTCGGACAGCTTCGCCGGCCTGCGCGCGCTGATCACGCCGTCGAGCAAGCGGAAGCCGCTCGGCGGCCGCAAGCGGCGGCACCGGACCGTCGCGTTCGGAGTCGAGAGCGCGGGGCGCTGGTCGCTGACCAATGGCACCCATTCGGAGCTGAGCGACAACGAGCGGTTCGAGCGCACGGCCCGCGTGCTGCTTCGCCGCTACGGCGTCATGTTTCGCCGGCTGCTGGCCCGCGAGGCCGGCGCGCCGGCGTGGCGTGACCTGTTGATGGCGTATCGCCGGCTGGAGGCGAGAGGCGAGATACGCGGCGGCCGGTTCGTCTCCGGCATGTCGGGCGAGCAGTTCGCGCTCCCCGAGGCCGTCAGTCAGCTGCGGGCCGATCCGCCGGGCCGGCGGCCAGGGCCGTCTGATCGGCATCGGTGCCGCCGATCCGGTCAACCTCACCGGCATCGTGACTTCGGGGGACCGCATCGCGACGGTGGCCAGGAGCCGCATCCTCTACCGCGATGGCGTGCCGGTGCTGGCATACGAGGGCGGAGAGATGAAGGTGGTCGAACCCGGCGCCGAGGCTCCGACTCCGGAGATGGTGCAGACACTGGTGCGGAAGCAGCTCACGCCGGCGTTGCGCGCCCGGCTGGCGCTGTCCGGCGTCCCGGTCGGCAACACACCGCCGCGGCGCCCCGCCCGCCGGCGCTCCCAGCGGAAGGTGGCGAGCCAGGCCCGGCCCCGAGAGCCCGTGGAATGACCGGACCGCCCGGAATGGACGCACTGCACGAGCGGCTCGCCGCCGCGCTCGAGGACCGCTATCGGATCGAGCGGGAACCCGACGGCACCCTGAAGTTGCTGGGCCGCGGCGGCACGGCGACGGTCTACCTGGCGCACGACATCCGCCACGACCGTCCGGTCGCTCTCAAGGTCGTTCACCAGCAGCTCGCCGAGTCGGTCGGCGCCGAGCGATTCCTCCGCGAGATCCGTTTCGTCGCCCGACTTTCCCATCCGCACATCCTGCCGCTGTTCGATTCGGGGGAGGCCGCCGGCCTCCTTTATTACGTCATGCCCCATGTGGCCGGCGCATCGCTCCGCCAGCGGCTCGAGACGGAAGGCCGCCTGCCGATCGCGACGGCCGTTCGAGTGGCACGGGAGATCGCGCTCGCGCTCGACTACGCGCACCGTCACGGCGTGATCCATCGCGATATCAAGCCGGAGAACATCCTCTTCGAGGACGACCAGGCGGTCGTCGCCGATTTCGGCATTGCGACGGCGATGGAGTCGGCCGGATCCGACCGGCTCACCGAGACCGGCCTCGCGGTCGGTACGCCGGCCTACATGAGCCCCGAGCAGGCGGGCGGCTCCGGCGCCATCGACGGCCGCAGCGACATCTACAGCCTGGGCTGCATGCTGTACGAGATGCTGAGCGGCGAGCCACCCTTCGCCGGACCGACGCCGCAGTCGGTGATGGCGAAGCAGGTGGTGGCTCCCCTCCCATCCATCCGGACCAAGCGGTCCGACGTGCCGGACGCGGTCGTGCGGACCCTCTCGAAGGCGCTCGCCAAGGAGCCGCCGGAACGGTTCGCCACCGGAGCCGATCTGACCGCCGCGCTCGACGGACTCGGACCGGCGATCGGCGGCACCACGCACCGCTGGCACCAGCGTGCGGCAGCGTTGGTGGGATTGGGCGCCGTGGCGGCGACGGTGCTGCTGTTCGCCCTGGGCAGCGCCGATCGGCGGGAGAAGCCGCCCGAGACTCCACGGATCGCGGTCCTGCCGTTCCAGAACCTCGGCTCGCCCGACGACGGCTACTTCAGCGACGGCATCACCGAGGAGATCACCAGCCGCCTGGCCATGATCCCCACGCTCGGCGTCATCTCCCGCACCAGCGCGGAGCAGTACCGGGGCAGCGGCAAGTCCATGAAGGACATCGGGAACGAGCTGGGGGTGGACTACATCCTCGAGGGGAGCGTGCGCTGGGAGAAGGCGAACGGCTCGAGCCGGGTCAGGGTGACGCCGCAGCTCATCCGCGTCTCCGATGACCGCCACCTCTGGTCCGGGCGCTTCGACGAGACGCTGGAGGAGGTGTTCCAGGTCCAATCGCGCATCGCGGAGGAGGTCGCGACCGAGCTGGACCTGGCGCTCAAGCGGCCCGACCACGAGGCGCTCTCGGCCAAGCCGACCGAGGACCTCCGGGCCTACGATTTCTATCTCCGCGGCAACGACTACTTCGATCGCCCGGGTGACCCGGACGCGTACCGCACCGCGGAGGAGATGTACGCCCGGGCGACCCAGCTCGATCCCGCCTTCGCGCTCGCGTTCGCGCGGCTGGCGCGGTCTCATATCTCCCAGTTCCACTTCTCCGAGCGCACCGCGGGCCGCCTGGCGTTGGCGCGCGCCGCCGCGGACTCCGCGTTACGGCTGCAGCCCGGCCTGGCCGAAGGCCATCTCGCGCTGGGGCAGATCCACTACTGGGGCGAGCTGGATTACGAGGCGGCGCTTCGAGAATTCCGGACGGCGCATGAAGCCGACCCCGGCAACGGCGATCTGGCCTGGGCGCGGGGTCTGGTCGAACGGCGGCTGGGGAAGTGGGACAACGCAATCGCCGATCTGCGCCGTGCGGCCGAGCTCGACCCGCGATCGGTGGTGAAACAACTCGATCTCTTCGAGGTCCATCTCCGCCGCCGGAACTACCCCGAGGCGGAGAAATATCTCAACCGCGCGCTGGCGCTCGATCCGGACTCTCCGGCCTACATCTTTCACTCGCTGCTGATCGTCACCCGCGACGGTGATTACGGCAAGGCGGTGGCGGCGTTCAAGGACGGCGTCCGGCGCTCCGGCCCCGACGACATGGCGGTCTGGACGCCCCAGTTCGATCTCGGCGCCGCGCTCTGGTCGGAGCTCGACAGCTCGGCCCAATCGGCGGTGGACCGGTTGCAGATGAGCCAGTTCGGCAGTGATTCCTCCGCCTACTACATGGTCAAGGCGAAGACCCGCCGGCACCAAGGCGACACTCGGGGCGCGAACATCTACTTCGACTCCGCGGCGGCCGCGCTGGAATCGCGGAGCCGCGACCGCCCCGACGATCCCCAGCTGCACGCCGAGCTCGCATCGGCCTACGCCGGTCTCGGCCGGCGCGAAGCCGCGATGCGAGAAGCGCAGCGGGCCGTCGCGCTCCGGCCGCCGTCGAAGGACACCTGGCTGGGTGAGGACATGGTGCGGAACCTGGCGGTGGTCTACGCGACGCTGGGCCAGGCGGACTCCGCGGTGAAGCAGCTGCGGTTCCTGCTGACGGTGCCGTCGTGGATCTCGGTGCCGGGGCTCAGGGCTGATCCTACGTGGGATCCGATTCGCGGGGATGCGGGATTTCAGGCGCTACTGGTGAAGGGTAAGGCGAAGGGGAAATAGCAGCGGAATGTCATCCTGAGAATGTCAGGCTGAGCGCTGCGAAGGGACCATCTGCGGGCATGGTCCCCTTCACTCGCTCAGGATGACATGCGCTCAGTCTCCCAGCTTCCCACCCTTCCAACTCAGCAAATTCAGAAACTCCCGCCGCGTCTTCGGCCCGTACGTCAGGAACAGCGGGTCCGGATCCTCCCGATACCCCAGCCGCTGCCGCCCGATCCGATCGTTCGACGTGCGCAGCTTCACTTCCTCCGCGCTGATCCTGTACGGCTTGGTGGCGTTGAGGCCGAACACCTTGGCCCGGAGCTGCGTCGTGATCTCCGGATACCCATGCTTGGCCCGCAGCGGCTCGGCGATCTGGAAGGTGCGCCAGGCCTGGATCTGGTCCTGGGGCGAGCCGGTCCAGATCGAGTCGGTGCCCCAGAGGACGTTGTTCTCGCCCACGTACTTGAGCAGCTTGCCCATTCCGTGCGCGGCGGTGTCGGGGTTGCGGCGGAACATGTTCCAGGTGGTCCCCACGTCCGCATAGACGTTGCTGTTCGGCGCGATGTCGTTGTCGAGCAGCGACTGCACCAGCGAGTCGATGCCGTTGCGGCCGGCGCCGGGCTCGAACGGCAGCTCGGGGTTCTCCGGATCGAAGCCCGCGTGATACACCAGGAAGTTCATGTCCGGGAACTTGCGTGCGGCTTTCCCGATGTCGTCGCAGCGGGCGTACTTGTAGCTCGCATCGCGGCCGAACGGGATGCCTTTGTGGATGCAGATGTTGCGGACGCCGATGGCGCGGGCCCGCTCGATGAAGGGCGTGCCGTAACGGTCGTCGTGCAGCTCGAAGCCGAGGCCGGTCTGCAGCGAGTAGTAGGCGTTGTCGGCGGGCCCCCACTGGGTGTACGTCTTCCATCCCACCACGCCGAACTGCTTGTACAGGTGCTCCATCCGCTCGATGTCGCCCTCCTGGTTCGGCGCCACGCGGCCGTGGATCAGCAGCCGCTTGGTGCCTTCCAGGTTGTCGATGATCTTCTGCGTGGCCGCGGCCTCTTCGATCGTCAGCGGCTCGGCGTCGGACATGGAAGGGATGAAGGTGAGAATCATCATGTCCGTGTCGCTGTCGAGGAACACGTCCTTGATGAAACGCTCCGCCGAGATCTCCGGCGTGGGGTTGAGCACGGGGCTCTGGCCAGGCGGCACCTTCTTGAGCCACGCACCGGTCGGGTTCGCGAAGTGGCCGTGCACGTCGAAGATGAACTCCTGGCCTTCGAGCACCGAGCTCGCCAGATCGTCGTCCAGCGCGGCGTCGCGCGGGATGTCGTAGTAGGCGCCGAGCTTGCCCGCCGCCGCGTTGATGTCGTTGAACGCGAGCAGGGTGGTGGCTGCGCCGGCGCTCGACACGAGGAAGCGCCGCCGTGAGACCGCGAGGCGCTTGGCGTGCTCGGTGGCCCGTTCCAGGGCGACACGATTCGCCTCGATGTTGCGGTCGCCCACCGGGATCGGAGGGTATTCGCCGTTGGAGGTGGAGTCGATCTTGATCGGCAGCCGGGTGCCCTGGGGGTCGATACGCTTCATCGTGATGATGCTCCGGGGAGGTGACGTGACCTCCTAACATACGGTCGTCGCGGGACGGGTGTTTCCGGAGGCCGGATGTCATCCTGAGCGAAGCGAAGGAGGCTGAGCGTGGCTCTGGCTCCTTCGCTTCGCTCAGGATGACAAGGCCATGATTACACTCCTTGCCATGACCCCTCGCCGCAAACCCGACCGACGCCAGGGCGACAGCCTTCTCGACGCCCCCATCGCCGAAGCGCTCGATCTCCATGGCTTCCGGGCCGATGAGGCCCGCGGCGCACTCAAGGCCTTCCTCACCACGTGGCGCGGACGCGGGCGTGGGCTCGTGGTCCACGTCATCACCGGCCGCGGCAAGAACTCTCCCGGCGGACCGGTGCTCGGCCGCAAGGTCGCGGCGCTGCTGCGGGGAGAGCTGCAGCCGCTGGTCGCCGAATGGGCACCCGACTACCATGACGGTGGCTTCATGGTTCGACTACGCTAACGGAGAGGCATGCATGGCATACGTTGACGGATTTCTGATTCCAGTCCCTCGTCGGAACATTGCGGTCTACAAGCGCATTGCGGCTCGAGCGGGAAGGATCTGGAAGGACCACGGCGCGCTCGAATACCGGGAATGCGTCGGTGACGACCTCAACAGCAAGGGTATGGGGCTTCCATTCCCCAAGCGGGTGAGGGTCAAGCCGGGTGAGACCGTCGTCTTTTCCTGGGTCGTCTATCGGTCGCGGGCACACCGGGACGCCGTGAACAAGCGGGTCATGAAGGACCCGCGTATGCTGAAGATGATGAACGACCCCAAGGCCATGCCGTTCGATGACAAGCGCATGTCCTTCGGCGGGTTCAAGGTGATGGTCGACCTCTAGTCCGGGCTGTCCGGCCCCGGCCGGTTCCTGCGCATTCTCCGGTGCAGATCAGATAACCCCTCACCGGAGACCGACATGGCCGAGTATCGCCGGCGCCTGCCCCAGCTCGACGGCAGCCTGTTCCTCACCGACGGCGGGATCGAGACCACCCTCGTGTTTCACGAGGGTGCGATCCTGCCGTATTTCGCGTCCTTCGTCCCGCTGGCCGACAAGGCGGGCCAGGCGATGCTGCGCCGGTACTTCGAGCGGTATGCCTCACTGGCCAGGGACGAGGGGCTCGGCCTCGTACTGGAGACGCCGACCTGGCGGGCCAACCCGGATTGGGCCGCCAAGCTCCACTTCGACACGCTGGAGCTCGCCGACGCCAACCGGCAGGCGGTGGCCCTCCTGGTGGGCATCCGGCGCCGGTTCGAGACCGACCGCACGCCCATCGTGATCAGCGGCAACCTCGGGCCGCGCGGCGACGGGTACGTGCCCGGTGCCCGGATGAGCGTGGCCGAGGCGCAGACCTATCACGCGCAGCAGATCGAGACCTTCTCCGCGAGCGAGGCGGACATGGTGGCGGCCTTCACGATGAACTATGTGGAGGAGGCGGTGGGGATCGTGCGTGCGGCGAAGGCGGTGGCGATGCCGGTCGCCATCTCCTTCACCCTCGAGACCGATGGTCGCCTGCCGTCGGGGATGTCGCTCGGCGAGGCGATCGAGGCGACCGACGAGGCGTCCGGCGGCTATCCCGTCTACTACCTGATCAACTGCGCCCATCCCGACCACATCGAGCCGGCCCTCGATCGGCCCGGGTCGTGGCGCGAGCGCATCCGTGGGCTCCGCGCCAACGCCTCACGGCGCAGCCACAAAGAGCTCGACGAGAGTCCCGATCTCGACTCGGGTGATCCGGAGGAGCTGGGTGGGGAGTACCGGGAGCTGGCGGAGCGTCTGCCGAACCTCTCGGTCGTGGGCGGCTGTTGCGGCACCGACCACCGTCACGTGGCCGCGATGGCCCGCGCCCTCAAGCCGGCGAGCGCCAGGATCGCCGCGGCCGCCGGCAGCCACGCCTCGGCGGAGCGCATCGCATAGAGCGTCGCTCCGGCGGCCAGGCACCACAGCACCATCGGCACCACGGCCAGCCAGCGCGGGCTACCCTCGGTGAACAGCAGCACGCCGAGGGTGGCGACCGCGGTGGGCTCGGGCATCACGCCGAAGACTTCCGCCTGAGTCAACCCGCGACCCAGCATCGGCGCGAACAGGGGATAGAGGACGAGCCCCGCGAGGAAAGTGGCGGTGCCGGCATAGCCCCACACGCCGGCACGTCGTACGAGCGTCAGCCGCCCGCTCACCGCCCCCAGCCACAGCAGCAGTCCCGCCTCGATCAACGGTAGCCACACCAGGTAGCTCGCGGCCCAGTTGATCGTCGCATAGCGGCGCCACACGAACGACCAGCTCACCCAGATCCAGAGCAGCGCTACCGCCGCGAAGACCGCGCGACTTCTGCCCGGCGTGGGCCGGCGCAGCACCGTGGCGATCGCCACTCCGAGGCCGGCCGCCAACAGGTGGAGCGGCCAGACCGTTTCGTTGTAGCGCTCGATCAGCCGGTAGTAGGTGCGGGGAGAGAAGAGGAGAAAGTCGGAGAGGCCGTAACTCCACCACTCCGACATCAGAGCTGCGCGACGTGCGTCGCGATCCGGGTCCGCATCGCGGCGTCGGGCATGAGACCACTGGAGGAGCGGACGTTCTCGATCACGTGCGGAACCTGGGTCGTCGCCGGGATGACGCAGGTGACCGCGGGATGGGAGATGATGAACTTGAGCAGAAGCTGAGCCCAGCTCGTCGCGCCGATGTCGGCGGCCCAGACCGGGAGTCGGTGGCGTGCGACATGCCGGATCAGCGAACCTTGCTGGAACGGCCGGTTGACGATCACCGCGATGCCCCGATCCTGCGCCAGCGGGAGGATGCGGCTCTCGACGTCGCGATCGAGGGCGTTGTAGCTGACCTGGACGAAGTCGATCGGCTCCCGCCGCATGATCCCCTCGATCTCCCCATGCCGGCGGCCCTCGGAGGTGGTGATGCCGACATAGCGGAGCCGGCCGCCGCGCTTCATCGCGAGCAGCTTCGGGAGATGGTCATTCCAGGCGAGCAGGTTGTGCACCTGCAGCAGGTCGAAGCGCCGGATTCCCCAGCGCGAGCGCGATTCCTCGATCTGGGCCGGACCTTCGTCGCCCGATCCGATCCAGACCTTGTCGGCGCAGAACAGCGTGCTGGGCCGCTCGAGCTTCGAGAGGCCATAGCCGACCACCTGCTGGGACGAACCGTACATCGGGGAGGAGTCGATCAACCGTCCGCCCTCGCGGAAGAACGCCTTCATCACGGCGGTGCATTCGTCGCGCAGCTCGGGGTCGTCGCCCACGTTGAACGTGATCCAGGTGCCGAGGCCGACGACGGGGAGCGATTCGCCGCTGGACGGGATCGACCTGGTGAGGGGCGCCAAGGGCTGGGCGAAGGCGGAGAGCGGGCTGAGGAACGCCGCGGCGGTGCCGGCGGCCAGGGCCCGAAGAAGGTCGCGGCGGGTTGGTTGGCTCATGCCTAAAGTTAGACCCAATTTTCGTCCTGAGCGAAGCGAAGGAGGCCACGTCCGGACATGGCCTCCTTCGCGTTGCTCAGGACGACATCCAGGTTATCAGGAGGTCGTACCGTCCGGCGACACATTGGTGGAATCCACCGGCGGCGGTTCCGGGACCGGGTCCACCGGGGGCAGTGGCGGCGGCGCCCACTCCACCACCTTGAGCCGAACCCCGGCGATCTCGCTCGATCCGAGCGCGATATCCTTGCTGTCCGGTTGACTGGGATCGCCCCCGGGGCCGTTCTCCCAACCCGTTGCCGGGTCGTACCACATCCGATCCACCCGCATGGCGAACTCGAAGCGGAACTGGGCGGCATCGCAGCTGAATACGGCCCAATCGAATGTGGCCCGGTCCTCCGTGCAGGTGCCGGCCGAGCCTGTGAGATCGTTCGACTGTGAGCCCTCAACCGCCCACCAGTTGCCTACGTCCCGGACCAAGTATTCGCCGATGAAGCCCGGATACCCGGGACCGGTTACCGCGGTGTCCCCCGGTTCGGGGGGCGGAGCCGGATCGTCGGCGCCGGCGTCGTTGGCGGGAAGCCCGGTCATGACGTCGGGTACGCCGGCCTGGACCTCGGAGCTGCCCAGATCGGCGACGAGCCGCACGACCTCCGCCATCTCGTCGGGCTCCCAGGCGATGAGCGTGCGCATGGAGTACAGCCCCACCTCCTCGCACTCGGGCTCTTCGCCCGGCGGGGTAGGCTCGGGGCCGGGTGCGATGACGGTGTCGCCGGGCGTGCCGTTCCCGTCGCCGCCGGGGGTGCCGCCTCCGCCGCTCCCGGGCCAGGTGCATTGGATGTTGGGGAAGTCGAGCTGCTCGGCCACGGCGAGGAACTCCCGCTGCGCGCCGTCCACCGTGAGGGTGACGGGCGTGGCGTGGCCGGTCAGGCGGACGATGGCCGCGGCATGGCGAAGTGCTTCCGCCGTCGGGGAATAGCCTTCGCCGTCCACCGAGTCGGCCAGCTGCTCGAAGCGGGCGGCCATCTCGTTGCCCGGATTGTCACTCGGGTCTACGGTGCCCTCGCCGCAGGCCTGGAGCATGAGGATCGCCGCGCCGGCGATCAGGTTCAGGCGGTACCGCATGTCACTCTCCAGGTCGGGGACGGGGGCCCCTTCGGGTGCATTCCCCCGACTATAGACGCCTGCAGGGGGCAACTCGTGACGCCCGGTGCGGGGCTGTTACACCCTGAGCGGCCTGGCGACCAGGATCCCGGTAGACCGCCGGATGGCCGCGACGTACGCCGGCAGGGTGGTGCGGGTGACCTCGACCACGCCGCCCGACAAGGGCGCGTGGAGCACCCGCAGCGTGCCCTCGGCGTCGCGATAGGCGAAGGCGGCGTGGGTCACGTCCAGCCCCGGGATGGCGGTCGCGAATGCGAGGACGTCGCCGGACTCGAGACGGTCCGCGATGGCCGGAATCCGCTCGGTCGGCACCACGCGCCGTGGCCGGCCATCCAGCCCGCGCTCGATGCTCTCCACCTTGCGATATACAGCGTCATCGGCCAGCGCCGCGTAGCTGGCGCGGTGCTCGGTCATGAACCGCAGCGGCCGAGCGTCCTCCACGCCGCCCAGCTCCGCGCCGAGGTCGCGCACCAGGCCCCGGCGCTCGCCGTCGGCGATCCACTCGCTGAAGTAGTGCAGCCGCGAGGCGTAGCCCTGCCGCTCGCCGCCGCGGTAGCGCATGCGCTCGATCTCGCGGCCGAACCGTTCCCAGGTCGGCTCCGCGGTCCCCTCCGCTGCGCGGCCGACTGCCAGGCACGCTTCGACCAGGGTAACGCAGTCGAATCGGGTCAGCGACAGCGTGAGGGGCTCGGACTCGACCGGGCGTCCGCTCCCGGCGAGATAGGCTTCGAGCGTGTGCGCGACGTAGGGCGTTCCCGCCGCGAGCTCGCCGACGCGGGCAGCCGCTCGGCCGAGCGGAGAGGACGGGCTGGCCAGGCCGTCCGCACGGAGCGCGGCCGTCCAGTCGGCGAGGCGGACGCGGTCGGGATCGGGCGGTGTCTCGGCGCGTGGCGGGCCGGCCTGGCCGCACGCGGCCAAGGGCACCCGCAGCGCCAGGGCCGCCGCGGCAACGGCCGCGCCGCGGAGCAGGTCACGGCGGGGAAGGGATCGGTCGGAGGGCGGGGGCATGGCTAGTGAGGTAACCGCCGGAGATCGCGATGCGCAACTGCCAGCGATGTCAGGGTGACACGGGTTGCTCCGTCTTCCGTTCGCGCAGCTGCGCGACCAGCCACCGCCACCACTCCGGCCGCAGGAAGAACAGCAGCAACGTCAGCAGCACCATGGCCTGGAAAAAATCGTATCCCGCCGTCACGAACAGCCCGATCTGGAACGAGAGCGCGACCAGGATGAACAGCGGTGCGAACCGCGGCAGAAAGAGCGACGCGATGAATCCGATCTCGAAAACGATCGTGTAGAACGACAGCGCGACGGCAACGGTGTGCTGCTGCGCCACCCAGACGCCGAAGGGGTGCCCCCGCTCGATCGCGTCACCGAAGGTGTGGGCCTGGAGCGTATAGCCGTTCAGCCATCGGGGACCGCTGTAGATCATCTTGCTGATCCCGGCGGAGAAATAGGTGATCGCAAAGAGTACGTGCGCCACCTTGAGCGGCCAGACGGCCAGGTCGGAGGTCTCGGGCGGCGCCTCAGCCGCCGCGCCCATTCGCCGCCGCGCGAGCCACGCGTCCACCGACAGCCGCGCGCCGGCCGGCGCGAGCGGCAGCAGCATCAGGAAGATGCAGAGCAGTGCCTCGGTGTGGTGCCGGTCGCCATACGAGAAGAGGTGGGCGACGAAGAACCAGGTGCCGAGCGCGAAGAGGAAGAGCGACGTCCGGGTGAAGAGCCCGAACAGCGCCAGCAACCCCGCCGCCGCGGTCGCCCAGTAGAGCAGGGTGATGGTGTCGGGATTGAAGATCCACTCGCGCGGAAAGACCGTCATGACCGCGCGGACGATGAGCTGCGGCTCGATGAACTCGGAGTTCCTGGCAACCAGGTTCCGATGCTCGTCGAGGTCGGGGAAGAAGAGAAAGAGCTGGGTGCCGACCGCGACGATCCGGCAGATGGCGAGATGCAGGAGTGAGCCGGGCGGGAACCAGTAGGCGTTCCACCGCTCGCCCCACGAGCGTCCGCTCACTGCGTGCGGGCTCCGTCGGCGCGGAAGGTGATCTCGGGCTCGACCGTCTTCGCGATGCCGGTATCGGTGACGGTGTAGATCTCGTTGCTGACGCGGAGCTCCACCACGGAGTCGGTGCGGCCCTGGTTGAGCCGCGCCATCAGATCGCGGGCCGCCGCTTCCTCGCCGCGACCGATCGGCCCGAGATACCGCTGCTTGAGGACGGTGATGCTGAGCCCCAGCAGCCGGTCCGTCACCGTGTCACGCGCTCCGCTCGCCCAGACCGCGAGGATCCGCCGCTGGTTGACGTCGATCGGCCCGGGCGCCCGCGAGTTCATGTACATCGTCCACCGCATGAAGGGCCAGAGCGTCCCGCGCTCGCCCCACAGCAGGACGGGCGCGGCGTGGAGGCCGATGACGAGGGCGATGACGATCGAGATGACCGTCTTTCGCGAAGGCATCGCCCGGCTCAGCGCAGAGCCTGGACCACCGGCTGCTTCGCCGCCCGGCGCGCCGGGAAGAAGCCGCCGATCAACCCCATCACCAGGGCGAAGATCAGACCCGCGAGCAGCAGGCCCGGGGTCACCCGGAAGGTGAAAGCGATCTCGCTGAAGCTGGCCCAGTTGGTCGTGCTGGTGACGATGCCGTTGATGGGCAGCGCCAGCAATGCCCCGATCACGCCACCCGCCAGCGCGATCAGTGCCGACTCCGCGAGGAAGCTCGCGAGCACGCTCCGGGGGTGGAAGCCGAGGGTGAGCAGCACGGCGATCTCGGGGCTCCGCGCCGCGACGGCGGCGTACATCGTGTTGATGGCACCGAAGATCGCGCCCAGCGCCATGATGCTGGTGATCAGAATGGCGAGGATCTGGAGAATCCGGCCGAGCAGATCGGACTGCTGCGCGTAGAAGTCGGCCTCGCGGTGCACGTCCACCGTCAGCCGCTTGTCGGCCTCCAGCGCCCGCTTCGCTTCCTCGAAGGCGCCCGCGTCCTTGAGCCTGAAGGTGAGCGACTGGAAGTTCTCGCCCCGGAAGAGCGGCATCACCTGCTCGTTCTCGCCCCAGATCTCCGACTCGAACGCCGAGCCGCCGGCGGCAAAGCGGCAGGCGACGGTCCAGTCGCGCCCCGCGAAGCGGAGCTTGTCGCCGATGGCGGTGTGGTCGAACCGACCCGCCATCTTGTCGCCGACGCAGATCTCCGACTTGCCCGACTCCGGCCGCTTGCCCGCCACCACCTCGAGGTTCGACCTGACCGACCAGACGGCGGGGCTCACGCCCCGAACGACGACGTTGGCGAACCCGGTCGTGGTATCGTACCCCTTCCGCGAGAGCGGAATGACGACGTACGCCTCGGGGCTCACCAGCGGACGCCCGTCTGCTCCAGCGGCGATGTGGGGCGAGGACGAGAGAATGCTGATGCTCTGCCGGTCGAGGCTGCTCGACATCTCCGAGTCCGCGCTCCGCCGGAGCACCAGGACGTTCTGCGCCGAGCCGGTGCGGACCAGCGCGGAGCGGAATCCGTTGGCGAGCGCGAGCATGCCGATGAACACCGCCACGACCAGACCGATGCCCAGCGCGGTGAAGGCGGTGGACACCGGCCGCTGGAGCAGGCTCCGGGCGTTGTAGCTGAGCGGGATCTTCATCCGACCCTCCGGAGCGCCTGCACCACCGGCAGCCGCGCGGCCCGGATGGCCGGCACCAGCCCGCTTGCCAGCATCAGCACCAGCGCGATAGCCGAGCCCACGACCAGCGTGCTCGTAGTGACGTCGAAGCCCGGAAGAAACCCGCCCGCGTTGAAGTTGGACGCCTTGTACAGCAGCTTCGCCCCGCCGAGTCCGAGGACCGCGCCGGCCACCGCGATGACGCCGGCCTCCAGCATCACCATGCCGAAGAGGCTCCCGTCGCTGAAGCCGATGGTCTTGAGCACCGCCACCTCCCCGGTGCGCTCGCGGGCGCTCATCATCATGGCGTTCGCGGTCACCAGCAGGATGGCGAAGACCACCGCCATGCCGATCGTCCCCATCAACAGGCTGACGTTGCCCCACATGGTGGCGAAGCTGGCGTTGAACGCCTGCTCGGTGCCGGTCTTGGTGGGCGCGCTCGAGTTCTTGAACTGGCCGTCGAGCGCCTTGCCGATGGACGCCGCGTGGTTGGCGTCGTCGATCTCCAGCACGTACCACCCCGCGATGCCCGGCCGGCCGACCCGCTCCTCCAGGTAGGAGTGGTGGAACAGCATCATGTCGTCGTTGATGATCGGATCGGACGGGGTGTAGACCCCGCGGATGGTGAAGGTCCAGTCGCCGGGGAAGATGGTGCCCTGGATGGTGACGTCCTGCCCGAGCCGCCAGCCGAACACATCGAGCAGCCGCCGGCCGACGATGGCGGAGGAGCGCTCGCGGAGGAAGGCCTGCTTCTGGTCCTCCGGCATCTGGATCTCGGGATAGACCTCGAGATACGACTTGGGGTCCACCGCGAACTGCGCGAAGAACCGCTTGTTATCGCCGTACTTGCCGCCGAACCAGTTGGCCCAGGTCACGTTGGAGATGCCGTTCGCCGCGCTGAGACGGTTGGCGTAGCTCAGCGGGAGCGGGAGCACGAAGCCGGTGGCGTTGGTCATCACCAGCCGCCGCGCGCTGCCGAACTGGGCCGCGCGCTCGAGCGTGGTGACGACGGTGCGAAGCGAGGCGAAGAGAAACAGCGCCAGCGCGACGCTCGCGATGGTGAGGAAGGTGCGCCGTTTGTGCCGGCCCAGGTTGGCCAGTACCAGGTGGAGAAACTTCATGCCGTCACCACCGCCTGCCGTTCCACCAGCAGGCCCTTCTCGAGGTGGAGCACCGTCTTGGCCCGTTCGGCCGCGCGGGCGTCGTGGGTGACGATGATGATCGTCTTCCTGAACTCGTCGTTGAGCCGCTGCAGCAGGCCGAGCACCTCCTGCGAGCTCTTGGCGTCGAGCTGGCCGGTCGGCTCGTCGAGCAGGACCAGCGTGGGGTCGGCGACGATCGCGCGCGCGACCGCGACCCGCTGCTCCTGGCCGCCCGAGAGCTGCCGGGGATAGTGCTTGAGCCGGTCCGAGAGCCCTACCACGCCGAGCGCCAGCTTGACCCGCTCATCGCGCTCCTTCTTCGAGAGCGAGGTGAGGAGCAGCGGCAGCTCGACGTTCTGGTAGGCGGTGAGCACCGGCAGCAGGTTGAGATTCTGGAAGACGAACCCCACGTGCTGCGCGCGCCACGCGGCGAGCTGCCCCGGCGTCATCGCGCTCACCTCGGAGCCCGCCACCCGGATCGTGCCGCTGCTCGGCTTGTCGAGCCCGGCGAGGAGGTTGAGCAGGGTGGACTTGCCCGAGCCGGAGGGGCCCATCAGCGCGGTGAAGGAGCCCTCGGCGATGTCGAGCGTGAGGCCGGTGAAGATCTCGATCCGCTCGGAATCGCGCTGGAAGACTTTGTGGACGTCTCGGATTTCGACCAATGCCATGATGTGCTCTCGTGTGAAGGACCCTGTCATCCCGAGCAGAGCGAGGGATCTTGCTTGGGCATGGCTCGAGCGCGGCGGACAAGATCCCTCGCTGCGCTCGGGATGACATGCATTCGTTCTACTCTTGTATCGTGACCCTCATGCCTGCCTCGGGTTGTTGCACCCCACCCACCACGACCCGCTCCCCTCCCACCAGCCCCGACCGGATCTCCCGGAACCCCGCGCTCACCGGCCCGCTCTCGACCTTCCGCGGCTCCAGCCTCCCGTTCCGAACCAGCCACACGGTCGGCACGCCGTTGACCTCGCGCACCGCCGCCGCCGGCAGCCGGAACCGCTGCGGCCCGGCCGGAGCCGGTGCCGCGCCGTCCGCGCGCACGGTGTCTTCCAGGAAATCCACCCGTGCGCCCATCTCCGGCAGGATACGCGGATCGCGCTCGAGGATGTCCACCTTCACCTGCACGGTGGCGCGCTGGCGGTCGGCGGTCGGCACCACCTGGCGGACCTGCCCGCGGAACGAGGTGTCGGGGTACGCGTCGAGCGTGATCCGCGCCGGGCCGCCCTTCTGCACCCGCGCGATGTACGCCTCGTTCACGTCCACCTCCACCTCGAGCGTCTTGAGGTCGGCCATGGTCACGACCGCGCCGCGGGTCAGGCCGCCGCCCACCGACGGTGCGACGACCTCGCCGATCTCCGCTTCCTTGCGCAGCACCGTGCCGGTGAACGGCGCGCGGATGATCGTGTTCTCCAGGTTGGCCCGCGCGAACCGCCTCCCCGCCTCCGCGGCCTCGATCCGTGCCTGCGCGGACGCCATGCGAGCCTCGGCCTGCGCGGCCCGGCCCACGACATTGTCCAGCTCCTGCTCGGCCACCAGATCCTGGTTCTCGGTCCGGATGCTGCTGAGGCGGCTCGCCTCCCGGGCCGCCACGTCGCTCGCGGCGCGAGCCTCGAGCAGGTCCGCCTTCGCGGTCGCCAGCGCCGCATCGGCCTGGGCCGACTGCGCCTTGTAGTCGTCGTTCTCCAGCCGCGCGATGATCTCGCCCTCGCGGAGCTCGGAGCCCTCGCTCACCCGCAGGTCCGCGATGCGCCCGGCCAGCTTGGCGGAGACCGACGCCCGCGTCCGGGCGACGACGTACCCGTTCGCCGTGACGGTCGTGGCGCCGGCCGCCGTCCCGCCTCCCTCGGACCCGCTGAGCGGCTCGGCCGTGACCACCTGGACCGGGACCGCGCCGCCGCCGCGGAGCGCGAAGTACGCCCCGCCGAGCAGAAGCAGCGCGCCGGCGGCGAGCACGAGGTTCCGCCGCAGCGCGCGGGTGACGCCCGGCGGCGGGACGTCCCGGTTGATCCGGAGCTTGGAGAGATCGGCTGGCGAGGGGGAAGTCACGGCGCGGAATCTAGGGAAGAGGGGGGGCGGTTGACAGGGTATTCTGTCATCCTGAGCGAAGCGAAGGAGCCGCGGGCTGACATGGGCTCCTTCGCTGCGCTCAGGATGACATGTTTTGCGTCACAATGATCCAGCAACAAGCCACCTCCTGCTCGCCAAAACCGGACCCCCAATCCTACACCATCCCCGCGAGCCGCACCGCCGCGTCGGGTCCCGCCGTCGTCTCCTCGTCGTGCTTGAGGAAGACGCACGCCTCATCCCATGCCTGGCCTCGCACCCGCTCGGCCCAGTCGGCGAGCTCCTGGTCGGTGTACTCGGACTTGCGCAGCCGGAGATAGCCCCACGACGCGGTCGGCTCCAACGGCGTGGTTCCCTCGTCCTCGTCCACGCACACCAGCGCGATGTCGTGGGCCCTGAGCGCGCCGTACACCTCGTCGTCGTGCCAGGAGTCGTGGCGGAACTCCATGGCGGCCCGCCAGGTGTGGGGCACCTTGGCGAGAAACGCCGTCAGCAGCTCCATGTTCTTGCGCAGCGTGGGCGGACACTGGAAGAGGGTCGGTCCGAGCCGGTCTCCGAGCACGTTGGCGATCCGCATGAAATAGGCGAGCGAGTCGTCCGCGTCCGAGAGTCGGTTGATGTGGGTGATCCGTCGTGGGGCCTTGAGCACGAAGCGAAACTCGCCCGGCACCTGCGCCGACCAGTCCATCAGCACGCTCTCCTTGGGCGTGCGATAGAACGTGTTGTTGATCTCCACCGTGGGGAGGCGCGTGGCGTAGTAGCGGAGCATGTCGTCCGCGGCGAGATCCGCCGGGTAGAACGCGCCCTTCCAGTGCTTGTAGGACCAGCCGCTCGTCCCGACGAGGATCCGCATCCGCTACCCGCGCACCCTCGCGCCGGCCTCGAGGTGACGGCGCGCCGCCGCCCGCTTGCCGAGCCGGCCGTAGACCCGCGCGAGGCCGAGGTGCGCATCGGCCATGTCGTCGTCGTTGCGAAGCGCCCGCCGGTAGGCCGCGATCGCCTCGACGGTCCGGTCGAGCGACTCGAGCGCGGTGCCCAGGTGGAACGCGGCGGTGGGATGGGCGGGGTTCGACGCGAGCGCGGCGCGGTACTCCACGATCGCCAGCTCGGGGTGGCCGTCGTCCTGGAGCCAGCGGCCCAGCGCCACCCGCGCGGGCGCGAGCCGGGGGTCGTGCGGTTGCTTCCGGCGGTCCAGGTCGGCCACCAGCAGATCGAGCAGGAGCTGTCCCGACTCCGGATGCCAGCGCTCGCTGCCGTCCCGCACCACGACCCGATCCCCATCGAAGGAGATGCGCAGCGCGCTCAACGGGCGGCCGGCGGGGAGCTGCCGCGTCAGGGTCCGGAGGGCGCCGCGAATGCGCCGCGGCGCCAGATGCGTGTCGCTGAGCGCCTTGGCGGTGCGCAGCAGCACCAGATCCTGAAAGGAGAAGCGATAGGCGTTGGAGGGGCCGCGGTCGGGCGAGAGATAGCCCACCCGGGCCTGGGAGCGGACCTGCGCCTCGGACAGGCCGACCAGCCTGGCCACGTCGCGGGTGGTGTAGGACTTCATTGGCGGTTGTTACCGCGCGCCGCTGGCCTTCTTCCGTGCCTTCGGCGCCGGTTCTTTCTCGTCGGACTTGGCGTCGTCGCCGGCGGACTTCTTGTCCGCGGCGCCGCGCTTGGCCAGACTCGCTTTGAGGGCGTCCATCAGATCGATGATCTTGGTCTGCGGCGCCGCGGGCTCCGCGGTGATCTCCTGGCCGTCCACCTTTGCCTGGATGGCCTCGAGCACGCGCTCGCGCACCGTGTCGTGATAACTCTCGGGCTGGAACTCGTCGACCGAGCCCTGCTCGATCAATTGCTTTGCCAGCGTCAGCTCCGCGTCCTTGATCTGCGCGTCGGGGCGGGGCACCTCGTCGGCGTTCTTGAGCTCGCTGGCGTAGTGAAGCTGTTCCATCACCAGCAGGTCGCCCATCGGGCGAACCAGGACGAGATACTGCTTGCCGCGCGCCGAGTACTGTCCGAGCGCCGCGCGCCCGGTGTCGCGCAGCGCGGCGACCAGCAGCTTGTAGGCCCGCTCACCACCCTTGCCCGCGCCGAGGAAGTAGACCTTCTCGAGGTAGATCCGGTCCACGGCCGCCAGCGGCACGAACTGGCCGATGTCGATCGTATTGGTCGCCTTCTCGTCCAGCGCCTTGATCTCCTCGGCCGTGAAGCGGACGTACTGGCCCTTGGAGAACTCGTAACCCTTGGTGACCTCGTCCTTCTCGACCACCACCCCTTCCTGAGCGCAGATGTACTGCTGCTTCAGGCGGGAGCCGCACTTGGTGTGCAGCATGTTGAAGCTGATCGCGGCGGAGGACTCGCTGGACGAGAACAGATTGACCGGGACGGAGACCAGGCCGAAGGAGATCGTGGCGGAGCCGATGGTTCTGGCAGGCATGTTGTAGGATATACCCGCGCGGATCGAGCCCCGCAAGGCGAGCCTCGGTGAAGGTGAAACAATGTCATACTGAGCGCAGCGAAGGAGCCGTAATCCAGCTTCGGCTCCTTCGCTTCGCTCAGGATGACACGATAGACGCCGCCTGCTTTACGCACCCGCAAGGGCCGGCACGCCATGCTCCGCTTCGTCCGTCACCGGCACCGGGCGGTGCTCCGCCGCGATCAGGGAGTAGAACACCGGCACCACGAACAGCGTGAACACCGTGCCGATCGCCATGCCGGCCACCAGGATGGTTCCGATGCTGTTGCGTGCCTCGGATCCCGGACCCGTCACCAGCACCAGCGGGAAGTGGCCGAAGATGGTGGCGGCGGACGTCATCAGCACCGGCCGGAGCCGGGTCAGCGACGCCTCGCGCAACGCGGCCATCTTCTCGATGCCGCGCTCCTGGAGCGTGTTGGCGAACTGCACGATCAGGATGCCGTTCTTCGCGATCAGGCCCACCAGCGTGATCAGGCCGACCTGCGAGTAGGTGTTGATCGTCGTCAGGTCGAGGAAGCTGAACAGCAGCGCCCCCGAGATGGCGAGCGGCACCGACCCGAGCAGCACGATCAGCGGGTCGCGGAAGCTCTTGAACTGCGCCGCGAGCACCAGGTAGATCAGGATCACCGCGAAGCCGAGCGTGAGAACCAACGCGCCGCCTTCGTGCCTGATCTGGCGCGACTCGCCGGCATAGTCGACCACCATGCCCGGCCCGCCCGCCTGGTTCGCCGCCGCTTCGAGGATCCGCAGGCCTTCTTCCTTGGTGACGCCGGGCTGCACGCCGCCGTAGACCCGGACCGCGTTCTGCTGGTTGAACCGGTTCAGCGACCGCGGCGCGGTGGTCGACTCGATCCGGGTGAAGGTCGAGACCGGGATGAGCCGGCCGTCCGGCGCCTTGATCTTGAGATCGAGCAACGGCCCGATCGTGGCGCGGTCCTTCTCGCCGATCTGCGGGATGACCTTGTAGCTCCGGTCGAAGAAGTTGAACCGGTTCACGTAGCCGCCGCCGAGCAGCGTGCCCAGCTCCTGGCCCACGCTCGCGAGGTCGAGGCCGAGATCGGCCACCTGCTCGCGGTCGATCACCACCCGCGCCTCGGGCAGGTCGATCTTGAGGTCGGTATCCACGTAGAGGAACTTGCCGCTCTGCAAGCCGGCGCCGACCACCTGGCCGACGGTCTCCAGCATCTGCTCGGGCGGCGCATCGCTCAGGAGCACCAGCTCGACGTCGTAGAGCCCCGGCGTCGGCAGCGGCGGATCGAGCCGCGGGAACACCCGGACCCCGGGGATCTGGGAGACGGCGCCGAAGACCTCACCGTACATCTGCTCGGTCGAGCGGTCGCGCTCCTTCCAGTTCTTCGCCACCAGCCCGCCGAATCCGCCCCAGCTCGCCGTCAGCGACCACATGAAGTCGGTCTCGGGGAACGACCGGATCGCCTTCACCACTTCGAGCGAGGCACGGTTGTTCGCCACCAGCGAGGCGTCGGGCGGCACGTCGAGGAACAGGAAGATGTGGCTCTGGTCTTCCACCGGCGCCAGCTCGCGCCGCGAATAGCTGTAGAGGGGCCACGCCGCGGCCATCACCAGCACCGAGGCCACGACGATGGGCGCGCGGATCCGGAGCGCGCCGTCGAGCCATCCGGCGTACCGGTCGCGAACCGCCTCGAACCCGCGGTTGACGAATCGGGTGAGCCGGCCTTCCTCGCCGTGCGCATGCACGAAGCGCGAGCTCATGACCGGCGAGAGGGTCAGCGCCACGATGCCCGACACCACCACCGCGGCGGCGAGCGTGATGGCGAACTCGAGGAAGAGCGACCCGGTGAGCCCGCCCTGGAACCCGATGGGGGTGTACACCGCGGCCAGGGTGATGGTCATCGCGATGATCGGCCCGGTCAGCTCTCTGGCTCCGACCAGGGCGGCCTGAATCCGCGTCTTGCCGAGCTGCACGTGACGCTCGACGTTCTCCACCACGACGATCGCGTCGTCCACCACCAGGCCGACCGACAGCACGATCGCCAGGATGGTCAGCAGGTTGAGGCTGAAGCCGAAGGCGAACATCACGATGCCGGCGCCGATCAGCGACACGGGCATCGCCACCAGCGGCACCAGTGCCGTGCGGATCGATCCCATGAAGAGGAAGACCGCGAGGCCGACGATCAGCATCGTCTCGGCCAGCGTCTTGCTGATTTCCTGGATCGCATCCCGCATGAACATCGTGCCGTCGTACACCAGCTTCATCTCGATGTCCTTGGGCAGCGTCGGCTGGATCTTCGCCATGCCTTCGCGCAGGTTGCCGGCGACCTCGATCTCGTTGCTGCCGACCAGCGGCCACACGCCGAGGTAGACGCCTTCCTTGTCGTTGTACTTCGCGACGAAGTCGGCCTCCTCCGCGCCCAGCTCGACCCGGGCCACGTCGCTCAGGCGCACGATCGCCCCGCCGCGGTCGGCCACGATCAGCTGGGAGAACTCTTCCACCGAGCGGAGGTCGGTGTTGGCGAGCAGGTTGATCTGGACTTCGTTGCCCTTGGTCTGGCCCACCGCCGCGAGATAGTTGTTTCGCTGCAAGGCCGCCTGCACGTCACCCGGAGCCAGATTGACGGCCGCCAGCCGGTCGGGATCGATCCAGACCCGCATGGCGATCGGCCGGCCGGCCTCCACCGTTATCCGCTGCACGCCGCGCAGCGTCGAGAGCTGCGGCTGGATGGTCCGGGTCAGCCAGTCGGTGACCTCCGGAACGCTCCGTTCGGTGGACGTGAAGCTGATGTAGAAGGTCGCGTAGGGCCGGTCGGCCCGTTGGACCTCGACGACCGGCGGTTCCGCCTCCTGCGGCAGCTCCGCCCGCACCTGCTGGAGGCGGGCGGTGACTTCCGCCAGCGCCGCCGTGCTGCTGTGATTGAGGTTGAGCCGGATGGTGACCGTGCTGACGCCGGCCCGGCTGGTGGATTCGACGTAGTCCACCCCGCCGATCGCCGAGACCGCGCGCTCGATCGGCGTGGTGAGGAACCCGCGAACGGTCTCGGCGCTGGCGCCGAAATAGACCGTGGTAATCACCACCGAGGTGCTCTCGACCTGGGGATACTGCTGGACCGGCAGGCTGGTGATCGCCCGCCATCCCACCAGCACCAGCACCAGGTTCACCACGATCGCGAGAACCGGGTGGCGAATGAAGATGTCAGTGAAGGATCGCATCGTGGTTACTTCGCCTCAGTCGTCTTGGAGGCCGACGAATCGGCCTGCTGCTGTGTCGCCGACGAATCGGCCGGCGCCTTCTTGGCCGACGTATCGGCCACCGCGACCAGGGCCGACTCGCGCAGCTTGAACGAGCCCGAGCTCGCCACCTTCTCACCCACCTTGACGCCGCTCAGGAGCAGCACCGTATCACCCAGCACCGGCCCGCTCTGGACCGGCCGGACGTGCGCGCGGGTCTTGCCGGTGGAGTCCGCCACGATCACGAACACGTGATCGCCCTGAGGACCCTTGCGGAGCGCGCCGACGGGAACCGCCACCACCTTGCTCTCGCCGCCGACGGGAACCTGCACCCGGACCGACGCTCCCGGTGACGGCGTGGTGGGGCCGGTGATCCGGGCGCGGACCGTGGCGTTCCGGGTGGTCGCGTCGACCCGCGAATCGACGGCGACGATGCGCGCCGGAATCGGCGTGCTGTCGCTGCCGGAGACGATGACGGAGTCGCCGACCCGGAGGCCCGACTGCGACGCGCTGGGCCACGGTGAAGTCCACGTGCGCGGCCTCGGCCACCCCTTGGAGCGTGGTCAGCTCGGTGCCTTCGGTCAGGTACTGGCCGGGATGCACGTCGGCGATGCCGACCCGGGCCCGGAACGGCGCGCGGATCATCTTCTTGTTGATCACCGCGCGGGTGCGCTCCATGTTGGCCAGCGCGACATCCCGCGCCGCGCGCGCCTGGTCCACCTCTTCCTGCGAGGTGGCGCGGTGCTCCCGCAGCCCTTCCAGCCGGTCGAGCGTGGTCTTGGCGAGTGCGGCCTGGGCCTCCTGGGCCTGCAGCTCGGCCTGCTCCACGGACACGTCGAGCGCGACCAGCAGTCCGCCGGCCTCGACGATCTGGCCGGGGACGAGCTTCACCTGACGCACCGTGCCCGCCAGCTCGTTCTGGAGCGTGATGGAGCGGAGGGCGATCACGGTCCCGATGGACGTGGTCGTTCTGCGGTAGTCCCGCTCGGTGGCTACGGCCGCCGTGATGGCCTCCGTCGGCTCGGGCTGACTGGCCGCGGCACGCTCGTCGGCGGCGATGTCGCTGTACTTCCAGACGGCGAGCCCCGCGCCCGTGGCCAGGACCGACCCGAGCAGGACGATGGAGGCGATGGAGCCGCGGACACTACTCAAGGCGTGACTCATGTTGGCGATATCCCGGGGCCGTCCGGCGGCCCCTTTGCGAGGGTGCGACTACCTGTCTGGACGAGCGTTGCCTCGGCCGAACATGATTGCGCAGAATGGCTGATCCGCTGGACATGTCCGCCTCCACAGAGCCCGCAACCCAAGACAGTTACGACAGTTAGACAACTATCGAACTCTTGGGCCCATTCAAAGCCGGGAAAACTTCGATGTTCCCCCGGCTCGCGGCCCGACTTACAATTGGCTACTACGCTACCCTAACCCCCGTAAGGCGTCAAGGGTTTCCCCCTCCACCTCACGCCATGCCTTCCAAGCGTCCGCTCGACACCAAACACCTCGAGGCCTACCGCGCCAAACGGAAGCTCGAGCGCACCCCGGAACCGGCCGGCGGGACCCCCGGCGGCGGGGGCGGACTCTTCGTCGTCCACCAGCACGCCGCGCGGCGCCTGCACTTCGATCTCCGGCTCGAGATGGAAGGCGTCCTCCGCTCCTGGGCGGTGCCCAAGGGTCCCTCCTACGACACCAACGACAAGCGCCTCGCGGTGCACGTCGAGGATCATCCGCTCGAGTACGGCGATTTCGAGGGACTCATCCCCGCGGGGAACTACGGCGCCGGCGCGGTGATCGTGTGGGACCGTGGCCAATGGGTGCCCCACGGCGATCCGCTCGAGGGCCTCGAGAAGGGGAAGCTTCTTTTCGAGCTCAAGGGCTACAAGCTGCACGGCATGTGGACCCTGGTGAAGCTCAAGAAGTCCGAGAAGGACTGGCTCCTCATCAAGGAGCGCGACGCGTACGCGACGACGGAGCCGCAGGAGATGGCGGCGGAGTCGGTGCTCTCCGGCCTCACGGTCGAGGAGCTGGGCGAGGGCGGCGACCGCGGCGAGCGGATCCGCGCGCGTCTCGACGCGCTCGGCGCGACGCGCAGGGCCGTGGACGTCCAGTCGGTGAAACTCATGCTGGCGGAGACGGCCGACCGGCCGTTCACCCGCAAGGAGTGGCTGTTCGAGCCGAAGCTCGACGGCTATCGCGTGCTGGCGGCGCGGACCGCCGGCGGCTCGCGGCTGCTGACCCGCAACGGCAACGACACCGGCGACGGCTTTCCCGAGGTCACCCGGGCGATCGCGGCGCTGCCGTTCGAGCGGCTGGTGCTGGACGGCGAAGTGGTCGCGCTCGACGGCGACGGCCGCCCCAGCTTTCAACGGCTTCAGGGCCGAGCCAAGCTGAGCCGTCCGATCGACATCCGCCATGCCACGGTCTCGACGCCGGTCACCTACTACGCCTTCGACCTGCTCGGCTTCGAGGACTTCGATCTGCGCGCGCTGCCGCTGATGGCGCGGAAGGAGCTGCTGCGGGAGATCATCCCCCCCGTGGGCGCGCTGCGGTACCTGGAACACGTCGAGGAGCAGGGCGAGGTGCTCTACGAGGAGACCCAGCGCCTCAAGCTCGAGGGCATCGTCGCGAAGAAGGCGAACGCGCCCTACAAGGCGGGGCGCTCTCCGCTCTGGGTGAAGATCCGGTCGCGCAAGACGGGGGACTACGTCGTCGTGGGCTTCACGGCGCCCAAGGGCTCGCGGGGCGGCTTCGGCGCGCTGCAGCTCGCGGAATACGTGAACGGCGCGCTGACGTACGCCGGGCGGGCCGGCTCCGGGTTCAGCGACAAGCAGCTCGCCGACGTGCGGCGCACGCTGGAGTCGCAGACGCTGCCGGAGTGTCCCTGCGTCGGGCTGCTGCAGGAGGAGAAGGATACGACGTGGGTCGAGCCGACCATGGTGGCGGAGGTGGAGTTCACCGAGGTGACGCACGAAGGGCTGCTGCGGCAGCCGGTGTTCCTGCGGTTCCGGGACGACAAGTCGCCGAGCGAGTGCGTCCGCTCCGGTGACCTCATCCCGAGCGCGACCGAGCGAGCGCAAGAGCCGGACGAGGCAAGATCCCTCGGCTCGCGTGCGCTCCCTCGGGATGAAGATGGTCTCCCCTTCGAGCTCACCAACCTCAAGAAACCCTTCTGGCCCGAGGACGGCTACACCAAGGGCGACCTGATCGAGTACTACCGCGCCGTCTCACCCTGGCTGCTCGCCTATCTTCGCAACCGTCCGGTGGTGATGACCCGCTATCCCGACGGGATCGGCGGCAAGTCGTTCTTCCAGAAGGACGCGCCCGGCTTCCGTCCGGAGTGGATCCGGACCGAGCGGATGTGGAGCGAGGATACCCAGCGTGACCTCGACTACTTCATCTGCGACGACGAGGCGTCGCTGCTCTACGTCGTCAACCTGGGCACGATCCCGCTGCACCTCTGGGCCAGCAGCCTCCCGACGCTCGAGCGGCCCGACTGGTGCGTGCTGGATCTCGACCCCAAGGGCGCGCCGTTCGAGCACGTGGTGGATGTCGCGCATCGCCGGCAAGAAGCTCTGCGACAAGATCGGACTGCCCGTGCTGGTGAAGAGCACCGGCTCCTCCGGCCTGCACCTCATGATTCCGCTCGGCCGGCAGGTCACCCACGAGCAGTCGCGCTCCCTCGGCGAGCTGCTCGCCCGATGCCTGGTGGAGCAGCTCCCCGAGATCGCCACCGTCGTCCGCCAGGTCACGCTGCGGGAGGGCAAAGTCTACGTGGACTATCTCCAGAATGGCTCGGGCAAGCTGATCGTGGCGCCGTTCAGCGTGCGAGCGCTGCCGGGGGCACCGGTGTCGGTACCGCTGGCGTGGAAGGAGGTCACCCACAAGCTCGAGATCCGGAAGCACACCATCAAGACGGTGCCCGAGCGGATGCGGAAGCTGAAGACCGATCCACTGGCGGAGGTTCTCGAGCTGGCGCCGGATCTGGGGGTGGCGCTGGAGAAGTTGATGGGGGAGCTGCGGTAGATGGGTGCCAGCAGAGCATCGGAACCTCATCCCGAGCGGAGCGAGGGACCTTCTCCGCAAGCTCCCGGACCTGCGCCCAAGGTCCCTCGCTCCGCTCGGGATGAAGTGGTTTCGTTCGTGATGAGATGATGGATACCCTCACGATTCACGTCCCCGACGCCGGCCCCGTCTCCGCCCTCCTCCTCCGCCCGCCCGGCGCGTGGCTGCTCTACGTCCTCGCTCACGGGGCCGGCGCCGGCATGCGCCACGCGTTCATGAACGACATCGCGGAAGCGCTCGCGGGGCAGGGGATCGCCACGCTGCGCTACCAGTTTCCCTATGTCGAAACGGGCGGCGGACGCCCCGATTCACCCGCAGTAGCCGAAGCGACCGTGCGTGCCGCCGTGGCCGCCGCCCGTTCGGCCGCGCCCGACCTTCCGCTGGTGGCCGGCGGGAAGTCGTTCGGCGGACGCATGACCTCGAACGCGATGAGCCCACGGGCCGCTCGACGGTGTTCGCGGGATCGTCTTCCTCGGCTTTCCGCTCCACCCGCCCAAGCGCCCCGGCGTGAGCCGCGCGGAGCACCTCGGCCGGGTCGAGGTGCCCATGCTGTTTCTCCAGGGCACCCGCGACGAGCTGGCCACGCTCGAGCTGCTGACGCCCTTGGTCGCCGACCTCGGATCCAGAGCCACGTTGCACATCGTCGAAGGCGCCGACCATGGCTTCGCCGTGCTCAAGCGGTCCGGCCGCTCCCGCGCCGACGTGCTGGCCGAGCTGGCGGGCACGACCGCCGAATGGGCCCGACGCCTGTAGATTCCTGTCATGGCTACCGACCAACAAATCGCGTTTCCTGTCCTGACCCCCAGGGACATCGAAGCCTTGACCGCCCGCGGCACCGTGCGTGAGGTGCAAGCCGGCGAGTTGCTCTTCGCCGAAGGGGACACCCGCTACCCGTTCTTCCTCGTCCTCGACGGCGCCGTCGAGATCGTGGAGCATTCGCGCGGCACGCCGCACACGGTCGTCGTCCACCAGCCGGGCGAATTCACCGGCGACGTGGATCTGCTGTCCGGGCGCGCCGCCCTCGTCCTCGCGCGCGCTATCGAGGACGGCCGCGTGGTGCAGCTCGACAGCGGCCAGCTGCGCCGGGCGGTGGACGAGCTGCCCGAGCTGGGCGAGACGATGATCAAGGCGTTCCTCGCCCGCCGCCGGATGCTGCTCGAGGAGGGGTTCGAGGGCATCCGCATCATCGGCTCGCGCTTCTCCCCGGAGGCGCATCGCTTGCGCGACTTCGCCAGCCGCAACGGCATCCCGTTCCGATTCCTCGACCTCGAGACCGATCAGGAGGCGGAGGCTCTGCTGCGGGAGTTCAACGTCCCCGTCTCCGCCACGCCGATCGTGATGGACGGCGAAGGCACCTGGTACAGCAATCCCTCCCTGGGCGATATCGGCGCCTGCCTCGGCATGGTGTCGCGCTTCGAGGAAGGACACATCTACGACCTCGTGGTCGTGGGGGCGGGTCCCGCCGGACTCGCGGCTTCGGTGTATGCGGCGTCCGAGGGTCTCGACGTGCTGACCGCCGAGTCCATCGCGCCGGGCGGGCAGGCGGGCACCAGCTCGCGGATCGAGAACTACCTCGGATTTCCGGCCGGGATCTCGGGGAAGGACCTCATGCAGAACGCGCTGCTCCAGGCGCAGAAGTTCGGCGCGCGGATCACGGTGCCGTGCACGGTGCGGTCGCTCGGCCTCGACGAGGGCGAGCGGGTCGTCACGCTCCACGATGGCACCCGGCTGCGCGCGCGCTGCGTCCTCGTCGCCACCGGCGTGTCCTACCGCAGGCTCGACCTCCCGAACTTCGCCGACTTCGAGGGTGCGGGCATCTACTACGCCGCCACCGAGATGGAGGCGCGGCTCTGCCGCGGTGAAGACGTGGTGGTCGTCGGCGGTGGCAACTCCGCGGGACAGGCGATCGTCTACCTCGCCAAGTACGCCCGCCGGGTCCACGTGCTGTGTCGCCGGAAGCTCGAGGTCACCATGTCGCGGTACCTGGTGGACCGGATCGAGAGCATGCAACAACGTCACCGTGCACAGCGCCTGCACGGTCACCGGCCTCGAAGGGAAGGGACAGCTGAGCGGTGTCCGGGCCAGCAACGGCGGCGGGGAGTCACTGCACTTCGAGACCACCTCGCTCTTCCTCTTCATCGGCGCCGACGCGAACACCGCGTGGCTCCGCGGCTGCGTGGAGCTGGACCGCCACGGCTTCGTGCTGACCGGAACCGAGCTGCCGCCTGGCACCGCCGAGAGCGAGCACTGGCGCGCCGCCGGGCGCGCCCCCTACCTCCTGGAGACGAGCCTGCCCGGCGTCTTCGCCGCCGGCGACGTACGCAGCAGCTCGGTCAAGCGCTGCTCGTCCGCCGTGGGCGAAGGCGCGATGGCCGTGAGCTTCGTCCACGCTCACATCGCGCGGCCGGCCTAGGCGCGAGCCGGTGTTCCGGCGGCTCGCGCTCGCTCTGTGCCTCGCCGGCGCCCGCGCCGAGGCGCAGCAGCGCCCCTGCGATCCACCCGCCCCGTTAGGGCCGAGCCGAGATCTCTATTGCATCGAGCTGGTGCCGGCCCCGGGGATCACGGGGGCTTCCGGCACGGTCGAGCTCGGCCACGTGGCGGGTCCGTTCACCGTCGCGGTCACGCCCGAAGGCTTCCCTCGCCATCGTCTGATACTCTCCGCGGCCGGCCTCCCGTCTCCGGCCACTCTGGGCCGCTTCCGTACCTTCGTCGCCTGGGCGGCGCCGCCCTCGATGCACCCCATGCGAAGACTCGGGACCGTGCACGACGGTCGCAACGACCTCGGCGTCGTCGACCTGGAGAAGTTCGTGGTGCTGGTCACGGCGGAGACGGGCACCCGGGTACGCGAGCCGAGCGACCGCCTGGTGCTACGGGGACAGTCGCCGAGCACGCGACTGTTCCCGCCGGACCTGCTGCAGTTCTCCATCGGCAGAATGGGAACCGCGCCGAGCGGCGGCCACCAACATCATGGCGAACCGCCCGGCGAATGGGGACAGCCTGCGGTGGACGACGGTTCCGATGCCCCCGGGGCTCACGATGCTGCCGGCGGAGATGGCGCTGCGTCCGGAGGTTCAACCGTTCCTGCCGTCGGGGGATGCGCCCGCCGCCCGGCCGCGCGAGCTGGTGCGGCTCCAGGACGGCGACACCCTTCGGCTCGAGGCCGGACTGGTCACTCGGACACTCAAGGGCCGGAGCTACACGATGTTCGCGTTCAACGGCCAATATCCCGGGCCGCTGATCGAAGCGGCGCGCGGCTCCGAGGTCACCGTCGTATTCACCAACCGCCTCCCGCATCCCACTACGGTGCACTGGCACGGCATCAGGCTCGACCACCGGAACGACGGCATCCCCGGTCTCTCGCAGCCACCGGTGCCGCCGGGCGGACAGTTCACCTATCGCCTCCGCTTTCCCGATGCCGGGATCTACTGGTATCACCCGCACGTGCGCGAGGACATCCAGCAGGAGCTCGGGCTGTACGGCAACCTCCTGATCCGGCCCGAGGCCGGTGAGAGCTATGGCCCAGTCCACCGGGAGCAGGTGCTGATGCTGGATGACATCCTGATCGGCGACGACGGGATGGTCCCGCTGGGTCTCGAGTCTCCCACCCACGCGCTCATGGGACGCTTCGGCAACACCATGCTGGTGAACGGCGAGCCCGGGTACCGGCTCTCGGTGCAGCGGGGCGAGGTGGTGCGGTTCTATCTGACGAACGCGTCGAACACGCGGACGTTCAACCTGTCGCTCCCCGGTGCGATGATGAAGCTGGTCGGATCGGATGTAGGGCCGTACGCGCGGGAGGAATGGACGGAGAGCGTGGTGATCGCGCCGGCGGAGCGGTACGTCGTGCACGTACGGTTCGACCGCTCCGGTCCCGTGCACCTGCTCAATCGGGTGCGCGGACTGGATCACCTCTACGGCAGGTTCTTCGGCGAAACCGACACGCTCGGCACCGTTCAGGTCGCGCCGGGGAGTGTCGCGAAGCCTGCCGCGGGGTTCGACCTGGTCCGCGTCGACAGCGCGGCCGCGGGCGCAATGGAGGCGTTCCGCCGCCGCGCCGCCGCCGCGCCCGAGAAGGCGCTGGTGCTGACGCTGGAGACCCGGGACCTGCCGCGCGTCACCCAGCGGCTGATGCAGCTCGACTCCATTTACTTCTCGCCCATGGAGTGGAGCGGCACGATGCCGATGATGAACTGGGCCTCGACCGGCAGGCAGGTGCGCTGGATCCTGCGGGACCCCGCCACCGGAAAGGAGAACATGGATGTGCAGTGGAACTTCCGCCGCGGCGAGCCCGTCCGGATCCGGCTGGTGAACGAGCGGCAGAGCTTCCACGCCATGCAGCATCCGATTCACCTGCACGGCCAGCGATTTCTGGTGCTCGCCGTCAACGGCGTGCCGAACGATCGCCTCGTCTGGAAGGACACCGTATTGCTGCCGGCCGGGTCCGCGGTGGATATTCTGCTCGACCCGTCGAACCCCGGACGCTGGATGCTGCACTGCCACATCGCCGAGCACCTCTCGGCGGGGATGATGATGGGGTTTGCGGTGGAGTAGGTGTCGTCTGACCGAACTGACCTCATCCCGAGCGTAGCGAGGGATCTTGCCCGCATGCGTCGGTGCCGGCCGGCAAGGTCCCTCGCTACGCTCGGGATGACATCAGGGTCAACTCACTTCGGGATTCCCAGATGCGCATACCAGCCTTCGTCCTCCTCGCTCTCGCGACGTTCCTCTCCCCAACCGCCTTCGCCCAGCGCCCCGACTCCCTCTCCGAGGAAGTCCGTAAGTATGTCGCCGTGGACACGGCGGTGGTGGCCCTCACGAACGTGCTCCTGGTGGACGGGACCGGTGGCGCACCGCGGCCGGGGCAGACGGTCGTCATTCGCGACGGCAAGATCGCGGAGGTCGGTCCCTCCGGCTCGGTGAAGGTTCCGGCCGGTGCCCACACCATGGATCTCGGCGGGCATACGGTGATTCCCGGCATCGTCGGCATGCACGACCACATGTTCTACACCGCGGCCGGCGGCAGGGCGGTGCAGATGTCGTACACCGGCCCCCGCCTCTACCTCGGCTCCGGTGTGACGACCATCCGCACCACCGGCGGCCGCGCGCCGTACGCGGAGATCAACACCCGGGAGAACATCGACAAGGGCTTCGTTCCCGGCCCGCGCATCCATCTCACCGCGCCCTACCTCACCGGCACCGAGGGCGGCGGGAGCATGGCCGTGGTGAACTCACCCGAGGCGGCTCGCCGGTTCGTCGCGTACTGGGCGTCCGAGGGCGCCACCTGGCTCAAGGCGTACACCGACATCCGCCGCTCCGAGCTGGGCGCCGCGATCAAGGAGGCGCACAAGCGCGGCGTGAAGGTGACGGGCCACCTCTGCTCGGTGAGTTTCCGGGAGGCGGTGGCGCTGGGCATCGACAACCTGGAGCACGGGATGCTGACGGCGTCCGACTTCGCCGCCTCGAAGCAGCAGGACGTCTGCCCCATCGAACAGGTCGGCGAGATGGGGCAGGCGGATCCCGCGGGACAGACGGCGAAGGACGTGATCGCGACGCTGATCAAGCACAAGGTCTCGATGACGTCGACGCTCGCGGTGTACGAGCCGTTCGTCGCCAACCGGCCCACCAAGGACGAGCGGACCCTGAACGCGATGGCGCCGGAGCTGCGCACCACGTACCTCCAGATCCGGCATCAGATCGACTCGTCGGGCGCGGGACCGGTCGCGGAGGACGGGCTGACCAGGGCGATGGCGTTCGAGCGAGCGTTCGTCCAGGCCGGCGGACTGCTCGCCTCGGGCGTGGATCCCACGGGCATCGGCGGCGCGCTGGCCGGCTACGGCGACCAGCGGAACTACGAGCTGTTCATCGAGGCGGGATTCACGCCGCAGCAAGCGGTGCAGATCATGACCGCGAACGGCGCCAAGATTCTTGGCGTGGACAAGCAGCTCGGCACGGTGGAGCGCGGCAAGCTGGCGGATCTCGTCGTGCTTCAGGGGGATCTGGGCGCGGATCCGTCGGTGATTCGGAAGCCGACGGTGGTGTTCAAGGATGGCGTGGGATACGATCCGGCGAAGCTGATCGCGTCGGTGGAGGGAAGGGTGGGGATCGATTGAGGCTTGAACCTCATCCCGAGCGAAGCGAGGGATCTTGCGCGGGCATGGTTCGAAGCTGTGCCGCCAAGATCCCTCGCTTCGCTCGGGATGACGTGTACTAGCGCTCGTGCGGTGGATTGAAGGGCGAATACTCCGACACCCTATCGCCCCTCCGCCAGCACCCCTCCGATCTCCACCACCTCCTCCACCTCCAGCTCCACCAGCCGCTCCGCACCCGCGACCGCGCCGACCCGACCCGGCTCCCAATCGATGCTCGCCCGCCCCGTGAGCAGGAGCACGCCTCCCGAATGCGAAATCGGGTACCAGCATACCCGCACGCGGGTGCACCGCGATGTTCCCCAGCGTGTTGTACATCATGTTGCCGGCGTAATCCGGCCAGATCACCCGATTCTCCTCCACCCGCACGAAGCCGGGCATGCCGCCGCGATGGGACGCGTCTGCGCCCTCTTCAGGATTGACCGTCGCGAGGAAGAAGGTGTCCGCCCGGCGGATCCACTCGCGCTGCCGTTCAGTCAGCGAGCCTGAGCGCCCCACCGCTCGCGCCGTCTCCGGCGCCGGGCCGCGCTCGACGTCGCGCCGCTGGATGTACTTGGGGCAGTTGGAGTAGACCTGATCGGGCTCGATCCGGATCGGCTCACCGGGCGCGGACCGGAGCCGGCCGTTCGCGCGCATGCGCCGGCGGGTGGCGAGATCGATCGCCAGCAATCCCGCGAAGGTGCTCGTCGCCAGGGTATCCGACAGCGGATCGCCGGGGAGCGGCCGAGCATCGATGCGGATGGTGCGCGGATCGGGGACGGAGGCGAACCCCGGCGGCCCCGTGAGCAGCGACGCCCAGGGGCGTCCGTCGGCTCCTGCCGTCGCAAGCACGACGAACCGGCGCTGAGCCAGGAACACCTCCGCCGCCGGCGGCAGCTCGTTATGGATCGAGCCGCCGACGCGCGCGGCCTTGTCCCGCACGCCCGCCTGTTCCTGCACCTCGAGCTCACCGGCGTGGAACCGCTGGCTCATCGTGCGGCCCTCCCGCTCAGAAGAACCCGCAGGTGGGGCCGTGGGCGTACGGCGCGGCGCGCTGGCCGGCGCCGCTCGTGGTGAGGATCTCGAGGCGCACACCGTCCGGGTCCTCGAAGAAGAGGCCCCCGGAATCCACCCCCTCACGGTGCGGAACGATTCCGCCGTGGTGGATCCGCGCGCCGAGCGCCTTGAGCCGCACTTCGGCGGCCTCCACCTGCGCGACCGAGTCCACCTCGAACGAGAGGTGATGCAGCCCCGGCCGGTCGGTGGCCGCGGCTGCCCGGCTCTGAGGCCAGAGGGTGAGCACCAGCTTTCCATCCTGCGCCAGGAACACGTACTCCCGCCCCGCCTCGTCCGATTCACCCGCCACCTCGAACCCGAACACCTCGCGGTAGAACCGGGTGGAGCGGGGAAGATCGCTGACGTTGAGCCCTACGTGACCGGTGCTGAACCGGGTGTCGCCGCCGTCCATCGCCGCCTCCAGGAAGTTCGCCAGGTGTCTTACCGTCTAATGCAATGATAGACGGTAAGGTTCCCATGCCTTACCTGTCAAGGCTGGCTTTGGTGGTGAGGCCGGGAGCGATATATTCGGCGTCATGAGCGATGCCGGATTCATCTTCGTCGGCAACCTGCCGTGGCTGGACTTCGTGAACACCGAGCCGGTGCGCGAGGGCGCGCGGGTCGACCTGCTCGGCGGGCCCGAAGGTCTGCTGCGCTGGCTGGAAGCGGCCGGCCTTCTCTCCGCGGGCGAGGCGCGCTCCGTGTCCCGCCGGTGGGGCCGGTCGAGGGAAGGACAGAAGGTCTATCGGGAGGCCGCGGCGCTGCGGGCCGCGCTGCGGGCCGGCGCCGAGCGACTGGCGGATGGACGCCTGCCCGAGGAGGAGACCGTGCGGGCGATCAACACGCTCCTCGCCTCGCGGCCGGCGGTGCCTCGCCTGGTGCGGACCGACGAAGGGTTCGCGTCCCGGCTGGAGCCGGTCGGCAGGTCGCCGCTCCACCTGCTGGTACCGATCGCGGAGTCGGCGGCGGCGTTGCTGGAGCGGGGCGATGCATCGCTGGTGCGGCGCTGCGAGGGGAGCCAGTGCGTGCTCTTCTTCTACGATACGACCCGCAACCGGAGCCGGCGGTGGTGCAGCATGGAGGGATGTGGAGCGAGGGCGAAAGCGGCGGCGTATTACCGAAGAACAAAACTGTCAGAATGACATTGGGGCTAACGGCACCTGGACAGTATGCGTCCGGCCATCGTCCATCAGGGGGATCTCATCTCCCGCCAGTGAAACGCCGTCCAGGACGATGGAGTGGGCCGCGGCCGCTCCTGCGTCCGACCGCTGGACCGCGATGTCGTAGGTGCTCCTCCCATACCGGTACGTAATCGAGAATCCCGGCCACGCGTCCGGCAGGCATGGCCGGATCCGCAGCGTTTCCCCCCGCTTGGTGAAGCCGAGGATGGCTTCCACGGCTACCCGATACATCCAGCTCGCCGATCCGGTGTACCAGGTCCAGCCTCCGCGGCCCACCTGGCCGGCGGCGGAGTACACATCCGCGGCGACGACGTACGGCTCGGTCTGGTAGACCGCCACCTCTTCGGGTGTGCGGGTGTGGGTAAGCGGGTTGATCATCTGATAGAGCTCGAACGCGCGGTCTCCGTTGCCCTGCATGGCGGTGGCCAGCACGGCCCAGAGCGCCGCGTGGGTGTACTGGGCCCCGTTCTCGCGGACGCCGGGCAGGTAGCCCTTGATGTATCCCGGATCCCTGCTCGTCTGGTCGAAGGGGGGCGCGAGCAGCAACAGCAGTCGTGCGTCCTCCCGCACCAGGTGCCGCTCCAGCGAGCCCATCGCCTGCCGCCGGCGCGCGGGGTCGCCCGCGCCCGAGATCACGCTCCAGCTCTGGGCGATGGAATCGATCCGGCATTCGTCGTTCTGCCGCGAGCCTAGGGCGTGCCGTCGTCGAAGTAGGCGCGGAGGTACCACTCGCCGTCCCACCCGTGGGCCTCCACGGCGGCGGCGTAGTCGTCGGCCTTGCGCCGGAAGTCGGCGGCGACCGCGGCGTCGCCCCGGGCCGATGCGCGAACGGCAAAGGCGCGCAAGGTGGCGGCGAGGAACCAGGCGAGCCACACGCTCTCTCCCCGGCCTTCCAGCCCCACGCGGTTCATCCCGTCGTTCCAGTCACCGATGCCCATCAGGGGCAGCCCGTGGATACCGCTGGTGCAGGCGCGGCGCAGTGCGCGGAGGCAGTGCTCGTACACGCTGCCGGTTTCGTCGGCGACCTGGGGCAGATCGTAGACCTCGTGCTCCTCGGGCGTCAGCTCCCGCATCCGGAGGAACGGCGCGGACTCGTCGAGCACCGAAGCGTCGCCGGTGGTCGTGATGTAGTGATCCACGACGTAGGGCAGCCACACGAGATCGTCGGAGAACCGGGTCCGGACCCCGCTCCCGCTAGGCGGGTGCCACCAGTGCTGCACGTCGCCCTCGAGAAACTGCCGGCCCGCCGCCCGCAGAATGTGTTCTCGCGCCACGGCGGGCTCGGCGTACACCAGGGCCATCACGTCCTGGAGCTGGTCCCGGAACCCGTACGCGCCGCTGCTCTGGTACAGCGCCGAGCGACCCCAGATGCGGCAGGAGAGGGCCTGATAGAGGGTCCAGCGGTTGACCATCGCGTCGAAGGACGGCTCGGGAGTCCGGACGGTGATGACGCCGAGCCGCTCGGTCCAGCCAGCGATGGTTCGGTCCACAGCGGCGCGCGCGCGGGTGACGTCGAGGTATTCGGCCAGGAACCGGCGGGCGGAGACCTCGTCCTCGCCCGCGCCGAGCACGATCGCGATGTCGCGGGTCTCGCCCGGTTCCAGCTCGACTACGCACTGCAGCGCGGCACAGGGATCGATGCCCGCGCCGGTGATGCCGCCGAGCTGGCCCGCCGGCGTGAGGGCGGCGGGTGCGGACGCGGCTCCGTTGCGGCCGATGAACTCGTGGCGGCTCGCGGTCCAGGCGGTGACCGGCTCCGTCATCGCGTGGAAGGCCACCCACCCCGCGAACTGCGGGTCGTACGTGTTCCGCGCGAAGATCGCTCCCTGCTCACGATCGAACGAGGTGCGCACCTGGTGCTGGGTATGCTCCCGGAGCACGCCCACCGTCCATTCCACGTAGGTCGTCACTCGCAGCCGCCGCGTCCGCGCACCCGCGTTCGTCAGCCGCAGCAGCCCCAGTTTGACCGGCGCCTCGTCGGCCATGCCGATGGTGAGGTGTGGCGGCCAGTCGCTGGTGCCGGTGCTCGAACGAGGTCGCTCCCGGGCCGTGCCGCACGGTGTAGGCGATGTCGGTGCGGACCGGTCCTGGCGTGGCCGACCACAGGTCGCCGGTCTCTTCGTCCTGCAGGTACACCACCTCGCTCACCGTGTCGCTCACCGGATCGTTGTGCCAGGGAGTAAGCCGGTAGAACTGGCTGTTGAGCGCCCAGGTGAATCCACCGCCGCGTTCGGTGATCAGGCATCCGCCCTGGGCATTCGCGATGACGTTGGACCAGGGAGCCGGCGGGAGCCGATCCCCCTGCACCTGGATCACGTACCGGCCATCCTCGGCGAGAGCGCCGAAACCGTTCGCCGGCGCGGCGGGCGCCGGCTCTTCTTCCGCCGTGCGCCCATCGCCGGCGAGAGGGCCTGTGAGCGGGGCCATCAGGTCCGGCAGTCGAGAGCCGATCAGCTTGACCACGCGGACCACGCGAGAGCCGCTTCGCTCGGGCGGGCGGGCCTCGAGCTCGGCGGCGAGCTCCTCGCCCTCCGGCGCCTCGTCCGGGCCGGCGGTCGCCAGAATGCGCCCGAGTGAGCGCCCGTCGCAGGGGATATGGGCCCGGGCCGTCGCCCGCAGCATCAGCAGCTCCTCGGGGCCAAGCCGGTCCCGGTTCCGCAGGAAGATGCCGCCGGGCCGGTCGAACAGACTGGAGTCGCTGACCGCGAAGACCGCGGCGGAAATCCGCTCGGACAGGTCCTGCTGGTAGCTCGGACGGGTTCGCGTTGAGCACGACCAGGTCCACCGTCATTCCGTGCCGGCGCCAGTACCGGTGCGCCGCCAGCAACTGCCGGAGCGTCGGCAGTCCATCGGCGGATTCGATCGTCGCCAGCAGAATCGGCCAGTCGCCCGAGATGCCGTGGGCCCAGAGAAGCGGCTGAGACCCGCGATTCCGGCGGAGCTCCGCCTGAGGGGCGCGGAGTGCCGGATTGCCGTAGAACAGGAATCCCGCCAGCTCCTGCGCGACGGCGGAGTCGGTGGGACTGAGCCCGAGCTCTCGCAGCTCGATCTGGCTCGAGGTCCAGGCGAGGTCCAGCGCCCGCTGGGCCGCGTGGGGATCGCGGTAGCGGTCCGCGAGCTCGAAGGCGCGCTCGCTGGTGGTGGCGATCAGCGTGGTGAAGGCCACGGCCGCGGACTGACCCGGCCGGAGACGAACCCTCGCGCGCAGGGCGACGATCGGGTCGAGCACCGCGCCGGTCGTTCCCGACAGGGGGCCATCCCGGTCCATCGCCGCAGGGATCGCGCGTCGAGCGGCCCCGGCCGACGAACCGGGCCCGGTCGGTCTCGCACGTCACCGGACCCACGAGCTCATCGCCGGTGGCGACGACGTGCACGCACCACAGCCTGGCTTCGGTGGCGGCCCGCGGCCGGCGCGTCGCGGTGATCGCATTGCTCCACGCGTGCCACTCGGTCTCGACGAACAGGTTGCCGAACGCCGGATGGGCGCGGTCGGCCTCGGGCGGGGCGAGCACGATTTCGCCATAGCTGGTGATCTCGACGTCCCGCGCCCGGTCGCTGTTGTTGGTCACCGTGACCCGGCGTACCTCGGCGGAATCTTCCGGCACGACCGCGATCTCGGTGCTGGTCTCGATGACGCCGTCCGCCCGCCGAAAGGTGACCCGGTCGGTGGCCAGGTCGGCGTGATACCAGTCCGGCGGCGCGCAGACCGGCTGGTGGGCGGCCGACCAGACCCTGCCGGCGGACAGGTCCTTCACGTACTGGAATTGGCCGGTCGCGTCGCGGCACCCGTCGGCCCGCCAGCGAGTCACCGCCAGCGAGCCGTAGCGGCTGTAGCCGCCTCCGCCATGGCTCACCATGATGGTATAGGAAGGCTCGCCGAGCAGGGCGATGTGGGGCTGGGGCGTGTCGGGCGTATCGAAGCGCCGGACCGCCGGCTGGTCCAGGTCGGCCTCGGGCATCGCCTCATCGGGTCGGGTGCGCTGCGGCTCACGCAGCACCAGGCGGCGGGGGATACGCTCGTGCAGCAGCAGCTCGGCCGACCGCACCACCGGGTCGGCATGGAAGCGGCGCTGCCACACGCCGGACGCCAGCACGTTGGTCAAGGCCACCAGACTCATCCCGATGTGGTGCGCCATGTAGGCGCCGACGACGGCGAAGGGCTGGCCCGTGGCCGGCCGGGTGTAGTCGATCGCGTCGCGAAAGCCATAGGGCCCGAGCGCGCCGAGCTGCTCGAGCTGCGCCAGGTTCGCGAGCGCCGCCCCGGGACTCACCATGGCGGCCATCACCGAGGCGTAGGGAGCCACTACCAGGTCCCGCCCCAGCCCGCGCTTGAGCGCGAGGTCGGGCACGCCGAAGGCCCGGTACTGATAGGTGTGATGCCGGTCGCGCACGTTGTACGCGCTTTCGCTCACGCCCCAGGGCACCCGGCGCTCGGCGCCATAGGCGCGCTGCCGAATCACCGCGCCTTCGCAGGTCTGCGCCAGCATCGTGAAGGGAAACGAGCGCATGACCAGCAGCGGCATGAGGTACTCGAACATGCTTCCGCTCCACGAGACCAGCGCCGGTGCGCCCGCCGCGTGCGTCAGCGAGCGCGCCAGGTGGAACCAGTGCTCGACCGGCACGTCGTTCTTGGCGATGGCCATGAAGCTCGCCAACCGCGCCTCGGACGCGAGCAGATCGTAGTACGAGCCGTCCAGGGAATGCGTGGTCTGCTGGAATCCGATGGCGAACAACTTCCGCTCCTCGTTCATGAGGAAGCGAAAGTCCATCTCCAGTGCGTAGGTATACGCCCGTTCCGCGATCGCCCGCAGGCGCTCCAGCAGTCGGGCCGCCTCCGCCGACTGTTGAGCGAATTCGCGCAGGGTGGCGGGCGGAATCTCGGGAAGACTCGCCACCCATTGCAGGTGGGAGTTGGCGAGGCGGAGCGTCCAGGTGACCCATTCCATCGCGGGGTCGTCCGCCTTGTAGCCCGCCGCCTCGAGCGCGGAGGCCGAGCGCTGGAGCGGCTCGATCACTCCCACGAGGGCGTCCCGGGTCAGCGGCTGCCGTTGGGATTCCAGCAGGGCCGCACGCGCGGCGCGGAGCGGCTCGAGGCCGGCCGAGCCCTCCCGGCGGGACGCGATCCGCTCGTCGGCCAGCGCGAGGGCGGTCTCCAGCGCGCGACAGATCCGCGCATCGAGCACCGGCTCGTTGGCCAGCGCGAGGCAGGCCTGGCGGAGCGCCACGAGATGGCCGGCGAGGTTGCCGCTGTCCACCGTGGAGACGTAGGCCGGCTCGAGCACGCTCAGATCCCGCAGGTCGTACCAGTTGAAGAAGTGGCCCCGGAACCGTCGCATGCGCTCCAGCGAGCGGAGCGCCCGCTCCAGGCGGCGCACCAGGTCGTCGAGCGGGATGAATCCCAGGTCCCAGGCGCTGACGATGGCGAGGAGCTGCAGGCCGATGTTGGTCGGCGACGTGCGCAGGGCCACGACCGGCGCCGGCTCCTCCTGGAAGTTGTCGGGCGCGAGCCAGCTCGTCTCCGCGCTCACGAAGCGATCGAAGAAGCGCCAGTGCAGGAGGGAATAGCGCATGGCCTGGCGCCGCGCGGCCGACGACAGCCGCTGCTCTCGAGGCAGCGCGGTCTTGCCCAGCGCCTCCGCGACGGTGGGAGAGAGGAGCCACGCGAGGATCAGGGGGACCACGGCCAGCGCGATCTGCCAGGCGGGCTCGTGCGATGGGGCGGAGAGCTCCCGCCAGAGCACGACCGCCGAGGCGGCGGCCGCGAGCGCGACGGCCGGCCACATCGCCCGCCACACGGCCGCGCGCGAGTCCGCCACGCCGCGCTCGGTCTGCGACGCGGTCCGCCACTCCAGCAGGTGGCGTCGCGTGACCAGCAGGCGCCACAGGGTCCGCCCGATGGCGTCGATGGAGAGCCAGGCCTGGTGGGGAAGAAAGACGATCGCGAGGCTCAGTTGGCCGGCGCTGGTCAGCGCGTCGCGGCCTACCGCCGCGTAGTACGCCCGCCACGACTTGTCGAGCGGCGGGCGAAGCAGCGCCAGCACCAGCGACATGAGCCAGGGCGCCGCGATGGCGCCGAGGCCGAGCAGCGTCCAGCGCAGCGCGCCGCCGGGCAACAGGGTCCAGCCCAACACCAGGAAGGTGAGCTGGGCGATCTCCACCATGCTGCGCCGCATGTTGTCCAGGATCTTCCAGCGGGAGAGCAGCGACAGGCGGTTCGGTTCCGGCCCCTCGGGTCCCGGCACCCGGCCGGCGAGCCACGGCAGGAGCTGCCAGTCGCCCCGGATCCAGCGATGCTTGCGGCGGGCGTGCGTGAGATAGCGGCTGGGGTAGTCGTCGTAGACCACGACGTCGGTGGCGAGACCCGCCCGGGCGTAGTTGCCCTCGATCAGATCGTGGGAGAGGAGCGTGTTCTCCGGAAAGCGGCCGTGGGTGGCTCGCTCGAACGCCTGGACGTCGTAGACGCCTTTGCCGGTGAAGCTTCCCTCGCCATACAGATCCTGGTAGACGTCGGACACCGCCGTCGTGTAGGGGTCCACGCCAGGCTGGCCCGACTGAATGGCGGCGAAGAGTGTCCGACTCGCGCTCCCCAGCGAGATGCCCACCCTCGGCTGGAGGATGCCGTAGCCGCGTACCACCCGGCCGCGAGCGGCCCCGTACTCGGCCCGGTTCAGCGGATGCGCCAGGGCGCCCACGAGGGCCGGTGCGGCGTCGGGAGGCAGCACCGTGTCGTCATCGAGCGTGATGACGTAGCGGACGCCGTCGGATCGGGGTCATGTCGCCCACCGTCACCGCGAACGCCCCTTCCGTTCGACCCAGCACGAACTGGTTGAACTCGGCGAGCTTCCCGCGCTTGCGCTCCCAGCCCATCCATACGCCCTCCCGCGGATTCCAGCGGCGGGCCCGATGGAAGAGGTAGAACACGTTCTCCGCACCGCCGGCGTAGCGCGCGTTGAGCGCTCGCACCCCCGCCACCGCGGCCTCGACGATCGCCCCGTCGTCGTCCCGCGTCTCGGTGGGCGAGTCGGTGAAATCGCTCAGCACCGCGAAGTGCAGGTGGGCCTCCCGGTTGGCCAGGAACTGCACCTCGAGATGCTCCAGCGCCTCCCGCACGGCTTCGACGCTGCCGAAGAGCGTCGGGATCACGACGGCGGTACGGTACTCCGCCGGCACGCCCTCCTCGTGCAGGTCGAGCTTGGGCAGCGTGCGGGGTGGGAGGAACGCGGTGACCAGCTGGTTGGCGAGGCTCACCGCGATGTCGTTGGCGGGAATGAGGCCGAGCAACAACAGCAGCGGGAGCCAGGCGGCGCGGGCCGGTGCGCCTCCCGAGCCACAGGAGTGCCGCGAGGGCGGCCGCGGTGAGCGCGAGCACGCCACCCACGAAGACGATGTTGGGGTGCCGCCGCACCCAGCGGTGCAGGGCCTCTCCCATGGCCGGCCGATATCCCGTCGCCCGCTCCAGCTCGGCGAGCCCGTCGTCGATCAGGTAGTAGCCCACGTGGTGCCGGCGCGGATTCGCCCGTTCGGTCTCGGCGGCCTTGCGGGCGCATTCCACCGCCACGCGGGCGACCGACTGCTCGGAGCGCCGGGTGCGCTTCGCGATCCGCTCGACCACGTGGCGGTACCGGTCGCGCGTGGCGAACGTCATGCGGCGGTAGAACCCGGACGGATCGTCGCGCAGGGCCGCTTCCAGGCGACTCTCGCTCTCGACGAACAGCCGCCAGTCCGCCTGGGCGATGGCCCGCAGACTGGTGATGCTGTTGGCCATTCCGACCTGGGTAAGCGCCAGCCGCCGGGTCGCCCGGGAGGTCGCCTCCTCGGCGCTGAAGGCTTCGTCGGCGATCCAGTCCTCGAGGTGGCGCACGGCCGCGAGCGACCCGGCGTGGCGAAGCTGCTGGAGAAAGCGAGCGACGAAGATCGGGGTCAGCGGCGGCGGATCGGTGAGGAAGCGCTCCAGCTCCGCGTCGAGGGCCGGCTTCCCCGTTTCGCCGGCCCGAGCGATCTTCGCCGCCGCCTCGTCCGCCGCCTCCGTCTCATCCAGCCGGCGCACCGTGCGCAAGGCCATCCGCCGCACGTTCTCGATGAGTCCCAGCCGGAGCATCGCCGGGACGGCCCAGAGCTCGCCGATGGTGAGTCCGGTGACCTGCTGAAAGGCTCCCACGAAGCCGGTCACGTTGTCGAGCGCGATCCGGCCCTCGCTGTGCGAGATCAGCGTGATTCCCAGCTCGTAGATCCGCGGATACCCGGCGAGCGCCCCGCCGCGCAGCACGGGCAGCTCTCGGTAGTAGCCCCGCGGCAGGCTCTCGCGCACCTCGTCCATGTGCTCCTGGACGATGTGATAGTTGTCCAGCAGCCATTCGCCCGCGGGGCCGACGTCGGCGCCGCGATAGGCAGCGGCCGTGAGCCGGGTGTGGGTCGTTTCCAGGATCTGGCGGGTTCCGTTCAACCGGTCGAGCAGCGGGGTGCGGCGGCGGGAGCGCTTGCGGCGGTCCAGCCGCTGTTCCGTGGCGAGCGCATGGGCTCGCTCCGCCAGGTGCTCGGCGCCAAGCAACTCACCGCGGATGGGCCCGGCGACGAGATCTTCCCGTGGGTCGGTTCGACGTGGAATGAGACGAGCGGCAATGCGTGAGCGCTTGAGCGGGGCGATAGCGCCTACCGTGGGTGGGGGACCGACGCAGTATAGTCGGCCCCCCCACTACGGTCCTACTCCCTCCATCCCAGACCAGTCAGCGCGATCCGGTACTCCGCCGTCGTCGGGTCATAGCTGATCCGGTAGCCATTCATGTAGAAGCCCGCCGGGGTGTACCGCTGGGCCGCGGGCAGCGCGATCTCGATCGCGGCGGGGTTGGTGCGCTGCGCCAGAATGAAGTCCCGGGTGATCATCGGCTCGTCGAAGATCACCTTCCCGTCCCACGATCCGACGATGAACGTGGAAGTGAAGGGATGGTTCTGCGGCGGCAGCTCGGGCGAGTTCATGTCGAGCCAGTGCAGACCCATCTTCGGCACCGACGCCTGGGCCGGCGTCAGCTTCATGAGCAGGTGGCTGGACACGTAGCCGGCCGGCAGCTCCTCGCTGGCGGGGAGCTTGGCCGCGCGCTCGGCGCCCTCGGGGCTGGTCGGGTCGATCGCGTTCCGCTCCGCCACCGGAATGCGATAGAAGTGGAAGTCGAAATGGGGAGCGGTGTACGGGCCGCCATGGCCCTTGGGATTCCAGTTGAGCTCGACGAACTGGTAGGGCGTCCCGTTCGCGGCGGGGAGCGTCAGGATGTAGGAATCGTGGTGCTCGTGCCCGGGGACGGCCACGGTGCCGGAGGTCGACAGGCCCTCGAGCGCCGCCGAATCGAGGGCGACGCCGACTTCGGCCGGGTTGCCGGTGATCGAGTCCACGACGAGGTAGGTCCGCGCCCGGCCGTTGCCGACCTTCTGGGCGGCGCCATAGTGCCGCAGCGCCTTCGACGCATGGTTCTCCGCACGGGCCTTCCAGGCAATGCCCGCCAGTCCGGTCAGGGCCAGGATCATCAGGAACTTCGACCGCATCTCGCCTCCAAGCAGGGGGTTGGGTGACCGGATCGGACCGGGTTGCCTGTGTGACGAGACGACCCTTCGATCCTTCTCACATGCGTCCCCTGGAGGCGTACCTGCTCAGCGGGCGTGACGCTGCCGATCCAACTGCCGGAGGATCTGCAACTGGGCCAGGATGATCGCCTGCTCGACGCTGGCCGCCGCCGGGAGCCCTTCGTTGCCGTTGTGCATGGTCGTACCCTCGAGCTGGAGTGATCTGCCGGTGTTTCCGTTCCCCGCAGAGAGAGTACGCCGCCGAGGTCAAGCGCAGCTCACCCGGTTCTCATCCGGCCCTGTGGCGCCGCCACATCGGCGCCGGCCGTCCCGAGTTTGTTCCCCCGTGGTACTTGGTTGGTGCATAACGGGTTGCCCCCTCCGGCCCAGGGGCGCGTGACTTGCGCTTTGGGTCCGTGCCTCTCGCAGTGCAATTCCATACCAGCAATCGCCGTCGATTCCGGCCGGCACCCGGAGAGGGTCTTCAGGGATGCGTGCATCACGCTTCATCGGTGTCGGGCTTCTGGCGCTGCCGCTCGTCGCGGGATGCGCCGTCCCGACCGGATCCACTCACCTCGCCACCGGTCCCGAGCCGGTCGAGATGCGCATGACGCCGACCGTGCTCTACAGCGGCGGGCGCACCCAGGTCGTCATCCGGAGCCCCGGCGCCGACAGCATCGATTTTCAGTCCGAGAACGGGGTGGATCGCTACTGGCGGGCGGACTCGGTCCTCACCGTATGGCTCGGCCCGGAGTTCGGTGAGATCGAGCCCATGGACCGCTACGCACCCACCTACAACGGCCAGGTGCTGGCCTACTTCAAGAAGCCGGTGCGCATTTCTGCCTGCCGGCACGGCCACTGTCGGGAATTTCGGCACGAGATCGCCGTGAAGCTGCCGGAGCACAACGAGCGGGTCGTCGCGCTGACCGCCGGCTAGAGCACTGTCTTCGCCCGGCGCACGATTCGCGGGGCGAATCAGACGGTATTTCTGCAGGACGCGCTCAACAGTGGTGTGTGGTCGCTCAACGGGGAGTTGTCGGCCGGTCCCTGGAACGGCCGAGTGCAAGGATTCGCCGGTTCGGACGACCAGGGGGCATGGCTGGACCTCTCCCGCGTGGTCAAGCGGGGGAACGACATGAGCTATGGCCTGGCCATGCACGCGGGCGTGACCCGCAGCGACTGGCTCGATGCCGGTCCCGGCCACCTCACCTCCAGCCGCACCGTGTATCGGGCCGGCATAGGCCCCAGCATCATGGTGAAGGGCATCACGGCCAGCACCCAGCTCGGCATCTATACCGACGGCCTGGAGACGCTCCAGATCGCGAGCACGCGCCTCTCGATCAACGGCAACCTGACCTCGGTCCGCCATCCCATGACCATCACCGCGGAGAAGACCTTCGCCTTCGGCGGCGGCGCGATCGTGGCGCGCCGGCGGGACGCGCTGGAGAAGCTCTCCGCGGCCGTGCGCGTTCTCGACGACTTCGCGCTGAACGTCGGCCTCAGCAGCCACCGGATCGCCTGGCCGGAGCAGGACCCGTCCATGGACGTCCGGCGCCAGCGAAACCCGCATCATTCTGGGAGGGCAGTACACGGTCACCTGGTAAGGCTCCGTGCTTGCGGCGCCCACTCCGCCACCGCAGGCTTGAGGCGGAAAGGGGGCCGCCTCGATGTCCCACGAGTCCGACCACAAGACGACCCTGCTGCACGCCGACGCCGAGACCAGCGCGCCCGGCCGTACCCGGAGCCTCTGGTCGCTGCCTGCCGACCTGCGCGAAGAGGCCGTCCGCCGAATCCGAGCGGTGGCGCTGGTCTACGCGCTGGCCTACTTCCTCGCCGACCAGCTCCTCGTGCTGATCAGCGAGGAGATGCGCCGCGAGTATTTCAGCAGTCCCGTCTTCTGGCTCCCCGGCACCTTCTCCATCATCACCGCGCTGATCGTGGCCTGGCTGATGTCGCGCCCGAAGCTCTCGACCTCGATCAAGCTCAACGTCGGCCTCGCGTTCGAGGTGGTCGGCAGCTTCGGGATCGCGGCGTCGGAATACCACGGCATCATCTCACCCATCCAGTACAATTACGGCATCGGTGGCTTCGGGCTCTCCTGGGTCGCCGTGTGGGTGCTGCTGTTCACCGTCGTGGTGCCGGCGCCGCCCCGGTCGCCATCCTCACGGCCGCACTCTCGCTCGCCGCCGTGCCGATCATGTATCTCCTCGGCGGGAACACGCAGCTCTCGCCGGTCATGCTGTTCTTCGCCCTGATGTTTCCCTATCTGATCGTGCTGCTGATGGCGTACGTCGGGGCGCGTGTGGTCTACCGGCTGGGGAAGGCCGTCAGCGAGGCGCGGGAGATGGGCAGTTACCGGCTGGTCGAGCGGCTGGGGAGAGGCGGGATGGGTGAAGTGTGGCGGGCGCGACACCGGATGCTCGCCCGTCCCGCCGCGATCAAGTTGATCCGGCCCGAGATGCTCGGCGCGCGGAATTCGGCAGCCAGGGAGCTGCTGATCCGGCGGTTCGAGCGCGAGGCCCAGGCGACGGCGTTGATGCGTTCGGTGCACACCATGGAGCTCTACGACTTCGGCGTGGCCGAGGACGGCACCTTCTACTATGTGATGGAGTTGCTGGACGGGTTCGACCTGGACGAGCTGGTGCAGCGGTTCGGGCCGGTGCCCGCGGAGCGAGCCATTCATCTCCTGCGCCAGACCTGCGCCTCCCTGGCCGAAGCCCACGAGGCGGGCCTGATTCACCGCGACGTGAAGCCGGCGAACCTCTACACCTGCCGGTACGGGCGTGAGGTGGACTTCATCAAGGTGCTGGACTTCGGGCTGGTGAAGCAGGGCAAGGCGCCGGAGGACGGGGACGATCGGCTCACCGCGGCGGAGATCGGTCCCGGCGGGACCCCGGCGTTCATGTCACCCGAGCAGGCGCTCGGCGAAGGTGAGCTGGACGGCCGCACCGACATCTACTCCCTGGGGTGCGTCGCCTACTGGCTGCTCACCGGCACACTGGTCTTCAAGGGCACGACCGCGATGGAGACCGTCATCCTGCACGTGAATCGGGAACCTGAGCCGCCATCGCAGCGCGCCCCCCAGCCCGTCCCGCCCGAGCTCGAGGCGCTGGTCCTCTCCTGCCTCGCGAAGGATCCTGCCCAGCGGCCGCAGACCGCCGATGAGCTGATGGCGCGGCTCGCGGCCGTGCCGATCGCGGGGGAGTGGAGCGCGGCGCGCGCGCGGGCGTGGTGGAACGAGAATCGCCCGCACCGCCCCGCGCCGGCCTGAGCGGTCTCAGGCTCGGCGGACCGCGCGCCCTACGATGATGGTGATGTTGTCGCTGCCGCCGTCCGCGAGCGCGTCGGCCAGCAGGTCCTCGCAGACCTGTTGCGCCGACTTCATCGAGCGGAGGACCTCCCGGATGCGCCCGTCGGACACATGATGGGTGAGTCCGTCACTGCAGAGCAGCACGACCGTTCCCCATGTCATATCGAACCGGGTGACCATCGGCGCCGACTGCCGCCCGCCCAGTGAGCTCGACAGGGTGCGCACCAGCCGCGCCGGCGGCGTCTCGCCCTTGGTGAGCACGCCGAGGTCGAGCAGCTCCTGCGCCATCGTCTGGTCGCGGCTGAGCTGATGCAGCTCACCGTTGCGGAAGAGGTAGCAGCGGCTGTCGCCCACCTGGAGCAGATACGCGCGGGGCCAGACGCCGAGATAGAGCGTGAGCGTCGTGGCCATGCCGGAGAAGTCGGGGTCCGCCTCACCGTGGCGCCGAAGCGCCTCGTGACACCGGACCGCGCCCGCCTGCAGCGACTCGAAGAAGGCCTGGTCGTCCCCGGAGTTCGCGGCGTAGTAGCAGTCCATGGTGCCGGAGACGTACTGGGTCACGCCTTCCAGCGCGAGCCGGCTGGCCACCTCGCCTCTCTGCCCGCCTCCGACGCCGTCGGCCACCATCGCCAGAAAGGCCAGCCGCTCGGGCCCCGCCATGAGGCGGTTGGTTTCCGGGAGGCTCGTCTGGTTGACCACGATCTGCTTGCGCAACGCGCAGATGAGAAAGTGGTCCTGATTGTCGGGGCGGACTTTGCCCGGGTGGGTCAGGCCGTAGACGTCGATCTCGTCGTCGGAAGGCTTGCGATCGAGTGGGCCGGCGAGAATCGTCTGGCTGGCGGTCATGGAACCTCCGGTCGCCATGGGGCGATTCCCAATCTGCGTGACCGCGGACGAATGGAAAGAGGCGACTACACCGTGTTCCTACCGCCCGATCCTGAACAGCTCCGCGTCCGGGCTCCCGCGCCCGAGGAAGAGATCCACCAGGATGTCGGCGGCCACATAGCTGAAGGGAATGCCGTTCGCGCCGTAGCCCAGCGCCACGTAGCCGTTGGGGAACTCGGGCGGCGCGCCGATGAAGGGCAGGCCGTCCGCCGTTTCGGCGAAGGTGCCCGACCAGCTCCAATCCACGTCGAAGGTGATCTGGGGAAACAGCTCGGTGAACTGGGCGGCCAGCCGCTCGGTCTGGCGGTCCTGCACCTTCTCCACCTTGTGGGCCCCTTTGAACGGGATGTCGGCGCCACCCATGATCGCCCGCCCGTCGTTGGTGGTACGGGCGTAGAAGTAGGGCCGGGCCGTTTCCCAGATGAGGCACTGATCCTCGCCCCAGCCGCCGAACGAGGTCAGCGGCGAGGTCGCGAAGGCGAAGGTGCTGGTCAGGTGGACCTGCTTGCGGGGCAGGAACGGCGGGATGTTGTAGCCGGTGGCGAACACCGCCTTGCGCGCCCGGATGCGCCATCCGTCGGCGGTCTCCAGCAGCACGCCCTTCCGGTCCGACTGGTAGCGGGCGATGCCGGTGCGATCGTACGCCTCGAGCCCGTCCTTGGCGGCCGCCGCCAGCAGGGCGTGGGTAAAGCGGAGCGGATCGATCTCGCCGGCCAGGGCGGAGAGCAGCGCGGCCGGCCGCTCGAACGAGAAGCGCTCGCGGATCTCGGTGGGCGAGAGCAGCTCGACCTCGAGCCCCATATCCTGCCGGGCTCGGCGTTCGCGCTCGAGGACCTTCAGATCCTTTCGGGCGTTCCCCAGATAGAGGCTGCGCTTGCGGCGGAAATCCGCGTCGCCGCCGACTGCTTCCGCCAGCCGCTGGATCCCCTGCACCCCATCGGCGCAGAGCTGATAGCAGCGCTGCGCCGAGGAGATTCCGATCCGCGCCGTCAGGTCCGACAGGTGAACGTCCAGCTCGTACTGGAGCAGGGCGGTGGAGGCGCCGGTGCTGCCGTAGCCCATC
>CAVRFK010000024.1:0-7221 GCA_963720365.1 uncultured Gemmatimonadales bacterium | reverse complement strand
AGGCGTACGGCCATACCGTACCGCGCGGCCCGCGGTGCAACAGTACTTGAGCACCATCGGCGTGAAGCGCGACTCGCTGGCGTGGCCGTCGCTCCAGTTCGGCTCCGTGTCCCTCGAGCTCTACGACCTGAGCGACTCGACCCGACTCCGTGCCGCGAACGCGGAGGAGTTCCCCGTCTTACCCATGCCGACCGATCCGGCTCCAGGCTGCCGGCCGTGGTCGCAGCCCTCGCCCACCGACACCTTCCCCTGATCTCGTGCGGGCGGTGCGTCGAGGCCCTCTGGCGTCCGTGTATCTTGAGAGATGCTTCCCACCCGCCGCCTCGGTTCTCAAGGCCTCGAAGTCTCCGCCCTCGGTCTGGGCTGCATGGGAATGAGCCAGTCCTACGGCGTTCCCGACGAACAGGAATCCATCGCGACGCTGCATCGCGCCCTCGAGCTGGGCTGCACCTTCCTCGATACGGCGGAGGCCTACGGGCCCTTCACCAATGAGGAGCTGCTCGGCCGAGTGCTCCAGGGGAAGCGCGACCAAGTGGTGCTGGCGACCAAGTTCGGCTTTCGTCTCGAGGGCAACCGGCTCACCGGGACCGACAGCCGCCCCGAGCATATCCGCGCCGTTGCGGAAGCCTCGCTGCAGCGGCTGCGCACGGACCGGATCGATCTGTTCTACCAGCACCGGGTGGATCCGCTCGTCCCGATCGAAGACGTGGTCGGCGCCATGGCGCGGCTGGTCGAGGAGGGGAAGGTGCGTTTCCTCGGTCTCTCCGAGGCCGGCGACGCCACCATCCGACGGGCCCACGCGGTGCACCCGATCTCGGCGCTTCAGAGCGAGTACTCCCTCTGGGAGCGCAACCTGGAGACCGACATCATCCCGACCCTGCGTGAGCTGGGCATCGGCCTGGTGGCGTTCAGCCCGCTTGGCCGCGGCTTCCTCACCGGCACGGCCAAGCGGGCGGAGGAGTATCCCGAAGGCGATTACCGCCGGGGCGACCCGCGCTTCCAGGGGGAGAACTACGACGCGAACATGCGGGCCGCGTCGGTGGTTCAGGAGATCGCGACGCGGCTCGGCGGGACGCCGGCGCAGGTGGCGCTCGCGTGGCTGCTGCGGAAAGGCGACGACGTCGTGCCGATCCCCGGCACCAAGCGGCGGCGCTACCTGGAGGAGAACGTCGGCGGAGCCTCGCTGGCGCTGGAACCACGGGACCTCGAAACGCTCGACCGCGCCTTGCCGCCCGAGGCGGTAGCCGGACCGAGATACAACGAACACATGATGACTTTCATTGATAGATAGGAGTACGGGATGAGGATCGGCATCATCGGCGCGGGCAACATCGGCGGCACGCTGGCGCGCCGGCTCACCGCGCTGGGCCACGACGTGTCCATCGCAAATTCACGGGGACCCGAGACGTTGGCCGATCTGACACGGGAGACCGGCGCGAAGGCGGTGACCGTGCGCGAGGCGGCACGCGCCGGTGCAGTCGTCATCGTCACCATTCCCGAAAAGAATGTTCCCAGTCTACCGGTGGATCTGTTCGCCGGCGTGCCGGCCGACGTCGTGGTGGTGGATACCGGCAACTACTACCCCCGCAACCGCGACGGCTACATCGAGGCCATCGAGCACGGCATGCCGGAGAGCCGCTGGGTGTCGGACCGCTTGCGCCGGCCCGTGGTGAAGGCGTTCAACAACATCTACGCCCGCCACCTGCTCGAGCGGGGGAAGCCGGTGAGCACGCCGCGGCGCATCGCGCTGCCGGTGGCCGGCGACGACCAGCGGGCCAAGGAGATCATCCTGCGACTGGTGGACGAGCTGGGGTTCGACGGCGTGGACGCGGGAAGTCTCGACGAGTCGTGGCGGCAGCAGCCGGGGACGCCGGTCTACTGCGCCGACCTGGATGCCGCCGGCGTCATGCGCGCGCTGTCGGCGGCGAAGGCGGAGCGGCCCTCGGCGTTCCGCGCGTCGGGAGGCACGCCTGCGCCGGTGTGAGTGCCTGATGTCGCCCTGAACAGCGATGTCACCCTGAGCGCAGCGAAGGCGACCATGCACGCATGGTCCCCTTCACTGCATTCATGTCCGTCACAATCGCGCTGTTCAGCTTGTGGCAAGGCGTACGGAACCCCATCGTAGATGACTCGACGTGTCGATTAACCAGCCAACCATTTGGAGGGAAGGGAAGGAAGAGTCCATGCCACACATCACGATGGTGGACGGGACCGAGATCTACTACAAGGACTGGGGCGAAGGACAACCCGTGGTGTTCAGCCACGGCTGGCCGCTGACGTCCGACGCGTGGGAAGACCAGATGCTCTTCCTGGCCAACCACGGCTTCCGCTGCATCGCGCACGACCGCCGGGGACACGGCCGCTCCAGCCAGCCGTGGGCCGGCAACGAGATGGATACCTACGCCGACGATCTGGCGGCGGTGGTCAAGGCGCTCAACCTGAAGGACGCGATCCACATCGGCCATTCGACCGGCGGCGGTGAGGTCGCCCGCTACATCGGGCGGCACGGCACTAAGCGGGTCGCCAGGGCGATCCTGATCGGAGCCGTGCCGCCGCTGATGCTCAAGACCAAGGCGAACCCGGGCGGCCTTCCGATCGAGGTGTTCGATCAGCTCCGCGCCGGCGTCCTCGCCGACCGGGGACAGTTCTTCAAGGATTTCGCGACGCCGTTCTACGGCGCCAACCGGCCGGGCGCCAAGGTGTCCCAGGGTTTGCGCGATTCCTTCTGGCTGCAGAGCATGCTGGGTGGCCACAAGAACGAATTCGACTGCATCAAGGCGTTCTCGGAGACCGATTTCACGGAAGACCTCAAGAAGTTCGACGTGCCGACGCTCTTGCTCCACGGCGATGACGACCAGATCGTCCCGATCGGCGCCTCCGCTCGCGAGAGCGTCAAGCTGATCAAGGGTGCGAAGCTCGTGGAGTACAAGGGCGGGGAGCACGGGATGTGTTCGACCCAGAAGGATCGGGTGAACCAGGAGCTGCTGGCGTTTATCGGCGAGCCGGTGAAGGCGAACCAGGGAAAGGCGTCCGTCACGGCGAGAGCCTGATTGTCGCGGTGTCACCCTGGCGCAGCGAAGGGGACCATGTCGTGCATGGTCCCCTTCACTTCGTTCAGGGTGACACCCAACCAACTACTTCGCCTCGCAGTCCCCGCTCTGCATCGCGACGACGTTGCCCTGCGCGTTCAGGATCTCCGCGACGACATCCGCCCCCGGCCGGGCCCGAATGAACGAGGCCGCGATACGCGTGGCGCCCTCGCGCACGTCGTTCCGGTTGCTGTCGAAGTCGAACTCCGCTTCACCACCGACCGCCCGCTGAGTGCCCGAGGTCGCGCTGCCTCCGGCGGCCCGGACCCGAGCGCGGAACACACCAGCCCGCGGGTTCAGGTTCCGTCCGTCCACGGAAATCTTCGAGCGGTCCGAGCGCCGCTCGCAGCGGAGCCGCAGGCCGCCGCTTGCAGCGGCCTGGCTCACCGCGGCCTCAATCCCCGGCGCCGACGGCTCCGACAGGGCCGACGAATCATTCGCGCATGCACCCAAGGCCGTCGCGACGGCCGCGGCCACGAGGCCGCTGAGCAGGTAGGACTTTCGCATTTGCCGAATCTCCCAAGAGAAAACCAGAAGTGACTTCGCTCGTGAGGCCCGAAGCTCGCCGGGCCCGAAGAATGGGAGGGGCAAGCGGTGCGCCAGATTGCACCTCTGGCGTAACGTCTTGATTGATGGCGAGTTGGGGGATCGGCGACGGTGGAAGTCTGTAACGCGGCAATACGCGGTGGAACGTAGTGTTCCAGGGTGTCATCCTGAGCGAAGCGAAGGAGGCATGAGCCGACGCATGCCTCCTTCGCTTCGCTCAGGATGACACCGATGCGTTAATCCATCCGCCCCGTCGGCCGCGCCGCCGCCGGCACCGCACCTCCCACCCCCACCGCGGCCGGCGCGAACCCCTTCACCGCCGCGCGCCCGAGCCAGATGAACAGCGCGAGCGTCAGCAGCTGCGTCACCACGAAGGTCGGCTCGTTTTGCTTCGGCGCGGTCGCGAGCAGGGCGGGGATCCGCTTGAAGAGCTGCACGTTGAGCACGAACACGTTCATCCACAGCGCCGTGATCGCGCCGATGACATAGGTCCGCCGCCACCCGCCCGCGAGGTGCTTCCCGTACACCGCGTACATCGCCACCGGCAGGATGATCAGCGACACGACCCCGACGTAGTGCGACGCAATCAGGGTCGTAAAGGGAAACATGAACCCGGTGACGTTGGTGAGCACCGTCGTCACCAGGAAGAGCCCGGTCCATCCGTCGAGCCGTCTGCCGGACACCAGCCCGCCGGCAACCACGAGTCCGGCAATAATTCCAACCAGGCTTATCACGGTGTGAATCACGGTAAACGTCAGGATGTCGAAGATCATGGCCGCCTTCCTTGGTTCGAGTGTCGTGGGCTCAGCGGCTCGCCACGAGCCGCTGGAAGCGGGGATGGTTTCGAATCGGGTCGAAGGCCGGATCGATGCGCAGCCATCCGGCCGACAGGAAGCCTGGAATGGCCAGAAGCCCCTCGATGCGGTCGATGGCCTTGTCGGGCTGTCCGGCCATGATGTAGATCCGCGCCAGGACCTGTTGCGTGTAGGTGCCGAATCCAGTGATGCGCTCGACCGGGACCAGCGCCGCGCCCTCTTCCCCCTCGCGCACCGCCTCATCGAGGCGCCCCATATAGGCCAGACTCAGGCCCCTCAGCCCTCTCGTCTGTCCGTCTCGCGGCGCCTCGGCGATCTGCGCCGCGAAGCCGGCTCGACCCGAATCGGCATAGGCCACGGCTCGTACCCGGTCGTTACGGGCGGCGTAGATCTGCGCGATGGCGAGTCCCCAGCTGCCGACATCGCCGTCGAAGTCCGCCGGCCGCCCCTCGAGTACCAAGGCCTGCTGCTCGGGCGTCAGCACCCAGTAGAAATCGTTGAAGGTCGCGAGGTAGATCGCCAGCTCTTTCGGAGGAATCTCCGCCTCCGCCTGGCGGATGATCCTGCGGGCGCCCTCCAGGTCACCCTTGGCGACCCAGACCAGCACTCGGGCCTGGATGCCGCTCCGGTTGGCCGGCGACAGCTCGAGTCCTCGAACCAGCGCCGAATCGGCCGCGTCGTATCGCCGCAACCGGTTCAGCACCCGGCCGAGGCTGGTCGCAATGTTGGGCGATCGGGGATCGAGCCGCGCCGCCAGATCGAGATAATGCAGCGCCGAGTCGTAGCGGCCAAGCTCGCCCTGAACGGCGGCGAGCGCCGCCATCATCTGCGCGTTCTGGGGCGCCAGGCGGCGAACCTGGGAATAGTCCTGCAGACCGCGCGCGTTGTCCCCGATGATGACACGGTAGTAGGCGCCCCGCGCGAGGTAGCCCTCCGCGAGGCCGGGGTCCAGCGTCAACGCCCGGTTGGCGGCGGCCTCGGCCCGTTGGGCGAGATCCCGCGACGGGCCCCCGTTGGAGTAGAGCGAGACCAACGCCGACGACATCCTGGCCCACGCGAGGGCGAAATTCGGATCGCGAGCCACCGCCTCCTGGTACAGCGCGATTCCCTCTCGCAGCGCGGCCGGGAACGTGCGCGCCGCGCCGATGGAAGCCGCCTCCGCCTTCAGGAACCGGTCGTACGCCACCAGATCCGTGGTGGGCCGCTGCGCGAGCTGCCGCCTGGTGCTGTCCGCCAGCGCGACGCCGAGCGACTGCACCACGCGGCCGGCGATATCGGCCTGGACCTGGAACACGTCCGTCATCGCGGCGTCGAACGGCTCCTGCCAGCGCGTCGTGGGCTTGCCGTCCGGCGGGAACTGGACCAGCTCCGGACTGACCTGCACCCGGCTGACGCCGTTGGCAGCCTTGGCCCAGCGGATCTTGGCCACCACGAGATAGCCGACGCCCAGCTCCCGCGCGATCTGCGGCAGCGGCTTCGCACTCTTCTTGTACTCCGACGAGCTGGCGCCCGCGATCACTTCCAGGCCGGGAATGGCGGACAGCTTGCCCCGCACGGCATCGGTGACGCCGTCGGCGAAATACTCGTCGGTAGTGTCGCCCACGTTCTCGAACGGAATCACCGCGATCAGCCGGGATCCGGTAACATCGGCTCTCGACTGGCCTCGTCGCCAGGCGAACAGCACGCCGAGTCCGATCAGAAATCCGAGCGCCAGCGTCAACGCCGCAGCCCGGGGCCGGCGCACGCTGGGAGGAATCGCGGATGTACGGACCGTCTCCCCGCTCGACCGGCTCGGTGCCGCGGCCGTCGCCTCCGGCTCCAGCGCCGCAGCGAACTGCTCGGCCGTGGCGAACCGGTCGGCCGGCGTCCGCGCCAGCGCGCGGTGCACCGCCCGCTCGATCTGCTCGGGCACTGCTTCTCGGACCTGGCGTATGGGTCGCGGCGATTCGGAGAACCGGCGCGCCATCATCGCCTGGGCGGTCGGCGCGGCGAAGGGCGGCTCGCCAGCCAGCATCTCGTAGAGCACCACGGCGAGCGAGTAGAGGTCGCTGCGGGCGTCCAGCTCGCGCTCGCCTGCCGCTTGCTCCGGGCTCATGTACGCCGGCGTGCCGACCACGAGCCCGGTTTCCGTCAGCCGCCCCGAGGGCCCGCCCAGCGCCCGCGCGATCCCGAAGTCGGCCACCAGCGCGTGCGTGCCGGTCAGGAGGATGTTCTCGGGCTTGATGTCGCGGTGGATCACGCCTTCGCCGTGCGCGTATGACAGGGCGTCGGCCGCCTCGCGCGCGATGCGGAGCGCGTCGGCCACGGGGAGCTGGCGCTCGCGGGTGAGCCGCTCGCGCAGGCTCTCCCCGCGGACGTAGGGCATGGTGAACCAGAGCAGCGACGGCGCGCCCGGCGCCGGTACTTCGCCGGAATCGAGGACGGTCAGGATATGGGGATGCTGCAGCCGGGCGGCGAGCTGGATCTCGCGGAGGAAGCGGTCAGGCCCCAGTGTGGACGCGAGGTCGGGATGGAGGACCTTGAGCGCGACCGGACGGTCGTGCCTGAGGTCGCGGGCCAGAAAGACCGTGGCCATGCCTCCACGGCCGAGCTCGCGCTCGACCGCGTACCGGTCGCTCAAAGCGTCGCGCAGCAGGGCCAGCGCGTCTATGTCGGTGTCCGGAGGAGGGATACTTTAAGATACGGGGAATCTCCCCGGTGAGCTATCTCCTTTCGGGGTAACAAGGTCCACCGCGGATCGTGGCTGACCGAGGAGAGCAGGGCCGGTGCGT
>CAVRFK010000023.1:0-475401 GCA_963720365.1 uncultured Gemmatimonadales bacterium | reverse complement strand
TTCCGGGTGATGCCCTCGAGCCGGAGCCAGCCTTTCGGCTCGCGGGGCTCGCGCCGTGGCGGCCGGCCTTCACCGAACAGATACGGCCGAGTTCGCGATTCCTTCACTTCCCTCAGCCCCTCGACCGGCCCGCTGTACAGCACCCGCCCGCCGTGCTGCCCCGCGTCCGGGCCCACATCCACGATCCAGTCGGCGTGCTTCATCACATCCAGCTCGTGCTCCACCACGAAGATCGAGTTGCCTTGGGCCTTGAGCCGGTCGAGCGCGCGGAGCAGCGACTCGGTGTCGCGCGGGTGGAGGCCGGCCGACGGCTCGTCCAGCACGTACACCACGCCGAACAGGTTGCTGTGCACCTGGGTGCCGAGCCGGAGGCGCTGGAGCTCGCCGGGTGAGAGCGTCGGCGTGGTACGCTCCAGCGAGAGATAGCCGAGGCCGAGGTCCATCAGCACGTCGAGCCGCTGCTCGAGGTCGCGCGCGATCCGGCAGGCCACCAGCGCCTTCTCCGGATGCTCGGCGTCCAGCTTCTTCCAGCGCGGCCCGGCGCCGTTCGGCCCAGGGACGGAAGATTTCCGCCAGCCGCTTGAGCGGTTGCCGCGACATCTCCGCGATATCGAGCCCCTCGAACTTCACCTTGCAGCGCCTCCGGCCGGAGCCTCTTGCCCCCGCACTCGGGACACTCGCTGCTCACCATGTAGCGCGCGACGCGCTTCTTCATCTGCGCGCTCTCGGTCTTCGCGAACGTCTCCAGCACGTACTTCCGCGCGCCGGTGAACGTCCCCATGTAGCTCGGCTCTTCCTTCCGCTTGAGCGCGCGACGCGTCTCCGCGGGGGTGTAGCCGGCGTAGACCGGGACGGTGGGCGTTTCGTCGGTGTAGAGGATCCAGTCGCGGTCCTTCTTCGGCAGCTCGCGCCAGGGGCGGTCCACGTCGTAGCCCATGGTGACGAGGATGTCGCGCAGGTTCTGGCCGTGCCACGCCGGCGGCCACGAAGCGATGGCGCGGTCGCGGATGGTGAGCGAGTCGTCCGGGACCATGGAGCGCTCGGTCACGTCGTAGATCCGGCCCAGGCCGTGACAGCGCGGGCAGGCGCCTTCCACGGTGTTGGGCGAGAAGGACTCGGCGTAGAGGATGTCCTGGCCGCGCGGGTACTCGCCGGCGCGGCTGTAGAGCATGCGGAGGAGATTGGAGAGCGTCGTCACGCTGCCGACCGACGAGCGCGTCGTCGGCGCGCCGCGCTGCTGCTGGAGAGCGACGGCGGGAGGCAGGCCCTCGATGGCGTCTACCTCGGGGACGCCGACCTGATGGAAGAGCCGGCGGGCGTAGGGGGCCACTGATTCCAGGTACCGGCGCTGGGCCTCGGCGTAGATGGTGCCGAACGCGAGCGAGGACTTGCCGCTGCCGGAGACGCCGGTGAAGACCACGAGCGCGCCGCGGGGGATGCGGACGTCCACGTTCTTCAGGTTGTGGACCCGGGCGCCGCGGACGTGGACGAAGTCGTTGGCGGCGTAGGTGGAGCTGGCCATGACCGGATAATACCGACGGTCGGGAAGCGGCCGGCAAGATCCCTCGCTGCGCTCGGGATGACACGCCGGGAGGCCCGCTTGATATCCGCTTGACCCGCCCGTGACAGGCTGATCTCTCCTCGCTCGACCCATCCGCCCTCGCACCGTGGGGAGCCAGCCATGTTCCGCCGCGCCACCAACACCGCGCTCGTCATCGCCGGCGCCGGCCTGTCGGCCTGCGCCGAGAGTCCGACCCAGCCGTCACTTGCCCCCGCCGCCGTCGCTTCCAAGGCCGCCGCGCTGCGGTGGGAGGCCATCCGCCTCGCCAACTTACAGAGGAGAGGCCACCGCCATCAACAGCAAGGGCCAGGTCACCGGCTTCTACTCCGCCCCGAACGGCACTCGGGGCTTCGTCTGGTCGAACGGCGACCTGCGCCACGTCGGTACCCTCGGCGGTACCAACGCCCGTCCGCTCGCCATCAACGACGCCGGCCAGGTGGTCGGGCAATCCTCGATCCCAGGCGGCCTGTTCCACGCCTTTCTCTGGCAGAAGGGGGTCATGCGTGACCTCGGCACCCTTGGCGCCGATCAGAGCTTCGCGACCGCCATCGAGCCCGGAGGGCGCATCGCCGGATATACGGAGGGGGTCGACGGGACCCTCGCCTTCATCTATGAGAACGGGACGATGAAGCGGTTGGCGGGGCTCGATCAGGGCTACAGCATCGCGTACGACATCGACAACATGGGGCGGGTCACCGGCGTGTACGGCAGTCCCGACGCTCCGCGCGCGTTCCGTTGGGCCGCCGGGAAGGTGCGGGACCTCGGCTCGCTCGGGAGCGGAACGGCCACCGGCTTCGCCCTCGGTCCCAACGGCAAGGTCGTCGGGGAGACCGGCTCCGCCGCCGGCGCGCAGCGCGGGTTCATCTGGCAGAACGGCCGGATGACGGATCTCGGCGATCTCGGTGGCGGCCACGCCGGCGCCCGCGCGATCAGCGGCCTGCAGCACGTCACCGGATGGAGCGCGTCGGCGGACGGCCTCAGACGATCGTTCCTCTGGAAGGGCGGGGCGATGTCGCCCATCGGCCCGGGCGCAGGGCAACGGCGTCAATCGCGATGGCTGGGTGGCGGGGATCCTGGACATCGGCGGTGGGGAGTTCCCGGTCCTGTGGCGGCAGACGTCCGCGCCGCCACCGCCGCCGGGAGTCACGCTGGGCACCAGCTTCTTCTACAGCGAGCAGAACTTTTCGGTGGACCCGGCGGTGGACACGGTCGCCGTCGGCCAGGAGGTGACGTGGACCTGGATGAGCGGCCCGGCGGTGCGGCACAGCGTGCAGTCGGTCGGCACGCCGAACTTTCCGAGCAGCGCGCTTACGGGTGGGGTGGGGATCACGCATAAGGTCAAGTTCACGGCGCCGGGGGTGTATCTGTACAACTGCGTGGCGCATCCGGGGAACATGAAGGGACGGGTGGTGGTGCGCTGAACGCTCGGGATGAGGTTCCAGTCGCCCAGGCAGTTCCCGGGGCTTGATTCCGGCTTGACGAGGTGAGTAGCTGTCATCTCGGGCGTAAGCGAGGGATCTTGCCGGCTCGGGCAAGGTCCCTCGCTTTGCTCGGGATGAGGTTCCAGTCGCCCAGGCAGTTCCCGGGGCTTGATTCCCGCTTGACGGCGCCAGCCTACGATGCACTCTACAGAACCATATCAAAACAAGATCCGGCAAGATTTGCCGGGTGGGCCCCTGGTGTTCCCGGTCGGCGATGGCGCGTCACCATATTGAACGTCGCCCTTCCCATCCGCCGATCTCAGCCGCAGTTCGGAGCTCCGGTATGAGACGTCATGCCCGTCTGGGCCTCCTTGCCGTCGCCGCGGCCATGCTCCTGGCCTGCGACGACCAGGGGCCGCGTACGCCATCCGACGTCGTCCTCACTCCCAACCTGCCGCGTGTGCCGCTGGGCGGGACGCTCCAGCTCACGGCCACGGTGGTGGATGCCGACGGACGCGCGGTCGAAGGCGAGCCGGTGACGTTCGCGTCGAGCGACCTGTCGGTGCTCACGGTCGGCGACGACGGCCTGCTGACGTCCGTCGGGCCGCTGGGCACCTCGGTCGTAAGCGCCGCATCCGGCAACCTCACTGCCCAAGTCGAGGCGGAGGTCGTCATCGGGCCGTCGGCGCTGTACGTGACGCCGGCCTCGCTCGAGTTGACCTCCGGGGAATTCGGGGGCTTGAACTGGACGGTCACGGACGAGAACGGCGACTCGATCCCTCAGCCCCTGGTCCTCTTCCAGACCAGCGATCCTCTGATCGTAGACGTGACCGACGGGGGCTCCGTCCGGGCTGGGGAGCCGGGCACGGCGACCATCACCGTCACCAGCGGCGACGACAGCCGGGAGATTCCAGTGACGGTGAGCGCACCATGACCATGCGCGCGCGCGGGTCGAGACTGCTGATCCTGCTGGCGCCCGCCGGGCTCCTCGCCTGCGGCGACGACCTCGGCCCGCGGGTGCCCGCCGCGATCGTCGTCACGCCCGAGACGCCCCGCGTGCCGCTGGCCGGCACGCTCCGGCTCGAGGCCAGCGTGGTGGACGCCTCGGGACGGGAAATCCCCGGGGAAGCCCTCACGTTCACCTCGAGCGCCGAGTCGGTCATTTCGGTAGACGAAGCAGGCGTCCTGACTTCGGTGGGATCTCCCGGCAGCTCGCTCATCACGGTGGCGAGCGGAGAGATCAGCGCGGAGCTCGAGGCCGTGGTGGCTCTCCCACCGTCGGCCCTCATCGTCGGCACCCGATCGCTGACGCTGAACCTTGGAGTGCAGACCAGCGTGTATGTCACCCTCACCGACGAGAACGGTGAGCCGGTGCCGAACGCGGACATTTGCCTTCGAAGCCAGCAATCCCGCGGTGGTCCAAGTCGTCAGGTACGATATTTTCCCTGATTCCGTTTTCCTCACCGGGTTCGAAAGGGGCACGACGACGGTGACGGTGTCGAGCGGCGGCTCGACCGTGGAAGTAGAGGTCACCGTCATCCGGCTTCCCGTGGCCGTGATCGTGACGCCGCAGAGCCTGGTGCTTTCGTCCGGCGAGTCGCAGCAGGTTATGGCGGCCGTGGTGGACAACCTGGGACAGGACATCGATGTCCTCCAGCCGATCGTCTGGTCGTCCAGCGACGAAGCCGTCGCCACCGTCAGCCCGACCGGCCTCGTCACCTCGGTGGGCCCTGAAGGCTCCGCGATCATTACGGCGACCATGGATACGCTCACGGTCAGCCTGGGGGCGTTCGTCGGCACCCCACCCGCCGGTGAGAGGCTGGCTACCGTGCCGTTCGATGAGTTCCCCAGGGGCGTGACGGTGACGTCCACGGGCCGGTTCTTCATTGCGGGCTACGGCGGATTCGCCAGCGGCACGCTCCCGACCCTCGGGTTCTCCAAGCAGGCGGCTCTCCTGGGTCCGGGAGAGGATGTCGTCCTGAACGGCTCGGTCACCCGCGCCTATCTGGTCGGAACAGCGTTCGAGCTGAATGGATTGTCCTCCGACGGGTGTGGTCGTCATGGACCTGGCCACGAGCTCGCCGATCGACTTTCTCCCCGTCGGCCTCGGCAATCCGAGCAGCGGCGCGCTGTCAGGAGACGGCACGGTACTCACCGTCGGGACCGATCACGGGTTCGAGCGTATCGACCTGGCGACCAAGAAGTCGCTGGGCGGGACCGCGGCCGGGCAGATCAGCAAGATCACCCATCATCCCCTGAAGCCGTTGCTCTATGCGTCCGGCGGGGTCGGCGTGCTCGAGCTCGACCCGAAGACGGGCGAGATCAAGCGCTGGTGGAGAGGCGGCGTCGCCTCCCACGCGGTGACATCCGACGGCACCAGGCTCTACACCGTGGATTTCTTCGGCGCCCCGATCAACGTCATCGATCTGGAGACGGGTGAGCTAGTGCAGCTCCCAGGGCGGTTTGCGGGAGGCGACGTGGTGCTCTCGCCCGACGACAGATTTCTGTACGTGTCGCTCCCCTCGAACCACAGCCTGGATGGCTCGAAGGTTTTCATCGTCGATCCTTTCTCGGGCGCCCTGCTGCGCACGATCGTCCTGGGGGGGCTGTCGCAGCGGATCGCGATGTCGAGCGATGGGATCGCGATCGTCACCAATGATGGTGTTCCGGGCACACCGGGATGGGTGGACTTCGTCCGATGAACAGGCCAACTCGCTCGCTTCGACCGTGGTCCGCCGCCCGGATAGCCGCGCTGCTCGTCTCGGCGGTCCTCCTCGCCTGTGGCGACGACGCGGGGCCAAGCACTCCCGCCGAGATCGTCATTACCCCCAATCAGCCGCGTGTGCCGATGGGCGAGACGCTCCAGCTCACGGTCACGGTGGTGGACGCGAACGGCCGGGCGGTCGAGGGCGAATCGGTGGCGTTCGCGTCGAGCGACGGCGCGATCCTGACGGTCGATGAAGAGGGGCTGCTGACCTCCGTCGGCGGGACCGGCACGTCGCTGATCACCGCGACGAGCGGATCGCTCGAGGCGGAGGTGGAGGCACAGGTGGTGTTGACGCCGCTCACCATGGCAGTGAGCCCGGCGTCGCTGGCGTTGGAGGCAGGCGCGGAAGGGCAGCTGAGCGTGACGGTCACGGACGAGAACGCGGATTCCATACCGGACGCCGCGATTCTCTTCGCTACTACCGACGCCTTCGTCGCGAGCGTGAACACGGCAGGAACGGTCACCGCCGGCGCTCCGGGAACGGCGACGATCACGATCACCAGCGGCGACTACGTCCGCGAAGTCCCGGTCACCGTTACCCAGATCCCGCATTCGGTGACAGCTCACGCCCAGTGAGACCGTCCTCTCGCCAGGAAGCACCGCGCAGCTCACGGCCGTGGTCCGGGATCTTGGAGAGGCGCCGATCGAGGACGCCTCCATCACCTGGTCGTCCAGCGACGAGACGATTCTCACGGTGAGTGCCACCGGCATGGTGCAGTCGAGCGGCCCCGAGGGCCTCGTCACGATCAAGGCCACCTACTTGAGCTTTTCCGACTCCGCCTTCGTCTATGTCGGCACCCCGCCGGCAGGTGAGGTGCTTTCGGCGCTCACGGTCGAAGAGGCGTGGAGGGTCGCCGTGACTCCCGCCGGCCGATACCTGGTGGCCGCCATTTCGGACGAGCTTCTGAGCGGCACACTGCCCAGCTTTGCGCTCACCGGGTCCATTCCCGTGACCGGCACGGCGGTGGGGCTCACCATCAACCAGGCCGCTGACCGTGCCTACGTCGTCAGGGGCACCACGGACGGGGGCGGGGACGGGATCGACGTCGTGGATCTCGCCACCAATGAGGTGATCGACGTCCTCACGGTCCCGCTCGGCAATCCCATGGCGGTGGAGCTGTCGCTGGACGAGAGCATGCTGATCGTCGGCACGCACCTGTCGATCGAGAAGGTGGGCATCGCCGGCGGGTCGCTCGGCTCCGTCGAGCCGGGGCAGGTGGAGCAGCTCGTACGACACCCGACGCTTCCGCTCATGTACGAGACCACGTTCGACGGCAAGCTGTTCGAGGTCACCATCGACCCCGGGCTGAGCCTGCGGGAGATTCCCATCACCGGCGTGATGGGCCTCGCGCTATCACCGGACGGCACGCGGCTCTACGCCGGCGAGGAGGAAGGCGACGTCATCCATGTGTGGAATCTGGAGACCGGTAGCGAAGAGCCGAGCCTGACGACGAGCGGAGCGGCCGCGCTCGCCTTCTCGGCCGACGGCAAGTTCCTCTACGCCGTACAGGGTCCGAGTCTCAGGATCCTGGAGCCGATCTCCGGCATCGTCTTCCGGAAGATCGAGCTGGGTGGGTGGCTCCGACGGGTCACGGTAGCTTCGGATGGAACCGCGATCGTGGTGGACAACGATGGCGCTCCGGGCGGCGGTGACCGTCTCCACTTCGTTCGCTGAGGTGAACCTCATGCATCTCCGACTCTCGCCGTCTCGAGGTCTCGCCGCTCTTGCGTTGGCGACACTGCTGGCCTGCGGCGACGATCTCGGCCCCCGCGTGCCCGCGGCCATCGAGGTGACGCCGGCGGAAGCCCGAGTCGCGGTCGGGGCCACTTTGCAGCTCGAGGCGGCCGTCGTGGATGCGGCGGGAAGCCCGATCGGCGGCGATCCCGTCAGCTTCGAGTCGAGCGACCTCGACACCGTGACGGTGGACGCTGGCGGGCTGCTCACCGCCGGAGAGACGCCGGGCAGAGCGATCGTGACCGCCACAAGCGGAGAGCTCACCGCGGAGGTGGCGGTCGAGGTGGTGTTCCCGGCTTCGGCGATTGTGGTCAGACCGTCCTCGCTGGAGCTCGATACCGATGAGACTCGTCGGGCTGTCGGTGACGGTGACGGACGAGAACGGGCAGCCGGTCGAAGCGCCCACCGTGGCCTTCGAATCCAGCAACCCGGGTGTCATCGACGTGGTGGAGGAGCCCGGTAGCCATTTCCTGAGGGCGGGACGAGGCGGGACCGCCACGGTCACCGTTATCAGCGGGACGCTGCGAACGGATCTTCCCGTCACCGTGGCGCAGTTCCCCACGAAGCTGGCCATCTCACCCACCAGCGTGGTCCTGGTCTCCGGCGAATCGCATCAGCTCGCCGCGGCGATCGTGGACAAGACGGGTGACGAGATCGAGGGCGACGAGACCATCACCTGGACCACCAGCGACGCCGCGGTGATCACGGTAGATCAGTTCGGCATCGTCAAGTCCGTCGGCCCCGACGGAGCGGCAGTCGTTACCGCGACCGGCGGCGACTTCACCGCTTCCATCGGCGTGTTCGTGGGAACCGCGCCGGCGGGAGAGATTCTGAGCCGGGCGGCGCCGCACGACTGGGTGTATGGGGTCGGGGTCGCGCCCAACGGCCGGTACCTCGTCAGCGCCTCCGGAGAACTGCTCGGCGGCACCATCCCCGACTTCAGCGTCCCGCTGAGGATCCAGGTCGGCGGCAACCCAGGAGACATCGCCTTCAACGGAAGCGTGAGCCGTGCGTACGTGAGCGGGGCGGGCGGCGGGGCGGCGGTGGTCGACCTGACGACCAATGCGGTGACCGATTTCATTCCCCTGCGGATGGGCAACGGGCAGTCCGTGGGGATCAGCGGGGATGGCTCGGTCCTGATCGGCGGCGGCAGCGAGGGGTTCGAAGCCGTCGACGTCGCCAGCAAGACGTCGCTTGGCGGCGCGGCCATCGGGGGCGTCACGAAGATCACGCGACACCCATTGAAGCCGCTGTTCTACCTGTCGGCCGGCTCCAGGGCCGTGTATGAAGTCGATGCCAGGTCGGGCGCCATTCTCCGTCGCTTTCCGCGTGAGGGGGTCCAGTCACACATCGTGACACCGGATGGGACTCGGCTCTATGCCGTGGGTTATCACGGCGGGATTGACGTGTGGAACCTCGAGACGGGCGAGCCGGAGCGAAGGCTCACGTCCAGCAATACCGGGGACCTGGATATCACACCCGACGGCAAGTTCCTCTATGTCATCGGCGGCTCCCAGCTGGAGATCGTCGAGCGCACCGCGGGTGCAGTGGTGCGGACGGTCACCCTGGGCGGTTCTCCCTGGAGGATCGCGATGTCGCGGGACGGTATCGCGGTGATCAGCAACTTCGACTTCAACAGCGGCTGGGTGGACTTCGTGCGCTGAGACTCAGTCCGCTTCCGGCAGCGGCGACTCCGCCGGCCCCGAGATCACCTTGCCGTCGGGCTGGAAGCGCGATCCGTGGCAGGGACAATCCCACGTCTTCTCCGCCGGATTCCAGCCGACGACGCATCCCAGGTGGGTGCAGATGGCGGAACGGAGCGTGACGGAGCCGTCGGGATCACGGTACGCCGCCACCTTCTGTCCATCCCGTTCCAGCACCTTCCCCTGTCCCCGCTTCACCTCCCGCAATGAGCGGGCTTCCGCGCCGGCAAACCGGCCGCGCATCAGATAGTAGGGGTAGTCCTTGTTCTCCTTGAGATAATCCCAGAAGCCATGCCGGATCGCCTTGCGGCCGGTGTCGAACAGCTCGGCCCAGGGGTTGGCGCGGCCGAGCATGCGCTCGGCGATCATCACGCCGGCGAGGGTGCCGAAGGTCAGTCCGTTGCCGGAGAACCCGGTCGCGGCGTACTGATGTTCCGCGGTCGAGCCGATGTAGGGCAGTCCGTCGGGAGTCTCGATCACCTGTCCCGACCAGCGATGGGTCAGCTCGATGCCCGGCGTGAGCCCGGCGATGGTGTTCTCGAGTCGCTGATAGCGGGCCTCGGTGTCGCCGGCCTGGCCCGTCTTGTGGTCCTCGCCGCCGAAGATCACCAGGTCGTAGTCGCGGTGAGGCTCGACGCGGAGATAGTGGTAGGGATCCGCCGTGTCCCACCAGAGGGCATCCGTCACGATGCCCTTGGGCACGCGTCCCGCCACCACGTAGGAGGAGTAGAGCGCCAGCTTGGTCTGGAAGAGCGCGGCGCCGGTCAGCCCGGCGACGCCCACGAGCGGGTTGTGGGTCGCGATCACGAGATCGCGGCACGTCACGCGGTGACCATTGGCCGTCACGGACATCGGGCTCGAGGCAAACTCTTCGGCCTCGGTGTGCTCGTGGATCCTCCCGCCGGCGGCCACGATCGCCTTGGCCAGGCCGGCCAGATAGCGGCGGGGATGCACCCGAGCCTGCCCGTCGAACCGAATGCCGGGTGTGCCGGCGAGCGGCACCTCGCCCACGAAGGTGGCGTCGAAGCCGAGCTCTACGGCGAGGTCCGCCTCACGCTTCAGCTCGTCCCCGGCCTTGGGACTGCTCTCGCCCCTCGGCAGGTGCAGGTAGCCCTCGACCCACTCGAAGCCGGCGTCGATCCGGTGCTCCCGCACGATCGCGTCGATCTGCGCGATAGCGGAGAGGCCGGCATCCCACACCGCCTGCGCGTGCGGATTGCCGAACCGCTTCACCAGCTCCGGGAGGCGCGTGTCGGTCACCATCGTGAGATGGGCGCTGGTGTAGCCGGTATCGCCGGTGACGCAGCGTCCGCGCTCCATCACCAGGACCGATCGGCCGGCCCGGAGGAGGGAATAGGCCGCGGTCAGGCCGGTGATGCCGGCCCCGACCACGACGACGTCCACGTCGGTGTCGGCCTCGAGCTTGGAGAATCGGGGGAAGGGGGTCTCGGACCAGTAGGGAGTGGTCTGGGTGGCGGTGGTCATAAGTTGAGGATACGGCGCGGGGTGAGGTCACAGCGACGGGGATCACTTAGCGACGGGCAAGATTCCTCGCTACTTTCCGCTTAACCGCATCACCGAGGCCGTCTTGCTGCTCGCCGCCCTCCTCCTGCTCGCGGTCCAGGTCCCATCCGCGCCCCGCCCGAACATCGTCGTCTTCGTCGGCGACGACCTGGGCTGGCGCGATACGCGGCCGTACGGGAACCCCGCGGTTCGCACGCCGAGCATCGAGCGCCTGGCGCGCTCGGGGCTACTGGTCCGCCATGCGTTCGGGACCTCACCGCAGTGCAGCCCTTCCCGCATCAGCATCCTCTCCGGCCGCTATCCGCACACGACCAGGACCGAGGACCTGCACACCCCGCTGCCGAGCGGCGAGCGGCTCCTGCCGTCGTATCTCCGCGACCAGGGTTACTTCACGGGGCACATGGCCAAGGCGCACTATGGGCCCGAGGCGGAGCGGCAGTTCGAGTGGTACTCGCCCGAGACGACTTCGGCGCTGCCGGCGTTCCTCGACGCGGCAGGCGGGAAGCGCTTCTTCTTGTGGGTCGGTTTCCACGAACCGCACCGGCCGTACGATTCGGTGCCTCCGGCCGGCGCGCACCCGACCGCCCGAGCCGTCGTGCCGCCGCACCTCGCCGACACGCCGGAGACGCGGACGGACATCGCGCGGTACTACGACGCCATCACACGGATGGACCGAGCCATCGGCGAGATGATGGACACGCTCGAACAACGCGGACTGCGCGACAGCACACTCGTCGTATTCCTCAGCGACAACGGCGCGCCGTTTCCCAGGGAGAAGGGAACCCTGTACGACTCCGGCACTCGCACGCCGCTCGTGTTGTCATGGCCGGGCGTGATCGAGGCCGGCTCGGTCTACGACGGAGGGGTGGTGAGCACCATCGATCTCATGCCGACGCTGTTGGAGATCGCGGGAGCGCGGGTTCCCAGGACGGTTCAGGGAAAGAGCGCACGAGCGCTGGTCACCGATCCTCGATCCTACGGCGGCCGCGAGTATGTCTTCAGCGAGCGCAACTGGCACGACTGCGACGAGCACCAGCGCGCCGTGCGGACCGCCCGCTGGAAGCTGATCCGGACCGACGCGTACACCGAGCTGCCGCTCTGCACCGCCGCGGACATCGGGGCGAGTCCGTCCTTCCTCGCTCTCCGCGCTCGGGCGCGGGCGGGCAGGCTCACGCCGGCGCAGCAGCGGCTGTTCGAGGCGCCGCGCGCGCGGCTGGAGCTGTACGATCTCGAGCGGGACCCCTGGGAGCTGACGAACCTCGCCGACCGGCCCGAGCAGGCGGCGCGGGTGCGGGAGCTGGCCGCGGTGCTGCAGGAGTGGATCGAGGGGACGGACGACTTTCCGGCGGCGTATCGGGTGCGGGACGACAATACCGACCGGATGAGCGGGGTGCTGTTCAGTCCGCGGATACCGCCGCTGCGGGAGGCGGGGGTGCCGGCGGGAGGGGAGCGGTGGGGGAGGGAGGGCCCTTGCGCTGTGAGGTCATCGAATCATTGAGGAGGCACCGGGATCTCCACCGTCACCGCCTCCCTCGGGCTCCGCGACGTGGCGAAGATCTCCCACGACGCCACGAACAGCGCCGCGATCACCGGCCCGATCACGAACCCGTTGGCCCCGAACACCGCCAGCCCGCCGAGCGTCGAGATCAGCACCAGGTAGTCGGGGAGCTTGGTGTCCTTCCCCACGAGCATCGGCCGCAGGATGTTGTCCGCCGACCCGATGACCACGGCCCCGTATACGGACAGCGTGATCGCCTGCCAGGTATGTCCGACCGCGAAGAGGTAGATCGCCACCGGCAGCCACACCGCCGGCGCGCCGACCGCCGGCAGCAGCGACAGAATCGCGATCAGCACGCCGAGCAGCACGGGCGCTCCCACGCCGAGGATCAGGAAGATCAGCCAGCCGAGCGCGCCCTGCACCAGAGCCACGACGAGATTGCCCTTGATCGTCGCGCGGATCACCGTGGTGAAGCGGCTGGCGAGGCTTCGCTGGCGCCCGGGCTGGAGCGGAATGGCTTCGCGGATCTTCCGGGAGAGCTGATCGCCGTCGCGGAGGAGGAAGAAGAGCAGGTACAGCATCACGAACAGCGCCACCACGAACTGGAAGGTGATCTGTCCGATGTTGAGCGCCTGCGAGGCGATGGCCTGGGCGCCGCTGGCGAGGAAACCGGAGAGCCGGGTCTGGATCGTCTCCAGGTTGGTCAGGCCATACCGGCTCAACAACTGCACCAGCCAGTCGGGCAGCGCGGCGTAGATCTGGCGGAACCACGCGCCGATGTCCAGCTCGCCCGACTGGATGCGTTCGTATGCGGTGGTGCCCTCGTTGACCAGCGACTGCACCAACAGTGCGACGGGGAAGAGCACCAGCACCACGATGAGGAGCAGCGTCGCGCCCGCCGCCACGCCGCGCCGCTGGCGCGTGCGGTCGCGCAGGTGCCGGTTGAGCGGCGCGAACACGATCGCGAGAACGGTTCCCCAGAGGATGGCTCCGGCGTAAGGCCGCAGAATCCAGAAGAACGCCATCGTCACGCCGAGCACGAGGAACAGGAATACCTTGTCCTCGAGTGGCTCGGACCGCGCATGGTCAGGAATCATGGCCCTCACTATGGAGCGGCCCGACGCCTCGCGCCAGAGGCTGTTTGGCTTCCAGTCCGCCGCCGGCTGGGCGCCCGACACGACCGACAGCAAGACGTACGGCTCGACGAAGGTCTGCTCCTATACCGGACCGGATGCGATGAAGCAGAGCGTCGTGCTCGTCGTGGCGCGGCCGGAAGAGAAGAGCATCAAGATGGCGAGCACGCCGATCGAAGGGCTCGGCATGCCGGCGGCGAAGGCGGCGGGCCGCCTGCAATAGCCGCGGTCAGAACTCCAGATTCAACGACACGCCGGTGGGGGCGACCTGGATCGCCCCCGTTCTCCTCGTGATGTACCGGGCACTGTAGTGTCCGATGAGTCCCCCCACCATGACATCCGTGAGCCAGTGCCGGTCGTCGTTCACCCGGGCGACGGCCGTGAGCGTGGCGGCGGTGTAGAGGAGATAGTCGGACCACGAGTCGCGGGTGGCATCCGCGATCGTGGTAGCGACGGCGAACGCCGCCGTCGTGTGGCCGGAAGGAAATGAGGCGGCGCCGCTGAACGGCCGAAATTCCAGATGTCCTCCGGCAGCGTCCGGGCGAATCCGGCCGAGGGTGTACTTGAGCGAGCTCGTGACGCCGGTGGCGAGGGCGATGGCGGCGCCGGCCTTCAGGACCGTGCCCTTCAGCTTGCGGTCGCCTGCAAGCTCTCCTGCCAGAAGTCCTACGGTGAATGCCGGCACCAGGAACCGCCAATCGGACAAGCCATTTCCGATGCTCGCGAGCGCATTGGTGGCGCCGCTGCGGTGCTCCTGGCTCTCCTCCTGGAACTCCTTGTCCGATATCAGCGCCAGGGCAAGCAGCAGCCCGGCCGCCGAGGCTCCACCGCCGGAGAGGAGCGGGCTCGGCTGCTGGACCGGCGGAACGAAGTCGGCTTGGCAGAACGCGGATGACGGAATGAGGAGCGCGTGCAACAACAGGGCGGCAGTCGCCAGGCGTCCCCGAGGGGTCATCGCGAGGTCCGGGATCGGGATAGGGAGATCCTGCGGCGCCCCGCGGGGCGCTGATGGTCAGTTAAGCAAGAATCAAACCTACCACGGATCGGTAACTTCAGGAGGGCGGCTTGCGCGTTCGAAAACGACCTCCAGCGTGCGCACCTCGTCCGGCCGCGACCGAGCCGTCGGGCCGCTGCACGAAATGCCACCAGTACACCTCTGCCCGCCGCGTGTCCGGCCGATACCCCACGATCGCATCGTCGAACGGCACCGTGACCCGGCTCTGCGCGGCCACCCGGGGGCAGCCTTCCGGCCCCTGGCAGGGAACGCGATCCGAGAGCGCGAGGGAGAGAGGATCGCGCGCCCGGTAGTAAACCGGCGCGGCACTGTGGTTTGTGAGCTCCAGGCCGGCGCTCGTGGGACGGGCCTCGAAGTCTCCGCTGATGATCTCGGTGATCCCGGGATCGGCGGACTCTTCGGGCGGGGTGCCGCAGGCGGCGAGCGCGATCAAGAGAACGCCGGCGATGTACGTTTCAGGGTGCATCTCTGTCCTCGACGCTGAATCCACCCCGTAGACCCGTAGCTCGGAACGCCTGTGACCAGACTCGCCGCCCTCGCCCTGCGCAGCGGCGCGGAAGCCTGGGGGGTCGTAGGGCTACCATGTCACCCTGAGCGCAGCGAAAGGGGACCATGCTCGATATGGTCCCCTTTCGCTGCGCTCAGGGTGACAATGGTTGGGATTGCTCTTCTTCGCTTCTTCCCTCTTCTTCGCCTTGTCCCTTACCGCGACAGCCAGTACGACAGCTTCACCAGGAACGTGTGATTCGCCCGCTCCCGGAACAGATCCCCGAAATCGCCGCCGAACGACTTGTTCCCCTCGAACTCCGAGAATCCCTGGCGTCCCTGGCTCCACACCAGGAACAGCGCCGACCCGGGGCGGTACTCCCAGCGGAACACCACGTTGGACCGGAACTCCCGCACGTTGAACCCGCCCGGATCGTCGGCGACCTCGGGATCCGCGTACGGCTGGAAACGGTCGTCGTAGGCCGCGGCGCGCGGGGTCCCGACTTCACGCACGTCGGAGTAGGTGCCCTTGGAGATGAAGGGCGAGGCGTAGATCTGGAGCGTGGCGTTGGGCGTGAAGGTATAGGCCAGCCGCCAGGTGAAGCTCAGCGTCCGCTGCTCCAGGTGCGCGAAGGTGTAGTGCTCCTCGCCGCCGGTGTCGGTGAAGGTGCCGAAGTACTGGATATCGTTCCGGTTCCACTCGTACTCCGTCTGCAGCGTGGTGTTGAACCGGGACGACAGCTTGATCTCCACCTCCGGCCGGAGCGAGATGGTCCGGGACCGGCCGCCGTCCCCCAGCATGTAATCCATCCAGAACTGCGGCACCACCGGCTTGCGGTCGTCGCCCACGATGCCTGCCCAGGGCGCGATGTAGGGATCCTGCCGGACGGCCGGACCGCCCCGCGCGCAGCGGTCGCAGTAGGTCGCGCCGACCTGGCCCAGGGTGCCGCCGGCGTGGAGCCACCAGCGGTTGTTGAACTGGGTGTGCACGTTGGTGTTGAAGGCGCGCTCGGTGGGCAGTCCGTCGAGGCTCCAGTGCTCCCAGTTGTTGAAGTTCCAGCGCAGCTCGCGGAAGAGGCGGTTGGGCTCGCGGAAGGTGAGCGTCGCCCAGCTGGTCCACTGCTGCTGGTCGGCCTGGCGGAGGAACCCGATGTCGTTGATCTCGAACCCGGGCGTGCGCCGCTGGTAGGCGGTCTCGAACTGGAGCCGCTTGCCGCCCACCTTGGCGAACCGCAGCTCGAGGTTGGTGCCCTGGAGCGAGGTGCGGGTCGAGTCGAACTCCAGCGGGCCGTCGGGCCGCTGGTACAGGTGGACCGGATCCCGCTGGGTCCGGGCGATCGCCGCTTCATCTCCCGCCACGCGGCTCAAGTCGAACGATCCGGACACTTCATAGCGGCCGGCAAACCGGCGGCGGGCGTCGAGCCCCGCGGCGTAGGCGCTGCGATGCAGGTACGGCTCGCTCGACGGATCCAGCGAGCGGTTCACCGCCGTCGCGATGAAGCCGAGGCTGCCGTTGCCGTCGTCGTAGTCCTGATTGCCCCGCAGCACCGCGTAGTTCGTGGTCGGCTCCAGCGTGGTGCCGTCCGGCCCGCCGACGTCGTTGGTGACCGCGTCGAGGAAGCCGATGGAGAAGCCGCCGGGCATGCGGCTGGTCACCTTCGCCGCGCCGAGGATCCGGGTCGCGGTGGCGGACGACTCGTCGCCGTACGTGTCGGCGAGCTGCGGCGAGCGGCCGATCCGGCGGGAGTAGAACAGTCCCTCGCCGGTGTTGCAGTCCACCACGACGACGCAGTTCACGTTGAAGGTGAAGAGTCCCTTCCCCTCGACGAAGAACGGCCGCCGCTCCTCGAAGAAGGTCTCGAACGCACCGAGGTTGAGCTCGGACGGGTCGGCCTCGACCTGACCGAAATCGGGGTTGACGGTGGCGTTGAGGAGGAGGTTCGACGCGACGCGGTACTTGAGGTCGCCGCCGGCGGTGACCTCCTGGTCGCGCGCGTAGTCCGCGGAGGCGGGTCCCTGGACGTTCTGGGTGAGGAAGTAGGGCGTCACCTCCACATGCCGCGGACTCGAAAGCCCCTCGAGCCCGGTCAGCTCGCCGAACTGCGAGGTGAAGCCCGAGCGCGACGTCCGGTAGAGCGGCCAGGTGACGGTCTCGCCGTGGCGCTGGATGGTGCGCCAGATCAGGAAGCCGAACGTGACGGGTCCCTTGGACGAGTAATGGAGCTGGGAGAGCGGAATGCGGTACTCGGCGGTCCACCCGAGCGAGTCGATCCGCGTCGCGACGTCCCACACGGCGTCCCACGCCAGGTCCTCGTTGCCGTCGTTGAAGATCGCGTAGTCGGACTTCACGCCCACCGGGTTCACCACGAACTCGTAGCCGGTGCGGCGGTCGTGATAGGGATCGAGCAGGATGATGATCTCGTCCGACGCGGTCTGCTCGTCGCGGCGGGAGAGCAGGCTGACGATGCTGTCGGGATGGGGATCGAAGGCGCGGACGAAGATGTAGAGATGATCGGCGTCGTACATCACCCGTGCCGCGGTCTCGAACCGGGCCGCCGCTCCCTCGCTCGGCTTGGCCTGGATGAAGCGGTCGATGATCGGAGTGGCCTGCCAGGCGGGCTCATCGTCCACGCCGTCCAGCACCGGCGGCGCCGTAGCGAGGGTGGCCCGGGCCGACGTCTCGGCCACCGGGGTGGATGGGACTATGGAGGGCCGGGGCGGAAGCGACGCCGTTGCCTGTGCTTGGAGGATCAGGACTACGCCGAGCCAGGTCGCCACTGGGGGTCTCTCGCTGGAAGGTTACCGGCTTAGACACTGCTTTCGAGCGTAGGGTTGGATCGGGGTCGGTTCGTGGTGCAGGGCGGGCGGTTTGGGGTTGGTGGGGTTCGGGGAGGTTCACCACGAAGGCACGAAGGGCGCGAGGGACTCCGGGATCAGATTGGCGGACGTCTCATGCCGCGTCGAGCAAGCTTCGGTCTCTTGGTTTTTGTGGGTGTACCCTGTAGCTCCGCTCGACTCACCCACAATAACCATTCTCGAACCTGGCCTGACGCGGAATGAGATGATCCTCCTTGCTCCAAGGAATCCCTCCGTGCCCTTCGTGCCTTCGTGGTGAACCTTCCTCGAACTCCGTCACCCCAGCGATGGCGGGAACAGCTCACGGCTCCCATCGAGCTCGCCGGTCTCGGCGTAGACCAGCGGATGCGCGTCGGGCCGAAGCAGCTCGCCGGCGACGGGCTGCGCGACGACGATCTCGTGGTCGCCGGCCGTCACGTGCTGCTGGACCCGGCACTCGAGCCAGGCGACCACGCCGTCGAGGATCGGCGCGCCGGCGGGAGCCGGACGCCAGGGGATGGGAGCGAGCTTGTCCGCCTCACGCGCGGACTGGGTGCCGAAGTGCCGCGCGAGGGAGAGCTGCTCGCGGGCGAGCACGTTCACCGTGAAGCCGCCGCCGCCCTGCATCAGGGGCCACGAGGCATGGCCGGGATTGACGCTGAGCGCCAGGAGCAGCGGATCGAACGACACCTGCGTGAGCCAGGCAGCCGTGAAGGCGTTGCGCCGGTCGCCGTGGGCAACGCCGATCACGTAGACGCCGGCCGTAAGCCGGTGGAACAGGTCCGCGACGTCGGTCATCTCGTGCCGCTCAGCCTCCCTCCGCCACCTGCTCGTCGAACCGGGTGCACTCCACCGTCATCTCGACGATATGCCCGTGGTCGTCGCGGCCCTTCACGCTGAGCGTGCCGCCGCTGCCGGCGGGCTTCACGGTCGGCGTGCCGCCGCCCATGATGTCGGCGCCCTTCACGGTCGCGATGCGATGCGGAATCAGGTTCTCGGTCAGGACGAAGTTGACCATGTCGCCGGCGCCCGACCTGGGCCGCCACACGACGAGGTTGAGATGGGCACTCGCATCCTGGAAGATCGCGTGCCACAGGGAGGCGGGCACCTCGTAGATCGATCCGTCGGCGCTGGTGGCGCACTGGCCCGTGCCTTCGGCCTTCCAGGGATGGCCGGCGACGGTGCCTTCGACCTTCATCGGGACGGTTCCGGCGCTGACGGATTCCGATTGGCCCCGCGCAGGCTCCGCAGCGGGCTGGCCGCCGTTCGCGGCGCGGCGGATCCCGCCTGGGAGGTGTCGCTCCCGGCGTCCCCGCCGGAGCAGGCGGAGGCCAGGATCAAGGCTGCCAGGGTGAGCGATCTGCCAGTGGTCACGAGGGTTCCTCGAGGTTGCGGGAGACGGTGGCCGCCGAAGTATATCCGTCGGACGCGCAGAGGGTGGAAACCCTCTCACCGCCTCCGCCGTAAGGGCCACCGGTTTCCCGCCGCATCCGTCGCCCGACTCCCGGAGGACCCGTGATTCGCAGCCTCGTCGGCCTCGCCCTGCTCGCCGCCGCTCCCGCGCTGGTTGCCGCCACCGATCCCCCGAAGGATGGGACCGAGCTGATCGGCCAGATGCGGGAGCGGTACGTGGGCAAGTGGTATCGCACGCTCACCTTCGTGCAGAAGACGACGCTGGGCGACGGCACGGTGGAGACGTGGCACGAGGCGGCGGAGCTGCCCGGCAAGCTTCGGATCGACATCGCCCCGCTGGACGGGAAGAACACGCTGATCTTCCGGAACGACTCGATCTACGACTTCAAGAACGGGACGCTGTCGGACGCGAAGCCGATGGTGCACCCGCTCATGGTGCTCGGGTTCGACGTCTACGCGCAGCCGCTGGAGAAGACCCTCCGGCAGCTTCAGTCGCTCGGCTTCGACCTGAGCAAGCTGCACGAGTCGAGCTGGCGGGGACGGCCGGCCTACGTGGTCGGCGCCGCGGCGGGTGACAGCATCACCCGCCAGTTCTGGATCGACCAGGAGCGTCTCGTCTTCGTGCGGATGGTCGAGCCGGGGAAGAAGGACCCCACGATTCGGGTCGAGACCCAGTTCAACAAGTACGTCCCGATGGGCGAGGGATGGCTGGAGACGGAGGTTCGCTTCCTCGTGAACGGTGAGACGAAGATGCTGGAGGAGTACACCCAGCCGAAGGCGGGGGTCACGCTCGATCCGGCGATCTTCGATCCGAGCCGCTGGATCCCGCCCGGCTGGACCCGCTGAAGCCTGCGGCGATGGTCGTCGGGGAGGCGCGTGCTGGCGGGAGAGTAGTCACCTGAATACATTGCACCACCTCCCCTGATCACCATCGTTACCGGTACGGCCCAACATGAGACCGAAGGCCCGTCGTGCGTTCGCGTTTGGCGTTCTTTCCCTCGTCATAGCCGCGGTTGCGGTAGCCTGCCTGGAGCAACCCGAGGCGGCCCTGCAGCCCTCCGAAGTCATCGCCGAGGCGACCGCCCCAGCGATCCTGCTCGCGGCGGGCGACATCGCCGGCTGCCCCGAGTGGTACCATGGACGAGGCGACCGCCGAGCTGGTGGCGAGCCTGCCGGGGACCATCGCCGTGCTCGGCGATGTGGTCTACCAGGACGGGAAGCGGTGGCAGTTCAACCAATGCTACGACCCCAGCTGGGGGCGAGTACTCTCTCGCACAAGCCGTCGCCGGGGAACCACGAATATCGCCAGATCGAGGCGGGACCGTACTACGAGTACTTCGGGACCAGCGCCGGCGTGGCTGCCAAGGGCTACTACGCGTACAAGCTGGGCACCTGGTGGATCTACTCGCTCAACAGCGAGCGCAACATCGCCGAGCAGACGGTCTGGCTCACGGCCCACCTGGCGGCGCATCCGTCCAAGTGCATCCTCGCCTACTGGCACAAGCCACGGTACACCAGCGGCAGCAACCCGAACGAGCTGACGGTGACGCCGCTGTGGGACGCGCTGTACGCCGCGGGCGCGGAGGTGGTCCTCTCGGGCCACAACCACAACTACGAGCGCTTCGCGCCGCAGGACGGCCAGGGCAACCTTCAGGCGAAGGGCGTCCGGCAGTTCGTGATCGGAACCGGCGGCGCGCAGCTGGAAGGGTTCGTGAACATCCAGCCGAACAGCAAGGTCCGGTACGTGGCGGGCTGGGGAGTGCTGCGGATGACGCTCGGCGCGGGGAAATACGGGTGGAACTTCCTGCCGATTCCGGGATCGCCGCCGGCGGACACCGGGAGCGCGAACTGTACGGTGTAGGCTGCTCGTGTCACCCTGAGCGCAGCGAAGGGGACCATATCCGGACATGGTCCCCTTCGCTGCGCTCAGGGTGACACTCTCGGCTCAACTCACCGATTTGATTCCACTTTCCGCAGCGCCCGATCCAACACATCGACCGCAAAGTCCACGTCATCCGCCGTGATGCACATCGGCGGCTTGATCCGCAGCACGTTCCCGCCGAGACCGCCCTTGCCGAGCAGGACGCCCATGGCGCGGGCTTCTTCCAGCACCTGCAGGGTCTCGGCGGTCGCGGGGGTGCGGGCGTTCCGGTCGGTCACCAGCTCGACGCCGAGCATCAGGCCCAGGCCGCGCACGTCGCCGATCAGCTGGTGCTCGCCGGCCAGGCGCTCGAGGCCTTCGCGGAGCCGGCGGCCGACGACCCTGGCGTTCTCCTGCAGGCCGTCCTCTTCGATCACGTCCATCACGGCGAGCCCCGCCGCCATGGACACGGGGTTGCCGCCGAAGGTGTTGAAGTGGAGGCGCTGGGCGAGGACCTCCGCGATCTCCCGGCGAGTCGTGACGGCGGCGAGCGGCACGCCGTTGCCGAAGCCCTTCGCCATGGTCACGATGTCGGGCACGACGCCGAAGTTCTGGAATCCCCAGTAGTGCTCACCCGTGCGGCCGAAGCCGGTCTGCACTTCGTCCGCGATGCAGAGGCCGCCGTGCTCGCGGGCGATGCGATACGCCTCGCGGAAGTAGTTGGGCGCCGCCGAGGTTACGCCGCCGACGCCCTGGATCGGCTCGGCGATGAATGCCGCGATGCGGCCCGGGGTGGAGTAGCGGATCAGCTCCTGGATGTCGGCGGCGCTTGCCGCGGCGATCTCCTCGGGCGTTCCGCCGATCCGGCTCCGGTACGGCTCGGGGCAGAGCGCGTGGTGCACGTAGGCGCCCTGCAGCGTCGGCAGCTTCCACGTGTGGTGCGAGGTCAGCCCCATGGAAGAGGGCGAGCCGCCGTGATAGGCGTTCCGCAGCGCGATGACGTCGGTGTTGCCGGTGAAGAGGCGGGCCATCGTGATCGCGAGATCGTTCGCCTCGCTGCCGCTGTTCACGAAATAGGTGACGTCGAGCCCGGGCGGCATCTTCGAGGCGAGCTTCTCCGCCAGCCGCGGCATGTTGGGGTGGAGATAGATCGTGGTGGTGTGCTGGAGCGTCTCGGTCTGCTCCCGCACGCTGGCGACCACCTTCGGGATGGCAGTGGCCGCAGGACACCGTCACGATGCCGGCGAACAGGTCCAGATAGCGGCGGCCGGTCTCGTCGAAGAGGTACTGCATCTTGCCCTCGACGATCAGCAGCGGCTCGCGGTAGAGCGCGAACAAGCGCCGGATTGGCGTAGCGCTGCCGGGCGGCGAGGACCTCCGCGCGAGACGGGCCGGTGTAGGGGCGCGGCTTGTAGTCGAACGCCGGCATCTGGAGGGGTTGGGTCATCAGTTCGGGCATCGGGGTCTCTTGAGTTGGTCTTTTCGGCTGCCGTTTGCTCGTCGGGCGTGGCGTCAGGCCGGCGGTTCACCACAGAGGCACAGAGGGCACGAAGCCCAGCCCATCCACCCACAAAAACTTTGTGGTGATACCTCCAACGAACTACGACATCCAGTTCGTCCCTGCTTCACGATTCCACTTGGTGGTCGTCTTCTTGGTCCGGGTCCAGAACTCGATCGACCCGTGCCCGGTGATGTCCCCGACCCCGAACTTGGAATCGTTCCATCCCCCGAACGAGAAGGGCTCCCGCGGCACCGGCACGCCGACGTTGACGCCGACCATGCCCGCGCCGGCGCGCTCGGTGACGTACCGGGCCATGCCGCCGCTCTCGGTGAAGACGGATGCGGCGTTCCCGTACGGCGAGGCGTTCTCGATCGTCAGGGCCTGGTCCACGTCGCCGGCGCGGACGATCGCGAGGACGGGTCCGAAGACCTCGTCCTTCGCGATGGCCATGTCGGGGCGGACGTTGTCGAGGACGGTCGGGCCGACGTAGAAGCCCTCCTCGCGGCCCGGCACCACGGTGTTCCGGCCGTCCAGCAGCACCGTGGCCCCGGCGTGCTCCGCCTCCGTCACGTAGCGCTCGATCCGCTCCTTCGCCTCGCGCGAGATCACCGGGCCCAGGTTCTCGCCCGGGACGATCTTCCTCGCGTGGTCCACCAGCCGTCCCACGATGTGGTCGGTCTTGCCCACCGCGACCATGACCGAGGCCGCCATGCAGCGCTGGCCGGTGCACCCCGACATGGACGCCACGACGTTGCTGGACGTCATCTCGACGTCGGCGTCGGGGAGGACCAGCAGGTGATTCTTGGCGCCGCCGAGCGCGAGGACCCGCTTGAGATTGCCGGTCCCGCGGCGATACACCAGCTGCGCCACCCGGGTCGAGCCGACGAAGGTGACGGCGGAGATGCCCGGATGGTCACAGATCGCCTCGACCACCTCGCGCCCGCCGTGCACCACCCCGAAGACGCCCGCCGGAAGCCCCGCCTCCGCCAGCAGCTCCGCGATCCGGCCGGCGCTGAGCGGCACCAGCTCGGAGGGCTTGAGCACCATGCAGTTGCCGAGGGCGATGGCGTTGGGAATCGTCCAGTGGGGAACCATGCTGGGGAAGTTGAACGGGACGATGGAGGCCACCACGCCGACCGGATGGCGGTCGGTGCGGCACTCGACGCCCCGGCTCACTTCCAGTACCTCGCCGGTCACGATCTGCGGCAACGAGCAGGCGAACTCCGTCAGCTCGATCGCCTTGGCGATCTCCGCTTCCGCCTCCGCGCGCGTCTTGCCGTGCTCTTCCGAGATCAACCCGGCCAGCCCGGCGAAGTCGCGCTCGAGCAGCGAGCGGTAGCGGTAGAAGACCTGGACCCGCTCCTTGATCGGCCGGGCGGACCAGGCGGGGAGCGCCTCGGCCCCGGCCCGCACCGCCGCGTCGAGCTCGGCGCTCGAAGAGAGGGCACACCCGGGAGAGCGCACTGCCGTCGCTCGGGTTCAGCACGTCGAGGAGCGGGCCGGTTCCCGGGACGAAGCGGCCGCCGATGTAGTTGCGGACGGTCGAGTACTTGGTGGCGGCGCCGGCGGCGGTGGCAGACATCGTAAGTCCTGGGGTTGCAATCGAGTGGAGATGGTTGTATCAAGTATACAATCCCAATGTTGCCCGTCAATGCGGTGCCCGAATCCATGTCATCCCGAGCGAACGCGAGGGATCTTGGCGGCGATCCGGGACTGGCGGGCAAGATCCCTCGCTTCGCTCGGGATGACAGCGGTTCCCATGACCGCCACCCTCTGGCCCCTCTCCGAAGCCCGCACCCTCGCCGAGCAGGTGTACCGCGCGGTCCGGACCCGCATCATGGACGGCGCGCTCGCCCCGGGCACGTTCCTGCGCGAGAAGGATCTGGAATCGATGGGCGTGAGCCGGACGCCCATCCGCGAGGCCCTCGGCCGCCTCGCCAGCGAAGGCTTCCTCGAGCGCCTGCCGCACCGCGGCTTCCGGGTGCCCGAGGAGTCGCTCGGCAACCTGCTGGAGCTCTATCCTATCGTCGCATCATTGGAGCTGCTGGCCGGCCGGCTGGCACTGGAGCGGTTCACGCCCGCGGACGTGGGGGAGCTGAAGGCGATCAACGGCCGGCTGGCGGAGGCGCGGGACCGGGATGACGTGCGCGCCATGCTGGAACAGAACACCCGCTTTCACCGGCTGATCTCGGAGCGGGGCGGCAACCGCCGGCTGGTGATGCTGCTCGACGACCTCCGCTCGCAGCTCACCCGCCTCGAGCTGTGGTACTACTCCGGCCAGGACCGCACCCAGCGATCCATCCGGGAGCACGAGGAGATCATCGCCGCGATCGAGGTCGGCGACCGTCCCCGGGCTCTCGCCCTTCTCGAGCGCAACATGTCCCTCACCTACCGGAGCCTGGTGGACGAGGGGGCCGCGGCCCGCTAGGGCGCCGAGTCGGGCGTGTACGCCTGCCGCAGGTGCACCACGTCCGACTTCTTCTTCTTCGACTTCAGGTTCAGCACTTCGACCATCACCGAGAACGCCATCGCGAAGTAGATGTAGCCCTTCGGGATGTGCTGGTCGAACGACTCCGCGATCAGCGACACGCCGATCAGGATCAGGAAGCTGAGCGCCAGCATCTTGATCGTCGGGTGCCGGTCCACGAACTCGCTGATCGGCCCGGCGAAGGCCATCATGAACGCGACCGCGACGACCACCGCCGCGACCATCACGCCGATCTCGTCCACCATCCCCACCGCCGTGATCACCGAGTCCAGCGAGAAGACGATGTCGAGCAGCATGATCTGGATCAGCACGCTGGCGAACGACGGCGCCACTCGGGCGGACGCCTCGCCCTCCTCGCCCTCGAGGCGTTCGTGGATCTCGCGGGTGCTCTTCGCCAGCAGGAAGAGACCGCCGATCAGGAGCACCAGGTCACGGCCGGAGATCTCCTGGCCGAGCAGGGTGAAGAGCGGCGCGGTGAGCCGGATGATCCACGACAACGAGAACAGCAGCGCGATCCGCATGAACATCGCCAGCAGGAGCCCGATGTAGCGGGCGCGGCCCTGCTGCTCGCGCGGCAGCTTGCCGGCGAGGATCGAGATGAAGATCACGTTGTCGATGCCGAGGACGATCTCGAGAACGGTCAGGGTGGCGAGGCCGATCCACGCCTGGGGGTCGCTGATCCAGTCCATGGGAAGTTGGGAGTCGGAGGTGAGTGGAGGTCAGACGATCCGTGCGGTCACTTCGTGAATGCTGTTGTTCCCGTAGCCGAGCTTGTTCCATTCGGCGTGCTCGGGCTGGCTGCGGCCCGCGAGATCGGTGGCGCGGGCGCGGAGCTGCACTTCGCCGGGCCGGTCGAACCGGGCGATCAGCTCCCACCACTGCCAGCTGTGGCGCTTGCGCTCGCCGATGAGCCGGGCCTCGCGCCAGTCACCGCCGTCGATGCTGAGCTCGACCTTCGCGATCGGCGCCGCGCCGGACCACGCCACGCCGCGCACGACCAGCTCGCCCGCCGGCGCTTCCTGTCTCCGGGGCCGGCTCGGTGATGAGCGCGCGGACCCGCTGGAGCGTCACCGGCTCGCGGGTCTCCTTCCCGTCACGCTTCCAGTAGTAGACGTACTTCTCCGTCTGGTAGTGCCCTTCGAACGGCGTGTCCGTCACTTCGATCTCGGTCAGCCACTTCACCGACGCGACGCCGTACCAGCCGGGCACGACGAGCCGGAGCGGGAAGCCGTGCTGCAGCGGGAGCGGCTCGCCGTTCATCGCGTAGGCCAGGATCGCGCCCGAGTCGCGCGCCTCGTCGAGCGGAAGGCTGCGCTCGAAGCAGATCCTGCCGCGCTTGGGGTCCACCTCGCCGCCGTCCGCGCCGCGGAAGCGCACCTCGACCGCGCCCGAGCGCACGCCGGCTCGATCCAGGATCTCGGCCAGCGGCACGCCGCTCCACTCCGCGGTGCTGACCGCCCCGAACTGCCACCGCTCGCCTGGAACGGGGGGATCGAAGAGGGTGCGGCCGTTGCCGGCGCACTCGAGCGTCACCACCTCGGTCTGGGAGCGGAGGTTCTGCAAGTCGCGAAGGCTCAGCGACAGCGGACGCTCGACGAGTCCGGACACGGTGAGACGGAAGGTCTGCGCGTCGAGGTTGGGGATCGGGAAGTTGTTGCGCACGTAGAAGCGCGCGGTCGGCATGACGACGCCGCCGACCAGCTCGGGCAGCGGCGTCTCGCAGTTGAGCGGATGGGCGCGGTGGACGACCAGCCCCGCGTCGATCGCCTCCTGGCACATCTCCTCGGGGTCGAGCGCGTCCGGCCCTTCCCGCACCGGCGCCGGCGCGCCGCACCCGCCGCTCGCGACCACCCGGGCGCAGGTGGAGGCGGGATAGACGTCGAGCGTGCCGGCCATCTGGAACGGCTGGAGGAAGTCCCGGAGATGCTTCTCATCGGTGGCATCGGCGATGAGGAACATCGTGTGCTCGCCCTGCACCACGGCCTCGCCGAGGATCTCCACCCCGTGTCGCCGCACGTTGGGGCGGCTCAGGTGGTTGAGCAGCATCGCGCCCATGTAGGGGTCCTGGGCGGGACAGCGCTCGCCGGGGTGGCTGTGGCGGACTACGAACAGCGGCATCGGGTTCGGTCTCCAGGGCGATAGCGAGGAGAATCAAGGTAAACCACGGACAAGATCCCTCGCTACGCTCGGGATGAGGCAGTACAGCTCTCCCAATATCCTCGCCTTCACCTGCTCGAACTCCGCATCCGTCAGCAGCCCCTGGTCCAGCATCTCCTTGGCCCGCTGGAGCCTGGCCTGCGGCGACCGCCCCAAGTCGTCGCCCGCGGCCACGCCGCCGACCCCGCCGACCCCGCCGCCGAGGTGCACGCCGCCGGACCTGGCCCGCATCTCCTCCAGCTCGCGGACCCGGCGCTTCTCCCGCCACGCCTGCTCCTGGAACTGGCAGGCGCGATAGACCTCCTGCGCCTGGTCCTTCCGGAGTCCGGCGAAGACCAGCCGCCGGGTCCCGCCCTCGGCCCCCGCGAGGTCGGCCCCGGAGCCGGCGGAGACGGTGAGCGTGGCGCCGAAGATCCCGACCTGGAGCTGGGCGTCGTGCAGGTCCTGCCAGCGGACATCCTCGGTGGTGAAGCCGCTGATCAGTCCGCGCCGCACGGCGATCAGCCGGCCCGACGTGGCGCCGACCACGAGCCGGCGATGGGTGAGGGCGAAGAGGCGCCGCTGAATCGCGAGGGTTTCCAGGCGCTCGCCGGGAATGAGCAGCGACTGGATGGACTCGAGGCCGGGCGAGCCGGCTGGCTGAGCGGCGGATGGCGCGGACATGCGGACTCCTTAGGGGTCGGTCGGCTGCCGAAGGATATCGCGCGGACTATCGCTCGGAAAGCAGGTCCTCGGGCCGGTAGATCTTCCCGCCGAGCACGACCTGGAGAATGCGCCTCGTGTTGCGGATGTCGCGCAGCGGATCGGCGCCCAGCACCACGAGGTCCGCCCGCTTCCCCACCTCGACGGTTCCGGTCTCGCGGTCGATGCGGAGCGCCTCCGCCCCGCTTCGCGTGGCGAGCCGCAGCACGTCCGCGCGGGGGATGCCCGCGCTCTCGAGCAGCGCGAGCTCCTGGTGGAAGGCGATGCCCGGCATCACCCACGGGCTCGCGAGGTCGGAGCCGACGGTGAGATGCACCTCTTCCCGGTAGAGCCGCTGGACGAAGCGCAGCAGCGTGGGCCAGGCGGCCTGGGCCCGGTCGAACTCGCGCGGGGTCCAGTCGCGGGTCGGCATGCCGAGCACGCGCCAGTTCTCCACCAATTCGGGAACCAGCTCGGCGTCGGGATCGCGCTGATAGAGCGAGTCGCGCCACCAGAACTTGGTGTGATAGGCGATCAGCGTCGGATCGATCGAGACCTGGCGCTCGCGCAGCACGCGGATCAACGAGTCCACCGCGGGTCCGTCCACGTCGAGCCACTCGAGCCAGGAGATCCGGGCGCGCATGGTTCCGCCCAGCTTCTCGTACTCGGCGCGCCGCTCGGGACGGAGATACGCCTGGTGCCAGTTGCCGGCGTGGGTGAGGAAGTCGATGCCCGCGGTGGCCGCCTCGGTCCACGAGGTGCGCTGGAGGTGGCCGATCACCCGGAGCTTGTGCCGGTGGGCCTCGTCCACGGCCGCCGCGAGTGCCGCGGGCCCGATGCCGGAGTAGAGCTTGATGAAATCCACGCCCGCCGAGTCCTGCGCCCGCACCTCGGCGCGGAGGGCGCTGTCGCCGAGGCCCGGATCGGCGATGATCGGTCCGGCGGTGAAGATGCGCGGGCCGACCACGCTGCCCGAGTCCACCGCCTCGCGCAGCGCGACCGCCACGTCCACCGGCGACGCGCCGGGGTCGCGGATGGTGGTGATCCCGCGCGCGAGGGCGATCCGAAGCAGCCGCTCCGCCAGCCGGCGGTCGTAGGTGCTGTCGAGCCGGCCGGCGGCGTCGCGCCGGTAGCGCATCGCGCCGGTGGTGACGTGGTAGTGCATGTCCACGAAGCCGGGTGTCACCACGCGTCCGGTCAGGTCCATGCGGCGCGCGTTCAGCGGAATGGCGATGGCGGACGAGGGGCCGAGCTGGGCGATGCGGCCGCCCTGGATGACGATGGTGATGTCATCGAGGACCGGACCGCCGTTGCCGTCGATGACCCGGGCGTTGGTGAACGCCAGGGCGTCGCCGGGGGGCAGCGCGGTCGGGTCGCATCCGGCCAGGACCAGGGCCAACGGCGCGGCGAGCGCGATCCCGGAAACTCGGCGGCGAATCCACCGTACGGCTGCGGCGTTCCCCGTTCGGCCTTCCCTCCAATCCCCGTGCATCATGCGCAACTCGATCCTTTCGGCGCTCGTGCTTCAGAGTCTGCTCGCCTCGACCGGGCAGGGCCAGGCGTCACGCGGTGCGCTCGCCGCCGGCACCTACGCCATCACCGACGTCGCCGTGGTTCCGATGACCCGGGACACGGTCCTCCGCGATGCTACGGTGCTGGTCCGTGATGGCCGCATCGTCGCGGTCGGTGCAGCTAGAAACGTTCAGGTGCCTGCGGGGGCCCAGCGGGTGGATGGTCGAGGAAAATACCTGATCCCCGGTCTCGCCGACATGCATGCCCACCTCTACTCCGATGGCGACACGCCGGACTCCCTCGCCAAGTACGAGCTGGGCGTCATGGTGGCGAACGGGGTGACGGCCACGCGGTTCATGATCGGGACCCGGGAGCACTTCGGTCTGCGCCGCGAGGTCGAGGGCGGCCGAATCGTGGGGCCGCAGCTCTGGATCGCGAGCCCGCAGTTCACCGGCAAGGAGGACGTGAACAGCCGCGTGGTCACGACGCCGGAGGACGCCCGCCGGGCGGTGAAGGAGATGGCGGACCTGGGCTACGACTTCATCAAGCTGACGCTCTTCATCTCGCCGGCGGTGTACGACGCGATCGTGAGCGAGGCGAAGGCCCAGAACATCCGGGTGGTGGGGCACGTGGATCCGCAGGTCGGCGTGGCGCGGGCGCTGGCGGCCGGGCAGCAGATCGAGCATCTCGACAACTACCTCGAGTCGGTGCTGGCGGACTCGGCGCCGATGAAGGAGTCGGTCTCGGACCGGGGACTCTTCAGGCTCAAGAACTGGGAGAGCCTCGACTACGTGGATGACGCGAAGGTCGAGCGCATCGCGGGCGCGACGGCGCGGGCGGGGACCTTCACCTGTCCCACGCTCACGGTGTTCAAGACCGCGTTCGCGCTGGGGCAGTCGGAGGAGGATGTGAAGGCGCGCCCCGACTGGGGGATCATGCCTCCAGACATGCGCGGGCTCTACCTCGGCGCGCGGGAGAAGTACTGGGCGAACCCGGCCACGGAGGCGCGGCGGATGCGCTGGGTCCAGGTGCGGAACCGCCTGGTGAAGGCGATCTCCGACTCGGGCGGGAAGATCATGGCCGGCTCCGACACGCCGGAGTGGTTCTTCGGCTACGGCTGGACGCTGCACCGGGAGATGGAGAGCCTGGTCGCTGCCGGGCTCACGCCTTACCAGGCCCTCGCGGCGGCGACGCGGAACCCGGCGGAGTTCCTCCGGGCATCGAAGGAGTGGGGGACGATCGAGCCGGGGAAGCGGGCGGACCTGGTGCTGATCGCGGGGAATCCGCTGGAGGACATCCGGAACACGAAGCGGATCGAGGGCGTGTCGGTCGGCGGGCGCTGGCTCGACAATGCGGAGCGGGAGCGGATGCTTGCGGCGGCGGTGGAGCGGCTTGGGGGGAAGGACGTGTCATCCTGAGCGAAGCGAAGGAGCCATGACCCGACGCATGGCTCCTTCGCTTCGCTCAGGATGACACCTCCTCCACTACTCCGCCCGCAGTGCCACCATCGGATCGATGCGTGCCGCACCGCGCGTGGCGACCAGGATCGCCACCAGGGCGATCACTACGAAGCCGGCCACGCCGCCCGCGATGGCCGCCGTATCGGTGACCGTCACTCCGTAGACTACCGAGGCCAGCACCTTCCCACCGGCGAGCGCGATACCGACGCCCGCCGCCGCGCCGATCAGCACCGGAGTCATCCCGCGCCGGAGGAACAGGCCGACGATCTGGCGACCTTCGGCGCCCAACGCGCGGCGGATTCCCACCTCACGCCGGCGCTGGAGTACCAGGAAGCTGGTGAGGCCGTAGAGGCCGACGGCGGTGAGGGTCACCGCGACCATGGCGAAGAACAGCAGGACTCCGGCGTTGAACCGGGGACGCGCCAGCGGCTGGTCCAGAGCCGCCGCCATCGGTGCCGCGTTCACCAGGTCGAAGTCCGGGTGGATCTCCCGCGCGGCCGCGCGAAGCGACGGGATCAGGTCGCCGAACGGCCGTGCCGTCCGGATCAACACCCAGCCCCGCCCGATATCCTGCTGCTCTGCCGGGACGTACACCGTGGGCCGGGGGTCCAGGAATTCCCGATACCGCGTGTCCGCCGCCACCCCGACCACGGTGCGCCATTCGCCGGCGGAGTCATCGCCGGCCCAGCGGATCCGCTTGCCGATCGGGTTCTCTCCCGGCCATACGGTCCGCGCCATCCCCTGACTCACGACGACCACCAGCGGCGCACCCTTGCGGTCCGCGTCGCTGAAGCCGCGGCCCCGGAGCATGCGGAAGGCGCAGGGTCTCGAAGTAGTTCGGCATCACCGCTTCGTAGTTCAAGTACGGATTACCGGCACCTTGTGCATTCGTCTGTCCCTCCGCGATGAAGCCGAAGTCCCATCCGGCCGTACCGGAGAGCGGGCGGGTATATCGCCGTCGTCACCTGAGTCACGCCAGGGACGGCGCCGAGCCGCTCGATCAGTCGCCGCATCAGGTTGCGGCCATCGTTCGTTTCCGCGAGCAGCACAACCTGGGCGACGCCCAGGTCTTCCGTCGCGAATCCGGCCTCGAGTTGCTGCAGATGCCGGAGCGTGCGCACCAGCAACAGGGCACCGATGAGTGTGACGACCGCGAGCGCGACCTGGGCCGCGAGCGCCCCCGTCCACGTGAAGGCGCGAGGCCGTCCGCCCTGAGAGCCGGCATCGCCGCCGCGAGGCAGTGACAGGTCGGCCTCGCTGAGGGCGAGGGCGGGCAGCGCGCTCGCGAAGGCGACCGCGAAGAACCCGAGCCCCAACGCCACCAGGAGGACCGAGACGTTGGCGGACATGCCCTCGATGCGAGGCAGGTCCGCCGGCGCGACCGCCGGCAGCACGCGCCAGGCCGCCGATGCCAATGCCCAGCCGAGCGCGCCTCCCAGCGCCACCAGCAGCGCCGTCTCGATCACGAGCTGCCTCGCGAGCGCCGCCCGGGTCGCCCCGATGGCGCGGCGGATGGCGAACTCCCGCTGCCGCTCCACGCCTCGGACGACGAGCAGATTCCCCAGGTTGAGCACCGCGACCAGAAAGACCAGCAGCGCCGCCGCGGCGAGCACGCGGATGGCCGGACGCACCTGACCCACCACGACCTCCTCGAGCGGACGGACGGTCATGAGCAGACGGCTATCGGTGCTCCACTGGCTTCCATCCACCTCGAGGACCATCCGGTCGAGCTCGCGCCGCGCTTCTTCGATGGTGCGGCCCGGCCGGAGACGGCCGACGAGATCGAGCGTGCCGTAGGCGCCTTCCTTCAGCAGGTCGGGGTTGATGCCGGCGAAGGTCACCCAAGCCACGGATCCCTTCGGCAGATCGAAGTCACCCGGTGCCACGCCGACGATCGTGAAGGTCCCGTTCGTCACCTCGAGCGCCTTGCCGAGCACGGCGGGGTCGCGGCCGTACTGCCGTTCCCACATGCCTTCGCTGATGACGGTTACCGGCGCCGCGCCGATCCGGTCGTCCGCAGCTTCGAGCGTCCGGCCGAGTATCGGGGCGACGCCCAGAGTGGAGAACAGCTCTCCCGTGACGGCTCCGAGCGGGTACGGGACGGCCCGGTCGCCGGCGCGCCCGACATCGTACCACACGCCGTTGTAGTCCAGCCCCGCGAGCCGCTCGAACACCTGGGTGCGCTCGGCGAGGGCGCGCATCGTAGCGTGCGTCATCGGCACGTGGCCGAATCCCGAGGACTGGAAGACGCCCCAGGACACCACGACTCGATCCTGCTCCTTCACCGGCAGGGGCCGAAGCAGCACGTGCTCGACGACACCGGCCATCGTGACGGCCGCGCCGATACCCAGGCCGAGCGTAACGGCGGCGGCGAGGGTGAGCACGCGGTGGCGGCGCAGGCTGCGGAGGCCATGACGGAAGTCGAGGGTCAATTCCATGCCAGCTCCGGCTCCTTCGCTTCGCTCAGGATGACAATGATTGCGCGGCCATCCTCACGCCATCGCGCTGAGCTCGATCAGGTTCCCGTCCGGATCCGAGAGAAAGATCTGCGCCCACGGCGTCCGGCTCTGTGGATGCGCGTCGAACGGCACGCCGGCCGCTTCGAGATGGCGGCGTGCGTCCTCGTAGCTGCCGACCGCGATCGCGAAGTGCCCCTCGCGCGAGCTGATCGCCGTGGTGCCCCGGAGCGTGTGCGTCGGCTGGTGGACGATGAGATGGAGCTGCCGGTCGCCGAGCCGGAACCAGGCGCCCGGGAAGTCGAACGGCGGGCGGGGGATCTCCTCGAGGCCGAGGATCTCGGTGTAGAACCGCTTCGCGCGGTCGAGGTCGGTGACGTTGACGCTCACGTGATGCAGCGCCTCGATCCGTAGCATCAGTACGTGTACGAATCCAGCGCCGCCGCCTGCCAGTCGGCGCCGTAGGCGACGATCGCGAGAAGCCGGGTGTCGGGGCCCGTACCCCGGGCGTAGCAGATCCGCTCGACCTTGGTGCCGAGCCGCGAGATCCCCTTGTCGCCCACCGCATCGCAGCCGAGCCCTTCCCACCGTTTCACGTCGTCGAGGCTGCGGCCCCACTCCTCGCGGATCGATTTCGAGGCGAACGTCCGCAGTCCCGGCGCCAGCTTGGGCGACGCCTTGCCGGCGGCGACGTCGGCGAGCAATGACTCTACCGGTTGCGGTGGGCCCTCCGCGCTCGGCGGCAGCAGATGGGGCGGCAGCAGATCGGGCTCGAGGATGCCGGCGATGGTAGTCGTCACCGCCTCCGGGATCGCGGCGTCGAGGTTGGCCAGCGCGATGACGGTGAGATCGTACTCCGGATAGCGCTGGATGCTGGTGCGGAAGCCCTGCCACGAGCCGCCGTGGCCGATGCGAGGGTGCCCCCGCTGATCCTCGACGCCCCAGCCGAAACCATATGGATAGGTCCCGCCGTCGTTGAGCGTCACCGGCGTCCAGCTCATCGCGAGTCCGGTGCTGTCGGGGATGCGGGCGTGGTTGAGACCGATCGCCCACTGGGCCATGTCGCGCACGGTAAAGTAGAGCGCGCCGTCGGCCGTCGTGTTGAGCGAAGGCGACACCCAGGACTGGTTCCTGACCTCTCCCTTCACCAGCTCGTAGCCGGCGGCCCGGTTGGGCACGATGTCGGCTTCGGAGATGACGCGCGCGGTGCGCATGCCCAGCGGCTGGAACACCCGGTCGCGCAGGTAGTCGCCGTAGAACTGCCCGGTCACCTTGTGCACGACGAAGCCGAGCAGCGCGTAGCCGGTGTTGCTGTAGCTCCAGGTGGCGCCCGGCTGGAAGTCGAGCTTGAGCTTCGAGTAGATCGTGGCGAGCTGCTCTTCGGTGTAATCCTTCCGGAAGTCCACCATGTTGCCGGTGTAGTCGGGAATGCCGGACGTGTGGGTCAGCAGATGACGGATGGTGACCTTGTTCCACCCCGACGGCGCCTGGGGGATGTACTTCCTGATCGGATCGTCGAGGCGAATCTTCCCCTCGCGGACGAGGGTGACGATCGCGGCGGAGGTGAACTGCTTGCCGACCGATCCGGACTGGTAGATCGTGCTGTCGGTTGCCGGGACCCGGTGCTCGAGGTTGGCGAAGCCGTAGCCCTTCGCGAGCAGCACGCTGTCGCCGCGCAGAATGGCGATCGACATGCCGGGAATCCGCTGCCGCGCCAGCTCGGCGCTCGCGAAACGATCCACCGAGTCGAGCGCCGCCGTCTGGGCGCGGAGCGGCCGCGCGCCGAGCGCGAGGCAGGCGAGCGTCAGTCCGCCGATCCACCGAAGCCGATTCATCGCAGGTGTCCCTCCACGACCACGACCGCCGTTCCGGACACGCGCACGCCACCGCCACGCACGTGTACCTCGATCCTGCTGGGCCTTCCCATCGCCTGCCCCTGCTCGATGATCACCGGCCGCTCTTCCGAGGCGAGCCGGTTGGTCACCAGGTATGCCGCGAGCGGGCCCGCCGCGCTGCCGGTTGCTGGATCTTCCGCGATGCCGACGTTGGGGCCGAAGAATCGGGCCCGCGCCGGCGCGGTGGAATCGAGCGGATCGAGACAGAAGAGGTAGCAGCCCTGGGCCCCGATGGAGCGGAGGTATGCGGCGAGCTGCTCCGGCTTGGGCCGCGCCCGGGACAGCGCGCCGAGGTCCCGCACCGGCACCAGCAGGTGAGGCACGCCGGTAGAGACAACCTGCGCCTCGAGCCGCCCGACCGCCAGCTCCGCGTCCCCGAGGTCGAGCGCGGACGCGAGCGGCGAGATCTTGCCGACCACCGCGCCGAAGGCGGGGTCCGCCTGCGCCATGCCGACCGTGACCACGCGCCCTCGCTCGGACCGGATCTCGACCGGGAGGACCCGGCCGTCGATCTCCTGACTGAAGGTTCGCGTCGACGCGTCGAGGGTCAAGCGTCCCGCACTGGCGAGCCACCACCAGGCGCCGAGCGCGTTGTGGCCGACGCCGAAGACCTCGGTGCCGGTCGCGGTGAACGAGCGGAGCCGCCAGTCCGCCCCGGGGAGCGTCGGCGCCAGCAGGAACGTCGTCTCGGTCTGATTGAACTCGCCCGCGATCCGCTGCATCCGGTCGGTGGACAAGGCGTCGGCGTCCGTGACGACCGCCAGCGGATTGCCGGTGAACGGCTCGGAAGTAAAGACGTCCACCAGGTAAAACGGCGTCATGGCGATCGGCCGTGGGGCTGGGGTCAGGGAATCGCGCGTACGACGCCGCCATCCACGCGGACGGCCGACGCCGGTCGTGGCGGAGGCGGGCTCGCCGCAGAGATAGACGATCATCGCGGCGACTTCATCGGGGGTGGCGAAGCGCTGGATGATGGACGTAGGCCGGGCATTGGTGAAGAAGTCGCGCTCGGCGGCGGCCGCGTCCATGCCGCGCGACTCCGCGAGACGGACGAGGAAATCGCCGGCGCCCTCGGAGCTGGTCGGGCCGGGCAGCACGCTGTTCACGGTGACGCCGGTCTTCGCGAGCGACTCCGCCAGCCCGCGCGCGATGGCGATCTGCGCCGTCTTGGTCATCCCGTAGTGAATCATCTCCACCGGGATATGGAGGCCGGACTCGCTGGAGACGAACACGATGCGGCCCCAGTTCCGCTGCCGCATGCCGCCGAGGTAGTGGCGCGAGAGGCGGACGCCGCTCATGACGTTGGTCTCGAAGAACCGGAACCAGGCGTCGTCCGAGATTTCCTCGAACGGCTGCGGCTCGAAGATGCCGACGTTGTTGACCAGGATGTCGAGCTGGGGCACCCGGCGGGTCACCTCGGCGCAGCCGTGCGCACCGCTGAGGTCGGCCACCACGCCGCTCACCCGCGCGCCGGGCTGATCCCGCTCCAGCTCGGCGATCGCCGCCTCGACCCGCTCCTTGGTGCGTCCGTTGATGATCACCTGCGCGCCTTCCGCGGCCAGCGCGCGAGCCGCCGCGAACCCGATCCCGGCGGTCGATCCGCTGACCAGGGCTCGCTTCCCGTTCAGTCCCAGTTCCATATCCCAGGATAGCGCGGTCCGGAGGTCAAGCCAATGGAGGGAGCGCGGCCTCCAGGCGATCGATCAGCTCCGCTTGCGCGGGGTTGAGTTTGACGCGAGCCGCGCCGGGCTCGAACCACCCTGCGCGATCCACTTCGGGGTAGGTGATCGTGCGCCCCGAGCCGCGGGGCCATTCGACGGTGGCGGTATTGCTCACGATCGCGGCGGGATCGGCGTCGCCTTCCCAGGCCCAGGCGTGGATGACCTTGCCGGCCTTCTGCCGCACGCTGCCGAGCGGCAGAAACGGCTCGCGGGGGACGATGCCGGTCTCCTCCTCGAACTCGCGGCGCGCCGCCGCGAGCAGCTCCTCGCCCGGCGCCACCAGTCCCTTCGGGATGGTCCACGCTCCCACGTCACGGCCGCGCCAGAAGGGCCCGCCGGGATGTGCCAGGAACAGCTCGAGTCCACCGTTGGGGCGGCGGAAGAGCAGGAGGCCGGCGCTGAGGTTCTTGCCTTCCGCCATCAACGGCTCTTGGCGGCGATCGTCGCCGCCTCGGCGTCGCGCCCCTGGCCCTTCAGCAGCTCGACGTAGCCCGCGGTGATCACGCCGATGTCGCTCTGGGCGTCGCGCCCCGAGCTCTCCCACTGGGTGATCGCCTCGCGGTAGCGGGCCTCGGCTTCCTTGGGGCGCCCGCGCCTCCGATCGAGATCGGCGAGCGCGCCGAGAGTGATCGCGATGTAGTAGCTGGTGGGCTCGAGCACCCGGCGCCGCATCTCCAGCGCCCGGGTCAGGTGCATCTCCGCCTCGTCGAAGCGTCCCGCGTGCAGCGCCGCCTGCCCCAGCTCGTTGTGCGTGGTGGCGAGGAAGGGATGGTCCGCGGCGAGCGTCTTCTCGCGGATCGCGAGCGCCCGCTGCAGCAGCGGGAGGGTCTCGCCGTGGCGTCCCTCCGCGGCGAGCGAGTTCGACAGGCTGGTCAGCGCCGCCGCGACGTAGGGGTGGTCGGGTCCCACCGTCTTCTCCCAGATGGCGAGCGCGCGGCGGTAGAGCAGCATGGCGTCGCGGCGGTTTGCCCTTGCTGCCCTCCACGTTGCCCAGGTTGTAGAGGTCCATCGCCACCTGACCGTGCTCCGGGCCGTAGAGCGAGCTGTCGATGGCCAGGCCACGCCGGTAGAGCGACTCGGCCTCGGCCAGCTTCGCCTGCTCGAACAAGGAGCTGGCCACGTTGCTCATCGCCCGCGCCGTCAAGGGATGCACGTCGCCGAGCACCCGGCGCCGGATGGCGAGCACCTGCCGGAACAGCGACTCCGCCGCCTGCGGCCGCCCCTGCTCGGCCTGCGAGATGGCGAAGCCGGTCAGCTCGTCGGCGGCCTCGGGGTGATCGGATCCCACCGTCCGCTCGAAGACCTCCAGGGTCTTCCGCGACAGCGAGTCGGCCTCGCGATATTTCCCCTGGTCGCGGTGCAGTGATGCCAGCACGCTGAAGCTGCGGCGAAGCACCGGATCGGCCGGATCGGCGCGCTCCGCGACCTCCGCCGCCCGCCGGATCGTGCGCTCCGACTCCTCGTAGCGGCCCTGCTTGTAGTAGAGCCGGCCGAGCGAGAGAAGGTGGCCGCCGAGCTCGGTGGAATCGGTGGCGCGCGGCCCCTCGCGCGTCGCGAGCGCGCGCTGCAGGAGCGGTTCCGCCTTGGCGTAGAGACCCAGCTCGGTGTAGACGTCGCCGATCGTCTTCATCAGTCTCGCCTGCACCTGCGGCTGGTTGGCGAGATCGGTCTGGATCTTCACGGCGCCGGAGTCGAGGATCTCACGGGCGGTGATCGCGCTGCCGCGTGCCTCCGAGGGATCGGACACGCGGAAGAGGCCGACGAGGAAGTCGGAGACCTGTCGCGCCGTCGCGGCTTCGGCTCGCGCGTGCGCTTCGGCGCGGGTCGCGCTGACGAAGCCGACCGTCGCGGCGGCCGCTCCCGCCACGAGGGCGACCGCGACCGCGGTGAGGGCCAGGACGCCCGCCTTGTTGCGGCGCACGAACTTGCGGAGCCGGTACGCGGCGGTCGGCGGCCGTGCCTCGACCGGCTGGTCCTCCAGATAGCGGGCGAGGTCGTTGGCCAGGCCGTTCGCCGTGTCGTAGCGGCGGCCCCGGTCCTTCTCCATCGCCTTCATGATGATCCAGTCGAGATCGCCGCGAAGCTGCCGGCGCAGGCTCTCGGGATCGGTGGTGCGGAGCTGCGCCAGCACGGCCCGGTCGTTCTCCAACGTCGCGAGCTTCGCGCTCGGCGTCGGCGGGTCGGTCTCTCGCGCGGCGAGGCGGGCCATGAAGCCGGGAAGGCCCAGCTGCTGCGGGTCGAGCGGCAGCCGTCCGACCAGCAGCTCGTAGAGCACCACGCCGAGGCTGTAGACGTCGGTGCGGGTGTCCACGTCGAGGCCGGACATCTCGGCCTGCTCGGGACTCATGTAGGCCGGCGTGCCGACCGCCTGGCCGAACTGGGTGATCAGCGTGCGTTCGGTGAGGCGCTGGCCGGTCGCCTTGGCGATGCCGAAGTCGATGACCTTGGGGATCGGACGGCCGTCGGCCTCGGTGACCAGGATGTTGGTCGGCTTGAGATCGCGATGGATCACGCCCTTCTGGTGGGCGTGCTGCACGGCGCGGCAGACGGGGATGAAGAGGGCGACGCGGTCGCGGGTGCTGAGCTTGCTGGTGTCGCAGTAGTCGGTGATGGGGATCCCGCGGACCAGCTCCATCACGAAGTAGGGCGTGCCGGTATCGCTGGCGCCGGCGTCGAGCACCTTCGCGATGGACTCGTGCATCATGACCGCGAGCGCCTGCCGCTCCACGTCGAACCGCGCGACGATCTCGGCGGACTCGAACCCGGGGCGGAGCACCTTGAGCGCCACGCGGCGGTGGACGGGGACGCTCTGCTCGGCCTCGTAGACCACGCCCATGCCGCCTTCCCCCAGGACCTGGAGAATGCGGTAGGGACCGATGGATTCGGGATGGCGTGCGACGACCATCGCGGGCTCGAAGGGCGGGTGGTGAGGGTAGTATGGGGGGATACGGGGTCGGGCGGAAGGAAGAAGTGTCACCCTGAGTGCAGCGAAGCGCCTATGGCGTTCCACTCCACCACCCCAGCCACCCATTCACCACGAAGGCACGAAGGGCTCAGAGGATTCTGTCAGTCGGCGGGGATCACCATCCGATTGCTCCTGGCGGAGAACAGAGGGAAAATCTTTGTGGGTGATGGGTGGGGCTTCGGGGTCTAGGCCATGGTCACCCCTGCCCCCGTACTCCGCGCCACGCCCGCTCGAGCAGCGTCCGCACGATGTAATCCCAATCCTCATCCAGCTCCTTGCCGCCCCATGCCGGCACCGTGCCCCGGATCTCCTCCAGGTGCACCGAGTCCTGGATCTGCTCCACCGGCTTCCCCTGGCGCAGCATCGCTTCGACCCGCGATCGTCGCCGCTTCGAGCAGCGCGCGCACCTGGCGGGTGTACGTGTGGTCGCGCATGACCGGACCGTGGCCGGGCACCAGGAAGGCGACCGGTACGGCCTCCAGCCGCTTCAGGACCTCGATCCACGGCACCGGCCACGACATGCCGGTGTAGGGAAGCGGCGACTGCACCACGATGTCGCCGGTGAAGAGGATGCGCTCGTCCGGCAGCCAGACCGTCACGTCGTGCGGGCTGTTGGCGCGGCCGTGGTCCACCAGCTCGATCCGCCGCTGGCCGAGCCGCAGCGTCATCGCGCCGTCGAAGACCTGGTCCGCGACCACCACCCGCACCCGGCTCAGCTCATCCAGCTCGTTCTTCCGCTGGCGGATGACGGTCCCGAGCCGGCGCTTCTCCTCCGCGGAGTGCGCCTTGCCCGTGCTGTCCCGCCCCTTCGCCAGCTCGGCCTCGAGCTCGCCGAGCGCCTGGCGGCGGGTGGACTTCGGCGCGGTCGAGAACTTCGACCAGTAGTGGCTGTTCCGCTCGCAGAACTCGCGGGTCCACCGCTCGGTCACGATCGCCATCCCCGGGAAGGCGTCGCGGTACGCCTCGTTCCCGTAGGTGTGATCCATGTGCCAGTGGGTGTTGATCAGGTAGCGCACCGGCTTGTCGGTGAGACGTCTGATGAGGGCGATATCCGCCCGGGCCCGCGACGGCAGATAGGTGGCGTCCACCACGAGCACGCCGTCGTCCGAGACGACGACGCCGGTGTTGCTGTGGGGCCACTGGTCGGTGGCATCGTCGTGGATGATGGCGTAGACGCCGTCGGCGAGGCGCTCGACGCGCGCGGTGGAGTCGCGCGGCAGCGAGCCCTGCGCCCGGGCGCCGGCGGGAAGGATCGCGACCGCCGCCAGCGCGGCGAGCAGGCCGGAAAGCCGGCGATTGCGGGTGCACATGCCGAGACCTCGTCCGAAGGGGCGGACGACCAGTCTACGGCATCGGGCTCGGCATGGGATTGGACGTTTCGGCCTGCGCGCGGCGCTCGCGATACACCTGCCCGGGCACGAGCCCGGCGATGGCGCGGCTCTCCCGTACGAGGTGGGACTGATCGCAGTAGCCGCTGTCGGCCGCGATGGCGGCCCAGGCCGGCCGGTCGCTCCGATCGGCGAGGGTGACGGCCCCCACGAAGCGGGTGACCCGGGCGTACGCCTTGAGCGAGACGCCGGCGTCCCGCCGCACCTGCCGGCGCAAGGTTCTGCAGGGCGACGCCCATGCCGTCCGCGATCCGATCGACGGTCATCCGTCCACTCGTCTGCCGCACGACATCGAGCGCACGGGCCGCCGCGGTGGACCGTTCCGGTATGCGGGCTGCGCGCTGCGCGGCGACCGCCGTGAGACGCTCGAGGGCGGTGTCGGGGTCGGCCGCGTCGGCCAACGGCTCCAGCAGCGCAGTCGCGAGCGCCGGCAGCACGTCCGCCAGGTCATGCTCGGCATCGCAGTGGTCGTCCGGCTCCAGGCCGAGCAGGGGGGCGGCCCATTCGAGCTTCACGCGGATGGCGACGAACTCGTGGCGCGGGCGGAAGGGGAAGAGGTGCGGCCGGGTCTTGGGCCCGATGATGATCATCCGCGGCGCGGTGGGGATGCCGTCGGGTCCGCGGAGGCAGGAGAAGGCGAGGTTGAGCGCAGGGTCGGGAAGGACCCGATGCATCCCGCCCTCGCCCGAGGCGAGCTGGTGCGGGGAGCGATGGATCCAGACCGATTCGACGAACGGCCGGAGCGCCGGGGGCGGCTCGAACTCGCGGTAGCCGCCGACGACATGGCGTGGCGTGCGCATCCCATCCCTACGGGAAATGGGGCGCGAATGGTTCGGCCTTCTAGAACTCGCGGCGCTTCATCTCCTTGAACAGCCGCTTCGTCTCCGGGTCCTGGTCGGGGGCGCGCTTCTTGAGCGTGGCGTCGAAGTCCGAGGCCTGATCCTGCCGGGGCGGCTTGATCTTGGCGGCGTTCTTCTTGGCGAGGGCAGCGATCCGTTGATCTTCACGACGGGTCATCGGGTCTCCATGGTCCAATGAGAGTTTACGGGTTGCGACGCGCGAAATCCGAGGCCGGGCGGCTCCCCAGGCGGTGCAGGAACACGGCCGCGCGCGCCGTCTGCATCTCCAGCGTCGTCAGCTCTACGTACTCCTCCGGCGTGTGGGCTCCGCCGCCCAGGCTGCCGAGTCCGTCCACGCCATCCACGTACGGCGCGACGAACGAAATGTCGCCGGCACCCCGGCGCCCCGGGTCGAAGGCCACCACTTCATCGTAACCGAGCGCGCGGCTCAGCGTATCGTAGACCGCGAGCACCCGATGGTTCCCCGGGGTCGGCGACATCGCCGGATACTCATCCTCGAAGCGGATGGTGGCGCCGGTACCGGGCAGGTGGCGCGCCACGATCTCGCTCATGCGCCGCTTGGCGCTGTCGTGCTGCTCGGCGGAGATGAAACGGATGTCGCCGTGGGCCACCGCCGACCGGGGAACGATGTTGAGCTTGCTCGATGCGGTGCCGCTGATGGCCACGCTGTCATATGCAAGGTTGGTGCCCCCTAGCACCGTCGCCGCGTTGAAGCTCAGGTACTGGATGCCCGACAGTTCCCGGCGGAACTCGTCCAGGATCCGCGCCAGCTCGTAGATCGCCCCGTAGCCGGTGCCTTCCCGGAAGATACCGGCCGAGTGGGCCTCGGTGCCGGTCGTCGTCACGCGCCAGCTCGCCGCGCCGCGGCGGGCGACGGTCAGGTCGCTCGGCCGGCCGCTCTCGAAGCCGAGCGCGAGGTCGCTGCGGCGAGCGGCGTCGATCAGGTCGCGGCGGGAGAGCTCCAGCGGGCTGCCGGCGTGCTCCTCGTCGCCGGTGAAGACGACGGTCACGTTGAGATCGCGCAGCGCGCCCGCGGCGGCCAGCGCCCTGAGGGCATAGAGGACGACGACATCGCCGCCCTTCATGTCGCTCCCGCCGATCCCGTCCGCCACCGAATCCCGGCGGGCGAACGTGGGCCGGTCCGGATCCACCACGGTGTCGAGGTGGCCGATCAGGAGCAGCCGCGCCTTGCCCCGCTTGCCGCGGTGCTCCGCCACCAGGTGCCCGGCCCGCCGCATCTCCGCCGGCATCTCCGCCCACCGGGTCTCGAAGCCGAGCGAGTCGAGCGAGCGCGCGAACACGCCGCCGACCGCGCGCACGCCGTCGAGATCGAGCGTGCTGCTCGGCATGTCCACCACCCGCTGGAGGTAGCCGATCTGGTCGTCCACCTGCTCGGCGGCCGCCTTGCGGATGCGCTGCTCGGTGCGGGAGAGTCGCTGCTGCGCGGCGAGCGGACTCGCAATCAGGACCGCGGCGACCACGCAGTATCGAGAAGGAACCCATCGGCATGATCGAGATCACCGTGATAAGAGATAGAGCGTACTGACTCGCCGGAAGCCCAGCTTCGCCGCCAGACCGAGGGACCCGACGTTGGACTCGACCGCGCCCCACACGGGCCGCTTGCCGAGCCGCGCCATCTCCCGAATCAGGAACGCGACGCATCGCGCCGCGTGGCCCTGCCGGCGATGGGTCTCCAGCGTGTCGATCGAGATGTCCCACCACTCTTCGGTGGCGGAGGCCGCATAGCAGAACGCGGCCGGCACCCCGGCGTCGTAGGCTGCGACGATGCGGGTGCCGGCGTCTACCTCGGACAGGAGCTGTTGGCGGAGCTCCTTCTCCGGCACCGCCTCCAGCTCGGCGCGGGACGGCTCGCGCACCGAGCCGTCCGGCACGTCGGGGAGCCGCGAGTCGGAGTGGAGGACGTGGATCGCGGCGGGCTCCGGCTTCCAGTCGGCGAGCAACGCCGCGACGCGGTCCACGTTCTCCGGCGCCGCGAGGACCTCGCGCACCCGGTCGGCGGCGGCCCGGATCACTTCGTCCGGTGGCTGGCCGATCACGACCGCGAGGGCATCCGGATCGAACGCGACGAAGCTCGGCGGCGGCCCGGCATCCACCCACTCCGCCCGCCCGTAGCCGGCGAGCAGCATGCCGCGCACCTCCACCCAACGGGGGACGTCGGGAAGCAGCCGGGCGATGGACTCGGAGGACGGGTCGGACATGAATGCGGGATCGGCCAGGATGATCTAGAGGCGGCTCGCGATGGCGCGTCCCAGCTCGGTGAGGTACGGCAGGTCTTCGATCATGGCGCTCGGCTGGAGACGGAGCTGGAGGGTAACCCAGGTGTCGCCCTTGAGGAACTGGAGGCTCAAGGCGTTCCCGGCCGTGACCTCGGTAAAGGCCTGGTCGCCGACGCCGGGCACGTCCATCCCGCCGCGGCGCGACTTTCGGTTGTTCTGGAAGAACTCGCCCTCGTTCCGGCGAGTCGTGACGGTGACCTCATCGAGCGTGCTGAACAGTGCCCGGTACCGGCATCCCTGCGAATTGGCGGGACTGTCCTCCTGGCCGGCGGCCGGCGAGTACAGCACCCGCGCGATCTCCGCCGGGGTGGCCAGCCGGCAGGCGCCGTTGCCGGAGACCGCCTTGGGACTGCCTGGGGCTGGCTTCCAGACCTGCTTCCAGGTGCCGGTGCCGAACTTCCCCGTCACGATCCAGGTGGTCGGATCCGCCAGCCGATAGCTGCCTTCGTCGGCCCACATATCCGCCTTGACGGACCAGCGACCCTTGCTCCCTTCCATCCGCCCGAACTGGCGGGGCTGGGCGCCGGGTCCGTGGAGCCGGTACGTCCCGTCGGGGCGCACCACCCAGAAGATCGCGGCCCCGCGATAGTCCAGCTTCCAGGTACCGACGAGTGCCGGGTCGATCGCCCTGCCGGCCGGCGCCGCCGCCATGGCAAGCGCCAGGGCCAGGAGCGGCGAGCCCGAAATCCAGCGCACCGAGACCTCGCGGAGATGGGGGACGCCGTACCATGCAGCCCCTCCGAAAGCGCCGCAAGTGCAAGCGGCACGGCCTCGGCACGCTCCCTGCCGCTGGGGGGACCAACACCAGTCCCTCCTCAGGAGAGATCATGCGCGTTTCCATGCCGATCGCGGCTGGCCTTGCGTTTCTCGCTGCAGCGGCTTGCAAGCCGGTCTCCATGACCCCGGCCCCTGAGCCCGAGCCGGTGCGCCGGAGCCCGAGCTCCGTGGCGACCCTGGGCGTCCCGCCGGGACACCTCCCGGCACCGGGCATGTGCCGGGTGTGGGTGCCGAGCCAGCCGCCCGGGCACCAGGCCCAGGCCCGGAGCTGCGACAGGATCGAACGGACGGCCCCGGCCGGAAGCTGGATCCTGGAGCGTCCCAACGGGGACAAGAAGGACAAGAAGATGGTCCACGTCCGCGTGGTGGATGAGCGGCGCCCCGGGGTCGTGATTCAGATGCGGGTGTACGAGATCCGCGGGGACAAGATCGTTCGTGCTGGGTAGAAGTAGCCGCAGTATGAAGTAGCCGCAGATGAACGCAGATGAACGCAGAAGAACAATGGGGGTGGGTGGGCCATACCACCTCTATTGTTCTTTTGTCTTTTCTGTTTTATCTGCGTTTATCTGCGGCCACTCCAAGACTTGACTGCCCCGCCGCCGCCGGGATACTCTGCCCCTACCTGAGCCATCCACATCGGGCCGTCGTTCCCCCCGCGACGTCTCCTCAGCTCTCATCGATGCGACGACACCGCTGGGCCGCCCGCGCCGGGCGCGCGCTTCTTCTGGGTATTTCCGTTGCACCGTGGCTGAGCTGCGGCGGCGGCGGTGGCCTGACGGAGCCCACGACCGGGGCCATCGAAGTCACCACCAGCACGTCCGGCTCCGAGCCGGACCCTGACGGCTACAGCCTGACGCTGGACGGCGTCGAGGTCCAGCCGATCGGCGTCGCGGCCAGCGCCACCCTCGCCGACCTCCCGCCTGGTTCTCACCAGATCGGCCTCACGGGCCTCGCGCCCAACTGCACCGTTCCCGACGGCAATCCGCGCGCGGTCACGGTCGCGGTGGGTGAGATCGCCGCGGCGGCGTTCTCGGTGATCTGTGCCGATCCGCCGCCGGCCACCGGCGGCGTCAGCGTCACGACCGCGACCAGCGGTGTCGCCCCCGATCCCGACGGCTTCACGTTGACGGTCGACGGCGACGGTGGCCGGCCGATCGGCGCGGACGAGAGCGTCGCGGTGTCCGAGCTCGACGAAGGGGATCACGTCGTCGGGCTGGGCGGCGTGGCGGCCAACTGCACCGTCGGCGGGGAGAATCCCCGCACGGTTGCCGTCGTGGCGGGTGGGCTGGTCGCGGTGCACTTCGCCATCGCCTGCGTCGAACCGCCGCCGGTGTCCGGCACGCTCACGGTTACGACGGTCACCACCGGCGCATCGGTCGATCCCGACGGCTACGCCTTCAGCGTGGGCGGCGGCGAGGGCCAGCCGATCGGCGCCAGCGCGACGGCGCAGGTCGGGAACGTCGCGGCGGGCGCGACATCGGTGGTCCTGAGCGATGTGGCCGCCAACTGCACCGTCGCGGGCGACAATCCGCGCGACGTGACGGTGCCCTCCGGCGGCGAGGTCGAGGTCGTCTTCGAGATCGCCTGCGCGGCGGGCACCGGGTCGCTCGAAATCACGACGTCCACCAGCGGCGACTCGCCCGATCCTTCGGGGTACACCGTGTCGGTGGACGGCGGCTCGGCGCTGGCGATCGGGGTCAACGCGGAGCGCACCGTGGACGCGCTCTCGCCGGGCGCGCACGCGGTGGTGCTGGGCGGCGTGGCGGAGAACTGCGCCGTGCAGGGCCAGAACCCGCGCAACGTGACCGTCGTCGCGGGCCAGACCGCGACGACCACCTTCGCCGTCGTCTGCGACGCGACGACCGGCGGTCTCGCCGTCACCATCGCCGGACTCCCCGATGGAACGGACGCCGCGGTCACGGTGACCGGGCCCGACGAGCTTCAGCGAGTCGTTGACCGCGACCGAGACCCTCACCGGCCTGGTCCCGGGCGAATACACCGTGAGCGCCGCGAACGTGACGAGCGGTGGCACGACGTACACCTCCGATCCCCAGGATCGCACCGTCACCGTCGCGGCCGGATCGACCGCGGCGGTCGCGGTCACCTACACGTCGGGCGCGGGGTCTTCGCTGAACCTGCGTATCGCGGGGCTCAGCGTCACCCAGAGCGTGCAGACGTTCACCAACGAGGTGCCGCTCGTCGCGGGGCGGGACGCGCTGCTGCGGGTGGTGGCACTCGCGAGCGAGAGCAACACGGCGACGCCAGCGGTGCGGGTGCGGCTGTTCGACGGCGGCACGCTGGTGCAGACCATCACCGTCAACGCGCCGGCCGACACCACGCCGACCGGCCGGAGCGACGGCGATCTCGGCACGACGTGGAACCTGGTGATTCCGGCCGACCGGGTGCGGCAGGGTCTCGCCATCGCGGCCGACGTGGATCCCACGAACGCCATCGCCGAGGCGGATGAGACCGACAACGCGTTCCCCGCGGGCGCGCCGCGTGCGCTCACCGTCCGCCCCACACCGCCGCTCGCGATCACCCTGGTCCCGGTCCGGCAGTCGGCGAACGATCTCCAGGGTGACGTCACGAGCGGGAATCGCGATTCGTATCTCGACCTCACCCGGCGGGTTCACCCGATCCCGAGCTACAACGCGACCGTGCACGGCGTGTACACCACGACCACGACGGATCCTCTCCAGTCGGACGACGCCAACGGCGCGTGGAACACGATCCTGAGCGAGGTGTTCGCTGCTCAGGATCCTGGAGGACAGCCAGCGGGACTATTACGGCGTGGTCAAGGTGGATTACAGCAACGGGCTCGCCGGGATGGGCTTCATCGGATCACCGGCGGCGATCGGCTACGACCATCCGACCGATCGCGCACGGATCACCGCCCACGAGCTGGGCCACGTGTGGGGCCGCCAGCACGCGCCGTGCGGCAACCCGCCGGGCATCGACCAGAACTATCCCAACCCCGACGGAAGCATCGGCCGGATCGGGTACGACGTGATCGCCGGGGTGCTGAAGCCGCGCACCGCGTCCGACATCATGTCGTACTGCGCCGACCCGTGGGTCAGCGACTACACCTATCAGGGTGTGATGGAATTCCGGGGCATCGCGCTGGGCAGCGAGGCGAGGGCGGGAGCCCAGCCGGCGCTGGTGGTGTGGGGCCGGATCGTCGGCGGGCGCGCGGTGCTCGAGCCCGCGTTCCACGTCGTGACCCGGCCCGTGCTGCCGCGGCGGCCGGGGGCCTACACCATCGAGGGGAACGCGGCGGACGGCTCGCGCGTGTTCGGCCTGTCGTTCGATCCGGTCGCGGTGGCGGACGACCGGCGCGGGGCGGCGCACTTCGCCTTTGCGATCCCGCTCGACGCGCGAAACGCGGACCGGCTGGAGCAGCTGCGACTCACCGGGCCCGGCATCGGTGCAGAGGTGTCCCGGGCCCAGGCGACGCTCGGGTCCGGTCCGGTCCAGGCGCCGGCGGTCATGCGTGCGGGCGGCGGGCTCGCGGTGCGCTGGGACGCGGCCGCGCATCCGATCGTGATGGTGCGTGACGTGGTTACCGGCGAGGTGCTCTCGTTGGCGCGGCGCGGGCATGTGGAGCTGCCGGCCTCCGGGAGCGAGGTCGAGCTGGTGTTGTCGGATGGGGTTCGGAGCAGATCGATGACTGCGCGAGCTCGGTAGCCAGGCCTTGTTTCGGGGAGTTTTTCACCACGAAGGCACGAAGGGTTCAGAGGACTCCGTCAGGCGGCCGGCATCACCGTCCGACTGCGTCAGGCGGAGTCCAACCACAATTTTTTTCTTCGTGTCCTTCGTGGCCTTCGTGCCTTCGTGGTGAATCCTTCCGCAGCGGAGCCCAACGTACGAGCCCCTCCCTCCCTCCGTGCCTCTGTGGTGAACCCAGTCCCGGCAGATCCCGACAGTACTCCACCAACGCCGCATGCAGCTCCCGCAATCGCGGCGGCTTGCTGAGGACGCGGTCCACGTGATCCGGCAGCTCGCCCTCCTCCGTCATCCGCTGGCCCCAGCCCGTGAGCATGATGACGGGCGTGGTGGGAGACAGCTGCTTCACCTGGCGGGCCACCTGCCGGCCGTCCACGTACGGCATGCCGAGATCGGTAATCACCACCGCGAAGGGATCGGAGCCGCTCAGCGACTCGCGGAAGACCTCGATCGCCGCCTGGCCCCCGCCGAGCGTCGTGACCTTGTGCCCGTAGGCCTCGAGCGTATCGCGCAGGGACTTGAGGAGCAGCGGATCGTCGTCCACCACCAGGAGCCGTGAGGGTCGCGCCGCCGGATAGGCCGAGCCGGCCGGCGGCGCTTCCTCGACCTGCACCGGCACGGCGAAGCTGAGCCGTATCAGCGTGCCCATCCCCGGTGAGCTCTCGATGTCGATGTCCGCGCTGTGCCGCTGCACCATCCCGTAGACCATCGGCAGTCCCAGACCGGTACCCCGCTCGCCCTTGGTGGTGAAGAAGGGCTCGAGACAGCGCCGCTGAGTCTCTTCGTCCATCCCCCGGCCGGTATCGCCCACCTCGATGTGCGCGTGACGCAGCGGCGGAAGGTCCGGGCCGGGTGGTGGCGTCTCGGTGACCCGGGTCCGGACGGTGAGCGTCCCGCCCTCGGGCATCGCGTCCACGGCATTGAACACCAGGTTGGTGAGCGCTTCCCTGATCTCGTGCTCCGATCCCGCGATCTGCGGCAGATCGGGGTCCAGCTCCGTGGCGGTGGTGACGACGACGCCGCGTCGCAGCGGCATGTCGCTCCAGCGGACCCGGGTCAGATTGAGGACCTGCTGGGCGAGCGTGTTGAGATTGGTGGGGGCGAGCGTCGCCTGCGGCTCCCGGGGCCGGTAGAACTCGCGCAGGCGGGCCACGGTGGCGGCGACGTCCACGATCGCCCGCTCGATCGTTTCCAGCGACTCGCGCGCGGTGGCGCTGAGGTTGGGCTCGGTGTCGAGCAGGAGCTGGGTGTAGAGGGCCACCGGTGACACGGCGTTGTTGATGTCGTGGGCGATGCCGCTCGCCATTTCGCCCAGCGCCCGCAGCCGCTCGTGCTGCAGGACCGCCTGCTGGCTCTGCCGCAGGTCGTCGTACGCTTCCTGGAGCGCGCCGTGGATCTGGGCCTGGTGCGCCGCCAGCGCCACCTGCTCGCCGAGCTGCCGCAGGAACTCGGCGTCCGGGCTGCTGAAGTCCTCCGGCGCCTGGCGCGCCGCGATGAGGACGCCGAAGACCTGGCTCTCCAGCAGCAGCGGCGACACGATGACCGACCGCAGTCCCAGCGCGGCGAGATGGGCGGGAAAGGGGAAGGGAAGCTTCTCGGTATCGGGCTCGTACACGACTTCGCCCCGCACGCAGCGGGAGAGACCGTTGCCGTCCACCGGGATGTGGCTGTGCTCCCGGAGATCCATTTCGCCGGCGCGGGCGCGGGCCCGCTTCCCCATCCCCGCCACCGTGAGCCGCTGCCGGCTCGCATCGTAGAGACAGATGCAGCCGAAGGCGATGGGCAGGTCTTCCTCGAGGGTGGAGCAGACCACCTGGAAGATGCTGGGCAGGTCCTGCCGCTCGCCGATCGCGCGGGTGATGCGGTTGAGGAGCGAGAGGCGCGCGAGCTGGCCGTGGAGCCGGTCTTCCGCGTGCTTCCGGTCGGTGATGTCGGTGATGAAGCTGCAGTGGATGAGCGCTTCCGCCGAACGGAGCGGGCTGACCGCGAGCTCGACGGGGAACTCCGCGCCGGTGCGCCGGAGCGCGGTCATCTCGACCGGGGCGTGACCGCCATGTCCGTTCAGGCCCGTGGCGGAGTGATCCAGCGTCCGACGGTACGCCTCCCGGCTGTCGTCGGGGAAGATCGTCTCGGCCAACGGCCGCCCGACCGCCTCCTCCCGACCCAGCCCGAACATCGCCTCGGCCCGCGAGTTCCAGTCGGTGATCGCGCCGCGGGCATCGGTCACGACCACCGCGCTGAGCGCGGAGTTCACCACCGCCCGGACTCGTCCTTCGCTCTCGCGGAGCTCGCGGTTCTGCTCCTCGATCCGGCTCAGCATCTGGTTGAACGCCTCGGTGAGCCGCCCCAGCTCGTCCCGGCCGAGCATCGGCGCCCGCACCGAGTAGTCCCGCCGCGCGGAGATGGCCGTCGCCGTCTCCGACAGCGCGAGAATCGGATCGGTGATCTGACCCTGCAGCTTCCGGGCGATGAGATAGGCCGCGAGGAAGGAGACCGCGAAGACCAGCAGCGCGATGCTCGCGTAGAGCCGCAGCCGCTCATACATCTCGCCCATGTCCATGCGGAGGTACAGCGTGCCGAGACGGCGGGCGCCCTCGACGACGGGCTCGTACCCGACGAGCGCGCCGTCCACGAAGCGGAAGCCATCCGCCTCGGCCGCGGCCGGGGTGCCATCCGGGGCGCCCTCGGGATAGACCGCGAAGCGGCGGCCTTCGTCGTCGTAGAGGGCGGCCGCGAGGACGTTGGGCCGCGCCTTCAGGGCCGCCATCACTTCACCCGCGTCGTCCTCGTTCTGGAAGGCCAGGGCGGCCGTGCTGTTGGCCGCGATGATCCGGCCGATGGTGGTGAGCTCGCGGACCGCGTTCTGCCGGAAGGTGACAACGTCGTAGGAGAGCAGCGCCGCGCAGGTGAGAAACAGCACCAGGCCGGTCGTCACCAGCATGATCCGCATGAGGCGGCGACGGATCGGGACGTCGCGCAGCGGCATCGGTCAGTCCTGCCCCTGCCGGACGATTTCCGCCGGCCGGAGCAGCTTCGAGCTCAGGGTCAGGTTGGCCGCGCGCGCGGCCTCGAGGTTGATCCGAAGCCGGATGCGGTTGCGATCGTTGACGAACCGGATCATTCCGCCGCTCCCGGCGAAGCCCTCCACGTCACTGACGGTGAGGACGCTGCGGCCCTCGATCGCCCGCAGCAAGGCGGGCAGGTCGGTGACTTCGTCCCGGGCTACGAACAGGATGTGGCAGTCGCCGATCCCGGCGAGATCGCCGAACCGCCGCACCACGAGAGGATGGCCTTCCACGGCCTCGCCGCGAACGGTCTCGTCGAGATAGGCACCGAACGGATCGGTCCCCAGCACGCCGATCACGAGCGGCGCGGCGGAGTCGGCGAAGGCTTCGGCCGGCCACGAGACGAACTGCGCGAAGTTGAAGAGGAAGACGGCCTTGAGCTGATACTCCGGCGTGGCGGCGGGGGCCTGCGGAGCGCTCTGAGCGGCCGGTGGCACCGCGCTCCCGATCAAGACCGCCGCTGCGCAGCCCAGTGCGCGCAGCCAGCGCCCGTGCGCTCACCGCCACGTCAGCTTCCCGTACACGCCACGCTCGATCCGCCGGGGCGAGGGAGACGTGGGAGTGAACTCCGCATGCTCGCCATGGAGGAGATTCTGTCCGGTCACCGAGAGCTCCAGGCGATCGTTGGGACTCCACGCGAGCCGCAGGTCGAGATCCACGTAGGCCGGCACCCGCGGATCGGGCAGCTCGTCCACGGCCCGCACCACGGCGTCGAGCGCGACCCGCCCCGGCAGGTCGGCCGATGACTGAATCAGGAACTGGTGCTCCGGATCGTTGCTCTCGGCGCGTGGCCCCATTGAGATCGTTGCTGCCCGGCGCCACGGAAAGCTCCTTCTTGAGGAAGGTGTATCCGCCCCGAAGCCGCCACCGCGGACTCACCTGCGCCACGGAGCCCAGCTCGACGCCGTAGGTGTGGCCCCGAACGCCGTTGGCGAAGGTGATCGGGATGAACAGCGGCGGCGGGCCCGGCTCGGCGCTCCGCAGGTCGTCGTACTCGTTGTAGAAGGTGGACAGGCTGAAGGAGAAGGTCCCCGTCGGCTGCGCCCGCCAGCCGAGCTCGAAGGCGAGCACGTCCTCCGACTCGAAGTCGGCGCCCGAGATGACAGGCAGGCCCGGCGCCGCATAGAGGCTGAAGTCCCGGTCGATGCGGGCGGGCGTGCGGACCGCGCGCGAGACCCCGGCCCAGACCGTGTGGCTCTCGTTCGGAGTCCACGCGAGCCGTCCGCTGGGCTGGACCTCGATACCGGTGTACGTGGTGTGCTCCAGCTTGACGCCGAGGGCGGCGCGGAGCCGCTGGTCCACCAGCACGATCTCGTCGTGGATGAAGCCGCTGAAGAGACGCAGCAGCTTGTGCGCGGGCTCGAAGGCGAAGAGCGCCAGGTTCTGGGTCTCGTGATCCATCAGCCGATATCCCAGGCCCCACACGACCTCCTGCCGTTTGCCGAGATGGAATCGGTGCTGTCCGTCGAGGTCGTAGGTCGAGAGGTCCTCGGTGAAGCCGTTGCCGAGGTCCCGGTGGGTACGATCGTAGTAGAGCTGCAGCTGCAGCTCGCCGTCGCCGGCGAGGGTACGGGTCACGCGCCCCAGCGCGTTGCCGCCGCGGGCGATGATGTCCGCGTTTCCGTCGGGATCGGGCCGGCCCTCGTAGTAATCGCCCTGGACCGTGAGCGCATCAGCGTCGTCACCGCCCCAGTCCATCCGGAATCCGCCCTGGCCCAATCCCCAGGCGTCGCCGGCATCGGCGCCATCACGCGTGACGCGTGGCGCCGCGGCCGAATCCAGTGCCGTACACCCGGTAGGCCGGGCCGGTGCCGAGCCGGCCGCCGTAGCGCAGCGTGCCGAAGGCGTGCAGCTCGGTGCCGCCGCCGCCCTCGAGCGCCAGCCCCTGCGTCTCGGCGGCGCTCTTGGTGACGATGTTGATGACGCCGTTCACCGCGTTGGCGCCCCACAGCGCGCCGCCGGGGCCGCTGATGACCTCGATGCGATCCACATCCTCCAGGGCCACGTTCTGCACGTCCCAGAAGACGCCGGCGTAGAGCGGGGTGTAGACGGTCCGGCCGTCGATCAACACCAGGAGCTTGTTGGCGAGCACGTTGTTGAAGCCGCGCGCGCTCACCGCCCATTGGCTGGAATTGGCCTGCGCCACCTGGAGGTTGGGCGACAGCCGCAGCGCTTCGACCAGGCTGGCGGCGCCGGACCGGCGGATGTCGTCACCCGTGATGATCTGAATGGCGGAGGCGGTGGTGGACAGCTTTTCCGGACGGCGGGAGACCGAGGTGACTTCGATGTTCATCAGCTCTTCGAGACTCAGCCGCTTCAGCGCGCCGGGCGACGGGAGGGTGTCCGGCGTCTGCGCCTCGGCCCGCCGCGCGGCCAGCGACGCGGCCAGCGCGAGCACCGCGAGCGCGGCGTAACGTGCGATCACAATAGGCGCCGGGAATCGTCCATGGGCGACCAATCGAGTTCGAGAAATTTGAAGGCGGTGGTGAGACGGGTCAGGCGCGTGGGTCCAACTCGCACAAAATAGGCCACATGCGGGGTCCGTCACTAGGACCGATTTGCGACAGGTAGGGCCCTATTTGCGACAATGCTCCCCGGGTCGTCTCCGGGGAAACCCTGATGAATCGGCATGGCAGGGTCACTGCGGGAAGCCTTTTGCCACTAGCGCTCTACCGCGCTATCTGGCCAGACGCAACGACAACCCGACGTAGAATACGGGATAGAGCAGCGAGACCCACACCGCCCACACCGGCGCCCGGGGATAGTCGGGCAGCAGCGCCAGCATGATCCCGAGCCACGCGATCGCGCCGAGGATCACAGGCACCCGCCACGGCCGGGGCGCGAGATTGGGATAGAGGAACCTCACCGGCAGGACCGTCAGCACCGCCAGCAGCACGACGATCGCCGCGTTGACCGCCCCGCCGTACCACAGGTGGAAGAACCCCGCGTAGAACGCCACCACGTTCCAGTAGGACGGGAAGCCGAGGAAGAATCCGCCGGCTTCATCCTTCGCGCCGCTGTTGGCGAAGCCGAACAGCGAGGCCACCAGCGCCGGCGCGATCCACGCTGCCGCCGGTGACGGCACCCAGCCCATTCGCCACACCAGCAGGAGCGGGACGAACGTGTAGGTGAGATAGTCCACGATGTCGTCGATCTTCCGGCCGTCGATCGCGGGAAGTACGCGCTTCACCTCCCACCGGCGGGCGAGGGTGCCGTCGGTGGCGTCGATCAGCACGGCGGCGGCGAGCAGGATGAAGACGAGACGGGGATCGGGAGTCGAGGAGCAGATCTCCGCCGTGGCCAGGAAGGCGAGGACGACCCCGGAGGCGGTGTAGACGTGGACGGCGGCGGCGCGGAACCGCTGAGCCATTCAGGTGGCGTCGCTCTCGCGCGCCCTGGCTTCGGTGGCCTGATCGAGGCGCTCGCGAAGTGCGGCCAGCAGCGGATGCGCGGCCGTGTATGCCTGGCCGTAGGTCAGGTTGAACCGGTAGTCGAAGTCGGCCGGGTTGAGTCCCTGGGTGTGCTGGAGGATGGTCTCCAGCTTGTCGAGCCCCTTCGCGAGCTGCGCCTCCGGCGTCCGCGCCGCCTCGTACTCGTCCCACAGCTCGGTCAGCTCCCGGCGCAGCCGCTCGGGCAGCGGCGCGAGCACCTCCTGGAGGTCCTCCCGCTCGCGTGCGGCCTTCTTCGCCTCCGCGGTCTGGAGCGGCGCGGGCACGTCGCCGTGGAGCGCTTCGCCCAGGTCATGGATCAGGCACATCTTGAGCAGCCGGGCGAGGTCCACTTCGGGGAAGCGGTCGGAGAACACCGCGGCCATCAGCGACAGCCGCCAGGTGTGCGCGGCCACGCTCTCCTTCTCTCCCGCGGTGGTCCAACCGCTCCGCGGCGTGCTCTTGAGCCGCTCCGCGGTGCGGAGGAAGGCGAGGATTCCCTCCAGCTCGGCGTCCGTGCTCATCCGGCGGCTCCGTCAAAGTCGAGGCTCACGGCCGAAAGGTAGCTTCGGCGGCCGGCCGGTCGTGAGATCAGGGCGCCCGCGCGCAGTTGCAGACCGGGCATCCCTTGTCGAAGACGACGAGCCAGGTCCCGTCGGCTTCGCGCCGCCACACCGAGTTGAAGTTCCCGATCTGGCGGCCCGACGGGTCGAGGACCGGCCCGCTGCTGTGCGCGAGCGTCCCGGAAGCGAGGACCTCGACCTTCTCCGGCCGCCAGGAGAACGGCGCCGCCGGCCCGGCGAACAGGGGCCGCCAGCCGTCCACCACGCCCTGCCTGCCTCGCATCACCGACTTCTCGCCGAAGAAGATGGCGTCCGGCGCGACGAATTTCGCGAACGCCGCGGAATCGCGGTGTGCCATCGTCGCCGCGAAGCTGCTCTCGGCGGCGAAGACCTGTCGCGTCAGGACTGCCGGCGTAGCCGGGGCGCCTGACCGCGCGCGGCACCGGCGAGGAGGGGACGGCGGCGAGCGCGGTGAGAGTCGCGCGGATCATCGGATCTCCAGGCATGGGGTTGGAAGGCTCTACGTCGGTTGCGGTCCCGGGGTTCCCCGGGCGGCGTTAAACTTGGCGAACCCTCGCGGAGATCCTCGTGCGCGGAATCACGCCGCTCCTGCTGTGCGCCACGCTCGCCGGCTGTGCCCAGCCCTCCCGAATCGCCGACGCGATCCGGGTGGACTCCGCGGTCGCCGTGCCGATGCGCGACGGCGTAGAGCTGAAGGCGACGGTGTGGCGTCCGGCGTCGGGCGAGCGGGTGCCGGTGCTGGTCACGCGCACCCCGTACGGCAGAGGGGAGGGCGCGCCCGAGATCGTCTCGCAGGCGGTGAAGCGCGGGTACGCCGTGGTGGTCCAGGACGTCCGGGGCCGCTACGAGTCCGGCGGCGACTTCGAGCCCTACCGCCACGAGGGCCGGGATGGGTACGACACCATCGAGTGGGCGGCGCGGCAGCCGTGGTCCAACGGTGTCGTCGGCAGCTTCGGACTCTCGTATCCCGGGGCGGTGCAGTGGCTGGCCGCGGTCGAGACGCCACCCTCGCTCAGGGCGATGGTGCCGGCGATGACCTATGCCACGCCGGAAACGTTCTGGTATTCCGGCGGCGTGTGGGACGGTTCCTGGCTCGACTGGACCTGGTGGAACATCGCGCCCGATCTGCGGCGCCGGCTCGACCGGCCGGGCCCGCGCACCGATCGCGAAGTCTCCGCCGCGTGGGAGCAAGGCGGCGCCGAGGCCAAGCGTCACCGGCCGCTGCTCTCGCTCCCCGACTTCCAGGATGTCGCGCCGTGGTACTACGAGTGGATGCGCCATCCTCCGGGCGATCCGTACTGGAGCTGGGCCGCGGTGAAGGGGAAGTACGACCGGGTCGGCGCCGCGGTGCTGAACCTGTCGGGCTGGTTCGACGAGCCGTACGGCCCGGTGGGCGCGGTCACCAACTATGCGGGCCTGAACGCCTCCCGGCCCGCCGACTCGGCGCGTACCCGGCTCATCCTCGGCGCGTGGACCCATGGCGTGGACGCGACCGAGCGAAGCAAGGCCGGCGATCGCGAGTTCGGGAAGCAGGCCGGCATCGACTACGCCGCGACGGTGCTGCGGTGGATGGACCGGTATCTGAAGAATCAGGCCTCCGGTCCGAGCGATCCGCCGGTGCAGGTCTTCGTGATGGGCGCGAACCGGTGGCGCGCGTCGCCGACCTGGCCGATTCCCGGCACCGGTGCCGACACCCTCTTCCTCCAGGCCACCGACTCCGGCGCCGGACGACTGGTCGCCACCCGCTCGAGCGACGAGGGCGAGCGCACCATCCGCTCCGATCCCGCGCACCCGGTCGAGGATCCCTACAACGGCGACTACGGCGCGCACGACTACCGCGCGCTGCCGGACAAGCCCGGCGTGACGGTATTCGAGACGCCACCCTTCAGCGAGCCGTACGAAATGATCGGGCAGGTGACCGCTGAGCTGGCGGTGAGTGCGTCGGTGCCGGATTTCGACCTCTGGTTCCAGCTCTATGACGTTGCGCCCGACGGCACGGCGTGGAACCTGGCGAGCCCCGGCACCGGTCTTCAGCGCGCGAGCTATCGCGAGGGCGGACCCGAGCGAAAGCTGGTGCCGGCAGGCGAGGTCGTGCGGATGCGGTTCGCGGGCCCGTTCACGGCGAACCGGTTCCAGCGGGGCCACCGGCTGCGGGTCGCGGTCTCCGGCGCGTTCTTCCCGCTGTTCTCGGTCAATCCGCAGACCGGCGCGCAGGAGTTCGAGAGCGGGGAGACCCGGGCGGGAGACATTCGGATCCACGCCGGCGGCGCGGTGGCCTCGTGGATCGTGCTTCCCGAGGTGCCGGTCGGCCGCTGATCAGGCCGCGTCGTGGAAGATGATGCCCAGCGTGTGGCGGCGGCCGGAGCGGATCCGGCTCACCCCGTGCCGCAGGTTGACGCGGTAGACGCCGCGGGAGCCCTGCACCGGGCGGTAGCGCACCGCGAAGACCGCGGCGTCGCCCTGACGCAGCGGCACCACCTCCGCCCGCGACTGCATCCGGGGCCGCTGCTCCGTCATCACGAACTCGCCTCCCGTGAAGTCCTCCGCCGGCTCCGAGAGCAGGATCGCCACCTGGAGCGGAAAGACGTGCTCGCCGTAGACGTCCTGGTGCAGGCAGTTGAAGTCGCCCGGCTGGTAGCGCAGCAGCAGCGGGGTCGGCTTTCGCTGTCCCGCCGTGTGGCAGCGGCGGAGGAACGCGCCGTGGTCGGCCGGGAAGCGCACGTCGATGCCCATGGCCTCGTTCCACCGGTTCGCGATCGGCGCGAGCGGCGCATAGAGCGAGCCGCGCAGCTCCGCGACGGGCTCCGGCAGCGGATAGTTGAAGTACCGGTACTCCCCGCGGCCGAATCCGTGCCGCGCCATGACGATCCGGTTGCGAAAGAGGCCGTCATCGTCGTAGCTCGCCGCCAGCGCGCGGCACTCCTCCGGCGCGAGCAGACCTTCCAGCACGGCGTTTCCTCCCGCGGTGAGATCGCGCTCGACGCGTTCCCAGTCGATCGCGTCCACCCGACCGGCGATCTCCGGACCCACGCTCGCGACGGCCGGCGCGCTCACGCGAGCGCCTCCCGCGCGAGCAGCGCGCGCTTGCGCTCCACGCCCCAGCGATAGCCCGACAGCGCCCCCGTCGCTCCGCACCACGCGATGGCAGGGGATGGCGACCGCCAGCGGATTGCCGGCACAGGCCTGCGCCACCGCGCGCACGGCCTTCGGGGAGCCGATGCGGCGCGCCAGCTCGGTGTAGCTCAGCGTCTCACCGGCCGGGACCTCCCGCAGCGCCTGCCACACCCGCTGCTGGAACGCGGTGCCGCGCACGTCGAGCGGAAGATCGAGCCCGAGCCCGGGCGCCTCGACGAATCCCACCACCTTGGCGACCAGGCGCTCGAACTCGGCATCGCCGCCGATCAGCTCGGCCCGGGGGAAGAGATCCTGGAGCTGGCGGGCCAGCGCGTCCGGGTCGTCGCCCAGCAGGATGGCGCAGACGCCGCGCTCGCTCGACGCGACCAGGATGGAGCCCAGCGAGCACTCGCCGACCGCGAAGCGGATCGCGGCGTTGGCGCCGCCGGCGCGATAGTCGCTCGGCGTCATGCCGAGCATGCCGGCGCGATTCGTCGTAGAAGCGTCCGTTCGAGTTGTAGCCCGATTCGTAGATCGCGGCGGTCACCGAGCGCGAGCGGCCCAGCTCCCGGCGCACCCGCTCGCCGCGGTGCGCGGCGGCGTACGCTTTCGGCGTGAGGCCGGTGACGGCCTTGAACACGCGATGGAAGTGGAAGGTGCTCATGCCCGCCGTGGCGGCCAGCGCTTCCAGCCGCGGCATCGCCGGCGAGGACTCGATCAGCCGGCACGCCTCGGTGACCGCGGCGGCATGCTGCTCCGCCAGCGAGGGCTGGTCGGGCTTGCAGCGCTTGCAGGGCCGGAACCCGGCGCGCTCGGCTTCTTCCCGGGTGGTGTGGAACCGGACGTTTTCCGGCTTGGCCCGCCGCGAGGCGCAGGAGGGCCGGCAGTAGACGCCGGTGGTGCGGACCGAGTAGACGAAACTTCCGTCCGCTTCGGCGGACCGGGCCAGGACGGCGGCCCAGCGGGGGTCCAGCTCGGTGTCGATCGTCTTGTGCGACATCGTCATCGGTTTCCTCTCGTCAGCATGGTAACGCGTGCTTCGAAGAGGGAACCTAGATGCCTGCGCCCGGTACCGCACTCCGGTTCTTGCTGTCGAATTCAGGCGTCAGGGATGCCCGGTGACCCAGCGCGCGAACACCAGCCACGGGCCGGTCATCCCCACGAAGGCCCGGATCGGCATCATGACCACGATGAAGAGCCCGCCCCAGAGAAAGGCCGGATGGACTCGGCCATGTGCCACGCGATCGTAGATCCAGGTGACGCAGACGAGGAGGAAGGTGCCGCCCATCGCCACCGGCAGGCCGCCCCCGCCGATGAACCGCATGCGGGCGAACGCGGCCATGAGCAGCGAGATGGTGGCGAGCAGCATCAGCCGCTTGTGGGTCTCACTCCGGCGGCGCTGCCACAGCGCGGTCCCCACCAGAATGGCGAACACCGGGAGCCCGCCGAGCGGAACCGACAGAAACTTGAGCGGGTCTCGCTCCGGTGGCCCTACGCCGAGCCGGGCTGCCTCCACCGCCGTCACGAAGCCGACCGGGATCATGACCAGGGCCAGCACCGCACCCGCGACACCAAACGCCGGTGGATATCGGTGCGCCCGACCGCCACGAGCGACGTCTGGGCAAGGTAGAGAAAGGACCAGAGGGTGAACACCGTCGCGTGGAGATGCACCAGTGGCGTGATGTGGCGGGGCTGGAGGAACGGGGTGAAGTAGTAGGTGGGACCGAACCCGATGAGAATCGTGAGCAGCGCTACGAAGGCCATGCCGGTGAAGAACCGGTGGTCGCGCCGGCGGGCGGACACCAACGGCGTGCCGCCGGCCGCTACGATCGCTCCGAGTTGCACGCCCATAAATGCGGGATCCGCGCGTGAGAGGATGGGTAATGCTGTGGGGCGGGACGCGGGCCCGCAAGAGCGGTGGGAGGAGTAGGCGCAGTAAGAGTGTCACCCTGAGCGAAGCGAAGGGGACCATATCGAGCATGGTCCCCTTCGCTACGCTCAGGGTGACATTGTGATGTCTCCTATTCCGATCGCAGCGTGCTCACCGGATCCACCCGCGCCGCCCGCCACGCCGGCACCCCGCACGCCAGCAGCGCGACGCCCGCAAGCAGCCCCATCACCCCCGCGTAAGTCCATGGATCGAGCGGCGAGACCCGGAACAGCATCGCCGCGAGCGCCTGAGTCGCCGCGACCGCACCGGCGACGCCGAGCCCCACGCCGAGCCCGGTGAGTGTCAGCCCCTGCCGGACAACCAGGCCGACGATCTGCCCCCGCGACGCACCGAGCGCCGCCCGGACCCCGATCTCACGGGTGCGCTCCGCCACGCTTCCGGCGAGCACGCCGTAGATGCCGGCGGCGGCGAGCACCAGCGCCGTCAGCGCGAACGCCTCGAAGAGGATCAGCGCGAAGCGCCGCTCCGCGGCCGATGCCGCGACGAGCTGGTCCATGGTCGCGACGCGCACGATGGCCTGCTCACGGTCCACCGACCACACGGCCTGGCGGATCGCCGGCGCGAGCGCGGGCACGTCGCCCCGGCCGCGCACCACCAGCGACATCGCGTTGTCGGCGTAGTGCCACTGGGCCGCCGGCAGGTAGACCGCCTCGGATTCGCCCAGCGCGAGCGAGAGCTGTTTCACGTCACCCACGACACCGACGATGGTGTACGGGGGGCTGTCGCCGACCTTGATGCGGCGGCCGATCGGATCGAGGCCGGGAAGACGGCGCTTCGCCGCCGACTCGCTGATCAGCGCCACCTGCGGCGTGCCTGCGCGGTCCTGCTCCGACAGCGTGCGGCCGCTCAGCAGCGGGATTCCCATCGTCTCGATGTATCCCGGACTCACCGCGTACCGGAAGGTGCCGCGCTGCTCCCCCGGATCCTCCGCCGGCCGGGGGTCGAAGTGGAGGCCGTACAGCTCGTTGTCGCCGCTGAGGGGGAGCTGCGTCGTGAGCGCCGCCGCGGTCACGCCGGGAACGCCGCGCACCGCCTCGAGCGCCTGGGCGAAGAAGCGGTCGGTGGTACTGTCCTCGCCGAAGCGCAGGCCGGAGGTCTGCAGCTGCATGGTGAGGAGGCCCGCCGGCTCGAACCCGCTGCTCACCGCGAAGAGCCGCTGAAGACTCCGGAGCAGGAGCCCCGAGCTGACCAGCAGCACCAGCGCGAGCGCCACTTCCGCGATCACCAATACCGCCTGCGCCTGCCGGTGCCCGCCCGCGGTGCGGCTGGACCCGGCCTGGAGTCCCTGCGCGGGGTCGTGACGCGCGGCCTGGAGCGCGGGCATCAGCCCGAAGGCGAGGCCGATGAGCGTAGTGAGGGCCAGTCCAAAGGCGTACACGGCGCCGTCCACGTGGATGGCGCCGGCGCGCGGCAGATCCGCCGGGCTCAGCGCCACCAGCACCCGCACCCCGGCGAGCGCGACCGCCACGCCCGCGGCCCCGCCGACGGCCGCGAGCAGCAACGATTCCGTGAGGAGCTGCCGCACCAGCCGGGCGTGTCCCGCGCCGAGCGCGGCGCGCAAGGCGAACTCGCCCCGGCGCTGGACGCCGCGCGCCAGCAGCAGATTCGTCACGTTGACCGTCGCGAGGACCAGCACGACCGCCGCCGCCGCGAGGATGGCGAGCAGCGCGGGCCGGACGTCGCGCGTGAGGTCGTCCTGCAGCGCGCTCACCATGAATCCGTTGGAGAGCGCCGCCCACGCCGGCCTGGCGAATTCGGTCACCGGCTCGGCGGCGATCCGGTCGAGCTCCGCGTCGGCATCGGCCACGCTCACCCCGGGCCGGACCCGGCCCACCATGCGCAGGTGGTGACCCCAGGCGTACGGCGCGGCGATGTCGTACTGGAGCGGACGCCACATCTCCGCCGACGGCGCCAGCACGTTCTCGAAACCGGCGGGCATCACGCCGAGGACGAGGTAGCTCTCCTCGTCCAGGGTGATCTGCCGTCCGACGACCGCGCGATCGCCGCCGAAGCGCCGGAGCCAGAGACCGTGGCCCAGGACCACGACCTTGGGGCCGCCCGTCACGTCGTCGCCCGCCTCGAAGTCTGCGGCCGAACGCCGGGGCGACGCCGAGCACCTGGAAATAGTCCGCGCTGACGCGCTGTCCCTCGATCCGCTCCGGCGCGTCCGCTCCCTGCATGGTCGGCTGCCAGGTGCGCATGAGCGCGAATCGCTCGAAGGCGCGGCTTCGCTCGGCCAGCTCCCGCTGCGTGTTGAAGGTGAGATCGAGCGGCGCGCCGTCGCTCCCGATGTCCCAGACCGCCATGACGCGGCCAGGCTCGGGATAGGGCAGCGGCTCGAACAGGATGGGGTTGACGGCGCTGAAGATCGCCGTGGTGGCGCCGATGCCGAGCGCGAGCGTGAGGACCGTGATCGCGGTGAAGCCGGGCGCGGCACGCAGGCGGCGCACGGCGTAGCGCAGGTCGGCGAGCGCCGTCTCGACGCCCGTTTCCCAGCCGTAGCCGCGCACCTGCTCTTCGACGTTCGACACGCCGCCGAGCTCCAGACGCGCGGCCCGCAACGCCGCCTCCGGCGGGAGACCGCGGGCCCGATGCGCGGCGGCCGACTCCTCGAGGTAGTGGCGGACCTCGTCGCTCGCGTCCCGGTCGGCCGGGGCGCGGTCGACCAGGCGCCGGAGCCCGCGGCTCAGCTGCCGCCAGAGGGACACCTAGGCCTCCGTCCGGAGCAGGCGGCCGATGGCGGTGACGCGCCGGTTCCAGTCGGCGGTCTCGGCGTCGAGCTGCTTCCGGCCGGTGCGAGTCAGGATGTAGTACTTGGCGCGGCGGGCGTTCTCGGTCTGGCGCCACTCGGCGTCGAGCCACCCCGAGCGCTCGAGCCGCTGGAGGGCCGTGAGCAGGGAGCCGGGATTGACCTTGAAGACGCCGCGGGAGATCTGCTCGATCCGACGCGCGATGCCGTAGCCGTGCATCGGCTGGAGGCTGAGCGCCTTGAGGATCAGCATGTCCAGGGTGCCCTGGATGACGTCGGTTCCGGACTCGCCCACCGGCGCTCCGAGAGAAGGGTAGGTCCACGCTACCGATCTATATCTTGATTGTCAAGATGTGACAGTCAGGACGACGACGCTGCGGCGGTGGGCCCCGAGGCCTCGAAGTGGCCGGCGGCGGTCCCGCCGAGGGTAGATTGGGAAGTGAATCACGCAGATAGGTGGTGTTGACCAAGACGGAACGGATACAGACGGTCGTCATCGGGGCCGGGCAGGCGGGCCTCTCCACGGGGTACTACCTGGCCCGCCGCGGTCTTCCGTTCGTCATACTGGAGGCCAACCCGCGGGTGGGCGACTCCTGGCGCCGGCGCTGGGACTCGCTTCGCCTGTTCACCCCCGCCCGCTTCGACGGCATCGCCGGTATGCCGTTCCCCGCGCCTCCCCACTCGTTCCCCACCAAGAACGAGATGGCGGACTACCTCGAGTCCTACGCGGCCCGTTTCGCACTGCCGGTCCGCACCGGCGTCGAGGTCCGGCGGCTCTCCCGCGAGGGCGACCGATACCGCATCGAGGCGGACGGCCGCGTGTTCGAGGCCGAGCACGTCGTCGTGGCGATGGCGACCTTCCAGCGGCCGAAAGTCCCACCCTTCGCCGGCGAGCTCGACCCCGGCATCGTCCAGCTCCACTCCAGCGAGTATCGCCATCCCGGCCAGTGGCGGCCCGGCTCGGTCCTCGTCGTCGGCGCGGGCAACTCCGGCTCGGAGATCGCGATGGAGGCCGCGCGCGACGGACGCCAGGTGTGGCTCGCCGGCCGGGACACCGGCCACGTGCCGTTCCGCATCGAGGGGTCGGCCGGTCGGCTGCTGCTTCCGTTCGTGTTCCGGGTCGTCTTCCATCGCCTGCTGACGGTGGACACGCCGATCGGCCGGAAGGCGCGTCCCGCCGCGGTGTCGCAGGGCGGTCCGCTGATCCGGGTCAAGCCGAAGGATCTCTCAGCGGCGGCGGTGCGGCGGGTCGGTCGGGTGACGGGGATGCGAAACGGTTTGCCGGAGATCGAAGGCGGCGAGGTGATCGAGCCCGCGAACGTCGTCTGGTGCACCGGCTACCATCCGGGCCTCTCCTGGGTGGATCTGCCGGTCTTCGACCCCATCCGGGGAGCCGCGTCAGGTGCGCGGCATGGTGAGCCAGGAGCCGGGACTCTACTTCGTGGGGCTCCATTTCCTCTACGCGCTCTCCTCGACCATGATCCACGGCGTCGAACGCGACGCCAAGCGCGTCGCCGAGACGATCGCCGTCCGAACCGGGTAGCGGCTACTCCCAGCTCTGGGTCGGGACCGCCGCCGGTGGCTCCAGGGACTGGAGGTAGGTCACGATGATCCAGATCGCGTCCGGCGGCAGCGCACCGCCGAACGCGGGCATCCCCTTCGGCCGGCCGTAGTAGATGGACTGGTAGAGGGCCTGGTCGCTGCCGCCGTAGCGCCAGCGTCCGTCGGAGAGGCTCGGCCCTACCCAGCCGACCGCGCCGCCTCCATGGCAGCCGTCGCAGTTCATGGAGGAGAACAGGCCCGCCCCCGCCTCGATGATCTTCTTGTCGCCCTGGTGCGGGTTGGTCAGCTTCTCGACGGCGGGAGCGATCCCGCCGGCCGGAACCGGTCCGTCGAAGATCGCCGCCGGTGCGGCCGCCTGTCGGTCTCCCGCCTGGGCGGTCTCCTCGCCCTTGTTGCACCCGCCGAGCCCGGACGCCAGCAGAAGCAGCGCCGCGGCCGGCCGGATACCATGTGCCGTCATGCTCGCCTCCCGGAGGCCCAATCCAGCTTGAGCGACAGTGTCACCCTGAGCGCTTCGGCTCCTTCGCTGCGCTCAGGATGACATTGGCTACAGCCCGAAGATCCAGACCATCCCGCCCTGGCTGGTGTGCCGCCCGATGTCCTTCATGAAGTCGGCCGGCGGCCGGACGTCGGCCGGGTCGTCCGAGCGCACGTCGCCCGAGAGCAGGAACCAGTCGCCGCCGATGCCGGCGTAGATCGCCACGTACTGCTTGCCGTCGGGCCCGCGGTAGGAGATGGGATTGCCCACCACGCCCGAGCCCACCTTGAACTTCCAGAGCGTCTTCCCGGTCTTCGCGTCCGAGGCCTTGAACCAGCCGTCGAGCGTGCCGTGGAACACCACGTCGCCGCCGGTGACGAGCGCGCCGCTCCAGGCGGGGAACGGTTCCTTGGTCTCCCAGACCCGTGTGCCCTTCGCGACGTCCCACGCCATGAACGCGCCGAGGTGGCTGCCGGCGGGTCCGGCGTGATAGGGCGTGCCCGCGCCGATGAACGGCGTCCCCGCCACGCGCGCCGCCGGCACCGCGGCGAAGTCCATGCACATGTTGTTGGTGGACGCGTAGAACAGCCCGGTGCGCGGCGAGTAGGCGGCGGGTGACGCGGGGCTCTTGGCACCCTCGAGGCTGGGGCAGATGCCCTTCACGTTGCCCTTCGATGCGCCCGTCAGCTTGGTGGAATCCAGCACCGGGCGGCCGGTCTTGATGTCCACGCTCTTCGCCCAGGTGACGTCCGCGAAGGCCTGGGCCTGGAGCACCTCGCCGGTGGCGCGATCGATGGTGTACTGGAAGCCGTTCTTGTTGAAGTTGACCAGGACCTTGCGCGGCTTCCCGCCGATATCGAGATCCACCAGCAGGTTCTCCGACGCGGCGTCGTAGTCCCAGTTGTCGTTCGGGGTGAACTGGTAGGCCCAGACCAGCGCGCCGTCGCCGGGCCGTCGGGCGAGCACGCTGGAGGTCCACTTGTTGTCGCCCGGGCGCTGCTCCGCGTTGTAGGGCGCGGGGTTGCCGACCCCGTAGTAGAGCAGGTCGAGCGACGGATCGTACGACATCCAGCCCCACACCGGCGCGCCGCCGATCTTCCAGCCGTCCTTGGGCCACGTCGTCATGCCGAGGTCGGCGCCCTTGTCCTTCTCGTAGAACGGCTTGAAGGTGCCGGGCCGGATCAGCATCGCGCTGTCGGGACCGAGGTTGCGCGCGGTCCACATGATCTTGCCGGTCTCGAGGTCGAGCCCCTTGAGCCAGCCGTAGATCCCGAACTCGCCACCCGAGGCGCCGACGATGACGCGGTCCTTCGCCACGAAAGGCGCCATCGGGGTGGTCTCGCCCTGGCCCATATCGGCGATGACCGTCTTCCACACTTCCTTGCCGGTCTCGGCGTCCACCGCGACGGTGTGGCCGTCCAGCAGATTGTAGACGATCTTTCCATCGGCGTAGAATGCGCCGCGGTTGATGACGTCGCAGCAGGAGATACCGATCGCGTTGGGGCTGACGTCGGGACGGTACTTCCAGCGGAGCGGATAGCCTTCCTTGGTGAGATCGAAGGCGTAGAGGACGTTCGGGTACGGGGTGACGACGTACATCGTGTTCTTCACCACCAGCGGCTGCCCCTCGTGCCCCGCGAGCACGCCGGTGGAGAAGGTCCACACCGCCCGCAGCGACGTCGCGTTGGCGGCGGTAATGTCGGCGAGGGGGCTGTAGCGGGTGGAGGCGTAGGTCTTGCCCGGCATCGTCCACTGGCCGTCTTCGGCGGATTGCGCGGCAGCGGTACCGGCCAACAGGATGGAGAGAAGCAACGCGACTCGAAACATGGTCGCCTCCTTGTCGCCTCCAACATGGCGCGCGACGCTCCACAGCGGAAGAGCCCGACGGGAGAAGCGTGCGTGGCGGCCTATGACGTGATCGTGCTGGGACTGGGCGGAATGGGGAGCGCCACGCTCCATCATCTCGCTCGGCGCGGGGTTCGGGTGCTCGGGCTCGAGCGCTTCGACCTGATGCACGAGTACGGCTCGTCGCACGGCCTCACCCGCATCATCCGGCTCGCCTACTGGGAGCACCCGACCTACGTGAGCCTGCTCCGCCGGTCGTACGAGCTCTGGCGCGAGCTGGAGCGCGACGCCGGCGAGCGGCTGTTGCACATCACCGGGAGCATCGACGCGGGCCCGCGCGACGGCAAGGTGTTCGGCGGCGCCCTCCGCTCCAGCGAGCTGCACGGCCTCCCGCACGAGGTGCTCGACGGCGCGGAGCTGCACCGGCGCTATCCCGGATATCGGCTGCCGCGCGAGACGCACTGCCTGCTCCAGCCCGAGGGCGGCTTCCTGCTGCCGGAGCGATGCAACATCGCCCACGTGGCGCTGGCGCAGGCGCACGGCGCGGAGGTGCGCTGCCGGGAGCAGGTGCTGGATTGGGATGCGGGCGGCGGACGGGTGTGGGTCCGCACCTCGCGCGGCCAGCACGAGGCGGGGCGGTTGGTGGTTTGCGCCGGCGCGTGGGCGTCTCGGATGCTGCCGGAGCTCGACCGCCTCGCGGTGCCGGAGCGGCAGGTGCTGGCCTGGCTGCAGCCCACCCGGCCGGAGCTGTTCGAGCTGGGAGCCTTCCCGGTCTTCAACCTCGAAGTGGAGGAGGGGCACTACTACGGGTTCCCCAGCTTCCTCATGCCCGGGTTCAAGTTCGGGCGCTATCATCACCGCGGAGAAGTGGTGGATCCCGACGCCTGGCGGCGGGAGCCGGACGAGGAAGACGAGGAGCTGCTGCGCGCGTTCGCCCGCCGCTACTTCCCCGACGGTGTCGGGCCGACCATGATGCTCAAGACCTGCATGTTCACCAACACGCCCGACCGCCACTTCATTCTCGACCTCCACCCGGAGCATCCGGAGGTCGCGATCGCGGCCGGGTTCTCCGGCCACGGCTACAAGTTCTGCAGCGTGATCGGCGAGATCATGGCCGACCTGGCGCAGGACGGACGCTCCCGGCACGACATCGATTTCTTCCGGCTCCGCCGATTCACCACGGCGGAGTAGCTCGATCCGCAGGATCAGGAGGGGTCCCATGTCCATCAAGTCGCTCACCGCCCTGCTGACGCTCGCCTGCGCGGGAACGGCGGCCGCCCAGCAGCCCGCCATCACCGAGGGTCTCCATCAGCCCGAGTCCATCGCGATCGGCGCCGGCGGGCGGATCTACATCAGCGAGACGGGTGAGTACGAGAAGGCGAACGACGGCTACATCAGCGTCCTCGAGGGCGGCACCACCCGGCCTTTCGCCAGCGGGCTCGACGATCCGCACGGGATCAAGTGGTATCGCGATCACCTGTTCGTCGCCGACAACATGGGCATGGTCTGGCGCATCGACACGAAGGGCAATGCCGAGCGGTTCGTGGACGCCACCGACTTCCCCCGCAAGATCACCAACTTCAACGACCTCGAGATCGACGGCGCCGGCAACCTCTACATCTCCGACAGCGGCGACTGGGAAGGGCGGGGCGGGGCGATCTACCGGATCACCCAGCAGAAGAAGATCAGCGCGGTGATCACCGACGAGGACGACTGGAAGCTGGTGAGCCCCAATGGACTCCTGATGGACGGCCCGAATCGGTTGCTGGTCGTCGACTACACCACCGGCAACCTGTTCCGATCGATCTGCGGGCCCGCCCTGCGACGATGGAGAAGGTGGCCGGCGGATTCGGCGCGGCCGACGGACTCGTGCGCGACGTGCGCGGCCGGCTGCTCGTCACCGACTACGCCGGGCACCGGGTCTTCGTGCTGGCCCAGCCGGACGCCCAGCCGGCGGAGAAGCCTCAGGAGACCGTGGTCGAAGGGATCGATTCGGCCGCCGACTTCGCTATCAGCCCCGACGGCAAGAGCCTGCTGATCCCCGACATGGGCGGCGGGCGGCTCGCCGTCCTCCCGCTGCCCAAGTGATCGCGCTCGTCCTCGCGCTCGCGGCCGCCGCGCCGCACCCCGACAGCACGCTCGTGCTCACCGGGGGTCAGTACCTCGACGTCCGGGCCGGGGAGCTCCGGCCCAACGGCGCCATCGAAGTGCGCGGGGGCAGGATCGTCGCGCTGCATCGGCCGGGCACCTGGCGGCCTCCCGCGGACGCGCGGGTGATCTCGCTCGAGGGGCGCACGATCCTTCCCGGGCTGATCGACGCGCACGTGCACCTCACCCTCGCCGGCGATCCCGCCGCCAACGCCGCGGCGACGCTGCAGGCCGGCTTCACCACGGTCGCGGACCTCGGCTCGGCGGAGGGCGCCGGCATCCGGCTCCGGGATGCCATCGGGCGCGGCGAGACGCTCGGACCCACAGTGATCGCGGCCGGATCGTGGATCGGCGCCAAGGGGCGGCGTGTGCGAGTTCGGGGGCGCCACGGTGGGCACCGCGGATCAGGCCGCGGCGCGGGCGAAGGCCGATGTGGACGCCGGGGCCGACCTGCTCAAGGTCTGCGTCACCGGCTGGCCGGCGGAAGCCGTGGCCTTTCCCGATTCCGTGCAGATGAAGCCGGCGTTGCTCGCGCCGGTGGTGCGGATCGGCGCCGCGGCGCGCCGGCCGCTCTACGCCCACGCGATCGGCCAGGCGGGCGCGCTGCTCGCCGCGGCATCCGGCGTCAAGGCGCTGGCGCACGCGCCGATCGTGGACTCCGCCGGAGCCGCGCAGCTTCGGAAATCGGGTGTCTACGTCATCTCGACCCTGGCGACGCTCACCGCGGGCAAGCAGGGCGAGGCGGTGAAGCGCTCGTTCGGGCTCCTGCATCGCGCCGGTGTGCCGATCGTGCTCGGCACCGACGCGGGCGTGCTGGCGCACGGCACCAATGCAAAGGAGCTCGCCGCCCTCACCGATGCGGGCCTCTCGCCACTGGAGGCGCTGCGGGCCGCCACGCTCACCGCGGCCCGATTGCTCGGCGCGAGCGGCGCGGGCGAGATCGCGGTCGGAAAGGCCGGCGATTTCCTGGTGGTGACGGGGGATCCGTTGCGGGACGTCCGCGCGGTCGAGCAGCCGTTCCTCGTCGTTCGCGCGGGCAAGGTCGTGCGGGAGTAGGAGCCTCAGCGCCTGAAGAACAGCAGCAGGAATGGCAGAAGGACCGCGATCACCCCGCTCAGCCAGAACGCTCGTGCCACGTCACCCGCCGCGTGGGCCAGCCACGCCGCGCGCAGACCGGCGAGTGCCAGCAGCACGCTGCCAAGCGCGCCCAGTAGGATCGGAAGGATGACGGTGTAGGAATTCCAGAAGGCAGCCGAGCTGGCCCATACGCCAAGAGTGACGGCGACCGCGAGATAGTAGGTACTGAGACGCCGGAGTCGCAGCGTGAGTCCCAGGTACAGGACGAGGCCGAGCAGCAGCGTGAGACCGATGGCGACCATGGCGCCCTCCGGCTACCCCAGGAACTCGACCACTCCCGTCTGCAGCGAGTACTCCGCCCCCACCACCAGCAGGCCCTCGTCCTGAATCAGCTGCTCCAGCACTCGCGATCCGTGCCGCAGGTGGTTGACCGACGTGCGGATGTTGGCCCGGACGGCCTGGGCGACGAGCGCGTCCATGTCGTCGCGAAGCTCGGTGTAGAGCAAGCCCTCCACCGAGGGGCGGACCCGCTCGACGATCGCCTGCAGGTTGCGCGACTGGTCGCTGCTCGGACGGCGAAGCTCCTCGATGGTGGCGAGCACGGCGCCGCACTGCGAGTGGCCCAGCACCACGACCAGCCGGGTGCCGAAGCGGGCCGCGGCGAACTCCACGCTGCCGACCTGGGACGGCGCCACGATGTTGCCGGCCACCCGGATCACGAACAGGTCTCCCAATCCCTGATCGAACACCATCTCCGCCGGCACCCGGGCGTCGGAGCAGCCGAGGATGATGGCGAACGGCTCCTGGGCCATGGGGAGGTCGGCCGGGGGCGTGTTGCTGAGGAACGTGGCGGTGCCGCGGACGCTGGAGGCGAACCGCTGGTTGCCCTCGCGCAGGCGCTGGAGGGCTTCGCGGGCTGGGATCATGGTTCGGGAAGTAATGCGAAGGCAGCTAATGCCCGTCAATCGACGAATGTCACCTGATCGTAGCGAAGGGGGCCATGCCGGCATGACCCCTTTCGCTCCGCTCAGGGTGACACCAACTCAGCTCGCCAGCGGCACCACGAACTGCAGCTTCCCGCTCGGTGCCGCCGGGATCCGATCCACCACCTCGAAGGCGATCTGGAACTCCTGGCCCACCGCCGACTCCACCGACAGCGTGAGCTGGTTCCGCTGGTCGTCCGACGGCGGCCGGCGAATGTTGATCAGGAACCTCAGCCGGCGGCCCGGCTCCTCGCGGACCTGGAACCCGCGCACCCACTCGTGGGCGTGGGCGCGGCCGAAGAGACTGGTGACGAACGGCGTGGTGATCAGCCCCCCGTCGGCCCGGCGGATCGCGTGCGCCGTGCGTCCGTGCACCCGGGTGATGAGGCCGAGTCCGCGCCCGCACTCGCAGCGCTCGGGCACGACCGCCGCCATGTCGCCCATGCGATAGCGGATCAGCGGCATCGCGCTGAGGCCGAGGCTGGTGACCACCAGCTCGCCGAGCGTGCCGTCCGGCGCCGGCCGGCCGTCCTGGCCAAGCACCTCGACGACGAAGGCGTCGTCATTTACGTGGAGCAGGTCGCGCCGCACCGGACAGGACCACGCCAGCACGCCGAACTCGTTGGTGACATACACGTCCACCGCGGGCGCGTGGAAGGCCTCCTCCGCCAGCTCGAGGCAGCGGTCGGTCACCTCCATCGCGGTGCAGAACACGGCTCGCGGCGGCTCGATCTGCGCGCCGGTCGAGAGCACGTGGTCGGCCAGGGCTTCGATCGCGCCGGCGTATCCGGTGAGAATCGGCGGGTGGGTCGCGCGCACGCGCTCGAGCACCTGCTGCGGCGGCGCATCCGAAGCGACCCGCTCCACCCTCGGCAGCACGCCCATCTTCCGCAGCATGGTGATCGCGCCGGGGCGCTCGGGCTTGTCCACGATCGCGACGTTGACCTGCGCATCCCAGATGCTGCAGCCGTACGCGGCGTACACCCGCCACCAGCGGGCGGAGTAGTCGGCCTCCTCGATCTTCGAGCGCATGAAGTGGCCGGGCGTGCCCGTTGATCCCGAGGTGAACACGTTCACCAGGCCGCTCCGCTGCACCGACAGAAAGGCATCGTGGCCGTTCCGGGCGATCACCTGCCGGTCCACCAGCGGCATGCGTCGGAGATCCTCGAGCGTCATGCTCGCGGGATCGATCCCCGCCTCCTTCACGGCGTCGCCGTAGAACCGGGTGGCGCAGGCGCGCTCCACCGTCTGCCGGAGCCGGGTCAGCTGCCGCCCCGCCAGCTCCTCGGCGGGAAGCCACTGCTCGCGCTCCAGCCGCAACGAGGACTGAAGAAGGCTTCCGACGGCGGCAACCGGGCCGGCGGCGGCGATGATCGGGATAGCCATGCCCTGACTCCCTGGCGTGGAGTGTTCTGGTGGCCCGGCAGGATCTGCCGGCATGCCAGGGCTCATGTGCAAGAGTGAGTCCCCAGGTCCCCGAGCGTAGTGGGATAGCTCTAAGTGCTGCAACAGCTTGCGCAGCAGAGACAAGGCTCAGGTGACGGGATCGCGGAAGCCCTTTTGTTACGCGGGGATGGGCGCGCTGGGGGCGGAAAGGAGGCGAGATTTCGTCCTGCTGGCGGACCCCTCCGGGGCCTGCAGCCGAGTGCATGAAGTGTCGAGAGAGTCGTCACGGGTGCTGACCAGTTTTCTGATGCCGTGGCGGGACCCCAACAGCATGTCGATCCCGCCGGGCCCCGTTCGACGATCTGGTACAGCCGGACGTGACGGCTTGAACCACATACGACTACAGGAGACGACAATGCGAGTCATGGTGCTGGTCAAAGCGACCAAGGAATCCGAAGCCGGCGAGATGCCGAGTCAGCAACTGCTCACTGACATGACCAAGTTCAACGAGGAGCTGGTAAAGGCCGGCATCATGCTGGCCGGCGAGGGCCTGCAGCCGAGCTCGAAGGGCGCCCGGGTCAAGTTCAACGGGGCGAAGCGGACGGTGGTGGACGGACCCTTCGCCGAGACCAAGGAGCTGGTGGCCGGGTTCTGGATCTGGGAGGTGAAGTCGCTCGCCGAGGCCGTCGAGTGGGTGAAGCGGTGCCCCAACCCGATGGGGGGCGAGTCCGTGATCGAGATCCGCCAGGTCTTCGAGTCGGAGGACTTCGGCGATGAGCTGACGCCGGAGCTGCGCGAGCGGGAAAAACGGCTTCGCGAGCAGACTGCCGGCAAGCGGTGAGCCCCTGGGCCTGGGTCCTGGCCGGCGGTGTGGTGGCCGGGGCCCTCGACATCGCCTACGCCTGCGTCTTCTGGGCGATCAAGGCGGGCGTGCCCGCGCGGCGGATCTTTCAATCGGTTGCCGCCGGGCTCCTGGGCGAGGCTTCGTTCGAGGGCGGCGCCGCCACCGCCGCCCTCGGCCTCGCGCTCCACTTCTTCATCGCCACATCCATGTCGGTGGCGTATTACCTGGCGGCCGGGCGCTGGCGGTCCTGCGCGACCGCCCGGTGGCCTGCGGCGCCGTCTATGGCCTGCTGCTGTATGGCTTCATGAACTACGTCGTGGTGCCGCTTTCCGCGGCGGGGGGCGGAGCGAAGAACCCGCTCTGGATCGTGCTCACGGTCCTGGTCCACGTGGCGTTCATCGGCATCCCGATCGCGCTGTTCACCCGCAGGGCGAGAACGTTTCGATAGGATTCAAGGTCCGAATGCGGCGGGCATGACGTCGGACCGCTGGCTACGGTGGAACACTTCATCACCGGAGCCATCCCATGCGTCACATCTCGTGTGTCGTGCTGCTCGCCACGCTCGCGGCCTGCGGCACCGAATCCAGCGTCACCCGCCCGAACGAGGCCCTCTCCCAGCAGCAGCGCTTCCCCATATACCGCATCGTCAAGCTCAGTGAAACGCTGGGCGGCGCCTCCAATCGGGGGAGCGCCATCAACGAGCGCGGCTGGATCGCGGGGTCGTCCAACCTGACCGACAACGGCAGCCGGCACGCCGTACTCTGGCGTCACAAGACGCTCATCGATCTCAAGACGCTCGGCGGCCCCAACAGTAACGTGCAGTGGCACGGGCTGAACAACCGCGGCATGGTCGTCGGCATCGCGGAAACCAATCGGCCCAACCCGCTGAGCGAAGACTGGAGCTGCTCGGCGTTCTTCCCCAGCGTCACCAAGCTGATTTGCCGCGGGTTCTACTGGGAGGAGGGCGAGCGGATGCAGCCGCTGCCCGGTCTCGGCGGCCCCAACAGCTACGCGGCCGGGGTGAACGACCACGGGCAGATCGTGGGCTGGGCGGAGACGCGGGTCCACGATCCGACCTGCCGCGAGACCCAGGTGCTCCAGTTCCGCGCCGTCCTCTGGGAGCCGCGCCGGAACCGCACCACCGAGCTGCGTCCCTATCCGGGTGACTCCACCTCCGCCGCCACCGCCATCAACAACCAGGGCCAGGCCGTCGGCATCTCGGGCGAGTGCGACGTGGCCGTCGGACGCTTCAGCGCCCGCCACGCGGTCCTCTGGGAGAACGGCAAGGTGAAGAAGCTCGGCGACCTCGGCGGAACCAGCTGGCACACGCCGACCGACATCAGCGAGCGCGGCGACGTCATCGGCTTCTCCAACCCCGACCTGCCCGGCGACCTCGAAGGCGAATTCCTGGCGCTGGCGTTCCTGTGGACGAAGTCAGGCGGGATCAGGAACCTGGGAACGCTGCGGGGCGACACCACCAGTCAGGCGCTCGGCATCAACGCGCGCCGGCAGGTGGTGGGCGTCTCGACCAGCCTGGCGGGCGTGAGCCGTGCGTTCCTATGGCAGGATGGAGTGATGAAGAATCTCAACGACCTCGCGCCCGGCCTGCGCGACAGCCTCGTCACCGCGCAGGACATCAACGAGGACGGTGAGATCACGGGCAGGCTCTTCGAGCGGAGCAGCGGACGCACGCTGCCCTTCATCGCCATTCCGACGGAGCGCTAGCCGCGCTCCGTCAGGGGATGTTGTCGACCGGCAGACCGCTCGGCACGGCGAGCGGCACCAGCGCCTGCATGTTGCGGGCGCGTGGATCGGTCAGCGCCTTGAGGAACTCGGTGATCTCGTCCACCGTCTGCGGCGCCAGCACCAGCTTCTTGAGCTTGGTGTCGCGGGTGGCGAGGATGCCGTCCGTGGTCGGGAGCACGGTGCCCTGGAGCAGGGGCTCGAGCTGGCCCGCGTTGTAGTTGCGGAGCTTGATGTCGGACTGGCTGTAGTGATCCACCCAGTCGCGCAGGTTCACGATGGCGCCGTCGTGTCCGTACGGCGCCGTCAGCTCCACGTTGCGGAGCGGAGCCGTCCGGAACTGATACTTGTGCTTCGGGTTCTGGGTCTTGCGCATCCGCCCGAAATCGTCGCGCCCGTCGGGGCCGTCACCGAAGCCGGGCCCGACCTGCGGCACCGCCACGTTGTGGAACACCCGGTCGCTGAAGAGCGAGCCGGTATGGCACTGGGCGCACTTCGCGGTCGTCAGGAAGGCCTTGGCGCCGCGGAGCTGCACATCGGTCATCGCGTCGTCGTTGCCGGCCAGCATCCGGTCCCACGGCGCGTTGGTGAAGGTGAACACGTCCGCGATCCAGCCACCCATCGCGTTGCCCGCGTGGGCGAAGTTCATGTTGTCGAAGATCTGCCCTGGATAGGCGGCCTCGAACATGGTGCGATACTCGGGGATCGCGCCGAGCCGCTGCATCAGGAATTTCCAGGTCTTCTGGTGGTTCGCGTCCGGCACCGCGGCCAGCTCGTTCCCGGTCTCGCCGCGCATCTCGGCGCGGGAGAGCACCGGGAACATCGGGAGCGCCGAGAGGGTGCCGAACTCGAGCACCGAGCGCTGATTCGCAAGCAGCGACGCGCCCGGCGTGCGTACCACGCCGCCGCCGTCGGTGAACACGCGGCCATCCCAGGTGAGCGGCCCCATCGTGTGCAGGTTGAACAGCGACGGCGCGTTCCGGTGAATGAAGCGGCCCTGCGGATGCACCCGCCCGGTGCCCAATCCGACGCCACCTTGACCGATGGCGATGCTGCGGCCGTCTACCGTCCCGGTCCTGGTGAGATGGCAGGTCATGCAGGAGATGTCGCGATTCCCGCTCAGGACCTTGTCGAAGGCGAGCGCGCGACCCAGCAACGACAGCTCGGGACGTATCGCGGGAGCCCGTACGACCGGCGTGATCCCCGCCGCGGCGGCGAGCTGCCGGACCTCGGCGGCGAGCGCCGCGACTTCGGGCGTCGCGGCCGCCGTCTGGCCGGCGGACGCCATGATCTCGGAGGCCGGTGCCGTAGAGCTGTCGCTACAGCCGGCAAGCCACATGGCGGCGGAAACGGCGAGTACGCCGAACCCATTCCTGCTCGTCATCCACGGCCCCTGGTCGAGTGGAGTCCAAGCCCGCAAGTGCCCCGGCAGGATTCACCTATGCCGGACGAGGCGGGCGTGCGCGCGTGCTGCGGAAGCGAGAAGATTCGCGAGCGGTGACTCGCGCTACCGGAGGGGGAAAGTGCGACTCCCGTGCCACCTGCGACCCCGGGTTACTGCCAGGGATTGCAGTGACTACTCGAGCGGCTCCACGACGACGGCGGTGCCGTAGCAGAGGACTTCGGTCACGCCGGACATGATTTCGGTCGCGTCGTAGCGCAGGCCGACGATCGCGTTGGCGCCGCGTCGCTCCGCGTGCGCCAGGAGGATGTCGAACGCGTCGGCCCGCGCGCGCTCGCACAGGGTGGTGAGCATGCTGATGTGGCCGCCGATGAGGGTCTCGAACTTCGCGCCGATGGTGCCGAAGAGCGAGCGCGAGCGCACGGTGACACCCCGCACCACGCCCAGCGACTCCACGATGCGATAGCCCTCCAGCGTAAACGCCGTCGTCGTCATCTCCTCGTGCATGGTGAGTCTCCGAGTATGGGCATGCCTCGCGGTTACTGGAGATCCCGCGGAAGGTGGGGACCCGACAGCAGCGAGCGGAACGCTTCCCAGCGCGCCTTCTCGTCGTCTCCCGCTTCCCGCGCGACCCAGTCGGCGACCATGTCGCGGCCGAGATTGTAGTTGATGACGTAGCTGCGGTACGTGTCGATGAACCGGAGGTTCTTCGCGGCCACGTCGGCCGGCGCGAGCCAGTAGCGGCCCATCGTCGCCCGGGCGCTGTCCGCGTTCAGCTCGCCGTCGAGGTAGCGCCGCGCCACCTCGTTCCGGGCGTAGTTGAGCCGCTCGACCACCTGCCGGACCGCCGCGTTCGGCGCCGCGAGCGAGGTGTCGAGACCGGCGAGCGGAAAGAGCGAGTCCCGCTCGAACGCCACTCGCTCCGCCGGCGGAAACGCCAGGTCGATCCCGAAATTCGCGCTGCCTTCGGAGATGAGCGACGAGGGGCTGAACAGCGGATACATCGAGATCTCCACCCAGCCGCGCCCCCGCACCAGCGACTGCTCGAGCAGGGCGTTGTACACGTGATGCCCCGGATACCCCTCGTGACAGGCGAGGTCCACCGCGCGGTCCAGCGCCACCGGGAAATCGAGGTTCACCTGGATCAGGCTGTGGTAGTTGCCCTTGTACCAGTTGTAGGCGTTCCACGGCGTGTCTTTCACGTACTCCAGGTCGAACCGCTCGATCCGCCGGCAGGGCCAGGCGGGCCGCCGTGCGCGTGCGGCACGCCGCGATCGCCGTCCTGAAGACCGTGTCCACCTTGCCGCTCGGAATCGTCAGCCGGTCGCGGAAGCGCTGGTAGCGCGCCGCGAGCGGACCGCGTCCGGGCAACAGGCTGTCGAGCTGGCCCAGCAGGGAGTCGAAGTGGGCGTCGGGGAAATGCGGCGGCGTGGCATCGTAGAGCGCCCGCGCCTCTTCATCGAAGGAAATCTTTTCCCCGGCCACGATGCGGGTCCGCGCGGCCATCGCGCCGAGCTGGGCCCGCAGGAAGCGATGGCGAAGGCCGACCATCGAGTCGGCGTAGCGCGGCACGCTGTCGCCCAGCACCGCGATCAGCGACTCCGCCCCCACGCGCACCTGCGCGACCGAGAGCGACTCCGCCTCCGCGGCCGCCTTGCAGCGAATCGGGGCCGTAGTACGCGTCCACGTAGTTCGCGTCGTGCTTGCCGAGATTGAGGCCGAGGATGACGAAGCGGCGGGCAACCGCATCGAGCGCGGCCGGGTCCGCGGTCGCCGGCCGGCTTGCCTCACAGCCGGTGACCAGGAGCAGCAGGAACAGGAAGAGAATGCGTGGCATGGCGGGAAACGTAGGTGCGGCGGGACTCGGCGTCACGTGTCGTGCGTCAGTGCGGCGCCTCCGTACCGAAGTGACTGAGCCAGGTTGCGGCCACGACGCCGAGCACGGCCACCAGCAGCATGCCGCCCTGGAGCGACTCGGAGACCAATCCGGCGGCCAGCCCCGCTACGATCGCCGTGCCCGCCAGCGCCTGGAGCTGGCGCCGCCGGCGACCGCGATGCCCATGTGCCGCGGAGACGGCGAAGCTCGCGAACCCGACCGCGAACGCGCTCAACAGGAGACTCGGCCGGCCGGCGAGGCTCGCGAGGCCGAGCGCCGCCGCGCCCGCCAGACAGGCGCCCACCAGGAGCGCCGAGCGCCGGGCATCCGCATCGAGCAGTCGGCGGCCCTCCGGGCGGGCCATCAACAGGAGGTTGAGCAGGGGATCCCCCAGCCAGGAGAGCGCCAGGAACGCCAGGTACGCGACGAGGACCGGCAGGATGAACGGCTTCAGCTCCGGCCGGGCCGATGCCGTATGACGGAGCACGTTATAGCCGATCAATCCGCCGACGAGGATGATGGTCCGGGTGCGCGATTCCAGCCGCGAGAACCAGATGAAGAAGCGCAGCAGCAGCGCGTAGACCGGGTTGCGGGCCTTGAGCGCGAGGACCAATCCCTCCTTCGCCCAGGGAAGGGCCGGGTCGAGGCTCAGCGCCTGCTCGAACTCGACGCGGGCCGCCTGAATCTGGCCGGCGTTGAGGCTGGTCCACCCCGCCCCGGTCCGGGCCACGGCGTTGAGCGGGAAGCGCTCGGCGAGCTGCTTCCAGGCTTCGGGGCTGAGCGGACCCTGGTGCTGCTGCTCCCGCGCGATCGTGGCGAGCAATGCCGCACCCTCGTTGTCCGGCTCCCGCGCGACGAGGTCCCCGGCGATGGCGAGCACTCGGTCCCATTGTCCCAGCGCCGCACGGGCGCGCGCCTCGAGCAGGACCGCGTCCGCGTACTCGGGCGCGAGTCGCCGCGCGGTCTGGGACGCCTGGATCGCCTCCAGCATGGCACCCTGTTCCAGCGCCACGACACCTGTGGCGTAGTAGACGAACGGATGGTCGGGGGTGATCTCGCGGGCCCGCGCCGCATCGGCGGCGGCCGAATCCAGCGCGCCCAGGTCGCTGGAGATCAGGGCGCGGAGGGCGTAGAGTGTGCCCTGATAAGGCTCTTCGCGCAGCAGCTCGTCCAGGCGTGTGAGTGCCTCCGGACGGTTGCCGTCGGAGAGTAGCTCGAGAACCTGATCCACCGGATCCTGCCGCACTGGTGCCCTTGGGGTGTGGAGAACCATCCCTGTTGCAAGGGTCGTGCGGCGTTGCCGCGAGCCGCAGCTTCTTGACAGACGCGGATGCGAGCGGTATTTCACGGGCTGATTAAATAACCTTCTGGTTATTTACTGGTGTGGCCGCAGATGAACGCAGATAAAAGCAGAGAAAACGTTCGCGTTTGATGAACAATGGTGTACGGGAAATACCCAGTGCCACTTCTGCGTTCATCCGCGTTCGTCTGCGGCTCCAGCTGTTACGAAGATCGTCCGCAGATCCAGACGCAGATGAAAGCTGACGGGCACGGCTACACTGAACCGCCCAACCGAGAACTCTGCGTTCATCTTGCGTTCATCTGCGGCTATCCCACACGAGGAGCCACCATGGTCAGCGGTCCCCAACCGGCCACCACATACGCGACGCCCAACGACCGTGAGGTCGTCATCACGCGCGTGGTGGACGCGCCGCGGCACCTCGTGTTCGAGGCGTGGACCAATCCCAAGTACATCCCTCGGTGGCTGGCGCCCATGGATTGGACGATGCCGGTGTGCGAGATGGATGCGCGCCCCGGCGGGAAGTGGCGCTACGTCTACCGGAAAGACGACGGGAGCGAGATGGTGCTGAGCGGCACGGTTCGCGAGGTCTCCCCGCCGGAGCGGTTGGTATCCACCGAGAGCTGGGGTCCCGAGTGGCCCGAGACGGTGAATACGCTGATGCTGACGGAGATCGCCGGCCGGACCACGGTGACGCTCACCGTGACGTATCCCTCGAAGGAAGCGCGCGACGCCGCGCTGGAGTCGGGCATGAAGGATGGGCTGGAAGAGGGCTTCGCCAAGCTCGACGCGCTGGTCGCGACGCTCCGATGAGCGCCGCCGATCCGCGGGTCGGCGAGGCGCTCGCCTGGCTCGAGCGCCGCGGCAGCAAGCGAGTGCGCGACGACATGGTGAAGCGCTACGGCATCGTCACCCCGAAGGCGTTCGGCGTGCCGATGCGGCAGATCCAGGAGCTCGCCAAGCGCCTGGGGCGGGACCACGCGCTCGCCGCGGCGCTGTGGAAGACGGGCTGGTACGAGGCGCGCACGCTCACCGCGTACGTGGATGAGCCCGAGCGCGTCACCGCGGCGCAGATGGATCGCTGGGTCAAGCAGTTCGACAACTGGGCCATCGGCGACACGCTGTCCTTCTGCCTCTTCGACCGCACGCCGCACGCGTGGCAGAAAATCAAGCAATGGAGCGTGCGGCGCGAGGAGTTCGTGAAGCGGACCGCCTTCGCGCTGCTGGCGAGCCTGGCCGGGCACGACAAGACGACGGGCGACGCCCGGTTCCTCGCCTCGCTGAAGCTGATCGAGCGCGGCGCGACCGACGATCGGAACTTCGTGAAGAAGGGCGTGAGCTGGGCGCTGCGTTCGGTGGGGCGGCGGAATCGAGTACTGCGGGCCGCGGGACTCGCGACGGCGCGGCGGCTGGCCGAGTCGTCCGAGCCGTCCGCCCGGTGGATCGGGAGGGACGCTGTTCGCTATCTCACCAAGGTGAAGAGCTAGCGCGCTCGCGCACCACCAATCCCAGCGGCACGCTCCGGGTACCGGCCCAGGTCCGCGCCGAGCCATCCGCTTGATCGAGCCGGAGTTGCCCGGAGATGCCGCCGTCCAGCAGGATCGCCTGCCGGCAGCCCAGCCCACCCATGACCGCGGCCATTTCGGCGGCGGTCAACCCGAAGGGGATCCGTCCCAGCGACTCGCCGAAAGCATCGAAGCGAGTGAGCGCTACGACCACCCGACCGTCGGTCAGAGTGCAGAGCGCCAGCCGGGCATCGCGATGGCCGATGTTGACGCCGAGCCCGGCCTGGGTGAGCGGCGCCGGCACCGCGCCATCCTGGAGCAGCATCGGATAGCTCTGGAACGCTTCGACCGCGGTGCCGTGCCGGTGCTCGTCGGCGACGCGGTCCGGCGCGATCACCCGCACCGCACCGGATGAATCCACCACGACCGCGCCCGCGAGCGGGGCGTACTGTGGGGCCAGAATCTCGCGGCCACCGGTCTTCACCCACCCCCACGGCAGCGTCCCGCGGAACTGTCCCGCGGTGAAGGCGGCCACGGCGCCGGCAGCCGCGTCGTCCGCGGTCCACCGGCGGTTCTCGGTGAACGCCGGATCGAGTGACAGCGCCGCGTGCCGGGGGTCCAGCCGTACCACGATCACGCGGGTGCGCCATGCTTCGCTGGCACCGCGAAGCTGCAGCTCGCCCCACTCGACGCCGCGCGCGCCGGCGCGCCACACGACCCGCTTCGCCAGCGGCGCGCGGCCGTCCCACCGCGCCGGCGCCGCCGCCTCCCGCCACCAAGTCACCCACCGGTCGCCCACCCGCATGTCGAGACCGATGCCGGGACGGCCGGACTCCGGCTCCGCGGAGGCGCGCCGGATCGCGGTGCCGGAAACCGCCGCCGACACCGTGAGGATGAGCAGGGAACGGAAGGTCACTCGCATCGGATCACCTGCCGGGATTGCAGCCGGCCGACTGGATGCGGTTGATGGTATCGGCGATCGCCATCATGGTCGCCATGTCGTTCGCCTCCTGCGCGGCTGTGCCCCGCTGGCCGAGTTCCACCAGCCGGGCCTCGTTCTTCTGCGCGTTCTGGGCGTAACAGGCTCCCATCGCCTGCTGAGCCGGGGATACCGTCGGGACCGGCTGTGCCGGCGGCGGAGGTGCGGTGTCCACGGCCGCCGCGGCCGGCGCAGGGCGGGTGGCCGCCGGCACGGGTTCCAGCCCGAGCAGCTTCTTCAGCTCCTTGGAACGCTTCTCCACCGCGTTCTTCTCGCCGCTGGAGAGGTCGGTCGGCGGCGTGCCCTGCAAAACCATCCCGATCCGCTCCATCGCCTGGGCGTAGTCGGCCTGGCTCAAGCCCGATGACTTCAGGGCCTTCTGTTCGGCTCCCGCCTCCGCCTTCCGCTGCGCGTCGTAATAGTCGTTCGGCTGGTCGGGTTTCTTCACGGCGCAGGCAGGATCGATCATGACCATCGCGGAGTCACTGTAAGCGAGGTATCCAGCCTGATTACCCTTGCCCGACTCCGCCACCATCTTCTCGACGAACGCGTTGTACCGGTCGCTCAGCTTCTGGTCGGCCGCCATGCGGGTACCGAAGGCCGTCTGCGCCTTCCCGCACTTCAACTGCGCCTCGTCGTACGCCGCCACCGCGCGGGTGTGCCGGCCGTACGGCGTGTCCGCCGTCTTCGCCGCCTGCTTCTCCGCCTCGGCCGCCTTGAGGCCGGTCACCAGGCGCTCGATCACCTCGTCGTCCAGCACGAGGGTGCCACCCGCAGCGACATTGCGTCCCGGGGCAGGCGCGTTCGCGGCCGGCGCATCGGCGTTCTCCGCCGGCGCGGCCGCCTCGGGGGCCACCTTCTCGACGCCCTCCTGCGCCGCCGCCGCCTTCAGCTTCTTCTTCAGTCCGCCGAACTGGGCCGACGCGGGCGTCGCGAGGGTGAGCGCCAGCGCCGCGACCGCCGCGACCCGAGCGATGGCGGCGAGCCACCGTGATCCGGTACTCATGGGGATTCTCCAGTAAAGTGAAAGCCGGCCGGCATGGCCGAGGATCTCAATCGTCCGACGCCGGCAAGGCTCCGGCGTTCTCACCTAGTTGAATACCAGAGCCACGCGACGAGACGGGTCGCAAAACTCTACTCTGCGTTTCGAGACCGGGACGGCACAGCGGTAGGCGGGATATCCGACCATAGATGATCCCGGGTACGTGCCCCGTCAAGTCCGCCCTATAGCGTCTTTTCGAACCAGTGGTGGGCGTACGGTTCCTGGTTGAAGGCGGGGACCTCCCGATAGCCGTGGCCGCGGTACATCGCCTGGGCTTCGGACAGCGTCCGGTTGGTCTCCAGCCGGAGGAGAGGGATCTTTCGGTCGCGGGCTATCTCCTCCAGCCGTTGGAGGATACGCCGGGCAATTCCCAGCCCGCGCAGCTCGGGGTCGGTCCACATCCGCTTGACCTCGGCGAACTCCGCGTGGCACTTGAGCGCCCCGCATCCGGCCGGCCGCCCGTGGAGCGTGGCCAGGACGAAGTAGCCACGGGGCGGCGTCAGCTCTTCCGCGTCGGCGGAGATGCTCCGCGCAGGATCGAATCCCGCCTCGAACCGCTCGGCCAGCTCGTGGAAGTACCGGTCGAGACAGTACTGCGCGGCCTCGCTGGAGGGATCCACGACCTCGAGCCGCACCGACCCGGAGAGCAGCAGGCGCTCGACGCTCGCCATGGCTGTCGCCAGCTCGGTCCGCTGGGATTCGCTCAGCCGCTCGAGCAGCGCGCGGGCGGCGTCGTCGGAGAGTTGGTCGAGCAGCGCCAGCTCCTTGTGCCCGGCGGCGGTGAGCCGGACGAGCCGGACCCGGGCATCGGCCGCGGCCGGCTCGGTGCGGATCAGCCCTTCGCGCTCGAGCCCGCGGAGCAGCCGGCTGGTGTAGCCGGAGTCGAGGCCGAGGCGATCGCGCAGGCGGCGGACCTCGCTGCCGTCGGCGCCGATCTCGAAGAGCAGGCGGGATGCGCCGAGCGAGCGCGAGCGCCCGAGGAAGTGCGTGTCGAGCGCGCCGATGTGCTGGGTGACGGTCCGGTTGAAGCTGCGGACCCGGGCGATCTCGTCCATTGTCTGACCTTAGTCAGATAAATCGCACTCGGCAAGATCCTGGGCTTCGGGCGGGTATCCGGCGCCTGGCCCTTGATTTAGCGGCCCCGTCCAGGTACTGTTCCGCCTGCGATGGTCGTGCTGTTGCAGCGCGATGTACAATCCATGAGGAGCTCAGGGCCCCCGGAAAATTCGCAGGGGCCCTTTTTCGTGGAACTCCGTCGCAGCCTATCGTGAGGGCAACGATCACGAGCCAACTGGTAGTCGGAACGCGCGCGAATGCCGAGTCCCGATTACGAACACAAAGGATGACTCTGCATGCGTACCACCGGCACCGTGAAGTGGTTCAACGACGCGAAGGGCTTCGGATTCATTACTCCGGAGAGCGGCGAGAAGGACTGCTTCGTCCACCATTCGGCCATCTCGGGTCAGGGCTTCAAGAGCCTTGCCGAGGGCGAGAAGGTGGAATTCGACGTGGTTGATGGGGCCAAGGGCCCGGCCGCGGCGAACGTCGTCAAGCTCGCCTAGTAAGGCGCGCTGACGTACACGACATAGCCTTCGGGCTCCAGGGCTAAAGCAGCCTGGGTGATCAATCCTGCTTTGACTTGCGACCCGGCGGTGCAATAGCACCGGCCGGGCGTTTTGTTTGCCGGGGCCGCGGGTCGTTCGCCCGCAGGTTCCTGGCGGCGAGCCGGACGGTCTCCTCGATGCGGCGCGCCCGCGTCTCCGGCCGCTTCGCCGAGCCGATCCACAGGAGGATGCCCTTCCGCGCCGACGGCGGGAACCCGTCGTAGTTGCGGCGGGCCGACCGCGAGCGAGCGAGGGCGGCCGTCAGTTCGGGCGGCTCGATCATGTCCTCCACGTCGTCGAGCAGGCCCCACGAGCCGTCCCGTTTCGCTTCGTCGATCTTTCCCAACCCGGCCGGCGCCATCAGGCCGGCGGCGATGAGCCGCTCGACCCGCGCCTTGTTGGTTCGCGCCCATCCGCTTCCCGGCCGCCGCGGCGCAAACCACATCTTGCTGCGCCGGTCATCCACCGCACGTCCCTTGCTGTCCACCCAGCCGAAGCAGAGCGCCTCTTCCACCAGCGCGTCGTAGGAGACGTGATGCTCCGCGACGTGCCGCTTGTAGAACACGACCCAGAGCCCCTGCTCCCGGCGGTGGTGCTTGCCGAGCCAGCGCCGCCACTCGGCGCGGCTCTTCACCTCGACCGATTCGGCTCCGGCCTCCGTCACCGCGGGTCCACCATCCGGCCCATGAGCAGGCAGTCGGCGAACACGCCATCGATCAGCGTGTCGCGGGTGGTGCGTCCTTCGTGCACCCAGCCCATCCGCTCGTAGAGCCGGATCGCGGGGGCGTTATCCACCCGCACCTTGAGATTGATCTTCCGCACCACGCCGGTCGCCTGCGCCCAGTCGAGCATGTACTCGAGCAGCGCGCGGCCGATGCCGAGCCCGGTGCAGGCCTGGGCGACGCTGATCCCGAACTCACCCGCGTGGCGCAGCCGAGGGCGCCGCCCGCCATCGTAGGTGAGCCCGCCGACGATCCGGCCGTCCATCAGCGCGAGGATGGCGAGCGAATTGTCCGAGGCGGTCACCCGGCTCAGGTACTCGCGCTCCTCCTCCTCGGTGATCCCCGGTCCTTCCGAGCCGAAGGTCAGGTTGATGGTCTCCCCGCCGACCATCCGGAGATAGTCGAGCACCGCGCCGGCATCCTCCGGCAGGCGCGGCGGATCAGTACCCGGCGTCCGTCGGGCAGGACGTGCTCGCGCTCGGTCGTGGCTTGCGCGGTCATCAGGATGGCCGTCCGGGGGGGGCGAGCAGGAGATGCTCGGCTGGGAGAGGGATGAGCGGAACCCGGGTACCCAGGGTGTACTTGAGGGCCAGCTTCCAGCAGTCCGATGATCACATGGTCCATGCAATGCTCACGGTGCTCCTCCCTGGTCGAGAACCGCCACCAGTTTCTTCGGCGCGATCAGCCGGTACGAATCGCGCAACAGGTCCGCCACTTCATCCCAATCGGGATTCCGGTCGAGCCAAATCCCGACCCAGCCGCTGGGACCGACGTAGGGTGGCACGAAGAACCGTCCGGGCGCCGCGCGCACCATGATGGACTGGTTGCCCGGCGCGGCCTTGCACCACACCGCCGGCCGGCCGCCGCCGTGATGATTGTTGGGTGCCGCGAACATGGCGAAGAGTTTGTTGCGCACCCGGAAGGTGGGCTCGCCCCAGGCCTCGACTTCGTGGGCGTCGGGGAGCGCGAGGCAGAGCTTGCGGAGACGGACGAGGGGAGCGCCCTTCACGCCGGCACCATCTCATTCACCGCCGCGTGGTCCTCCGGCGACAGTGTCCACGACGCAGCGAGCGCGTTCCGCTTCACTTGCTCAGCCGAGGTCGCACCCGCGACCACGGACGCGACGGCCGCCGGCTCAGCAGCCACGAGATCGCCAGGTCGAGCAGGCGCCGTCCCCGCGACTCGGCGTACCCCGCGAGCGCCTCCACCCGCGCCACCCGCTCCGGGGTCACCATGCGCTGAAAGTGCTCCATATCCGCGATCCGGGTGCCCTTCGGCGTCTCGCGGCCCTGCCGGTACTTGCCGGTCAGCAGTCCGCTCGCGAGCGGGAAGTAGGGCAGGAACGCGAGGCCCAGCTCCTCGCAGGTCTCCAGCACGCCGTGCTCGGGCTCGCGATGCAGCAGGCTGTACTCGTTCTGCACCGAGATGAATCGTGCGCCGGCGGGGCGGACCATGCGGGTGGCTTCGCGGATCTGCTGCACGTCGAAGTTGGAGCAACCGATTTCCCTGACCTTGCCGGCGCGGACCAGCTTGTCGAGCGCCGCGAGGGTATCCGCGATGGGTACCGACGGGACCGGCGCGTGGAGCTGGTAGAGGTCGATGTAGTCGGTGCGGAGCCGGCGGAGACTCCCCTCCACCGCAAGACGGATATAGTCGGGCGTGGCGCCTTCGCCCTGGCCCTTGACCGGCTTGCCGAACTTGGTGGCGATGATCACCGCCTTCCGGCGCGGGCCCAGCGCCCGGCTGAGGTACTCCTCGCTCGGTCCGTAGCTGTCGGAGGTGTCGAAGAAGTTGATCCGGGACTCGAGTGCGGCCTCGATCACCTGGGCCGAGGCCTTCTGGTCGAGACGCATCCCGAAGTTGATGCACCCGAGGCCGACTACCGAGACCTCGAGTGAGCCGATCCGCCGCTTGTCCACGTTCCCCCCGGTCAGCTCCGCGGGACCACACCGATGCCGCGCGCCATCGCGGTCGCGGCCAGCACCATCAGCACCAGCAGCAGCGCCTGCGCATAGCTGATCCGGGCAAAATGACCCGCGCGGCTCGTATCCGGCATCTGCCCGCGCCCTATCTCAATTCGCCAGCGCAACAGCGCCACCATCGGGGAAATCTCCAGCGCGAAGATGCCGAGGAGGAAGACCATCTTGGTCCAGAACACGTGATTCTGGAGGTAGTACGCCATGCCTTTCTCCAGGCCCCCCATCACCCGAACGAGCCCGGTGCCGACCAGGACGAGCGCGGAGATACCCCACCAGCTGTCGGCGTACAACACTCGCTGGAGGCCGGCGCCGTCGAGCGGCCCCCGCAACGCGCGGGCCCTGGCCCACACGGACCCCAATGCCATGCCCAGCCCCAGTAAGTGGGCGGCGGCGAAGAGCCACCGAATCAACACCTTGCCTCCGTTTCGTGACTCATGTCACCTCCCGTTTCCGGCCCCCGACATACGTTCAGTCGCTGGCAGGAAAGGGTCATACAACAGAGAGGTACTATACATGATACGGAATCTCATGGGGCTATCCTGCGCGCTGGCGCTCGTGCTCGCCTGCGGCCAGGGACGCACCGATGGCCAGGATACAGGAGCAACCGGCGGCACCGGCTCGGAGTCGGGCGCGTTGCCGGCCGATACCGGATACGGCGGCGCGGCCATCGACGATACGACCGCGGCACCGTCGGCTGACATGTCCGACACTACCGCCCCGGCCGATCCCGCCGCCACGGAAGATTCGGCGAACCAGGATCAGTCCGGCGTGACCAATACGGAAACCGGTCAGTCGGAGCTCGGTGACGACGCTACCAAGACCACGCCTGATCAGGGCGAGCCCGTGACCTCCAAGGGCGATACCGTCGGCACCAGCGGCGCCGAAGCTACCACCGACACCGCGCAGTAAGGATCGCGCTTTTCCAGTCACACGAGAGGGCGGGCGAAATGCCCGCCCTCAGTGTTTCATCCTCCGCATGTCCTTCAGCAATGCCCCCGGCGTGACGGCCCCTCCCAAGAACTCCTCGACCACCTCGCGCGTCGGCCGCTCCTGTCCGAACCGGAAGAGCCGGCGGGACACCCACTCGTACCAGTCGCGGTCTCCGGCGACGAATGGTCGGTGGACCTCGACCGTCTTCGCGCGCAGCGCCGCAATCAGGATCGCGCCGACCGCGTAGTTCATCATGTATCCGGGGGCGTCCACCAACTGTCCCCGCATGGCCCACCAGGACAGCTCCGGATGCGGACGGATCCGGAGATAGTCGGAGGTGAGCCGGGTCCAGACCTGGTTCGGATCGGCGGCGGGGTTCCGCAGCATCTCCAGCTCGAGCAGCGACCACGCCACATCGAGTACCACCCCGCCGTAGCGGCCGCGGAGTCCGTCGGCCAGCGGAACGGAGTCGCCCAGCCATCGCCGCTGCCAGACGGGCTCGCTGACGTCGAGCGCGACGAAGTCGGCGATCGCTTCGGTAAAGGGGTCGCTGTCGGGCCAGTCGGCGTAAGCCGGCCGCGTCCGGATGGCCGCGATGTGCACCGCATGCCCGGTCTCATGCAGCAGCTCGGCGAGATTGTCGAGCCCGCCGTCGTGATAGGTCGCGAACACCGACGGCTCGCCCGGCGTCCAGCGTCCGTTCCGGAGCCGTGGTCTCGCGCCGAAGGTGCAGAAGGCCACCGGTGTCTTGCCGTCGCGCGGGTCGAGATCGTACCGCACGTTGAGCGCCGCCAGATCTGCGCCGAGGGCGCGGTAGACCTCGGCGTTGAGGCGGGTGAGCCGCTCGCGCGAGATCCGAGGCCCCAGCACCCGCGCGGCGCGGCCGTTCTGGTAGTACCAGTCCCACGGCTCCACCAGCGAGTCCGGCTGGGCGTCGCGCCAGGTCTCGAGGATCGCCAGCAGCCAGCGCTCGAGCGAATCGGGCGGCACACCGGCGAGCCGCGCCCGTCGGGCGGCGGCGCTCTCGCCCGAGGGCCGCCGGCGCACCTCGAGCGCGATCAGCCGGCGGTACGGGCTGTCCGTTGCGTTGTCTCCGTTCACGCTGCGCCAGATCGGATCCAGCGCCAGGAAGAGCCGTCGTCGCCGAGCCGGATCGTCGGTGCGGCCGAGCGCGCCGAGCACCGAGAGCCGGTCCATCGTGTCGCCGTCCACCGCGACGTGGTGCTGGGCCCAGGCGTAGCAGGCGTACATCCGGCGCCGCAGCGAGTCGAGTCCGTTCCTCGTCGCGGTGATTGCAGCGGGATCGTATCGGCAGTCTGGGCGCTGCGGACTGGAAGTGGCCGGTGGGGTGCCCGCGAGCGGCGTGAGATCGCGTGTCAGGGTGGCCCGCATGTGGCCGAGGGCGCGGGCGTCGTCAGCGCCGAGCGATGCGGAGTCGACCGTACCGAGCCGGGCGATCACCGCTCGGCGCAGCGAGTCGTGCTTGCCGGACAGCGACGCGACCGGTGTGCCATCCGAGGTGATCGTGCGGCCGGCGGAGCCCGCGACGTCGATCCGGTCGCGCAGATCGCGCAGGTCGAGATAGAGCGATTCGGCCGCGGCGAGCGGTCCGGCGGGTGCCGGCGCCGCCGAGGGCGGCGTGGAGCACGCGGCTAACAGCGCCGCGGCCGCCCAGGGGCGCAAGCGGAGTCCTAGAGGTAGCGGGCGACGGCCATCGCGGCCAGCGCAAAGAGCAGGAGATGCGCCAGCGCCTTGCTGGCCTTGAACCCACGGACGCGCAGTCGCCGAATTTCCTCCAGATCCTTCTGCTCGTCCAGCTGCATCGCCTTCAGCATCGATGGGCGCACCACCGCCATTCCGACCACCCACGCGATCAGCGCGGCGAGACCGCCCAGTGCCAGCGTCATGCCCCTCGGTGACCGGCCGAATGCCGCCGGATCTCCCGCGCCCACGATGTAGTAGAGCCAGAACCCGGAGATCAGGGCGCCGATGGCGAGGATCGGAAGCGCGGTCATGAAGCCGCGCCGGTTCACGGCGGCCATCACCTTGCCGCCTTCCGGTCCCGCCGCCTGGAGGGCGGGCATCAGAAAGAAGGTGACGAACGCGACCATGCCGACCCAGAGGGCGCCGAAGACGACATGCACGAAGCGAAGCACGATGACGAGCGGGTCCACGTATGCCTCCTGGCCATGTCCTGGCCACGGGAAATCCTGCGCAGCAGTACTTGTCGGTCCTCGTTCAACACCCCCAAGGAGGGGAAGGCAGATGCGCAGGTCAAGTGCCCGCCGTCCCAGCGCGCCGTTCCGTGTGGTGACTCAGCTGGCCCTCGCAGTGCCGGTCGTGGCGCTTCCGGCGCTCGCTACCGCCCCGGCCGCGACCGAAGTCGTCCCGGCAGGCGCCGATGTGCGCCTCGGCACGGGCGTGCGGATCCGCTACCTGGAGAGCGGGAACCGGGCGGGGCGCACCGTGATCCTGATCCACGGGCTCTGCGACTCGCGCTTCTCGTACAGCCGCGTGATGCCCGGGCTGGCGCAGGCGCACCGCGTCTTCGCGCTCGATCTCCGTGGCCACGGCGATTCCGAGCGCCCGGACGCCGGCTACACTCCACGGGCCCTGGCCGCCGACATCGTCGCCTTCATGGACGCCTTGGGGATCGAGCGGGCCACGCTGGTGGGCCACTCGATGGGCAGCTTCGCGGCGCAGCAGGCCGCGGTGACCGCGCCCGGGAAACGGGGCACGCGCCGCACTGGGAGCGGCCGGCGGAAGTGGGGCGGGATATCACTCGCTTTTTGAAGTGGAACTGTGGTGTCACCCTGAGCAAAGCGAAGGGGACCATGCCGGCATGGTCCCCTTCGCTGCGCTCAGGGTGACACTCCTGCTTTCCCGCTTATGTTGGGCCATGCCCGAAACCGAGAAGCTCGTGGTCGCCGGCCACGAGGTTTCCATCTCCAATCCGAGCAAGGTGCTGTTCCCCGGGCCCGAGCACACCAAGCTCGACCTGGTGCGCTATTACCTCGCCGTCGCCGAGGGCGCGCTGCGCGGGGCGGGCGGCCGCCCCAACGTGCTGGTGCGCTATCCCAACGGCATCGAGGGCGAGTTCTTCTACCAGAAACGCGCACCCACGTCGCGTCCGCCCTGGATCGAGGTCGTCTCGCTCAAGTTCCCCTCGGGCCGGACCGCGGAGGAAATGGTGCCGCGGGACGCGGCGGCGCTCGCATGGCTCGCCAACCTCGCCTGCCTCGAGCTGCATCCCCATCCGGTCCGGGCCGACGATCTCGATCATCCCGACGAGCTGCGGGTGGATCTCGATCCGGTGCCGGGCGTGGAATGGTCGCAGCTGCGGGAGGTGGGGCAGGTGGTGGACGCGGCGCTCCGTGAATTCGGGCTGACCGGCTGGCCCAAGACCTCGGGATCGCGCGGTCTTCACGTCATCGTGCGGATCGAGCGTCGCTGGGGCTTCCCGGAAGTCCGCCGCGCCGCGCTGGCGCTCGCCCGCGAGGTGGAGCGCCGGGTGCCCACGCTGGCGACGAGCAAGTGGTGGAAGGAAGAGCGGCACGGCGTGTTCGTGGACTACAACCAGAACGCGAAGGACCGCACCGTGGCGTCGGCCTACTCGGTGCGGCCCAAGCCGGATGCGCGGGTCTCCGCGCCGATCACGTGGGAGGAGCTGCCCGACTGTGATCCCGCCGCGTTCACCCTGGCCACGATGCCGGCTCGCTTCGCGAAGCTCGGCGACCGCCATGCCGGCATCGACGACGCGGCCGGCTCACTCGACGCGCTGCTCGAGCTGTCCGCCCGGCAGGAGCGCGAGGGGCTCGGCGATGCGCCGTGGCCTCCCCACTACGAGAAACAGCAGGGCGAGCCGCCCCGGGTGCAGCCGTCCCGCGCGCGGAAGTCGAAGCTTCCGCTCATCGAGATCGGACGGGCCCAGCGAAAGGAGGACGCGCTGGCGGGTCTGGAGCGCTGGAAGGAACGGCATCCGGAGGTGGCCGCCCATCTCGAGCCGGCCGACGTGCTGGTGGACGCCATGCGAGGACGGTTCTCCACCTGGACCCGCATCCGCGTGAACCTGCAGCATGTGCCGGCCGAGCTGCGGCCGGCTCAGGAGCCCTTGGACCCGGACGAAAAGACGTTCGCCAGCTCGTAGGGCGGCGTCACTTCGAGCTGGTCGTAGCGGCAGTCCTGGGGCCGCTTGTCGGGACGCCAGCGAAGGAACACCGCCGCGTGGCGGAAACGGTCACCCTGGAGGTGGTCGTACTTCACCTCGCAGACGCGCTCCGGTCGCACCGGCTCCCACGAGAGATCCTTGCCGCTGCTCCACCGGCTCTGGCCGCCCGGCATGCGACTGAGCGTCGCCGCGTCGATCTCGGCCCAGGCGCGCCAGGGATGTCCCTCCAGCGCATCCACCCGGAGCGGCGCCAGCTCCTCCGCGAGCTCCCGCCGCTTCACCATCGTGAACGACGACGTCACGCCGATGTGCTGAAGCACGCCCCGGTCGTCGTACAGCCCCAGCAGCAGCGAGCCCACCGCGTCCTTGTCCTTCTTGTACCGGCGGAACCCCGCGACGACGCAGTCCGCGGTCCTGACGTGCTTCACCTTGATCATGCTGCGCTTGCCGGGCTGGTACATCCCATCCGACGGCTTCGCGATGACGCCGTCGAGTCCTGCGCCCTCGAACTCCTTGAGCCACCGCTCGGCGGTGGGGCGATCGCGCGTCACCGGGGTGAGATGAAGCGGCGGGCCCAGCCCCTCGAGCAGGCGCTCCAGTGCCTCGCGGCGCTCGGCCTGGGGCGTGTCCATCAGGTTGCGCCCCTCGGCGGCGAGCACGTCGAACGCCACCAGCGAGGCGGGCGTCTCCTTCGCGAGCTTCGTCACCCGCGACTCGGCGGGATGCAGCCGGAGCTGGAGGAGGTCGAAATCGAGGCCATGCGGCGTGGTGATGACGATCTCGCCGTCCACGACGCAGCCGGGCGGCAGCCGCTCGAGCAGCGCCTGGTGCAGATCGGGGAAGTAGCGGTCGAGCGGCCGCGAATCGCGGCTCTGGATGTACAGATCGGAAGCTCCGCGGAAGACGATCGCGCGGAACCCGTCCCATTTCGGCTCGAAGAGGTAGTCGCCTTCGTCGGGCAGGCGGGCGGACAGCGTGGCGAGCATGGGCTCGACCGGCGGGGGGATGGGAAAGTCTCCGGCGACGGCGCTCATGGGTCGCAGTATACTACCGCATGATCGTCCACGTGCTGGACGGCACCTACGAGCTCTTCCGGCATTTCTACGGCCAACGCCGCTTCAACAAAGGGCAGGACAAGCCCTTCGGCGCGGTCACGAGTCTGCTCCACATGGTGCTGGGCATGGTCGAGAAGGGCGCCACCCATCTCGGCGTCGCGACCGACCACGTCATCGAATCGTTCCGCAACGAGCTGTGGCCCGGCTACAAGACCGGCGACGGCATCGAGCGCGCGCTGTTCGCCCAGTTCCACCCGCTGGAGGAAGCGCTCGCGGCGATGGGCGTCGTGGTGTGGCCGATGGTCGAGCTGGAGGCCGACGACGCGCTCGCCTCCGCCGCGCATCTGGCGGCGCTCGACCAGCGGGTCGAGCAGGTGTGCATCTGGGCCAACGACAAGGATCTCGCGCAGTGCGTGCGGGGCACGCATGTGGTGCAGATGGACCGGAAGAGCTCGGAGATCCGCGACGCGGAGGGGGTGAAGAAGAAGTTCGGCGTGGAGCCGGCGCTGATCCCCGACTTCCTCGCGCTGGTGGGCGATCCGCAGGACGGCTACCCCGGCATCGACGGGATCGGCAAGACCACGGCGGCGCGGCTGCTCAACCGGCACGGGCCGATCGAGGACTTTCCTCCGGAGGTGCTGGGGAAGCGGGCGCGAGGAGGCGCTGCTGTTCAAGACGCTCGCCACGCTCCGGACGGATGCGGCGCTGTTCGGGAACGTGGACGAGCTCGCGTGGCCGGGGCCCACGGCGGAGTTCGAGGGGTGGGTGGGGCGGATGGGGGATGGGCGATTGCTGGAGCGGGCGCGGAAGGCGGCGGGGTCAGCGTGAGCAGGTTTTGTCACCCTGAGCGCAGCGAAGGGGGCCATGTCTACACCATCGGCACCGTCTCCGCATCCACCTCCGGCGCCACCGGCTGCCGCCGTCCGCCCCGCTCGATCGTCGGCAGGAACGCGGTGAGTAATCCCAGCGCCGGCAGGTAGGAGCAGAGCCGATACACGTAGGCGATCCCCGTCCGGTCCGCCAGATCTCCCAGCAGCGCCGCCCCGATCCCCGCCGTCCCGAACGCGAAGCCGAAGAACAGCCCCGATACCATCCCGACCCGTCCCGGCACCAGCTCCTGCGCAAACACCAGAATGGCGGAGAACGCCGACGCCAGGATGACGCCGATCACCACGCTGAGCACGCCGGTCCAGAAGAGGTCGACGTAGGGCAGGGCGATCGTGAACGGGAGCACGCCGAGGATCGAGGCCCAGATCACCCACTTCCGGCCCAGGCGGTCGCCCACCGGTCCGCCGATGATGGTGCCCGCGGCGACCGCGCCGAGGAAGATGAACAGGTGGATCTGCGCCTGCTGGACGGTGAGCCCGAACCGCTCGATGAGATAGAACGTGTAGTAGCTGCTGATACTCGCCAGGTAGACGTTCTTGGAGAACACCAGGATCAGGAGGATGACCGAGCGACGCCACCACCTTGTTGCGGGAGAGCTGGTGCAGCACGGCCGCGCCCGCGGCCCGCGTCTTTTCGGCGGAGCGCAGGTGCTCGGCGTACCAGCGGCCGACCCGCGACAGGATGATCATGCCGGCCATCGCGGCGCCAGAAAACCAGGCCGCGCTGTGCTGGCCGCGGGGCACCACCACGAACGCCGCCAGCAGCGGGCCGATGGCCGACCCGGTGTTGCCTCCCACCTGGAACAGCGACTGGGCGAACCCGTGCCGCCCGCCCGACGCCAGTCGGGCCACCCGGCTGGACTCCGGATGGAAGACCGCGGAGCCCAGCCCGACCATCGCCGCCGAGAGCAGCAGGACCGGAAAGCTCCACGCTACGGAGAGCGCCAGGATGCCGACCAGGCTGAGCCCCATGCCCGCGACGAGCGAGTACGGCTTCGGCTGGTGGTCGGTGTACAGACCGACCAGCGGCTGGAGCAACGAGGCGGTGAGCTGGAACGTGAGCGTGATGAGCCCGATCTGCCCGAAATCGAGACCGAAGTCGCGCTTGATGACCGGATACAGGGCCGGCAGCAGCGCCTGCATCATGTCGTTCAGGAGATGACAGAGGCTGATTGCGAACAGGACGGTGTAGGCGGTGCCGCGGGCGCCGCTACTCATCCTCCGGTTCGCCTTCCAAGTCCTTCAGCAGGTGACTGACGTCGTCGGGCGTCATCCCGATGTCGCGCAGGATCTGCTCCCGGCTCGGCCGGGTGAAGTCGATCCGGTGGGCCTTGAAGATCAGCTCGACGCAGAGGGGCTCGTCGAGCTGCTGCTCCTGGATGAGCTGCCACTGCTCTTCTTCCGTGTGTCTCCGGCGCAGGGCGTCGAGCGAAGCGAAATCCTCTTCCATCCAGCGGTGATGATGGGGATGCCAGAACCGCTCCCGGATGGTGGCGCCCGGTGCCGCGGCGTCCTCTTCGCCGATGGGCCGGGTAACCACCGCGACCAGATGGGGGCGCCGGGCCGGCAGCACTTCGCTGGGCTGCTCCACCACCGCGGGGAGGGGGACCTCTTGTTCCGGGGACTCTCCCGCGGGTTCCTCGAGCCGCATCGTGGCCTCCTCTCGCCTGAATGAGAAGAAGCGTAACGGCGGCACGGAGGTTGGGGAACCAAAGGCTCAGACTGCTCAGGCGCGCGGGCCTTCGTGGTCGGTGAGTACCGGGAGGTAGACGCCCCAGGGACCCACTTCATCCCGATACTGCTTGGCCATGACCCGAACCACCTGGGCGATGTGGCCGAGGTCGTGAACCACCCAGGTGGCGAGCAGGTGGCGCAGCGTGACCTGACCGAGGCTCGGGTGGTTCCCGGGCAGGTCCAGCTCGGCCTCACCCAGGTTCCATGAAGCGAGCTGTTCCAGATTGGCGGCGCGCAGCTCGGCGAACTCATCCAACAGCGATTCCAGCGTGCGGCTCGCGTTGCGGCTCCGGTGGCGGAACCGGTCGTACGGGTGGAACCGCGGATCGGGCCCGCGTGCGAGAATGATGCGCGCGCGGGGGATCCAGTCGGTCTCCTCGCCGTCGATCAGGTGTCCCACCACGTCGAAGGGGCTGAAGGTGTCCGCGCCCTCGTTGCCGCGCCCCCACGGCTCCGGCACTTGGTCCAGCAGCACGCGGAGCGTGGCCGGCGTGCGGCGGAGCAGGTCGGTGGACGATTCCAGCTCGAATCTCATGGGTCTCTCCGTTGCACAATGAACTGGAAGCGCGCGCAGCTCGCGGCACCGGTGCAAGCCCGGGCCTCCAGTCCGTCCTCTTGTGACGATGCGCGACCAACACCGTCCCAAGCAAGAGCTGATCGATGAGGTCGCGGCCCTGCGCAAGCAGGTGGCCGACCTCAAGGCGGAGGCCGTGGTCCGTCGCCGGGTCGAGGACGCGCTCCGTCTGTCGGAGGAGCAGCTGCGCGCCCTGGCCGACTCGGCCCCCGCGGGGCTGTGCATCGTTCGCCCCGGCGGCACGGTGCGGGCCGCCAACCTGCCGTTTGCTCGCCTGCTCGGCTACGAGTCGGCCGCGGAGCTGCAGCGGCTGGGCGAGGTGCTCGGCATCTTCGCGGGGCCGGAGGAGCTGGAGCGGTTGCTGGCCGTGGCCCAGCGGGGCGACCAGCGAATGAGCTCCGTGCTGTTCCGCCGAAAGGACGGGAGCCGGCAGTCGTTCAACGTCATCGGTGTCGAGAGCCCCGCCACGGAGGGCGTCGCGATCGCGGTGCTCGAGCGGCAGCCGCAGCCGTGGCGCGCGGCGCCGCTCACCGGGACCGCGGGAGGGAAGTAGGCCGGAGCTATCAGCTATCGGCGGTCAGGGGTAATCGCCGGGAATCGGAGTCTCGGTCGAAGACTTCCGGCCGTCGGTAGCTGATAGCTCCCCATCTTTCACTCCTCGCCCTGCACCCCGAACGCCGCCGCCGCGCCGACCGCGCCGAGCAGTGGCCCCACCACGTAGATCCACAAGTCGCCCAGCGTCCCGTCGCCCAGCATGCTGTGCACCAGGATCGGCCCGAATCCCACCGCCGGATTGAAGGCCCCGCCCGAGAGCGGTCCGCCGGCGAACGCCGCCACCACGATCGTGAATCCGATCGCCAGCCCGTAGAACGAATTCCCCTTGGTCTTCTGGATCGTCGCGACGTTCAGCACCACGAGGCAGAGCGCGAAGGTGTAGAGCGCCTCGATCACGATCGCCTTGGGGGCGCTGATGCCTTCCGCGGGCGTGAGGGTGAACGTCTGTCCCAGGATACCGTAGACCGTGAGCGCGGCGGCCACCGCGCCGACGAGCTGGGCCGCGAGGTACGGCGGCACCTCGGCCCAGGGCAGCTTTTTCCGGATGGCGCAGGCGATGCTCACCGCCGGGTTGTAGTGCGCCCCGGAGACGTGTCCGCCCATGAAGACCATGATCATGAGCGACGCGCCGATCGCCAGCGGGGCGAACGGCGTGCCGCCCAGCACGGTGAGGCCGATGGTGAGCACGAGAAAGTAGATCCCGATGAACTCGGTGAGGTACGCACGCATGGCCAACCCTCCAGTGGGACGAGTGACCGGCGGAAACGGGAGCGGAGGAGCGCCCCAAGTTATCTTATCCGGGTTCCCAACTGGAGATCCGCAATGCCGATCCGTAGTCTCGCGGGGGCGATCGCACTCACCGCCCTGGTCGTCGCCTGTGGCGGAAAACAGGAGCAGCCGGAGGAGACGCCGCCCGCGACGCCCGCCCTGACGCCGGGCGACACCAACGATCTGGTCCGGGTACGATTCGCCCGCGGCAGCACTTCCGGGATCGTGAACGACAGTCTCCAGGAGGGCGAGAGCCGGGGATACCTGCTGGGCGCCGCGCGAGGCCAGGTGATGCTGGTGCACGCGATTACCTGGGCGCCGCGGCCGGGCACGGCCACGCCGGCGCCGGCGACGGTACAGGTCTTTGCGCTGGACGACGGAAGCGAGCTGAAATCGCCCGCGGCGCAGGAGTCACTCTGGTCGGGACGCCTGCCGGCGAGCGGCGACTACGTGGTGCGGGTGAGCGCGTCGGCGCCGCTATCCTATACCCTGGCGATGCAGATCCCCCGGCGGCTCAATCCGGGCGCGGCCGGCCCGACCGCATCCATCGTCGGCGCGGCGCCGTCGCGCGCGCCGGTGGACTACATCGTCCAGGGCGACGAAGGGCAGACCCTCGCCGCCATGGTCTCGGAGCGGGACCGGGCGACGCTCCACATCTACGGCCTCGACCGGGGCGACCAGATCACGCCACTCGCCGAGCGGCGTAAGGAGTGGTCGGGGAAGCTCCCGTCCACGCAGGATTACATCGTCAGCGTCGTCCCGGTGGATGAAGGCGCGAACTACGAGCTGACCGTCACGGTCCGCTGAGCCGCTACGCAACTGTTTCGCCGCCGAGCACGGGCAGCACTTCGCCGGTGATGTAGCTGGAACAGATCGACGACGCGAGGAACACATAGGCCGGCGCGACCTCCTCGGGTTGGGCCGGCCGTTTCATCGGCACGTCCTTCCCGAATTCCGCCACCTGCTCCGGGTCCTGATCCGCCGGATTGAGCGGGGTCCACACCGGACCCGGCGCGACGGCATTCACCCGGATGCCACGGTCCACCAGGTTCTGCGCCAGCGATTTCGTGAACGCGTGGATCGCACCCTTGGTCGCGGCGTAGTCCAGCAGCTCCTTGCTCCCCTGGATCCCGGTGACCGAGCCGCTGTTGATGATCGCCGCGCCCTCCGGCAGGTGTCGCAGCGCCGCGCGCGCCATGTAGAAGTAGCCGTAGATGTTGGTGCGGAAGGTCCGGTCGAGCTGCTCGTCGGTGATGTCCTCCAGCGACGGGAGATGCTCCTGGTACGCGGCGTTGTTGACCAGGATGTCGAGCTGCCCGAGCTCGCGGACCGTGGTCGCGACCGCCCGCTCGCAGAACTTCGAGTCCGTCACGTCGCCCGGAATCAGGATGGCGCGCCGGCCTTCCTCCTCCACCGCCTTCAGGGTCTCGTCGGCGTCCGTGTCCTCGCTCAGGTAGACGATCGCGACGTCGGCGCCCTCGCGGGCGAACAGGACGGCGACGGCGCGCCCGATGCCCGAGTCGCCGCCGGTGATGATGGCCACCTTTCCCTTCAGCTTCCCGGATCCCTGGTACTGCGAGGCCTTGTAGAGGGGACGAGGCTTCAGCTCGGACTCGAGTCCGGGCTTGGCCTGCTGCTGCTTCGGCAGCGGAGGCCTGGGGTACTTGCCGGTCTGCTTCGGCTTGGGCGCCTTGGACTTGGTCCGCCGCGCTTCGGCCTCGCGCTGGAGCCGCCGATCCGATCGCGCCTTGGCCTTGCCGGCCTTGGCGTCGCCTGCCGCCCGTCTGGTCTTCACCGCCACGATCCCTCCTGTTGTTCCAAGTCATTGATGCCCCTGAGGATGATGCGCTGCCGCGCGGCGGGAGGATGTGACAGTCCTCACCCGGCTTGACAGTCCCGGCGGGCGCGCGACCTTATGCTTTCGCCACTCTTCAGGGGACACATGCCGGCCTCCGGCGCGCCCATGATCTTCATCAGCTATCGGCGGGACGACAGCGGCGGACACGTCGGCCGGCTGTACGACTCGCTGAGCGCCCATTTCGGCCGTCAGCGGCTCTTCTTCGACATCGATCACATCGCGCCCGGCCAGGACTTCGTCCAGGTGCTGGAGAGCTCGTTGAGCCGGTCGTCCGTGCTGCTGGTCGTGATCGGCAAGCGGTGGGCTGGGAGCGGGCGGGTCGGCGCGCGCCGGATCGACGATTCCGGCGACTTCGTGCGGCTGGAGGTCGCCCGCGGGCTGCTGCGGCCGGAGCTTCGGGTCATTCCGGTGCTGATGCAGGGCGCCAGGATGCCCGGCCCCGCCGCGCTGCCCGACGACCTCAAGGACCTCTCCCGGCGGAACGCGATCGAGCTGAGCGACCTCCGCTGGAAGGAGGACGTGGCCCGGTTGATCTCGAGTCTCGAGAGCACGATGCGGGGGGAGAAACCGTCCGCGGCCGCCGGCGTGACGGAGCTTACTGTCGAAGGTGAAGCTGCCGAGCAACGTTCCGCTGCCGCAGTGGTTCAAGTGGGCGGGGATGGCGGCGGCCGTGGCCGCCGTGGCGTGGGCCGGCATCGGCGCATTCGGCTCCGATGCGCCCGCCGACAAGGGCGCGGTCACGACCGGCGCCGTGGACGCGCCGAGCGAGGTACCCCGCGGCGACGCACCCAGGGTACCGGCGCGGTTGGACCGGGCGGCGCGCGCGGTGATGCCGCAGGCCCGCAAGTGGCGGGAGGACGCGGTGCTCACCGGCATCGAGGCGGTACTCGCCGACACCGGCGCGCGGGCGGGCGAGTACCGGGTGGACTACCTGTTCCGCTCCCCCTCGGATGGGGCCGGACTCACGGTGATGACTACCGAGTCGGGCGAGGCCAGCTACAAGACCCTGCCGGCGGCCGCGAAGTCCGCCACCCGCGCGATGCCCGACAGCTTCATGGACCTGCCGGCCGCGCTCACCGCCGCCCGCGAGGCCGGGATGTTCGGCCAGCTCCGTGCGGCGAGGCTCACGCTCGCCACCAGCGCCAGCCGCGCGGGCCGGCCGACCTGGACGATCAAGCCGGTCGAGACCAGCGGGTCGAAGACCTACTATATCGATGGATTGACGGGAGAGCCGGTGGCGGCGCCGTCGAAGAAGCGGGGCGGGGTGCTGGGAGCGATCGAAGGCGCGGCGGACGACATCTTCAAATGACGCGAGGGATCTAGATCTTCCCTTTCGGCAGCTCGACCGGCCGCTCGCGGTGCAGGATCACCCAGTCCCCGTGCTCCGCCAGCGCCTCCCTCCCCAGCTCCACCGCCAGAGCCCCCGCGCGCGCCGTCTTCCCGTCATGCAGCAGCGCCGCCATCCGCTCGCCCGCCCGGGCGAAGATGTCCGCCATCCTCGAGTACTGCCGCGCGTGCTCGCCGAACGCCCGCTTCTGGGTGTACGACTGCACCATCGCGCCGACCACTGTCACCAGACCGAGGGCCACGACCACCCAGGTGTGACGGTCGGTGGGCAGCAGCGGGAACCAGCGCGCCGCCCACGCCGGCGCGGCGCGCATGGCAAGCATGAATCCGCTGCCGATCAGGGCGCTGGCCGCGAACACCCGGAGCTCGCCGAACACCGCGCGGAGCCCGCGCGAACGGGTGCCTTGCACCAGCTGCGTGCCCTTGAACTTCAGATGCCAGGCGAGTGCGAGACTGACCGCGAGGAGCGGGATCTGGAGGACGGTGAGCCAGTTGAACTCGCCCTTCGGCACCTGGTGCAGACTTTCCTGGACGGTCGGTCCCGCCCACACCAGGCTCGCGAGGATGATCCCGCCCGCGGCGGACCGGTGGCGCTGCAGCCGCTCCCGCTCGCGGCGGGTGGCCCGGGTGAAGTAATCCCGCTGGTTCTGGATCCATCGCGTGGCGAGCGAGTGGGCGTCACCATCGGGCACCGGCGCGGCCCTCACGCTCCAGGCGCTGAGCGCGTCGCGGATCCAGGCCAGCTCGTCGCGCTGTTTGCGGAGATAGAAGTCCGCGCCTGAATGCGGCAGCCCCGCGAGCCGCCAGTAGAACTGGACCCGAAGTCCCTCGGCGACCGCGCGGTAGTCCTGAAACCGGTTCTGGCTCTGCCGGTGGCGGACGTAGAGGTAGACCAGGTCCGCCACGCCGATCACGCCGAGGTACGCGGCCAGGAAGGCCACGATGCGGGGATCCTCGGGCGGGAAGAGGTGGGCGTAGATCTCGAAGCAGACGACGGCGAGGAGCACCAGCGCGTAGAGCACCCACAAGGCGGTGTAGGTCTCCCGCTGATAGCGGATCGAAAGGACGTCCGCCAGCGCGAACGCCCGCCTGAGTCCAGCCACCGGCGCGGGCACACCGGCCGCCGTCGTGGAGCTGCCGCTCGCTCGACTCGACCAGCGCCGGCGCGCCGGCCGCGATCTTCTTCGCCTCCGTGTTGAAGGCCTCGATTCGCTCGGTCCGGCCGGTCAGGACCGACGGGAGCCGGTCGCCCTCGAGCGATTCGGCCGCCGCGCCCTCCGCCGGCAGCCACCGTCCGGCGAACGGGTTATCCGGAGACTGGCGGTCGGAGCGCGGAGTGACGATCTGGTAGACCGGTCCGGTGTCGGGCGGATCGAGCGGCGAGCTGTGGAGCCCGAACGGCCGCGGAGCCTGCTCCAGTCGCTCGGCGGCGGCCGCCGGGCAGTCGAACCGCCCGGTCCTTCGATACTGCACGATCTGCGTGGTCCCACCGGTCTCGATCGAGCCGATGCCGTCCCACATCGCGATGAGGACCTGGCTGTGCCGGGCGACGTAGAGCCCGACCAGCGCGTACTGCAGCTCCCGGGCGGCCTGGGCCGAGAACGCCTCGTCGCCCTCCAGCGGCGCGACCGCCGGCAGCTCCATCAGCCGCACGGTCCTCGGATCGGCGAGCAGGGCATCGAACTCGGCGACGGTCGCGGGGAAGTCGCGGACGTACTCTTCCCTCGCCATCGGGAGCGGCACCACCAGCTCGCCGCCCGCCTCCAGCACCATCCGCGCGACCAGCCGGTCGGCCCCCTCCGCGAGCGGCGTCACGAGGACGAACGGCGTCGTCGGGCAGGCGCGCCGAAGCCGTGCGAGGAGGTCGCGGACGGCCGACTCCAGCCGGGGCACGTCATCGGGACGGAGGAGACGATGGCCGGTCACGCCGAGCACGAGCGGGATCAGACCGGAAGGGGGCATGTTCGTCGAGAACCTACGCATCGAGAGACATCACGCCAGTGGCACGGACTGCCGCCGCCCGCCGCCCGTAGGCCGCCGCTGGCCTCGATCCGGTTGCCGCCGGCCGGCCCGGTCGGTACACTGGCCGAGCATGAAGATTTCTCCGTTCTGGACCGCGCAGCTGCTCGGCTGGGGCGCCTACGGCGCGGCGAAGTACGCCTTGCCGGGAGGGGCGTACCCCAACCTGGGCCGGGTCCTGCTGCTGGTGGGGATCGGCCTCCTCACCAGCCTCCCGCTGCGGCCCCTGTTCCACCGGCTGCGGGCGCGCGGCCTCTCGCATGCGATCACCATCCCGGTGGCGGCGGTCGCGTCGTTCGCGCTCGCCAACCTGTGGCTCCTGCTGTATGACGGCCTGCTGCACTGGAGCGGCGCGCTCCCGTTCGAGGGCTGGGAGAGCTACAGCAAGGGCGTGCTGAACAAGACGCCGGTGCTGCTCGCCTGGAGCGCGCTGTACCTCGGGATCAAGCACCAGCAGGACCTCCAGACGGAGCGGGAGCGCGCGCTGCGCGCCACCGCGCTCGCGACCGAGGCCCAGCTCGAGATGCTGCGGTACCAGCTGCAGCCGCATTTCCTGTTCAACTCCCTCAACTCGCTGCGGGCGCTCATCGCCGAGGATCCCGTGCGGGCGCGGGAGATGGTGACCGAGCTGTCGGACTTCCTCCGCTACTCGCTGCTGGCGCAGGGGGCCACCGAGGTGCCGTTGGCGGAGGAGGTCGCGTCGGTGCGTCGCTACCTGGCGCTGGAGCGGGTGCGCTACGAGGAGCGCCTCCAGGTGGTGTTCGAGGTGGACCCCGCCGCCGAGTCCCGCACCGTGCCCAGCTTCCTCCTGCACCCGCTGGTGGAGAACGCGGTGAAGTACGGCATCCGCACCAGCGTCGCGCCGCTGAGGGTGCGGGTCGCCGCGCGGACCGAGGGGTCCAGGCTGCTGGTGGAGATCGCCAACACCGGACGCTGGTGCGAGCCGCCGGACGCGCCGCTGGATTCCGGCCTCGGCGTGGGACTCGCCAACGTGCGGCAACGGCTGGCGCGACTCTATCCCGAGCGCCACGTGTTCGAGGTGGGGCAGGAGGACGGCTGGGTCCGCGCCCGGATCGAGCTGGTGAACGGAGCGGCGGAATGAGCGGGCGGCTGACGGCGCTGATCGTGGACGACGAGCGGCTGGCGCGGCAGGAGCTGCGCGCCCTGCTCGCCGCGCATCCCGAAGTCGAGGTGCGGGGTGAGGCGGCCGGGGTGGACGAGGCGGCGCGCCACCTCGCCCGGGAGCAGCCCGACGTGATCTTCCTCGATATCCAGATGCCCGGCGAATCGGGGTTCGATCTCTTCGCCCGCGCGCCCGTGGCGGGCCGGGTGGTCTTCGTCACCGCCCACGACGCGCACGCGCTTCGCGCGTTCGACGTCAACGCGCTCGACTACCTGCTCAAGCCGGTCGCGCCGGCACGCCTGGCCGCCGCCATCGCGCGGCTCCGGGAGCAGGCCGGGCACGAGCCACCGGCGACCCGCCGGTTCGAGTACGGCGACTTCGTGTTTCTGCCGGTGGACGGCCGCTCCCGCTTTCTCAGGGTGAACCAGATCGTGACCGTGGCGGCGGCGGGCGACGCGACGGTGGTGACGACGGCCGACGGTTTCCACGGACGGGTGCCCCGAAGCCTCAAGAGCTGGGAGGAGCGGTTGCCGGGCAAGCAGTTCGTCCGCATTCACCGGGAGGCGATCGTCAACCTCCAGTTCGTGGAGCGGGTGGAGGAGTGGTCCAACGAGTCGTATCAGGTCCATCTGCGCGGTCACCCGACGCCGCTCACCCTCAGCCGGCGCTACGCCTCCCGCCTCAAGGCGCGCTTCTCCTGACGCTCGGCGGCTCTCCGCCGCCGCTCGCCGCCCTTCGATTGCCATCCGCCGGCCGCCGAGGCACTGTGGGCGCCGACGACACCGACCAGGAGAACAGATGCGATTCGGAAAGACATGGGCAAGCGTGGGGATCATGCTCGGCGGAGCCGTTGCGCTCGCCGGCGCGACCCGGACCGATCCCGACGAGCGGGCCATTCGACAGCACATCGAGCGGAACTACTTCGAGGGCGTGCGGCGCTCCGACACCGCGGCAGCGCACCGGGCCTTTCATCCGGTGGTCACCATGTACTTCGTGCGCGACGGCGCCTTCGCGCAACGGACCATCCCCGACTGGCTGGGCGGCATCGCCGAGCGGGCTCCCGATCCTCCGGTGCCGGACTCCGTGCCTCCGCCGCATCCTCGACGTGGACGTGACCGGGAATGCCGCCATGGCCAAGCTGGAGCTGGGGTATCCGGACGCACTTGGTGACCGACTATCATGTCGCTGCTCAAGGTGGACGGCGAGTGGACCATCGTCGGGAAGATCTTCGAGCGGCAGCCGCGGCCGGCGCGAGCGGGGCGCTGAACGATGCTCAAGACGACTGCTGCTTCTCGCGCTCGCCGCCGCACCCGCGGCTGCCCAGTCGCCGGCCAGCGGCCCGCGTCCGGCGCTCCCTCTCCCCGACACCGCCGCGAACGTCACCCGTCTGTCTACGCTGGTGCCGTGGCCGGCCGGCGGCACGCCGACGGCGCCGCCGGGGTTCGAGGTGACGCTGTACGCCGACGGATTTCAGCGACCCCGCTGGCTCTACGTCCTCCCCAATGGCGACGTGCTCGTGGCCGAGTCGGCCAATGCCGGAGGATGGCGCGACACGCTGACGCCGCCCGGAGCAGGTGGCAGCACGTTGGGCGTCGGGCAACCGCGGACACTCCGCGAACCGCATCATGCTGCTCCGCGACGCGGACCGCGACGGCCGCGCCGAGCGGCGGATTCCGCTGCTCTGGGGACTCAATCAGCCCGTCGGCATGCTGTACCTGAAGGGCTGGCTCTATGTGGCGAACACCGACGAGCTGGTGCGGTTCCCGTTCCAGCCGGGCGACACCGCGATCATGGCGGCGCCGCGCCGGGTGCTGGAGCTACCCGGCGGCGGCTACAACAATCACTGGACGCGCAACGTGGTCGCGAACGCCGACGGGTCGAAGTTGTACCTCACCGCCGGCTCCGCCACCAACGTGGACGAGGAGCGGATCGACGAGCGAGATCCGCGCCGCGCCGCGATCCTCGAGGTCGCGCCCGACGGCAAGGGCATGCGTGTGTTCGCGTCCGGGCTCCGCAATCCGCTCGGGCTCGACTGGGCCCCGGGCAGCCGCACGCTGTGGACGGTGGTCAACGAGCGCGACGGCCTCGGCGACGATCTCGTGCCCGACTATCTCACCAGCGTCCGCGAGGGCGCGTTCTACGGCTGGCCCTACGCGTACTGGGGGCGGCACGAGGATCCTCGCCAGCGGGGGAGGCGGCCCGACCTGGTGGCCCGAAGCATCGCGCCCGACTTCGCGCTCGGCGCGCACACCGCGTCGCTGGGGCTGGCGTTCTACGAGGGCAGCACGTTCCCGGCGCGCTATCGCGGCGGCGCGTTCATCGGCCAGCGAGGATCGTGGAACCGGTCGGCGCTCGCCGGCTACCGGGTGCTGTTCGTGCCGTTCGCCAATGGCCGTCCGTCGGGGCCGGCGGAGGATTTCCTGACCGGTTTCTTCGCCGACAGCGCGGCGGGGAAGGTCTTCGGGCGCCCGGTCGGGGTGGTGGAGCTGCCCGACGGCTCGCTGCTGGTAGCGGACGATCCGGGCAACCGGATCTGGCGGGTGAGCTACGGCGGATCCGGGCGACCGCAGGGCGATGGCGCGGTGAAGATCGGAGAGCTGCGAGAGGGGCTCGCGCGGCCTGAGTCGGCGCGGTGGGATGCAGGCCAGCAGATCTGGTTCGTGAGCAACATCAACGGTAGCTCGCCCGCCAAGGACAACAACGGGTACATCAGCCGCGTCTCACCGGACGGGAAGATGGAGCGCGCGAAGTTCATCGAGGGTGGGGTCAACGGCGTCATGCTGCACGACCCAAAGGGCATGGCCATCTCGGGCGATACGCTCTGGGCCACCGACATCGACGCCGTGCGCGGCTTCCACCGGCGCACCGGGGCGCCGCTCGCGAGCGTGGACCTGCAGCCGCTGGGCGCGCTCTTCCTCAACGACATCACCGTCGGTCCGGACGGTGCGCTCTACGTCACCGATACCGGCGTTCGCTTCGACTCCGCGGGGACCCGGAACCACACCGGCCCCGACCGGGTCTACCGGATCGCGGGGGGGAAGGCGACCGTCGCGCTCGAGGGGGACGTGCTCGGCGAGCCGAACGGCATCGCCTACGACCCGGAGAAGCGCCGGTTCCTCATCGGCCCCATCGCCGGCGAGAAGGCGGTACTGACCTGGAGCGGGCCGGGCGGCAGGCCGCGCCCCATCGCCACGGGACCAGGGCGCTACGACGGGATCGAGATCCTCCCCGGCGGCCGCACCCTGGTGACCGCGTGGAACGATTCGACGGTGAGCGAGATCGTGGGCGAGGGGATGAGGCCCGTGATCCGGGGCGTGAGCGCCGCCGCCGACATCGGAGTGGACCCGAAGGCCGGGATCGTGGCGGTTCCGCTGCTGCGGGAGGACCGGGTGGAGTTCTGGAGGCTGGCGCGGTAGCGGCAGCGGCAGTGTTTCGGCTCCTTCGCTGCGCTCAGGATGACATTGTCTTTCCGGCGTTTGGAAACGTCCCGCCTCCCGCTATCGTAGGTCATCCGACCCCTCCTCCCAGGAGATCCGCCCCATGCGTTTCGCCCCACTCGCGTTGCTGATCCTCGCGGCGGCCCCGCTGCACGCCCAGACGGCCGCCGACTCGACCGCCATCCGCGCCACCGCGCTCGACTACGTCGAGGGGTGGTACGAGGGCAATCCGGAGCGCATGGGCCGCGCGCTCCATCCGGAGCTGGTGAAGCGGATCGTCGTCAGCGACACCGCGACCAAGCGGAGCGTGATCGAGACCATGGGCGCCTCCGCGCTGGTCAACGGCACCCGCCACGGCTGGGGAAAGCAGACGCCGAAGAACAAGCAGCAGAAGGACGTCACCATCCTCGACATCTTCGGCAACGCCGCCAGCGTCAAGGCGGTCATGGCCGACTGGATCGACTATCTCCAGGTCGCGAAAGTCGACGGCCGCTGGGTGATCGTGAACGTGCTCTGGGAGCAGAAGCCGGGCGCGAAGGGATGAGCCCAGAGTGGTTGGAGAGGGTGCGGTCGAGGGGAACAGCTCGTCAGGTAGAGAAACGTGTCATACCTGAGCGAAGCGAAGGAGCCATAGCACCGCCATGGCTCCTTCGCTTCGCTCAAGATGACACCTCTTCTATTCGCCCAGCTTGATCCTCTCCACCCGCCGGTTCTTCGCCTGGGTGTTGTACACCCGCAGGCTCACGATCTCGCCCGCCTTCATGCCCTTCAGGCGCTCGCGCAGCTCCGCGGTCGTCTTCACCGGCTTGCCCTCCACCTCGAGGATGATGTCCGGCCCGCCGCGGTCCGCGTCCACCAGCTCACCGTAGGCCGGCCCGCCGGCGGTCACATCGGTGACCATCAGGCCGCGCTGCGCCTGGGTGAGGTCGAACCGGGCCGCGTCGTCCTGCGTCACCGGGGCGACCGTCACGCCCAGCTTGCCCATGGCCGCGCCCGACTCGTCCGCCACATTTTCGCTGGCACCGCCCGAGCGGTCGGCCACCGCCGCCGCGCCGGGCATCGCCTGCAGCTTGACGTCGTAGGTCTTGCGGACGCCGCCCTTGCGCGCCACTTCGACCTTCACCGCGTCGCCCGGTTTCCGGAAGGCGATCCGCTGCTGCAGCTGGCCCACGTACTCCACCGGCTTGCCGTCCACCGTGATGATGATGTCGCCCGGCTCGAGCCCGGCCTGCTTCGCCGCGGAGTTGTCCGAGCCGAAGTCCTCGACCAGCACGCCGCGGATGTCGGGCAGCCCGACGTAGGCCGCGTCATTGGCGGAGGCGTCGCGCACGGAGATGCCGAGCACCGAGCGGCGGACCTCGCCGTGGGCGATGATCTGGTCCATCACCTGGCGCGCCAGGTTGATGGGAATCGCGAAGCCGTAGCCGGAGTAGAACCCGGTGCGGCTCGCGATCGCCGAGTTGACGCCCAGCACGCGTCCGCCGGTGTTGACCAGCGGGCCGCCCGAGTTGCCCGGGTTGATCGCGGCGTCGGTCTGAATGAAGTCCTGGATGCTGCGGTCGCTGATGTTGGGGAGCTGGAGCGTCCGCCCCTTCGCGCTGATGATGCCCGAGGTCACCGTGAAGGTGAGGTTCTCGCCCAGCGGGTTCCCCACCGCCAGCACCCACTCGCCCACCCGGGCGGCGTCGCTGTCGCCCAGCGGGGCGGGGGTCAGGTTGGTCGCGTCGATCTTGAGCACGGCGAGGTCGGTGCTCGCGTCGGTCCCCACCACCTTGGCCTTGAACTCACGACGGTCGAGCAGCCGGACGGTCACGACGTCCGAGCCGTCCACCACGTGGTCGTTCGTCAGGATGTAGCCGTCACGGGACACGATGAACCCGGAGCCGGCCGCCTCCTGGAACTCGGGCCGCTGCATCTGGGGCAGGCGGGGGAAGAAATCCTCGAAGCCCGGCGGGACCTGGAGCTGCGGCTGGCGACTGGCCCGGCTCGTCGTTGTCGGCGCGGCGCCCGGACTTGATGAACACGACGCTCGGCTTCACCGCCTCGGCCACCGAGGCGAAGGCCTCGCTCAGGCTCTGGAGGCTGGCGGCTCCCGCGGCGGGTGCCGGCGCGGCCGGAGTGACCGCGTAGCGGGTCTCCTGCTGGGCCGCGGACGACCCCGGGAGATTCAGGAAACCGGCGATCAGCAGGCCGAGCAGAAAGGCCAGGACGACACCACCGAGGGGGAATCGTCGCAGCGAACCTTGAGGCATCTTGAGCGTCTCCATCGTACGTAGGAATCTCCGGGGGGCGGGAATCCGCCCCGACGTCATGTGCTGATGCTCGAACCCGCGCCAGCGTCGCGCGACGTTTCCCTTCGCACCGGTCGAAACGAGCCTTGCCTGAGACCCGTAGTCAGGCGATCATCCGCGCCCGGGCGCAGGCGCCCGGGACCACCGATATCCGGAGAAGCTGATGGACCGCATGTATTTGCCGGCCGCCAACCCGCTCAGGGGACTGTTCCTCCTCCTCGCCGTGGCGGGGTGCAGCTCCGGCCGCCCCGGCTCCGCAGGCCCCGCTCCGGAGCCGGGGCCGGGCACCACCGCGGCCGCGCCGGTCAAGGTCATGGAAGTGCCGGCGATGGAAGCGTTCGACCGGGCCCTGGCCAACGGCACCCGGATCAAGTCCGGGGCGCCGGGCCCGCGCTACTGGCAGCAGTGGGCGGACTACCGGCTGGAGGCCGACCTCAACCCGGTCTCCAAGCGGCTCACCGGCAAGACCGCGATCCGCTACTACAACCGCTCGCCGGACACCCTCGCGGTCGTCTACATCCAGCTTCTCCACAACATCTTCGCCCCCGGCAGCCGGCATACCACCGACATCCCGTGGGCGGTCGAGGGCTACGATCTGCAGAAGGTCGCGGCCCAGGGCGCGACGCTCGCCGCCGGCAAGGGCGAGGGCGCGGGCTACGAGGTGGACGGCACCATCATGCAGATCCGGCTCCCCAAGCCGATCGCGCCGGGCGGCACCGCCGACTTCGATTTCGCCTACCGCATCCGCGTTCCGCCCGACGGGGCCCCGCGCGGCGGCCAGGACGGCGAGGTCTACTACATCAGCTACTGGTATCCCCAGATGGCGGTGTACGACGACGTGAACGGCTGGCAGACCGACCAGTACTACGGGAACGCCGAGTTCTACATGGGCTACGGGAACTACGACGTGGCCCTGACGGTGCCGGCCGGCTGGCTGGTGAGCAGCACCGGCACGCTCACCAACGGCTCCCAGGTGCTGACCGAGCAGACCCGCGCCCGGCTCGACTCCGCGCGGTCGGCGAAGGAAGTGGTGCACGTGGTGGGCGAGGGCGACCGGGGCGCCGGCAAGGCGACCACCGCCGGCACCGATGGCAAGCTGACCTGGCGCTTCCGGGCGGAGAACGTGCGGGACGTCGCCTGGGGCGCGTCGGCCAACTACCTGTGGGATGCGACGAACGCGGTGGTCGGCGACCTCAACGGCGACGGCGCGCCGGACACGACCCGCGTCGAATCCTTCTGGCGGCCGCAGATGCGGAGCAGCCACTGGGACGAGGCGGCCCGCTACGGGCGGCACTCGGTCGAGTTCCTCTCCAAGTACCTCTGGCCCTATCCCTACCCCCATATGACGGCGGTGGACGGTCCGACCTCGTGCGGCGGGATGGAATACCCGATGATGACCTGCATCGGCGGCCAGTGGGACACGCTCAACATGTACGAGGTCGTGGTCCACGAGATCGCCCACATGTGGCACCCGATGCAGGTGGGCTCGGACGAGAAGCGCTACGCGTGGATGGACGAGGGGTTCGCGCAATTCACCCAGTCGCAGGCGATGCCGGACTTCTTCAAGGGCTACGACGACGAGGCGGAGAATCGGGAGCCGTACCTCAACCTCGCGATCTCGGGCGGCGAGGTGGAGCTGATGCACCACGGTGACCGCTACCCGAACTACAACGCCTATGGCACGGCCAGCTACTACAAGACGGCGACGGTGCTGGTGGCCCTCCGGGGCGTGCTCGGCAAGGAGACCTTCGAGAAGGCGTTCCGGGAATACGGCCACCGCTGGCAGTACAAGCACCCGACGCCCTACGACTTCTTCAACACCGTCGAGGACGTGGCCGGCCGCGATCTCTCCTGGTTCTGGCGCACCTGGTTCTTCGAGACCTGGAAGCTGGACCAGGCGATCGACACCGTGGCCGCGACCGGCGACTCCCTGGAGGTCGTGGTGTCGAACCGGGGCCGGGCGCCGATGCCGGTGCACCTCGTAGTCAACCGGACCACCGGGGACCCGCAGACGGTGGAAATCCCGGTCAGCGTGTGGTTTACCGGTGAGAAGCGGACCACGGTCCGGATCGCCAAGGAGCCCTCGATCAAGACGATCGAGATCGACCCGAAGCGGGAGTTCCCGGATATCGACCGGGGGAATGGGATCTGGCCCGATAGGCGAACAGGCGGTCAGGCGGTCAGGCGGTCGATCTTGTCAGGTAACGAACACTTCATCCCGAGCGAAGCGAGGGACCTTGCTGGCCGTTCTCGGTAGACGGCGCACAAGGTCCCTCGCTTCGCTCGGGATGAGGTAGCGCCGTCCGATCCCCTTACCGCCTTACCGCCTCCCACCCGCCCGCCCGCCTGTCCGCCCGTCCCCCTCGGGCCTACCTTTCCCCCATGTCCCGCCTCCTGATCGTCGCCAACCGGCTGCCGGTTACGGTCCGCGCCACCCCTGACGGGGTGGAAGTGGAGCGGAGCTCCGGCGGCCTGGCCACGGGCCTGGCGCGCCCCCACGAGCAGTCGGGCGGGCTCTGGGTCGGGTGGTCGGGCGCGGGCGACGATCTGACCCCGGAGCAGCAGGCCGAGCTCGAGCGCCAGCTCGAGTCCGAGCGGCTGGTGCCGGTCCGGCTCACCCGGGACCAGGTGACCCGCTACTACGAGGGGTACTCCAATGGCGTCCTCTGGCCCCTCTTCCACTACCTGCTCGACCAGGTCCCGCTCCAGGCCAGCGACTGGGACGCCTACGTGCAGGCCAACGAGCTGTTCGCCGACGTCGTCGCGGAGCAGTACCGTCCGGGCGACCTGGTCTGGGTCCACGACTACCAGCTGCTCCTCGTGCCCGGCCTTCTCCGGCGCCGCCTCCCGGATGCCCGGATCGGGTTCTTCCTCCACATCCCGTTTCCGTCCGAGGAGCTGTTCCGCACCCTTCCGGCCCGGAAGCAGCTCCTCGAAGGGATGCTCGGCGCCGACCTCGTAGGCTTCCACACCCCCACCTATCTCCGCCACTTCGCCACCGCGCTCACCGACATCCTGGGCCTGACGGTGGACATCGACCGGGTCCAGCTCCCCGGCCGCGAGGTGCGGCTGGGCGTGTTCCCGATGGGGATCGACGCGGCCACGTTCCAGTCGATCGCGCGGGATCCCGCGGTCGAGGCGGAGGCAGAGGCGCTGCGGGGCGACGGGAGCGTCCGGATCCTCGTCGGCGTGGACCGGCTGGACTACACCAAGGGCATCCCGCGGCGGCTGCTGACGTACGAGAAGATGCTGGAGAACCACCCCGAGCTGCGCGAGAAGGTCCGGCTGGTGCAGGTGGCGGTGCCGTCGCGCACCGGCGTGGAGGCGTACCAGGAGTTCCGCACGCTGGTGGACGGGCTGGTGGGGCGGATCAACGGCGCGTTCGGCACGCCGCGCTGGGTGCCGGTGCACTACATCTTCCGCGGCCTCTCGGCGGCCGACCTGGTCGCGCTGTACCGCGCGGCCGACGTCATGCTGGTGACGCCGCTGCGCGACGGCATGAACCTGGTGGCGAAGGAGTTCATCGCGTCCCGGCCGGACGGCGACGGCGTGCTGGTGCTGAGCGAGTTCGCCGGCGCGTCGTGGGAGCTGCCCGAGGCGCTCCAGGTGAATCCGTACGACACCGACGCCACGTCGGAGGTGTTCTTCCGCGCGCTCACCATGGATGCCGACGAGCGCCGCGCGCGTCTCGCGCCGCTCCGCGAGCGGGTGGCCACGTTCGACGTCCACCGGTGGGTGTCGTCCTTCCTCGACCAGCTCGAAAAGGTGAGCGGACCCTCGGTCCGCACCACCTCTCCCACCGCGGGCGAGGCGGCGTTGCGCGAGGAGCTGGGCCGCGCGCTCGACCGCAACGACGAGCTGCTGGTCCTGCTGGACTACGACGGCACCCTGGTGCCGTTCACCGCGACCCCCGAGCTGGCCCGACCCGACGCGGCGCTCATCCGCCTGCTCCGCGCGCTGGCGAGCCGGCCGGATACCGAGCTTCACATCGTGAGCGGGCGGAGCCGCGAGGCGCTGGAGCAGTGGGTGGGCAGCCTCCCGATCTGGCTCCACGCCGAGCATGGGTTCTGGTCGCGCGGGCCGGGCCGGGCCGACTGGACGCCGGCGGCGGACATCCACGGCTCGTGGCGGGAGCCGGTGCTCGGGATCCTGCGCGACATCACGGCGCGCACGCCCGGCTCGCTGATCGAGGTGAAGGCGGTCGCGATCGCGTGGCACTACCGGATGGCCGATCTCGAGACCGGCGCCCGGCGCGCCAACGAGCTGCGGATCCACCTGAACCAGCTCCTCAGCAACCAGCCGGTCGAGATCCTGGCCGGGAACCGGGTGCTGGAGATCCGCCCCTACGGCGTCCATAAGGGCGGGATCATTCCCCCGATGTCTCCCGAGCGGGAGGCGCGCACCACGGTGATCGCCATCGGGGACGACCGCACCGACGAGGATCTGTTCGTGTCGCTGCCGCCGGACGCGATCAGCGCCCGGGTCGGGCCCGGCGCGACGCGGGCCCGCTTCCGGCTCGACGGCACGGCGGCCGTGCGGGGCCTGCTCCAGATGCTGGTGGATGCCGGCGTGCGGGCCGACACGACCTGACCGCATGAGCCGGCTCACTCCTCCCGTCACGGAGCGCGACCACGCCCTGGGGCCCGCCGATGCGCGAGTCACACTCGTGGAGTTCGGCGACTACGAGTGTCCCCACTGCGGGGCGGTTCATGCCTTGATCCATTCCGCCCGGAAGGCGTTCGGCGGGAACCTGCGGTTCGTATTCCGGCATTTGCCCCTCCGGTCCTCGCATCCTCACGCGCTCGCCGGCGGCGAAGGCGGCGGAGGCCGCCGGCGCGCAGGGCAAGTTCTGGGAGATGCACGATCGGCTGTACCAGCGGCAGAGCGAGCTGACGGACGAGGACCTGAAGCGTCACGCGCGGGTGGCCGGAGTGGACGCGGACCGCTTCGAGCAGGAGCTGAAGGAGCGGACCCACGAGGCCCGCATTCGCGAGGACATGGCCAGCGCGGCGGAGAGCGGTGCCAACGGCACGCCGTCCCTCTTCATCAACGGCGAGGCGTACACCGGGCCGCTCGAGCGCGAGGAGCTGTTCGAGGCACTGGCCCGCGCCGCGGTAGCGGCGAAGCCCTGAATCCGGGAGCGACCATGGCACAGCAGAGCAAGGAAGCGGCGCGCGCGGCGGTCCGGGAAATCGGGCGGCTGACCGTCATCCGCCTGACGCTCTACTACGTGATGGCCGGCGTGCTGCTCCTCTGCGTGTCCGCCCTGCTGCCGTCCGACGCGATCCGTCCCTCGGGCAGCAGCCAGCCGCCGACCGACATCACCGGCGCGATCGAGTGGTTCCGCGGCCAGGTGGCGATGTTCCCCGGCGGCGCGCCGCGCTGGCTCGACGCGCTGTTCCAGATGATCTCGGCGTTCCTGCTGGTGCTGCCGCTGGCGTTCGTCTACGTCCGCACGAGGACGCGGGTCAAGTTCGATCATTCGCTGGTGCAGACGGTCATCGTCCTGCCGATCGTCGTCACGGCGATCCTGGTGGTGGTGCGCGACAGCCTGGCGCTCGCCTTCAGTCTCGCCGGGATCGTGGCCGCGGTTCGCTTCCGGAACAACCTCAAGGAATCGGGCGACGCGGTCTACATCTTCGGCTCGATCGGTATCGGCTTCGCCACCGGCATTCACGCGATCTCCGTCGCCGCGGTCCTGTCGGTCGTCTTCGTGGTCGTCGAGCTGGCGCTCTGGAAGTTCGACTTCAGCGCCGAGTTCGACCGCACCTTCGCCCGCCTCTGCCTCCCGGGCGGCGCCGACCTCGCGGAGCTGCAGGCCATGCGCGACGGGGCGAAGCCCATGGAGTCCGGCGACGATGGCGCCGACGAGAAGCGCAGCGTCACGCTCCAGGTCTACGTGGACAAGGTGGCGGACGCGCGCCCCCGTATCGAGGCGATCCTCGATCGCGACGCCAAGCGCTGGACGCTGGAGGACGTGGTGGACGGCAACGGCGCCTCGCCGCGGCTCACCTACCGCGTGCGCGCCAAGAAGAGCATAGGTATGGACGGACTGCGCGAGCGGTTGCTGCGCGAAGGCGCCCCGCACGTCGTCGCCGCCGACGAGCCGCCGCCGAAGTCCTGACGAGATTCTGTCATTCCGCGTATGGCTCGCGGACCAGGGCCGGTGAATCCTATGGCCCATGAGCCAAACACAACCTACCCTGCGGCCGGTTCTCGGCCCTCTCGCACTCACCACGCTCGGCATCGGCTCGGTCATCGGCACGGGGATCTTCGTGCTGACCGGGACCGCCGCGTCGCTGCACACCGGACCGGCGCTGGTGATCTCCATGATCATCGCCGCGGTCGCCTGCGCGCTGGCGGGACTGTGCTACGCGGAGCTCGCGGCGATGATCCCGGTCGCCGGGAGCGCGTACACCTACGCCCACGCGTCGTTCGGCCAGTTCGTCGCCTGGATCATCGGCTGGGACCTGGTGCTGGAGTACGCCCTCAGCGCCTCGACCGTAGCCGTGGGCTGGTCCGGCTACTTCACGAGCTTCCTCCGTGACATCGGCCTGCACCTGCCGCCCGCGCTCACGGCCGCGCCCGGCTCCGCCGCCGTCGGTCCCGCGGGCGAGATGGTGCCCGGCGTCTTCAACCTGCCCGCGTCGCTGGTCATCCTGATGGTCGTGGCTCTGCTCGTGATCGGGATCAGCGAATCGGCCCGCGCGAACACGGTGATGGTGAGTGATCAAAGTGGCGGTGCTGCTGGTCTTCGTCGGGTTGGGCGCGTCCTACGTGAACCAGGACAACCTGACGCCGTTTCTGCCGCCGAACACCGGCACCTTCGGCGAGTTCGGCTGGAGCGGCGTGATGCGGGGCGCGGCGATCATGTTCTTCGCCTACATCGGATTCGACGCGGTCTCCACGGCGGCGCAGGAGGCGCGCGATCCGCAGCGCGATATGCCGATCGGCATCCTCGTCTCGCTCGCCATCTGCACCGTCATCTACATCGCGGTGGCGATCGTGCTGCTCGGCATCGTCCCGTACCGCGAGCTGAACGTCGCCGATCCGCTGGCCGTCGGCATCGACGCCACGGGGCTCAAGTGGTTCAGCCCGGTGGTCAAGATCAGCGCGCTCTTCGGACTGTTCAGCACCATCCTGGTGCAGCTGCTCGGCCAGAGCCGCATCTTCTACTCGATGAGCCGGGACGGGCTGCTGCCCGACCTCTTCGGCAAGGTCCATCCGCGGTTCCGCACGCCGCACCTGAGCACGATGATCACCGGCGCGGTCGTGGCGGTGACGGCGGGATTCATCCCGCTCCGGACCCTGAGCGAGCTGGTGAGCATCGGCTCGCTGCTCGCGTTCACGCTGGTCTGCTTCGGGGTCATCATTCTCCGCCGCACCCGGCCCGACCTGCCGCGGCCGTTCCGGGTGCCCGGCGTGCCCTGGGTGCCGCTGCTGGGGGCGCTGGTCTGCGTGGCCCAGATGGCGGCCCTGCCCTGGGCCACCTGGGAGCGGCTGCTGGTGTGGCTGGCACTCGGTTTGGCGATCTACTTTATGTACAGTCGCCGCCGGTCGCTCGAGAAACCGCGTGAGGGAGTATGGACCGTGCCTCCCGCAGCCTGATTCTGCTCCTCGGCCTTACGCTGGTCCTCGCCGGGCTCCTCGCCTACGAGGCCCAGCGGGCCACCCGCTCGCATCGGGTCACCGCCGAGCGGGCGCTGCGCGACTATGCGACCGTGGCCGCGCGCGAGCTGGCCACCGCCACCGCCGAGGCTGTCGAGGCGACTGTCTCGCCGGCACTCAGTCCCGTCGTGGGCAGCCCCGCGGCCTCCCCGTACGATCCGCTTCCGCCGCCGTCCGCCGTGGCCACCGGCGCGGAGGACATCCTGCGCTGCATCGGCGCGGACTCCATCCGTACCTGGTTCTCCCTGGACTTCCGGACCGGGGCGCTCTCGACCGCCGGCGCCACACCGCAGCCGGCCGTCACCGCGTGGCTGCGGGCCGCGGTCGGTCCGGCGGCCGCGGGGCGGACCGCGATCGTGTGGGGCAGCGGGGCCAACGCCGGCCGGATCGCGGTCTATGGGGTCAAGCACCTCCGCTACAGCGGGTTCGCCGGGCATGACGCCCCGCTCGCCGCCTACGGTGTCGTCACGTGTCCTTCCGCCTTGCGTCCGCTGATCGCCGGCGTGCTGGCGCAACACCCTCTGCTACCTGCGTCGGTGTCCGCGGGACTCTCGAACTCGGAGCTCGCCGCCATGGTGGTGCGCGCGCCCAGCGGCACGCCGCTGTTCCGCTTCGGACCCGCGGCCGATGACGCGTATCTCGGCGACACCGCGACCGCGGGTCCGGGATGGCCGGTCTTCCGCGCGTCGCTGCCCGCGTCGGTGGCCGGCCGGCTGATCGTCACGCGGCCGGGATCGCGGCTGCCGCTGCTCCTCGGACTGCTGGCCGTGACCGCGGGGCTGGCGGCGGTCGCGCTGCGGCAGCTCCGCCGGGAGCAGGAGCTGGCGCGGCTTCGGAGCGACTTCACGTCGAGCGTGTCCCACGAGCTGCGTACGCCGCTGACCCAGATCCTGCTGTTCGCGGAGACGCTGCAGCTCGGCCGTACCGGCGGGGAAGGGGAGCGGCGTCAGGCGCTCGGCATCATCGTGCAGGAGGCGCGGCGGCTCGCGCACCTGGTGGAGAACGTGCTGCATCTCTCCCGGGCAGAGCGGCGGATGGTGCGAGTGCAGGTGGAGGAACGGCGACTCGCGCCGCTGTTGCGGGAAACGGTGGAACGCTTCGCGCCTCTCGCGGGCGGAGCCGTGCGGCTGGAGACCGAGCTGGAAGCGACGCTGGTGGCGCCGGTGCATGCCGATTCGCTCTGCCAGATCGTGATCAACCTCCTCGATAACGCGGTCAAGTACGGGCGGCAGGGCGGACCGGTCACGCTCCGCGCGTCGCTGGTGGACGGCCATGCGCGGATCGCCGTCGAGGATACCGGTCCCGGGATTTCGGCGGCCGATCGGGACAAGGTATGGGAGCCGTTCGTCCGGCTCGAGCGCTCTACGGCCGTGGCGGGGAGCGGTATCGGCCTCGCGGTGGTGCGCGAGCTGGCCGCGGCACACGGCGGCCGCTGCCGCATCGAGGATGCGCCGGGCGGAGGGACCCTCGTCGTGGTCGAGCTGCCGGGCGCGCGCAGAGCGGCGTCGGAAGAGGCGGCCTGATGGCGAAGATCCTCATCGTCGAGGACAACCAGAACCTCGCGCTCGGTCTCCGCACCAACCTGGAGTTCGAGGGGCACGACGCCGAGATCGCGCGGGACGGCACGGGCGGGCTGATCCGCGCGCGCACGGGGAGCCACGATCTCGTCGTTCTCGACCTGATGCTGCCCGCGATGGACGGCTTCCGGGTGCTGGAGACGTTGCGCAACGAGGGGATCGCGACGCCGGTCCTGGTGCTCACCGCGCGGGGCGACGAGGCCGACAAGGTGCGCGGCCTCCGCGGCGGCGCCGACGACTACGTCACCAAGCCGTTCGCCCTGCGCGAGCTGCTCGCGCGCGTCGCGGCCCTGCTCCGGCGCAGCGCGACCCTCGCGGAGGGCCGGCCGGCCGCGGTGGGCGACGTGCGCTTCGGCGACGTCGAGGTGAACCCTGCCACCAGGGTGGTCACCCGTGCCGGCCGCCCGGTTGCGCTCCGTCCCAAGGAATACGACCTGCTCGGCGCACTGCTCCGGCACGAGGGTCGCGTGGTGGGACGGGCGGAGCTGCTGCGCGAGGTGTGGGGCTATCACGAGAGCGTGCTGAGCCGGACCCTCGACACCCACGTGGGCGAGCTGCGGCGCAAGCTCGAAGAGGATCCGGCGGCGCCGAGGCACATACTGACCGTAGGAAGGCGGGATACCGGCTGGTAGGCGTGTCATCCTGAGCGGAGCGAAGGAGCCATAACCCAAGCCATATTCCCACCATGCCCCCGCGCCCCGAAGAATCCCTCGATCCCCCCGACTGGACCGAGCTCCGCGTCCTCGGCCACCGCATGGTGGACGACATGATGGACTACCTCGAGGGCGTGCGCGAGCGGCCGGTCTGGCGTCCGGTCCCGCCCGAGACCAAGGCGGCGCTCGACGAGCCGACGCCCCGTGGCCCGGCCGATCCGGCGGCGGTCTACCAGCAGTTCCGCGATCACATCCTGCCCTATCCCAACGGCAACATCCATCCGCGATTCTGGGGCTGGGTCATGGGCACGGGGACGCCGCTCGCCATGCTGGCCGACATGCTGGCCTCGGGGATGAACGCCCACCTCGCCGGGTACGACCAGTCTCCCGCGATCGTGGAGCGGCAGGTGATTCGCTGGATGGCGGAGCTGCTCGGATTTCCGGCGGATTCGAGCGGCCTGCTTGGTGAGCGGAGGGACGGTCGCCAATCTCGTCGGCCTGGCGGTGGCGCGAAACACCCGTGCGGGGTTCGACGTCCGGGCCCAGGGTCTCCAGCGCCCCGGTACGCCGGTGCTCGTGTTCTACGGCTCGCGCGAGACCCACAGCTGGGCCAGGAAGGCCAGCGAGCTGATGGGGATGGGCGACGGGGCCTTCCGCCGGATCCCGGTCACCGCCGACTACCAGATGGATGTCGCCGCGCTCCGCGCCGCCATCGCGGCCGACCGGGCCGCGGGGTGCCGGCCGTTCTGCGTCATCGGCAACGCGGGTACGGTCAACACCGGCGCAACCGACGACCTCCGCGCCCTGGCCGCGATCTGCCGGGAAGAGCAGCTCTGGTTCCATGTTGACGGCGCCTTCGGCGCATTCGCCGCGCTGGCGCCATCACTTCGGAGCATCGTCGCCGGCATGAGCGAAGCCGATTCGGTGGCGGTGGACCTGCACAAGTGGGGCTACCTGCCGTTCGAGGTGGGGCTCGCGCTGGTGCGGCATCCCGACGCCCACCGCGCCACCTTCGCGACCGCGTCGAGCTATCTCGATGCCACGCCGCGGGGCGTCGTTGCGGGCGGCTTTCCCTTCGCCGACCTGGGCATTCAGCTCTCGCGCGGGTTCCGGGCGCTCAAGGTGTGGATGTCGCTCAAGACGCACGGCGCCGATGCGTGGGGCCGGCTGGTGGAGCAGAACGTGGCGCAGGCCCGCCATCTTCGCGAGCTGATCGCGGCGAAGCCGCGGCTGGAGCTGCTGGCGCCGGCCCCGCTCAACATCGTGTGCTTCCGGTTCGTGGCGCCCGGGCTCGATGGTCCCGCACTGGACGCCTTGAACCAGGAGATCCTCATCCGGGTGCAGGAGCGGGGGATCGCGGTGCCATCGAGTACGGTGCTCAATGGAAAGTTCGCGATCCGGGTGGCGATCACGAACCACCGGAGCCGGCGGGAGGATTTCGACCTGTTGGTCGAGTCGGTGCTGGGGTTGGGCGAGGAGCTGACGGGGGACTGACGCCCCCGGCCTAGTCCCCCAACGCCGTCGGCTGGATCCGGCGGATCGCCCGCTTGGCCGAGGCGGCGATCTCGTCGTTGATCTCCTCCTCCATCATCTGCTTGAGGCGGGGAATCGCGGCGGCGGCGCCGGGACCGATCTCGCCCAGGGCCACAGTGACCGGGAAGCGAACCACGGCGATCGGATCGTCGAGCGCCTCGATCAGCGCCGGAACGGCGGCGGCGGCGGCCGGACCCATGCTCGCGATCTCGTACGCGGCACCGTTGCGCGTGAGCGGCGCCGCACCCTTCAGGTCGGCGATCCATTCGCTCAGCGGCCGCCCCTGTGAGACCGGCTCCTTGGCCGCCGCCGGCGCTCCGTTCTGCGCCGAAACCGAAGTCGTAGCCATCATCAAGGTCAGCGCCGCGGCGCCGAGGGCATGTCTGAGCATGGAGTCCTCCCGAGGTTCTTTCTGACGCGTATCCGTCAATATAGACCGCTCGTCCGTTCCTTTTTCCCGATCCCTGGATTCCGCATGCGCCGTTCATCCCTGCGCTTCGCCTGCCTCCTCCTCCTGGCTCTTCCCGGTACCGCCGAGGGTCAGGCCACCGACATCGCCGCGACCTATCGCGCCGCTGCCGACAGCCTGATTCGGGCCGCCACCAGAGACAGCGCCGCCTACACCCGGATCGGCAACCTGGTGGACAAGTTCGGCCACCGCATCGCCGGCTCGCGCAGCCTGGAGGCAGCCATCGACTGGGTCCTGGCGGAGATGGGGCGCGACGGGCTCCAGAACGTCCGCGGGGAGCCGGTGCAGGTGACCCACTGGGTCCGGGGGGAGGAGTCGGCGGTCCTGACCCGTCCCCGGCGCGACACGCTCAGCCTGCTCGGCCTCGGTGGCAGCGTCGGCACGCCCAAGGGCGGGATCACGGCCCCCGTGCTGGTGGTGGCGAGTTTCGACGAGCTGAAGCAGCGGGCGTCGGAGGCGCGAGGAAAGATCGTGCTGTTCGACGCGCCGTTCACGAACTACGAGGAGACGCGGCACTATCGCACCAGCGGCCCGTCGGCCGCGGCCCGGGCGGGCGCGGTGGCCTGCCTGATCCGGTCGGTCGCGTCGTTCTCCATCGACAGCCCGCACACGGGCCGGACCTCCTACGACAGCACGGCGCCCCGGATTCCGGCCGCGGCGCTCAGCGTCGAGGACGCGATGATGCTGCACCGCATGCAGGATCGGGGTGAGCAGCTGGTGGTGACGCTGCGGATGGCGGCGCGCACGCTTCCGCCGGCCCGCTCCCGCAACGTGGTCGCGGAGCTGGTGGGACGGGAGAAGCCGGACGAGGTGGTGGTGCTCGGCGGGCACATCGATTCGTGGGACGTCGGCCAGGGCGCGATGGACGACGCGGGCGGATCCGTGGCCGCGTGGGAGGCGGTGCGGCTGATGAAGGCGCTGGGACTCCGGCCTCGCCGCACGGTGCGGGTGGTGCTGTGGACCAACGAGGAGAACGGCGTCGAAGGCGGCAACGCCTATCGCGACGCCCACGCGCGGGATCTGGGGAAGCACGTCATGGCGATGGAGTCGGACGGCGGGGTGTTCCAGCCGAAGGGGTTCGACTTCGCCGGCTCCGACTCCGCCGCCGCCCTGGTCCGGCAGGCCGCCGGGCTGCTGGGGACCATCGGCGCGACCGGCTTCGAGCACGTGAAGCAGAGCCCGGAGGCGGACATCGGCCCACTGGTGGACGACGGCGTGCCCGGCATCGGGCTCCGGGTCGAAGACAGCCGGTACTTCTGGTACCACCACACGCGACGGGGACACGCTCGACAAGCTCGATCCGGCGGAGGTGGCCCGGTGCGTGGCGGCGATGGCGGTGATGGCGTACGTGATCGCTGACTTGCCTGGCGGACTTCCGAGGTAAACGGGAAAGTGTGAGTAGAGAACGGAGGCACGGAGGCCACGGAGAAGGTTGATGTGAAGGCACACCAACGAGTTCCTCCGTGGCCTCCGTGCCTCTGTTCTCCCTCGTTGAAGGCCGCAGTCGCCTGGTGGTTGCTACGATTCGGCGAGTGGCCGCCGGCGGCGTCCACCTCCGAAACCACCGCCTGACCCCCAGCGTAGGCGGAAGTATCACCCGAATCCAAGGGCCCCGATGCTCCGCCACCTGGCGTTTGCCCTGCCGGTCCTCATCGATCCCCCGATCGTCTATCACGGACGGTCGGGGAACCTGGATGTTCGTCCACCCCGGATCGAGTCCGAGATCGAGGTGGATGGGCAGCTCTCCGAGGACCCCTGGCGGAACGCGGCGGTGCTCACCGGGTTCTCCCAGTTTTCGCCGGTCGACGGCGTACCGTCCGCCGATTCGACCGAAGTGCTGGTGTGGTACTCCCCCTCCGCCATTCACTTCGGCATCCGGGCCTTCGAGGCCCACGGCGGCGTGCACGCCACGCTCGCCGACCGCGACCGGATCGGCGCCGACGACCATATCCAGATCCTGCTGAGCACGTTCAACGACGGCCGGCAGGCCACGGTCTTCGCGGTGAACCCCCTCGGCGTGCAGTCGGATGGCGCGCTGGTCGAGACCGGCTCCACCAGCGGCAACGGGTTCAACAACGCGGTGGTCCGGCGCGAAGTGGCCGACCTCAGTCCCGACTACATCTACCAGTCCAAGGGCCGGGTCACCGATTCCGGGTACGAGGTCGAGATCCGGATTCCGTTCAAGAGCCTGCGCTACCAGTCGGCGGCAGAGCAGAGCTGGGGGATCAACGTCACCCGGCAGGTGCAGCACTCGGGCTACGAGGACTCCTGGGCGCCGGCCCGCCGCTCCGCCAACTCCTTCCTGGCCCAGTCGGGGAGGCTGGTCGGACTCACCGATCTTCGGCGCGGTCTGGTGCTGGACGTCAACCCGTCGGTCACGTCGAGGACCACCGGACGCGACGACGGAGCCGGCTGGGGCTACAGCGGCGGCGGCCCCTCGATCGGCGGCACCGCGCGCTGGGGTATCACCAACAACCTGAGCATGACCGGGACGGCGAACCCGGATTTCAGCCAGGTGGAGTCGGACGCGGGCCAGCTCCTCTTCGACCCGCGCGACGAGCGGTTCTTCCAGGAGAAGCGGCCGTTCTTCCTCGACGGCATCGAGCAGTTCACCACGCCGAACAACCTGATCTACAGCCGGCGCGTGGCCCAGCCGGTCGCCGCGGTCAAGTTGACCGGCAAGGCGTTCGGCACCGACATCGCCGTGCTCTCCGCGGTGGACGACCCCGACGCCACCGACAGTGGGCACCACCCGTTCTACAACATCCTGCGCCTGCAGCGCGACGTGGGCGTCGAGCTCACGACTCGGCATGGTCTACACCGATCGCATCGAGGGCGGGGACTACAACCGGGTACTCGGCGCCGACGCGCGGACTCGTGTTCGGCCGCATCTACACGCTCCAGCTCCAGGCGGCGGGAAGCCGCACGCGGACCGGCGACGCCATCGCCACCGCGCCGCTCTGGCAGGCGCGCTTCCTCCGGAACGGCCGGACCTTCGGCTTCCAGGCCAACCTCAACGCCAGCGACGAGGAGTTCCGGGCCCGGAGCGGGTTCCTTCCGCGGCCCGGTCTCGTCCATCTGACCTTCCGCCCGAGGGCGACGGTGTACGGTGGCGGCGGCTCGATCATGGAGAGCGCCACCTTCGACCTCAACCTCAACGGGCGGTGGCGGTACGACGAGTTCATCGGGGGAGATGGCATCCTGGACGAGCAGATGCACTTCAACCTCAACACCACGCTCAAAGGCGGCTGGAACCTCACCGCCTCGCTGCTGCTGGAGACGTTCGGGTATCCGTTCGAGATCTACGGCGGATATCGGGTCGAGGTACCGACGGCCGGCGGGACCGATACGCTGCCCTTCGTCGGCCGCCCGCGCATCCCCAACCGGGACTACGTGCTCTCCTTCGAGACTCCGGAGTACAAGCACTTCTCGGCGAACGTGTTCACGCTCTGGGGCAACGACGAGAACTTCTTCGAGTGGTCGCCGGGGCGGATTCTCTTCATCAACGGCGGCCTCACCTGGCGGCCGACCGGCAAGCTCCGGCTCGACGGCACCTACGCGCTGCAGCAGGTCCGCCGGGTGAGCGACGGCAGCATGGTCAACATCGCCCACCTGCCGCGGCTCAAGATGGAGTACCAGCTCTCCCGGCCCATCTTCATCCGCCTCGTCGGCGAGTACAGCCGCGAGAAGCAGGACTCCCTGCGCGACGACACCCGCACCGAAGGGCCGCTGCTCATCTTCGACCCGTCGGTCAACGACTTCGTGCGGACCCGGGCGTTCACCCGCAGCTCGTTCCGGGGAGACGTGCTGTTCTCGTATCAGCCGAACCCGGGCACGGTCGTGTTTCTCGGCTATGGGAGCACGTTACTGGATCCGATCGATCCGACGAATCCGCGCGAGACGGGGCTGCGGAGATCCGAGGACGGGTTCTTCCTGAAGATGAGCTATCTGTTTCACATGTAGCCTGGCGAGCGGTAGACGGCGATTGTCACCCTGAGCGCAGCGAAGGGGCGAGCGCCTTGGGGGATTAGGCGGGCTGACGTGGGATCGTGCATCGACTTCGCGCGATTCTCCACGCCGCGATGCTGGCATCTCACTCGCCAGGCAAACGATCCCTGCCAAGTGCGAACACTGGCATGGTCCCCTTCGCTGCGCTCAGGCGACTGCGGCACTGTTCCCGCTGCCGTCCTGTTGCTGCCCCGCCGCAACGCCTCCCCGTTCTCCCTCCGTACGCAACCCCCTGCATAGTGATCCAACCATAGCATCCGGCGCGGCTTTGCAACCCTTCGCTCCGACGCCTTCCAAGCCCCCTTCACTGGCGTACCTCTTGCCCCCCTGCTGCAGGTCGGCCTCCGTCTCGGCCGTCGTTCCCTTCACCCTTGCGAACGGATGTCGCGAGCTCGATGCGCGTCCTCCTGCTGAACTACGAATTTCCTCCGCTCGGCGGGGGCGCCGGCGTGGCCACGCAGGCGCTTGGCCGGGGGCTCGCCTCGCGCGGGGTGACGGTGGACGTCGTCACCGCCGGCGAGAAGGAGGATCAGCGGACGGAAGTGCACTGGGACGGGCACGCCACGCAGGAAGGCCTGCTCACGGTGTACCGGGTGAAGAGCCGGCGCACCGGCGTGCACGAGGCGGGAATGGGCGGCGCGCTGAGCTACCTCCGCGCCGCGCTCCCCCTGGTGCGCGCCCGGATGCGCGAGGACCACTACGACATCGTGCATCTGTTCTTCTCGCTCCCGACCGGGGCGATGCTGCCGCTCATGTCGCTGGGCGACACGCCGGTCATCGTCTCCCTGCGCGGCTCCGACGTCCCCGGCTACGACCCCTGCCAGCCGCGGCTCGACCGGGCGCACCGGATGCTGCGGCCGCTCACCCGCTGGATCTGGCGCCGGGCCGACCGCGTCGTCGCGAGCTGCGAGCACCTCGGCCGCCTCGCGATGCGCACCGACCCGCGGCTGCCCTACTCGGTCATCCCGAACGGCGTGGACCTCGCCCGCTTCCGCCCGTCGAGCCGGGCGCGCTCCCGCCATCCGGGCGTCGTGCGCTGCCTCGCCGTCGCGCGGCTGGTGGAGCGCAAAGGGCATCGCCGATCTCATCCGCGCGATCGCCATGCTGGAGCGCGGGCGCTATCAGCTCGAGATCGTGGGCTCGGGGCCCGACGAGCAGGAGCTGACCACGCTGGCCCGCCAGCTCGGCATCAGCCGCGAGGTCATGTTCACCGGCTCGCTCGACCGCGCCGCCGTGCCCGGGCGCTATCGAGAGGCCGACATCTTTACCCTCGCGCCCTGGGGCGACGCGTTCGGCCACGTGTTCGCGGAGGCGCTCGCGTCGGGGTTGCCGATCGTCGGGAGCACGGCGGGTGGCGTGCCCGAGCTGGTCGAGCACGGGAAGAACGGTTTCCTCGTCCCCCCGCGGGAGCCCGCGGCGCTGGCCGCCGCCATCCGCCTCCTGGCCGACAATCCCGACCTCCGCGCCGAGATCGGTAAGCGGAACCGGGCGCACGCCGAAGCGAATCTCTCCTGGACCCGCGTCACCACCCGGTATCTCTCCGTCTACCACGGCGTGCTCCGCCGCGCTCCCGCGCGTCTCGGGCTCGCCGAGCTTCCCATGGGCACCTGGTGACCGCCGGCCGGCCGGAGATCGCGCCCGCGCTCGCGGCGGCCTGGCGTCACACCAGGACCGAGCACGCGGAGCTGCGTGCGTGGCAGGACGCGCGGCTCCGCCGCCTCGTGCTGCACGCCTACGAGGCGGTCCCGTTCTTTCGCCGCCTGTTCGACCGGCACCGCCTGCATCCCCGTCACATCCGCGGCGTGGTGGACCTCGATCTCATTCCGGCGACCGACAAGGCGGAGATGCGCCTGCGCGGTCCGCTGGATGTCCTCGCGAAGGGCCATGACCCCGACGCGCTCATCGCGCTGCGCTCGAATGGGACGACGGACGCACCCTTCGCCGTCAGGCGGACCTGGCTGGAGGACACGCTGCAGTCGCTGCTCCGGTTCCGGGCCTACCGCGACTTCGGCGTGCGCCATCGCGATCGGATCGTCGTCGTGGGCGTGGACGGGAGACCGGACGCCGGCCTCGGACGCTCGCTGCTGGTGCTCGGCTACGAGCAGAAGCTGGTGATAGACGGCCGGCTGGATCCGGTGCTCGTCGCGGCCCAGCTCCGGGAAGCGCAGCCCGATGTGGTGGTCGGACTCCCGAGCGTGCTCGACCGCCTCGCGGCGCCCGAGCTGGCCGCCGACGTGTCGGCCATCCGCCCGCGCCTCGTGATCCTGGGTGGAGAAGCGGCCCCGCCGACGATCCGGTTGCGCATCCGGGAGACCTTCGCCGCGCCGCTCCGGGAGATCTACACCAGCCACGAGGTCCCCCTGCTCGCCTGGGAGTGCCAGCACTCGGGCGACCTGCACACCTCCGATGACGGGGTGCTGGTCGAGGTCCTCCGAGACGGCCGTCCCGCCGAGCCCGGCGAGACCGGTGAAGTGGTGGTGACGAACCTGCACGCGTACGCGATGCCATTCATCCGGTACCGGCTGGGAGACCTGGCGACCCGCGCCACGCCGTGCGGCTGTGGCGCGCCCTTCGCCGCGCTCACCGACATCAGAAAGCCCGCCGCCTGACCTCATCGATTCAGCGTCCGGTGCGCCGGCGCTTCTTCCTCCATTGCGTGAGCTCCCTGCATTCGATGCAGGGGCTGGGTGACGTCATCCCCGGTCTCGATCGCTACCCCGAGCGCGCGCTGCTGCTGGCCGGCGAGGGTGATGCGGTCTGCGTGCCCCGACCGGTGGACCCCGAGTATCTCGGCTACCTCGCCGGACTCGGTCTCGGGCCCCGCGCCGAGCACATCGTGGTCGCGGGGGAGAACGGCCGAGCCTCGCGGTCCCTCGCCGAGCGGCTGCTGGTCGAGCCGAAGCTGCTCTGCCGAGCGGCCCGCGCGCTGGGCGCGGATGAAGTCACCATCGACCCCTACGCCGTAACCCCCGACGTCATGGCGCTGGCCGAGGTGATGGAGCGGGAGGCGCACATCCCGGTGCGGGTGGAAGGATCCCCGCGTGTCACGCGCTACGCCGACCAGAAGCATCACATGCGGACGCGCGCGATCGAGCTCGGCATTCCCGTCGCGGACGGCGAGTTGGTCGAGCTGGCGTATCCCGGCGGCAGGCGGCGCCGCGACCTGGAGCCGGTGCGCGCGGCGATCGAGCGCCAGCTGCGGCGGTCGGCCCGCGTGATCGTGCGGGGCTCGTCGGGCGCGTCGGGCTCCTCGACGTTCGTGGTGGGACGCGGCGGCGAAGACACGGCGGGTGTGCTCCGGAGACTCGGCGCGCGAGCGGACAACCGGATCTACCTGGTCGAGACGATGGTCGAGGCGACGGTGTCGCCCAACGTCCAGATCTACATCCCCGCAAACGGCGGGGAGCTGATCTGCACCGGGATCACGGACCAGCGCTGGAGCCGCGGGCTCACCCACGTCGGCAACCAGGTGCCCTCCGCCGCGCGGATGGTGGAGGCGATGGAGGCGTGGGCGCGGATGCTGGCCAACTGGATGCGAGGGCAGGGATACACGGGTCTCGTCGGCTTCGACTTCGTCGAATACCGCGACCCGGTCAGCGGGCGGACACCGCGCGATCCTGGCGGAAGTGAATCCCCGCGTCAACGGCTGTACCTATCCGCTCGGCGTGCGCGCGCGGCTCAACGCGGCGGCGGATCAGGCCGGCCGGCCCCAGGCGCCGGCGTTCGTCTCGGGGACGGTCGAGACGCGGGCGCGCAGCTTCGCCCGGGTGAAGTGGGCCATCGGCCACCTGCTCTACGATCCCGATCGCGGCACGGGTGTGGTGCCCTATGCCACCGGCTGCCTGGAGCACGGGAAGTGCTCGCTGGTGGCCCTGGCACGCTCGCGGCTCCGAGCAGCCGAGCTGTACGGCGCGGCACAGGCGCGGCTGGAGGCGGCGTGAGCGGACTGGAGCGGGTGCGGACGGCGGCGTACGAGCGCTACGTGCGGCTCTCCTACCGGAAGGCCGCGCGCTCACCGGCGGCGGCTCGGCGGGACGATCTTCGTCGGCGTGACCGGAAGCGCGGGCAAGACGACGACGAAGGAGCTGATCGCCGCCGTGCTGTCGCGCCGCTACAGCGGCAGCAAGAGTCCCGGCACCCACAACACGTCCCACTGGGTCAGCCGTACCGTGCTCGCAGTGCGTCCGGGCGACGGATTCTGCGTCCAGGAGCTGGGCGCTTCGGGACCGGGAACCCTGGACGGGCCGATCGCCGTTGTACGCCCGCGGGTGGCGGTGGTCACCAACGTGGGCGGCGATCACCGAAGCGCCTTTCGCACGCTCGAGGCGACGGCCGCCGAAAAATCCAAGCTGGTCTCCGCGGTGCCGGCCCACGGGCTGGCGGTGCTCAACGCGGACGACCCCCGCGTCCTGGCGATGGCGTCCGGCTGCCGGGGGCGGATCATCACGTTCGGGCTCACGCCCGATGCAACGATTCATGCCGAGTCGGTCAGCAGCTCGTGGCCCGACCGGCTCACGTTCATAGCCATCCATGGCGAGCAGCGCGTGGCCGTGCGCACCCGATTCTGTGGCGTGCATTGGATCCAGGCCTGTCTCGCCGCCATTGCCACCGGCGTCGGGCTCGGTATCCCGCTCGCCGATGCTGCGTCCGCGCTCGCGGACGTGGAGCCGTGGTCCGGCCGGCTGGAGCCGGTTCGGGCCCGCGGGGTGACGTTCCTGCGCGACGAGTGCAAGGCCTCCCTCTGGTCCATCGGGCCTTCGCTCGAAGTACTCCGCAGTGCGCGCGCGCCCCGCAAGATCGCCGTGATCGGCACCATCTCCGACTATCCCGGCAAGCCGGCGGCCGCCTATGCGTCCGTGGCGCGCCAGGCGCTCGATCTGGCGGACGAGGTGATCTTCGTCGGCCCGCACGCCCTTCGCTGCTCCGGCGCCCGCACCCATCCCCGGGGCGGCTCGCTCCACGCGTTCCTCACCGCGGAGCAGGCTCACCGGCACCTCGCCGCCACCCTGCTGCCCGGGGACCTCGTGCTGCTGAAAGGCTCGCAGCGGGCCGATCATCTGCTCCGGCTGGTCCTGGCGCGGGAAGGCTGGGTCGGCTGCTGGCGGACCGAGTGCCGCCGGATCACGTTCTGTAACGAGTGCGCGCTGCTCCGGCTGCCCGAGCTGCCGTGGCCGCGCCGAACCGCTCCCGCGCTCGAGCCCGCCAACGCCTGAGTCCCGCCGTTGACAGCTTCGGGAAATGGGCCGTAGCTTACCTGACTACCCCTGACCCGAGCAGAGTTCGTATGCCGAACCCCGGCACCTTCGTCCGAATGAAGCGCTGTTGCTGTGCCAGGCCAGTCTGCGGCCGGCGGGCAGCGCTGCTGCCCTAGGCGTCGGGTTCCAGATCCCGGCCGGCCGCTCCCACCACGGGAAGCGGCCGGTCTTTGTTTTCGGGCATGACCACCAAGCGCAGTACGAGGAGGCAGAGAATGGCGACCGCTCAAGTGGCACCCGTCACCCCGATCGAGAAGCGCGGCTACGCGCATCCGGACAAGCTGGTCTCGACCGACTGGGTGGCGCAGCACCTCAAGGACCCCAAGGTCCGGCTGGTGGAGTCCAACGAGGACATCCTGCTCTACGACACCGGGCACATCCCCGGCGCGGTAAAGGTGGACTGGACCTCCGACCTCAACGACCAGCTCACCCGGGACTACATCGACCGGGAGCGGCTCCTGAAGCTGCTCCGCTCGAAGGGGATCAACGACGACACCACGATCGTCTTCTACGGCGACAAGAACAACTGGTGGGCCACCTACGCGCTCTGGGTGCTGGAGCTGTTCGGCATCAAGAACGCCAAGGTGATGGACGGCGGCCGGCTCCGCTGGGTGGACGAGGGCCGACCGCTGTCGACCGACGTGCCGTCCTACCCGGCCGGCAACATCACCGTCGCCGAGCGGGACGACAAGAAGATCCGCGCCTTCCGGGATGAAGTGCTGGAGCACCAGAAGCAGAAGAAGCAGCTGGTGGATGTGCGGAGTCCCGAGGAGTACGCCGGAACCAAGACCCACATGCCCGAGTACCCGCAGGAAGGCTGCCTCCGGGGTGGTCACATCCCAGGCGCCAAGAGCATTCCGTGGGCGAAGGCGGTGGACGCGGAGACGCACACGTTCAAGTCGGCGGATGACCTGCGGAAGCTGTACGAGCAGGACAACAACCTGAAGAAAGACCAGGAGACGATCGCCTACTGCCGGATCGGCGAGCGGTCGTCGCATACCTGGTTTGCGCTGACCTACCTGCTCGGCTTCGACAACGTGCGGAACTACGACGGGTCGTGGACGGAGTGGGGGAATGCGGTGAGATTGCCGGTCGAGCGGTAGGGCGGTTCAATCGCAGGCAGCCCACAGTGTGTCACCCTGAGCGCAGCGAAGGGGACCATGACGGCCATGGTCCCCTTCGCTGCGCTCAGGGTGACATTGTTGTCTTTGTTGTCTTTGCCTGCGTGTCCCTGGCCTCGATGATCATCCCCGGCCGATTCGTCACGATCCCCGCCACCCCCCGCTCCCACAGCTTTCTCGCCTCGCGCTGCGAATCCACCGTCCACACATGCACCGGGCAGCCCCGCGCCCGCGCGGCGGCGACGAACGCTCGCGTCGGCACCCGCAAGCCCCGGTGCCGCTGCGGCACCGAGAGCAGTCGGTAGGGCACGGCCGGCGCGCGCCGCCGCAACATCGCCGCCCAGTAGAGCGCCGCGATCTCCGATCCGGAGGCGCCCCGCGCGAATGGCGGCTCGTCGAACGCGCGGAGCGCGGCGTCGTGCTCCGAGGCCACCACGCAGCGTTCGGTGGCGCTCTCCTGCACCAGCACCCGCCGAACGGCGTCCTGGGCCTCCGGCTCCTTGATCTCCACCAACAGGGGCAGGCCCGGAAAGGTCCAGAGGACCTCGCCGAGCGTCGGAATCTGGTGACCCTTGCCCCGATGGGGATGGGTGCGGTCACCGTCTGTCGTGAACCTGGCTCCGGCGTCCACCGTGCGAAGGTCGGCCAAGGTGAACCCACGCACCGGACCCGTGCGGTCGGTCGTGCGGTCCAGGGTCTCGTCGTGAATCACCACCGGGGCGCCGTCGGCCGTGAGCCGGACGTCCAGCTCGACGGCGTCGGCCCCGCGCCGCACCGCGGCCTCGAAGGCCGGCAGCGTGTTCTCCGGCGCTTCCGCGGAGGAGCCGCGGTGGGCGATCACGGGACGGGCGGCGAGATCGAGCAGCGGATTCATTCGGGATGCCGGTCGAAGAAGTCGAGGATCGCCCGGCTCGCGTGGATGTCACGGGTGACGCGGCCGACCCGGCGCCCCACCGGGGGTCCGCCGGGCCAGGTATGCCCGCCGCCCTCGATCGAGTACAGGACGACGTCACGACCCTCGGGGCAGCCGTCGTAGCGGGTGCGGCGCACTCGCGTGCCGTCGGTCGCCGTGTCGGGCTCGAAGCTGGTGACCGCGGTGTGCGGACAACTGTTCACCGACGCGAAGAGCGCCGCCGTGCGCTCGGCCGACAGCACCTGGCCGCGCCGGACGGCGGTGATCCCGCCGTCGTAGGGCATCAAGGGATCGTGGGTGCCCTGGAAGACGATGAGCGAGACCGGGAGGGTGCGGCCACACCGGTCTTCCAGTCCTGCCGCGGGCGCGCCCGCCACCGCCGCGACCGCCGCGAGCCGGCCCGGCAGGTCGCAGGCGAGGCGATAGGCCATGCCCGCGCCGTTCGAGATGCCGGCGGCGTAGATCCGCGTGGTATCGACCGGCAGCTCACGCGTGAGCGAGTCGAGGAGCGTGCGGATGAACCCGACGTCGTCGTGAGCCGCGGTCGGGTTGCGGCCGTCGTTCCAGCGCCGGTCGATCCCTTCCGGATGCACCACCGCGTAGCCCCGCGCCACGCCGAGCTCGGCGAGACCGGTGTGACGGACCATGCTTGCCGCGGTGCCGCCGGCGCCATGAAGGACGAGCAGCAGCGGCATCCGCCGGCCGGCCGAGGGGGCGGGGAGGTGCAGCAGGTACGACCGCGCCACGCCGTCGACGCGGATCGAGCGGGATACGCCATCGGACCGGAGTGACGTCTGTGCTGGAAGCGATCTCCCACCGGCGCAGACCATCGCGCAGAGGGTCAACCCGCATCGTATCGGTTTCAGAGGCACCCGTGCATTAAAGCCCGCCAGCCCCCCTCGCCACAACGGGTCGGGGCGTATTAGATACCTCGGATGACGCCCCCCCAGTCCATCGCCGACCTGCGCCGCGAGTATGCGCGCGCCAGACTCGACGAGCGGGACGTGGATCGCGATCCGATCGCCCAGTTCGCGGCCTGGTTCGCCGCCGCCCAGGCGGCGGAGGTGGAGGAGCCCAACGCGATGGTGCTCGCCACCGCCGCCGCCGACGGCGCGCCGTCAGCCAGAGTCGTCCTGCTCAAGGGCTTCGACGAGCGGGGATTCGTCTTCTTCACCGACTATCGCAGCCGGAAGAGCGGCGAGCTCGACGCCAATCCGAGGGCGGCGCTGGTGCTCTACTGGCCGGAGCTGGAGCGGCAGGTGCGGATCACCGGGGACGTGACGAAGACGTCGGCCGAGGAGTCGGAGGCCTACTATCGCTCGCGGCCGCTCGGCAGCCGGCTCGGCGCGTGGGTCTCTCATCAGAGCCAGGCGATCGCGTCGCGCGAGGCGCTGGAAGCCGGCCTGCACGACATCGAGCAGCGCTTCGCGGGCCGCGACGTGCCGCTGCCGCCGCACTGGGGCGGGTACCGCGTGCGGCCGCAGGCGATCGAGTTCTGGCAGGGGCGGGAGAGCCGGCTGCATGATCGGATCCGGTATGCGTGGGAGGGGGAGGGTTGGAGGGTGGAGAGGTTGGCGCCGTAGTCAGGCGGTAGGGCGGAAGGCGGTAGGGCGGACGGGAGGTCAGGCGGGAAGGTAGAAGGAGCCGGAAGAGGCGTGTCATCCCGAGCGAAGCGAGGGATCTTCTCAGCGAGCATCGATGCTCGCCGGCAAGATCCCTCGCTTCGCTCGGGATGACAGGTTCCCTTCGTTCCGCCCTACCGCCCTACCGCCCTACCGCCCTACCGCCCTACTCCCAACTCACCCGATACCGACACACCGTCCCACCCTTCGCGCGGCACTCCTCTTCCACCACCCGTGCGCCCTTCACGCCGCACATCTCCAGCGCCTTCCGGTACCAACCCACGACCGTCAGGCAATCCGGCGCGCTGAACGTCTCCGCGTCGTGGGTGGTGAGCACGCCCTGCTTGGGGCCCGCTTCCTGGTACTCGCGCCGGCCGCTTTCGTAGTACAGGCTGTAGATGGATGGCGACTTGGCGAGAAACGCGTGGGCGTCGCCCTTGGTGAGATAGCTGGCGTGGATCGTCGCGAGGTTGGTTTCCGCGGAAGCCTCGCCGAGCCGCTCGAAGAATTCCGGCTTCCCGTTGCCCAGGACCTGCACGATGGCCTCGTCCAGCGCCTTGCCGATGCCGAACGGGTACCAGTTCGAGGTGAACAGCATGCGCAGCGTGCGCTGCATGTCGGGTGGCAGGGTCACCAGCACGCGCTCGACCGCCGGCTTGCCCGAATGGCGCTCCACGAACGCGAGCCTGGACTTGAGCACCGCTCCCTTGACCTGTTGCATCGCGGCACCGAAGGAGAAGGAGCGGGAAATATAGCGTTCCCAGGATGCGATCCCGAGGAGGCGCAGTGACGTTCCCAGGTGCGGCGCTGTTCACCGATCTCTACGAGCTGACGATGGCCGCGGCGTTCTTCCGCGAGGGGATGCGGGAGACGGCGAGCTTCAGCCTCTTCACCCGGCGGCTGCCTCCGACCCGGGCCTATCTCGTCGCCGCGGGGCTGACGGAGGCGCTCGAGTTCGTCCGCGCATTCCGCTTCGGCGAGGCCGACCTGGCGTTCCTGCGCTCGCTGAAGCGGTTCGAGCCTTCGTTTCTGGAGTACCTGGCCGGCCTCCGCTTCACCGGCGACATCGCCGCGGTGGCCGAGGGGACGGTCATCTTCCCCGACGAGCCGCTGCTCGAGGTTACCGGACCCGTCATCGAAGCGCAGCTGCTCGAGACCGCGCTGCTCAACGTCCTCCACCTGCAGAGCGTGCTCGCGAGCAAGGCGGCTCGCGTCACGACCGCCGCGCGCGGCCGGTCCCTCGCCGAGTTCGGGCTCAGGCGGAGCCACGGCAGCGACGCGGGACTCAAGGCGGCGCGCTGCGCCTGGATCGCGGGATGGGAGTCCACCAGCGACGTGCTCGCGGGACACCTCTACGGCATCCCGCTCTCCGGTACCATGGCCCACAGCTTCGTCACGGCATTCGGCGACGAGCTGGAAGCCTTCCGCGCCTATGCCCAGGCCTTTCCCGACACGGCCGTGCTCCTCATCGACAGCTACGACACGCTCGAGGGCGCGCGGAAGGCGGTCGTGGTGGCGCACGAGCTGGCGCGCTCGGGCCACCACCTCGTCGGTGTGCGGCTGGACAGCGGTGACCTGCTGGCGCTGAGCCGCGGGGTACGGGAGATCCTCGACGCCGGCGGGTGTGGGGACGTGCGGATCCTCGCGAGCAGCGGGCTCGACGAGCATGACGTCGAGCGCTTGCTGGCGGCCGGCGCGCCGATCGACGTGTTCGGCATCGGCACCCGGTACAACGTCTCGGCGGATGCTCCGTCGCTCGACCTGGTCTACAAGCTGGTGTCGTACGGCGGGCGCGACGTGCTGAAGCTCAGCGCGGGGAAGGAGACGTGGGTCGGGCGGAAGGCCTTCTATCGGACGGTAGATGGGGAGGGGAAGATCGCCGGTGACGTTCTGGCGCTTGCCGAGGAAGCGCCGCCGGAAGGCGCGGGCTCGTCATTGCTCGAGCCCGTCATGCGCCGGGGAGAGCTTCTGCGCGCCCACCCGCCGCTCGCGGAGATCCGGCGGCACTGCCTGGCGGAGATCGCGGCGCTGCCCGACAGCCTCCGCCGGCTCGAAGGCCATGCGGTGTATTCGGTCCGTCCCAGCGCGGCACTGCGGCTGCGGCAGGAGCGCGCGGTGGCCGCCGCGCGCCGTTGAGTCTTACTTCCCGCCGCCCACCGGCACCGGCTGCAACAGGCTGACCCGGTGGCCCTCGGGGTCCACGAAGCGCGCGACCCGGTCGCGCTTTTCGTAGGGCATTTCGAAGTGTACGACGCTGTCCATGTCGAGACTTTCACTTTTTTGGATCCAGAATCAGATCGGCTGAAAGAGGTGGCGGAGCTCCAGCTCGAACGGCGCGGCGGCACCTGCGGGCCGCCACTCGACGCGTTCCTGCTGCACTGACGGCCACTCGCTCTCCGGCGTCCAGATCTCGACCATATGCTGGTCCCCGTCGATCACCCAGTACACCGGCACGCCCTGGTGCTGGTACAGCCGACGCTTGGTGAAGCGATCGGCTCGCGCCGAGGATGGACTGAGCACCTCGATGGCCAGCAGCAGGTTCCGCATGGCCGTCCATTCGAGCGTGCGCGCCTGCTCGACGGGTACGACGAACAGATCGGGTTGGACCAGCGTGTCGGAGCCCCACGAGATGTCGGCCGGGGATGCGATGAGGTGGCCGACCCGATGCGCTTTGAGGTAGAGAACGAGCTCGACGTGAAGCCGTGAGATCAGCTCCTGGTGCCACGCCCGCGGCGCCGGCGTCACCAGGAGCTCGCCGTGCACCGTCTCGTAGCGGTTGCCGTCGTCCGGGAACGCCCGAACCATGTCGGCGGTGTAGAATGGAGCGACCATACCCATACGTTATGCTCGGCATGACGAGTTGAGCAAGCGCACGACATGCCACAAACTCGCTCACGGCTCGCACCCGAGTGTCATCAAAAAACCGAGAGCCGGAAGCTCCCGCCCCCGGCCCTCAGTGTCCTGCCCGCCACCCCGCCGTCACGCCGCCGGCCTGACGTCACCCGGCACCGCCGGCGTTTCCGGCGCCCGCTCCTTCGGCCTCGGCCCGCTCACCACGTTCCGCGCGCTCTCCCACGCGGCCCGCAGCTCCGCATTCGCACCGAATCGGTAGCGGTTGAGCCCGTCCAGCATCTCCACTAACTGGAGCACTTCGTCGCTGACCGCCTTGAGCTCCGCCCGGGCTCCGACGTGCTCCCGGCGACCCTCGTTCGACTCCGCCACCGACGCGTCGAAGTCATCCACGGCCGCGGCGAGGTCATCCAGCAGCTTCTCGGCCAGGCCATACTTCGCGAACAGCTCCCGCCGCGCCTGGCCCTCTTCCAGGAACTTCCGGGCGACGGTCCGGAGCGTCTCGTTGCTCCAGTTCCCGTTGGGCGGCCGGAAGAGCTCGGTCAGCCCTTCTTCCTCCTGTGCTGCCAGGTGGGCCACCGTCACCAGGTGGCGGAGCAGCTCGTGGTGCAGCCTCCGCCTGACCCCCCGCCGGCGCACCGTGGACGCGCGGCGCATGAGCCGTCCCGACTCCTGCTGCCTGGCCAAATCCTCCAGCCGGACGACCTTGGACTCCAACTGGCCGAGCACCGGCGCATACGTCGCGTCGGGGGAGGGATGCGCTCGGCTGAAATCCCGGACGCGCACGGCCATCTCCAGTCTACGGCGAACGATCCTGTCCATACGACATTCCTCACCTTCTGTGCTTTCCGGATCACGGTCGGGCGCGCTCCGGGCGTGATGTGATGATGGCGCCCGACGCGACACCCGACCGCCGGCCGGACACTCGCGACGAAAAGCGAGAGACATGCCACGTCTCCCATGAGCATCGCGACGCGCCGATTGCGGCCGTGTGTCGTGGCGATGATGGACACCACGCCTCCCGTGCATCACCCACAACGTGTCAGGAAAGCCCTCTCATCAGACGAGCTGGACGGGCGTCCATCCATGACGGACCGCATGCCGGCCATGCACGAATCGCCCCCGGGCATGTCATTCCGCACGTGCGGCGATGGAACTCGACGTGCCGGCATGACGGCGGCGATCTCAAGGCGCAGCAAGGGGATGTCGGTGGGGACTCAACGACGCGGCCGGCGCGAATGCCGCGCCGTGCGACGGAGGGTATGCAGCGAGATGATGATCGAGACGCAGCGAGCGGAGAACGGCGCGCACGCCGCGATGGAGGAGGGCGACGCACCGGTGCATGACAGGAACGCGACGATGCGCGACAGCAACCTTGCGAGGTAGAACAGGCGTCGTCGGAGACGACATGCGACCACACTAGCGGACTAACCGTCTCTCGGAGCGGACGGCAAACATCGCATGCCTACTCTTGTGGTCGCGCTACCATCCCGAACCGATCTTCTCCCGCAACGCATCCCGGTACCCGCGGCTCAGCGTGAGCTTCACCCCCGACTGCAGGAACACGGCGTACTCCCCGTTGAACGTCGGCTGCAGCTCGCGGATCCTGGCCAGGTTCACGATGGCCGACCGATGGATGCGCGCGAACCGCGACCCATCGAGCCGTGCCTCCAGGCTGGCCATCGTCTCCCGCACCAGGTGCCGCTCGGGTCCGACGTGCAGCCGCGCGTAGTTGTCGGCGGCCTCGATCCAGTCGATGTCGGCCACCGGCACGAAGCGGATGCGTCCGTCCGTCCTCACCAGCACGCGCTGCGCCTGTCCCCGCGACCGTTGCAGCTCGGAGAGCACCGCCGCCAGCCGGCGTGCCAGCTCCTCCTGCTCCCCGCTCGCCCGGCGCGCGCGGGCCCGCCCGAGAGCGGCCAGGAACCGCTCGCGGTCGAACGGCTTGAGCACGTAGTCCACCGCGTTCACCTCGAAGGCCCGCACCGCGTGCTCGCTGTACGCCGTCACGAACACCACCACCGGCCCGCCCTGCTCCGCGAGCGCGCTCGCCACGCCGAGCCCGTCCAGCTCCGGCATCTGGATATCGAGGAAGACGAGATCCACCCGTTCCCGGGCGATGGTCTCCAGCGCCTCGACCCCGTCGCCGCACTCACCCACGATCGTGATATCCGGCTCATCCTCGAGGAAGTCGCGGATGCCCTGCCGCACCAGCGGCTCGTCGTCCACCAGCAGCACGCGCAGCTCAGGCATCCACCCTCTCCTCCAGGCGCCGGTAGGGAATGTCCACTCTCACGCTCACGCCGCCCTCCGCGTTCCGATCGAAGGCGAACCGGTGGTTTTCGCCGTACAGCAGCTCCAGCCGGCCGCGCGCGCTGGGGATGCCGATACCGGAGCGCGGTCCCAGGTCGCGATCGCCGGGGCCCGGGCCGTTGTCGGCCACGCTGAGCTCGAGCCTGCCGTCCGCCCGGCTCGCACCGATCACCACGCGGCCGCCCGCCGCCCGCGTGCTGACAGCGTGCTTGAGCGCGTTCTCCACCAGCGGCTGCAGCAGGAGCGTCGGCACCGCCGCGTCGTCCAGCCCGGGCGCGATGTCCCAGCGCACCTGGAGCCGGTCGCGGAAGCGGGTCTGCTCGATCTCCAGGTAGAGCCGCAGGAATCGCAGCTCCTGCTCCAGCGTCGTCTCCTGCCGGTCGCTGTCGAGCAGCGTCATCCGCAGGAGATCGGAGAGCTGCATGACCATCCGTCCCGCCGCGGCGGTATCGTGGCGGATCAGCACGGTGATCGCGTGGAGGGTGTTGAAGAGAAAGTGCGGCTGGAGCTGCGCCTTGAGGGCGCGGAGCTGGGCCTGGGCCAGCTCCGCCTCGAGTCGCGTCACGGCGACCTCGCGCTCGCGCAGGGCGGTGAAGTACTCGTGCACGAGGCCCCAGCTCAGAATGAAGCTGTAAGCGAGAAGCCCGAACTGGAAACGCACGCCCCAGTCGGCGACGGTGCCGATCCCCGCCGGTGGCTGCGGCACGAGACGCTCCATTACGAGCACGAGGATCTCGGCGTACAGCGCCGCCGCCGCGGCGGCCGCGGCGATGTGAACCGGGAGCGAGGGCCAGAGGGTCGCCCGCCGCAGCGGAAATCGCAGGCCGAGCCAGAGGATGGCCGGCAGCACGGCGATCCAGTATGCCAGCGGCGGCAGGAGCAGGATCGCCGCCAGGCCCAGCGACTCCCCCTCGGCGAGGATCCGGCCTGTCGTCCGCGTGGCGGCCACGGACCACATGACCAGTCCGGCGATGATGGGCGGCAGCAGGCGGTCGCGGGTGAGCGGACGGATCGGCGTGGGGCGTACGACGGCGGGCATGCCGAAAGGCTACGCGAGGCGCGCGGGCACGCAAGGCGGGTGGGGTGAGCGGCGGATGGGGGGTGGGTGTAGTACGTGTCATCCTGAGCGAAGCGAAGGAGCGAAGGCCGGGCTGGTGGTCATGGTTCACCACGAAGGCACGAAGGGCACGGAGGGACTCCAGAGGCGCTCCGAATGACGTCTCATTCCGCGTCAGGCCGTCCCCAGAATGATTTTTTTAGGGTGTGAGAGGCGTCGCTCCCGAAACCACCAAAAAATCGCGACGGGAGTTCCGCCTTGCGCGGAATGAGATGATCCTGCCCGACCAAGGAGTCCCTCCAGCCCTTCGTGCCTTCGTGGTGAACCCTCACCGCCAGCCGGCCGTCGCTCCTTCGCTTCGCTCAGGATGACATTCCGTCCCCACACCCACCCCTCCGATCCGCGACTCACCCCCCGGCCATTGGCCCATCGAGCCCTCCTCCCCATCGTGGCGGCGTTCGCACACCGTCCGCCACCTCTGATGGAGTCGCCATGCTGGTCCGTCCGACGCTCGCCGCCATCGCGCTCGCTCTCCCGCTTTCGACCGCCTGGGCCCAGTCCGCCGAGCCATCGGCGCCCCTGGTCACCGGCCAGATCGGCGCCATGGTGCTGAGCCTGCCCAGCTACCCCGGCGCCGACGAGCGCTGGATCATCCCTGTCCCGTTCGTGGACCTTCGCGTCGCCCGCCGCTTCTACCTGGGCGACGGCCTGGCCGGCCTCTCCGCCGGCGCCGGTGTCTATCTCGTCGAGCGCGGCGGATTCTCCTGGACGGCCGATCTCGCCCTCACGTCCGACCGCCCGGAAGACCGCACCGACGCCTTGGCCGGCATGGGCGATCGGGGCTTCGGCGTGTTCGGCGGCTCGACGCTCGCCTACCGGTTCGGACCCTTCGAGGCGTCGGCCGCGGCGGCGATCGGTCTGGAGGACCGCATGGGCCTGATCGGCGTGCTCGGTCTCACGGCTTCCGGCAGTCTCGGCGGGCGCTGGTTCGGCCAGCTCGGCGGCGCGAGCGTCTTCGGTGACTGCGCCAACCTCCGGTGGGACTTCGGCGTCGGCCAGGTTCAGGCCGCCCGCCGCCGCGAGCTGATCGAGCAGGGCGCGCCGGGGCTCGATCCCAGCGACGGCGTGCCTTACTCGCCGGCGTGCGGTCTTCGCGAGCTCCGCGCCACCGGCGCGCTGGGCTACGCGCTGTCCCCGCGGCTCTCGATCATCGGGACCGGCGGCGCCGTCCGGCTCGAGCGCGGCGCGGCGGCCAGTCCGCTCACCCGCGAGCGCCACTCCTGGGAAGCCGGCCTCGGTCTCTCGTGGCGCCTGTAACGGGCCGCGGCCTGATCGACGACCTCGTCCCGGCGCTCCGCGGATCGCTGAAGCGGCCTGGAACGCGTCACGTCGTGCGCCGAGTCGCCCCTCGCCGAGCTGAGGCTCGCGACTCTGCTGCACGCGCAGGCCGCGCTCCTCGGCGCGATCGCCGGGGAGATGGAGGCGCGCGCGCACGAGGATCTCGGGCGGTTCGGGGCGGAAGTGGTGGAGGAGGCGGCGCACGAGCGGCGGATGCGGAGACGGCGGCGTGCGAGGTCGCGGAAGCATTTCTGAAGCTGGGAACAAGCCACGTGTCACCCTGAGCGCAGCGAAGGGGACCATGCCGGCATGGTCCCCTTCACTGCGTTCAGGGTGACATCGATCTCTAGAAGTTCGCCGTCACCCCTCCCACCACCCGCCTCCCGATCACCGATCCTCCGAACAACTGGAACCGCTGCTGATCGAGCAGGTTCGTCGCGGTGGCGTGGATCCGGACGTAGTTGTTGATCCGGTACCCCGCGCTCACGTTCAGCATCTCGTTCGCGGGTACGTAGCCCTGGAAGATGCCGGCCGCCCAGTCGTGTCCGTCCACCAGCCGCAGGGTGACGTTGCCGTCGAACCCCTGCTGGCCCGCATAGCTCATCGAGAACGTCGCCTTCTTGCTCGGCGTGTTCGGCACCAGCTGGTCGCCGGCGGCCTGCTCCGACTCGTCCACGGTGAAGTCGAAGCCGGTGAACGAGACGTCGCCCCGGATCTCGGGGGTGAACTGGTAGCCGATGCCGACCTCGATGCCGCGCTCGGTCACCTTGCCGGCGTTGGTGTACGACAGCACGATCGCGCGGCTGCCGTCGGGCAGCGTGGCGAGCGCGTTGCCGCCCTGGATGGTGGTGGCCTGCGAGAGCTGGCCGTACCCGCCGAGCAGCAGCGGGATCGGCGCGCGGAGGGGATGGTTCGGCGGCAGGCCCAGCAGCGCCAGGCGCGCGTCCAGCGCGGTCAGCTCGGCGGGAACGTTGGCCTGCTCGTCGAGCGCGAAGGTCGGGTACGCCGGGTTGACGCCGGGCAGCAGATCGGTGACGAAGTTGCGGAGCTGGTTGATGTACCCGTCCACGGTGATGTAGACCTTCTCGCCGATGCTGCCTTTATAGCCGACCTCCCACCCGGTCACCTTCTCCACGTCCAGGTCCGCGTTGCCCAGCGCGAGCGCCGGCGTGAACTGCGAGAACTCCCACGGCAGGTTGTCGGTGAGCGTCAGGTCCGCGATCGCCGGCGGCGGGACGTTGGCCCGCACCGCCGCGTAGTAGGTCTCGATCGAGCCCTCCAGCGTCCGCGGACTCCCGCTTGGCCGTGCCACCGGCACCTGGAGGAAGAACTCCGACAGGTTCGGCGTCTGGAACGCGCGGTTGACCGAGAAGCGGAACGAGTGCGCCTCGTTGGGACTGAAGACGATGGCGCCCTTGGGCGAGAACTGGGCGTCGATCAGGTCGCCGTCGTCGAACCGGCCGGCACCCACCAGCCGCAGCTGCGGCGTGATGCGATACTCGAGCTGGCCGTACGCGGAGTAGAGGTCGTCGCTCCGGTCGTCGTTGGCCAGGTTCATCAGCGTGCCGGAGGTGTTGACCTTGCTGTTCCGGTAGGACGCGCCGTAGACGACGCGGCCGCGGTCCTGCTGGAAGTTCCAGTTGTTCTGCCCCTCGAAGTGGAGGATGTCCGACCGCTCCTCCAGCTCCAGGCCGGAGGTGAGCGAGAACTGCGGCTCCAGCGAGGTGCGGCTGTTCCAGTAGCCGAAGAAGTTGAACCGGTCGGCGTTGAACGAGGCGCGGGCGTAGGGCTTGATCGCCTCGCGCACCTGCACCCGGCCGATGCCGGTCACGAAGATCTCGTTCTCCACTTTGGCGGCGCCGCCGTCCACCGAGAAGACCGAGCCGTTGTCGAGGTAGTAGTCGAGCCGGCCGCTTCCGTAAATGTTCCGGAGCGGCGCGCGGTCGCCCGAGACCTCACCCGTCACCGGGTCGGCGTCCTCGCCGTTCAGCGGAATGGCCTCGATCGTGAGCGGCACCGGCTCGTCGGTCGCTTCCTCGTACTCCTGCTGGAGCGAGGTGCCGTTGCGCAGCGTGCGCGAGCGGGACCAGGTGTCGCTGCGGTTGTACCCGCCGTTGAGGCGGAAGCCGAGCCGCCCGTCGGCGGCGAGGCCGGCGTGGCGGCCGTCCACCCGGAAGGTCTCCAGCTCACCTCCGGCCAGCGTGAGCTTGCTGCCGAGCACCTCGCGGGCTTCCGGCGTGGTGATGTTGATCACGCCGCTGAACGCGTTCGCGCCGTAGAGGGCGGAGCCGGGCCCCCGGACCATCTCCACCTTGCCCATGTCGTCCAGCGGCTGGGTCATGCCGTTCCACTCCTGCGAGCCGAGGAACGCGATCGCGAGATCGCGGCCGTCCTGGAGCGTCAGCACCCGCCGGTTGAGCGAGGAGTTGAAGCCGCGGGCGTTCACGTTGAAGTCGTTGACCCCGCTCTGCACGATGTCCACGCCCGGCACGCTCTGCAGCGCCATCGGCGCCTGGCCGGTGGCCGCCACGTTCTGGAGCACTTCCTGCGGCACGACCGAGATGGCGGATGGCGCCTCGGTGATCCGCTCGGGACCGCGGGACGCGCCCTCGACCACGATCTCGCCGAGCGAGATGACCACGGCCTCGAGCGCGGCGTCGGCGGTCACCGCCTTGTCCGCCTCGACCACGACCTGCACCTCGGTGGGACGGTAGCCGAGCCAGCGGAAGACGACCGTCTGCGGGCCGGCGGCCACCCGGCGCAGCGTGTACCGCCCGTCCGTGCCGGTGATGGTGCTCAGGCCGATGGACGGGACCGACACCGACACGCTGCTCAGCTGGCCGCCATCCGCCGCCCGGGTCACGGTGCCCGTGATGGTGCCGGTCTCCTGCGCCTGCGCGGTGCCGGTTGGGGCCAGGGCGGTGAGCAAGGCGAGCCCGGCGGCGAGCGACGAGTGAAGGAGGCTGCTGCGCGGTGCGAACGAGTTACGTCGCATACCTGGCATCCTGTGGTTGAAGCGTCGGGAGAGTCTTGGTCCTGCAGGGGGGTGCTACAGAGTATAACGAAATGGTAACGTCGGCCAGCGGCGCGCATCAACGCCCGGCCCGCTCACGGAGTGGCGGCACGGCCCAGCAACGCCGCGAGCATCCGCCCCCACGCCCGCAGCTGCGTCAGCACCAGGAACTCGTCGTGCACCCGCCGCTGCGCCGAGCGGCCCCAGCGCTCCAATCGCGCGGGATCGGCGAGCATCTCGTCGAGCGCGCGGCTCAGCTCGTGCGGATCCTCCGGATCGGCGATCAGCCGGCCATCCACCTCGTCGCGCACCTGCTGTCTCGGACCGCAGGCGCGCGAGTTGGTCAGCACCGGCACCGCCTTCCACATCGCCTCCGCGATCGTGAGGCCGAAGCCTTCGCGCAGCGAGTTCTGCACCACGACCGTGGACGCGCGCTGCAGGGCGTTCACCAACAGGGCGTTCTCTTCCAGCGAGGCCATCGGCAGGAGCAGCAGCGCGACGTCCTCCTGGATCGCGGCAGGGAGCGCGCGGTAGGCCGCGCGCAGCTCGTCGAGGACATCGCGGGCCTCGGGATCGTCCTGGATAGCGGCCGGCTCCGGCCCGGCCAGCACCAGCCGGACCAGCTCGCGGCGCCGCTGGTGCTCGCCGTCGCGGGGCGACTCGCGGGTGACGCGCTTCAGCTCCGCGAATCCTTCCATCAGCGGCGCGAAGCCTTTCAGGCGGTCCCAGCGGGAGACCTGCGTCACGATCGGCCGGGTGAGCAGCCCGAGGTTCTCCGCGCTCGCCGGTGCCATTCCGCCATCCGGGTTGATCCGCTGCACCTGGCCGCGAAACCGAGCCGGGACAGCTGGTCCGGGACAGGAGATGAGTCCGCCGCTGCACATGATCTCGACGGTGCGGCGGAGCGAGAGATCGCGGTTCTTGGGGGCGAGTGGATCGATGCCGGGAAAGACGACCGACGCCCGGCGCGCGAGCCGGCGGGGGATGTACTCCGGGGCGGAGAACACCGCGGCGTCGTACGCTTCCAGGTACGGCTCGAGGAACTTCCACGCGGCCCGGGTCGCGTCGTTCTCGGCGTCGAGACCGATGTGACAGCGCCAGATGGTGATGAGGGGGATCAGCGCGCGGAGCTGGCTCGCGATCGGGAGCGGCTGCGGATCGTGCACGACCAGGATGTCACCCGGTGTCAGCAGCTCGCGCAGACTCTCGGCGTTCTCCCGGGTGACGCGCTCGTAGACGCGCCCGGTCGGCCTCGCTCAGTTCAGGAGGACCGACACCGTGGATCAGGTTGTGGATGCGCTTGGTCAGCTCGAAGAAGGCGGGATCGGCGGCGTTGATGACGACCCATTCGACCTGCACGCCGAGGTCTCGGAGCAGCGACACGATGGTCGGCAGCATCTCGGCGACACCGCCGCCCTGCGCGGTGGAGCTGACCATCCAGACCGTGCGGCCGGCGAGGCGCGGCACGATGCTCCTCGCCTCGAGGTTCAGCTCGGCCACCGCCGGCGCGAGCTGGGCGACGGCGGCGTAGTCGTTCAGCGCATGCGTGGCGGGGACGGAGACCCGCTGGAGCGGCGGGCGAGGGGAGATCGCGGCACTGGCGCCCATACCGCGCAGACTGGCCGTACCGGGGCTCCAGGGCAAGCCCTGTTAGCTACGCGCCGGTGAGTGCCACCACGGCCGCCATTTGCTCCAGCCCCCAGGCGTCGTCGGCCGCCATCCTCGCCACCTCGCCGATCACCGTGATCACGGGCGCCTCCAATCCCTCCCGCTCGGCCGCCTCGGCGATCGTGGCCAGCGTCGCGACGGCGACGCGCTGTGCGGGAGTCGTGGCCGACTGGATGCACGCGGCCGGCGTGGCGGGATCCCGGCCCGCCGCGATCAGCCGGGCGGTGAAGGCCGGCAGGCTCGAGCGACCCATGAGGACGACCACCGTGTCCACGCCGACCAGCCCCGCCACCTCGGGCTCCGCGCCGTCACCCGCCTGATGCGCCGTCACCACCGCGAACGAGCGGGCGATGCCTCGCGCGGTGACCGGAATCCCCGCCGCGGCCGGACCGGCGATCGCGCTCGACACGCCGGGCACGACGTCGCAATGCACCCGGGCCTCGCGGCAAGCCGCCAGCTCCTCGCTGCCGCGCCCGAACACGAACGGATCGCCGCCCTTGAGCCGGACGACCTCGCGGCCCTGCCGCGCCCGGTCCACCAGCAGGCGGTTGATCTCGTCCTGGGTCAGTGGCCGCATGACCGAGTCCCTTGCCGACGTCCACCAGCTCCGCGCCCGCGCGCGCCTCGTGCAGCAGCTCCGGGCCGATCAGGCGATCGTGCACCACGACGTCGGCGCGCCGCAGCAGCTCGAGTCCTCGGGCGGTGATGAGACCGGGATCGCCGGGCCCGCCGCCGACCAGGTGCACGGTGCCGGTCACGACGCGGACCGGACGGCCACCCCGCCGCGAGAGCCGCGGCGGTGGCGGCGGATGGCGGCGCGCGAGATCCACGACGAGGTCCACCAGCCCGGGCAGCGTGCCCACCGGGGAGTCCATGATGACGAGACGGCCGTCTGCCCGGCGCAGCAGCGGCGTCTCGCCCGGCTCCAGGCCGAGGGCGCGGGGGATGTCATCCGCGGCATGCGCGCCGCCGATCAGGAAGGGGATCACCAGCACGATGCTTCCACGCGCGGCGGCGTAGGCCTCCGGCAGCCCGGGCTCGTCGTCGAGGAACCCCGCGACGACTTCGCCCGCGACGCCCCGGCGCCGCAGCGTCTCCGCGAGCTGCAGGGTCGTCTGTCGGCTCGCGGGGTGGCGGCTGGTGCCGTGGCCCGCGAGCAGCAGCGTGACCGCCGAGCGGGAGAGCCCCTGCTCCCGCAGCAGCTCGCTCACCCGCCGCGCCACCAGCGGCGCGACGCCCGGATGCGAGCCCACGGGTGGCGTGACTCGCCACCGGATCTCCGCCGCGCGGCGGTTGCGGGCGAGCGCCTCGGGGAGCACGACGTCGGCGTAGTGCCCGGCGCTCGTCATCAGCGGCACGACCGTGGCCGCGTCCGACTCCAGCTCGTCGAGCACCGCATCGAAGCCGGGCTCGCCCTGGTGGAAGGCGACGGCGACCTCACCGAACAGGCGGCGCTCGCGCACCACCTGCGCCAGCCGCCGCACCATCGCGTTGGCCGCCGGATCGCGCCGGCTGCCGTGCGCCGCGAGCACCAGTGCGCCGCTCACGATCCCACCGCCAGCGCCACCAGATCGGCGGTCGGCTCCTCGCGGCCGCTGATCCAGGTCCGCCGCTCGGTGCGTCCCACCAGGCGCTGGTAGAAGTCGCTCAGGCTCTCGCCGGGCCAGCGCTCGGACGCCCAGCGCACCAGCAGCGGCCGCACGGCGTCGAGCAGCTCTTCCTGCCGGACATCCGCCCGGAACAGGTCCACCACGCGATCGCCGCCGAGTCCCCCGCCGACGTACACGTTGTAGAGACCGAGCGAGCGGCCCACGAACGCGATGTCCGCGGTGTAGGGGCGGGCGCAGCCGTTGGGGCAGCCGGTTATCCGGATGGTGAGCGGCTCGTCGCGGAGGCCGAGGGCGGTGAGCTCCGCCTCGAACCGGTCGAGAATCTCGGGCACCGCGCGCTCCGATTCCGCGACGGCCAGGCCGCAGGTGGGCAGCGCGGGGCACGCCATCGAGAAGCGGCGGGCGGCCGACAGCTCCTGCGCGGGGGTCACGCCGTGCGAGCGCAGGATCCGCTCCACCGCCTTCACGCCCGCATCGTCGAGGTCGGTGAGCAGGACGTTCTGCTGGCCCGTCAGCCGCACGCCCGGACGCAGCACGTTCACGATCTCGTGGAGCGCGGTCTTGAGTCGGACGGTGCCGGTGTCGGTGATCCGGCCGCTCTGCACGAAGACACCGTAGAACCAGCGGCCGTCGGGCTGGCGGTGGCGGCCGAGATGGTCGTGGTAAGGCAGCGCGGGCAGCGACACCGCGGGTGCCAGCGGGAAGCCGGCGCGGGCCACGAACTCGGCCCGGAACTTCTCCATGCCCCATTCGGCCACCAGGTACTTGAGGCGGGCGTGCCGCCGGTCGGCGCGGTTGCCGTGGTCGCGGAAGATCCCCGCGACGATGCGCACCGCCTCCACGGCGTGCGCCGGCTCGACGAAGCCGAGCGGCTGCGCCAGCCGGGCCGTGGTGTCGGCCTTGTGGTGCGTCATGCCGAGTCCGCCGCCCACGAGCACGTTGTAGCCCCGCACGGTCCGGCCCTCCACGATCGCCACCAGCCCCACGTCCTGCGACCAGATGTCCACGCAGTTGTCGGTCGAGAGCGCGACGCCCGTCTTGAACTTCCGCGGCAGGTAGACGTCGCCGTAGAAGGGCTCCTCCTCCTCGGTCGAGACCTGGCGCTCGCCGTCGAGCCAGATCTCGTGGTACGCCTTGGAGGCGGGGCGCAGCTTCTCGGCGATGCCGCGCACCGCCTCGTGCAGCGCGTGGTGCGCCTCGTCATCCACCGGCGCGGGGCATCCCATGACGTTGCGGGAGACGTCGCCGCACGCCGCCAGCGTCGTCATCAGCCGGTGGTTCACCTCGGCGATGGTCGGCTTCAGGTTCCCCATCAGCACGCCGTGGAACTGGAAGCCCTGGCGGGTCGTGACCCGCAGGGTGCCGTTGGCGTGGCGGTCGGCCACGTCCTCCAGGGCGAGGTACTGGTCGGCGGTCAGCACGCCGGCCGGCAGCGCCACCCGCACCATGAACGCGAACGCCTTCTCCGCGCCCTCGTCCCGGGCGCGTCGCGCGTCGCGATCATCCTGCTGGTAGGTGCCGTGGAACTTGAGCAGCGTGGCGTCGTCGCCGCCGAAGTGGCTCGCGTCGGCCCGCAGCGTCTCCGCGATGGTGCCGCGGAGATGATGGCCGTCGCGCTTGGTCTGCTCGACTTTGGATTCCTTGGGCATGACCGCTTCCGGTGAAGTAGGTGACCGCTCCAGCTGATGCGTCGAGTAATCCACCTCATCCCGAGCGGAGTGAGGGATCTTCTCGCCAGCTTCGAAGCCGGCGGAGAGATCCCTCGCTTCGCTCGGGATGACATCGCTAATCGCAGACTCACGACGCCCGCGCCCCCACGATCTGATGCAACCCGCACTCGTTCTTCTCCCGCCCCTGCCAGCGTCCCTCGCGGGTGTACTCGCCGGTGACGTTGTTCCGAACCGGCGCCGTGCAGTGGGTGCAGCCGAGCGTGGGATAGCCGCGGTCGTGCAGCCGGTTGTAGGGCACCTCGTGCTGCTGGACATACTCCCACACCCGCGCCCGGTCCCATGCGGCGAGCGGGTTCACCTTGAGGAGCTGGTAGTGCCAATCCCACTCGACGACCCGCAAGTCGGCGCGCTCGGGCGACTGGCTCCGGGTGAGACCGGTCACCCACACGTCCACGTCGGCGAGCGCATCGCGCATCGGCTGCACCTTCCGCAGGTCACAGCACCGGTCGGGGTCGGTGGCCCACAGCTCGGGCCCGTAGAGCGCCGCCTGCGCCGCCGGCGTGAGTGACGTGCCCCGGTTCTCGAACCGGAGGTGGGGATAGCGCCGGACCAGCTGGTCCCGGAGCTCGAGGGTTTCCGGGAAGAGGAAGCCGGTGTCGAGGTAGAGCACCGGGACTTCGATCTGGTGCCGCGCGATCATGTCGATGAGCGCGCAGCCCTCCATGCCGAACGCGGTCGTCAGCGCCAGCCGCCGGCCGGCGAACCGGCTCAGCATCCAGGCGACGATCTGCTCCGGCGGGGAATCTTCGCCGACTTCCGTGTCGATATCGCGTACGATCTGCATCCAGGCTCCGTGCACTGACAGGTTGCGGATCGGGCAAAAAGAAAAAAGGCCCGCAGGACTTGCCTGCGGGCCAGGTACAAACGGTGAGTCTGAGGCGCGCTAGGTCGTCCCGTCGGGGTGATTACCGGTCATACAACAACACGCCGCCGCCTTCAGCTGCGAAGCGGGGGTGTGCAACCGGCCATGACGGGCGACGCAATGACTCATGGTTCTAGGCTAGCGCGCGTTGGGGTAACTGTCAACCGGGAACGGTTTACTGCGCCGCGGCGGCGCTGTCCGCCGGCATGGTGCTGTCGGCCGGAACGGTGTCAGCCGGGGTGTCCATCGCGGGCTCTTCAGCCGGAACGGCCTCGGCGGGCGCGGCCTCGGAGGGGCCGGCTTCAGCGGCGGGCTCTTCGGCCGGTACGGTGGCCTCGACCGGAGCAGCGGTGTCCGCCGGCATGGCGGTGCTGTCGGCCGTCACGGCCGCGTCGGTCGCTTCCGTCTCCGGCGCCGGGGCGGCGCCAGTGTCAGCCTGCTTGCTGCAGGCAGCCACGGCAAACGCGGCGACGAGGGAAAGCAAGAGAGAACGGGGCATGGTCAGCTCCTCAATCGGGTGAAAGACTCCGTCTACTGATTTTTCGAGCGGCGAGAATGTAGCTCCCAAATCGCGATTCCATAAGGGCCAAAGGAGGACGCGAAACGAAACGTCGGGTCCAAGCCGCTTGCCGTGCAACAATTTGCACGACTACACTTCAGTTGCCGCCAGGGGCATCGGGGACCGTTTTCCCGATTGAGATCGTACCCTTGGAACCTGATCCGGCTGATACCGGCGAAGGGAGCGCGGCGCGGGCGACTCAGGCTGTCGTCCCCCCACGCTCCCTTTTTCACTAGGGGAGCCTCCGCACCATGACCGCCACGCTTCCGGGTTCACCCCCCGCCGCGTCGTCCTACGGCGACGCCTTTCCCCACTCCACCAAAGTCTACATCGAAGGCTCCCGGGGCATCCGCGTTCCGATGCGGGAGATCGCCCAGTCGGGCGGCGAGCCGCCGCTCCGGGTGTACGACAGCAGCGGGCCGCAGGGATGCGAGGTGGGGGAGGGGGTGCCGTTGGTGCGGGAGGGTTGGATTCGGGAGAGGGAGGTGGCGGTCAGGCGGTCAGGCGGTCAGGCGGTCAGTACGCCAAGTCATCGGAGCTCACCCTCCGCGACGGAGCCGTCCGCCTGTCCGCCTGACCGCCTGACCGCCCCCTCAGCGGCGCGCGTTCTCCGTGGTGCGACCTGCGTCACCCAGCTCCACTACGCCCGCCTCGGCGAGATCACCCAGGAGATGGAGTTCGCCGCCATCCGCGAGGGGATGGATCCCGAAGTCGTGCGTAGCGAGGTGGCCCGCGGCCGCGCGATCATTCCCGCCAACATCAATCACCCCGAGCTCGAGCCGATGATCATCGGCCGGCGGTTCCGGGTGAAGATCAACGCCAACATCGGCAACTCCGCGGTCACCTCCTCCATCGAAGAGGAAGTGGAGAAGCTCCGCTGGGCTACCCTCTGGGGCGCCGACACGGTGATGGATCTCTCGACCGGCAAGCAGATTCACGAGACCCGCGAGTGGATCCTGCGGAACTCCGCCGTGCCGATCGGCACGGTGCCGATCTACCAGGCGCTGGAGAAGGTGGGCGGGGTGGCGGAGGATCTCACCTGGGAGGTCTACCGGGACACGCTGATCGAGCAGGCGGAGCAGGGGGTGGACTACTTCACGGTCCACGCCGGCGTGCTGCTCCGCTACGTGCCGCTCACCGCGAACCGGGTGACCGGCATCGTCTCGCGCGGCGGCGCGATCATGGCGAAGTGGTGCCTCGCCCATCACCGGGAGAGCTTCCTCTACACCCGCTTTCGCGAGATCTGCGAGATCATGGCGGCCTACGACGTGTCGTTCTCCCTGGGCGACGGGCTCCGGCCCGGCAGCATCGCCGACGCGAACGACGAAGCGCAGTTCGCCGAGCTCCGGACCCAGGGCGAGCTGAACCAGGTCGCCTGGGAGCATGGCGTGCAGGTGATGAACGAGGGCCCGGGTCACATCCCGATGCACCTCATCCGCGAGAACATGGACAAGCAGCTCGACTGGTGCCGGGAGGCGCCGTTCTACACCCTCGGTCCGCTCACCACCGACATCGCGCCGGGGTACGACCACATCACCAGCGCCATCGGCGCGGCGATGATCGGCTGGTACGGCACCGCGATGCTCTGCTACGTCACCCCGAAGGAGCACCTCGGCCTGCCCAACCGGGACGACGTGAAGGCGGGCGTCATCGCCTACAAGATCGCGGCGCACGCGGCGGACCTCGCCAAGGGGCACCCGGGCGCCCGCGACTGGGACGACGCGCTGAGCAAGGCGCGGTTCGACTTCCGCTGGGAGGACCAGTTCAACCTGAGTCTCGATCCCGTGACCGCCCGGTCGTACCACGACGAGACCCTGCCGGCTCACGGCGCCAAGGTGGCGCACTTCTGCTCGATGTGCGGGCCGAAGTTCTGCTCCATGAAGATCACGCAGGACGTGCGGGAGTACGCGGTGGCGATGGAGCGGAAGGCGGAGGAGTTCCGCGAGCGCGGCGGGGAGATCTACGTGGCGCCATGAGACGGAGTGTCACCCTGTGCGCAACGAGGGGAAGTGTCACCCTGAGCGCAACGAGGGAAAGTGTCACCCTGAGCGCAGCGAAGGGGCCGAAGCTCCTCCTGCTGCTGCACTGTCTCACCGTTCCGCCGGCGTACGCCCAGACCGACACCGAGCACCGCCGCGCCCGCGAGCGCCTGGTGGCCGAGTTCCTCATGCCCCAGGGCATCACCGACTCGGCGACGCTCGCGGCGATGCGCACCGTACCCCGGCACGAGTTCGTCCCCGCCGAGCAACGCCCGCACGCCTACGACGACCGCCCGCTGCCGATCGGCCACGAGCAGACCATCTCCCAACCGATGGTCGTCGCCTTCATGACTCAGGCGGTCCGCCCGCGGCCGGGCCTCCGGGTCCTCGAGGTCGGCACCGGATCGGGATATCAGGCCGCGGTGCTCGCGGCGACGGGCGCGGAGGTATGGACCATCGAGATCTTCCGCGCGCTCGCCGAGGAGGCGCGCGCTCGCCTGGCGCGGCTGGGCTATGAGACGGTGCGGGTGCGTCACGGCGACGGCTACGCCGGTTGGCCCGACGCGGCGCCGTTCGATGCGGTGGTGGTGACGGCGGGAGCCGACTCGATTCCGCCGGCGCTGATCGATCAGCTCGCGCCGGGCGGACGGTTGGTGATGCCGGTGGGAGATCCCCGCCTCGACCAGGCGCTCGTCCTGGTCGAGAAGGGACGCGATGGAACGCTCGCCTCGCGCACGCTGCTGCCGGTGCGCTTCGTGCCGCTCCTGCGCGGCGTGCGCTGAGGCGCTGCGGCTAGCGCTTCCGCCGCTTCTTCCGAGCCAGCGCCGTGGCGAGCGCCGCGGCCGTCACGCCCGCCACCGCCGCGGCGATCTTCCGTCCCCGCGCCTTTGGCTTCTTCGTGAGCTTCTTGACCGCCTTCTTCGCCAGCGACTTCGCCTTTCCGCCCGCGCGCCGAGCGGCCTTCTTGGCTCGCTTGACGGATTTCTTCGTGGTGGCCATCCGCTGCCTCCGGTCCTGAGGTGGATTCGCAAGATACCCGGCCCCGCTTGACAAACCAATGTAAGTCGCTACTTATATAAGCCATGGCTTATCAAGCATGCCCTGGTCGCCCTGGCCGATCCCACCCGCCGCCGCCTCTACGAGCGGTTGCGGCGCCGCTCGCACACGGTGGGGGAGCTGGCCCGGGTGGCCCGGATCACCCAGCCGGCGGTGTCCCAGCACCTGCGGGTGCTGCGGGAGGCGCGGCTGGTGGCCGACCGGCGGGACGGCACCCGGCGCCACTACCGCGCCAGCGCGGAGGGGCTGACGGAGCTGCGCCGCTATCTGGAGTCGTTGTGGGATGACGTGCTGGCCGCTTATGCCGCGGATGACCCCGCGCCGCCCAGGAGAGGATCGCGATGACCGAGCCCGTTCTGCCGCCGATCGTCCGCACGGTGGACGTCTCCTGGAGCCAGGAGGCCGCCTTCCGCCGCTTCACCAGCGACTTCGCCTCCTGGTGGCCCTGGCGCACCCACTCCATCGGCGGGAAGCAGGTGCGGCGCGTCGTCTTCGAGATGCGCGCGGGCGGCCGGATCTTCGAGGAGCACGTGGACGGCCGCCGCTTCCAGTGGGGCGCGGTGCTGGAGTGGGATCCGCCGGCGCGGGTGAAGTTCACCTTCCACCCGTCGCGCGAGGCCTCCAGCGCGCAGGACGTCGAGGTCCGCTTCATCCCCCAGGCCGGCGGCACTCGGCTCGAGCTCACCGCGACCAAGTGGGAGAACTGGGGCCAGGGCGTCCACCGGGCGCGGAAGGGCTACCATGTCGGCTGGGGGTATGTGCTCAACGTGTGGGCCGGCCGGCGCACCAACGCGATGCGACTGATGGATGTCATGGCCGGCGGCATGCGAGTCGTGGAGAAACTGCGGGGCGGCACGGCCGCCACGATCGCACGGGCCGGCGGAGAGATTCCTCAAGCCTGAGGGAGGAGCCATGCTGGGTGCTGCGCTGCTGATCCTCACGGTCCTGCCGGTGGATAGCGCCGGGCGGGCCCTGCGCTACCGGGTGGACATCCCGGCGCCGATCGAGGCGGTCTGGTCGGCCTGGACCACGCCCGCTCGACTGCGGGAGTGGTTCGCGCCCGGCAACAACATCGAGCTGCGACCCCTCGGCGCCTACGAGATCCTCTTCTGGCCCGACTCCGCGCCCGGCCGGCGAGGCGCGGAGGACAATGTGGTGCTGGCGGTGCAGGCACCCGAGCTCCTCTCGTTCACCTGGGATGCACCGGCCACATTTCCCGAAGCGAGGGAGCAGCGCACCAGCGTCGTGGTGCGCTTCGAGCGGGCCGGTCCGGGAACCACGCGGGTATGGTTCGAGCAGACCGGGTGGGGCCGAGGAGGGGATTGGGACAAATCGTACGAGTACTTCGTCATGGCGTGGAAATACGTGCTGAGCATGCTGCACTACCGGTATGCGGTCGGGCCGGTGGATTGGGAACGGTTTCCGCCGGAGGAGGTGCTCGCCGTGCACGGGCGGGGGGTGACGAGGTGGTAGGGTCGCAGTAGCACCTCATCCCTCGGGATGAAGTTTCGATATACGTTTGCGTCCATGAACCCACGCTTCCTTGCACTCATCGCGCTCGCGGCGTGCTCGACCACGCCACCGGCCCCCGCCGGCCCCAGCCTCACTCCGCAAACCAGCGGCACCTCCCAACGCCTCCAGGCGATCAGCCCCGTCAGCGATCTGATCGCCTGGGCCAGCGGCACCGGCGGCACCTACGTCCGCACCACCGACGGCGGTGCGACCTGGACCGCCGGCGTGGTCCCGGGCGCGGACAGTCTCGAGTTCCGCGATGTCGAGGGCGTGAGCGCCGAGGTCGCCTACCTGCTCGCCGCCGGTCCGGGTGACCGCTCGCGGATCTACAAGACCGAGGATGCCGGTCGCACCTGGGCGCTTCAGTTCACCAACCGCGACACCTCCGCATTCTACGACTGCTTCGCTTTCTGGGACGCGCGGCGCGGGTTCACCATGAGCGACGCCGTCGCGGGACGGTTCCCCGTGGTGCGCACGACCGACGGCTCCACCTGGAGCGACATCGGCGGCAACCTGCCGGAGGCGCAGAGCGGCGAGGGCGCGTTCGCCGCCAGCGGCACCTGCACCGCGGTCCTCGGCGAGCGGCACGGGTGGATCGCCACCGGCGCGGCGGCGCGCGCCCGGGTCCTGGCCACGACCGACGGCGGCGAATCGTGGCGCGAGGCGGCGACACCGATCGTGCAGGGCAGCCCGACCTCGGGCGGCTCGAGCATCGAGTTTCGCGACACGCTCCACGGCATCCTGGCCGGCGGCAACATCGCGGCGCCGGATTCGTTCGCCGACAACGTGGCCCGCTCCGCGGACGGGGGCCGCAGCTGGCAGCTCGCCAAGCGGACGCCGTTCCCCGGCGGGGTCTACGGTCTCGCCTACGCGGGCGCGGGGAGCCGGACGGTGGTCGCGACGGGTCCGTCCGGCGCCGCCTGGTCCCCGGATGAGGGCGACCGCTGGATGCTGCTCGAGGGTGTGAAAGACTACTGGGCGGTGGCCTTCGCCGGCCCGCGCGCGGGCTGGCTGGTGGGCACCGAGGGCCGGATTCTCAAGCTCACGTTCTAGCGCGACGCTCGCTCAGAACGTCTGCTCCTCGCCCGGGATAAGGAAGCGGGCCCGGGGATCGGCGGCGAAGGCGGCGCGCACCTCGTCCGGGGTCGCGAACGGCGGCGGCAGCGATCCGTAATGCATCGGGATGACGACCCGCGCTCCGAAGTAGGTGCGAGCGACGTGGGCCGCGGTCGCCGGGTTCTCACCCGCGCGCCCTCCGCCGGACGCCAGCAGCACGATGGTCGGATGGAAGAACTGCTCGATCAGCGCCATGTCGCCGAAGATCCAGGTGTCGCCCGAGTGATAGAGGGTGCGCCCGTCCGCGAACCGTAGCACGTAGCCCAGCGCCCGGCCCGGCTCCACCGAGTGCATCGCCGGCACCGCGTGGACCTCGATGTCCCCTACCTGCTGCATCCCACCGATGTTGATCGACAGGTACTGCTCCTCCGGGATCCCCATCGATTCGAGGTGATCGCCGGTCGCCACCACCTTGGCGCCGCTCATCCGCGCGAGACCGGGCGCGTCGCCGGCGTGGTCCCCGTGCGGGTGGGTTACCAGGATGGCGGCCGGCCGCGTGGCCGAGTCGGTGTATCGGGTCGTATCGGCATAGGCCTTCGGCAGCGCGGAGTTGGCGAGCCAGGGATCGAGCAGCAGCCTGGTCCCACCCGCGCTCATGATCTCGAATCCGGCGTGGCCCAGCCAGGTGAGCCGGATCGGCTGCGCCGCCGGTATGGGTGCCGATCGACCTGAGCGGGGGAGCCGCCGCAGCCCAGGACCAGCAGCGAGAGGCCCATGGCCCAGCAGAACCTTTTCCTGGAAATACGTGTTATGACACATAGCGTGACAACACTCAACTTGGAGAACCCCATGTCTTCCCTCGCTTTGGCCGACGTCGCTGCGGTGAGCGCCGGTCTTCTGGTGGGACGCCTCGTCCTCGGCCTGCTGATGGCGGCCCATGGCGCCCAGAAGCTGTTCGGTTGGTTCGGTGGCCACGGCATCGCCGGGACCGCCGGGTATTTCGAGTCGCTGGGGTTCCGGCCCGGCCGGGCCTTCGCCCTCGCCGCGGCGGTCTCCGAGTTCGGCGGCGGATTGCTGCTCGCCCTGGGCTTCCTGGGGCCGTTGGGTCCGGCGCTGGTGCTCTCGGTGATGATCGTGGCCGCGCTCACGGTGCACTGGAGTGGTGGACTCTTCGCCATGACCAACGGCATCGAGGTGCCGCTGCTGTACGGGGCCGGCGCGGTGGCGCTGGCGCTGACCGGTCCGGGCGCCTATTCGCTCGACGCGCTCCTCGGTCTCCACGAGCTCTGGACGCCGTCGCTCGCCTGGGCCGCGATCGCCGCCGGCGTCATCGGCGGGGTAGGGAACCTGTTCGTGCGGCGGTCGCCGACGACCGCGTGAGTCTGTCAGCCTGAGCGGAGCGAAGGCGCGAAGCCGAGTTCAGGCTCCTTCGCGTCGCTCAGGATGACCAACACGAAGTTCACGATGTCTCATGATCGCGGCGGCCATCCGTTCCGCCGAGCCGGGGTCCAGAAACAGATCCGGCTCGATCAGCTCCAGCTCCATCAGTACCGGACCGCGGTCGGAGTCGACCAGGTCCACTCTCGCATACAGCCATGGCCGCGTGACCGCGGCGAGCACCGCGTCGCCGAACGCGCGGACGCTCGCCGGGGGCACCGCGCTCTCGAGCCGCCCGCCGAAGTCGGTCTGCACCCGGAAGTCTCCGCTCGCCGGCCGCTTCAGGACGGCATGACTGTAGACCCCATCCAGGTACATCAGTGACACTTCGCCCCTCGTGGCGATCTCCGCGACGAACGCCTGCAGGAGACAGCCGGCGTTCTCGAGCGGCCTCCACTCCGCCTCGGGCAGCCGCTCCCCTCGCGCGATCAGGTGCGTGCCGAACGCCGTGGCCGACACCCGCGGCTTGAGCACCCCGCGCTCGAGGCCCCACTCCGCCAGCACCGCGTCGGTGTCGGGCCGTTCGCCCGGCTCGAACCACCGGGTGCGCGGCAACGCGATCCCCGCTTCCGCCAGGTCTCGGAGGTAACGCTTGTCGGCGTTCCACAGCACCGTCGCCGCCGGATTCCACAGGCAGCCGTGCCCCGTGAATCCGGCGATCCACCGCCGGAACTCATCCCACCGAAGGTGATAGTCCCAGGTCGAGCGCAGGCAGACGATGGCGCCGTCGGTGTCGGCCGGATCGAGGGCGTCCCACGGCGCGGCCGTGACCGACGCGCCGGCGCGCTCCAGCGCCGTGGCGAGCAGCGTGTCGCCCGGCGTGAGACCGGGCTTGGTCCGGCAGGTCGCGAGAACGATCGAGGCCAAGCTGGTCGGTGGTGTGGTCAGCGCGCCGGTGGGAAGGGTCCCAGCATGGCGTTATCCACGAAGCACCAGCCCCAGTCTTCGCCCGGCTCGAACGACTGGATGACGGGATGTGCCGTGCTCTGGAAGTGTTTCGTCGCGTGGCGGCCGGGGGAGCTGTCGCAGCAGCCGACGTGGCCGCAGGAGAGGCAGAGCCGAAGATGGACCCAGCGCCCGCTCGAGGCGAGGCACTCCTCGCACCCGTTGGCCTTGGGCGACTTGGGAGACGTCGGCATGTGGGAGCATTTCTGGGCCATCGGATTCGGCCTTCAGCGCAACAACTGGATAAAGAAGTTGATGATGGTCGCGTTGACGAAGTCGATGAAGAACGCGCCCACCAGCGGCACCACCAGGAAGGCGCGCGGCGCGGGCCCGTATTTCGTCACCAGCGACCGCATGTTGACGACCGCGTTCGCCGTGGTGCCGAGGGCGAACCCGATGAAGCCGCCCGCCATCACCGCCGAATCATAGTCGCGGCCCATGAGCCGGAAGCTGGCCGTGAGCGCGAACACGCACGATGATCGCGACCTGCGCCAGGAGAATCACGAACATCGGCAACGCCAGGCCCGCGAGCTGCCAGAGCTTGAGGTCCATGAGCGCGACGACGAGATAGATGTTGAGCGCGAACCCGCCGACGAACTCCATCGCCGACGCCTCGATCTTCAGCCGGCCGGTCGCGTCGTCGAAGTTTCGGAGGACCGAGGCGACGATCATGGTGCCGATGTAGGCAGGGAGGGTGATGCCCATCGCCTCGATCCTGGCGCTGAGGATGCTCCCCAGCCCCATCGCCCCGGCAAGAATGATCATGTTCCGGATGAGCGGCGTGTCCTCGCGGTCGGGATCCACGATCACCGGCGCAGACTTGAGCACGTCCACGCTCTCCACCGAGGCCGCCCCGGCCGCCGGGAGCGAGGCGGAACCTCTCGATCAGCCAGGTACCCGACCGGCGTGCCGGTGAACCCGCCCGCCACGATGCCGGCCATCGCGGCCGTGATCGCGATCGGCGCGGCGCCGACCAGCCCTGCCTTCTCGAGGTTCGGCGCGAACGCCACGCTCGTGGCCGGCCCGCCGACCAGGCTGATCGAACCGACCGCCAATCCCATGAGCGGATGCTGCCCGAATCCCTGGGCGATCGCGATGCCGATGAGGTTCTGGATGATGCAGAAGGCCGACGAGAAGACGAGGAAGACCAGCGACCTGGGGGCCGCCGACCCGGAGCAGGGCGAGGCTCGCCATCATGCCGATGCTGCCGAAGAACGCGTCGCGGAGCACCGGCTGGGCCGCGGTATCGAGCTGGAGGCTGAGGAACCGATCCTTCCCGGCGAGCACCAGCAAGGCGAAGAGCATGCCGCCCACCACCGCCGCCGGAATGTTCAGCCGGTCGAGCCAGCCCGACCCGCTGGCGGAGCTGGAGGCCGACGAAGTAGAGCACCGCCGCGACGCTCAGCGTCTGCAGGAGATCCAGTTTCAGGTTCAGCATGTCAGATGAAGCCTTCGCCGAGGAGGCGGGCGCCGGTGGGGGTGACCTCGTGCAGCTGGCCCGATCCAGGCACCGTGCGCAACCAGCTCTCGCTCATGAGCCGCAGGGCCGGCGAAGAGACGTCCCACCAGTACTTGAACCCACCGCTCATACCGGACACCGGGAACTCGATCGGCTCCTCCTCGGTGCCGCGCCCTTTCGCCAGGATCGGCAGGCTCGCCCCTTCGGCGCCCAGGCGCTCGCCGGCGCGGGCGCGGATCAGCTCGTGGAAGTGGGCCTGCAACCGGTCCAGATCGCTGGTCGGCGCGGCGCGCACAGGCTCCGCCGCCGCGGCCGGTGGCGCTCCGCCCAGGGCCTCCCGCAGACCGCCGATGAAATCGTCGGAAAACACCCCGGCTTCGAGACCGGTCTTGAGCAGCGGCAGCAGCTCCGCCTCGGGAAGTCCCAGCGGCTTCGCCTGCATCTTGGCGCCCTGCCACAGGGAGAAGCGGATCTCATCGCGCTTGGCCTTCTTCACGTAGATCCGCTCGACCGCCGCGAACGCCTTGCCGCCGACGGGCAGCTTCGCGACGGCGAGCTCCCGGAGGAACCGGGTCTCGCGGAGCTTCTGCGTCATGATGGATGATTTCCCGTGCTGGCTAAGCCGGAACGCTCGACCGGCGGCGCCGGTCAACGAAAGCGGCGACGTCGCTGAGGGTCACTATCCACTGGGAAATGCGCAAGCCCTCGTCCGACACGTCCTGCCGGGGGCCGAGGTGTCGCTCGGGATGCTCCCCGTCGAAGGGCCCGTCGAGCTGCTCTCTGAGGAAGAGCCGCTCCTGCACCAGCACGCGGTCACCGTCGCGCCAGGCGGGCCAGCCCATGTGGTAGTCGGCGGTAGGGTGCACCATGTGGGTGACGAACACGGCCGCGGGCTCCCCGGCGACCAGGCGCTCGGCGGCGTCGAGCCACTGCGCGGTGTAGTCGCCGGGCGCCCAATCGAACAACGGCGCCTGGAACTCGTCGCGGAAACCGCCGAGCGTGATCCGGCCCCAGATGAAGAGGCGCTCGCCCGAGCCTTCCGGGCTGCCGAGTAACTCGAGATCGAACATGGCCGCCAATAACTAGGGCTGAACCGGGATGGGGATCAAGGGCCAGGGCAAGGGTGGCGTCCCGGGGACCGGAATTGCCCCCCGGCCCAACCCGGGGTTACATACCTCCAGGAGTCCGAAACGCCCGCGACCCGAGGGACGGGATGGCCGAGGCCAAGAGCGCCAAGAAACCGAGAAAGTCCCGGAAGAAGACGGCGGAGCCGCGATCCCGCGGTATCGCCGCTGACGCTCTGGCCACCGGGAACCCGCCGGCCGCCGTGACTGCGCTGGCGGAAGGGATCGAGGCCGACGGCGGCTCCGTCCTCGCCACCTACCGTGATCCCCTCGGCGGCAGCTGGCAGATCCTCGCGGGATCTGCCGATCGACCGGGTCGAGCCGACCCCCTACCAGCGCGATCTCTCCGCGGCCCACGTCACCAAGCTCACCGCCGCCATCGACAAGCTGGGCCGCTACCTCGACCCCATCGTGGCGGTGCGCACCGATGACGGGCGCTACTGGACCCCGAATGGGAACCATCGGCTCGCGGCTCTCAAGGGGCTGGGCGCGAAATCAGTGGTCGGCATCGTGGTGCCCGAGGTCGAGGTGGCGCACCGGATCCTGCTGCTCAACACCGAGAAGGCCCACAACCTCCGGGAGCGCGCGCTCGAGGTCATCCGCCTGGCCGAGAACCTCGCCGAGCTGGACGACCGTCCGGAGAAGGAGTTCGAGAACGAATTCGAGGAGCCCTCGCTGCTGACGCTGGGGCTCTGCTACCAGGAGAACGGCCGCTTCGCCGGCGCGGTGTACCATCCCGTTCTCAAGCGGGTCGAGCAGTTCCTCGGCGCGCCGCTGCCCAAGGCCCTGGCGGCACGGCGGGAACGCGCCGCGCGGCTGCAGGAGCTGGACGAGGCCGTGACCGCCGCGGTGGCGGAGCTCAAGGCCAAGGGATTCGAGAGCCCTTACCTCCGGGCGTTCGTCGTCGCCCGGATCAATCCGCTGCGCTTCAAGCGGGGCGCCAAGGCGGATTTCGACGATACCATGGACAAGATGCTCGCCGGTGCCCGGAAGTTCGATTCCGCGAAGATCAAGGCCGATCAGGTCGCGCGGACGGGCGGCGCGCCGGACGAGTAGACCAACCACAGTGGAGGCCGGTGTATGAGACGCAGGGAGGCGGGGCGGGTCCATGCGCTGCTGGGCACCGTGCTGGTGCTGGCGGCGTGCGGGGGTGGGCGGGACGCGGGACAGGCGGGCGCCGCGGATACGGCGGCGGCGGTGGACAGCGGGCCGAGCGCGACCATGGCGCTCACGGTGGACAGTCTGCAGCAACCCGAAGCCGCCCGGTTCGATCCCGAGCTGGGCGTCTATTTCGTGGCCAACATCAACGGGCATCCGGCACAGAAGGACGGCAACGGCTATATCAGCCGCCTGACCCGCGACGGCAAGGTGGACTCGCTCAAGTTCATCGCGGGCGGCCGGGGCGGTGTCACGCTCAACGCACCCAAGGGGATGGCGATCCAGGGCGACACGCTCTGGGTGGCGGACATCGATGCCGCGCGCGCCTTCGACAAGCGCACCGGCAAGCCGATCGCCACGGTGGATCTGAAGGGAAAGGCGAACTTCCTGAACGACGCCGCTGGTCGGGCCCGACGGCGCGATCTACTTCACCGACAGTGGCGTGGGTGACGACGGCAAGGGCGGGCTGGGCAACAAGGGGCCCGACCAGTTGTTCCGCGTCATGGGACGCAAGGCCACGGTCGCGGTGGGCTTCAAGGATGGCACCGCGCCGAACGGCATCACCTGGGACTCGGCGGGCTCGCGGTTCATCGTCGTGTCCTTCGGCGTCGGATCGATCTTCACCTGGGCGCCGGGCGACTCCGCGCCGGCGGTCATGGTGGAAGGGCCCGGCATGATGGACGGCATCGAGCCGCTGGGTGACGGAAGCTTCCTCGTGACGACCTGGACCGACTCGAGCCTCTTCGTCCTCCGGGGCGACAAGATCACCAAGCTCATCAACGGCCTGCCGGGCCCGGCGGACATCGCGCTCGACCGCGAGCGCAACCGCGTCGCGGTGCCGCTGCTGATCGCAGACCGTCTCGAATTCGTGGACTTCAAGCCATGAACGCCATCTCCTATCTGGCGGTCGCCGCCGGCGCCGTGCTCGTCGGAGCCGCCGGCGCCAACGCCGTGCGCCGCACCGTGCCGGCGCCGGTCACGACCCACGGCGAATGGGTGCGCTACAAGAGCGGGAAGGACTCGGTCCGGGCGTACGTCGCCTATCCCGAGCGGAAGGACAATGCCCCGGCGGTCATCGTGATCCACGAGATCTTCGGGCTCACGGACTGGGAGCCGACCGTCGCCGACCGGCTCGCCAAGGAAGGCTTCGTCGCGATCCTGCCCGACCTGCTGTCGTCGAAGCACGGCAAGTCGCCGACCGACCAGGACGAAGGCCGCAAACTGATCGGCGAGCTGGAGCCGGACCGGATCACCGCGGATCTCAACGCCACCTACGCCTACGTGAACGGCCTGCCCGGCGGTCCGGAAGGGCGACGTGGGCACGATCGGCTTCTGCTGGGGCGGGGGACAGAGCTTCCGGTACGCCACCAACAATCCGAACCTCAAGGCGGCGGTGGTCTGCTACGGCCCCGCGCCCGACACCGCGAGCATGCGCCGCATCAAGGCCCCGGTGCTCGGCATCTACGGAGAGAACGACGCGCGGATCAACGCGGCGTTGCCCGACGTGAACTCGGCGATGCAGATGCAGGGCAAGACGTTCACCCAGGAGATCTTTCCGGGGACCGGCCACGGGTTCCTCAAGCCGGGGCGGGAGGGCAGCGACGGACCGCAGCCGGAGAAGGCGTGGACGCGGATTCTCGAGTTTTATCGGGCGCGGTTGGGGAAGTAGCAGTGTCACCCTGAGCGTAGCGAAGGGGACCATGCCGGCATGGTCCCCTTCGCTGCGTTCAGGGTGACATTTGTTTCCTCCCAGCCCTATTCTCCCACCATGCTCCCACTCCTCCTGGCGCTCCAGATCGCTTCCCCCCCGAACGACGCGCTCCGCTACGACATCACGCTCGTGCCCGCCGACACCGGCACCCACCTGCTGGGCGAGGTGGAAACCGCCTGGCGGCTGGCATCCGCGGATCCCGTGGCCGTGCAGCTCGATTCCTCGATGCGGGTGGTGCGGGTGCTGATCGACGGCAAGCCGAACACGCGGCTCTCCCGCACGATGTACGGCCGCTCGGAAGACGATCTCGTCGTTCCCCACCAGAAGGCCGCGGGCGATTCCATCACCACCCGCATTCGCTACCACGGGTTCGCGCGGGACGGCGCGCGGCTGGCCACCGGGCCGGGCGGGGCGCGCACCTTTGTGGCGGTCGGGTCGGGCGCGCGGTCGTGGCTCCCGGTGCCGCTGGACCCGCGGTTCGAACGTGCCACGGCGACGTTCAGGATCCAGACGTCGGTGGGGCAACAGGCCATCGCCCCCGGCGTGCTGGAGAAGGTGGATACACTGCCGTACGACCACGTGGTCTGGCGATATCGCATGGATGAGCCGGCGCCGGTCGCCGCGCTCGCGGTGGCGAGCGGAGCGTATCGCATCCGCTCGCTCACGCCGGGACGCTGCGGCGATGGGTGTCCGGTCGTCGAAGCCTGGACCCTCGGCGACTCGGCTGCCTTGAGCAACGCGTGGGAGATGGTCGACTTTTTCGCCGGGAAGGTGGGACGCTACCCCTACCCTGCGGCTCGCCCATGTCGGAGGCGGCGGTGCCCGTGGCGTTCGCGGCGCCGGGTATCGTGCTGCATCCGCAGGGCTCACTCTCGGGCGGCGGTCCCGCCGACTCGGTGCTGGCGCTCGCGACGGCGCGCCAGTGGTTCGGTCTCGCTGTGTCTCCGGCAGCGACCGAGGACCATGTGCTTGGTGGAGGCACTGGCCCGCGTCCTCGCCGAAGCGTGGCGCGATCGGACAGGGCAGGCCGTCCTATCTCGGCCCCGGGATTCGCTCACCATCAGTGGATCCGGCGGCCACCGAGCTCCGGCGGCTGCGCCAGCGCGCCGGAGACCGGCGTCTTTCTTCGCCGGTCTTCGCGCATTCGCTGAGGAGCACTTCCATCGGTCGGCGAGCCGGGCGGATTTCGCCCGCGCCATGTCCGCCGCGACCGGCCGCGATGTCGAACGCGAGCTGCCGTTCATCTTCGATCGTGCGCGGTGAGCCGGTCCGTCTCGCGGGCGGCGGCGCTCCTCCTGCTCGCCGCCTGCGAAGGTGGGTTCCTGCCGCTGCGCAGCAAGATCGACGTAGGGCAGGAACCGATGATCGTCTTCGTCGCCGGTCCAGCGACCGCCGGCCGATCTCTACGCACTCGCCGGAGTCGGCGGCAAGCCCATCGCCATCACGTTCAGTCCCGTCAGCGAGTCGCGGCCCGCGCTGGCGCCGAGCGGTGACGCGGTCGCCTTCCTGCGCTCCGCGGCGCTGAGCGACTCGACCGCGGCGAGCGTCTGGGTATTGAATCTCGCAACTGGCGCCGAGCGGAAGATCGGGCTGCCGGCGAGTGCCGGTGCGCCGGAACGCGTGGGATGGACGGCGGACGGACGCGGGCTGATCGTGCGGGCCGGTGGCCGGCTCTACCGGGCGGACGCGACGGCGGAGGGCGCGAGTCCGGTGAGCGGCGCCGGGCGCGCGGCCGCGGAGTCGTCCTTGGCCGTGCTGCTGGGGGAGCCCGTCTTCGCGGAGGTGCTGTCCTGTGCGACGCCGAGCGATCTGTGCGTGCGCAGCGCCGATGGAAGGATCACACCGCTGGCGCGCGGCGCGGCGGACCCGGCGCGCTGGGGCAGCGATTCCGTAGCGTATCTGGAAGGGGACCGGCTGGTGGTGCGTCCGGTGGGGCCGGGACACCCGCGGTCCGTGAACTGGACCGGCGTGCCCGAGCGGCCCCGCCAGCTTTCCGTGTTTCCCGGGTCTACTTCCGAGCCGCGATAGCGTCCCACGCGGCGTCGAGCGTGAGCCCGATCTGGGGGCTCCCCGCCTCCCACTCCCGCGCGCCCACCCGTTCCGCCGCGAACGCGACCAGGGCGAGCCACACGTCGGTCCACAGCTCCGCCGGTCCGTGGCGCACGACGCCCTCGCTCTCGCCGCCGGCCACCACCTGCCGCAACGCGACCCGGAATTCGTGCGAAGCCTCGCGGCTGCGCTCGTCGAGGTGCTGTTCGTCGCGGCTGCGGAGCAGCATGCGGGTCAGCGACGGGTCCTGCGCGGCGGCGTCGAGCAGTCGCCGCCCGATGCCGCCGAGCCGGTCGGGTACCGAGTGGTGGCCGTTGGGCTCGGCTTCCTTCACCAGGCCGGCGCCCCAGCGCTGGGCGTTCCGGTAGACCTCGTTGAGCAGGTGTTCCTTTCCGCTGAAATGACGATAGATGGTTCCTTCGGCTACGCCGGCGCGGGCGGCGATGGCGGGCGTCGTCGTCGCCCGGAAGCCGACAGTGGTGTAAAGATCTAGCGCGGCACGGAGCAGACGCTGACGGGTGGCCTCACCGTCGCGTCGTGTAGGCGTGGGATTCGACATGACTTCCAAAGTAGAGTGAGTCCTTCCCGTTGAAGGTGACCTTTGGCCCGAGTATTTTTCGGGGCTCTATTCGGGTCACTTTTCTCTGGGGTTCGTCCATGAAGATGATGGTTCTCGGTGCCGGGCTTCAGGGTTGCGCCTGTGCATACGATCTCCTTCAGAACCCGGCGGTGAGTCAGGTGACGCTCGCCGATCTCCGCCCGGGCCAGCTGCCGCAGTTCCTCGCGGGAGACTGGGGTGGACGGCTCCGTCCCATCCGGCTCGACGTCACCGACGTGGCCGCGGTCGCGCAGGCACTGCAGGGTCACGCCGCGGCCATGAGCGCGATCCCTTACTACTATAACGCGCCGATGGCGCGTGCGGCGGTAGAAGCGGGCTGCCATTTTGCTGACCTAGGTGGAAACACCGAGATCGTCTTCGAGCAGAAGAAGCTCGACGCGCTGGCGGCCGCGAAGGGTGTCTCGGTGATCCCCGACTGCGGGCTGGCGCCGGGCATGGTGAACATCCTCGCGGCCGAAGGCATCCGCCGGCTCGACCGCGCCGAACGGGTGAAAGTGTACGTCGGAGGCCTGCCGCAGAGTCCGGAGCCTCCCCTCAACTATCAGATCGTCTACTCGCTGGAAGGCGCGCTCGACTACTACACCACGCCATCGTGGATTCTGCGGGGCGGACGCCCCGTGCAGGTGGACGCGCTGAGCGAGCTGGAGCCGGTCGAGTTCCCGTCTCCGGTCGGCACCCTCGAGGCGTTCCACACCGGCGGCGGTATCAGCACGCTGCCGTTCGCCTACGAGGGGAAGGTAGACGTCATGGAGTACAAGACGCTGCGCTATCCCGGCCACGCGGCGATCATGCGGCCGATCCGCGAGCTGGGCCTGCTGGACGCGAAGCCGCTGGAGGTGAAGGGACAGACCGTGGTGCCGCGCGACGTCTTCATCGCGTCGGTCTCGCCGCGGCTGCACAAGCCGCAGGGCCGAGACCTGGTCGCGCTCCAGGTGCTCGTGTCGGGCACCAAGGACGGCGCTCAGCGCCAGGTCGGTTTCCGGCTGATCGACTACTACGACGGCGAGCACGGCATCAGCGCGATGATGCGGACCACCGGCTACTCCCTCTCGGTCACCGGACAGATGCAGGCCGACGGACGAGTCACGCTCAAGGGCGTTCACACGCCCGACGAGGCGGTGCCGTTCCCCGCGTATGTGCAGGAGCTGGGCAAGCGCGGCGTTCGCATCGAGGAACTGTAAAGCCCGGAGGTCTGTTCCCTAGCCATGACGAACTTCGAGACGCTGTGGCATGACGCGCTGCCCTACGAGACCTTCGTGGCCGGAAGCTCGCAGCACCGGGGGCTGTGGGAGGGGATCTACAAGATCGTCCGGCTGCCGGCGTGGGTGCACCAGGCGGTGCCGCCGGGCGCCCGCCGCCGGCTGCTGGTGATCGCGGAAGACTGGTGTGGCGACGCGTCGAGCACCGTCCCGATCCTGGCGCGCTTCGCCGACTGCGTGCCGGGCATGGAGCTCAGGGTCCTGCGCCGCGACGAGCACATCGAGCTGATGGACCGCTACCTCACCAACGGCTCGCGCTCGATCCCGATCGTGATCGTGCTGGACGAAGCGTTCCGGGAGCTGGGCCACTGGGGCCCACGGCCCGGCGAGCTCCAGGCGTGGGTGTTGCAGAACCGGCCGGTCGTGCCGAAGGCCGAGCTGTATCCGCAGATCCGGCGGTGGTACGCCCGGGACCGCGGGGAGACGACGCTGCGGGAGGTGGCGGAGATCGTGGGGCGGGCGGCGGCGTAGGAAGAATCGAAGATCATCCCTCACTTCGTTCGGGATGACACCGTGCTCAGAACATCCACCCGTTCCCCACCGAGAAGTTGAACCCGTCCGGCCCGCCCGCGAAGTTGAACGTGAAGATCGTCGACCGCAGAATCCGCAGCGCGATCCCGCCGCCGCCCCCGACGCGCAGGTCGTCGGCCGTGATCTCGAACGACTCCTCCTCGAACACCCGCCCCGCGTCCACGAACGCCAGCACGGTCAGCGCGCCGAGATCGCCGAAGGGCAGCACGTCCTGCCGGACCTCCAAGTTGCCGAAGAGCGTGCCCTTGCCGGCGAAGCGTCCGGTGTCGAACGAGCGGTGGGAGATACTCGCCGCCCAGGACGGGGATGTCGTCGTTCCAGGTGGGGATGTGGAACCGCGCGTTGAGGGTCGGCGTGCCGCCCATGCCCGACGCCACGACGCGCGCGGCGACGGTCGTCCCTTCGCGCAGCGGCAGATACCCGCGAACGACGGCATAGAGCCGGGTATAGCCGTCGCCTCCGCTGCCGACCTGGCCGCCCGCCTCGGCGACCATGCCGCGCAGCGTGTTGAACTCGTTGTCGCGGGTGTCGTAGATGAACGCTAGCCGGGCCGAGAAGTCGTCCTGCTCCAGCCCCTCACCGAAATCATCGATGAAGAGCGACGGCCCCGGCAGCGTCGTGAAGCGCGCCTGCTGCAGGTCGGTGCGGAGCGCGGCGTAGAAGGGGCCGCGAAGCCGGCGCGTCACTTCGGCCCGCGCCTCGTAGCGGATCCGGCGCACCCGGTAGGTGAACGGCGTCTCGTCCGTCACCAGCTCGTCGATGTGCTCCGTGTCGTTGCCGAGCCCGAAGTAGCCGAACCGGACCAGCCGCTCCGCCATCAGCGTCCCGTCGAGCCGCCAATCCTTCCACAGCCCGGGCGCGCGGAACCGGACCTTGGCGTAGCGCGTGCCCCGGAAGCTGATCCCGGCGCCCGCATCCAGCGCGGCGGCATACGTGGTGCGCGCCTCGTAGGCCGCCGGCTGCCAGTAGCGGAGCCGGGCGGACACGACCGGTCCGTCGTTGGCCAGGCCGCTGAAATAGGGGAAGTAGCTGGTGCGCCAGTTCGGGCGGTAATCCTCCTCCGCCTCCTCCTGTGCGGCCAGCGTGGGCGCCCGGAAGAGCGACGCGGCGAGCAGGACGGCGTACAGCGCCGAGGCGCTGGGAATCCGCCATCCGTTCGGGCGAGCCTGCATGTCGGGCGCCTCCAAGGGGGGTGCGAAACGAATCCCGGATTATGGGAGGCCGCAAGCGGAAGTCAATCGGTGATTGCTTGATGGTGACCGGCCCGGGACCTACCTTGCGGGCTTGCGCCTCCCTGATCCGCTGCACGACCTGCTGCAGAGCGCACTCGAACGCGCCCACGGTCCGACGGACGAGCCGCTCCGGCTCGTGCGGATCACCGCGGGCGTGCTGCTCTTCTTCGGCACCATCCTGGCCATCGCGCTGGCCCTCTCGGGCATCGCGCCGCGCGCGCTGCTCCTCATCGGCGCCTTCTGGGCGATCTACGGTTTCATCGTGGGTCTCACCACCGGCGTGCTCGAGCCGGTTATCGAGGGCCTCGCCCACGTGATGGCGAACTTCGGCCTGGTGCGGGTCGGCGGCGGTTACTCCGCCATCGAGACCCTGGTCGTGCGCGGGCCAGCTCGAGGCCGCCGCGGAGGCCTACCTCGAGCGGGCGCGCCGGCCGGGCGACCGGGTGGAGGCGACGGTGCGCCGCGCGGCGCTGCTGGCCGGGCCGATGGGCCAGCCGGAGACCGCGCTGGTCGAGCTGGAGGGGCTGCGGCGTGCCGGATTGGGTCCGGCGGACGATCTGCGTGTCGGCGCCGCCCTGGTGGATCTCTTCGAGCGCCGGCTGGGCGATCCCGGCCGGGCCATGGTGGAGCTGCGGCGCCTGATCGACAGCTATCCCGACCATCGCTCCGCCCGGCGCCTGCGCCGGGCGCTGGCCGACCTGAAAGCCGCGCAGTCCGTGTGATCCAGGGCACAGCAGCACTGTCGGCGGGCTCTATTTTCGGTCAGTAGTGGGAGCATGGTATTGCGGTGAAGTGCGAGACGTCCGAATCAGCCCTGAGTCCCCTGCTCTGTGGCCGGATGAGCCGCCGACCCTCTACATCCATTGTTGATCCCTTCACACAAATCCCTTCTTACAAATATCTCGCTGGGAACGGGCCTCGTGCCCGTTCCACCCACCTTTTTGCCGCTGTGATCCCATTCACGGCGACAGCGCCCGCACTCCGCCAGGATGCAACCGTACTTCTCACCAGGGAGTCGGTATGCCTCGGGGCGACAAATCAGCGTACACGAGCAAACAGAAGCGGCAGGCGCGGCACATCGAGGAGGGTTACGAGGAGCGCGGCACGCCACGCAAGGAGGCGGCCCGCCGCGCGTGGGCCACGGTGAACAAGGAGACCGGCGGCGGCAAGAAGAGCGGCTCGGGACGGGGGAAGAAGGTGAACAAGGCGCCCTCCCGGAAGGGAGGCCGAAAGGGCGGGCAGGCCGCGGCGCGGCGGCCCAAGGCAGCCCGCTCGGCGTCGGCCCGAAAAGGGGCCCGGACCCGCGCCCGGCGGGCTTCCCGGCGAGGGTAGTGGTCCGGCTCACACCGCGATAGGCCACTGCTTCACAGCGCCGCCGACCCCGCGTTCGCCATTCTGGGTACGCTGGGTTTCGGCCCGGCGCCGCGGCCGATAGGCCCGCGGCCGGTCTGCCTTCCTCTGGAGAGTATATGTCGATCCTGAAGCTACGTGGGATGCTGCCGGCGCTGGTCGCCGCCGCGACACTGGTGACGATCGCGCCGGGTACGGCGGCGGCCCAAGGCGGCGTGAACCTGGTGCCATGGGCCGGCGTCTACATCCCCACTCGCAATTCGTTCGAAGACCTGGACAACGCCACGTTCGACCGTGACATCAGCGTCATCGGCGGCGCCCGCCTCACGTTCTGGGGTACCGGCATCCTCGGGTTCGAGGCCACCGGCGGCTACTCGCCGGCGCGCGTCGGCGGCGAGACGATCAACGAGCGGAACACCAATCTCTTCGTGGCCAGCGGCCGGCTGCTGCTCGCGTTGAGCCCGGTGACCAATCCGGTCGGGTTCTACATCGGCGCGGGTCCGGCCCTGCTCACCCGCGGGCGGAGCGTCTTCAACGAAGATCGCAGCCGCACCGATTTCGGCGGCACCGCCGGCGCGGGCTTCCGCTTCGCCCTGGGCGAGAGCGGCCGCTCCGCGATTCAGCTCGACATCGAGGACTATTTCTATAACGGCGATTTCGGCGGCGGCGACGAGTTCCAGAACGACATCGTAGCGTCGCTGGGCCTGTCGATCGCGCTGGGCGGCCGGGCGGACGAGAACCAGCCCTGACCCACGAGCAGGCCAGGCAGGAGACGAGGCGCGCGGACGGTCCGCGCGCCTCGTTTGCTTGACAGGACTCCCGGGTGATGGATAGAATATCTACATAGCTAGATAATCTCCATGGCGAGCCGGTCCCCGGCGCCGCCTCCCTTCTCCGGGGTTTCCCATGCGCTTCCCACTCACGGCGCGGCCGCTGCGGTTGGCCGTCGCACTCGTTCTCGTCGCCGCCTGCAACGACCCCGTGTCCACCCGGGACCCCCACGCCATCGCGAGGGTCAGCGTCAGACCGAGCGCCGCGACGCTGGTGCCGGGTCAGGATCTCCAGCTGGCCGGCGCGGCGCTGGACGGCTCGCGCAATCCGCTGCCCGACGAGCCGGTGAGCTGGACGAGTGCGGACCCGTCCCTCGCCACCGTCTCGGCGGAGGGACTCGTCGAGCCGCTGCTGCCCGGCCAGGTCGAGATCCTGGTGAGTGCCGGCCCCTACACGACCACGTCGCGCCTCACGATCGTGGAGGGCGCCTACATCGGTCCGGCGGGTGGGACTGTCTCTGCGTTCGAGGGAGCGATCGCGCTCGCCGTCCCGGAGAACGCCGTCACCGCCCCGGTCGCGATCCAGATCGCCCGACTGGCCGACGCCCCGCTCGACCCGACCGCCACCGACGGCGGGTTCGCCGTGCGGTTCTCCGGGTCCCTCGCGGCGCCCGCGGCGCTCACGCTCGCCTACCAGGCGGCGACCGGTCCCGCCGGCGTGCCGGAGTCCGCCTACGGCGTGCGCCGGCTCGAGGGCGGCGAGTGGGAAGCGCTGGACGGCTCGACCGTGGACGTGGCGGGCGACGTGGCGTCGGCGCCGATCACGGCTCCCGGCTCCTACGGTGTCGGCCGACTGCCGCCCGCCTCGCCTTGCACCGCGCCGGAGCACCGCCAGTTCGATTTCTGGCTCGGCACATGGGGCGTGGCGCCGACCGGCTCGCCGCCGGGCACGCGGCAGGCGGACAGCTTCATCACCGGCGAGCCGGGCGGTTGCGCGGTGTTCGAGGACTTCCGGGATCTCGATGTCCGCGGCGAGAGCATCAACGTCTACGACCCGGGCACGGGCCAGTGGTATCAGACCTTCGTGGACAACACGGGCACGCGGCTGGTGCTCGTCGGCGGCGTGGACAGGGAGCGACATGGTGCTGACCGAACCCGACAACGCGTCCCGCATCACCTGGTCCCTGAGCGGAACCGAGGTGCGGCAGCTGGGCGAGGTCAGCGCCGACGCCGGTGCGACCTGGGACCCGCAGTTCGACCTGACCTATCGGCCGAGATAGCGGCTTCTGGCGGGGTCGTGTCTACATACATATGTTCTCTATACATGCCCCGCGGATTCGGCTCGTCCACCATTCTGGTCCTCCAGGCCGTCGCCGGCGGGATCCGGTACGGCTTCGACATCATGGACGCGACCGAGCTGCCCAGCGGCACGGTCTATCCGATCCTGGGCAAGCTCGACGAGCAGGGGCTGGTGCGGTCCGCGTGGGAGGACCCGAGGATCGCGCGGCGGGAGAAGCGTCCGCCCCGGCGGTACTACACCATCACCGCCGCCGGGGCGCGGGCCCTGGACGAGGCGATGCGGCGGGTCACCGCGCTCGCGCGGCGGCGGCGGGGACCGGGCGACCCGTCCCCCGCGATCGGATGACCGCCCCCACCGCGCCGCGGGCTTCGGTGTTCCGCCTCGCGACCCTCGTGATCGCCGGCGCGGCGCGACTGGTGCCGGAGCCGGCCCGGAGCGATTGGCGCCGCGAATGGGACGCCGAGCTGTGGTACCGGGTGGCCGCCCTCGAGGCCCGCGGCGCCCTCGACCTTCCCGAGCAGTCGCGCCTGATTCGACGTTGCCTCGGCGCGTACCGGCACGCGCTGTGGGTCGCCGCCCGCGGCGCCGGGCGCGACCTGCGCTCGACGCCGGCCCGGAGCGCGCTCGCGGTTTCCGCAGTGGCCGTAGCGCTCGCCGCCGGCAGCGTCGCGTTCGCGCTGGCCACCGAAGTGAGGGTGAGCGCGGCCCCATACCCCGAGCGATGGGCGCGCGGTCCGCATCTTCAACACCGCCCCCGCCGCGGATCTGGAGCGCACCGCGCTCTCGGGCTACGAGCTGGTCGCGCTTCGGAGCCGAGAACCGCAGCCTCGAGGTGATCGCCGGCTTTCGCCGCGCGCGCGTCGTCGTGGAGACCGGCGCCACCCGCCTCCCGGTGCGCGGAGCCCGGATCACCGCCGACTGGTTCCGCGCCGCCGGGGTCGAGCCCGTCCCGACCGGGTCCGCTGACCGCCTGGGATTCGATGCCGCCGGCCGTCCGAATCCCACGGTCCTCGTGCGCGAGGATCTCCGGCGCGATCTGACGGATGCGCAGGGACCTCCGCGCTCCATCATGGTGGATGGCCGTCGCCTCACCATCGTCGGCGTACTCCCCGAGAGCTTCCGCTTCCCCGACCCCGATACCCGGATCTGGCTGCCGCTCGCTCCACCCGACCTGACGGGCACGGTTGGCGACCGCACGTTCGCCGCCCTCGGCCGGCTTCGGGAGGGCGTCTCCGCGGAGCAGGCACGCTCGGACCTGCAGCGTCTGAGCCGGCGGCTGCAGGCCGAGCATCCCGAGGGTTACCTGGCGTTCTATCGAGTCCCGTGGGGGATCGATGTCGTGCCGGTCGATGCGCTGCCGCGCGAGCTCACGCGGATCGTCGGCTGGCTCCTCGCCGCGGCGCTCATGCTGGTAGCCGGCGCCGCCGGCGGCGTGGGGGTGCTGAAGCCTGCGGTGGCGCGCGGCCGACTGGTCGGAATGCTGGTCCTGGCCGGAGGGACCGCGATCGCCGCTGGACTGGTCGTCCTCGCTCTCCGGGGCGTCACGAGCGTCATCGGGGCGGAGCTTCCGGCGCTCTCGTTGTCCTCGTTGGCGAGTACGGCCGGATACGTGGTCGGGGGCGCGGGCCTCGCCGGGGTGCTCGCTTGGCTGGCGCGGGGGGAGCGGCGCGACGTGGTGTTCGTCGCGCTCGCCATGGCCTCCGCGGTCACGCTCCTGGCCGGCGCGGGAGTGGTGGGCGGTGTGTACCGCCGGATGCTGGCGGTCGGACCCGGCTTCGACCCGCGGGGGCTGGTCGCCTTGCGGTCACTGGACGGGCGCCTCCGTGCGAACACCGTTCGCGGCGCGGCGTCGGTTCCCGGCATCGTTGGCGCCACCGCCGTCAGCAGCGCGCCGATGCTCGAGCTCCCGCCGAATACCATGATCGAGACCGAGCGGCCCTCCGTGGCAGGGAGCCCGTCGCCGGGTGTGGACGTGCGTATCGTGAGTCGGGAGTATTTCCGGGTCCTGGGCCTCCCCCTCGTCGGAAGGAGCTTCACCGATGGATCGGTTGAGGTTCCGCGAGAGGTAGTGATCAACCAGGCCCTCGCCGATCGCTTCTGGCCCGACGGGCGTGCCGTGGGCGCGCGGCTGAGGGTGCACCTCACCGGAACGCCGACACCCATGCTGCGCGTCGTCGGCGTCGCCCCCAACACGCGGAGACAGAGAAGCGCGGCGCAGCCCGTCGCGGAGCTGTATCTGCCGCCGGGGTACGGCGGCGTGCCGCTCACCACCTTGATCCTCCGCACCTCGCTCATGCCGGAAGCGGCGCTGGCGGCCCTGCGGACCCATGGAGTGATCGGCATGGGCGCGGCGGTCACCACGCCGGTCGCCCTGGGGGAACTGGCTCGAGCCGAGCAGGCCCCGTACCGGGAGGCCGGACGGATCGTGGCCGTTGCGGGGCTGATCGCGGCGATGCTCGCGGTCATTGCCTGCGCCGTGACGACGGCACGTCCCGCGACGCTCGGCGCCGCTGTGGGCGGAGTGACGGGTGTGGCGATGCTGTGGCTGGGGACTCGTGCGGTGGATGTGGCGGCTGTGGCCGGGCTCGGCATCACCCTGGCCATGCTGGCCACGGGGACGCTGCTTCGGCGGCGCCTGGCGCCGCTCTGATGATTCGCTCCCACTGTGCCCCAGCCAGCCCGGTGGTCCTGCGCACCGGTGCGAAGAGAACCTAGGTTGGCATCACCAATGTGTCAAGAACAATCTGCATTTTCTGCATAGTTCTCTCTACGCATTGTCATATCTGCCGCAATAACAGCATATCGGCGTCTCCCGTCTGTAATTTCCGCACAAATCGGGTTACACTTCCGCATGTCCCAGGCCGGAAGTGCTCGCTGAGCAGCCCACGGAAGATCGTGTTCAGGATGCCGTCCCTCATGCCGGCCGCCGCGCCGGGACGTGAGCCCGTGCGTCCCCAGGCACCTGCCGGCGCGGACTTGCCCGAGGGCACCGCCGGCGGTGACGGCCTCAAGCTCGCCATGCTCATGGAGGTCAGCGAGGCGCTGGCCGGCACGCTGAACCTGCAGGCAGGGCTGTACGCCGTGCTGGAGGTGCTGGAGCGTCGCTGCGGCGCGATCCGGGGCGCGATCACCCTCCTCGAAGAGGCGAGCGGCATGCTCGCCGTCGAGGCGGCGGTCGGCTATCCGAGGCCGGCCGGCCGCGTGCGCTACCGGCTGGGTGAAGGGGTCACCGGCACCGTCGCGCAGTCGGGCGTCCCGTCGGTGGTGCCGCGGGTGAGCCGGGAGCCGCGCTTCCTGCACCGGGCGGCGACAGCGGCCGACCGGCAGGAGGACGTGAGCTTCATCTGCGTGCCCATCACGCTCGACGGCGGGACGGTCGGCACGCTGGGCATCGAGCAGCGCTATGCCTCGGGCCATACCGGCGACCGCACCGTGGCGGCGCTGCGCATCGCGGCCGGGATGATCGCCCAGGCGCTTCGGATCCAGCGGTTGATCGACCAGGAGCGGCGCCAGCTGGTGGAGGAGAACACCCAGCTACGCCAGGAGCTGCGGGAGCGCTACGAGTTCACCCACCTGATCGGCAACAGCGGCCCGATCCGCCAGGTCTACGAGCAGGTGAGCCAGGTGGTCGGCACCTCCGCGACGGTGCTGTTGCGCGGTGAGTCGGGCACGGGCAAGGAGCTGATCGCGCACGCGCTGCACCAGCATTCGCCCCGGGCGGAGAAGCCGTTCGTGCGGGTGAACTGCGCCGCGCTGCCGGAGACGCTGGTCGAGTCGGAGCTGTTCGGCTACGAGCGAGGCGCGTTCACCGGCGCGCAGGCGCGGCGGAAAGGCCGCTTCGAGCTGGCCGACGGCGGCACGCTCTTTCTCGACGAGATCGGGGAGCTGAGTCCATCCACCCAGGCCAAGCTGCTCCGGGTGATCCAGGAGCGGGAGTTCCAGCGCCTCGGCGGCAGCGACACCATCCGGGTGGATGTCCGCCTCATCGCCGCGACCAACAAGGACCTCGAGCGCGCCCAGGCGGACGGCACCTTCCGGGAGGACCTCTACTACCGGCTCAACGTCTTCACCATCTGCGTGCCGCCGCTCCGGGAGCGGAAGTCCGACATCCTGCTCCTGGCCGACCATTTCGTCGAGAAGTACGTCAAGCTTCACGGCCGCAGCATCAAGCGGATTTCCACGCCGGCGATCGACATGCTGGTGAGCTACCACTGGCCCGGGAACGTGCGCGAGCTGGAGAACACCATCGAGCGCGCGGTGCTCGTCGCCGACGGGGACGTGATCCACGGGCACCATCTCACCCCCACGCTGCAGACGGCGGAGGCATCCGGCACCGTCGTCACCGGCTCGCTGGGCGAGGCGGTCGCCGCGTTCGAAGGCAACCTGATCCAGGACGCGCTCAAGTCGACGCGGGGCAACCGCGCGCGCGCCGCCCGCCTCCTCAACACCACCGAGCGGATCATCAACTACAAGATCCGTCGCTACGGGATCGACGCCCGCCGCTTCCGCGGCTGACGAAATTGTCGGATCGCGGCCGGGCCCGGCTGGTCCGGCCAGCGCCGCTTCGTTGCGCCAACTCCCGCTCTCCCAACGTTGTGCGTCACTGAGCCCCACGCTACTGCGCCGGGGCACGCGTCTTGTCTTATGGTGGGGCGCATCGTGTTACCGGTGCGCGACTGGTCGTTGGCGGAATCGACGCGCGCCGGGGGCAGGTTGCACCCGCGCTCCGATGAGAGATCGGAGCCGATACGCATACCTGATGGGAGATGGCATGACGACGCGACCGACTCGGGGATTCCTGGCCGCACTCGCACTCACCGCCTCAGTGTCCGCCCCGGCGGCGGGCCAGGCCATGGCCATGGGCGAGAGGCCGACGGGAGGCCGTCTGCCCGCCCTGGCCGACGCCTATCACCTCACGCTCCGCAGCGCCTGGCCTCAGCTGGGCAACGACGAGGATTGCCGGAACGGCGGCGACGAAGTGGTCGAAGGGACGCTGACCCGGAATCCCGATGGGACGTACGCCGGGACCTTCGATCGGCGCACGCTGCTGCTGTTCTGCGGCGCCCACGCATCGACCGGCCAGGCCTGCGAGCTGGCGCTCGAGGGCACCGGCCGGGTCGCGATGAGCGGCGTGGTCGTGGCGGACGCCGCGAGTCCGGGCGGCACCGCGCTTCAGCTTTCGTGGCGTCCAATGCCCGCGCATGACGCCACCGTGCGCGGCGCGTGCTCGGCGGACTTCAAGCGGTCGGTGGAGGCGATGTATCTGACCGTACGGCACGGGGCGGAAGTGATGCTGCCGGCGCCAGGGATGGGGAGGAGGACGGAGCGGTTGGAGAACTATGCTTGGACGGTCGTAATAGAGTGAGACGGAGATGGGCCCCTTCGCTGCGCTCAGGGTGACATGTTCGTTCATGAGTGCTGTGTCACCCTGAGCGCAGCGAAGGGGCCCATCTCCCCTGGCTTACCCCTCCCGCACCACCTCGCTCGCTTCCTTGTCATCCCTCACCCCCAGAAACCGCGGGTGCCGCAGCAACCCCGCCGAGGTCCACTCCCCGAACCCGATCTGCGCGACGAGCTTCGGCGTGACCCACTGCACGTCCCGCGCTGGCACCGCCCCCGGCGCGAACGGCGACGTGCGGCGGTGGAGCGGCGTCATCTTGCGTGCGAGCAGCTCCAGGGTGAAGCGGTCGTAGCCGGTGCCGACCTTCCCCGCGTAGCGCAGCGTGTCGCCGTCGTAGTAGCCCACCAGCAGCGCGCCGAGGTGTTCGCGTGCGCCCCGGGGGGCGGTGTAGCCGCCGATGACGAACTCCTGCTGCAGCACGCATTTCACCTTGAGCCAGTCGGTGGAGCGGCCGCTGGTGTAGCGCGCGTCCGCGCGCTTGGCGATGATCCCCTCCGCGCCCTTGCGGCAGGCGTCCCGGTACATCGCGGCCGCGCCGGTGATGCGGTGCGCCGTGAAGCGGATCGGGTCGTCGAACCAGACCACGTCGCGCAGCACCTTCTTGCGGTCGAGCAGAGGCAGGCCGGTGAGGTCGATCCCCTCGTAGAAGAGGCAGTCGAAGAGATAGAGCTTGACGGCCACGCCGGTCAGCGCCGCGCGCGTCTGATCCCGCAGGTGCATCCGCTGCTGCAGCCGCGCGAAGGACGAGAGGCCGGTCTTCGGATCGGGCGCCACGATCTCGCCGTCGAGCACCGCGTCCCCCCGCACCGACTTCGCGAGAGCCTGCACCAGCTCGGGATAGCCGCCCTCCACCGCCTTCCGGTTGCGCGACATCAGGCGGACCGCTCCTCCGGCGACGAAGACCAGCACCCGCACGCCGTCCAGCTTCGGCTCGTAGATCCAGCCTGGGCCGGCGGGCACCTGGTCGGTCAGCGTCGCCAGCATCGGCGCGAACCAGCTCGGCTGCGCACGGTACCGCAACCGGCCCCGATCGCGGATCGCGCCCAGGCGCGGGCTCACTCGCGCGCGCCCGCGCCGACGATGGCGTCCAGGTTTTGCTTGGCTTCGAGAATGCCTTCCCACGGATCTCCTTCGCGCTCGAGCCGGTCGGGGACGGTGAGCAGGGTCAAATCGGTCGGGTAGATCTTCTCCACCTCGTCCCAGCGGATCGGCGCGGACACGGTGGCCGCCGGGTGCCGCCGCGGCGAGTAGGGAACCGCGAGCGACTTGCCCCGAACGTTCTGATTGTAGTCGAAGAAGATCTTGCCCCGCCGCCGCTCCACCGCCCACTCCAGCGTGACCTCCTTCGGCTGCGCGCTCGCCGCGTGCCGGGCGATGGTCATCGCCACGTCGCGGGCCGCGTCGAAATCCAGGTCGCGGACGATCGGCAGGTAGAGATGCAGGCCGGTGCGCCCCGACGTCTTCACCCACGTGGTCAGCCCCAGCTCCTCGAGTTGGGTGCGGACCTTGAGCGCGAGCTTGCGCGTCCGGTTGAACGCCCGCCGGTGCAGCTCGGGCTCCGCCCCGCTCGATTCCTTCCCCGAGTAGTCGTAGGGATCGAGGTCGAAGACGATGAAATCGGGATAGTTGAGCACCGACTTCTCCAGCGTGGCCTCGGAGCCGCTGAAGCGGCGCCCGCGGTTCTTCGCGTCGGGCCCGGGCTCCACCCGGGAGTACCAGGCGTGCAGCTCGAGGCTGCCCATCTGGCCGAGCCAGAGCAGGGTGGGGAGGTTCTCGCAGATCACGTAGGCACCGTCCGTGTCGCCGTGGCTCGAGTAGATCGAGACGGTGCGCACGAACGGCGGCGGGTCTTCCCAGTGCTTCTGGTAGAAGCTCTTCCCGTCGATGCCGTTGGGAAAACGGGTGACGAAGAGCGGCCGGTCGGCCAGGTGCGGCAGCATCCAGCGCGACACCCGCGCGAAATACTGGAGCATCATCCGCTTGGTCACCGCCTTGCGGCGTCCGGCCGCGGGCCAGAGGGGCTTGTCGAGATTGGTGACCGGGAGCTCGTGGCCCTCCACCTGCAGCACGGCCCGCGTCTTCGCGGCGTCGAGCTGCGCGAGGACGTCGTCCACGGCGCTCAGCCGACCTTACGCCGGGTCGCGCGCCGCGCGGCGGGCCGGGCCTTCCGGCGCGCCGGGGCCTTGGGCTTGCCCTTCTTCGCGGCCTCGACGCTTCGGCGCAGTGCGTCCGCCAGGTCGATGACGCTCGTATCCCGCGCCGCCGGCGAGGTGACGACTTCCCGGCCCTCCAGCTTGGCCTCGATGAGCTGGCTCAGTGCCTCGCGGTAGTGATCCTTGTACTCCTCGGGCTTGAACGGCTTCCGCAGCAGCTCGATCAGGGTGAAGGCCATGTCGAGCTCGCGCTCGGTCACCTTGGTCTTGCCGAGGCTCGCCTCGGGCTGCTTCCGGATCTCGTCCGGGTAGTAGAGCGTCTCCATGATGAGCACGCCCTCGTGCGGGCGGAGCGCGCAGAGCTGTTCCTTCTTCCGGATGGTGATCGTCGCGATCGCGGTGAGCTTCTTCTTCTCCAGCGTCCGCAGCAGCAGGGCGTACGCCTTCTCGCCCCGGTCCTCGGGCGCGAGGTAGTAGCTCTTCTCGTAGAACACCGGATCGATCTCTTCCTGCTCGACGAAGGCGCTGAGCTCGATCGTGTGCTTGCTCGGCAGGGGAAGCTGCTCGAAGTCCTTGTCGGTGAGCGTGACGTACTGGTCCTTGGCGTACTCGTAGCCGCGGACGATATCGCTCCAGGGGACTTCTTCCTCGTCGGTGGGGCACCACCGCATCTGCTTGAGACGGGTGCCGCAGGTGGCGTGCAGCAGGTGGAAGGAGATGTCCTTGCTTTCAGTCGCACCGTGCAGCTTTACCGGGATGGTGACCATCCCGAAGCTGATGGATCCGCTCCAGATCGCCCGTGCCATCGCGCCTCCCAATAGTGGAACCGCCCCGCCCGCGTTCTCCACACGACGGAGTAATTATCCACAGGTTTATCAACCTTACTAGTTGACAAACAAAGACTTACACCATCGATATTGGGTGGGTCCGGGGGGAAGACGCTGTGGGATGAGTCACAGGGCGGTCAGGGCGCGGCGGCGGCCTCCGCCGGCTTGGGCGCCGTTCAAGGCGCGAAGGATCTTCTTCATGCCCATGGTGTCGCTGGTGCGGGCCGTCGGCGCGAGGGAGTCGGGCACCGCGCGGGAGACCCAGGTCCATGGCGATGGGGGCGGGCGCGATCTCGCTGGTCGTTACGGGCGCGGCCGGCTGGGGCGCCGGCGCCGGAACGGGGCGCGTCGCCATGCTGTCGGCGCCGGGCCGCAGGGGAGCCGAGCCGGCGAACGCCGGGCCGGGCACCATCGGCACGCGCGCGGGGGCGGTCGTGACGCGCGGGGCAGGTGTCGAGGCCACGGGCGCGTTGACCGGGTCCGGTGTCAGCGACGCGGGATCGTCGATCTCGTCGGGGATCGCGGTCTCCTCGGTCTCCGCCGGCGCCGCCGCCGGGTCGGCCGACGCGGATGGCGTCGAGCTCAGCATGATCTGCATGCCGATGACGAGCGACGCGGCGACGCCGAACAGCATCACCGGGCGTCCGCCGATCCGGCGGCGCCGAGCCGTGGAGCGAGGCTGCGGCTCTTCGGCTTCCGCGTGATACGGCTCGGCCAGCGGACCGGAGAATTCCAGGGGCACGTAGGTCGCGGCCTGATGCGGCGCGGCGGCCGGAGATGGCGGATGGATCCTCGGCGCGTGTGCGGGCGCCGCGTGATGGCCCGGCGCCGCGTGATGAACCGGCGCCGCGTGGTGCACGGCTGGCGGGTGCGTCTCGATGACCGGCGCGGCCGCTCTCCGCGAAGGCGTCTGCCAGGGGAGCGGCTCCGGCTCCGGAATGGAGAGGAGCGGCAGGTCCCGCAGCACTTCCTGCTGCATCGCGATCACGGGTGACTGTGTCGGGCCCGGGATCTTGGGCGTGGGCTTCGGCTCGAACAGGTACTTGCGCTCGGCGCGCGGGGGCTCGGGCTCGGGAACGTGCTTCGGCGCGGCGGCCTGCTTCGGCTCAGGGGCAGGCTTCGGCTCGGGCGCGTGCCTCTGTTCGGCGACATGCCTGGGCTCGGGAGCGTGCTTCGGCTCTGGGGCATGCTTCGGCTCTGGGGCATGCCTCGGCTCGGCCGACAGCTTCGGGTGACCATGCGACGGCGTCTTCCGCGGCGACTGCGGCAGCGGCGTCGCGGTCGTCACCGGTGCCGGGCTCGCGTTGGCGACCGGCATCTCCAGCGCCTTCTTGTAATGCGGATGCAGGCCGATCGGCAGCCACTTCTGGGACGCGTGGTGGTAGATCCGGGCACGGGGCGTGATGACGCCGTTCCGGATACCGATCGCCAGCTCCTCGATCGTCCGGAAGACCGTTTCCTCTCCAGGACCGACCTCGATGCGATACATGAACGCGTCCTCTTGGGCGAGCGTGGGGGACTGCAATCGGATGCCAAATTCGTGCTCGCGTCGGATGCATTTTTCTGCATGCGCGGAGTCTTTCGGCGGGGGCGGGGAGCCCGTCATTTCCGCTCGGGCTGAACCGGAGTCATCCGTTGGAGTTACATCGCTCGCTTTCCGGGCTCCGATCGCGGGGCCGATCGGCGGGCGCGGCGCGCGCGAGCGCGGAGCGCAAGAACGTGCTCGTCGTCGGGGTCGCGGGGCTCTCGTAGATTGCACGATGTGAGTGATCCATCCGTGGCCGGCGGAGCCTCGCCGGCGGTCGCCCTCCGGGCCGAGGCAGTCACCAAGCGCTATGGCGAGACGGTCGCCCTGGACGGCGTGACGCTCGAGGTCCGCCGGGGCGAGTGCGTCGCGCTCATCGGCGAGAGCGGCTCGGGGAAGACGACCCTGCTTCGCTGCTTCAATCGTCTGACCGCGCCGGACGGCGGGCGGGTGCTGGTCGAAGGGACCGACGCCGCCACCCTGGACCCGTTCGAGCTGCGCCGGCGCACCGGCTACGTGCCCCAGGACGGCGGCCTGCTGCCGCACTGGAGAGTCCGGCGAAACGTCGCGCTGGTGCCGTGGCTTCGGGGTGGCGGAACCGCGAGCGACGCGGCTGCCCGCTCGCTGCGGCTGGTCGGCCTCGACCCCGAGCGCTTCGGTTCGCGCTGGCCCCGCGAGCTCTCGGGCGGGCAGCGGCAGCGGGTCGCCGTCGCGCGGGCGCTGGCGGCGGAGCCGGGCGTCGTCCTGCTGGACGAGCCGTTCGGCTCGCTCGACGCGATCACCCGGGCCGATCTCCAGACCACCTTTCTCGATCTCCGCCGCGATCTCGGCCTCACCGCCGTCCTGGTCACCCACGATGTGCACGAGGCGTTCCTGCTGGCCGACCGCGTCGGGGTGCTGCGCGCCGGCCGGCTGGAACAGATCGCCCCGGCGGCGGAGCTGCGGGAGAACCCGGCCACACCGTATGTCCGCGAGCTGCTCCGGCGCGCCCGGGTCACGCCCGCGTGAGCGCGACGCTGCTCCTCCTGCTCGCCGTCCAGGCCGCGCCCGCGCCGCGTCCGGTCGTGGTGGGCTCGAAGCCCTTCGGCGAGTCGTACATCCTGGCGGAGATGTTCGCCCAGCTGCTGGAGGCGCGCGGGATCGCGGTCGACCGGCGTCCCGGGCTCGGCGCCACCGAGATCGCCTTCCGCGCGATCCGCACCGGCGCGGCCGACGTGTATCCGGAGTACACCGGCACCGGCCTGCTCGCGATTCTGGGAGAGCGCCCGGTCGCCGATCCCCGGGAGGTCTTCGACCGGGTGAGCCGTGAGTTCCGCCGCCGGTGGAACGCGCGCTGGCTCCCGCCGCTCGGCTTCGAGAACACCTACGCGATCGCGGTCACCCGCGAGACCGCGCGCCGGCACCGCCTCGCGACACTCAGCGACCTGGCGCGGGTCTCCGGCTCGCTCCGAGCCGGCCTCACCGCCGACTTCATCGGCCGGCCCGATGGCCTGCCGGGACTCACCCAGGCCTACGGCGTTCGGTTCAAGGACGTGCGCGCGCTCCTGCCGGCCGTGAAGTACCAGGCGCTGGCCGCGGGCGAGGTGGACGTCATTGACGGCTATTCGACCGACGGGCTGATCGCCCGCTACGACCTCGTGGTCCTCGAGGACGACAGGCAGTTCTTCCCCCCGTACCAGGCCGCCGCGCTGGTGAGCGGCGGGCTCGCCGAGCGGCAGCCGGCGGCGGTGGCGGCGCTGGCGGAGCTGAGTGGCCGGCTCGACGAGGCGACGATGCGCCGGCTCAACCGCCGGCTGGAGGTCGAGCGGGAGCCGGTCGAGCGGATCGCGGCCGACGCGCTCGCCGCGCTGGAGCTCACCGGCCAGCGCCGGCCCACGGCGGCGGTGGAGCAACGGAAGGGCGAGGGCATCCTCGCCTACCTCTGGGAGCGGCGGGGGTCGCTGCTTCACCTGACCGCTCGGCACCTGCTGCTCGTGGCGCTCTCGCTCGGCGCGGCCATCGCGGTCGCGGTGCCGGTGGGCCTCGCGCTGGAGCGGCTGCCGCGCGGCGCGGAGGCGGCGGTGCGCGGTGTCGGGCTGCTCCAGACGATGCCGGGGATCGCGCTGCTCGCGTTCATGATCCCGCTGGCCGGCATCGGGGTGCTGCCGGCGGTGATCGCCCTCTTCCTGTACTCGCTCTATCCGATCCTGCGGAACACCTACTCCGGTGTCCGCGACGCCGCACCGGACGCCGTCGCGGCGGCGGAAGCGCTCGGCATGACGCCCGGGCAGATCCTCCGGTACGTGCGGCTGCCGCTGGCGGCGCCCGTGATCATGGCGGGCATCCGGACGGCGGCCGTCATCAACGTGGGCACGGCCACGTTGGCGGCCTTCATCGGGGCGGGCGGGCTCGGCGATCCGATCGCGGCGGGCCTGGCGCTGTCGGACACGCGGATGATTCTCTCGGGCGCGATTCCGGCCGCGCTGCTGGCGCTGGCGGTGGACGGGGTGCTGGGGGTGGTGGAGCGGGGGGTGCGGCCTGGGGGCTAGGTCTCGCAGTGTCATCCCGAGCGAAGCGAGGGATCTTGCCGGCTCAGCTCGAACCATGGCGGGCAAGATCCCTCGCTCCGCTCGGGATGACAGTGTGTCAGGTCAGGGATTGACGCCCGCTCGCACCCCCGCGTAGGATAGGGCCCGCCATGCGCCTGAACCCCTTCCGTGCGGTCCGCCCGCACCCCGATCTCGCCGCCCAGGTGGCGGCGGTCCCCTATGACGTCGTCAATCGTGCCGAGGCGGCCGAGCTGGCCGGCGGGAACCCGCACAGCTTCCTCCATGTGGGCCGCTCGGACATCGATCTGCCCGACGACGTCGACCCCTACGACCCCCGGATCTACGCCCGCGCCCGGAGCGCGCTGGACGAGTTCCTCGCCGGCGGGACCCTGCTGCAGGACCAGCACCCGGGTCTCTTCCTCTACCGCCAGATCATGGACGGGCGCGCGCAGACCGGCGTGGTCGGCTGCGTGCACGTGGACGACTACGAGCGCGACCTGATCCGCAAGCACGAGAAGACCCGGCAGGACAAGGAGGACGACCGCACCCGCCACGTCCTCACGCTCAACGCCAACGCCGAGCCGGTGTTCCTGACCTATCGGGGCACGCCGGAGATCGACGCGCGGGTGGAGGGGATCACCTCGGGCACGCCGCCGCTCTACGACTTCACCGCGCCGGACGGCGTGCGGCACACGGTCTGGCCGGTGTCCGACAGCGACGCGCTCGTCCGTGCGTTCGGACCCATCGCCCACGCCTACGTGGCGGACGGACACCACCGCTCCGCCAGCGCGTGGCGTGCCGGCAAGGAGCTGCGGTCGAAGAATCCGTCGCACAGCGGCGAAGAGGAGTACAACTGGTTCCTCGCGGTCCTCTTTCCGGCGGATCAGCTTCGCATCCTGCCCTACAACCGCGTGGTGCGCGACCTCAAGGGCCAGACGCCCGCGCAGGTGCTCGAGCGGCTCGGCAAGCTGGGGAAGCTCGGGCCCGCGAAGGATCCGTCCCCGGACCGGAACGGCGTCTTCGGGGTGTACCTCGATGGCCGCTGGCACCGGCTGGAGCTGGATCCGGCGTCGATCGATCGCGCGGATCCGATCGCTTCGCTCGACGTCTCGCTGCTTCAGGACCGGGTGCTGGCGCCGATCCTCGGCATCGGCGACCCGCGGACGGACAAGCGGATCGACTTCGTGGGCGGGATCCGCGGCACCGCGGAGCTGGAGCGCCGGGTGCGGTCGGGCGAGATGGCGATCGCCTTCGCGCTCTACCCCACGACTCTCGACCAGCTGATGGCCGTGGCCGACGCCGGCCAGGTGATGCCGCCGAAGAGCACCTGGTTCGAGCCCAAGCTGCGCAGCGGACTGTTCGTGCACGAGCTAGCTTAGCTGATGACCCGCATTTCGCGATTGGAGTGTCGATGAAGGTTCTCATCGCCGACAAGTTCGAGAAGGTCGGCATCGATGGTCTCAAGGAGCTGGGATGCACGGTGGTGTCGCAGCCGGATCTCAGCGCCGAGGCGCTCCCCGCCGCGATCAGGGAGGTGGATCCCAACATCCTGATCGTGCGCGGCACCAAGGTGACCGCGGACACCCTCAACGCGGGCACCTCGCTCACCCTGGTGATCAGGGCGGGGGCGGGCATCGACACCATCGACGTGGCGACCGCCTCGAGCCGCGGGATCTTCATCTCCAACTGTCCCGGCAAGAACTCCATCGCCGTCGCCGAGCTGGTGATGGGGCTGCTGCTCGCCTGTGACCGCCGGATCCCCGACCAGGTGGCCGACCTGCGGGGCGGCAAGTGGAACAAGGGCGAATACTCCAAGGCGCGCGGGCTCTACGGGCGGACGCTTGGCATCGTCGGGCTGGGGCAGATCGGGAAGGAAGTCGCGACCCGGGCCCGCGCCTTCGGCATGCGGGTGCTGGCGTGGTCGCGCACGCTGACGCACGAGGAGGCGGACCGGCTCGGCATCGCCTACGCGCAGAGTCCGCTCGAAGTGGCCAGGCTCTCGGACGTCGTCACCGTCAACGTCGCCGCCAACGCCGACACCAAGCACCTGGTCAACGCCGAATTCCTGGCGGCGATGCGCCCGGGGGCCTACCTCATCAATACCTCGCGCGGCTCGGTGGTGGACGAGGCGGCGCTGCGGCAGGCGATGCAGGAGAAGAAGATCCGCGCCGGCCTCGACGTCTTCCAGAACGAGCCCGCCGGCTCCAAAGGGGAGTTCGCCAATACGATCGTGCAGGAGCCCGGCGTCTTCGGCACGCACCACGTCGGCGCGTCCACCGACCAGGCGCAGGTGGCCATCGCGCACGAGGTGATCCGCATCGTGCAGGCGTTCCAGGCCACCGGCGAGGTCCCCAACGTCGTGAACCGCCTGGCCCGCAGCTCGGCGAGCCACGTGCTCGTCATCCGCCACCGCAACCGGCCGGGCGTGCTCGCCCACGTGTTCGGTGTGCTCGCGGGCGCGGAGATCAACGTCGAGGAAGTGGAGAACATCATCTATCACGGCGCGCAGGCGACGCTGGCGCGGATCCACCTCGACGGCGCCCCCAACAACGGCGCGCTGGACAAGATCAAGGCGGGCAACAAGGACATCATCAGCGTCGAGCTGAGCGAGATCGACGGCAAGGTGGCCCGGTAGTCGACCCCAACCCGGTGACGAGTATGAGCAAGCGAATCTTCAACTTTTCCGCCGGTCCGGCGGTGCTGCCCGAGCCCGTGCTCCGCAAGGCGCAGGAGACGATCTGGGACGCAGCCGGCAGCGGCATCGGTATCATGGAGCACAGCCACCGCGGCAAGGTGTTCGACCGGATCCGGGACGAGGCGGAGCAGGCGTGCCGCGACCTCGCGGGCATCTCCGACGACTACGAGGTGCTCTTCCTGCAGGGCGGCGCGTCGCTCCAGTTCTCGATGGTGCCGATGAACCTGCTGCCGGCGGACCGGACCGCGGACTACCTGCTCACCGGCGTGTGGGCCCAGAAGGCGGTGAAGGAAGCCAAGATCCTCGGCGCCAAGGTGCACCTCGCCGCCAGCGGCGAGGCCACCAACTTCGACCGCATTCCGACCGCGAAGGAGATCAAGTACTCCGAGCGGCCGGCCTACGTCCATCTCACCACCAACAACACGATCTACGGCACCCAGTGGCGCTCGGAGCCGTCGGTCCCGGCGGGCGTGCCGCTGGTGGCCGACACCTCGAGCGACATGTACAGCCGGCCGATCGACGTCTCGAAGTACGGCTTGATCTACGCCGGTGCGCAGAAGAACCTGGGGCCGTCGGGCGTGGTGCTGGTGATCATCCGGAAGGATCTGGTCGAAGCGGGGCCGAAGACGCTGCCGACCATGCTCCAGTACCGGACCCATGCGGCGGAGAAGTCCCTCTACAACACGCCGCCCACGTTCGGCATCTACGTGATGGGCGAAGTGTTCAAGTGGATCCAGAGCGAGGGCGGGCTCGCCGCGATGGCGCAGCACAACGCATCGAAGGCGGCACTGCTCTACGACTTCATCGACCAGAGCGACTTCTTCCGCGGCACCGCGCAGCCCGACAGCCGCTCCCTGATGAACGTGTGCTTCCGGGCCCCGACCGAGGAGCTGGAGGCCAAGTTCATCGCCGAGGCGACCAAGCGCGGACTCGACGGCCTCAAGGGGCACCGCAACGCCGGCGGCATGCGGGCCAGTATCTACAACGCCTGTCCGCGGCCGGCGGTCGAGGCGCTGGTTTCCCTGATGAAGGAATTCGAGCAGGCCAACCGGGCCGCCGCGAAGGCCTGATCCAGCGGTGAAACGGAGGGTCGCCCGGGCGCGTACGGCTCGGGCGACCCTTCCTCGTTTTCAGGAGCTCCCATGCTGACGCTGGTCCTCGCGGCGCTGGCCGCGCCGCTCGCCGATCCCACCGATCCCCCGGGCGGGAAGCAGGCCGAGACCGTCACCGCCTTCGTGGACGTCACGGTCATTCCCATGGATCGCGAGCGCCGGATCCCCGGCCAGACGGTGCTGGTGCGGGGCGACCGGATCATCGAGATCGGGCCGGTGGCGAAGGTGAAGGTGCCCGACGGAGGCGTGCGAGTGGACGGGAAGGGGAAGTTCCTGATCCCCGGGCTCGCCGAGATGCATGCGCACATTCCGGGCGGGCAGGCGACGGACGAGGTGGTGGAGCGGACGCTGTACCTCTACGTCGCCGGCGGCATCACGACGATCCGCGGCATGCTGGGCCACCCGCGCCACCTCGAGCTCCGGTCGCGCGCCGCGAAGAACGAGCTGGTGAGCCCGACGATCTACACCTCCGGGCCCTCGTTCAACGGGAATACCGTCCCCACGCCGGAGGCGGCGGCCAAGGCCGTGGCCGAGCAGAAGGCCGCGGGGTACGACCTGCTCAAGATCCATCCCGGCGTGAGCCGCGAGGCGTTCGACACCATGGCCGCGGCCGCCAAGCGGGCGGGGATCCCCTTTGCCGGCCACGTGCCGGAAGCGGTGGGCATCCACCGCGCGCTCGAGGCGCGCTACTCCAGCATCGATCACCTCGACGGCTACATCGAAGGCATGCTGCGCGAGGGCGCCTCGCTCACCGCGGAGCAGTCGGCCTTCTTCGGGCTCAATCTCGGCGAGCAGCTCGACGAGGCGAAGCTCGCGGCGCTCGTCGCCACGACCAAGCGCGCCGGGGTGTGGAACGTGCCGACCGAGGTGCTGCTGGAGAATCTGATCGTGGGCGGCACCACGCAGGAGCTGCTGGCGCGTCCGGAGATGCGGTACGTCCCGCGGCAGAACCTCGCCCAGTGGGCGGAAGTGAAGGACAACATGCTGTCGGAGACCGGATCGTCGCCCGAGTCGGCGCGCCGGACGATCGAGATGCGCCGCCGGCTGATCAAGGCGCTGCACGACGCGGGCGCCGGCCTGCTGCTCGGCTCCGACGCGCCCCAGATCTTCAACGTGCCGGGGTTCTCGACCCACCGGGAGCTGGAGTCGCTGGTGGCCTCGGGCCTCACGCCCTATCAGGCCCTGGAGACGGGCACGCGAAACGTCGCGACGTTCTTCGGCACTACGAAGGAGACGGGCACGATCGAGCGGGGGAAGCGGGCCGATCTCGTGCTGCTCGACGCGGACCCGCTGGTGGACATCCGGAACACGACGCGGCGGGCGGGGGTGATGCTGCGGGGACGGTGGCTGCCGCAGGCAGGAGATCGAGAAGCGGCTGGCCGAGATCGAGAAGGCGGTAGCGGGGTGAGACGCGGTAGGGTCGGAAGAACAATGTCATCCTGAGCGAAGCGAAGGAGCCATCACCCGGGTGATGGCTCCTTCGCTTCGCTCAGGATGACAAGCTCTCTCCTCCACGCAATCTTCTACCCCCCGTTCAAGCTCTTCACCAGCTCCACATTCGTCGGATACCGGCGCAGATCGGTCAGCAGGTCGTTCATCGCATTGATCGCCGTCATCCCCGCGATCCGCTGCCGCAGCGCGCGCGACGCCGCGAGCGTCGGCTCGTCGAACAGCAGCTCCTCGCGGCGGGTGGCGCTGGCCACCAGGTCGATCGCCGGAAACACCCGCCGCTCGGCGAGCTCCCGGCTCAGCACCAGCTCGCTGTTGCCGGTCCCCTTGAACTCCTCGAAGATCACCTGGTCCATCTTGCTGCCGGTATCCACCAGCGCGGTCGCGATGATGGTGAGCGATCCGCCGCCCTTCGAGGGATCCACCTTCCGCGCGCTGCCGAGGAACCGCTTCGGCTTCTCCAGCGACTGCGCGTCCAGGCCGCCGGACAGGGTGCGGCCGGTGCCGCGCTCGACGGTATTGTAGGCGCGGGCGAGACGGGTGAGCGAATCCACGATGAGGACCACATCCTCGCCCAGCTCGACCCTCCGCCGCGCCCGCTCGAGCGTCAGCTCCGCCAGGGTGACGTGCTGCGACGCGGGGTTGTCGAAGCTCGACGCGATCACCTCGCCGAAGCCCGTCGCCTCCATCTCGAACACTTCCTCGGGCCGCTCGTCCACCAGCAGGATCATCAGGCGCGCTTCCGGGTAGTTCGCGCAGACCCCTTCGGCGATGGCCTGGAGCACCATGGTCTTGCCCGCCTTGGCGGGCGCCACGATCAGGGCGCGCTGGCCCTTCCCCAGGGGCGAGAGGAGGTCGATGACCCGGTTGGTGTAATCCGGCTGTCCCGCCCCGGACCATGTTGGTCTCCAGGCGGATCAGCTCGTTGGGATGGATCGCGGTGAGGCGGGTGAACTCGGGGCGGGTGCGGACCTGATCGGCGGGGTGCCCGTGGACGGTCGTGACCCGCTCCAGGGTGGGCCCGCGGCCTTTGCCGCCCGGGCGGGTCTCCCCGACGATCTCGTCCCCGGTTCGGAGTCCGTACTGCCGGACCACCCGCTCGCCCACGTGGACGTCGCCGTTGGAGGGCAGATAGCCCGCCTCGCGCCGCCGGAGGAAGCCCGCGCCTCGTCCGGCGATCTCCAGGACGCCGAGCATCAGGCGGTGGCCACGGAGCGCTTGATACGATGCAGGATGGCGGTGAGTCCCTGGGTGCGGGTCATGCCGAGGGTCTCGCTCAGGCCGAGCTGGTCGAGGAGGTCGTCGGGGATCCGGGCCACCGCGTCGGGCGAGGCGCCGTCCAGCGTCCGGGCCAGCAACGACACGAAGCCCCGAACGGTGGGCGACTCGCGCGGCACGTCGGCATGGATATGCACCTGTCCGCCCTCGACTTCGACCCAGAGGAACACGGGCGTCTGGCACTCGTGGACCCGGTGGTCGCCCCTGGCCTTTTCCTGCTCCAGCCGCTCGGGGAGCGGCGGCAGCTTGCGGGAGTAGTCCAGCAGCGTCTCCAGGCGGGTGGTCCGGTCGGCGGCTTTGAAGCGGGGGATGATGGTGTCGATCGACGGCATGGGGGAAAGGTAGCGCGCGCCGGGGCGGGCGGCGAGACGGTCCGGGATGAGGTTTTGTGTTTCACCCGCGCCACCGCCTTGACACCCCGGCTCCCCGGATCGTATAGATATGCATGCTCCTGAATCTCCAGCGCCTGCCTCGCGATTATTCCGCTTCGGCCATCAGCCAGAGGCGGCGCGCGGGCTTGCGGGTAGACGGCACCACCCGACTCAGCAGCGATACGCGGCCTCTCGGATCGAGAGGCCGCTTTCTTTTTCAGGGACGGCCCATGCCCCGCACGGACCCGGCAGCGCCCCTCCGGCTCTACGACACCACGCTGCGCGACGGCACCCAGCGCGAGGGGCTCTCGCTCTCGGTGAACGACAAGGTGAAGATCGCCCGCGTGCTCGACCGGCTCGGCGTGCACTACATCGAGGGCGGGTGGCCCGGCTCCAACCCCAAGGACGCGGAGTTCTTCCGGCGGATGCGGGAATCGCCGCCGGCCTCCGCGCGGATCGCGGCGTTCGGCAGCACGCGGCGGGCGGGCATCCGCTGCGAGGACGACGGCAGCATCCGGGCGCTCGAGGAGGCCGACACGCCGGTGGTGACGCTGGTGGGGAAGACGTCGACCCTGCACGTGGACCGGGTGCTGGAGACGACGCGGGAGGAGAACCTCCGCATGGTGGCGGACAGCGTCGCCTGGTTCAAGCGGCAGGGCCGGGAAGTGATCTACGACGCCGAGCACTTCTTCGACGGCTGGCGGCTCGACCCCGCCTACGCCTTCGCCACCCTCCAGGCGGCCGCCGAGGCCGGCGCGGACACGCTGGTGCTGTGCGATACCAACGGCGGCGAGCTGCCCGAGATCGTCGCCGAGCGGGTGCTCGAGCTGCGCGGGCGGCTGGGCACGCCGCTCGGCATCCATCCGCACAACGATGCCGGGCTCGCGGTGGCCAACGCGCTCGCCGCGGTCCAGGCCGGCTGCGAGCAGGTGCAGGGCACCATCAACGGCTACGGCGAGCGCTGCGGCAACCTCGACCTGGTGCCGTTGATCGCCACGCTCCAGCTCAAGCTCGGGCAGCGGGTCGTCAGCGACGAGGCGCTGCGAGCGGCTGAGCGAGGTATCGCACTACGTCGCCGAGGTGGCGAACCAGGACCCCGATCCGCACGCGCCCTACGTGGGCCGGAGCGCCTTCGCCCACAAGGGCGGAATCCACGTCGCGGCGATCGCCAAGGTGCCGGAGAGCTACCAGCACGTGGAGCCCGCGCTCGTCGGCAACAGCTGCCGCGTGGTGGTGAGCGAGATGGCGGGCCGCCGCAACGTGCGGCTCCGCGCGCGGGAGCTGGGCCTGGCCGCGGGGGACGAGGAGGCGGCCGTGCTCCAGCGCATCAAGGAGCTGGAGCATCGCGGCTTCCAGTTCGAGGCGGCGGAGGGCTCGTTCGAGATGCTGATCCGCCGGCAGAACCCGGGGTATCGGGCGCCGTTCGTGGTGGACGACTTCACGGTCATCGTGGAGAAGCGTGGCGGCGACGGGATCCGGGCCCAGGCGACGGTGAAGCTCCGGGTGGGCGAGGACGTCGTGCACACGGCGGCGGAGGGAGACGGACCCGTGAGCGCGCTCGATCGCGCGGTGCGCAAGGCGCTGCTGCCGCACTACCCCGCGCTCGCCCAGGTGCACCTGGTGGACTACAAGGTGCGCATCGTGGACGAGCATCTGGGTACCGCGGCGCGGCCGCGGGTGATCATCGAGTCGGCTCGCGGGCGCGAGCGGTGGAGCACCGTGGGATGCTCGGAGAACATCATCGAGGCGAGCTGGCTGGCGCTCTGCGACGCGTTGGAGCTGGCGCTGCTCAGGCCGGTGGGGGACGATTAGTGACTTGAGTCACAGTGCCTCGGGACCTTCGCGGCAACCATTGCCGGGGGCCAGGAACCTTCCTCCCCTCGCCGGCGTTCCCTCCATACCCAGCCGGACTAACCCGCTACCCCGCAGGCCGATGAACGCACCCATGCACTACGAGGCCATCGTCGTCGGCGCCGGCCAGGCCGGGGGACCTCTGTCCACCGCCCTCGCGCGATCCGGCCGGCGCACGCTTCTGGTCGAGCGTGAGCATGTCGGTGGGACCTGCATCAACGAGGGCTGTACCCCGACCAAGACGATGGTGGCCAGTGCGCGGGTGGCGTATCTCGCCGGCCGCGGCGGGGACTACGGCGTCGAAACCGGCCCGATACGGCTGAATCTCGCCAAGGTCCGCGAGCGCAAGCGCGCCATCGTCGAAAGCTTCCGGAGCGGCAGCGAACGCCGGATCGCGGCCACCGAGGGGCTGGAGCTGGTGTTCGGAGAGGCCCGATTCGTCGGGCCCCGCACGCTCGCGGTGGGCGATCGGACGGTCACGGCCGACCTGGTGTTCATCAACATCGGATGCCGGCCCGCGCCGTCCGACATTCCCGGGCTCGACCAGGTCGGCGCGCTCGACTCGACCACGATCATGGAGCTCGACGCCGTGCCGGAGCACCTCATGGTGCTCGGCGGCGGCTACATCGGCATCGAGTTCGCCCAGATGTTCCGCCGGTTCGGCAGCCGGGTCACCGTGATCCAGCGCGGCGCCCAGCTGCTGCCGCAGGAGGATGACGACATCGCCGGCGCCGTGCTCGCGATTCTGCGCGAGGACGGCGTGGACGTCGTGCTCGGAGCCCAGGCCAGGTGCGCCGAGCGCGCGGACGACACCCATGTGCGGGTCGTCATTCACGAATCCGGCGGCGATCGCGCCATCGTCGGCACCCATGTGCTCGCCGCCACCGGCCGGATCCCCAACACCGATCGGCTGAATCCGAAGGCCGCCGGCATCGAGACCGATGCCCGGGGCTTCATTCGCGTGAACGAGCGGCTGGAGACCACGGCCGCCGGCGTGTACGCGCTGGGCGACGTGAAGGGCGGCCCCGCGTTCACCCACATCTCCTACGACGATTACCGGATCATCCGGGCCAACCTGCTCGAGGGCGGCCACCGTACCACCGACCGACCGGCCGGTGCCCTATACGGTCTTCATGGACCCGCAGCTCGGCCGCGTCGGACTCACCGAGCGGGAGCTGAAGAAGCAGGGCCGTGCCTACCGGGTGGCGTCCCAGCCGATGAGTCACGTGGCGCGTGCGCTGGAGATGGATGAAACGCGTGGGACGATGAAGATCCTGGTGGATCCGGCGACGCGGCAAGTGCTTGGGGCAGCAATTCTTGGGATTGAGGGCGGGGAGATGATGGCGGTGCTCCAACTCGCCATGATGGGAAACCTGCCGTATGATAGCATCCGGGATGCGGTCTTCGCCCATCCGACCTTGGCGGAGTCCCTGAACAACGTGTTTGTCGCGCTCGACTGAGTCGTCGGGCGGGGAGTGAACTGATGACGATGGCCCTTGCGCGCGACCGTGCTCTGCTGGCCTCCATCGCCGAGCGCCTGCAGGAGGCTCGCGTCCGCACTTTCCTGCTGGTGTCGCCCCTCAGTGACGAGGAGCTGCACGCCCAGCACGATCCTCTGATGAGCCCCATCCTCTGGGATCTCGGCCACATCGCGCACTTCGAGGAGCTCTGGCTCACCCGCAACCTCGACGGCCCGATCGAATTCGTCGAGATGCCGGGGCTTGTACAACCCCTTCGAGCATCCGCGCAGCACGCGCGGCGCGCTGCCGCTCCCGGAGATCGATCGCTGCCGCGAGATCATGGATGAGATCCGCTCCCGCGTGCTCGCCCGGCTGGCGCACACCGACACCGACGACGCCAATCCGCTGGTGCGGGACGGCTACGTGTTCCGGATGGTGCTCCAGCACGAATACCAGCACAACGAGACGATCCTCCAGACCCTCCAGCTCAAGCGTGGGACACCGTACGCGCCGCTCGAGCGCCGTGCGCTGCCTCCGGCGCTGCGTGTCGCCTTCGGGCGGGATGGTGCGGTTTCCGGGCGGCGCGGTCGAGATCGGGACGCCCGACCGGTCCGAGGCCTACGACAACGAGCGGCCGCGGCACGTCGTGAACGTGCGGCCGTTCTTCATCGACGTGGATCCGGTCACCAACGACGACTATCTCCGCTTCATCGAGGCGGGAGGCTACTCGAGGGCCGACTACTGGTCCGACGGCGGCCGGCGCTGGCTCGCCGAGTCCAATGCGGAAGCGCCGAAGTACTGGTACCGCGAGGGCGGTCGCTGGATGACGCGGGTGATGGATCGGAGCGGTCCGGTGCCGCCGAACCATCCGGTGTGCCACGTCACCTGGTACGAGGCGGAGGCATTCGCCCGCTTCGCGGGCAAACGGCTGCCGACCGAGATCGAATGGGAAGCCGCGGCCTCCTGGGATCCGGCCGCCGGCCGCAAGCGCCGGTTCCCCTGGGGCGACGAGCCCGTCACTCCCGAGCTCGCGAACGTGGACCAGCTCGGGTTCGGGACCGCGCCGGTGGGTGCCTACCCGCGCAACGTCTCGCCCATCGGCTGCTCCGGCATGATCGGCGATGTCTGGGAATGGACCGCCGGCGATTTCCGGGCATGGCCCGGATTCGAGGCGTTTCCGTACAAGGAGTATTCCGAAGTCTTCTTCGGTGACGAGTACAAGGTGCTTCGTGGTGGCTCGTGGGCCACGCGGCCCGGTGCGGTGCGCAACACGTTCCGCAACTGGGACTACCCCATTCGCCGCCAGATCTTCAGCGGCTTCAGGTGCGCCCGTGACGCGTAGACTGCTCGCCCGTGAGTCGGTCGCCGATCCGCGGATGCTCGCGGAGGTGGCCGAAGGCCTGGCGGCACCCCAGAAGGAGCTGTCGCCCAAGTATTTCTACGATCAGCGCGGCTCCGAGCTCTTCGAGGAGATCACCCGGCTCGAGGAGTACTATCCGACCCGGACCGAGCGGGGGCTGCTGGAGGCGTGGATGCCGCTGCTGATCCGGCGGCTCGGCACCCGGTCGCTGGTCGAGCTGGGGGCCGGCAGCGCGGAGAAGAGCCGCATCATCCTCGACGCGATGCGCGGGGCCGGCACCGCCGAGCTGTACGTGCCGATCGACGTGAGCGCGACGTTCCTCAGCCAGACGGCGGCCCGGCTCCGGGTGGAGTATCCCCGGATGCAGGTGGAGCCGGCGGTCGCCGACATCTCCGAGGAGCTCAACCTCCCGCGCCGGATGCCGCATCCGGCGCTCTACGCCTTCCTCGGCAGCACCATCGGCAACTTCTATCCGCCGGCCGCGATCCGGTTGCTGAGCCGGGTGCGGAGCGCCATGGAGCCGGGCGACCGGTTCCTGATGGGTGTGGACCTGCGGAAGGACGTCGCCAGGATCGAGGCGGCCTACAACGATTCGCGCGGGGTCACGGCGGAGTTCAACCGCAACATGCTGCGCGTGCTGAACCACGAGCTGGGCGCGGATTTCGATCCCGCGGCGTTCGATCATCTCGCGTTCTACGAGCCGGTGGCGCATCGGATCGAGATGCACCTCGTCTCTCGGCGGCCTCAGATGGTGACGGTGCCCGGTATCGGTGTCGTCTCGTTCGGCGCCGGAGAGTCGCTCCGGACGGAGATCAGCTGCAAGCACGACCGGGAGAGCGTGGCCCAGCTCTTCGAGGCCGCGGGTCTCGAGATCGAGGCGTGGCGCAGCGATCCCGACTCGCTGTTCGCATTGGTCGTGGGGGCGCCGGCGTGACCAGCGCCCATCGCGCGATACTCGAGGCGGATCTCGCGGAGCACGTCTTCCGCGCACCGCCGACGGCGTCGCTCACGCCGCGCCGTGTGGGCGCCGAGGTGGAGTTGATCCCGGTCGAAGCGGCAACCGGACGGCGTTGTCCGCTGGAGGGCGACGGCAGCCCGGGCATCCTCCCGTTCTTGCGCCGCTACGGAGCGCGGCAGGGCTGGAGCGAGACCTCGACCGCCAAGGGCACGCCATGCTTCGAGCTGCCGGTGGGCGGGACGGTGACGTTCGAGCCGGGCGGGCAGCTCGAGTACAGCTCGCCGGCCTGCCGGTCGCCCAGCGCGCTGCTCGCGCTGCTGCGGGGCGTCATTCTGCCGCTTCGCGCGGCCGCGGCCGGTGATGGCATCGAGCTCCTGGCGCTCGGCCTGGATCCGCTCAACCCGGCGGAGCGCGCGCCGCTGCTGCTTCCGACCAGGCGCTACGCCCGCATGGCCGAGTATCTGGCCCGGATCGGTCCCGCCGGGGCGATGATGATGCGGCAGACCGCCGCGTTTCAGGTGAGCCTCGACGTCGACGACGAGCCGTGGCGCCGCTGGACGGTGCTGAACGCGGCCGCGCCGTTCATCACCGCGATCTTCGCCAACTCGCCGCTCTACGACGGCGCCCCCACCGGCCACCGCAGCACGCGGGCCCAGGTCTGGCGGAGACTCGATCCTGCGCGAACCGGTCTGCCGTGGGACGCCCAGAGCCCGGTGCGAGCCTATTGCGATTTCGCCCTGCGCGCCCCGGCGATCCTGCTGCCGCAGCTCCGCGGAGAGTGCCGGCCGTTCGGCGAGTGGCTGGAGCATGCCGCGCCGACGCAGGAAGAGTGGCGCGAGCATCTGAGCACGCTCTTCCCGGAGGTCCGCCCGCGCGCCCACTTCGAGGTGCGCTCGTGCGACGCGGTGCCGCCGCAGTGGTACGCCGCCCCGCTCGCGCTGGCGGTCGGGATCACCTACGACCCGCGCGGGCTCAATGCCGCGCTGGATCTGCTGGGCCGGCCCGATCTCGGATTGCTGGACCTGGCGGGGCGCGTCGGACTGGCGGATGCACGGATTCGGCGGACAGCGGAGGATCTGGTGGAGATCGCGCTCGCCGGTTGCGCGGCGCTCGGACCGGGGTACTTCCATCCGGCGGATCTGGAGCAGGCGCGGTGCTTCTTCGATCTGTACACGAAGCGGGGGAGATCGCCGGGGGATGATGTGCTTGGGGAGGAGATAGCGGCGTAGGGCGGAGAGAACGAAGATGGTCCCCTTCGCTTCGCTCAGGGTGACAATGCGTGTCGCGCTGAGTGGGACAAGGTGCCCACCCTGAGCGGAACAATGCGTGTCACCCCGAGCGGAGCAATGCGTGTCACCCTGAGCGGAGCGAAGGGGACCATCTCTTTCAGTCACTCACTCATTCATCTCAAGCAGCGGGCACAAACTCCCTCGTCGGCTCTTCCCCGCATCCCGTCCACACCGTCCTGATGTAGCTCCCATCGCCGAGCGTCGCGTGAATCTCGCCGGCGGCGACCTTCCGATCCGTCTCACACGAGGCGTCCCACTCGAGCGGCTCGACCGTCGTCACCACGAACGTGCGGCTCCGGCCGTTCCGGCTCCAGGTGAACGATCCCGTCTTGGTGAACGTCCCATCGGGCAGCGGCTCGCCGAACACGAGCGACTCGCCCGCGGCCGGGGTGAAGGTGAGCTGCAGGTTGTGGCTGACGCTGCTCGGGTCGCGCACGGGGTAGGTGCGATCCACGGTGATGTCGTTGCTGAGCGTGAGGCCGGACGCGTTGCCGGTCAGCACCCGGGTGCCGTTGCGCGCCGCCGTGTAGCTCAGGCGCTGGTTCGGGCTGGTGAGCCGCCAGGTGAAATCGTCGAGCGTGGCTTGGTAAGCGAAGTCGGGGACCTCTGGCGTCGGATCGCTGATCACGATCGTCCCGGTGATCTCGAGAGTGCCGCCGCGGAAGCCGGTGAAACGACAGGCCGGCAGCTCGAAGCTGAAAGTCGCGGCGTCGGGCGCGCCGTCGCCGTCGCTGTCTCCCGAGCCGGTCACCTCGGCGCAGAGCAGCCGATCGAAGCGCACGGCCTCGAGCGACTGATCGCCCTCGTCCGCCAACGCTTCCGCCACGTCGCTTATTTCGGCGTCGGACAGCTCGCCGGACGATGGATCGTTGGAGTCACTACATCCTGCGAGCGACAGCAACAGCAGAGCTCCCGGCAACGGAAGCGCGACGAATCTGGGCAAGCGCAGCACGGCGCGGCTCTCCCTTCTGCAGGCGTTGGATCGGCGTTGGCGTGTCGGAGTCGGCAGGGATGACGCCGGCCGGCCGGCGGCGTTAAACCATGGCGGCCGCCTCCGCCGCGGACCCGATCCGCCGTAGATTCCCTCGTCCATTTCGGGAGCGGCAGTGAAAGCCATTCGCGTCCATGCCACCGGCAGCCCGGAAGTGCTCCGGTACGAGGAGGTTCCGGTCCCGGCACCGGGCCCCGGCCAGCTGCTGGTCCGGGTCGAGGCGGCCGGGGTCAACTTCATCGACGTCTACCACCGGACCGGGCTCTATCGGGTCCCGCTGCCGTTCACGCCGGGCCGCGAGGTGGCGGGCACCGTGGAGGGCCTCGGCGAAGGCGTCACCGGATTCCGGATCGGAATGCGGATCGCCTCGGAGAACGTGACGGGCGGTTACGCCGAATACGCGCTGGCGTCCGCGGATCGTGCGGTCCCCTTGCCCGAGGGCGTGAGCGCACGCGCGGGTGCGGCGCTGATGCTCCAGGGGATCACGGCGCACTATCTCGCCTTCAGCACGTATCAGCTTCGTCCAGGCGATGTCTGCCTGATCCACGCCGCGGCGGGCGGCGTCGGCTTGCTGCTCTGCCAGATCGCCCGCCGGGTGGGCGCGAGGGTGATCGCCACCGTCGGTACCGAGGAGAAGGCGCGGCTCGCGCGCGAGGCCGGCGCCCAGGACGTCATCCTCTACACGAACGCCGACTTCCAGCAGGAGACGATGCGACTGACCGGCGGCGCCGGCGTACAGGTCGTCTACGACTCGGTGGGCAAGACGACGTTTCTGAAGGGCCTCGATTGCCTGGTGCCGCGGGGCATGATGGTGCTCTACGGACAGTCGAGCGGTCCGGTCGAGCCGTTCGATCCTCAGCTGCTCAACCAGAAGGGCTCGCTCTTCCTCACCCGCCCGACGATCGCGCACTACCTGCGGACTCGCGAAGAGCTGCTCGGCCGGGCGAACGACGTGTTCGGCTGGGTGGCGGACGGGTCCTTGAAGGTCCGCATCGGACGCGAGTTCCCGCTCGGCGCCGCCGCGGAGGCCCATGTCGAGCTGGAGGCGCGGCGCACGACGGGCAAGGTGCTGCTGCCTGCCATGATCGGGCGTGCGCTGGTCTCCACCGAGTGGCTCGCGGCGCATCTCGGCGACCCGCATGTCGCCGTGGTGGACGCCTCGATGTACCTGCCCACGAGCGGACGGGATGCCGCGCGGGAATACGAAGACGGCCACATCGCCGGCGCTGTCTTCTTCGACCTCGAGGCCTCCAGCGACACGGCCTCCCACCTGCCGCACATGCTCCCTTCCGCCGAGGCGTTCGCCGACCGCATGAGCGCGCTCGGTCTCTCGGACGGCGACGACATCGTGGTGTACGACGGCTCCGGCGCCAACCTCAGCGCGGCCCGGGTCTGGTGGATGTTCCGCCTGTTCGGCCACGAGCGCGTCGCGGTGCTGGACGGCGGCTTCGGAAAGTGGCGGCGGGAGGGACGTCCGGTCGAGCGCGGCATGCCGGCGCTGCCAGCGCGGCCACTTCACGGCACGCGCGCCGAGGCGGGACGCGGTCCTCGATCTGGATCAGGTGCGCGCCGCGGCCACGGCCGGCACCGAGCAGATCGTGGACATGCGTTCGGCAGGGCGATTCGCCGGCGCCGAGCCGGAGCCACGTGCCGGTCTGCGCGGAGGCCATATCCCCGGGAGTCTCAACCTTCCGTTCCAGGAGCTGGTCGGTCCCGGAGGGCACCGTGTTACCGGCGGACGCTCTCCGGCAGCGGATCGCCGCGGCGGGCATCGATCTCGACCGGCCGGTCGTCGCGACCTGCGGCTCGGGCGTGAGCGCCTGTGCGCTGATCCACGCGCTGCACCTGCTCGGCCACGAGCAGGTAGCACTCTACGATGGGGCGTGGGCCGAGTGGGGAAGCCGGGACGACACGCCGATTCGAGAGGGGGCCTCAGTGAAGGCGACGGTGCCGATGTCGGGCAGCGCCGGGCTCGGCTGCATGGTGCTCTTTCATGCTGCCGTTCGCGACGGTCGGCGTCTTCACCATGGGTCAGGGCATCATCCACGCGACTCGCGGCGACTGGCGCAACGCGGCCTTCCTGGGGCTCTTCGGTCTCGTGTTCGGACTGGTGGGCATCGGTGGGATCGTCGCGGCGATGAAGGCGCGGCGGACCGCATCGGAAGAGGAGGCGCGGCGCGCGAAGAGCCCGGACACGCCGTGGCTGTGGCGCCCCGACTGGGCGGCCGGGAAGATCGAGGACAGCAACCGCACGACGATGTATGGTGCCTGGGTTTTCGCGGTGCTCTGGAATCTGATCAGCATTCCCTCGGCGGTGCTCGGAGTCAAAGCCGCGATCGAGCAGCAGAAATACGCTGCGCTGTTCGTGCTTCTGTTCCCGGCCGTCGGCATCGGGCTGGCCATCTGGGCCATCCGGGCGACGGTTCGATTCAAGCGCTTCGGCGTCTCGCGCCTCGATCTCGAGGCGATACCTGCTCCCCTGGGCCGGTCGCTCCGCGGTACGGTCGTGGCGGCGGGCTCGCTCGACGCCCGTGACGGTCTGCTGCTCACCCTTACCTGCGTGCGGCGGGTGATCACGGGATCCGGGAAGAACCGCTCCACCAGCGAACGGATTCTGTGGCAGGAGGAGCGACGCGCCACGGGCCGGCAGACGCGTGGCGCGGAGGGCATGATCACGGCGATCCCGGTCGCGTTCGACCTGCCGCGCGACGGCGAGCCCTGCGACGGCTCGAATCCGCGTGACATGGTTCTCTGGCGGCTTGCCGTATCGGCCGAAGTGCCCGGTGTGGACTACGCGGCCGCGTTCGAGGTCCCGGTCTTTCGCACCGCCGAATCCGATGCGCTGCCCTCCGGCGAACCGCCTGCGGAGGTGCTTCCCGCAGAGCCGTTCGTGCAGTCTCCCTCGTCGCGGGTGCGGGTCACCCGGAACCGGCGCGGCACCGAGATTCTCTATCCGGCCGCGCGCAATCCGGGCGCCGCCGCGGGCATCACCGCGTTCCTCGTGATCTGGCTGGGCGTGCTCGTCGCCCTCGTGGTGCTCGACGCCCCGCTGCTTCTTTCCCCTCGTCTTCGGCGCGATCGCGCTGCTCCTGATCTGGATCGCGGCGGTCTCGTGGCTCGGCGTGACTCAGGTGACCGTCGGCGACGGCGCCGTCACCGTGGCCTCCGGACTGATCGCACCTACGCGGGAACGGCGGCTGGCCGCGGCGGACATCGCCGAGGTGACTACGAAGATCGGCATGCAGGCGGGCAGCACGCCCTACTACGACGTCGTGCTGGTGTCGAAGGACGGGAAAAAGGTGACGGCCGGCGCCAGCATCCGCGACAAGCGCGAGGCAGAGTGGCTCGCGCAGACGATGCGCGACGCCCTGCGCGGTTGAGCGCGGCCGGTCAGCGACCCCGGCCGCAGGAGCGCAGGATCGCCCGCGGCGCCGGATGGTTGGGGAAGAGCGCGGAGGCCGCCTGGGCGTGGGGCCGGGCCTTGTCGCACCGCCCGGCAGCGCGCCAGCGCTGCGCCAGCAGCATGCGGATGCGGTAGCTGCCCGGATCCAGCCTCGCCGCGATCTCCATCCGGTCCCGCTTCTCGCCACTGGCGAGCGCCATCCCGGCCACCTGCATGAGGCTCTGGGTCAGGAGCAAGGCGCCGACGATGGCCACGACCAGCGTCATTCGCCGCTTGAGCGCCGGCGTGAGGGTGAGCTCTCTGATCGGCTGCGCCGATGCCACCAGGACGCCGAGCGTCGCCCACACGAAATACGCCGGCGCCGGCAGCAGGAGCACCGCATCGAACGCGCCGACCACCACCAGCGCGATCAGCGTCGAGACGATGGTGAGATCGGTCAGTCCCGGCGGCCGGCGCGCCCGCCGGCGGATGCGGATCCACGCCGCCAGCGCGATGGATCCTCCCACCAGCAGCAGAAGCAGGGACGCGGGCAACCCACGCTCCGAGAGCAGCGCCATCCAGTCGCTGCTGGGCCAGGGATTGGTGGGAATCGCGTCATCCGAGTCGAACGAGGGATCGCCGGGCGACTTGTAGGTGGGGTAGTGCACCGGCCAATTCCCGGGCCCGACGCCGAGCACCGGATGGTCGAGGGCCATCTCGAGCGTGTTGCCGTACTGGATGAGCCGGCCGCGTCCGCTCCCTTCCTTATAGTTGGCCACCCCCGCGAGCGAATCGAGGTAGGGTGACTCCGACCGCCAGTTGAGCTGATTCGGCAGCACCAGCGCGAACACCAGCCCGATCCACGCGGTCGCCCCGAGGGTCAACACCCGCCGCCTGAGCTGCTCGTCCGCCCACAGCCGTCCGATCCAGAGCCCTTCCACCGCCAGAAACGCCGCGCTCGCCACTGCGCCGAGCCACGCGGCGCGCGAGCGTGACAGCACCAGGGCGGCCGCGGTCAGCGCGATGCCGGCGGTGCCGAGCACGAAGCCCCGGCGGCGGCGTGCCTGGAGCGTCACCATGACCAGCACCGGCAGACCGATCGCCGCCATGTGCGCCATGAAGTTCCGGTTGCCGAAGGTGCCGCCCGGCGCGCGAGCAGTGCTCGCCAGCTCGCTGGTGACGAGACCGTACGCCTGGATGAGCCCGGTGGACGACCCGATGACGACCGACACGGCCAGCGCGGTCAGCAATCGCTGCCCATGGCCCGCGAGGGTCACCGATCGCGCCGACCAGAAGAGCGCGGCACCCGCGAGCGACACGCCGCACGCCCGAAAAGCCAGCCACGGATTGTCAGCGAAGAGAGCGGAGATCAGCGACAGCGCCAGGAACCCGCTGATGAGCGCGTCGGCCATGAAGACCGTGAGCCCGCGCGCCGCGGCAAGGCAGGAGAGCACCGCGACGAGCGCCGCGGCGAGCAGCACCAGCTCCTTCACGAAGGTGTAGCGGTCGAGCTGAAAGAGCGGGTAGGGGAGAGCGGCGAGGACGACGAGCACCGCGCCGATCTGGAGCGCGAGAAGGGCCCGCCTGCCGGGGAACAGGGTGTCGTCGATCTGCACCGCGCTCCTCAGGGATCCGACGGAGCCCGCGGCGAGCGGAACCGGCGGCCGTAGCGAAGCCGCTCTCCGCGCGCCCAGGGACGATAGCGATTGGCGAAGTCGATCCGGTCGGCCAGGTCCGGGTGACTTCCCCGCCACAGCTTGAACAGGAGGCCGGTCCGCGGCACGGCCAGATTCTCGTCGTGCAAGCGGACGAAGGCCCGCGCGGCGGCCGGGCTGTTCTGGGTGATCTCGAGGCCGAACCGGTCCGCCTCATGCTCCTGCCACCGCGAGAGCGCGAGCGGAGCCGGCGACGCCAGCAGCATCACGACGCCGCCCACGAGCTGGAACAGCGGGAGCGACGCCACGTCGTCCAACCGGTCGAAGCCGAAGCGTCGGCCGAACCGCGCCAGCATCCATCCCGCCACCCGGTAGACCAGATAGAGCGACAAGAGGCTGAGCCCGGTGACCACAAGTATAACCGTCAGCGTGTGCCGCAGAACGAAGTGCCCCATCTCGTGCCCCATCACGAACAGCACCTCGTCCTCACCCATGCGGTCGACCAAGTGTATCCCAGAGCACGATCCGCTTGGTGCCGCCGAAGCCCGTGACGTACGCGTTCACCTGGCGGGTCTCGTCGCTCTTGCGGACCTCGTAGATCCGGCTGTCGGCGATCCCGGCGCGGGCGGCGAGTGCGTGGATCCGCTGCTCCAGCGCCTGGTCTCGCATCGGCCCGTAGCGGTCGAAGAGCGGCGCGATCCAGACGGGCACGACGATCATCGCGAGCACGGTGAACGGCGCGGCCAGCAATCCGGTCCAGAGCCACCACCGCCGCGGACTCGCGCGCAGGATCCGATAGGGGATCCAGAGCAGCAGCCCGATCACGGCCGCGCCGACGGCCGTGGCCTTGGCTCCGTCGGCCAGCCACTGGCCCAGGGTCTCGGTGGAGAGGCCGTACTCGTGCTGGCGCACGAATCCGACGTACCACGCGAAGGGAAGGAAGATGAGCGACTCGATCAGCACGAACGCCGCTCCGTACATCGCGACAGTCAGGAACCAGCGGCCGCGCGCGGCACGCTCGGCGAAGCGCTGAAGCCTGGCCGAGAAGCCGGTGACCAGCAGGGCCGCCGGAACCAGCAGCTCCAGGGCGGTGGCGCCGGCCCAGACGAGCGTGGCTCGTCCGGTAGTAGCGGACGGCGAGCGGGCTTGGCTCCGGGACCGCTACGGTCGCCGTGGTATCGGAGGACTGGGTCAGCGGAACGGGCAGCACGCCGAAAGCTACTCTGCCCGGTGGTGGGACGCTGATACTTTACGGTCGTGTTGGACGCGATCCGCGGCTTCGTCACCCGCCGCATGCTCTCGCCGGCCGAGCCGGCCGCCACGCCGCAGGGCTCCGGCCCATCGTCGGTGCAGCTCGCCGCCTGCGCGCTGCTCCTGGAGCTGGCGCACGCCGACGGGGTCATGAGTCCGCTCGGAGCTCGCCCACATCGAAAGCTCGCTCCAGCGTCATTTCGGTCTCGACGACGCCACCGCCAGCGAGCTGATCTCGCTCGCGGAGGCGGAGCGCCGCGAGTCGATCGATCATTTCCAGTTCACCCGCCTCATCGCCTCGGAGTACGACCTGGGGCAGAAGATGCTGCTCGCGGAGGTCATGTGGGGCGTGATCCTGGCCGATGGCGAGCTGGCGACGCACGAGACGTGGCTGGTGCGGAAGCTCGGCCATCTGCTGGAGCTGGAACCTGGCTACCTCTCCGAGGCCCGCAAGTCGGCGGTTGACCGGGCTCCGAGAACGGAAGGCACGCCATGAGCGTCGAAGCGCTGGGGACGTATCTCAACGATCACCTCGCCGGATCGGTCGGCGCCATCGAGATGGTCGAGCGCGTGATCCGTGAAAATGCCGGTCAGCCGCTCGCCCGCGGACCTGGAGAAGGTCCTGCCCGAGATCAAGGAGGACCAGGCGGTGCTCCTCGATCTCATCGAACGGGTGGGCGCCCGGGAAAGCCCGCTCAAGAAGGCGGGCGCCTGGCTGGCCGAGAAGGCCGGCCGCGTCAAGCTCGGCGGGACCGGTGAGCCGGAGGCGCTGTCCCGGCTGGAGATGCTGGAGGCGCTGATCGTGGGCATGCACGGACGGCGGTCGCTGTGGCGGGCGTTGAGCACGGTCGTGGACCGGCATCCGGTGCTCTATGCGCTCGACCTCGACCTGCTCGAGCGACGCGCGCAGGAGCAGCACGACTTCGTGGAGCAGCTGCGGCTGGAGGTGGCGCGAGAGGTTCTGTGAGACGATGGTCCTGTGAGGCGACGTGTCATCCCGAGCGGAGCGAGGGAGGCCATGCCAGTAGATGGCCTCCTTCGCTCCGCTCAGGATGACAGGGGGTCGTGAAGGATCGCGGTCAGTAGTTCGAGGCTATCTACCAGACTCGGCCCGGGCCGGCTGAAGAGCCGAACGCCGTCCACCGCATGGATGCGGCCGGTCCGAGAACATGGAAGTTCGGCGAATCCGGGTAGACGCCGTAGAGGATCCACCTCTTCGCGCCCCCGCGCCTCGTCGTAGCCACAGCATGCGAGCACCATCACTTCAGGCTGCCACTCCATCACCGCATCCCACGTGACCCGTCGGCTCGGCTCGCCTGGCCGACCCAATCCGTCGCGGCCGCCCGCCAGCGCCACCAGCTCGGGATTCCAGTGGCCCCCGCAGATCAGCGGGTCGGTCCACTCCAGAAAGAGAACCCGCGGGCGATAGGCGAGTGCCGCCGTACTAGACCGCACGGCTTCGACCCTGACGCGAAGGCTACGCACCAGCTCGTCGGCCTCGTTCGCCCGGCCGGCCGCCTCGCCGACGATGCGGATCGCCTCGAAGACCTGGTCCAGCGTCCGCGGCTCCAGTGTGATGACCTGCGGCCGCGAGCCGAGCGCGGGAAGCGCCCGCCCGACTTCGCCCGGGCCGACCGCGCAGACCTCGCACAAGGACTGGGTGACGATGAGGTCGGGCGCGAGCGAGTCGAGCAGCACCTCGTCCACCAGGTAGAGCGACTCGCCACGGTGCAGGCAGTCGCGCACGACGGCGTCGATCTCACGGCTGGACGCGCCACGCGGCACCCGGGTACTGGTGACGCGCGGCAAGGCGGCGACTCTGCCCGCGAAGTCGCACGAGTGGCTCACCGCGACCAGCGATTCCTCCAGGCCGAGCGCCTGCACGATCTCGGTGGCGCTCGGCAGCAGCGAGGCGATGCGGTTACCGGACAACGCTCGACAGCCCCACGAAGACGCCTCGACCTCGCGCCGGGAATCCGATGGCCTGCTCGTACCCCTCGTCGAACACGTTCTCGACCCGCGCCGTGAGATCGAGCCCCGGCGTGCCCGACCGGCGGCGGAGGATGGTGAAGACGCCGCTCAGGTCGAGCGTCGTGTAGGAAGGCAGCTCGATGCGCTGGTTCGGCTCGGGGAACTGGCCGAACCGGATGTCGTCACGCGCGCCGACCCAGGAGAGGACCCCGCCCAGCCGGACGCGCCCGGCGAATTCGGAGTCGACCTTGAGCGTCAGGACGTCGTTGGGCCGCCGGAGGAGCTGCTGGCCCTCGACGAACGTCGCGGCGTCGCCGGCGTCGAAGCCGGCATCGGTCACCTCGGTGTCGAGCTTCGTGTACGCCACCGATCCGCGCACCGGGCCGCGGGGCCTGAGATGGAGCACGGCTTCGGCGCCTTTCGAATTGGCCGCGGCGACGTTGAAGTAGTTGGGTCCACCCGGCGTCGGCGGCACGAAGGTGAACTGGATGAGGTCGCGGAAGCGCTGGGCGAAAACCGTGAGTCCCACGCCGACGACACCGTGGGCGAAGTCCTGCTCGATGCCGCCCTCCACCGAGAAGGTCCGCTCGGGCACGAGATCGGGGTTTCCGATCGAGAACGGGCTGTCGAAGTTCTCGAAGAAGCCCGGCTCCTTGAAGCCGGTGCCGACCGAGGCGCGGATCTTCGTGGTCGGCGCGGCGAAAGCCAGCGCCGTGGCGCGGTAGGTCCAGAAGCTGCCGAACTTCTCGTTCTCGTCCAGCCGCCCGCCGGCCGTGATCTGGAGCCGCGACACCGGCAGCGCCGTGGCCTCCGCGTAGAACCCGTAGTTGTCGCGCGACTCGTCGAACGACCCCACGACCTCCTGCTGCTGCAGCTCGACGCTCGCGCCGGCGAGCCCGCGAACGCCCCGGGGCAGGCTGAGCTCCACCCTGGCATCGGCGGAGCTGCGATCGATGGTGGTGCGGTCGCTGCTGGCGAAGCCAGGGTTGGGCGGCGGATCGATCGGATTCTCGAACCGATTCACGATGTCGCTCCGGCCCAGCAGGAGCCGGCCTTCCACGGCCTCTGAGAAGCGCTGGCCTAGGTCGAGGGCGAAGGCGGAGGTCTGATCGGTGGTGAATTGATTCTGGTCCACCGGCACACCGGTGAAATCGGTGGGGAAGTGATACTTCGCGTCGTGGTAGTGCCCGGTGAGACTCACCGTGGTACGCTCGCCGGGACGCACGCCGAACCGGCCGCTCGCCACCGTGTTGCGGTAGTCGTTGTTGAAGTCGTAGGTGCCGTCGCTGGTGAGGCGCGAGAGCGAGGCCGACCATCCGAGGCGCTCACCCCCGCCCAGCGCCGACGCTTCCCAGCGCGCGCTGCCGAAGCTGCCCCCTTCGCCCGACGCGGCCACCTGCACGCCGTGGTCGCCCTGCCGGGTGACGATCTGGATCACGCCGGCGATCGCGTCCGATCCGTAGAGCACGCTCCCCGGTCCCCGCAGCACCTCGATCCGCTCGACGTTGTCGGTCGTGAGCGAGGCGAAGTCGTAGAAGCCGCCCGGCTGGTTCACCGGCACGCCGTCCACCAGCACCTTCACGTAGTCGCTCTCGCCGCCGCGCACGAAGAGCGAGGTCGCGGCGCCGTAGGGCCCGCCCTGGACCACGTGGGCGCCCGGCACCTGCCGCAGGGCGTCGCCGACGAAGCGGATCCCTTCCGCCCGCAGATCGTCGCCTCGCAGCACGGTGACGGTCGAGGCCACCGAATCCGGCGCGATGGGATAGCGGGTCGCGGTCACCACGATCTCGGGAAGCGAGGCGGTGTCGCGCACCTCCTGCGCCCGCAGCGCGGACGGCGCGACCGGGAGGGCGGCCGCAACCATGAGGAACGGGAAGGCGAAGGCGCCGCGGTGCCGGATCATTAAGGCTCTCCTGCCAGTGCATCGGTGGTGAGCGCCGCGAGGCGAGCGCGAAGGGCGCGGATCGCCTGCGGGGCTCGAGGACTGGGACGGTTGGATGCGGATTCGGTGAGCCGGATCACGCGGCCGGCACGTACGGCCGGCAGCGCGCGCCACTCAGCGCGCCGCTCGAGCGACGGCATCTCGCTGCCGACGAGCAGCAGCGCGGCGGGACGGCGGTCGGCGATCGCCTCGAGCGAGACCGGCGCCGACGGCACGGCGATGTCGGCGAAGACGTTGCGCCCGCCGGCCAGCTCCAGCAGCTCGCTCACGAAGCTGCCGGCGCCGAGCGCGATGACGGGCTGGTCCCACGCCAGGAGCAGCGCCGGCGTAGGCGAGCTATCCGCCGCCGCGGCCACGCGCTCCGCCGCCAGCGCACGCTCCAACTCGGCGGCGACGGAGTCGCCCGAAGCGGACCGGCCCACGGCGGCGCCGAGCACCCGGGCAGAATGGGCGACATCGGCCAGGCGGTCGGTGCGGAGCTGGATCACCGTGATGCCCAGGTCGCGCAGTCGGGCGGCGGCGGCCGCGTTTCCGGCCGACTGGTACAACACCACGAGGTCCGGCTTGACGCCCGCCACCACCTCCACGGCGGGAGGAAATCCCCCGCCCAGGCTGGGCACCGAGGCGGTTTGGGCGGGGTAGTCGCAGGCGTCGCTCCGGCCGACCAGGCGATCGCCCGCGCCGATGGCGAAGAGCAGCTCGGTGGTCGTGGGATTGAGTGAGACGATGCGCTGCGGTGGGGCGGGGGCGGACGAGCCCCTGGCCGGCCGGCACGCCGCGAGACCGACGGCCGCCAGACTACCGAGGAGGAGCGCGGTGCGAGGGAGAGGGCCCTTCAAGCACGCCGCCCATCCTCGGGGTTTCGAAGATGGGCGATTGCGGGCCGCGACTGCGGGGCCGGAGTCGCCACCGTTCCCTCCCCCGAGGGTTTCCGTGGTGGCGCGAGCGAGAGGTCTCCTGGCTTCGGGCCCTCGCTCGCCTTCCCGGTTTCCCAGTGGCGGACTTGAGCGAGGTGTACTGCCCGTTACAGTGGCGGGGCCGCGCCGGATTTCCACCGGCTTCCGTTGATCTCGACTCGCGTGGATCGGTTATACGACGGAGCCATGATAGGTGCTCCGCTCCGGGTGCGCAAGACACGAATCGTGATATCGGCGGACGCAAGGTCGTGACCGAGCGCACGGCTTTGCGGTGGAGCTGCACGCCATATTGGTGATCCGCTGAGTCACATATCTGCCGGAGGACACATCATGACCACAGTGCCCGGAATCGACCAACCCGCGCAGGGCGCCGGAGGCGAGAGCGCCGCGCGAGATCAGATACGCCACGCCCGCGACAAGGTCGTCGATCAAGCGAAGTCCACGTTCAACGATGCGCGCGAGCGCGCCGGCTCGAGTCTGACCCAGGGGCGGCGGCAGGCGGCCGACCAGCTGGGCGGCATCGGCACCGCGCTGCGCCGCACGGGCGAGCAGCTCCGCGGCGAGGAGCAGGCCCGGTTCGCCGACCTGGCGGACTCCCTGGGAGGCCGGATCGATCGCGCCGCGGACTACCTGCGCGACTCGGATGGGCGAGCCATCGCCCGGGATCTCGAGGACTTCGGCCGCCGGCAGCCGGCCCTGATGTTCGCGGGCGCGTTCGTCCTCGGCATCGTCGCCGCGAGGTTCCTCAAGAGCTCGGACCCGGACCCCGCGCGCCCGGGCGGACTTCGGAGGGTTCGATGCACCAGCTTAGCCAGGAACGCTCGATCGGCGAGCTGTTCGGGCAGCTGACGCAGGACGTTTCGCTGCTGGTGCGGCAGGAGACCCAGCTCGCCAAGGTGGAAATTCAGGAGAAGATCTCCCGCGCCAGCCGGGACCTGGTGTCCCTGGCGGCCGGAGGCATCGTCGCGCTCATCGGCGGCTTTGCGCTGACGGCCGCCCTCATCCTGCTGCTGGTCGATCCCGTCGGGCTCGAGCCATGGCTCGCGGCGCTGCTGGTGGGAGCGCTGCTCGCCGGAGGGGGCTATGCCATGCTGCGCGGCGGCCTGCGCGACCTCAAGACATTGGATCCCGCTCCCCGCCGGACGGTGGAGAGCATCAAGGAAGACATCCAGAAGGTGAAGGAGCGGCGGCCATGACCGAGTACGAACGGAGTCCTCGCGACATCGAGCAGGAAATCGAAGCCACCCGGGAGCGGATGGGCCGGGATATCGACGAGCTGGGCGAGCGGCTGAGCCCGGACAACCTGAAACGGCAGGCCCGTGAGGCGATCAGCGGCAAGGCCCACGACATCGCCCACGACGTAGGAGATCGCGCGCGGTATCAGGGGTCCCGGATGATCGACTTCATCCAGGAGAACACCTCGCTGGTGGCGGCGATGGGGCTCGGGGCCGTGTGGCTGATCCAGCAGCGCAATCGGAGCGAGGTCTCGGGTGACCGCATGTCCCGCTTCGCCTACACCGGACCCGAGCGGCGGCGCGAAGGTATCACTGGACGCATCGCGGATCGCGCCGCCGGGGTGCGCGACAGCCTGAGCGCCACCGCCAGCGGTGTCGCCGAGCGCGCGAGCGATCTGACCCAGCAGGCCGGCGAGCGGGCGCGCGACATCACCCACCAGGCCGGCGAGCGGGCGCGCGAGGTGCGGACCCGTGCGGCGGACCAGGGACGGCGCGCCCGCGGCGGTCTGGAGCGCATCGTGGAGGAGAGTCCCCTCGCGGTCGCGGCCGGCGTCGCCGTGCTGGGGCTCGCGTTCGGCCTGCTGGTACCGGAATCCGAGCGGGAGCAGCGTCTCATGGGTCCGTACCGCGACGATCTGGTTCAGCGCACCCAGGAGACGGTACGGCGGGTCAAGGACGCCGCCGTCGAGGCCGGCGAGGAGCTGCGCGAATCGGTGCGGCAGGAGGTCGCGGAGCGCGCGCCCGAGATGAAGGCGGTGGTGCAGGACGCGGCACAATCGCTCGGCGAACAGGTGAAAGAGAAGGCCACCCGGGTCAAGGAGGAGGCGAAACAGGCGGTGCGTGAAGGCCGCCAGGGCAGCCAGGGGCCCCCCACGGCCTGAGCCAGGGCTGCCGGCACATCCGCCCCGGAATTGTTGCATATTATTGCTGCAGTTTCCACTCAAGGAGGGATGATGCCGGACGAGACCGGAAAGACGACTGGCGACCAGCTGCGCCAGACGCGCGATAAAGTGGTGGATCAGGCGAAGACCGCGCTGCACCGCGCGGGCGACCGCCTGCGGGAAGAGGCGCAGCCGCGCATCTCCGGCGCGGCTGAACGCGTCAACAGGGAGGCCAGCCGTGCGGCTGACTACCTCCGGGAGAACGACAGCAAGGCCATTGCCCGCGACGTGCAGGATCTGACCCGGCAGCGGCCGGGGCTCGCGCTCGCCGGCGCGTTCCTGCTCGGCCTGGTGGTGGCGAGGGTCCTCGGAAGACGCGACTAGTGATCGGGAGGCTGCTCCGGCGGCGCTCGTTCCTCTCGGACCGCGAGCAGGACCTGCGGGCCCGGGAGCAGGAGTTGCTGGGGCGCCTCGCGAGGGCGCTGGAGGCGTTCGGCCCCGACGTCCAGGCGGCCGACCTCCAGCGCTTCAAGGAGGCCACCGAGCAGCTCGCCGGGCTGTTTCTTCTCGTCATCGCCGGCGAGTTCAACTCGGGCAAGTCCAGCTTCATCAACGCGCTTCTCGGCGAGCGCGTGCTGCCGGAGGGCGTCACTCCCACCACCGACCGCATCAACCTGCTGCGCCACGGCCCCGAAGTCACCGAGCGGCCGCTGGAAGCCTACCTCCTCGAGCGCACCCACCCGGCCGAGCTGCTGCGCGAGCTGAGCGTGGTGGATACGCCCGGCACCAACGCCGTCATCCGCCGCCACGAAGAGCTGACCAGCGACTTCGTCCCCCGCGCCGACCTGGTGCTGTTCGTCACCAGCGCCGACCGGCCGTTCAGCGAGAGCGAGCGGGAGTTCCTCGAGCGGATCCGCGAGTGGGGCAAGAAGATTCTCTTCATCGTCAACAAGATCGACATCCTCGCGGGGCCGGCGGAGCAGGAGGAGGTGCTCGCCTACGTGCGCGACAACGCCGCCGCAGCTCCTGGGCGAGGCGCCGCAGGTGTTCCCGGTGTCGGCGCGCCGCGCGGTGCAGGCACGCACCCAGAACGCGCCCGAGCTCTGGGAGCAGAGCGGCTTCGACGCGGTGGAGGAGTACCTGTTGCGCACTCTCGACCAGGAGGAGCGCATCCGGCTCAAGCTGCTCAATCCGCTCAACGTCGGGCTCCGGCTCTCCGGGCGGTACAAGGAGGCGGCGTTCGAGCGGCTCAAGCTCCTGTCGCAGGACATCGAGGCCCTCCAGAGCATCGACGCGCAGCTCGCCCTCTTCCATCAGGAGATGCTGCGCGACTTCGAGCCCCGGCTGGCCAAGCTCGATCTGATGCTGAACGAAATGGAGGGGAGAGGGCAGCGCTTCTTCGAGGAGACGATCCGGCTGAGCCGGATCCGCTCGCTGCTCGACGGCGAGGGGATCAAGCGCGCCTTCGAGCGGGAGGTGGTGGGCGACACCCCGCAGCAGCTCGAGGCGGAAGTGGGCCGATTGATCGACTGGATCGTGGAGCGCAACCTCAAGGTGTGGCAGGACGTGAACCAGTTCGTGGACCGCCGCCGGCTCTCGCTCCACCAGGAGGGGATGCTGGGCGAGGTGCCCACCACCTTCAGTTACAACCGGCAGGCGCTGCTGGAGTCGGTCGGGCGGGTCTCGCGTGAGGTGATCGGCGGGTACGACCGGGAGCGGGAGGCGCGGGCCATCGCCGACGAGGTGCAGGGCGCCTTCGCCACCACCGCGCTCGCCGAGGCGGGGGCGATCGGGCTCGGTACCCTGGTCGTGACGGTGGTGACGGGTGCCGCGGCCGATGTGACCGGCATCCTGCTGGCCGCCGCGCTGGCGGTCGGCGGGTTCTACATCCTGCCCCGGAAGCGGCGGCAGGCCCAGCGGGAGTTCAGCCGGCGGGTGGAGCTGCTCCGGTCCCGGCTCCGGGACGGGCTGACCCGCCAGGTCCACCACGAGGTGACGCAGTCCACTGACCGGGTCAACGAGGCCATTGCACCTTACCGGAGGTTCGTACACAGCCAGCAGCAACGGATCAACGAGGCGCGCGGCGAGCTGGTCGCCACGGAAGACGCGCTGCTTCGGCTCCGCGGCGAGATCGAGCGCCGCTGAGCGCACCCGCCGGGAGCGCACGATGGCCAGTGAATCATGGAGCCTGTTCCGGCTCCTCAAGGACAGCTTCAACAGCTTCTTCGAAGACGACTGCCCCACCATGGCGGCCGCCCTCTCCTACTACACGGTCTTCTCCCTCCCACCCCTGCTGGTGCTGCTGCTCACCATCCTCGGCGCGGTGATCGACCCCCAGGACATCCAGGGGACTATCGAGGCCCAGATGCGCGCGGCGATGGGTCCGGCCGGTGCGGACCAGGTGCGTACGATCCTGGCCAACGTGGACCGGCCCAGCGTGGGCTCGCTGCCCGCCGTCATCAGTATCGTCGCCCTGCTGCTCGGCGCGACCGGCGTGTTCGGCCAGCTCCAGGCGGCGCTCAACAAGGCGTGGGACGTGGCCCCGGATCCCGCGAAAGGCGGCATCAAGACCATGCTGCTCAAGCGGGTCTTCGGGATCGGCATGGTGGTGGGGCTCGCGTTCATCCTGCTGGTCTCGCTGGTCGTGAGCGCGGTGCTCTCCGCCTTCGGGGACCAGATCGGCCGGCTGCTGCCCGAAGGCCTGAGCGCGACGCTGCTCGAGGCGCTCAACTTCGCGGGATCGCTCGCGGTGATCACGCTGCTCTTCGGGGCGATCTTCAAGGTGCTCCCCGACGCGAAGATCGCGTGGAGCGACGTCCGGGTCGGCGCGCTGGCGACGGCGGTGCTCTTCACCGCGGGGAAGTTCGCGCTCGGTCTCTACCTCGGCCGCAGCAACCCGGGCGAGGCGTTCGGGGCCGCGGGCGCGCTGGCGCTGATGCTGGTGTGGATCTACTACTCCTCGATGATCGTGCTGATGGGGGCGGAGTTCACCAAGTCATGGGCAGAGCACCGGGGGCGGGGGATCGTGCCGGAGCGCGGGGCGGTGCGGGTGGTGCGGGAGATGCGGAAGGTGGAGGAGGGACCGGCTAGCGTGAGGACCACTTCATCCCGAGCGCAGCGAGGGACCTGCTCGCGCGTGCCTCGACGCACGGCGGGCAAGATCCCTCTCTTCGCTCGGGATGAAGTAGGGGCTCGCGCTGACCAACATCTCCGGCTTCTTCGGCCCTCCCGACGGCCCCCTCCGCTCCCACGCCCGCATCGCCATCCGCCGGCTCAAGTCGCTCGCCGGCCTCGACGTCTACCGCACCCCGGAGATCGGTGTTCCGACCGTCACCCTCGGCGACGGCCCCGGCCGCTGGACGGTCGCGTCCGACGGCATCGGCGCCGACACCGTGGTGTACGCCTTCGGCGTCGGCACGGACATCAGCTTCGAGCGGGACCTGATCGCCCGCTACGGCGTCACGGTCCATGCGTTCGACCCCACGCCGATCGCGCTCGAGTGGGCCGCCCGCCAGCAATTGCCCCCGGGGTTCGTGCTTCACCCATACGGCGTCGCCAACTTCGACGGCCGCGCCCGCTTCGCCGCGCCGCGGAAGCGGAAGTTCGCGTCCTTCAGCCTGGTGCGAAGCGACGGCGCCGGCGATGCGGTCGAGGCGCCGGTCCACCGCGTGACCACGCTGGTGGAGATGCTCCGCCTCCCTCCGCCCGACCTGGTCAAGCTCGACATCGAGGGCGCGGAGTACGGCGTGCTCCCCGACCTGCTGTCGAGCGGACTCCGCCCGCGGCAGATCCTGGTCGAGTTCCACCACCGCTGGCGCGAGATCGGTGCGGGCAGGACTCGCGAGGCGCTGGCGCTGCTGCAAAGGCATGGGTATCGGATTGTGGACGTGGCGGCGAGCGGGATGGAGTACAGCTTTCTGAAAACGTGAACAGTGAAGGGTGAACATGGTGAAGGGTGAGCACGCTGTGCGACAATGTCATCCTGAGCGCAGCGAAGGAGCCATGAGTCGGCTCATGGCTCCTTCGCTGCGCTCAGGATGACATTGACACTTTCACTGTTGACTGTCACGCCGTTCCCTCCCTGCCGCTCCCCCCAAAAATCAGGCATCTTTGAGCCCATGCTCCGCCTCAATACGTTCGGCGGCCTCGTCCTCCAGCAGGACGGGCAGCTGCACACCGGTCCCGCCTCCCAGCGGCGACGCCTGGCGCTGCTCGCCGTGGTCGCCGCGGCGGGCCAGCGGGGCGCCAGCCGCGACAAGCTGCTGGCCCTGCTCTGGCCCGACAGCGACCCGGAGCCGGCGCGCCATTCGCTCTACCAGGCGGTCCACGCCATCCGCCGCTCCGGCGGGAATGACGAGATCTTCCTCGGCAGCACGACCCTCCAGCTCAACACCCAGCTCATCACCAGCGACGTCGGCGAGTTCGAGGAGGCGGTCGAGTCCGGCGCGCACGAGCAGGCGGCGCGCCTCTACCGGGGCCCGTTTCTCGACGGATTTCGCCTGGAGAACGCCAAGGAATACGAGGAGTGGCAGGACAGCGAGCGGGTGCGGCACGCCCGCGAGTACGCGGCCGCACTCGAGGCGCTCGCCGCCGCCGCCGCCGCCCGCCGCGACTATCCGGCGGCGGTCCGCTGGTGGCGCCGGCTGGCGGCCGCGGAGCCGGTCAGCACCTCCGCCGCCGTAGGGCTCATCGAGGCGCTCGTCGCCGCCGGGGACCGGGCCGGCGCCCTGCAGTTCGCCGGTGTGCACAGCTCGCTCGTTCGCCAGCACCTGGAGGCGGAGCCCGACCCGGAGATCGAGGCCTGGATCGGGCGGCTGCGCTCCGGTGAGATGCCGGCCCAGGGCGCGGCGGCCCCTCCGCCACCGCGGACGCGGGTCGCCGCCGATGCCGAGACGGGGCGCGAGGCGGCGGCGCGCGAGCTGGAGGAAGTGAAGCGCGGCTTCGCCGAGCGCTACCAGGTGGGCGACCAGACCGGCGAGAGCACCCTGCTGCTCACCTTCGCCGCGCGCGACCGGCGGGACACCCGGCCGGTCGAGCTGCACGTGCTGAGTCCGCGTCTCGCGGGCCTGGGCGGCGACGCGCGAGTGCTCGAGGCGCTCGAGCGCGTCGTGGCGCTGCGCGATCCGCGGATCGTGCCGGTGCGCGAGGCCGGCACGCTGCAGGGCCGGACCTACTTCGCCACTCCCGCCGGCGGAGGGACACTCGCTGCGCGACCGGCTCGCCAAGGATCGGCAGCTGCCGGTCGACGAAGCCCGCGCCATCGCGGTCGCGCTGCTGGACGCGATGGTCTACGCCCATGGGCACGACGTGCGCCACGGCGACCTGCGTCCCAAGCACGTAATGCTCACCCGAGAGCGGCGTCGCGGTCGCGTCGTTCGGCCTGGTCGAGGCGCTCGATCTCGCCGCCGCCGGCAGCGCCGGCAGCACCGCGATCACCATCGGCGCGCCGGCGTACCTCTCGCCCGAGCAGCTCGCCGGCGAGAGCACCGCCGACGAGCGCAGCGACATCTACAGCGTCGGCTGCCTCGTGTTCGAGATGCTCGCGGGCGAGCCGCCGTTCGGGGGCAGCAACCTCTCCGTGGTCCTGAGCCGCAAGCTCACGCAGTCCGCCCCCGCGGTCACCTCGATCCGCGACAGCGTCCCACCAGCGCTGGACCGGTTCGTCGCCCGCTGTCTGGCCCGCCTCCCCGCCGACCGCTTCCAGCGGGCCGCCGAAGCGCGGGAGGCGCTCCAGGCGGCGCAATGACCGACCCGCAACGGACGGCGCTCGACGAAGCTCTCGCGGGGCGCTACCGGATCGAGCGTGAGATCGGGCGGGGCGCGGCGGCGACCGTCTACCTCGCCGAGGACCTGCGGCACGGCCGTCACGTCGCGCTCAAGGTGCTCAACTCCGAGCTGGGCGCCGCGCTCGGTGTCGAGCGCTTCCAGCGGGAGATCCGCACCCAGGCGCGGCTCCAGCATCCCCACATCCTTCCGCTCTTCGAGTCGGGCAGCGCCGCGGGTCGGCTGTTCTACGCCATGCCGTACGTGGCGCCGGGATCGCTGCGGGACCGGATCCGCCGCGACGGCCCGATGCCGGTCGAGTCGGCGGCCCAGCTCGCCGCGGAAGTCGCGTCCGCCCTCACCTACGCCCACGCGCTCGGCGTCATCCACCGCGACATCAAGCCCGCCAACATCCTGATCTCCGAGGGCGGGCACGCGCTGCTCACCGACTTCGGGATCGCCTACGCGATCGAGGACGGCAGCGGTCACGCGCGGCCGGGCCGGATCACCGAATCGGGCGTGACGCTCGGCACGCCGGCGTACATGAGTCCGGAGCAGTCGGTGGGCGATGAGAGCGTGGATTCCCGGAGCGACATCTACTCGCTCGCGGTGGTGGTGTACGAGATGCTCACGGGATCGCCACCCTTCACCGGCCGGAATCCCCGGGCCATCATGGCGCGGCGCCTGGTGGAGTCGCCGCCCTCGCTCTCGGTCACTCGGCCCGGCCTGCCGCCCGCGGTCGAAGCGGCGGTCAATCGTGCGCTCTCACGGCAGCCGGCGGAACGGTTCGAGACCGCATCCGAGTTCGCGGTTGCGCTGTGTGGCCGCATGGAAGAACCGGAGCCGGTGGTGGCCACGCCGCCGGTGCCGCCGCTCTGGCGGCGCTACGGCGCGGTCGCCGCGATCGTCGCGCTGCTCGCGGTCGGCGCTGTCGCGATGGGCATCCGTGCCGTGCGCCAGACGCCGCCTGCGCCGCTCGGCGCCGCCAGTCCGCGGATGCTGGTCGTCCTTCCGTTCCGCAACCTGGGCGACTCGTCCGACGCGTACTTCGCCGACGGGCTGACCGAGGAGCTGACCAGCCGCCTGGCGAGCCTGGCCGGGCTGCGCGTCATCAGCGGCACCAGCGCGGAGCAGTACCGCGGCAGTACCCGCTCCCTCAAGGAGATCGGCGGTGAGCTCGGCGCGGGTTACGTGCTCGAGGGCAGCGTGCAGCTCATCCGGGCGCCCTCGGGGACCGACCGGGTCCGGGTGCGGCCGCGGCTCATCGCCGTGGCGGACGACAGCCAGCTCTGGAACGAGCCGTACGAGGTGGACCTGACCGAGGTGTTCCGGGTACAGTCGGACATCGCGGGGCGGGTGACGCGCGAGCTCGACATCGCGCTGCGGTCGCCGGAGCGGGAAGCGCTGAGCCGCACGGGCACGACCATTCCCGAGGCCTACGATTTCTATCTCCGAGGCAACGACTATCTCGGCCGCAGCAACCAGGAAGTGGACCTCACCAACGCGGTGCGGCTCTACCAGCAGGCGGTCGATGCCGATCCGAAGTTCGCGGCGGCGTATGCGCGGCTGGCCCGCTGCCAGACCCAGATCTACTGGCACTACTACGACCGCACCGAAGCCAGGCTCGCCCTCGCCAGGCAGGCGCTCGACTCCGCGGTGCGGCTGGGTCCGAACCTGCCGGAAACGCACATGGCGCTGGGGTACTACCACTACTGGGGACGGCTCGACTACGACGCGGCGCTGAAGGAGTTCGAGGCCGCGCTCCGCCTGCAGCCGAGCAACGCCGAGCTGCTGCAGGCGATCGGCTACGTCGAGCGGCGGCGGGGGCGGTGGGAAGAGTCGCTCGCGCGGTTCGTGGAGGCGTTGCGCTACGATCCGCGTTCCGGCGCCCGCAGCTTCGACGTGGGCGACAACTACTTCTCGCTCCACATGTACAGCGAGGCCGACCACTACCTCGAGCGGGCGATGACGCTGTCGCCCGACTGGGCCAACCCCTACCTCTACCGGGCGTGGAACCAGGTCGCCTGGCGGGGCGACCTCGCGCGCGCGCGTGCGCTGGTCGCCCAGGGTCTCTCGCGGATCGAGCCGGGCCGGTTCGCGCCCGCGCTCCAGACGGGTGACCGGGTCTCGGCCTCGCTGGTCACGGCCGACAGCAGCTTCTGGCCGATGCTGGACGGGCTCTCGCTCGCGAACTTCGCGGGCGACACCGTCCGCTATCACCTGCTCAAGGCCGAGGCCGCCGCCTTCCGCAGGAACGCGGCGGCGGAGCGCGCCCACGGCGACTCGGCGCGGGTGCTCGTCGAGCGGAGGCTCGCTCCCCGTCCCGACGACGCCAAGCTGCTCGCGGCGCTGGCGCTGGCGTATTCCCACATGAGCCGTCACGCGGAGGCGGTGCGCGCCGGCGAGCGCGCGGCTCAACTGCTGCCGATCGAGGACGACGCCGTCTCCGGACCGTTCATCCTGGCGTACCTCGCCCGGGCATACGTGGGCGCGGGCCGCCTCGACGAGGCGACCGGCCTGCTGGAGCGGTTGATCGCCGCGGATTCGTGGGTCACGCCCGCGGCGCTGCGGGCGGACCCGATCTGGGAAGGATTGCGGGGGAATGCGCGGTTTAGGAAGCTGGCGGGGATGGATGGTCCGAAGAACATGTCACCCTGAGCGCAGCGAAGGGGACCATGGCGGCGATGGTCCCCTTCGCATGGTTGAGAGCCAATTGAGAAGCGAATGACCGCCCACCGGTACTCTGTCGGGGATCGCCACGCGGCTCGACGCCGCCCAACGAACCCGGAGGTGCCCGATGGCCGTCTACTCGACCGCGTCCCGCAAGACCGCGCTGCTCGTCATGTTCCTGGCCGGATCGGTCGGGGTCGCGGTCTGGGCGGCGCCCGAGGCCCCGGCCGCTGTCGGGCCGGCGGTACGGCCGGCGGCACTCCGGGATACGCTGTCGTTCGAGGTGCAGTACGGCGGGATCGGGGCGGAGGGCGTGGACCTGGTGTGGCGCGCCCGGCCGGAGGGAGCGGTGGCGGGGCTGGTCACCATCCGGATGGAGTTCGCGGGGGAGCCGGCGGACCGGTCCATGCCGCTCTGGCCGGTGAACGTGTGGCTCTTCTACTCGGCCGACGATCTGCGCAGCTCGTTCGCCGCGGAGCTGAGCGGGACGATGAACTGGCGCACGGGCACGATGCGCGCGGCCGGGTTGGTGAGCGATGGGGCGCGGCGGGATACGGCGATGGAGCTGCGGACGGAGCTGGAGGGGCGGGGGATGAACGGGGAGGCGCGGGTCGTGTTCTATCCGCGGGTGGCGTGGGGGAAGGCGCGCTAGGGGGAACGCGGTGTCACCCTGAACGAAGTGAAGGGGACCATTTCCGGACATGGTCCCCTTCGCTTTGCTCAGGGTGACATTTAGGATGACAGCCTCTCCTCCCCGCCTTAACTTCCCGCCCATGCCAACCACCGGCGCGGGCAATTACTCCCGGATCTACGCCGTCGTCCGCCGCATTCCCCGCGGCCGCGTCGCCACGTATGGCCAGATCGCCGAGCTGGCGGGACTGCCCGGCCACGCGCGCCAGGTCGGCTACGCGCTCCATGCACTGCCCGAGGGCACGGTGGTTCCCTGGCATCGCGTCCTCAACGCCCGCGGCACGCTGAGTCTGCGCCGCGACTCCGGCGGTGAGATCACCCAACGCATCAAGCTGGAGCAGGAAGGCGTCCGATTCGATGTCGGCGGCCGGATCCCGCTCCAGCGCCTCCAGTGGCGGCCCCGATGATCATCCACCTGCTCGGCGTCCCGATGGACCTCGGCTCCGGCCGCCGCGGGGTGGACATGGGCCCCTCCGCCATCCGCATCGCCGGGCTCGCCGCCCGGCTCACGGAGCTCGGCCACAAGGTGGTGGACGAGGGCGACGTGGCCATCAAGAACATGGAAGCCCTGAAGGTGGGCGACGTCCGCGCCCGCTACCTGGCGGAGATCACCCGCGCGTCGCGCCTGGTCTGCACCAAGGTCGAGCGGATCGTGAGCAAGGGGCACTTCCCCCTCGTGGTCGGCGGCGATCACTCGATCTCGGTCGGAACCGTCTCGGCCATCGCGGCCGAATCCCGGCGCGAGGGGAAGAAGGTCGGCCTTCTCTGGGTGGACGCGCATGGCGACATCAACACGCCCGAGACCTCGCCCTCCGGCAACATTCACGGGATGCCGGTCGCCGCGCTGCTCGGCGAGGGTCCGCCGGAGCTGACCTCCATCGGCGGGGAGGGTCCCAAGGTGGACCCCCGCAACGTCGCGATGGTCGCGATCCGGAGCCTCGACGAAGGCGAGAAGGTCCGCCTCAAGCAGTATGGCGTCGAGGTGCACACGATGTCCGAGGTGGACCGGAACGGGATCGAGTCGGTCATGAAGCAGGCGCTGGCGCGGGTCACCGACGGCACCGACCGGGTGCACGTCAGCTTCGACCTCGATGCGATCGATCCGACGGTCGCGCCCGGCGTGGGCACGCCGGTGAAGGGCGGGCTCGACTACCGCGAGGCGCACCTGCTGATGGAGATGCTGTCGGACTCGGGGGTGATGACGTCGCTGGAAGTGGTGGAGGCGAATCCGATCCTGGACGACCGGAATACGTCGGCGGCGTTTGCGGTGGAGTTGGTGCAGTCGGCGTTTGGGAAGAAGATCCTGTAGCCGTGTCACCCTGAGCGCAGCGAAGGGGACCATGTGCGCGCATGGTCCCCTTCGCTGCGCTCAGGGTGACAACTGGTTTCCGCTAAGCCCCCTCGCTCAGCGCCTTCCGCACCTTCCCACTCAGCTGCTCTTTCGAAAACGGCTTGAGCAGCACCGGCAGCGGCGACTCGCGCAGGTCGAGCTGGACCGTCAGCTCCGGCGCGTGGCCGGTCATCAGCAGCACCTTGAGGCCGGGCAGCCGGGACAGCGCCTCATCCGCCAGCTCCAGCCCGTGCATCATCGGGCATCACGATGTCGGTTACCATCAGGTGCACGCCGGGCTCCTGCTCCAGCACCGCAAGCGCCTCCGCCCCCGACCCGGCTTCCAGCACCCGATAGCCCTCCGTCCGCAGCATCCTCGCCGTCAGCCGCAGCACGTTCCGGTCGTCGTCCACGACCAGCACCGTCCCGCTTCTCACGGCGGGGGTCGTACGGTCGCCGTCCGGGGATAGCCATAGCCCGGGCGTGCGCGTAACCCATCCCTGCAGGGCGACGGCGAGAGTGATCGGCACCTGGTTCCTCGGGAGCGAAATGACGGGCGGTGCAGAGGAGCGGCCCTCCTCCACCGGACAGCAAAGGTCGCGGACAAGATCACCCCGTATCGGCCGCTGTCAACTCCCCCGGCGGAGGAACCGCAGCATGTCCGGGGTTCTGTCGAAAACCCTGACAGTGGGATCGGCCAGCGCGCGATCGCGCGGCTCCAGCTTGAGGTCGAGGTGGGGCCAGCGGCGGTTGCCGAGGTGGAGTGCCTGCGCGGGGGCGCCGACCCGCTGGCGGAAGGCGTCCAGCTCCTCCAGGTCGTTGCTCGTGGACAGCACGTGGGACCAGCCCGGCGCATACAGGTTCTCGCGGTCCATCACGATCACTCCGCGAGACCCTCCCGGAGGAACTCCACCGCCCGGCCGATGACGGCCGGATCACGCAGCAGCGCACGGTGTCCCAGCCCGCTCGTCGTCTCCAGCCGGGATCCCGCCCAGGCGCCGACGATCTCCTCGCCGTGGGTGTAGGGCACGTCCTTGTCGTCCCGGTCGTGGATGATGAGGGCCGCGGCCGGGAGGGCTCGAACCACCGTCGGGATATGGAGATCGTCCCAGACGATCTGGAGCCGGCGCTCGAGGTTCCGGTGCATGGTTTCCTGGACGGCGGAAGAAATTGCCAGGGTCTGGGCGAAGATGTCGGAGAAGATCCGGACATCGGCCGGCGGCGCCAGCAGCACCACGCGGCGCGCGGTGAGCCCGTGGCGCATCGCCATCGCCACCGCGGCCCCGCCGAGCGAGTGGCCGACCAGCCCGTAGATCGAGCGCACGGACTCGGCGACGTCGGCCAGCGCGCGGGCGAACTCCGGCAGGGAGGCGAAGCGGCCGGTGGACGCGCCGTGCGCCGGCGCGTCGAAGGCCACGACCCGGAAGCCGGCCGCGACCAAGGCGCGCGCCAGGTCGCTCATCCGGCTGGCCCGGCTCCCCCAGCCGTGGACCAGTACCACCACCGGCCCTTCGCCCCACTGCCAGGCCGCGAGCTGCTGGCCCTGGCTGGTCACGGTGAAGGGCGTGCCCGTCGCGACGAACGCCTCGTCGCCGGCGCGCCGGCGGGGTGGCGTGCAGAACAGCGTCTCGGCCCAGCGCGCGGCGACGCCCGGGGCCACCGCGCCGACCGTCCGGAACGCGGCCCGCATGGCCCACAGCCGAGGCGAGGGTAGCGGCATGCCGGGGAGTCAGCGCTTGCCGGTGCGCGGGGCGACGGCCGGCGTCTTGATCACTTTCCCGTTCTTCATCACGAAGTTGACCTTCTTGAGCACCCCCGGGTCGGCCAGCGGGTCGCCCGGCGTGGCGATGATGTCGGCCGCCATCCCCACGGCGATCGTCCCCCGCTCCTTCTCCACGCCGAGCAGGCGGGCGGCGTTGATCGTCATCGCCTGCAGCAGCGCCTGCGGCGTGAGGCCGGCGTCGAGGTAGCTGTCGATCCAGGTGATCGCCAGCGATCCGCGGGTCGTGCCGGGCAGGTCGTGGATCGCGTCGGTGCCGAACGCGATCGTCACGCCGGCCTTGAGGCCCGCGCGGATGCGGCTGATCTCCACCTCGTACTCCTCCCGGCCCGCCACCTCGCCGCGGAAGCTCTGGAGCACCGTGAGCGGAAACGGCGTGAACACCGCGACCACGCCGTTGCGCTTGGCCAGCTCGAGATCCTCGTCGGCGACGCCGTTCAGGTGCTCCATCGAGGCGACGCCGGCCAGCGCGGCGTTGTGCGCGCCGGCCGTGGTCCACACGTGGGCCGCGACCTTGAGGCCCGACTTGGCGGCCTCGGCGATCACGAACTTGATGTCCTCGGGGGTATAGATGTAGGGCTGGTCGTCCACCACGAGCTTGATGACCGTGGCGCCGTAGTGGATGTTCTCCCGCACCGCCTTGAGCAGCTCGTCGCGGGTGTCGGCGAAGAAGTACTCCGGCGACGCCAGCACCTCGCCCTTGTCGGGCTGGAGCTGGAACTGTCCGCCGTAGGGCGCGATGATCCGGCCGGCGTTCAGGATGGTCGGCCCGTCCACCAGTCCCGCGCTGACCGCCCGCCGCAAGCTGGTGCAGGCGAACTCGCCCTCGTTGCCCACGTCCCGCACCGTGGTGAACCCCGCCTCCAGCATGCTGCGCGCGTTGGCGACGCCCTGGATCGCCCGGTAGGAGTCGGGGTCGTTCAGCGTCGTGTAGTAGTAGCTGCCGGCGTCGCGCGGCATGTTGACGGTCATGCACAGGTGGGTATGGGCGTCGAAGAACCCGGGGAGCACGGCTGGAGCCGGAGAGGTCGATCATCGTCGCCCCCTTCGGGACCGGGAGCTTGGGCCCGATCTCCTTTATCACCTTGCCTTCGACGATGATGATCTGATCGCGGGTCGCGGTGCCGGTCACGGGATCGATCAGGGTCCCGGCGCGGATCGCGGTCACCTGGGCGTGGAGCAGCGCGGGGAGGGCGAGGAACAGCGGGACGAGTCTGTGCCACATGGGGGGCTCCGGGCGGGTTTGGGGATGGCTGGGTGGGAGTATGGCGGGGGAGCAGGGTCGGTGCAACGGAGTGTATGGTCCTGGAACGCGTGTCATCCTGAGCGAAGCGAAGGAGCCGAAGTCGAGTTTCGTCACGATTCACCACGAAGGCACAGAGGCCACGAAGGATTCCTTGGCCGGGAGTCATCACTTCATTCCGCGTCGGGCGGAGATTCGGCATTTGTTTTTTAGTGGTCTCCTGAGCTGGCTTCTCACACCCTAAAAAAACCTGTTGATGCCGGCCGGACGCGGAATGAGACGTCACTTCGGGATGCACCACGGAATCCTCCGTCCCTTCGTGCCTTCGTGGTGAATCCTTACGACTCGCCTCCCTTCGCTTCGCTCAGGTGACAGCTCCGCCAATGATGACAAGTGACGCACGCCCTCGCGCCAGGCGCCTCTCCTGCGCCATGATCCGATGTGCCTTCACGCCAGGGGGTTAAGGCCGCCCGCTACGACGGGCGAGTCGCTCCGCGAGTACGGCCGCGGCGTGGCCGGCGGCCTGCTGTTCAGCCTCCCGCTGCTCTTCACCATGGAGGTGTGGCAGGGCGGGTTCACCATGCCGCCGGAGCGGCAGCTGATCTACGTCCTGCTCGCGTTCGTTCTCCTGCTGGGCTACAACCGCTACGCCGGCCTGCATCCCGACGTCACCTGGGCCGAAGTCGCCATCGATTCGATCGAGGAGCTGGGGATCGGATTGCTGCTGTCGGCCCTGGTGCTGCTGCTGATCGGGCGGATCGGCGCGGGGCAGTCGGCCGCGGAGGTCGTCGGCAAGATCGTGGTGGAGGCGGTGACGGTCGCGATCGGCGTGTCGGTCGGCACCGCCCAGCTCGGCGGAGGCGAGGAGGTCACCAATAGCAGCCAGGCGATGAAGGAGCAGGTGACGTTCGGCGGCCAGCTTACCCTCGCGGTCTGCGGCGCGATGCTGTTCGCCGCGAACGTCGCGCCGACGGAGGAGGTCGCGCTGATCGGCATCGAGCTGTCCGGGCCACGGCTCGCGCTGCTCGGCCTGGTCACGATGGGGCTGGGCGCGCTGATCCTCTTCTACAGCGACTTTCGCGGGGCGAGACTGTGGTCCCGCGTCGAGGGCGCCGGCGGGGTGCTGCGGGGGACGGTGATCACCTACGCCGTCGGCCTCGCCACGTCCGCCGTGATTCTGTGGCTGTTCGGGCGTTTCGACGGGGTCGGCCTCGCCGCCATCGTCGGCCAGACCGTGGCACTCGCCGTCGCGTCCACCCTCGGCGCGTCCGCGGGACGACTGCTGTTCCAGGGAAACGCGGATGACTAAGGTCGCCAAGAACCGGCTGGAGTGGACGGTCTTCGCGCTCAGCGTCGTGCTGGTGCTCGCGACGCTCGGGTTCCTCGCGCTGCAGATGGTGAAGAGCGAGGCGGGGCCGCCCGACATCGTGGTGCGGCTGGGAGACCCGCTCCCGACCAGGAACGGCTATCTCGTGCCGGTCCAGGTCACCAACGTCGGCCGATCCACCGCGGAAGACGTGAAGATCCCGGTCGTGCTGGAGCTGGCGAACGGCGAGCGGGAGGAGGCGGAGCTCGATCTGGCGTTCCTGCCGCGGGACTCGCGGCGGAACGGGTACGTGAGCTTCCGGGAGGATCCGGGGCGGGGAACGCTGGCGGTGGGGGCGATCGCGTTTGAAGTGCCTTAGTTTTGGTGTGGGCGGCACTGGGTAGAAGAGGACAACGTGTCATCCTGAGCGAAGCGAAGGAGCCAGAGCGCCGCTTCGGCTCCTTCGCTTCGCTCAGGATGACAGTCCGGTGCTGAGGATGACCATGCCGTGCGCATGACGAGAATGGCGACCAACGCAGAGCGAGCCAATGGCTGATTCCATCCGCGATCTCTTCTTCGGCACCCCGGCCAGCGAGCTGGTCGAGGCGATCGAGCCGCGGCGGACCTTCGACGACGTAATTCTGCCGGAGACCACGCTGCGCTCGCTCAACCACGCGCTGGCGCTGGTGCGGAAGCACGACCTCATCTTCCGGCAGTGGGGCCTCGCCGAGCGGCACTCCAGCGGGCTGGGTCTCGCCTTCCACTTCGCCGGCCCGCCAGGCACGGGCAAGACGATCTGCGCCGAGGCGCTGGCGTACACGCTGGACCAGCGGCTCCTGGTGGTGCGCTACGCGGAGCTGGAGTCGCGCTGGGTGGGGCAGACGGCCAAGCACGTCGCCAGCGTGTTCCGGGCCGCCGAGCGGCAGAACGCGGTCCTCTTCTTCGACGAGGCGGACGCCATCGCCGGCCGGCGGTTCGCGTCGATGAACGCCGCGTACGAGCGGGAAGCGAACGCGATCGTCAACGTGCTGCTGCACGAGCTGGAGAGCTTCGACGGCGTGGTGATCTTCGCCACCAACCTCGCCGCCAATATCGACCCCGCGTTCGAGCGCCGGATCCGCACTCACATCCTGTTCGAGATGCCGAACGCTGGGGAGCGCGAGCGGATCTGGCAGGTGCAGCTCCACGCGCGGAAGACGCCGCTGGCGGACGACGTGGACTTCCAGGAGCTGGCGGAGCGCTATCCCCGCAGCGGCGGCGACATCAAGAATGCGGTGCTCAAGGCCGCCCAGATCGCGACGACCGAGCCCGGCCCCGACGCCGAAAAGCGGATCCACCAGCGGCACTTCATCCAGGGGATGGAGGAGGTGCTGGCGGGGGAGAGCGTGATGTCGCAATCGCTGTTCGACGTGCCGGCGGCGGCCGGCCAGGCGGGGGGCGTGCTGGAGCAGATGGCGGAAGGGCAGGAGCAGTTGCGGGGGGAGCTGGGGCTGGTGGCGGAGCGTTTGGAGCAGATGAAGCGGAGTCAGGAGCGGCTGGAGGGGGCGGTGGCGGCGGCGGAGCAGCGTCCGAAGCCATCCTCCGTGCCGCTCTATATGTCTGTGGCTGCGTTGATCCTTGCGACGGGTGCGGTGCTGCTGGCGTTGCTGTGAGCCCGCGTCACACCGGCCGGAACAGCTCCTCGAGACTCAACGAGAAGGGCTCCCCGGCGCCCGCCGGTTGCCAGATGAGCCGTGCCCGCTCTACGACAGGAAAGTCGTCCTCCGGCCGCCAGACCTCGACCGACCGTTCCTCTCCATCCACGACCCAGTAGACCGGCACGCCGGCCTCCCGGTAGCGAAGCCGCTTGACGAAGCGGTCGCTTCGCGCGGTAGAAGGGCTCAGGATCTCGGCGACGAGGTAGAGTGTACGGATGCGGCTCCAGGCGAGTGAGCGTGCCTCGTCGGGCGAGGCGACGAACACATCCGGCTGCACCAACACATCCGGACCCCATGAGATGTCGGCGGGGGCGATGCATGCCACCCCGGCGTCGGGATTCCGGACCAGATAGCTCTGGAGGGCCGCCGCCAGCCGCAGCACGAGCCATTGATGCCATGGCCGCGGTGCGGGCGTCACCAGCAGCTCGCCGTACACGACCTCGTATCGGTTGCCGTCGTCGGGCATGGCGCGGGCCATGTCGGCGGTGTAGTAGAGAGGGGCGACCATGCCCATACGTTCGCCTCGGCGGCTGGAGGTTGGCAAGGGAAAGCCATCCGGAAAGGTGAGGACCCGGTGTCTTGCCGGCCTCATCGTTTGGTTTCATGCCGGTACGGATCGCCGCCTCGAACCGCCAGCCGGGGAGTTTGTCCGGCTCGACGCCGGCTCCAACGGACCGCGCCTGGCATCAACGGGCGCGCTGCTGGTGCGCTGATCTCCAGGACGTTACTGCTCGCCCGCGGGCGCCTTCTGCCCGCTTCCAAATCACGAGTGCGGCCGTCCGCGGGTTTCGTGCGTGGGGCTCGCTCTCCTCTGCGAACGGGCGCTGGGCGCACGCTTGGACCTTGCCCTCGCGCGCGCGAGCGCCTGAGGGACGTGCGAATGGCTCACTCGCCCGCGCGAACCGACGCGACTCCCGCGCGTGGCGATGGCGGGCTCGCGCTTGGCGGTGGTGGGCTCCCGCCAGGCGATCACGGTCTTCCGCGAGACGATCAAGCACTCGCGCGCGAGGATGACGGGCGCGCGCGAGACGATCACGCGCTCGCGCGTAGGGATGACGCCCTACCGCGAAGAGCCGCCGGCCTCCTGCGTTCCCCCGCTCGCCCATCGCGCGCGTTTCAGGGACCAACGCGAGCTGGCCACGCCCCACCGCGGCGTGCCGCCTCCTTGGCGCGCGCATGACACGGTTCCGCGGTTAGCGCCAACGGCCCATCGCGCGGCGCCACCGCTCTGGCGCGAAACCGCATCCCCTTGTTGCGTTCGGCGGAGGCCCTGCCGCGGGGTGGCCGCGATCGCTTAGTGGCACGGCATGGCCTCTCGCGCCGGCGAGTGCCCTCGTGCTGGCGAGCGAGACACTCCTGCTTGGCGGACTCGCCTGACTGCTAGCGGGACGGTAGTGTCTAACAACATGTCGTTTTCGGAGGGCACATGGAGGTGTATCTGCTCAAGTCGGACATGGATCATTTCCAGGCGTTTCAGATGTGCCGCTCCGAAGATCTAGACGTGGCGTTCAAGTTCGTTGGCAGGTCGCTCAAGGACGAATGGGTACCTCTATCTGTACAACCCATTGACGAGGAGGAGAAGCGAAGCCTTCCACACGGTGACTTCCCGTATGTCACCACGTTCCCGATCATGAGCGGTCGGGCCATGGCGTGCCTGAAGACCGTCATGAATTCGGGAGCGGAGCTATTGCCGCTTACTTGGGATCGGGAGCGGCTGTACGCACTGAACGTGACAACGGTGCTGGACGGACTCGATGAAGCGCAATCCCAGATTCAGTGGTTGCCATCGGGGCCGTTGTTCGCGATCAAGGAACATGCGTTCATTCCAGACGTTGTGCGCGGGCATGTGGTATTCAAGCTGAAGCAGGATCCGCTGGTCAATGTATATGTCAGCGAAGTAGTTGCTGCACGCATCCAAGCTTGCGGATTGGTGGGTGCGAGGCTCGAGCGGGTCTGGTCGGCGCCTGACTAGATGTGGTACCCGTCATGCATTTGCGGATCGGCTACACCTCCCTGAACAGCTCCGCCAGCTCCATCACGAACGGTTGGCCCGTCCCCGAAGGCCACCACACCAACCGTTCCGTTTCAAAAACCGGAAAAGTATTGCCCGGCGTCCAGACCTCGACCCGGCGCTCGTCTCCGTCCACGATCCAGTAGACCGGCACGCCGGCTTCCTGATACCGGCGCCGTTTGACGAACCGGTCGTGCCTGGCGCTCGATGGACTCAACACCTCGGTAACCAGCAGCAGGTCCTGCATCTTCGACCAGTCGAGCGTCCGCGCTTGCTCCAGTGGCACCACGAACACATCGGGCGACACAAGGACGTCGGGTCCCCACGAGATGTCGCCCCGGGAACCGAGCACAACGCCGACGCGGTGCTCTCCCAAATAGCCGTCCAGTGCGGTGAGCAGGCGGACCTGGATGATCTCGTGCCAAGGCCGAGGTGACGGCGTCACCAGCAGCTCGCCGTACACGACCTCGTAGCGGTTCCCGTCGTCCGGGAGCGCTCGCACCATGTCGGCGGTGTAGTAGATCGACGCGACCATGCCCATACGTTTGCATCCTCGGCACGGGTTCCGCAAGAGCAGCCCGGCATCGTTCAAGCTTTCAGCCGCCTGCGTAAACATCCGTACCGATTCTACGCGACCGTGTACTCCTCGACTACGCCGACCGCAGCGCGATCGAAGGCTCCACCCTCGTCGCCCGCTGCGCCGGGACCACGCATGCCGCAATGCCGGTGAGGCCGAGCACCGCCACGATCCCGGCATAGACCTGCACATCCGACGGATCCACGCCGAAGAGCACGAACTGCAGCCCCCTCGCCAGCAGCATCCCCATTCCCAGTCCGATCGCGATCCCCAGCGCGAGCTGCCGCAATCCCTGCCCGAGCACCATCGTGAGGATGGCCCGCGCCGAGGCGCCGAGCGCCATCCGCACCCCGAACTCGTGCCGCCGCCGGCTCACCGAGAACGCCATCACGCCGTACAGGCCGATCGCGGCGAGAAACAGCGCCACGAAGCCGGCGATCATGAACAGCGTCCCGAATATTCGGTAGTACCAGGTCCGCCGCGCCACCAGCTCGGCATGCGACATGATGTTGAACACCGGCAGGTCGGGGTCGAGCTGCCCGACGGCCGCCGCGACCTGGGCCGTGACCGCCATCGGATTGCCGTCGGCGGTCGCCACGAGGGACAGCAGCTCGTGCGGTCGCTGCGACAGCGGGATGTAGACGCCTTCCGGCTCTTCGTTCTCTACGCCATCCATGTTCCGGTCGGGCACCACGCCGACGACCGTGCGCCACGGCTCCTTCGAGTCCGCCCGCCCGAACCGGATGCGGCGGCCGATGGGATTCCCATCGGAGAAGTGGGTCTTCGCGAAGCTCGCGTTCACGACCGCCACCGGCAGCGACCCCGGACGATCGGAGTCCTCGATCACCCGGCCCTGCAGCGGCCGGGCGTTGAAGATGTCGAAGAACCTGGACGAGACCGCGGAGTACCGCATCTCGGGGTAGTCCTGCTCGGTGGCATAGGCCCGGCCCTCGATCGTGACGTAGTCGAAGTTCCCGTCTTCGCCGGGGATCGTGCTGGCGATCGCGGCCGCGTGCACGCCCGGGATCGCGTTGAGCCGCGGCAGCAGGTTGTCCAGGAACGCCACCCGCTTCGCGGTGTCCGGCTTGACGCTCTCCAGCATCGCGATCTCGGCTGTGAACACCTGCCCCGACACGAAGCCGAAATCCACGTTCCTGAGCTTCACCACGCTCTTGGTCATCAGGCCCGCGGCCACCAGCAGCGCGCAGCTCAGCGCCACCTCGGCCAGCACCAGCCCCTTGCTGAAGCGACCGAGCCGGAATCCCGTGGCGCCGCGCGACTCGTCCTTGAGCACGTCGTACATCCGGTTGCCCGACGCTTGGAGAGCCGGCACCAGCCCGGCGGCGACGGCCGCGGCCAGTGCGAGTCCGAGCGAGAAGAGGAGCACCTGGGGATGGAGCCGGATGTCGATCCAGAAGGGAGGCCGCGAGTCCACCATGGCGTCGTTGAACATCCGGACGCCGAGCGCGGCGATGACCAGGCCGAGCGCCGCGCCGATCAGGGCCAGCAGCGCCGCCTCGAAGAGCATCTGGCCGATCAGCCGCGTCCGGCTGGCGCCGAGCGCCGTGCGGATCGCGACTTCCTTGCTGCGGAGCGCGCTGCGGGCCAGCAGGAGATTGGCCACGTTGGCGCACGCGATCAGCAGAACGCCGAAGACGCCCGCCAGCATGGTGTACAGCATCGAAGAGATTTCCGGCCCGATGTACTCCTCGGTGTAGGGCTTGAGCAGGGGCACGGTGCCCTGGTTCGTCGCCGGGTACGCTTCACCCAGCCGGCGCGTGATGGCGGCGAGATTCGCGCCGGCGCCTCCCAGCGTGATGCCGGGCTTGAGCCGCCCGAAGACCTCCAGGCGCCGCCCTTCTCCCCGCGGCAACGCCGTCGGATCGGGACGAAGGTTGACCCACAGATCCTGGAGGATGGGGAACCGGAAGCCCGGCGGCATGACGCCCACGATCGTCGTCGGCTCACCGTTGACGCGGATGGCGCGCCCCACCATCTCCGGGTCCGCGCCGAACCGGTCCCGCCATAACCCGTCGCTCAGGAGAATGACCTGGGGCGCGCCCGGCGCGTCGTCGGCGCTGGTGAAGCCGCGGCCGATGCGGGGCCTGACCCCCACCAGATCGAACATGCTCGCCGTCGTGTACGCCGCCGACTTGCGGTCGGGCTTCTCGCCGGCCACGGCCAGGTTGGCGGTGCCGACCGCGAACCCGGCAAGATCCTCGAAGGCCGTCTGCTGCGCCCGCCAGTCGACGAAGTCCGCGATGGCGACGGCGCGGCTCTCCACGCCGTGCTCGGGGCGGCTCTCCTCGAGGTGCACCAGGCGCTCGGGCTCGGGGAAGGGGAGTCCCCGCATCAGGGCGCCGTAGACGATGCTGAACATGACCGTGGTCAGGCCGATGCCGAGCGCGAAGGCGGTGATCGCGATGGCGGCCAGGCCGGGGTTTCGGACCAGCATGCGGAAGCCGAAGCGCAGGTCTGCCGGGAAGCGGGACACGCGAGCCTCGTTTGCCGTGGGAATGGCGGGGGGACGTGCCTGACTACGGGAGGGGAGGACCGGGTGTTTCAACCTGCACCACCGGGCCCGGGTTCAGGGCTCCGTTTCGTGTCGGGTCGGAGCAACGCTTCGGGCCAGGAATGTCTGATGGACTCAGCGGCAATCCTTGCCGGAGTCGCTGCTGGAGCGCGGTTTGGCCGCGTGAGCAACTGCCCTCACGGAAGGCACGCGCGTTGCTCTCTCCGGGCCATCCTCAAACACCTCGGAGATGTCTTGCGGATCCGCCTCCTGCCGGCATGCGCCGGCCTGTTGCTCGGACCAGGCTCTCCGGCTCCTTCGGCGGCGCCGGACCTCACGGTCACGATCAGCTCGCAGGGCTTCCAGCCGATCACGATGGAGGCGACGGCGTCGGAAGAGCAGATGGTGGGAACGCTCGCGTGCCCTTCGTGCCTTCGTGGTGAATCTTTTTCCAGACCGCATCGCACACTCACTCTAGAGGCCCGGCCACCCGGACCTGCGCTCGAGGTGCACGTCCTCGCTCCGCACGTTCTGCCCCACCAGCAGCACCAGCAACCGCGACTCGTACCCCTTCGCCGTCACGCGCACATACTGCGTCCGGCAGTTGTCCATCAGTGAGAGATCGAACTTGAACTGATACTCCCCCTCGCCGTCGGTGAACGCGGTGTACGGCGTTCCCAGCATCTGCAGATGCGCCCCGGCGAGTGGCCGTCTTCCGTCCTCGCGGAAGATCCTGCCGACCACCGTCCCGAACTGTACCGGCCCGATGGAGTCAGCCGGCGGCTTCGGCTGGGGCACGCACTTATCCGGGCGGTCCGGGATGTAGGTCTCCATCGGCCGCACCGCCCGCGGCCCCGCGCCCGGCCGAGTGGCGACCCGCCGGCGCCCGAAGATCCGGAGCGCCTCCGATTCCATCGTCGGCGCCTCCGCCCGGGGTGCCTCGCTCGGCGCGGCGGGATCGGAGGCGCCCTCGGGCTCGTCGGCCTCCTCGCCCTCGCTGCGGACCGCGTCCGGCGGCGCGTTGGCCCGGTCCTCCGGCTCCGGCTGGCGTGTCTCCGGCGGGGGAGACGCGGGCTGCGGCGTCGGGCGCGGCGGCTCCGGTTGCGCGGGTGGTGGCGGCGGTGGCGGAGGCGCCGGGGGTGGGGCCTGGGGAGGCGGTGGCGGCAGGTAGACCATTTCACCTGCCGCGAGGGATCGGTGCTCGGGCGCTCCGGCTTCTTCTTCCTCGACCAGTGGACCCTGGCTCGCCAGCACAGCGCCAGCGCGATCACGACCGCGTGGACCGCGGCACTGGCGGCGACCGAGCTCCAGGAGCGCTGTCGGGGAAGGAGAAGGCGGGGCTGGGGCTGGGGCAACCGGCGGGATCCTCGGAGGTGGACGATCCCCGGGAAGCTAATGGGGGTACGATGTCATCCTGAGCGAAGCGAAGGAGCCGAAACCGGTTTTCAGAAGATTCACCACGAAGGCACGAAGGGCACGAGGGGCTCCTCGGACGGGGAGAATCGTCTCATGCCGCGTGGGGCGCGGGTTCGATTCCGTTTTTTTGGTGGTTACGGTAGCGGCGGTTCGGTACACCCCCCAAAAACCCCTATGGATCTCTGCTCGACGCGGAATGAGATGTCACTTTGGAATGGCACGGAGTTCCTCCTGCCCTTCGTGCCTTCGTGGTGAATTCTCTGAGGACCGGTTTCGGCTCCTTCGCTTCGCTCAGGATGACACGGGCCTCACGATGACCCGGGGCTCACGATGACACGGGAGGCAAAGCTTCCCCCGCGGTCCACCCGCCCTTCCGCAGCTCGTGCAGCAATTCTTCCACCTTCCGCCGCTCCTGATGCAGCGTCAGCACCAGCAGATCCCCCGTCCGGGCCCACGCCAGCGCCTCTCGCGCCGACGCCACCTCTCCCCCGGGCGTGGAGACCGCGCTCGCCGCCAGCCCCGCGCGCCGCACCTCGTCCGCCATCAGCCCCGGCACTTCGCCCGGGGCGCGGCCGCGGAGATACGCGTCCATCTCCTTCGCGATCACGCGATCGGGCCGGAGCTCCAGCGACGCGCGTGCCAGGTCGCGGATCGCGGTGTCGTCGCGGTCGCCGGCCTGGCCGATCATCACCAGCCGCCGCTTCGACGGCATCCCCTCGAGCGTGGCGGCGAGCGCGGCCATGCCGTGCGGGTTGTGGGCATAGTCCACCACGATCCGCACGCCGCCGATGTCGTAGACGTTGGCTCGTCCGGGATTGTCGGAGGGCTCGCGGCCGAATCGGAGGAGCACCGTGCGGACGACGTCGAGCGAGATGCCAAGCCCGCCGGCCGCCGCGGCCGCCGCGGCCGCGTTGGCGATGTTGTGCCGTGCGGCGCCGCCCGATGTGACCGGCATGTCCGCGATCGGACCGATGATCTCGCGTCTCCGGTTCGCCAGCAGGACCAGCACATCCCCGTCGAGCACCACGGCGGTGCCGCCCTCCTCGGCGTGCCGCCGTACGACCGCATTGCCGGCGTCGAGCGAGAACCAGACGACGGGCGCGCGCACGTCGGCCGCGGCGTCCACCAGCATCGCGTCGTCGGCGTTGATCACCACGCGGCCATCCTTGCCGACCGCCCGGGCGACCAGGAGCTTCGTCTCCGCGAGCTGCCGCAGGTCCTGCACCCCGAATTCGCCCAGGTGATCGGCGGCCACGTTGGTGACGACCGCGACGTCCGCCCGCTCCACCGTGAGGCCGCGACGCAGCAGGCCCCCGCGTGCGGTCTCGAGGATCGCGGTATCCACTTCCTTCCGCCGCAGCACTCGCCGGGCGCCCTCCGGCCCCGAGTAGTCGCCTTCCGCGACCACCTTCGCGTTCACCAGCACGCCCTCGGTGGACGTCATGCCGGCGCGTCGCCCTGCAGCGGCAGCCATCGCGGCGATCAGGCGCACGACCGTCGTCTTCCCGTTCGACCCGGTCACCAGCGCGACCGGGATCTCGTGCGCCCGCGCCCAGTCGATCCTGTCGGGCGACGGCAGCTTCTTCATTCGCCAGACGATCGCCCCGGTGCCGGCGCCGACCGACACCGCGCCCTCCCCGCTCAGGAATGTGAGCCCGCGGCGTCGCGCCTCTGCGCGGATCGCGAGCAGCGCCGGGTTGCGCTCCTCCGCGATCGCGCCCTTCAACCGCTCGACCGCGGGGGCGAACTCGGGCGGAGGTGCGCCCCGCACCGCCGATTCGGCGGCTTGCCAGGCCCACTCGTTCAGATCGGTGGCCGAATAGAGAGAATCGGGTGGGGCAGTGATGGCGAGACTGGCGCCGCCGGTGAAGCGGCGCGCGACGGTGCGCTCGTCACCCCAGCCGACCGCGCCGAGGATGCGGGTGGCGGCGTCGCGCCACGCCGCGATCAGCGCGTCGCGCTGGTCGTCGTCGACGCTGACGTCGGCGACGGCGCCGGGTCGGTCGAGGAGGAGGCCGGGGCCGGTGAGGCGGCGGGAGTCCAGGAGGTGCATGGTACCGGGTGTCATCCTGAGCGAAGCAAAGGAGGCATCGGCCCGGTCATGGCCCCTTCGCTTCGCTCAGGGTGACACTCAATCATCAGCTTCGCGTGCCAGCCGCACCCCCCGCACGTCGCGCACGAACTCCCGGCGCCGGTCCTCGGTCACCATCGGCTCCTGCGCCACCGCCATGGCCGGCTCGGGACGCGAGGACCGCGCCGTCCGCTCGACCGGCCGCGCGTCGGGCCGGAACTGGATCACCTGCTTCCAGCTCCGGGTGATCGCGTCGGCGAAGATCAGCAGCAGGTCGCCCGGCTGCGCCTCGCGCAGCGCCGCGTCCACCGACGCCTGCTCGTCCGGAATGACGACGATGTCCTGCGCGGCCACGCCGTGCTCCATCAGGGCGTCGCGCAGCAGGTGCGGCACCTCCTCGGGCTTCCGGCCGCGGAGCTGGTCGTCGCGCCGGCAGATGTAGCGATCGAACCGGCCGGCGGCGATGCGGCCGATTTCCCGGATGTCCTCGTCGCGCCGGTCGCCCGGCGCCGCGATGACGCAGATCCGCCGGCCCGACACCTCCAGGCGGTCGGTCAGGTCGCACATCGCCTCGATCGCCGCCGGGTTGTGGCCGTAGTCGAGGATGACCTTGAACACGTGCTCGTCGTAGATGTTCATCCGTCCCGGGGCCTGGAAGAACGTGGTGTCGAACGTCCGGAGCCCGTGGCGGATGTCCTCCAGCTTGAGACCCATGCTGAACGCCATCGCGGCGGCGAACATCGCGTTCTGCACGTTGTGCATCGCCCGCCCCTCGAGCGTCGCCGGGATCAGGTGGGTCCAGAGCAGGGGGATGTGCGCCCCGCGGTCGTAGATGGTGATCATCTGGCCCTTGATCCCCGACTCCAGCACCACGCCGCGCCCGCCCGCCTTGATGTGCTCGCCCACCAGCTCGTGGGTCGGATTGATGGTGACGTAGCAGAGGTGCTCGGCCTCGGTGTAGTCGGCCATCTTGAGGCAGAGCGGATCGTCGGCGTTGAGCACCGCGGTGTCGCGGGCGACCTCGACCACGATCCGCTTGACCTGCGCGAGCTGCTCCAGCGTCCCGATGCCGCGGAGGCCGAGATGGTCGGCCTTCACGTTGAGCACCGCGCCGACGTCGCACCAGCGCACGCCCATGCCCGCGCGCAGCAGCCCGCCGCGAGCGATCTCCAGCACGGCGACGTCCACCGACGGGTCGCTCAGCACCATGCGGGTCGCGACCGGACCGGTCATGTCGCCGGTGACGGTGCGCTGGCCGTCGATGTAGACGCCGTCGGTCGAAGTCAGGCCGACGTGCTGCCCGGCGAGCTTCTGGATGTGCGCCAGCATCCGCGCGGTCGTGGTCTTCCCGTTGGTTCCCGTCAGCGCCGCGATCGGAATCCGGCTCGGCGAGCCGGGCGGGAAGAGCATGTCCATCACCGGTCCCGCCACGTCGCGCGGCTTGCCCTCGCTCGGCGCCATGTGCATCCGGAAGCCGGGCGCCGCGTTGATCTCGCAGATCGCGCCGCCCACTTCCTTGTAGGACTCGGTGATGTCGGTCGAGAGGAAGTCCACGCCGCCCACGTCGAGGCCGATCGCCTTGACCGCCCGGGTGGCCATCTCGGCGTTGTCGGGGTGAACCACGTCGGTGAGGTCGGCGGCCGTGCCGCCGGTGGAGAGATTGCCGGTGGAGCGGAGGAAGACGCGCTCGCCGTCGCCCGGCACGGTGTCGCGGGTGTAGCCCTTCCGGGCCAGCATGGTCTCGGCCTGGTGGTCGAAGCTGAGCCGGGTCAGCACCTTCTCGTGGCCGATGCCGCGCCGCGGATCCTGGTTGACCTCTTCCACCAGCTGCTCGACGGTGTGCACCCCATCGCCCACCACGTGGCCCGGCACCCGCTTGGAGACGGCGATCAGCTTGCCGTCGATCACCAGCATCCGGTGGTCCTCGCCGGTGATGAAGCTCTCGATGATGACGCTGCGGCTGTGTTCCCGCGCGACGTGGAATGCGCGACGGACCTCTTCTTCGGTGGTGATGTGGATGGTGATGCCGCGTCCGTGATTGGCGTTGTACGGCTTCACCACGACCGGATATCCGATCCCCTCCGCCGCCTCGACCGCGTCTTCCTCCCCCTGCACCAGCCGCTGCCGCGGAACGGGCAGGCCGAGGTTACTGAGGATGTGGTTGGTCTCCTCCTTGTCGGAGGCCAGCTCGACCGCGATATGCGACGTGCGGCTGGTGACCGTCGCCTGGATCCGCTGCTGAAAGCGACCGTGCCCGAACTGGATCAGGCTCTGATCGTTGATCCGGATCCAGGGGATCTTCCGGTCATCCGCCGCCCGCACCAGCGACATGGTGCTCGGCCCGAGGTGGCGCCGCTGGGCGTAGCGGATGAACTCGTCCCGCTCGGCGCTGAAATCGAAATCGGCCGGCACCGACCCCTCGGGACGGAGGTTCGGCGGAAGCAGCGAGTGCAGCAGCATGAGACCGAGCCGTCCCGCCTCGAGTCCCACGTCCTCCTGCTGGTACTGGTAGATGACGTGATACTGGCCGAGGTTCCCGTGCGAGCGGGTCTTGCCGAAGGTGACCGCTTCGCCGGCCACGTTCTGAAGCTCGATGGCCACGTGCTCCAGGATGTGTCCCATCCAGGTGCCTTCATCCTCGGTGAGCCGCCGGATGAAGCCGCCCGGCTTGCCGTAGGAGCAGCCGTGCTCCTTGAGCCCGGGCAGCGCCGCGACCAGCCCGTCGGTGAACGGCTTGCCCAGCTTGGCGGACGGCCAGTTCTCGAGCTCACCGAGGTCGACGTCGAGCCGGATGACGGGGAAATGGGCGTACAGACTGGGGCCGACGTAGACGGCCCGGTCGAGGATGCGCAATGTCGGAGCTCCTTGGTGGTACGGTGCTTCGTCCGCCTACGCCCGCTTCGCGATCGCCGGCGCCGCCGCGGCCACCCTGGTGTGCAGGTTGAACGTGGAGCCCTGATCGAGGATGTGGAGCCGCAGCCCGATCAGACAGACCGGGTCGTTCTTCCGCACTTTCGCCATGGACGAGAACTCGAGCTCCGATGGATCCACGATGGTCAGCGCTCCGCCGCCGACCACCTCCAGCGTCTCGTCCGGGCCGATGAACGCGGCCGTATTCTCGTCCAGACCGATCCCGCAGGCGAACGGATTGTAGGCCAGGGCGGTCAGGAGCCGGCCCAGCCGGTCCCGCTGTCGGAAATGTTGGTCTATGATCACGCGGTTGGTAAGACCCAGGCCGGCGGCGAGGGTGACGATCTTGGCGCGGGGGGAGGCGCCTTCCTTGCCGAAGGCGATCATGTGCTCGCAGAGGAAGGCCGCGCCCGCGGAGGTTCCGGCGACGTGGACCCCCTCGCGGTTCCGGCGCCGCAGCGCCTTGGCGACTTCGGTCCCGCCGATCATGGTGCTGAGCCGGAGCTGGTTGCCGCCGGTGAGGAAGACACCCTCGACTTCGTCCAGCACGGCCAGCCATTCCTTCCGCTCGCAGTCGGCCCGGCTGGCGATCGGCAGCGACCGGGCCACCTTCACGCCGAGCGAGTGGAACAGCTCCTCGTAGCGGGCCCCCGTCTCCGCCAGCTCGGAGGCCGTGGGGATGATGGCGATCCGGCAGTCGGGTCCGCCACAGAGGCCCGCAAACCGCCGCAGGATGGCGACGTCGCCGATCTTTTCCTCGGCGCCGCCGACCGGCACGATGAAGCCTCGGGTCTCCGCCAAACGATTCCTCCGCAGGAAGTTGCGCGGGTGGGAAGATAGGGCGGGAACGCGAGCGTGTCACCCTGAGCGAAGTCGAAGGGGACCATGCCCGCCATGGTCCCCTTCGCTGCGCTCAGGGTGACATTCCTGCTACTCGAACGTCCCCCGCACCACCGCCCTCCCGCCCTGCACATGCCACCGCCCCCGCGCCATGACGTCGGCGATCCCGCCCGACTCATCCAGCACGACCAGGTCCGCGTCGTTGCCCGCGGCCAGCCGCCCCTTCCGGCCCAGCATCAACACCCTCGCGGGGTTGGCCGTAAACGCGGGCAGCACCCGCTCCAGCGCCTGCCCCGCGGCGAGCAATTCCCGCAGCGTCGCCCCGACGGCCGCCGGCTCCCCGACGTCCATCTCCACCACCCGTCCGTCGCCGTCGAACACCGGCAGGCACCCGCCGCCGTCCGAGCTGACGGTGATCCGGTCGGCCGGCATCCCCGCATCGAGGTACCGCACCAGGCCCTCCGCCGCGCTGTAGGCATCCTCGCCTTCGCGAACCGGAAACGCGGTGAGGTCGATCGTGCACCCGCGCTGCACCAGGGCGAGCGCTTCGTCGAACAGCGCGCGCCGCCGGTTCACGTGGGTGGGATGGAAGACGGCCGCGGGGATCTCGGTGTGGTCGAGCGCGTCGCGGATCGGGCCCAGACCGCGGGCGCCGTCGCCGACGTGGAGGTGAAGGATCCCCGCCTTCCCGCTCATCAGTCCGCCCACGTGCGCGTCGGCCGCGACGCGCAGCAGCTCGTCCTGGGTCGGCTGGCTGGAGCGGTGATCGCTGATCGCCACCTCACCCACGCCGAGGATAAGGTCGATGAGCACGAGGTCCCGGCGCACGTCGCCGGTGACGGTGGCCGGCGGCACGTGGTAGCCGCCGGTGAGACACCACGCGCTCAGCCCCTCGACGTTGAGCCCGCGCGCGACCGCGACCAGCTCCGCCGGTGTCCGGATCGCGTCGTCGGTGCCGAGCACGCCGATCGCGGTCGTGACGCCGCCGAGAGTGAGCCGGCTGAGGGCCACCGGCGGCACCCGGGTATGGGGCCCGGCCTCGCCACCGCCGCCCGTGAGGTGAACGTGGCAGTCGATCAGCCCCGGGATCACCCGCCGGCCGGCCAGGTCCACCTCGTGGGCGAACCCACGCGGAAGCGACGGCTTCTCGGCGCCGATCCAGACGATGCGTCTCGCCGGCGACGAGGAGACACGAGCGGCCCCGGGGAGTGGGGTCGTAGAGGTCGGCGTTGAGGAGGAGGGTGAGCATGGACCTCATTGGAAAAGCGTGAAGCGTAAAGGGTAAAGCGTAAAGGGGAAGAAGTCACCGCGCTTCTTCCCCCGTTTCACGCTTCACCCTTCACGCTTTACGCTTTACGCAGTCTTGGCTTCGAGCCTGAATCCGCCGACCGCGCCCGTCAGCCTCGCCGCAGCATCCGCGAGATGGCTCGCCGACGAGGAGATCTCCTCGGTGGAGGCGTTGAGCTGCTGCGCCGCGGCCGCGATCTCCTGCGCCGCCGCCGCATAGTCCTCGGTGCCGGCGGAGACCTCGCGCATCCGGCCCGCGATGCCTTCGATCAGTCCCTGCACTTCACCGGCCGACGCCGAGATGCCGCGGGTCCACTCGTCGTTCGCCTCGGCGTCCGTGGCCACGTGGTTCAGGCCTTCCGCCGCCGAGTGCGCGGCGTCGCGGGCGGCCAGTCCGCTCTTGCCGAGGCGCAGCAGCCGCTCGCGCGCGGTGCTGACCCGGGTGAGCACGGACTGCACCGTGTCGCTGGTGGACGTCGCCGCGTGCGCCGCCTGGGCGGCGAGCTTCCGCACCTCTTCGGCCACGACGCTGAAGCCCTTGCCCTCTTCGCCCGCGCGCGCCGCCTCGATGGACGCGTTGAGCGCGAGCATGTGGGTCTGCTTGGCGATCGCCTTGGTCTGGGTGATGAACTTCTCGATCTCCGCCGATGCGGTGGCGAGCGCCGCCGCCTCGTTCGCCGCGGCTTCGACCTCTTCGGCCAGCCGGCCGAGCTCCGCGGTGCTGAGGTCGAGCCGCTCGCGATGTCCCCGCGCCAGCTTCGCCAGCGCCGCGTTCCGTTCCGCGGCCGTACCGGCGCCGATGGCGAGCGCTTGCGTGATCGTCAGGATCTTGCCGGCATCCTCCGCCGCCTTGCGGACCACCAGCGCCTGCTGGCTCGCCCGCTCGGTGAGGTCGCCGGTGGTCCCCGCCACCTCCTGGGTCGAGGCGGTCATCTGCTGGGTCGAGGCCGCGATCTGCTCGGCCATCGCCGCCGCGTCGTGCGCGTGCTGGCGGATGGCGCCGACGAGATCCCGGAGCTTGGTGAGCATCGCGAAGATCGTCCGGGTCAGCGGATCCTTGGGCGCGCGCTCCGGCTTGGTGCTCCACGACGGCAGGCTCAGGTCGCCGTCGGCGATCCGCACCGCCACTGTCGCCGCCACACCGGTCGGCGCCAGGATCTGCTTCACCAGCACCAGGATGACGACCTGCTCCATCAGTACCGCCACGGCAGCGAAGATCAGCACGCCGCGCAGCATCGCCGGCGTGCCGCCCTGCCAGTACAGCAGCCCCGCGACGACGACCGTCAGCACCGCGACGACCGACAGCGCCGTCATGTGGAGCTTATAGAGGTATTTCCGGCGCGCGGAGGCCATGGGTTACGACGGATCCCGCGTCGCCGCGGCCTTGGGGACCGCGCCGTGCGGCGGCTGATGGTGATGCGGAATCAGCGAGCGGCGGGTGGCGAGCATTCGGTCCATCGCCTCCGCCGGCAGCGCCCGCGAGAAGTGATGGCCCTGGCCCATCGAGCAGCCCAGCTCGATCAGCGCGGCGCGCTGCTCGGCCATCTCGATGCCCTCGGCCACGGTCTGCAGCTTGAGCGTGTCGCTCAGGCCGATGATCGCGCGGGCGAGCGCGGCCCGCTCCGCGCCGAGGGCCACTTCCTCGACGAACGGCTTCGCGATCTTGAGGATGTCGATCGGGAACCGCTGCAGGTAGCCGAGGGACGAGTATCCGGTCCCGAAGTCGTCGATCGCGAGCCGGATGCCCTGCTTCTTGAGCGACTGAAGCCGCTCGAGCACGGAGTCGGTCTGCTGCATCAGCACGCTCTCGGTGATCTCGAGAATCACCGCCGACGGATCGACCCCGGAGCTCGCCAGCGCGTCGTTCAGCGCATCGGCGATGCCCGAGCCCTGGAGCTGCCGGCTCGAGATGTTGATCGACACCGAGAGATTGGTGTGCGGATAGGCGAGCCGCCACGCCTGCACCTGGCGGCAGGCTTCGTCCATCACCCAGCTCCCCAGCTTCACGATCAGGCCGGTCTCCTCCGCCAGCGGAATGAAGTGCTGCGGCAGCAGGTGGCCGTAGGTCTGGTGCTCCCACCGGACCAGCGCCTCCACGCCCTGGATGGCGCCGGTGACGAGGTGGACGATGGGCTGGAAGTGGAGCGTCAGCTCCCCATGATCGATGGCGCTCCGGAGCGCCGCCTCCATCTCGAGGCGATGGCGGACGTCGGCGTACATCCGCGACTCGTACGTCTCCGAGCGGCCCTTGCCCCGGCGCTTCGCCGCGTACATCGCCACGTCGGCGTTGCGCAGCAGGTCGTCGGCGGTGTCGCCCGGCGTCGCGGTGGCCACGCCGATGCTCGCCGTCACCTGCACCTGGTTGCCGCTCAGCGTGAACGGGTGGCTCATCGCCGTCGCCAGACGCTCCAGCAGCTCGCTCCGGCCGTCGGGGCCCGCCGCGTGCTCGATCAGGATGGCGAACTCGTCGCCGCCCAGCCGGGCCACCGTGTCGGCCGCGCGCGCGCACGAGAGGAAGCGCTCCGCCGCCGAGATCAGCAGCCGGTCGCCTTCGGCGTGCCCCAGGCTGTCGTTGACCCGCTTGAAGTCGTCGAGGTCGAGGAACAGCACCGTGATCGGGTGGGTCGAGCGCTGCGCCAGCGCCAGCGCGTGGCTCACGCGGTCGCGGAAGAGGGCGCGGTTGGCGAGACCGGTCAGCGGATCGTGGAATGCCTGGTGGGTGAGCTGCTCCTCCAGCCGCTTCCGCTCGCTCACGTCGCGGGTGTTGAGCACGATGCCCTTCACCGTCGGATCCGCCGTGAGGTTCGTCGCCAGGATCTCGGCGTGGAGCCAGGAGCCGTCGGGCTGGCGGAAGCGCCACTCGACCGGACCGGTCACGCCCGGATTCCGAGCGGCGTGCTCGAACGTCGCGGTGGCGCGGTCGCGGTCGTCGGGGTGCAGCAGGTTGACGACCGGGCGGTTCAGCATCTCCGACGGGTCGTAGCCGAACACCCGGGTCGCCGACGGGCTGACGAATCGCATCGTGCCGTTGGCGCGGGTCACGATGATGACGTCGGACGAGTGCTGCACCAGCGAGCGGAACCGCGCCTCGTTCTGGCGGACGGCCGTCTCGGCGAGGAGCCGGACGTTCTCCCGCACCGCGAGGAGCTGCCGCGCCACGACGAGGAAGGTGATCAGCAGCGCGCCGACCGCGAGCCCGCTCACCGGATCGGTCCACGGACGCAGCACCCCGTAGAGCAGCAGGCCGTACGTAGTCGTGACCGCGAGGTAGGGCAGGGGACTGACCGGCTGGTTGCGCTGCTTGGGCGTGGCGCCGCTCGTCACCCGGGCCACCGGACGCCGGTAGTACAGCTCGGCGCCCGCCATCAGCATCACGTAGCACAGCAGGTACGCGCCGTCGATCACGCTGACCGTGCGCCCGCCGGCTTCCAGCGACATCAGGTTGAACGTCAGGTCGGCTACCACGCTGGTGAACACGGCGCCTACGATGAGGCCGAAGGCCACCTTGTTGCCGTCGGTGGGCCGGCGGAGGATCAGCGTCGTGATGCCGAGCAGCACCAGCATGCTCACCAGCGGGTAGGCGAAGGCGAGCAGGGTGATGACGAGGTCGCTGTTCTCCGTCGCGCCCGCGGTCGGGCGGATGGAGAAGAACCAGATGGCCACCGCGCCGCCGACCAGGACCATCGCGGCGTCGAGCACGAACTTCCAGCGCTCCAGCCGGGTGCGGCGGGCGAGCGGGAAGGAGAGCAGCGCGGCCAGGATGAGCAGCGAATCGGAGAGGTAGAACAGATCCGCCCACGACACCGGCGGGTTCTGGTTCAGCACCATGAGGTAGTACGTCGAGATGGCGTTCCCCACGAACACCATCACCGAGCCGAGTCCGAGGCAGCGCAAGGCACGCCGCACGCCGGGGTCGAGCACCTCGGACCGGGACGCGAGCAGCATCATCGTCGCCACGCCGAGGTTGAGCGGCATGAACGCGATGTTGCTGATCAGGTTCCGGATTTCCGGCGTACCCCAGTCGTTCCGCTCCCACACCAGGTAGGCAATGGCGTAGAGGAGCGTGACGAAGGCGGCGGTCAGCGCCGGGAATCTCCGGCGGGCGCGCGCGTCAGTGGAAATGGCGAGTTCTCCGGACGGCTCGGCGGCCTGCAGTAGCAGGTGGCATTCTGCAATTTCTGGCAGCGCCGGGGCGTATCGTAAGTGCTAACGGGAAAAGGACCTAGCAACCGGCCGGCCAGGCCGGGAGCCCCTGGGGGAGGGGAAGGCAATGATAGTGCCGGAAACCGCGGAGGGTAAGGGTGGTCACAGAGTCGGACCCCGCCAGGGCTTAGGATGTCCCTTATGACTCCCGATCCCCGACGAGGTGCCGCCTCCGAACCCGAGCGGCAGGCCGAAGAGGCCCGGCAAAAACTGACGGAAGCGGAGCGGCGGGCCGAGGAAGAGCTCGAGCGCAAAGCCGACGAGCTCGAGGCGCTGACCGAGCGGCAGGAGAAGACGGCCGAGCGGCTGCGGAAGGAGGCCCGTGAACCGACCGGACCGCTCCTTCCGCAGGCGCCCGAGGACGAGGTCTAGCCGAGCTTGGCCAGCAGCCGGTCGAGCGCCGCGTAGCTCTCGTTCATGCCCTGCTCCATCCCCGACTCGAACATCCCGTCCCGCTCCTCGGTGGTGTGGAACAGGCTCAGGTTGACGACCTTCGTTCGCCCCTGGCCCGCGTCTTCCAGCGTCACCGTCTCGATGATTACGTAGGCCGGCATGCCGTCCCACTCGAACGTGTGGACCAGGCGGGTGGTCGGCGTGACTTCGCGGTAGCGGCCCTCGAAGCCGTGCGTGCCCTCGGGGCCGTGCTCCACGAAGCGCCAGTGGCCGCCTTTTTCCACTTCCATTCGCTCGATCACCAGCTTGTTGCCCCGGCCCCACCACTGGGCAACCAGCTTGGGATCGGTGAATGCCTGCCACACCCGCTCGCGGGGCGCGTCGAACACCCGCTCGGTCCTGATCTCGCGGTCGCTCGGCTTGGTCACGGTCGCCTTGCGGGTGGCGTCCTTCACGGCTGCGCTCATGGGTCGGTCCTTTCGTCTGGTCATGAATTGCGGAGGAAGTCGTCGAGCCGGTCGAACCGGTCCTCGACCATCTGCTGGTGCTGCGCGATCCACGCCTTCTCGCCATCGAGCCGGCGGGCGCCCAGGCTGCAGGTTCGTACCCGTCCCACCTTCTCCGTCTGCACCAGCTCGGCGTCCTCCAGAATCCGCACGTGTTTCTTGATACCCGTCAGGGTCATCCCGAAGCTGTCGGCCAGATCACTGATGGAGGCGTTCCCCCGCCCCAGGCGCTCCAGGATGCCGCGCCGGGTGCCGTCCGAGAGGGCGGAGAAGGAAGAGTCGAGTGGCTGCGAATACTGAACCATATGGTTCAGTATATGGAGGATCGCGCCTGCGCGCAAGACCCAGGATTGTCACCCTGAGCGCAGCGAAGGGGACCATCGTCGGCATGGTCCCCTTCGCTGCGCTCGGGGTGACATCCCGACGGCGTTACTCCGCGATCAACGCCTGGAACCGGGGCAGCTCCCGCAGGGGCTTGAACGTGGGATCGACCCGCAGCCAGCCGGGGGAGAGGTAATAGTTGATCTCGAGCAGCGGGGCCAACAGGTCGATCGCCTTCTGCGGCTCGCCGGTGAGGATGTAGATCCTGACCAGCTGGTGCTGGTAGTACGGTCCGGTATAGGCGTCGGCGGAGATCGGCAGCAGCGACACACCCCGCTCGCCCTCCCGAATCGCTTCCTTCTTCCGGCCGGCGTACGCCTGGGCCAGGCCGAGCAGGACTCGGCGCTGCGCGTCGTTCGGCGTGTTCGCCAGCACGTCGCCTGAGGCGCGGACCGCGGAATCACCGTACGCCCGCGCGCGGCGCGTGTCGCCACGGTACCCGTAGATCTGCGCCATGACGATCGCCCAGGCGAAGCGATCTCCGGCGAAGGCGGAGGGCGTCAGTCGAAGGAGGAGCTTCTGCTGCTCCTCATCCAGCAGCCAGCCCATATCCCAGTAGTTGGCGATCTGGGCGGCGACGTCGGTCGGATCCACCTCTGGAGGAATCGCTCGGAGCGCGCTTTTCGCGCCGGCCAGATCGCCGCGGCCGAGCGATGCCATGGCCTTGGTCTGGTAGTACGAGACGGTGGTCGGATCCAGCGCGATGGCCCGATCGGCCGCGGCCTTGCCTTCGTCCTGCCGGCGGAGCCAGACGTAGGTCCGGGCAATGCGGCCGGCCACCTGCGGCGAGCGCGGGTCGAGGATCTCGGCCCGCTTCAGGAAATCGAGCGCATTCTCCCAGCGTCCCAGGCTCTGCTCCGACAGCGCCGAGGCCGCGGTGAGCTCGGCGTGGTTGGGGTCAGCGCGCCGCCCCAGGGCGAACTGCTCCAGGGCCTTGGCGTACTCCCCGGTGATGAAGTCGTAGTACGTGCCCAGCGCCAGCCGCGGCTCGGCTGCATCGGGTGCCAGGGCCAGAGCTCGCTCAGCCGCGGCGCGCGCGCGCGCAGCCCCCGCCGGCGTGGGCGTCCCGTTGGTGTAGCGGCTGGCATAGACCTGTGAGAGCCGCGTCCACGCCTGCACGAAGCCCGAGTCCAGTGCCACAGCCCGCTCGTAGTCGGCGGCTGCGCGCTCCAGGGCGCCCTGGTCGATTTCGGCCATCCGCTTCGACGTCTCTTCGCCACGGATGAAGGCGTCCCAGGCCGCGAGGTTCCGGGTCGGCCGCTCCTCCAGCCGCGCCTTCTCCGGCGCACCCAGCGCGAGGTCGAGTGCCTGGGCCACCTTGCCCGCGATTTCGCCCTGCACCTGAAATACGTCCGACAGCACCGCGTCGAACGGCTGCTGCCAGCGGGTGGTCGAGCCGGCCACTTCGATCAGCTCGGGACTCACCCGTACCCGGCTATGCGTGCTGTCGGCCTTCTCCCAACGGACCTTTCCGACCAGCAGGTAGTCCACCCCCAGCTCCCGGCCGATCTCCTGAAAGCTCTTGGTGGTCCCCTTGTACTCGGCGGCGCTCCGGTGGGCGATGACCTGGAGTCCGCGCAGCGCGGCGAGCTTCCCGCGGACCTCGTCGGTCATCCCGTCGGCGAAGTAGCCGTCGGCGGAGTCGCCGATGTTCTCGAAGGGCAGCACCGCGAGGCGCTTGGGCCCGGCGGCAATGGTGCCGTCAGCGGACTTCCCAGGCTCGTGGGAGCTGCGGCGCAGCCAGCCGAACAGCACGCCGAGTCCGAGGACGAAGCCGAGGCTGATGAGTGCGACGGAGCGGTAGCGGGTGACGGCACGGCGCGGGGCGGGAGGCGCAGCGGGGGCCGGCTCGGTCGCGACCAGCGCGCGACCGAACTTGAGCGCGGAAGAGAACCGGTCCGCCGGCGACTTCGACAGCGCCTTGGCGATGGCCTTCTCGACCGCTTCCGGCACCGTCTCGCGCAACGACCGGACCGGTCTCGGCGTCTCGGTGAACCGCCGCGCGATCGCTTGCTGCGGTGTCGGCCCGGTGAATGGCGGCTCACCCGCCAGCATCTCGAACAGCACCGAGGCGAGCGAGTAGACGTCGCTGCGCGCGTCGAGCGTGCGGGCGCCGGCCGCCTGCTCCGGGCTCATGTAGGCCGGCGTACCGAGCGTGGTGCCGGTCTCGGTGATGCGCTGGTCGCCGGTGGGGTCGTCCCCCAGCGCCCGGGCGATGCCGAAGTCGGCGACCAGCGCGTGGTCACCGGTGAGCAGGATGTTCTCGGGCTTGATGTCCCGGTGGATGACCCCGTGGCGGTGGGCATACTCGAGGGCATCCGCGCATTCGCGCGCGATGCGGACCGCATCCTCGATCGAGAGCTGCTTCTCGCGCTCGATCCGGCCGCGAAGCGACTCCCCCTCGACGAACGGCATCGTGAACCAGAGCTGGCCGGCCGTCTCCCCGCTGTCGAGCACGGTCAGGATGTGGGGATGCTGGAGCCGGGCGCTGAGCTTGACCTCGCGCAGGAATCGCTCGGTGCCGAGCGAGCGGGCCAGCTCCGGATGCAGGACCTTGAGGGCCACCGGCCGGTCGTGGCGGAGGTCGTGGGCGAGGTAGACTGTCGCCATCCCGCCGCGCCCGAGCTCGCGGTCGAGCCGGTAGCGGTCGGACAGCGCGGCGCTCAGGCCGTCCGGCAGGTCGCCCATGCGGCTCCTGACAATCGATGTGTCATTGGGTGACGTAAGTAAACGCTGGGGCCCAGTGGACGCCAGCAGCGGTTCTTGCAGTTCTCTAACGCCGCCCACCCGATTCTTCCCGGCGGTGAGTCGTCCCTAGTGAGCAGACCTGGAAACACGATCCCGCTCACTGGAGGACCACTCATGCGACACCTCGTCCTGCTCACCTTCCTTGCCGCCGGCGCGGCCGCGTGCCAGAACGCGACTTCGCCCCGCGACGCCGACCAAGCGCTCTCGCCAACCGCGGCCAGCGCGCGCGCCCGTCCCGATCTCCGCGAGGAGCGCGCCGGGCTCATCGCGGCGGGCAATCAGCTCAGCGCCGCCATCGGCCGGAAGGGCGTCGCCGCCGGTCTGGGCGATGCCTTTGCCGGCAACGTGCTCTTTCTCGGACCCCGCACCGCCACGATCCGCGGCAAGGAAGCCGCGGTCGAGTGGCTCTCGACCAATCCGCTCGCGCCTTCTACGGTCGAGTGGGAGGTTCTCGCCGCCGACGTGTCCAACGACGCGACGCAGGGCTACACCTGGACGGGCGGAACCATCACCATCGACCTCGGCACCGGTCCCACGGAGCAGTCCGCCTACTTCCTCCTCTACTGGCGGAAGGGACCGGCCGGCCATTGGCGTATCGCGGCCTCCGTATTCAACCTCGGCGGCCCCCAACCGCTGCCGCTGCCGGACGGTTTCGGCACGCCCACGACGCGCCAGCGGCGCAACTTCAACCCCACGCCGAAGCAGCGGCTGCTCGAGGTGGATGCGGCCTTCTCCGCGCTGTCGGTGAAGCGGGGGACCGGTCCGGCGTTCGAGCGTTTCGCCGCGCCCAACGGGATCGCCGTCGGCGGCACGTTCCTCTTCGGCCCCGAGGCGATCGGCGTGGCCTTCGCCTCGGAGCCGGGCGACAACGTGAGCTGGGTGCCGCGCTTCGCGGATATCGCCGAGAGCGGGGACCTCGGCTTCACCATCGGGGACGCGACCTTCGCGCTGGTGGCCACCACCTTCTACACCAAGTACCTGACCGTCTGGCAGAAGCAGGACAACGGGAGCTGGCGGTTCGTGGCGGACTTGGGCAACTCCCGGCCCGCGCCGGCGCCCTGATCGGGCGTCCGATTTTAACGGATCTCTGACACCCGGGTGCCACCCACCGGCACTCGGGCGTCATTACGGCATGCAGTCCGCGCGCGAGCCGACGATCGAGACCGGGCCGGTCCCACCGCGGGCCCGGCTCCGGGACCTCATCGGTCCCTGGCCGCTGTTCATCGGTACCCTCGTCTTCTGGACCGCCGTGGCGCTGGTGTTCGCCGGCCAGCACGCGCTGGTGCTGGCGCACATCGGGCGTCCGGCCGCGGCGCACCGGCTCATCATCGAGCAGCTCGCGAGCTGGTTCCCCTGCGCGCTCCTCACGCCCGTCATTCTCTGGGGCACGCTGCGGATCCGGGTTCCCGGCATCTCCGCCGCGCGGCTCCTGTCGCTGCACGCCGTCGGGGCGCTTCTCTTCGTCGCCGTCGGCGGCGCGATGATGGGGCTGCTCGACTACGCGCTGCCGTGGGCCGACCGGCGCGAAGGCGCGCTCGCGGCCGCGCAGTGGGGCATCCTCCGATTCCTCGGCCCCGATCTCCTCCTGTATGTCATGATCGTCGCCACCGCCGAAGCCGTGGCCCATGCCTGGGAGTCGCGCCAGCGCGGCATCGCGGCCGCGACCTACGCTCGGCAGCTCGCCGAGGCCCGCCTCCACGTCCTGAGCGCGCAGCTCCAGCCCCACTTCCTCTTCAACGCCCTCCACGCGATCTCCGCCCTGATCTGGGAAGACCAGGCTCGCGCCGAGCGTTTGCTCGCGCGGCTGAGCGAGATGCTCCGGCTCACGCTGCGGAGCGGCACCCGGGTGGAGACCACCCTCGCCGAGGAGCTGGCGCTGCTCCAGCGCTACGCCGAAGTACAGGAAGCCCGCTACGGCGACCGGCTCCAGGTCTCCTTCGAGGTGGAGCCGGGCGTCCGCGGCGCGCTGGTGCCTCGGCTCATCCTCCAGCCGCTGGTGGAGAACGCGATTCGGCATGGAATCACCCGGCGCATCACGCCGGGAAGGGTGGACGTTCGCGCGTGGGAACGGGAAGGCAAACTCCATCTGGTGGTTCGCGACGACGGCGTGGGACTGCGCACCGGCGCGCCGGTCCGCGAAGGCGTCGGCCTCAGCATCACCCGCGAGCGTCTGCGACAGCTCTATGGCGCGGAGCAGCGCTGCGAGCTGGCGTCGGTTCCCGAGGGCGGCGCGGTCTGCAGCCTTTCGTTCCCGCTCCGGCTGGAAGTCGTGGCGTCGTGACCGCGCCCCCGATCCGCGCGCTGATCGTGGACGACGAGCCGCTCGCGCGTGCGCGCCTCCGCACCCTGCTGGCGAAGCACGCCGACATGCAGGTGGTGGGCGAGTGCGCGGAAGGCTCGGAGGCGACCGCCGCCATCGGCCGGGTTCGGCCTGACGTCGTGTTCCTCGACATTCAGATGACGGAGCAGACCGGTCTCGACGTAGCGGCCGCGCTGGAGCAGCGGGCGCTCCCGGCGATCGTCTTCGTCACCGCGCACGAGCGCTACGCCCTCGAGGCGTTCGAGGCGCGCGCGCTCGACTACCTGCTCAAGCCGTTCGAGGAGGAGCGCTTCCAGGCCACGCTCGCCCGGGTGCGCGCCTACACGTCGGCGTTCCGGAGCCAGCGCTCGCACGAGCACCTCGTCGCCATCCTCCGCGAGCTGACCGTCACCCCGATCGATGAGCTGGACCGCCTGCGCGCTCCGGCGATGCCGCTGCGCTTCGCCGATCTGGAGGTGGACACGGCGACGCGCGACGTGCGCCGGGCCGGCGTTCCCGTGGCGCTCCGGCCCAAGGAGTACGAGCTGCTCGCGGCGCTCATGCACCGGGCCGGCGGCGTGGTCACTCGGCGGGAGCTGCTCGGCGAGGTGTGGGGCTACAGCGACGACGTGAGCAGCCGGACGGTGGATACCCACGTCGCGGTGCTGCGGCGGAAGCTGGGGCACCGGCCCGACGAGCCCGGCTACATCATGACGGTGGCGAAGGCGGGGTACCGGCTGCGGGAGTAAGGGTCGGGCAAACGGCGATACTTTTCAAGCCGGATGGATGCTCTCTCCGATCTGCTGCGGGTGGTCCGCCTCGACGGCGCGTTCTTCTACGCCGTCGAGGCAGCGGAGCCGTGGGCGGTGCAGGCAGTGCCGGCGCGCCAGCTGATCGACCGGATCATGCCCGGCGCCGAGCATCTCATCTCCTACCACATCCTGACCGAAGGGCGCTGCTTCGGCGGACTGGTCGGTGAGGATCAGGTCGAGCTGCAGGCCGGCGACGTGATCGTCTTCCCCCACGGCGACCCGCACTCGATGGCAAGCGCCCGCGGGCTGCGGAGCGGCCCCGGGGTCGCGACCGGCGCACCCGAACGCTACGGCCAGACCGTGCTGATGGGCACCGCACCGTGGACGACGACATTCGTCTGCGGTTTCCTCGGCTGCGATCTGCGCCCGTTCAACCCATTGCTCGCGACGCTGCCGCGCGTGCTGCACCTGCGCGGCATGCCGAGCCCGTTTCTCAGCAGTTTCACCCGCCATCTCACCGAGGAGATCCGGCTCGGCCGGGCCGGTGCCGATGGCGTGCTCACCCGGCTGGCCGAGCTGATGTTCATCGAGGTGCTGCGGCGGTACCTGGATACCATGCCGGCGGAGCAGACGGGCTGGCTCGCCGGGCTGCGCGACGAGGTGGTGGGGCGGGCGCTGTCGCTGATCCACGAGCGGCCGAGTCATGGCTGGACCCTCGATGGCCTGGCGCGGGACGTGGCGTCGTCGCGGTCCAATCTCGCCCGGCGCTTCACCCAGCTGGTGGGTCAGCCGCCGATGCAGTACCTCGCCCAATGGCGGATGCAGGTCGCCGCCAACCTCCTGCGGCAGAGCGGCGCCAAGATCGCCACGGTCGGCACCGAGGTGGGCTACGACTCGGAAGCCGCCTTCAGCCGGGCGTTCAAGAAGGCGACCGGTGTCTCCCCCGGCGCTTGGCGCGAGGCGCGCCGGACCGGCGCCGGTTAGACGCTCGGGCATGAAGTCGGGACGGCCAGTCATTGGCCCCACCGGCGGCGTTCGCCAACTTCGACCCGCACGCCACACCGGCGTGCGGTCCGGCGACCGGTCGCCGACTCACCAGGGGTAACCATGCGGTTTCCGGGCTTCCTGCACTCCTGCGCCCCTCGCTTCTTCGCCATCTCCGCGAGCTCGTCCCACACCTTTCGCATGTCGGGCTGCCGCCAGGCGCGCTCGTCGTACTTCCAATTGATGAACGCACAGCTCGCGGGGTGGCTCAGCGCCATGCGCCCGTACCGGACCAGGTCTTCCGGCGAGCAGGGATCGGTCCCCACGCCGTAGCAGTCGTGGACGTTGACGCCCATGACCACCCGGAGGCCGAGCTTCTCCGCCGTCTTGGCGGCACGATCGAAGTACGACTTCGCGTCACCCTTGCCGGTGTGATACTGCGCCCAGGCGTAGTCCAGCACCGGCGCGAGCTGGGGATCCTTCTCCACCCAGTCGGGCACCACCCGGACGCCGAGCGGCACGTCGGGCAGCTTGGTGCGGGCGTACACCGCCCACTCGGCGATCTGGCTCTGCGTGATCGGCTCGCCGCCCCAGCACCGCTTGCAGCCGTAGTCGTCCGCGAGATTGAAGCCGAGGATCGCGCCCTTGTACTTCTCGATGAAGTCGGAGGGCAGCTCCTCCGCGTAGCGATCCATCAGTCTCGCGAGCGCGATCGATCGAGAAGGGCCCGTCCGGCCGGTTGTTCACGGTGATCATGCGGCGGGGCGGAATCAGGACCAGCCGGACGCCGCACTCCGCGGCGCGGCGGATCCGTTGCCGGACTTCCTTGGGCGGCACCTGCTGCATCGCGGCCGACAGGGGTCCGTCGCAGAACGACTCCGGCGGCCAGCCGCTCAAGCCGATCGCGAAGTCCTTGGCCGACACGCCGCTGCCACCCTGAGCCAGGGCGGCGGCCGGCGTGACCAGCAGGAGAAGCAGGAGCAGGATGAGCACCGGGCGAATTCCTCCGTTCCCTACCAATGTGGCCGGGGTGGTCCGGCCGTTCAACGCATCCCCGCGCCGGGCGAGCGCACGCCGGGGAGCACTACGACTGACACGTCGATTGGGTCCGAAGTTAAGCTCGTCGGCCTCCTCGTCGTGGCCGTACCCGACCAGGACGGTTCCCGTCGCCGGCTCCGCCTGCCCGGTCACGTCCTTCTGAAAGTTCTCGCCGTCCACGCTCGCCACCGCCGCGAGGGTGCTCGGGGTGAAGGTGAGGCCGGCGTGGTGGTCGTCGTCGATTCCGGTGATCTCCTCGTCCTCATCGTTGAAGAACCTGACCTCCACGCGCAGTGGCTCGCCGGCGATCAGAATCAGGCCGTCGGACACGTCGGCGCCGTCCACGAAGAGCCCCGCGTCTAAAGGGTGTGTGGTCCTCCTCCGGGCCGGTCTCGTCGTCGCCGCAGGCCACCAAGGCGAGCGACAGCACCAGGACGGCGGCGAATGCGGTGGGTCGTTTCGAGCATGGGAGATCTCCTTGAATAAGAGGAAGCCTGCATTTCAGTACGGTTCATCCCGAGCGAAGCGAGGGACCTTGCCGGCGAGGTCCCGGGACCCGCGGAGCAAGGTCCCTCGCTCTCGCTCGGGATGAGGCCCTCCTGCGTCGCGCATCATTCCGACCCCCCCACCCTCAGCGCGAGCCGCAGCGTTCGCGGAGCACCGGGGTTGAGGAAGCCCGACGCCCGCAGCTCCGGGATACTTCCCGTCGAACACGTTCAGCAGGTCGAGATCCAGCCGCGGTCCGCCGCGGCCGAGTGGAACGGTGGCGCCCAGGTCGGCGACGACGTACGCCTGCGTCCGCACGTTCGGCTCGCCGATCGGGGTGAACGGCCCCGAGAACCGCAGCGTGCCGCGCGACCCGATCGACCGTCCGAGCGCCGCCTCGGCGAAGATCTGGCCGGTATACCGCGCGACGCCCGGGAACGCGCGATCCCGGTTCCAGCGGCTCGTCGTGCCGCGCCAGCGTGGTGACGCGCCGCCAGGTCGTAGCAAGCGCGGCCATCACCGCGGCCGGCGCCGCCGCTCCCGCGTCGGTGATGCGCGCGTCGTTCCACGTGGCCTCGCCACCGACGCGAAGTCCCGCGGCCGGTGTCACCGACAGCTCCAGCGATACACCCTGGCGGACGCTCTCGCCGGCTTCGGTCACCTCGCGGGTCACCGGATCCAGGATCCGCTCGTTCCCCACGTCGAACCGGAACAACGCCACGCGCCCCTCGATGCGCTGGCCCTGGTAGGTCGCGCCCACCTCCTTCGACCAGGCGACGACCGGCTCCCTGGCGGGATCGCCGATGGTGCCCACAGCGCCGCGGAACCCGCGCGCGAGGGACGCGAGCAGCGCGATGCGGTCGTTCAGCAGGTACCGTGCGCCGAGCTTGGGACTCGCGAGCAGGCGCGTCTCGTCCTGCCACGCATCGCCCGCCGTCAGCCGGTCGAGGCTGGCGTAGTGGATCAGGTCGAGCCGGCCGCCGATGTCGTACGCGATGCGCTGCGCCACCAGCCCGCGCCACCGGAGATAGGCCGCCCCGCTGTGGTAGCGGCCGTCGTTGCTCTGGTCCTGCGATGCGCGCACCCGCGAGTCGGTGTCGTAGAGGTCGTAGCGGGTCCAGTCGGCGCGGCCGCTGGCGCCCGCCGTGATCTCACCGGTCCCGAGCTGCCAGGTGAGTCTGGTATCGGCCCCGACCGCGACCCGGCGATCCTCTTCCTCCGTCTGGGCCACGACGCCGTCGTGCGGAATATTGAGGTACACGTGCGACCGCACACCCTGGGTCCACACCGCCGACTCGGACTTCAGGTTGTCGCCGACCGGACGGTGATAGTGCCCGTGCAGAATCAGCCGGCCCGCGTTCCCGCCGTCGGTCGGATCGGTGGCCGCCTCGAGATCGTCGTCGTTGTAGCGCGCGACGGAGACAAACCCGGGCGAATCCCAGGTCGACCCGTAGAGCATCGCCCCGCCGGTCAGGCGGCCCTGGCCGGCCTGCTTCCAGCCATGCGCCACCGCGTTGCCGAGCCAGTAGTCGGAGTTGTCCCGCCAGCCTTGCCGCCGCTCGCCGTCCAGCGCGAGCAGCCCGCCCGACGCCGGCGCGCGATACCCGGTCCGCATCCAGCCGCCCGCATCGCCATAGCTCGATCCCCGGATCACGCCGCTGGTCCCATCCGCGTCGTCCGCGGTGATCGCCTCGACCACGCCGCCGAAGGCGAAGTCGCCGTAGAGCGGGCTCGACGGCCCGTGAATCACCCGCAGCGAGCCGAGCGAGGCGGGCGTGAGCAGGCTCCAGTCGGCGTAGCCCTCCACGTGGCCGTGCAGCGGCAGGTTGATCGGCACGCCGTCGATCACGAGCAGGACATCCGAGGAGTGGTCCGAGGTGAACCCGCGGATGACGGCGTCGGAGGCGAAGCCGGGGCCCTGTCCCTGCTCGTGGACTTCGATGCCGGCGGTGCGCCGCACCAGGTCGTACGGACCGCTCGCCGGCGCCTGGTGCAACTGCTCCGCCGTGACTTCGATCGTCTCGACCGGCGGCGCGACGGAAGGGGCCCGGGCGCCGACCACCGTGATCGGCGCCAGCGTCGTAGCGGCGGCGCTGTCAGCGGCCGCGTGCTCGTGCTGCGCCGCCAGCGTGGCGGGAAACGCGAGCGCGGCGACCGCGATCAGCAGTCGGGTCCTGGGCGACGAATGCACAGGCAAGGCGAACACTCCGGCCCGGAACGGGCAGCGGTGCGTGTCTTCGATTTCTGCGATGAACGGCGAAGGTCAGGCGAGCGGCGCGGGGGGACCGATCGAGAAGGGAAGCACGTGCGCGGGCGCGACGTGGGTGGCGGCCGAGTGCGGGATGAGGGGCGCGGGTGCCGTCGGCTGCGGATCCGCCAGCGCGAGGTGCGGCGTCTCGACCAGGACCGCCGTGCTCGCGGCGTGGGCGATGCACTCGCACGGCGGCGGCGCGGAGTCGTGGGGGGTGTGGCGGTGGTCGTGATGACCCTGCGTGGGAGCCGCGGCGCCGCCGGTGCCGCATCCCCAGGCGATCGGCGTCGCGACTACGCGGAACGCGAACACGCCGGCGAGCAGTGCCGCGAGCAGGCTGAAACGCAGGGATCGCGGGTCGAGCCGCATGCCGTACAGTGCTACCCTGCCAGCCCCGGCGCAACTCCCGCCGCCCGCCCCGTGCGATCCCCATCACCGCGCCGGAGCGCCGAGCTGCGAAGCTTAGACCGATGAGGCAACCAGATATCGGCGGATTCCCGCGCAACCGGTCGAAATGGCGGTCCAGGACGTGGCACCCTGGGTTGTCCTGCTCGCCCGCATCGGCTTCGTGGCCAAGGCACTGCTGTACGCGACGATCGGGATTCTCGCCGCGAAGGCCGCGCTGGGAAGCGGGGGCAAGGCCACCGATCCGGGTGGCGCCCTCCGTGAAGTGGTCCGTGCGCCCGGCGGCGACGTGATGCTCTACGTCATCGCGGCGGGTCTCATCGGCTACGCCGCCTGGCGTGTCGTCGACGCGATCAATGATGCGGAAGGCCGCGGCCGCGACTTCAAGGGCATCCTCAAGCGGATCGGCAGCGCGGTGCGGGGCCTCGCCCATGGGGCGCTCGCCTTGGCGGCGTTCAAGCTCGCCAGCGGCTCGGGCGACGGCGGTGGCGGCCGCTCGAAGGAGGCCGCGGCCCGCGCGATGGAGCTGCCGGGCGGCGACTGGCTGGTGTGGTTGGCGGGCGGCGGCGTGCTGATCTACGCCGGCTACCAGCTCTACCGCGCCTACGCCGCCAAGCTCGGCCGGCAGCTCGACCTCACCGATCTCGCCTCCGGCATCCGGCATTGGATCATCGGGCTGTCCCGGGCGGGAATCGCCGCGCGCGGCATCGTGTTCGGCTTCATCGGGGTGCTGCTGATCCGCACGTCGAACCAGCGCGATCCGGGGCAGGCGGGAGGGATTCGCGAATCGCTGGAGATGCTGGCGGGGATGGGTCGCTGGCCGCTGGCGGTGGTGGCCTTCGGGCTGGTGGCGTACGCCCTCTACGAGCTGCTCAACGCCCGCTACCGCCGCATCCGGGTGACCTGAGCGTCAGCGCACCACACTCTCTCCCGTTGCCACGTCGAACTCGCGAATGCTCGTCTGAGAGCGGCTAGACGAGCAGCCGGCGGATCCGGTCCACCAGCAGCTCGGGTGCGAATGGTTTGGAAAGGAACGGCCGGCCCGCCTCGAGCAGCCCCAGCCGCTCGACCTCGTCCCCGGCAAAGCCGGACACGAACAGCACCCGGAGCCCGGGCAGCTGCTGGGCCAGCGTCCGGGCCAGCTCGCGCCCGCGCATGCCGGGCATGGCGAGATCCGTCACCAGCACGTCGATCCGTCCCGCGTGGTCCCGAACCCGCGCCAGGGCCGAGGCGCCGTCCTGGGCGTCGAGCACCTGGTACCCCGCCTCGCGGAGCGCGCGAAGCATCATCGCCCGGACCACCGGCTCGTCGTCCACCACCAGCACCGTCTCGCCGCTGCCGTCGCCGCCGGCCACGCCCGAGCGGGCGCGGGGCGACAGCGGCTCCGTCGCCATCGGCAGGAAGATGCGAAGGGTGGAGCCGTGGCCGGCGGTGGAATCCGCGAACACGTAGCCGTTGCTCTGCTTCACGATGCCGTACACGGTGGAGAGCCCGAGCCCGGTGCCCCGGCCGACGCCCTTGGTCGTGAAGAACGGCTCGAAGATGTGGGCCAGCGTCTGGGGATCCATGCCCACGCCGGTGTCCGTCACCCGCAGCTCGACGTACTGCCCCGAGCGGACGGCCACGCCGTGGAACTCGGCCGACGCGGCCTTGCACCGCCAGCTCACGGGTCTCCACCATCAGCTTCCCGCCGGTCGGCATGGCATCGCGCGCGTTGAGCGCCAGGTTGAGCAGCACCTGCTGGAACTGGCCTTCGTCGATGCGCACCCGCCCGCCCTCGGCCGCGAGCGCGAGCTCGAGCGCGATGTCCTCGCCCACGGTGCGCCGGATGATCGCCTCGAAGCCGCGGATGGCCGCGTTGAGGTCCAGCACTCGCGGCTGCAGCACCTGGCGGCGGCTGAACGCCAGCAGCTGCTGGGTGATCGCCGCCGTTCGCTCGGCGGCCTGCTGGATGTAGGCGGCATCCTGCCGCACCAGGTCGGGCAGGTCGTCGCGCTTGAGGATGAACGCCGCCGCGCCCGAGACCACCGTCATCTGATTGTTCGCCTCGTGGGCCACGCCGCCGGCGAGCCGCGCGACGGTCTCCAGCCGGTCGAGCTGGCGGAGCTGCAGCTCCGCCTCGCGCCGCTTGGTGACGTCGAAGTTGACGCCGATCATTCTCGTCGGCCGGCCCGGTATCGTGGGCAGCATCTGTCCCCGCGCCGCGATCCAGCGGATCGTGCCGTCGTCCCAGACGACGCGATACTCCGTGTCGTAGGGCCGGGCGCCGCCCACGGCGGCCTCCAGGTCTTCGATCACCCGGTCCCGGTCGTCGGGATGGACGCGCCTGACCCACTCCTCGTAGCTCAACGGCGGGCTGCCGGGCGGCAGACCGTACAGCGCGCAGAACTCCGGCGTGTACGTCGTCAGCTCCGTGTCCGGCTCCCATTCCCAGATCGTGAGTCCCGCGGCGCTGCGGGCCAGCTCCAGCCGGGCGTTGCTCTCCTGGAGCGCGGCCTCGGCCCGCTTGCGATCACCGATGTCGGTGATGATGCCCACCAGCCCCTGGACGGAGCCGTCGGTGCCGATATGCGGCGCGTACGTGCAGTGGATGTAGCGCGGGCCGATGCTGTCGTACGGGATCTCCATCTCGAACTCGACCCGCTGCCCGGCGAGCACGTCGTTCACGTGCGGCTCGATGCTCTCGTAGGCGTGCTGTCCCACGATCTCCCAGATGTACTTGCCGATGATCTGGTCGGGCTGGAGGCCGAAGCGCCCGGCATAGGCGCGGTTCACGAAGGTGAACCGGCGCTGGACGTCGCAGTGGACGATGTAGGCCGGCGCGATGTTGGCGATCAGCTCGAGCTGCGCCTGGCCGCGGGCGAGGTCCAACACCGCCCGCTTGCGCTCGGAGATGTCGCGCGCCACACCGACGAACCCGACCGGATCCCCGGCGGCGTTCCGGATCGCGGCGGTCCGGATCTGGACCCAGACCGGGCGGCCGTCCCGGTGCCGGCCGAGCCATTCGCCGACGTAATCCTCTCCGGCGAGGATGCGGCCGAGGTCGGGCGTGAGCTGGTGGGCTCGACTCGTCGGGGTACAACCGTGCCGCGGTCTGGCCGATCATCTCTTCCGGGTTGTAGCCGAAGATCGTGGTGGCACCGGGATTCCAGGCGCGGATCAGGCCCTGCAGATCGGTGATGATGACGCTCTCGCCGACGGCGCCGAGCACGGCCGCGTGAACGGCCGTCAGGTCGGAGCCGGGAGAGCCCGTCGAGGGGGGATCGCTGGTCGGTCGTCGGCACGGGGGGAGGTTAAACTTCGCCGCTTCCAATGACCAGACTCCTGGGTTTCCTCGTCCTGCTCGGCGTCGGGCTGCGCGCTTGGGCGTATGCCGCGGACGTGTCCTTCTGGCTGGACGAGATCCTTCTCAGCCGCAACATCGTCGGGTTGCCGCTGGGCGACCTGCTCACCCGCCCGCTCTACCTCGACCAGGTCGCGCCGCGGGGATTTCTGCTGGCGGAGCGGGTGGTGGTCGCGCTGCTGGGTGAGACCGAGCTCGCGCTGCGGTTCTTCCCCTTCCTGTGCGCCATCGCCGGCGTCTTCCTCTTCCGCCGGCTCGCCGAGCGGATGCTCGACGGGTGGGCCGTTCCCTTCGCGGTCGCGCTCTATGCCGTCGCGATTCCCCTCATTCGGTATAGCGCCGAAGTGAAGCAGTACGCGGTGGACGCGACGGCGGCGATCCTGCTCCTGCTGCTCGCCCTGGATCTTCGGGAGCGGGATCGCTCGGCCGGACGCCTGGCGGTCGCCGGGGCCATCGGGTTCCTGCTGACGTGGTTCTCGCAGGCGACGGTCATCATCATGGCGGGGATCGGCGCGGCGTTCGCGCTTCGCTGGCTGACGGCGCGTGACCCGCGCGACCGCCGGGTGCTGCTCGGCGTCATGCCGGTCTGGGCGGTCGCGGCGGTCATTGCCGTTGCGGTGGGCCGCCAGAGCATGTCCCCTTCGACCACCGCGTTCATGGACAATTTCTGGAAGGGGGGATTCTTCCCTCTGCCGTTCGATCCGGAGAGCGCGGGGCACTGGGTGTGGGACACCGCGCTCTCGCCGTTCACGGATCCAGCGCTGCTGCGGTATCCGTTGCCGTTCCTCTTCGTGCTCGTCGCTCTGCTGGGCGTGGCCGCCATGTGGGGAAGCCGGCAGGATGCGGCGCTCATGCTGGCCGGGCCGTTCGCGCTGGCGCTGGTTGCAGCGGTCGCCCATCAGTACCCGCTGCGCGGGCGGCTCATGGTCTACCTGCTGCCTGGCCTGCTGATCGCGATCGCCGCGGGCGCCGAATGGCTGCGCCGCGCGGCGGGCCGCATCCATCCCGCTGCCGGCGCGGCGCTCGTGCTGGCGCTGTTCGTGCCGCCGGCGGCCGCGTTGGTGGAGGCCCCACCACCCTACGGGCTCGAGCCGCACCGACCGTGCTGAGCTACCTGCAGCAGCAACGGCAGCCGGGCGACGCCATCCACGCCTTTCCGCTCTCCCGGATCGGACTGCTCTACTACGGCCCGCGCTATGGTCTCCGGCCTGAGGAGTGGAGGACGTTGATCTGCCACCGGACGGACACGCGCGCCTACCTGCGCGACGTGGATCGGTACCGCGGGACCCGGCGGCTGTGGCTGATCTCGGCAGGCGTACGGCCGTACCGCACCGCGCGGCCCGCGGTGCAACAGTACTTGAGCACCATCGGCGTGAAGCGCGACTCGCTGGCCTGGCCGTCGCTCCAGTTCGGCTCCGTGTCCCTCGAGCTCTACGACCTGAGCGACTCGACCCGACTCCGTGCCGCGAACGCGGAGGAGTTCCCCGTCTTACCCATGCCGACCGATCCGGCTCCAGGCTGCCGGCCGTGGTCCCAACCCTCGCCCACCGACACCTTCCCCTGATCTCGTGCCGGCGGTGCGTCGAGGCCCTCTGGCGTCCGTGTATCTTGAGAGATGCTTCCAACCCGCCGCCTCGGTTCTCAAGGCCTCGAAGTCTCCGCCCTCGGTCTGGGCTGCATGGGAATGAGCCAGTCCTACGGCGTTCCCGACGAACAGGAATCCATCGCGACGCTGCATCGCGCCCTCGAGCTGGGCGTCACCTTCCTCGATACGGCTGAGGCCTACGGGCCCTTCACCAATGAGGAGCTGCTCGGCCGAGTGCTCCAGGGCAAGCGCGACCGCGTCGTGCTGGCGACCAAGTTCGGCTTTCGTCTCGAAGGCAACCGGCTCACCGGGACCGACAGCCGCCCAGAGCACATCCGCGCCGTTGCGGAAGCCTCGCTGCAGCGGCTGCGCACGGACCGGATCGATCTGTTCTACCAGCACCGGGTGGATCCGCTCGTGCCGATCGAAGACGTGGTCGGCGCCATGGCGCGGCTGGTCGAGGAGGGGAAGGTCCGTTTCCTCGGTCTCTCCGAGGCGGGCGACGCCACCATCCGACGGGCGCACGCGGTGCACCCGATCTCTGCGCTTCAGAGCGAGTACTCCCTCTGGGAGCGCAACCTGGAGACCGACATCATCCCGACCCTTCGTGAGCTGGGCATCGGCCTGGTGGCGTTCAGCCCGCTCGGCCGCGGCTTCCTCACCGGCACGGCCAAGCGGGCGGAGGAGTATCCCGAAGGCGACTACCGCCGGGGCGACCCGCGCTTCCAGGGGGAGAACTACGACGCGAACATGCTGGCCGCGTCGGTGGTTCAGGAGATCGCGACGCGGCTCGGCGGGACGCCGGCGCAGGTGGCGCTGGCGTGGCTGCTGCGGAAAGGCGACGACATCGTGCCGATCCCCGGCACCAAGCGGCGGCGCTACCTGGAGGAGAACGTCGGTGGAGCCTCGCTGGCGCTGGAACCCAGGGACCTCGAAACGCTCGACCGCGCCTTGCCGCCCGAGGCGGTAGCGGGGCCGAGATACAACGAACACATGATGACTTTCATTGATAGATAGGAGTACGGGATGAGGATCGGCATCATCGGCGCGGGCAACATCGGCGGCACGCTGGCGCGCCGGCTCACCGCGCTGGGCCACGACGTGTCCATCGCGAATTCACGGGGACCCGAGACGCTTGGCCGATCTGGCACGGGAGACCGGCGCGAAGGCGGTGACCGTGCGCGAGGCGGCCCGCGCCGGTGCAGTCGTCATCGTCACCATTCCCGAGAAGAATGTTCCCAGCCTGCCGGTGGACCTGTTCGCGGGCGTGCCGGCCGACGTCGTAGTTGTGGATACCGGCAACTACTACCCCCGCAACCGCGACGGCTATATCGAGGCCATCGAGCACGGCATGCCGGAAAGCCGCTGGGTGTCGGACCGCCTGCGCCGGCCCGTGGTGAAGGCATTCAACAACATCTACGCCCGCCACCTGCTCGAGCGGGGGAAGCCGGTGAGCACGCCGCGGCGCATCGCGCTGCCCGTGGCCGGCGACGACCAGCGGGCCAAGGAGATCGTCCTGCGACTGGTGGACGAGCTGGGGTTCGACGGGGTGGACGCGGGCAGTCTCGACGAGTCGTGGCGGCAGCAGCCGGGGACGCCGGTCTACTGCGCCGACCTGGATGCCGCCGGTGTCATGCGCGCACTGTCGGCGGCGAAGGCGGAGCGGCCCTCTGCGTTCCGCGCGTCGGGAGGGACGCCCGCGCCGGTGTGAATGGCGCTGTCTCCCCGAGCAATACCGATGTCACCCTGAGCGCAGCGAAGGGGCCCATGCCTGCATGGTCCCCTTCACTTCGTTCAGGGTGACAACCCGCGCCTACTTCGCTTCGCAGTCCCCGCTCCGCATCGCGACGACGTTGCCCTGCGCGTTCAGGATCTCCGCGACGACGTCCGCCCCCGGCCGCGCCCGGATGAACGAAGCCGCGATGCGCGTGGCGCCCTCGCGCACGTCGTTCCGGTTGCTGTCGAAGTCGAATTCCGCTTCACCACCGACTGCCCGCTGAGGAGGCTGTAACACGGTATTACGGCGTGGAACGTTCTGTTACGGACCCACTTCATTCCGAGCGGAGCGAGGAACCTTGCCGGCAAGGTCCCTCGCTGCGCTCGGGATGAAGTACTTCGCTAATCCATCCGTGCCGTCGGTAGCACCGCCGCAGGCACCGCCCCTCCCACCGCCAGCGCGGCCGGCGCGAACCCCTTCACCGCCGCGCGTCCGAGCCAGATGAACAGCGCGAGCGTCAGCAGTTGCGTCACCACGAACGTCGGCTCGTTCTGCTTCGGCGCGGTCGCGAGCAGGGCGGGGATCCGTTTGAAGAGCTGCACGTTGAGCACGAAGACGTTCATCCACAGCGCCGTGATCGCGCTGATGACGTAGGTCCGCCGCCATCCGCCCGCGAGGTGCTTCCCGTACAGCGCGTACATCGCCACCGGGAGGATGATCAGCGACACGACGCCGACGTAGTGCGACGCGATCAGGGTCGTGAAGGGAAACATGAACCCGGTGACGTTGGTGAGCACCGTCGTCCACAGGAAGAGCCCGGTCCAGCCGTCGAGCCGTCTGCCGGACACGAGCCCGCCGGCGACCACGAGTCCGGCCAGGATCCCGGCCAGGCTGATTACCGTGTGAATGACGGTAAACGTCAGGATGTCGAAGATCATGGCTGCCTCCCCAGGACTAGCGCGTCGGTATGAAGTTCGGGAATCTTCCAACATACGGTGAACTTTGCCGGGGCATCAGAGGTCCAACGCAGGGGACGCCCCAGCCCAGGCGCGTGACATGAGCTATCTCCTTTCAGTGCAACAAGGTCCGCCGCGGCGTCCGGCCGACCGACGATAGCCCCGATCGGCGTGTGGATCCGATCGGAACCGCCAAGCGTTTATAGAGCGAACCCAAACGGCAAGGCGACGATGGAACGATCGATGACCGCATGGCTCCTGTGCACCGTCCTGCTGCTCTCCGCGGCGCCCGGTGCCGCCGCCCAGACCGCTGTCAAAGGATGGAATGCGATGACCTTCAAGAAGCCGACCGCCGAGGCGCTCGCCAGCCGGCTGACGCCCGAGCAGTTCGCCGTGACCCAGAAGGACGCGACCGAGCGGCCCTTCCACAACGAGTACTGGGATAACCACGAGGCGGGGATCTACGTGGACGTGGTCTCGGGCGAGCCGCTCTTCAGCTCGCTGGACAAGTACGACTCCGGCACCGGCTGGCCCAGCTTCACCCAGCCCCTGGAGCCGGAGAACGTCACCACCCACACCGACCGCAAGCTGTTCGTCGAGCGCAACGAGGTCCGCTCCAAGCACGCCGACTCGCACCTGGGTCACGTGTTCGACGACGGCCCCAGGCCGACCGGCCTGCGCTACTGCATGAACTCGGCGTCGCTACGGTTCATTCCGGTGGGCAAGCTCGAGGCGGAGGGGTACGGGCAGTACCTGTCCCTCTTCCAGAAGAAGGCGGCGAAGTAGGTCTAGCGCTCCATCGATTGTCACCCTGAGCGAAGTGAAGGGGACCATACAGGCATGGTCCCCTTCACTTCGTTCAGGGTGACACTGTGCTTCACTCCCGGCAACAACAAATCACAGCATCAGGTGCGCCAGCGACTTGCCTTTCGGCGGACCCTCTCCGTCGGCGGCAGGGCTCCTCGGTCAGCGCCGCACCCTTCACCGCAGGACACGACTTCGGCTGCGGCATGCCGGTGGTGAACATCGTCGGCTTGGCCGGATCCACCGTGATGGCGTTGCCCCGAACCATGCCCTCGTCGCAGATGAACCAGAACTGGTAGCGGTGCCCCGCCGCGGCCGGCGGCAGCCCGTGGATCACCACGTTCCACCGGTGCGTGACTTCGTCCGCGAAGATGAGCAGCCCGCCCTGCGTGTCCCCCACGTCCAGGTTCGCCTGGAGGATGCGGCCGGCCTGCCGCATGATCGAGAGCGTGTCCTGGAGGGCGGCTACCGCCTGGCGCTGCTGTTCCAGATTCCGCTCGAGCTGCCGGGCCCTGGAGCCGCCCAGGTACCACCCGCCCACGACGAGCAACGCCGACGCGGCGAGTGCCAGCGCCGGGACCCAGGGCCGTGGACGCCGGGCGGCGACGGCGGGGCGGCGCAGGACGTTCTCCACCACGCGCTGCTGGAAGCCCGGTCGGGGCGCGGCCGGAGGCAGGCCCATCGGCAGCCAGCCGAGCTCCTGCTCGAGGCGCGTGACCTCCAACGTGCACTCCTCGCAGCCGGCGAGGTGGCGCTCGAACTCCTGGAGCTCGTCACCGCCCAGCGAGCCGCTGACGTACCCGGCGTGCTGCTCGACGAACCAGTCGTGTGGTCTCATAGCACCCAGTCCCGGAGACCGGCCAGCTTCTCGCGCAGCTTGCCGAACGCGAGGCGCAGCCGGGTCTTCACCGTGCCGAGCGGAATGTCGAGACTCTCCGCGATCTCCGATTGGGTCAGTCCCTGGAAGTAGGCCAGCTGCACCACGGCCCGCTGTTCCTGCGGCAGCTCCTCCAACGCGGAGTGCACCTGGCGGTGCACGGCCCAGCCCGGCTCCGCGGCTTCGTTCGGCTCGGTTGGTGGGGCGGCATCCGGCGCCGCTGCCGCGAACGCCTCCATTCGGCGCGCCCGGCGCTGGCGCCGCCGCAGGACGTCGATCGCGCGGTGGCGGGTCACGCGCATGAGATAGGGCATCAGACCGGTGTGGTCGCCCTTGGGCAGCGTCGGCAGGGTGTTCCAGGCGGTCCGAAACGTCTCCATGACCACCTCCTCCGCGGTATCCTCGTCGCCGAGCATCGCGCGGGCGATGTTGAGCAGCCAGGGCGAGGCGACGTCCACCAGCTCGACCAACGCCCGCTCGTCCCTGGCGACCAGCCGCTCGCGCAGGGATGCTTCCCGGCTCGGGTCGAGCAGCCGGGGGCGTGGTCGGCCGGGTTCCTGGCCTATGCGACGCTCCCATAGCAACGCCGCCACGTCCGGCGCGGATTCCGATCGCCGCTCTGAGCCACCTGTGTCCCCCTGGCCCGGCCGAGGCCGACGGCGCGGGTCCGAATAGCAGTAACCCAGCGGCCGGGATAGATTTACGTCCCTACAACGACCATCCGATGACCGATACGAGCAAACATACCACCAGCGCGCCGGCCGACGAGGCCTACCACCCCGAGGCCGTCGAGGCCAAGTGGCAGGCCCGCTGGGCCGAGCGTGGCACCAACCAGCCCGACCTCGATCGGGCGGCGCGGCCCTTCTATAACCTGATGATGTTCCCCTACCCGTCGGCCGAAGGGCTGCACGTGGGGAACATGTTCGCCTTCACCGGCAGCGACACCTACGGGCGGTTCAAGCGGCTCCAGGGGTACCAGGTCTTCGAGCCGATCGGCTACGACGCCTTCGGGATCCACAGCGAGAACTACGCGATCAAGGTGGGCGTCAACCCCGCCGTCCTCATTCCCCAGAACATCGCGAACTTCCGCCGCCAGCTGAAGCGGATCGGGGGCATGTTCGACTGGCAGCACGAGCTGTCCACCACCGATCCGCAGTACTACAAGTGGACCCAGTGGATCTTCCTCCAGCTCCTGAAGGCGGGGAAGGCGTACAAGAAGAAGGCCGCGGTCAACTGGTGCCCCAAGGACAAGACCGTGCTCGCCAACGAGCAGGTGATCGACGGCCGGTGCGAGCGGTGCGGCACGGTGGTGGAGCAGCGCACGCTGGAGCAGTGGTTCTTCCAGATCAGCGAGTACGCCGACCGGCTGCTGGCCAACCTGGACGACAAGACCAAGATGGACTGGTCCGACAGCACCAGCACCGCGCAGCGGAACTGGCTGGGGCGCTCCGAGGGCGCGGAGATCGATTTCCCGGTGCAGGGCAACCTGCTCACCGTCTACACCACCCGGCCCGACACCGTCTTCGGCGCGACCTTCATGGTGCTGGCGCCCGAGCACCCGCTGGTATCGGCACTGACCTCGCCGGCCCAGAAGTCCGACGTGGAGGACTACCGCAAGGCGGCCGCGTCGAAGGACCTGGTGTCCCGCAAGATCGGCGACCGCGACAAGACCGGCGTCTTCACCGGCGGGTTCGCCAAGAACCCCGCGACCGGCAAGCCGATCCCGGTGTGGATCGCGGACTACGTGCTGATGGACTACGGCACCGGCGCGATCATGGCGGTACCGGGTCACGACGAGCGCGACTTCGAGTTCGCCAGGAAGTTCAGCCTGCCGATCGTGCGCGTGGTTGCCGAGCCGGGTCATCCCGAGCGAAGCGAAGGAGCCGAAGCGCCGCTCGAGGCGCCCTACACCGACAACGAAGCCGGCTTCCTCGTCAACTCGGCGAAGTTCGACAACACGCCGGCGCGCGACGCCAAGGCGGCGGTCACCCGCTGGCTGGAGGAGATCGGCGCCGGCCGCGGCGTGGTGCGCTACCGCCTGCACGACTGGTGCATCTCGCGCCAGCGGTACTGGGGTCCGCCGATCCCCATCATCTACTGCGACGACCACGGCGCCGTGCCGGTGCCGGAGAAGGATCTGCCGGTCGTGCTGCCCGAGATGGAGAATTTCCAGCCGGACGACAGCGGCGTGTCGCCGCTCGCGCGCGACGAGGCGTGGTACTACACGCCGTGCCCGGTCTGCGGCAAGCGGGGCCGGCGCGAGACCGACGTCAGCGACACCTTCCTCGACTCGGCGTGGTACTTCCTGCGCTACCCCAGCACCGAGTTCGACGACCGGCCGTTCGACCAGGCGCGCACCCGCACCTGGCTGCCGGTGCACACCTACATCGGCGGCAACGAGCACGCGGTGCTGCACCTGCTGTACTCCCGCTTCGTCACCATGGTGCTGCACGACGTAGGGCACGTGCCGTTCGAGGAGCCGTTCGCGCGCTTCCGGGCGCACGGGCTGATCGTCAAGGACGGCTCCAAGATGTCCAAGTCGCGCGGCAACGTGGTCGTCCCCGACGAGTACATCGCGCGCTGGGGCGCCGACACCTTCCGCATGTACCTGATGTTCCTGGGGCCTTTCCAGGAGGGCGGCGACTTCCGGGACGAGGGCATCAACGGCCCCCGGCGCTTCCTGGACAAGGTGTGGAGCTTCGTGCACGACGCCTGCCGCGAGGGCGACGGCCAGGAGATCCAGCACGGCGTGCTGGTGAAGCTGCACCAGACCAAGAAGCGGGTCACCGAGGGAATGGAGGACCTGCGCTTCAACACCGCCATCGCGGCGCTCATGGAGCTGGTGAACACGCTGCGGACGGAGCGCGTCTGCGACAAGGGCATCGCGCGGGAGCTGGTGCTGATGCTGGCGCCGTTCGTGCCGCACTTCTCGGAGGAGGCGTGGGAGCGGCTGGGGAACACCGGATCGGTGTTCGACGCGCGCTGGCCCACGTGGGACGAGGCGCTGGTGGTGGAGGACCAGGTCGAGGTGGTGGTGCAGGTGAACGGGAAGACGCGGAGCAAGGTGTCGGTGGCGCGGGATGCGGATGAGGAGACGGTGGTGGCGGCGGCGATGAAGGATGCGACGGTGGGGCGGTTTGTGGAGGGGAAGACGGTTCGCAAGCGGATCTACGTCGCGAATCGGCTGCTGAATCTGGTGGTCTAGAGGTGTTCACCCTGAACGCAGTGAAGGGGACCATGCCCGGCATGGTCCCCTTCGCGTTGCTCAGGGTGACATCACTTAGTTCTTCTTGTCCCCGTTCGCGTCGTCGATGTTGTCGGTCTGCTTCACGGTATCCACGTCGATGCTCGTGTCGGCCGTAACGATCGGTCGTATCCTTCACGGTCTCGGACGTGACGATCGTGTCCGCCCCGTCCCGGGCATCCACCGCCCCGGTGTCCGTATCCCGATCCGCCGCCTTACACCCCACTGACAGTGCCGCGACCGTCAACATGAGCGCGAGCTGCTTCCGCATATGGTCTCCATGTCCTAGAATTGGTCGGTATATCGCAAGTGTCAGGCGTTACAATAGCATATGCGCGGCGTTGGTGCCGTGACTGGACTCACCGGGGCAGGGCAGCACCGCTCACCCGAAGCGAATCCTTCGGCCCCCGGCCCCCGTCCGGAGAGAACCCGCGTAAATACCGGGGCAATCACCCCGACCCATCGTGTCCGACCCGCAGGAGGAGTCCGTGCGCCACGCCCTCCGTTCGCTCATCCAGTCCCCGGGCTTCTCGCTCGCCGTCATCCTCACCCTCGCCCTCGGCATCGGCGCCAACACGGCGGTGTTCAGCGTGCTCCGCGGCGTCCTGCTCCGGCCCCTGCCGCACCGGGACGGGGAGCAGCTCCTCTACCTCCGCCAGTCGATGACCAGCGCGGGACAGCAGAACGTCAACTTCTCGGTCCCCGAGATCGTGGATATCCGGGACCAGGCCCGCTCGCTCGGCGCCGTCGCCGAGTTCTCCTCGCTGACGTTCAACCTGATCGGGGCGGGGGAGCCGGTGCAGGTGCAGGCCGGGATCGTGACGGGCAACTTCTTCGAGGTCATGGGGCTCGACGCGGTCGTCGGCCGGACCTTCGACCAGCGGGATGACGGGCCCTCCGCGGCGCCCGCGATGATGCTCACCCACACCTACTGGCAGCGCGCGTTCGGCGGCGACCCATCGGTGATCGGCCGCACCGTCCGGATCAACGGCCGCTCCTCCACCGTGATCGGCGTGGCGCAGCCCGCGCCCCACTTCCCGACCGAGAACGACGTCTTCGTCAACATGGTCACCAGCCCGCACCACCTCGACGCGACGATGGTGCAGGGCCGGACCCACCGCATGACCGAGGTCTTCGCCCGGCTGGCGCCCGGCGCCACCGTGGAGCAGGCGCAGGTCGAGCTCGCGGCCCTGACGACCCGGCTGCGGCAGGAGCACCCGGATGCCTACGAAGCGGCCGCCGGCTTCCAGGTCACCGCCACGCCCCTCCGCGACGCGCTCACCGAGCGCGCCCGCCGCACGGTGCTCCTGCTGACCGCCACCGCCGCCCTCGTGCTCCTCACCGCCTGCGCCAACGTCGCCAACCTGGTGCTCACCCGGGGCGTACGGCGCGAGCGCGAGCTGGCGATCCGCTGGGCGCTCGGCGCCGACCGCGCGCGGCTGCGCCGCCTGATGCTGACGGAGACGGGGATCCTCGCCGTGGTCGGCGCCGCCCTCGGTCTCGGGATCGCGTACCTGGGTCTCGATCTCCTGGTCGGCTTCGCCGCGCGGTTCACGCCCCGCGCGTCGGAGATCCGGTTGGATGGCGGCGTGCTCGCCTTCGCCGTCATCGCGGCGACGGCATCCGCGCTCGTCTTCGCCTTCGTCCCGTCGCTGCGGGGACCCGAGGAGGCCGGCGCGTCCTTCACCCGCACGGGCTCCAGGGCGACGAGCGCGAGCCAGCGCATTCAGCGGGGGCTGATCGTCGCCCAGGTGGCCGCCACGGTCGCGGTGCTGACCGCCGCGGGGCTGCTCACCCGGACGCTGCTGCGTCTGTACGAGGTGGATCCCGGCGTCAGGCTGGAGAACACGATCACGATGGAGGTGCCGCTGGAGGGTGACCAGACGCCGGCGCAGGCGCTGGCGATCCAGGAGGAGATGCAGCGGCGGCTCGCGGCGCTCCCCGGGGTGACGGAGGTGGGCATCGGGGCGAACGTCCCGCTCCGCGCGTCCGGCGTGCTGCTCGAGCTCAAGACGGAGAGCCAGGCGGACGACCCGTCGAAGGTCAGGCCGCGTGCCGAGTACCGGTTCGCGACGCCGGAGTTCTTCCGCGCCGCCGGCATTCCGCTGCTCCAGGGCCGCGAGTTCGAGGCGACCGACGGGGCGGAGGCGGCGAAGGTCGTCATCCTCAACCGCTCGCTCGCCGAGCGTCTCTTCCCCGGCCAGGATCCGATCGGCCGGCGCGTCGCGTGGACCGGCGACGTGCTGAAGTTCATCCCGCTCTCGGGCGACTGGCGCACGGTCGTCGGCGTCGTGGGCGATACTCGCGACGCCGGCCCCGACGTCGCCGCCGCTACCCGCGCTCTACCAGCCGATGGCTCAGAACGACATGGGCTGTTCCCCGGCGCCGTCGTGATCCACGCGCGCGGCGCGGAGAACCTCGGCCCGTCCGCCGCGCGGATCATTCACGACCTCATCCCCGACCAGCCGGTCGAGCGGATCGCGACGCTGTCGCAGATCCGGGAAGAGACCGTCGCGCCCCAGCGGCTCAACGCGCTTCTCGTGGGCGCCTTCGGCGCGGTGGCGCTGGCCATCGCGGCCGTCGGGATCGGCGGCGTGCTGGCGTTCTTCATCGCCCGCCGGACGCCGGAGATCGGGATCCGGATGAGCCTGGGCGCGGACCCGCTGCGGGTGATGCGCATGGTCCTCGCCGACGGCGCCACGCTCCTCGCGCTCGGCGTCGGACTCGGCCTGGCCGGATCCGCGGTCGCCGCGCGGTTCCTCCAGGGGATGCTCTTCGGCGTGCCGCCCCAGGATCCGGTCACCTTCCTCGCCGTGGCGGGCATCGTGTCGCTGGTCGGGCTCGGCGCCTGCGCCCTGCCTGCGTTGCGCGCGGCGCGGGTAGATCCGATCGTCGCCATGCGCGCGGAGTAGGCCCTCGCGGCTTCGCTGGTTGCTTCGCTCCAGTTCTCCGGCCACTGTTCTGAGGTAGATTCGCTCAGGGTGACGACGTCACCTTGAGCGACGCAGTTTTCACCTGGGCAAGGCAGTTGGCCCTCTAGCACGCAGCTCCACCCCGAACGAAGCAGGTGTCACCCTGAGCGAAGCGACAGGGGCCAAGGCTCCGCCGGCCCGCGATGCTGGCCGCCATCGCCGTCGCGACGGTCGCCGCCATCATCGTCCTGGCGATCGCCTGGGACCGATCCGTCGAAGACCGCCTCGCCCGCTGGGCCACCGAGGAGGTGGCCCGCCGGAGCGGCGGCACCTATCGCCTCGCGCTCGGCGATCTCTCGCTCCGCGTCTTCAGCGGCACGCTCGCCTTCGACTCCGCCGCCATCGTGACCGACACCGCCAGGAATCGCGGCCGAGCCAAACCGTTGCCCGCGCTGGGGGTCAGGGCGAAGGGCTGCCACCTCGCCGGGGTCAATGTGCTGCGGCTGGCGTTTCGGGGTTCGCTCGACGCGCGTGAGCTGGCGTGCGAGCGCGTCGCGGTTCGGGTGGCGCTCCCGGACGCGCGTGAATCGAAGGATTCCGCCTCGCCTGCTGAGAAGCTGGGCCGGCCGCTCGGGCTTCGATCGGTCCGGATCGCCAGCGTCGCGTTGCCGGCGCTGACCCTGACACTGGTGAGGCCGGGCCGGCACGGCGGCACGTCCGTGCTCCTGGACCACGCCCGCTTCCAGGCGAAGGACCTCACGTTCGATCCCACCGCCGAGCCCGGGAAGCAGCGCACGCCCTGGGCCGACTACGCCCGACTGAACGCGACCGGCCTCGTCGTGCGGCGCGATACGCTGACCCGGATCGTCGCCGCCGGGCTCGAGGCGAGCCTCACCGACTCCACGCTGCGGCTGGCCGGCGCCAGCTACGAGCCTCGCATTCCGGAGAGTGAGTGGGTTCAGCGAGTGGGCAGGCGCCTCGACCGGGTCCGCTTCGCCGTAGACAGCATCCATGCGCGGGGAGTCGCCTATCGCACCTACATCTCGACAGGGGACATCGCCATCCGCGCGTTGGAGCTCGACCGCCCTCGGCTCGACGTGCTGAGCGACAAGCGCATGCTGCCTCGCCCGCCCGACCGGAAGCGCTCACCCCAGCAGGTGGCCGCCGAGGCCACCAGCACTTTCCGGCTGGACACCTTGCTGGTTGACCGCGGCACCATCGTCTACCGCGAGCGCGAGCCGAAACGCCCCAAGCCGGGCTAGGTCAGCTTCGACAGCGTTCGCGCCGCGGTGCTGCATCTTCGCCTCCCTGCCGGCCGGGATCCGGTGAGGATCGGCGCCCGCGCCCGGGTCATGAATCAGGGACTGCTGACGTGCCAGGTATCGGTCCCGCTCGATGCGCCGGATTTCCGCTACGAGCTCTCCGGCCGCCTCGGGCGCATGCAGGCCGAGGCCTTCAACCGGTTCCTGTCGCAGAACGAGAAGTTCGAGTTCGACGGTGGCAGGATCGATCTGATCACCTATCGCCAGAGCGCGAAGGCCGGACTGGTGACGACGGTCGTGACGCCGCGCTATCGTGACCTGTCGGTCGAGCGATCGGGCGAAGCGAAGGAGCCCCTCGGGGCGCTGAAGCGTGCCGCCGAGGAGCTCATCGCCGATGCGCTGGTGGTCCGCTCGCACAATTCCGAGGCGGAGGGTGACGATCTCCGCACCGTCCGGACCGTGCACCGGGTGGACCCGACCGTGGGCTGGTTCCAGGTCATCTGGTTCGGCCTTCGCGAGGGACTGAAGAAGGCCATCAAGGAATGACCCAGGCCCCTAGTTGCCGGAGCTCCCCGATCCTCCCGTCGAGCGCGGTTCCGTGACGTCCACGCCGAGCGTCGAGGCCGTCTGCGTGGCCAGGGTCATACGCCGCTCCACCTCGGGCAGCATCCCCGTAGCCAGGGCTTTCAGCGATGCCACCCGCCCGTTTCCGGACTCCTCCCGGAACAACTGAACCTCTTCGCGGTGGCGCTTGACCATCTCCGCGACGTAGGCCTTGTCGAAGTCGGAACGGCCGAGGCCGTTGAATCGGTCGAAGAGCTGCTGGTGCTGTCGCAGGAGAACCGGCTTCGGATAGGCCGCCTGCTTGGCCGCTGCCGCGAGCGATTCGTTCGCCTTGGCATAGTCGGCCACCATCTGCTTGCCGAGATCCACGACGGCCGGGCTGGACCCCTTGCTGGCCGCCAGCTTCCCGAGCTTCACCTGCAAGAGACCCACACTGCCCGCCATCTGGATGAAGCTGCTGTCGGTGGCCAGCGTGATGGACTGCTGCGCCGCTGCCGGCGCCGGGTTTACGGCAGCGCTGAGCAGCAGAGCGGTGGCCGTGGCGGAGATGAGATGCTTGACGCCCATACCTGATCCTTTCACTGTCATTGCCTTAGGCTGTATATGATGTGAATCGTGCCTCAAGGAATGGACGCTCGGCGCCGGCGGATGGTTTCGTCGTCACCCGACTGTGACCGTCCCTGGAGGCGGTTTCAGCGATTCCCCATTCAGGTTGGCCGGTAACAGCCATGAACCGCGCATCTCCCGAAGGCATGACCGACCAGACGACATCCATCGAGCTGGGCCTCGACACCTTCGGCGACGTCACCGTGGACGCCGAAGGCCGCCCCAATTCGCAGGCGCAGGTCCTCCGCGACGTAGTCGTCGAGGCGGAGCTCGCCGACAAGGTCGGCGTAGACTTCATCGGCCTCGGCGAGCACCACCGTCCCGATTTCGCGATCAGCGCGCCGGATGTCGTGCTCGCCGCCATCGCCAGCCGCACCGAGCGGATCCGGCTCGGCACCGCGGTCACGGTGCTCAGCACCGACGATCCGGTCCGCGTCTACCAGCGTTTCTCCACGCTCAACGCCATCTCCAACGGCCGCGCCGAGGTGATCCTCGGCCGCGGCTCGTTCACCGAGTCGTTTCCGCTCTTCGGCTATTCGCTGGAGGACTACGACGACCTGTTCGAGGAGAAGGTGGCGATCTTTGCGGCGATCCGGGACGCGGACGTGGCGGGCAAACCGGTCAACTGGAAGGGCACCGTGCGCCCGCCGATCGAGGGGATTCGAGTGCACCCTCCGGTGGAGAACCCGCCGCTCAGCGTCTGGGTGGGCGTCGGTGGCAGCCCGGAATCGGTGGTGCGAGCCGCGCGCTATCGCTTTCCGCTCACGCTCGCGATCATCGGCGGCGACCCCGCGCCGCTTCGTGCCGTACGTCGAGCTGTACCACCGGGCGCTGGCCCAGCTCGGCGCGCCCAAGCTGCCCGTCGGCATACACTCGCCCGGGCACATGGCGGAGACCGACGCCCAGGCGCGCGAGGAGCTGTGGCCGGCGTACCAGGTCATGCGGAACCGGATCGGCGCCGAGCGAGGCTGGGCTCCCACCAGCCGGGCCGAGTTCGAGCATGAGGTCGAGGCAGGCTCGCTGTACGTCGGCTCGCCCGACACGGTGGCCCGCAAGATCGCCGTGACGGTCCAGGCGCTCGGCGCGTCGCGATTCGATCTCAAGTACAGCGCCGGCACGTTGCCCCACGAGCTGATGATGAAGAGCATCGAGCTGTACGGGCGCGAAGTGATGCCGCGAGTGCGGGAGCTCCTGACTGAACGAGATGGTTCAACCTGCCGCCCTGACCGCTGGCGGCACACGATTCCGCTGGCCCGCCGAGCGGGTGTTCTACCTGGTGCTGAGCGTCGCCATCACGGTCGCCATGGTGATCGGCTTCGCGCGGACGTTCTTCTTCCGGGCGTGGTTTCCCGAGTGGGCCAGCGCGCACGGTCCGGCCGAGCCGATCTTCTACATCCACGGCGTCGCCTTCGCTGATCGCCGCCGCGCGGCCGACCGGCTTCATCGACGTGCCGATGCCGCCGCTCCAGTTCCTCGTGGTGCCCCTCGCCGACCTCGCGCTCTTCGCGGTCTTCGTCACCCTCGCGATCGTGAATCGCCGGCGCTCCCAGGCGCACAAGCGGTGGATGATGCTCGGGTCACATCGTGTTGATCGAAGCCAGCATCGGGCGCTGGCCGTTCGCGTTCATGCAGTGGACTTCGCCGGTGCCCGGCTTCAGCATGCTGCTGCTGGTCGCCGATGTCTTCCTGGTGCCGATGGTGGTGTGGGACCTGGTCTCTCGCGGCCGTATTCACCCCGTGACGCTGTGGGGCGGAGTGGCGCTGGTCGCCGCTCAGCCCCTTCGCATCCTTCTGTCCGGGACCTCCGCGTGGCTCGCCTTCGCGGGCTGGGCGGTAGGCTTGGCCCGATGACCCAAGTGGAGGCAAGACGGGCTCGGGCGTCTCCTAGGTCCATGCCGACCCATGCCCGGAGTCTCGTGATCGCCGTCGTCCTCGGAGCTGCCTGTGCCGCCGAGGACCGCCAGGCGCCGACCACGGCCGGATTGGTGATCGAGAAGGCACCCGAGGAGAGCGGCGACGCCCAGGTGGGCGTCGCGGGGGAACCCCTGCCGAGCGACCTTCGGGCGCGGGTGCTGCGGGATGGCCGGCCGGTGGAAGGGGTGACGGTCTACTGGACCACCATGCAGGGCACCATGGATCCCGTGAGCGCGCCGACCGATGCCGACGGCATCAGCGCGTCGCGCTGGACCACGCAGCGTTCGTATCTGGAGGAGGAGGCCTTCGCGAGTCTCGATCCCGTGACCGGACCCCGGGTGCCTGGGTCGGTGCTACCAGGGATGATCATGTACACCGCGCTCGCCTATCCCGATCCCGAAGGCCACAACACGGTGCTGGTGCGGAACGACGGCGGCAATCGCTTCGAGCCGGCGCACGTGACGATCAGTGTGGGCGACACGATCAACTGGTTCTGGCCGGAGGGGAGTGCGGGGCACAACGTGGTACCCGACGACGGCAACGCCCCGGCAACCTCGGGCGCGCCCGCGGGCTATCCCAAGTACCTCAGCTTCACCTTCGCGATCCCGGGCGTGTACCACTACCACTGCGCGGTGCACGGCGGCCCGGGCGGCGTCGGGATGTCGGGCTCGGTGACGGTGGAGGCTCCGGCTCCGCCCGACTGATCTCCCCCAGCAACCGCACCACCGCCCGCTCCTTCGCCTTCGCCTCGACATCCACCGTCATCCGACGCCCCAGCCAGCTTGTCGGAAAATCCGCGATGTCGATGTAGTCCGCGTGCGGCCGCGGGTTCGCCGCCCCCCACCCGTCGCGCGGCGACGAGATGTGGGTCCACGGCTCGCGCCCGTCCCACGTCGCGCTCGGCGAGCTCGGTCGCCTGCACCACCGACATCCCATCGGGATGACAGCGATGATGATGCGCGTCGTACACCAGCGGCACGCCGGCGCTTCGGCAGAGCGGCAGCAGGTCCGCCGGCGTGAACCGGTGGTCGTCGTTCTCCAGCGCGATTCGCCGCCGCGCCCGCTCGCTCAACAGGTCCAGGCCGCGCTCCAGCCGCTCGAGCGCGGCCGGCACCCCACCGGCGGTGCTCCCGCCGTGAAAGACGATGATGTCCGCCCCCACCAGCTCGGCCACCCCGGTCTGGAACTCGAGCTCCTCCGCCGACGCGCGCACCACGTCCGCGCGCTCCGAGTTGAGCACCACGAACTGATCCGGATGGAAGCTGAGCCGCACCGATCGGGTCCTCGCCAGCTCACCGGCTCGTTGAAAGGCGTCGCGGATCTCGCCCTTCCGGTCGAGCGCGTCCAGCGCGTATCCGCTCACGGGATGCGTGCCGAGCGGCAGGATCTGGCTGTTGATGCGGAAGGCGCCGATGCCGAGCGCGGCGCACTGGTCCACCGCCGCCGCGAGGGCCGCCGCGTTGTCCCGGGCGATATCCGCCAGGTAGGTCCGCCGCGCCGCCCGCGTGAGACCGGAGACGTAGCGGTGGGTGGCGGTGCGGAAGTGGATCGGGGCGTCGAGGAACTGGCAGCAGAGGCCGAGCCGGAGCGGGGACGTCACAGGATCCGCACGATCCAGTCCCCCAGCACGTAGCCGACCGCGGCCACGCCCAGACCGACGAGGAACATGTCCATCCCGCTCCGCAGCAGGCTGCGGCCGGTGAACACGCTCCGTGCCGCGCCCACCGCGAAGTGGGAGACCATGGCGACCGCGAACGAAGTCCAGATCGCCCACGGCTCCGTGCTCACGAGCAGCGGCGCGACCGGAATGAAGGCGCCGAGCGCGGTGGCGGTACCGGTCACCCAGGCCTCGCGCATCGGGGTGCTGGTGGCCTCGGCGATGTGGAGCTCTTCCCGCACCTTCTCGTCGAGCGCGCGCTCGGGATCGCGCATCACCTGCGCGGCCAGGGTCGCGGCCTGGCCCGCGGGGATGCCCTTCGCCTGGTAGAGCAGGCTCAGCTCCTCCTGCTCCAGCTCGGGCATGAGGCGGATCTCCTCGCGCTCCATCGCGATCTCGTGCTCGAACACCTCCCGCTCGCTCTTCGCCGCCAGATAGCCCGAGGCGCCCATCGAGAGCGCGTCGGCCATGGCGCCGGCGATCCCGGCGATCGCGATCGTGTGTCCCGCCAGGTTCATGCTGCCCTGCGCGCCGATCATCCCGGCCACGAGGCCGAAGTTGGCGGTGAGGCCGTCGTTGAATCCGTAGACGACGTTCCGGAGGAACCCGCCGGCGCCGGTGCGGTGCCACGGCTCGCCCTCGCCGGCCGCTCATCTCCGCCAGCGTCTGGGCATGCTCCTTGGATTCCTTCGCCAACCGGAGTGCGGTGGGACCAACCTTGCCGTCGGGGGACGAGTCGTAGAGCTGGAGGTAGCCCTTTACCTCCCGGCCCTCTTCCGCGAGGAGAACCGGAAGCAGCACCGACCCACCCAGCCGGCGGGCCAGCCAGGCTCGAAGCCGTGCGGAACGGCTGGGGACGGGCACCGGTACTACGTGCCCTTGCTCTGCCAGGAGCTTGCGCCAGAGCTCGACGTGCCGGTCTTCGACCTCCGCCAATCTTCGGTAGAGATCGGCTCGACCGGCATCGAGCTCCGCCCGCTGCCAACTCGCGATAGAGGAAGGCGGCGTCGGCCTCGTCTTCGAGGTGGCGAAGCCAGTCGGCGGGGGCGGTCGGCATACCTGAAAGGTAGCCGCTGCCGCTGATGGACACCTCGACTTGCGGCCCGTAACTTAGGCGGTCCACCTCACCATCCATCGCTCCGACTACCCCCTGATGGAGCGGGAATGCCGCGCTCTTCGGGAATCCGACGGCATGCCCCCGCCAGATGAGGCTCGGGCCGTCTGGGCCGCCGTGGTGGTGCGCGCCACAGTGGTGACGGCGTGGGTCCTCATGACCTCTGCCGGTCCTGCGTCGGGGCAGGATGAGACGGAGCCCCTTCCCACGGTGACGCCGGGCTACCCCACCGAGGGATGGCTGGAGGCCACCGCCGCCGTGGAGCTCGCGGTGCGCCCGGCACCTTCCGTGGGTAGCCGGCTCGTCGTCTTTCATGGCACCACTGACGTCACGTCGCTCTTCGTTCAGGCAGCCGGAACGCTCACCTATCGGCCGTCTGTGATCGGTCTCCCGTCAGGTGACTCGGAGCTGGTCATTCACCTCGTTGGGAACGACGACCAGTGGCAGGAGATCGGACGGTTTCCCATTCGGATTCGCACTCCCGCCGGATGGGAGCGGGCCACCCTCGATCCCAAGCTCGAGATCGGGTCCGAAGCTCAGGTGGCCGAAGACCACGCGCCGGCAGCTAACCGGCCACCGCGCGAGACCTTCCAGGACTTCACCTCGACCAGCGGGCTCACCACGGCGCACGCACGGAACGGCTGGAGCGTCCAGAGCCAGCTCAACGTGGTCGGGGTCAGCCATCGGGAGAAAGCGCTGCGCTTCGGCCAGGACGGCACCCGGGCGCCGCGGGTAGACCTGGCGGATTATCGGGTGGAGGTGGAGAAGGGACCCGTCCGGGCCTCCCTTGGGCACGTCACCTGGGAGGGGAACCGGCAGTTGGTCGGCGAGTTCGCCAGCCGCGGCGCGGTCGCGCGGGTACGGCTGGGGACGCGGGCCGATCTCTCCGCCGCCTGGCTCCACGGGTCCTCCATCGTCGGGTGGGACAACCTGCTGGGCATCGACCGGCGCCAGCATCGGCTGGGCGGGGCCACGTTGGGATTGGAGGCGTTCCCGGCCAGCCCCGGCCTGCTGCGGGTGGAGGCTACCGGTCTCACCGGCTCCCTCCTGCCGATCGCGGGCTTCACCCAGGGAGTGGTGAACGACGCGGAGAAGAGCAGGGGCTGGGGGCTGCGTGTCCTGGCGGCGACTCCCGACCAGCGCGGTCGGATCGAAGCAGGCTTCAGCCGAAGCCGGTTCGACAACCCGCCCGACCCGCTGTTGGAGCAGGGCGCGACCCTGGTCCCGGTCCGCGAGACCACCAGGTCGGCCCGGTATCTCGAGGCAGGCCTCGATGTAATCCGGGCATGGGCGATCACGCCCTCGGTGCAGGGCCGGCTCAACCTGGCCTACCGGCACGAGCGTACCGATCCCCTCTACCGCTCCATCGCCGCGAGCCTCCAGGCCGACCGCAGCAGCCACGTGCTCGAGCTGCAGGGCGGAGTCGGCGAGGCCGGCTTCCAGCTTTCGCGCACGGCGTCGCGCGACAACCTCGACGAGGTGCCCTCCGTCCTGGTCACCCGCGGCCGGGATTACGCGATCACGGCGGCGGCACCGATCGCCTTCCTGGTGGGACTCGTCGCCCGGCCGGCCTGGCTGCCGGCACTCAGCTACCAGTACCAGCGAACTCACCAGAAGGGCGACGGTGTTCCTCCTGGCTCAGAGCGCCCGGGAGACGTTCGTGCCCGATCAGGTGAGCGCGGTCCACGGACTCGGCCTCGAGTGGCAGGGGCTTCGGTGGCGGGCGGGTTATCGTCTCGACCGCTCGACCCAGGACAACCGCCAGCCCGAGCGCGAGCAGGCGGACAACGCCAACCTGGTCCACGGGTTGGTCCTGGAGCTCAGCCCATGGCCGCCGATCACCTTCGCGGTGGACTTGGGCCTGGAGCGGGCGGAGAACAAGGAGATCGACCGCCGGGACCGCACCGTCCGGACCGGCGTGAGCGTCGAGTGGCGAGCAACGGGCGCCACCACGCTCGGGGCGCGCTGGTCGAGGACCGACACCGAGGACGCCGCCGGGTTGCGGGAGAGCGGCGCCGGCGACCTCAACCTGCAGGTCGCCCAGCGGCTCGACGTGTTCCGGATCGCCGGCTTCGCGCCGCCAGGGCAGGCATTTCTCCGCTTCGGCCGCCAGACGTCTCGGGCAGTGGATTCCGAGTTCGCGGTGAACGAGTCGCGCCGAAACTGGACCGCCACAACCGGTCTCACCCTTACCTTTTTCTAAGGAGAAACGACCATGTCTCCCCTGGAACGCAGAACCGCGTACGTCGGCCGGCTCGGCGCTGTCGCGCTCGCAGCGGCGCTCGGGGGGTCGGCGCTGGCTGTCTCTCACCTCCCGGGCCGAATCCACCGTCGCCGCCTGCAGCGGATCCCCGGTGCGAAGCGTGATGATGTCCCACGGACGAGCGGATTTCGGTGGCGATCCGCATCTCAACGGAGTGCCCAGAACCTCGGGCCGGCTCTGCTGGGGTGGTGGCGGCGCGATTCTGGAGGGCCAGCTCTATTACGACGAGCTGCTGAAGAAAGGCTGTGCCCACATCGCGGTGGAGTTTCAAAGCGACGAGAACACACCCAGGCGGATCTCGCTCTTCAACCAGTCGGTCTGCAGCCCCGGAGGCCTGCGGCAGATAAGCATCTCTACCCAGGCGAACGGATCCACGACGGAGCCGGCCAAGCGAATCGGCCGTGTCGTCATCCAGCTCTTCGTGTCGGAGACTTCGACCGGACCCCGGGCCCAAGTGGGGTTCAGGTCCTTCGCCAACTAGGGGGGCGGTTGCCTCGCGCATGGCTGGCCGTCTGCCTGCTGCTCGGCCCGGTGCCTGCGGCCGGGCAGATTCGGGTTCACCCGCCCGGAGTGAACGTCAACGCGCACGGCGCGACGACAGTCTTTCTGACGTTCGGGGGATTGCGCGCCGATCAGACTCCGGTGGAGGCCTTCTGGTGCGGGGAGTTGATTCCAGCGCCGTCGCCGGCGCTCGGTCTCCAGTGCGATCCGACGAGCCTCTTCGGCCAGCTGCCCATCCGCTTCGACCGCTCGCGCTTGCAGGCCAGCGCGTTCAACGACGTCATGTCCATTCCGCCCTCGGTCGCGCGGCGCGCCTATCAGGCCGCGGTCGAGGGGCAGGTGTCGAGCTTCTTCTACGTGCGTCGGTTCACCAGCAGCACCGGTGGGCCCGACGAGTACGTCGCCGTGACCTGCCGCCTGTCGTCCGGCGGGGCGCGAACCCCTTTCGCCTTGACCGCGGTCGAGCTGGACTTCGAGGTGGAGACGCCGGTCCTGTTCCTCCGGCCCGGTGAGCGACCGCCACCCTTCGTGGCGACGGTTTCCTACAATGGCACGGGCCGTCTGGTGGGACGCTGGGAGATCGTACTTCCCGGCGAAGAGCCGCCCGAAGCGACCGACCTGCTGACCGAAGCCACGCTCCCGCCGGAGGAGCGTGGCACGCAGCGCCGGTTCACCCAGATCGAACGATTCAACCACTACCTGCAGCCGTCGGGGCGCTTCACGCTGCCAGGACCCTCGCCGGCCCGGCTCCCGACCGAGGCGGAGGGCGCCTACATCATCCTGCTCCGGATCGAGGCGTTCGACGACAAGGAAGCTGAGTCGAGCAGGGCGGCGGCGGGTGCGGGCGAGGGCTTGGTGCGGTCCGGCGGAATCGCGGGCTTCCCCATGCCTACGCTGCGGTACTACGTGAGCCGGGGCGGGGGCAGCGAGTTGGCGGAGCGACAGGCGGCAGGCGAGCTCGGCCTGCTCGAGCCCGCCGACCAGACGGTCATCGGGCCCGGTGCCGCAGTCGCCTTTCGCTGGAGGGAGGATCCCCAGGCAGCGTACTACCGCCTGGAGGTGGTGGATTCCAGCGGTGTGCAGGCGCTCGGAGCCGTGCTGCCCGCGGGCACGCTGGAATACCATTCCCCCCCATGGCTGGCCGAGCGGGTGGGGTCGGGGTCTGCTCGATGGCGGATCGTCGTGACCAGCAAGGGCGGAGCAGTGCTTCGCCACACGGCGTGGCGGCGGCTTCGGTTCGGAGGGGAATGAACGTATCTCGTTACTTTACGCCCCCGCAGGCGGTGATGGTGACCCGGTTATTGCCTGTTATCGGATCGAAGACCGCCTGGTTGGGATCCAGCACGAACGTGGGCTGTGTGAGCGTGTTGAACGCCGCGTCGATCCGCCCACGGAAGGTGAGCCGGACGACCTGGCCAAGCGTCAGCGCCGGAACGTTGCACCGGTCGAAGCAGCCGCTCGACGCCGCTCTGATTGCGGCCGGCCACGTCGTAGTGACCGTAGTCGGAGGGGACTGATACGGTCCGTTGTTCTTCACATCGACCTCAATCACCGACACCCCACGCGCACAGACGAGATCACCGGGCCCATCAATGGCGAGGTTGAGGCCGCCATCCTGCTGTAGGGAAACGCCCCTGCGTGTGATCTGGACGTCGGCCGGCGCCCGCAGGGTCGTCACCATGAACGCGGTGTTGTCGGTGTCGTTCCGCTCGGGCACGCTGTTGTTGGGATCGGCGTTGGCGGCGAAGGTGACCTGAACCTTGTCCGGGACCGACCCGATCACGCCGCCCAGAATACGAACGCGCCCGGTGGCGCCGGCCGCCAGGGACGAGAGGGTGCAGTTGATGTTGAGCGCCCCGTTGGACGCGGTGCTGTTCTGGAGACAGGTGCCCAACGTGTTGTCCTGGACTCGTTGAAAGGCGACATCCTTCGGCAGGGTGGCCCGAACCAGAAGATTCGAGGCGGCCCGGTCGCCCGCGTTCCTGACCGTAACGAGATACGTCAGGTTCGGCGCGACCTGCGTAGTCAGGATCCCCGACCCGGGCGGTGAGGTCCACGCTCAGGTCGGCCCGGGTGGCGATTCTCACCGTGAAGTTGTCGGAGTTGTTGGTATTCCCTCCGGGGCCTTCCTGGATGGCATTGGCCGGATCGATCACCGCGGTGAGGGTGAAATCCTGGGATTGCCCGGTGATCGCGGTCGGGGCGGTGCTGCTGATGCGGAATGTCTTCTGGCTGTTCCCCGGCATCGTGGGCGCGCTGCAATTCACGGTGACGCCGGAAATGGAGCAGGTGATTCCGGACCCGGGAGCGGGCGTCGTCGACAGATTCGTGAAGCCCGCCGGCATGGTGACCTGGGTGAGACGTTGGTCGCCTGCACCGCGGCGATGTTGGCGATCGTCGCCACGAACGCCACGTTGGTCCTCGTGGGGACTTCGGGCAGGGCTCCCGCCTTGGCCAGCGTAACGGTGAGATCCGGAGCGCCCTGCGCCCCGAGCGACATAGGGCGCCAGGCGAGAGAAACCCCGAGCGCACCGATCAATCCTGCAGGTCTTCATCATTCGGGCGCTCGCAGTGTCGTCACGACGAAGGCGGAGTTGTCGGTATCGTTCCGCTCGGAGACGGTATTGTTCGGATCGGCGATCGCCGCGAACGTGACCTTCGACCCGTCCGGTACGGATCCGACGGTTCGGGCGAGGATCCGGACTCGGCCCACGGCGCCCGCCGCAAGGGACGCGAGCGTGCAATTGATGTTGAGCGCTCCGTTCGATGCCGTGCTGTTCTGGAGACAGTTCCCCAGCGTGTTGTCCTGGACCCGCTGGAACGAGACATCCTTCGGGAGGGTGGCCCGAACCAGGAGGGTCGAAGCAGCCCGATCGCCGACGTTCCGCACCTCGACGTGGTACGTGAGGTTGGGCGCCTGCTGACTGGTGACATTCGTCCCCGGCGGGCCCGTGAGGCTGATCCTCAGGTCGGCCCGGGTGGCGACGGTGACGGCGAAGTTGTCGGAGTTATTGCTGTTGCCGGGACCGCCCTCGGGTACCGTATTGCCCGGGTCAACTACCCCCGTGAGCGTGAATGACTGGGATTGGCCGGTGATGCTGGCGGGAGCGGTAGCATTGATGCGGAAGGTCTTTTCGCTGCTGCCGGCGAACGTCGCGGCGGTGCACTCCACCACGCTGCCGGTCAGCGCGCAGATGAGGCCACTCCCCGGCGCCGGCGTCGGAGACAGGGCGGTGAAGCCGGCGGGCATGGTGACGCGGGTCAGCACGTTCGCCGCCTGGACGGGACTGACGTTGGAAACCTTCACCACGAAGGCGACGTTGGTGCCGGTCGCCACGTCGGGCAGCGCACCGGCTTTGCTCAGGTCCACGAGAAGATCAGGATTGTTCTGCGCCTGAATCCCCTCGGGGAACCTGGCGAGCAGAACCATGGATGCACAGATCAGTCCGCACGATCTCATGGTGTACCCCGCGCGTGCGTCGATGGAAGGCGTGCTTCCGGGATCCGGTTGTCTTCTCGGGGACTGCTCCAAGGGAGTGGAACTGCTGTCAGGGTGAGTTATGACCCCGAGAGACGGTTGTCAAGCCGAGGTGACTTCGGCTTCGGGCTCGGGTCGGAGGGAGCCTGCAACCATCTCCAGACCCCCCGCATCTTTAAGAAGCCATGACCCGGACACTTGCCATGGATTCCTACCTCCTCTCCGATGCCGAATCGGTCGTCGCCCGAGCTCGGCAGGGAGACGAGACCGCCCTCGAGGCCCTCTACCGGGCGTTCGAGGTGCCGGTGTACAACCTCGCCCGCCGGATCTGCCGGACCACCGAGGACGCGGAGGACGTGCTCCAGGAGACCTTCTTCGAGGTCTGCCGGAGCATCGGCCGCTATCGGGAGGAGGGGAGTCTCTGGGGCTGGATCCGGACCATCGCGGCCAGCAAGGCGCTCATGCGGCTGCGCCGGAACAAGTACCGCGACACCGACGAGCTGCAGGACGAGCTGGTCGGGAACCCGAAGGAGGAGACCCATCTCCGGATGGATCTCGAGGCGGCGCTGGAACGGCTCCCCGAAGTCTCCCGCGCCGTCGTCTGGCTCCACGATGTCGAGGGCTACACCCACGATGAGATCGCCGGCATGATGGGCAAGACTCCCAGCTTCTCCAAGTCGCAGCTGGCCCGGGCGCACGCCCGTCTCCGGCGCTGGCTCGGCGAGGAGGTGGCGGTATGACCCATCTCCCGATCGAGACGCTGGTGGCCCTGCGGGAGTCGGGCGTCGAGCCGGGCACCGCCGCCGCCAGGGAACACCTGGACGGCTGCCCCCACTGCCGGGCCGAGCTGGAGCGGCTGCACCAGCGGGTGGCGCGGTTCAAGGCGCTGCCGGCGCTCCGGTCCGGCCGGGATCGCTGGCCGGCGGTGCGGGACCGGGTCCGCGCCGAGCGGCGGCGCCTGCGGGCCCGCTACGCCGGGTTCGCCGGTCTGGCGGCGGCCGCGTCGGTCGCCGCGGTCGTGGGGCTGGGCTCGCTTCCGGCAGGAGGCGTCGCCCTTGTCCCCCGTGGAGATCGAGCAGGCGATGACCCGCTCCCGCGACCTGGAGACGGCGCTCGACCGGATCGATCCGGAGAGCCGGGTGCTCGACGGCCGGACGGCCGGCATCGCCCAGGAGCTGGAGGACCGGATCGCCCGGGTGGACCAGGAGCTGGAGATGGCGGAGATGATGGAGCAGCAGGCGCGCGACACCCGGGTGCTCCGGCTGTGGCGCGAGCGGGTGGGCCTGCTCGACGCGTTGGTGGACGTGCACGTAACCCGGGCCAGCAAGGTGGGGCTCTAGCCCCGGAGGATTTCGTCATCATGCGACGTCAAGCACTCATCGGCGCCCTGCTCGCCGCCGGCGGCATCGGCGCCATCTCGTCCCCGGCGCTGGCCCAGGAGCCGGAAGTCGTCCACCTCGAGGGCCCCAACCGCTTCATGCGGATCATGCTCGACCGGCGCGCCCGGCTGGGGATCAAGGTGAATCTCCAGGCTCGCGAGACCGACTCGATCGGCGCCTACGTGGACGCGGTGACTCCCGGCGGCCCGGCGGACCGGGCGGGCATCCTCTCGGGCGACGTCATCACCAAGCTGAACGGCAAGTCGGTGCTGTCCGGCGCCGCCGCGGAGGATGAGGTCGTCCGCTCGCGCCGGTCTCTCCCCGGGCTGCGGCTGATCGAGCTGGCGGCCCGGCTCGAGCCCAACGACACCGTGGCGCTGGAGTATCGCCGGGGCAAGGACCGCCGGACCGCGTCCGTCGTGACGACGGACGAGCCCGACATGATGTTCAGCGGGACTGGGGGTGACGTCCCGTTCTTCGAGTACGGGCCCGGCCGCCCCGGCGTCCGGGTGCCGGTCGGCGGTGCCATGGAGCGGTTCGAGACCGCCGGGCCCCACTGGACCATCTTCGGCAGCTCCCCCCTGAGCCGGCTGGAGCTGGCACCCCTCAACTCCGATCTGGGCCAGTACTTCGGCACCGAGAAGGGGGTGCTGGTGATCAGCGCCCAGAAGGACTCGGCCCTGGGGCTCCGCGGGGGCGACGTGGTGCTGTCGGTGGGCGACCGGGCGGCCACCCGCCCGTCCCAGCTCATCAAGATCTTGCGGAGCTATGAAACGGGCGAAACCTTCAAGCTGGACATCATGCGGAACCGCAAGCGCGAGACGTTGACGTCTCGCATCGGCGAGCAGCGATAGCTCGGAGTTCTCGCCGGGCCGTGTGCGCCCGCTCACAGATGTCCGATCTGCGGCGCGGTATATCTTCGGCCCACCTTGGAGGGAACTATGGGTATCCTGTGGACCTTGATCATCGGGTTGGTTGTCGGTGCGATCGCCAAGTTCCTGATGCCGGGTAAGGATCCTGGCGGATTCATCGTCACCATGCTGATCGGTGTAGCAGGCGCGCTGCTCGCCGGGTTCCTCGGACGAGCCCTCGGCTGGTACGCCAACCCGGGCGAGGGGCCAGGAATCATCGCGTCGATCATCGGGGCGATGCTGCTGCTGTTGATCTATCGGATGTTCGTGGGACGGCGGGGGACGACGGTTCCGTAAAGGAATGTCACCCTGAGCAAAGCGAAGGGGACCATGCGGGCATGGTCCCCTTCACTGCGTTCAGGGTGACATCCTCCTATACCGCCAGCCGCGGCGTCGCTGCCCTGGTCGGATGCACCTTCCCCACCAGCTCCTCGAACATCGCCGGATTCAGACTCTGCGCCCCGTCGCTCATCGCCTTGTCGGGGTCCGGGTGCACCTCCACCATCAGCCCGCACGCCCCCGCGGCGAGTGAGCCGAGGCTGAGCGGTACCACCAGCGACCGAAGGCCGGCCGCGTGGCTCGGATCCACGATCACCGGCAGGTGGGTGCGCTCGCGGACCAGCACCACCGCGTTGAGGTCGAGCGTGTGGCGCGTGGCGCGCTCGAAGGTGCGGATGCCCCGCTCGCAGAGCACCACGTTGGGGTTTCCCTCCGCCAGGATGTACTCCGCCGCCATCAGCCATTCCTCGATGGTGGCGCCGGCGCCCCGCTTGAGCAGGATCGGCTTGCCGCTGCGGCTGGCCGCGCGCAGCAACGTGAAGTTCTGCATGTTGCGCGCGCCGATCTGGAGCATGTCGGCGAAGTGGCCGACGACCGCGACCTCCTCCCAGCTCAGCACCTCGGTCACGACCGGCAGCCCGGTGCGCTCGCGCGCGTCCGCCAGGTAGCGCAGCCCCTTCACGCCGAGGCCCTGGAAGTCGTAGGGCGAGGTCCGCGGCTTGTACGCGCCGCCGCGCAGCATGTCGCCGCCGGCCCGGGCGATCATCCCGGCGGTTTCCAGGATCATCGCTTCGCTCTCGACCGAGCAGGGGCCGGCGATTAGCACCGGCGCCTCGCCACCGAACACGAGATGGCGAACCTCGACCCGGCTTCCCTCCGGCACCCGCCGGCGGTCCACCAGCGGGATGTCGGGCTTCTTGGTGTGATGCGCCGGCGTGGGCGGCGGCGCCGAGAGGCGGGAGCCCTCGACCCACGCCTCGTAGCTTCCCAGCACCACCACCCGCGCGGCGAGCGCCTCGACCTCTTCCAGCGCTTCCGCCAGACGCGGATCGCTCGCCGAACCGTCCACGTCCACGTAGAAGCGATAGGTCCACGGCGCCGACCGCTCGGGGCGCGACTGGAGCGCCATGAGATTGACGCCCCGCACGCCGAAGGCCTGCAGCGTGAGCGCCAGCATCCCGGGCTTGTGGTCGATCAGCACGATCACCGATGTCTTGTAGCGGGTGGTGCCGCCCGCCGCGGGCGGCAGGTCCACGCTGTCGGAGCGGGTGAAGGTGAGAAAGCGGGTCTGGTTGGTAGGATCGTCCTCGATGCGCTCGGCGAGGGGCACGAGACCGTGCGCGTCGGCCGCGGGCCGCGCGGCGACGGCCGCCAGCGTGGGGTTCCCTCCCTGCGCCACGATCTCGGCGCTGCCGGCCGTGTCCCACGCGCTCACCAGCTCCGCGTCGGGCAGATGCTCCCCGAGCCACAGGCGGCACTGTCCCAGCGCCACGGGGTGGGACAGCACGCGCTTGATGCCGCCGAGCGTGGCACCGGGCAGCGCCATCAGCGTGTGGTGCACCGGGTAGAGGATCTCGTGGGTCAGCCGCAGCTGCCCGTCGCCGAAGGCCTCTTCCAACAGGTCGTACGTCGTGGTGACCGAGCCGATGAGCGAGTTCTCGATCGGCAGGCACCCGGCGTCCGCCCGACCCTCGCGAACCGCGGTGACGACGTCCTTCGCCTCGCGGCACGGCAACGTCTCCAGGCCGGGCCAGCGGCGGCGGGCAGCCGCTTCGCTGAAGGACCCATGAGTGCCTTGAATGGCAACGCGCATACGTACGCTCCGAGTAGGGAACAAACAAAAAGCCCCGCCGGAAATTCCGGCGGGGCGTCGGGCGGTCCAGGTCGGTGCGCTACAACACGCTACCGACACCGGACGGCGAGAGCGCCGCGCCGGCATTGGTAAAGTAGAACCACGCACTGTGCTGGGAGGACCATGTCACGAAGCTACGGAGCGGCGCTCCGGTTTGTCAAGTTATCTTGCGGCGTGCCCGCGCTCGCGCTGCTGGTCCTGTGGCTGATGCTGACCGAGGTGGCCGCGGCACAGGGCCTCCCCGCCTACCGGCCCATCAACCCTGTGGCCGCCTCGCGCAGCGGGGTCGTCTTCGAGCCGTTTCGCACTGCCCAACCCGGACAGATAGTCACCGATATCGGCCTCGAGTACGCCAGCACCATCGAGTACAACGTGCTGCCGGAGGCCTCGTTCTTTCTCGATTCCGAGCTGCTGCGCGTTCGCGCGACCGTCTCCCGGGACCTGACGCCGAAGACCTTTCTGCTCGCCGAAGCCGAGCTGCTGGGATCGTACGACGGCATGCTCGACGGCTTTCTCGAGTGGTACCACGGCCTGCTCGGCATCGACATCCCCGAGCGCGAGCGCCGGCCGAGAAACGATTTCCTCTACGCCGCGGACTTGGAGAACCGGGCCCCGGTGCTGCGCGAACCCAAAGACGTCTTTCTGGGCGATCTGCGGGTCGGAGCCGGATTCCGCCTCCATCCCGCGGTGCAAACGGTCGCAGCCTTCACCCTGCCGACTTCTACCGGGCCCGAGGGATACGGCCGGGGCGTCGTCTCGGCGAGTCTGCTGAATACGGTCAGGCTGGTGCCGTCATCGCGAGCGGTGATCGAGGGGAGTCTGTCCGCGGGATACACACCGCCGCACGGGGCGCTCGCGGCGTATCAGCGCAAGGTGTTCGTCGCGGGGAGCGCGGGTGTGCGGTGGCGTTTCTGGGGACGGCAAGCGTTGTTCGGAAATCTCTTCCTGCACAGTCCCTACTATGAGGAGACGCTGGTGCCGGCGCTCGACAGCCGAGACTTTTCCTTCGACTTCGGGTGGATTCTCGCCGGGGCGGGAGGGAAGGAGCTTCGACTCGGCATGACGGAAGACCTGGAGCCGGGCGGGCCGGCGGTGGACCTTGTCTTTCGAGTTGGGGGGAGGTTCTGATCTGGAACTGCGTAAAACGTGAAGCGTAAAGCGTGAAGAGGAGTACGCGATCGTATCGCTTTATGCCTTACGTTTCACTCTTCACGCTGTTCGGGAACAGAAACTGCTCCATGTTTTGCAGCAGAAACTCCTTAGCTTTCGGTTCACGAAGGTTCAACCCGTAGTGGTTGATGAGCTGCTGCTGGGTCTTTGTCCACTCCGCCCAGCAAACGCCGCAGACCTGTTCGTAGGCACGGCGGCCGAGGTCGGTCGGGAAGGGCTGGAAGGCCATGCCCTCGCGGGTCTGGGCGCAACGGACGCACTGGAGTGTCGCCATGGGGGCAAGATAGGCGGCACGGGAAATGTGATCCAGTCCACGGGCGGCCCGACCCGGACCAGCTAGCTTAGGACCAGGGAGCGAGCCGTTTGAGCTCTACATCCGCCCGCCGAACCATCCGGGCACCCTTGGCCGTACCGAGGCCGGTGCCGATGCCGAAAACGATTGCAGTGGCGAGAGTTACCAAGGGTAGCAGGGTCAAGGGCCAGATCACGATCGTCGCGGTCACGGCTGCCAGCACGGGCGCAAAGCGGGACTGAACGGCGTCCACGAAGCGCAGGCGGCGGACAACGAACCGGCGGGCCAGCAGATACCCGCCGAATCCCGCGGCGAAGGTCAGGAAGAACTCGGGCATGGTAGTGCTCCACTTAGGAGGAAACGCGGCTCGCGTTCCAGTACGGAACAAGAGGGTGAAAGATTCACCCCGTCCGATCGCCCATGGCGACTCTGTCCTTAGCCCACGAATTCGAGGGAGGAGGCCAGCGATGCTGAAACGACATCCGACGATACAGGTACCGGATATCGGTCCCATGGACCACGCATGGGACCTCTTGGGAGAATGGCAGGCGGAGTTCGAGTTGCCGGAGTCGGAATCTCCGGTGCACGGGAAGGTGACGTTCCGTTCCTGGGGACACGCCGACCTGCAGCTGGATCCGATCGAGGCGGCGATCGCGGGCATTCCCTCGAGCGTCCCGCTGGAGCGGGCCAGTGAAGTGCACCTGACGGACGCGGGCGGCGGAGCCCTGCAGTGGGTCCTCCACGCGCCGTCCACCAACTGGTCGCTGCAGGCGACCATGTGGCCGGGTTCGCTGCACCTGTTCGTGCACGATCCGGAGGACGATGAGGAGCATCTCTATCGCGCCCGGGCAACGCGGAACAGGGAGTATTATCTGAGGAAGTATCCGATCCCCTAGGCGGTCGGGCGGTCGGGCGGTCAGGCGGTCGGAAACACTGAAGGGCGGACGATCATGGCCTTGGCCGAGATCGATCCGCCCTTTTTCCTGACCGCCTGACCGCCTGTCCGCCCTACTACCACACCACCGCCGCACTCCCCCACAGAAATCCCGATCCGAACGCCGTCAGCGCGATCAGGTCCCCCTCCTGCACCCGTCCCGCCCGCACGCACTCGTCCAGCGCGATCGGGATCGTGGCCGCGGTCGTGTTGCCGTAGAACATGATGTTGTTGTACACCTGGTCGTCGCGGAGGCAGAGCGTTCTTCTGCATCATCTCCGCGATGCGGAGGTTGGCCTGGTGCGCCACCAGCAGCTTGAGGTCGGCGGTGGTGCGGCCGCAGGCGGCGAGCACCGTACGCACCGATTCGGGCATGCGGACTACCGCATGGCGGAAGACCTCCTTGCCGTCCATCGTGCAGGTACTGCCGCCCCGCCTCGATCTGCTCGGTCGATACCCGCGGGTGATACATCGAGCCGGGGCTGTCGACCCAGAGCTTTTCCGCGTAGGCGCCCTCGGAGTGGAGATCGAAGGCGAGGATGCCCCGGTCGTCGCGGTCGGTCGGGCCGACCAGCGCGGCGCCGGCGCCGTCGGCGAAGATGACCGACACGTTGCGCCCTTCCGTCGACTGCAGCATGCCCGTGGACTGCACCTCCGCGCCCACGACCAGCACCCGGCGGTACTGGCCGGTGCGCACCCATCCGTCCGCGACCGAGAGCGCGTAGATGAATCCGCTGCATTGGGTGCGGATGTCGATGGCGGGAATGGTCCCTATGCCCATCGCGCGCTGGAGGAACACGCCGTTCCCCGGGGCGAAATGGTCCGGCGTCGAGGTGGCATAGACGATCGCGTCGACCGACGAGGCGGGCACGTCCGCCATCTCGAGCGCGCGGCGGGTCGCGGCGAGCGCCAGGTCTACGCCGGTCTCGCCTTCGCGGACGTAGCGACGCTCCTGGATCCCCGTGCGGGTGCGGATCCATTCGTCGCTGGTGTCCATGACCTTGGAGAGCTCGTCATTGGTGACGATACGGTCGGGAACGGCGAATCCGGTGCCGAGGAAGCGTGTGCGGGTCATGGGAGACAATGTATCCGAAGGGCAGGGTCAGGGTGAGGGCAGGTACCGGGTGCGTCCCTACGACCCAGAAGGCCCAGATCCAGGCGAGCCAGGCGGCGGTCATCTCCCACCCCATGCCGCGCCAGGTCTCCCAGATGACGGCCAGCGGCGTGAGCCACATCGGCCACCAGTCGTCGGGCCGCAGCCGGTGGCGCTCGACGACCGACACGCCCCTCGAACCCGCGCTGCAGCGCCTCCATCACGCTGGCGCAGAGACGCTCGAGATTCTCCCGTCCAGGAACCCGGACCAGGTTCCATACCATGCTGGTGGCGCCCCAGCCGTGGTGATCGGTCGCGCCCACGACGAGCCGGTCGTGCTGCCGGGCCAGCGCGATCACGCTGTCGCGGCGGACCCGGGTCAGCTCGTTCGCCTTGGGCGAGGCGTTCACGATCTCGAAGCCGTCGAGCCCAGCCTGCACCAGCGAGTCGAGCCGCTGGGAGTGGTACCGCTCGTACTCGGGCAGCGAGGCGATGGTGACCGATCCGTAGAGCGTGTCGGCGTCGGCCAGGAGCTGCAGGAGCCCGGTCCAGTCGCGCCGGTAGGGCCCTCGCACCGAGTCGACCTGCCCGCCGAGCAGCACGATATGCGCGCGCCAGGCGCTCACTTCCCGACCGCGGCACAGCGCGACGGGCACATTGGTCGGGATCAGGCCGGCGGTCGTGTTGTGATCGGACAGAAAGACGGCGTCGAATCCGGCCCGCTCGTGCCACTGGAGGTTGCGCCGGGTGTCGAAGCGCGCCATCGCGGTCCCGCGGACGTCGTGCGACTTGTTGCTGTGGCTGTGGAAGTCCACCGCCGCGAGGTTCCGCGGCAGGCCGGCCAGCTTCACCATCGGCCGGTGGGAGAGAAGTCCGCCGGCGATGAAGATCCCCAGGATCACCAGCGAAACCACGAGCGCCCGCAGCTCGGCTCGAAGCGAGAACGGCCGGCGGAGCAGCACCCTCCCGGCCCGCCAGAGGCCGAACAGGATCGCGAGGCCCAGCAGGAAACCGCGTAGCCGGCTCATGCTCAGCATCGCCACGCCGTCCCACAGCGTGTAGAGCGGGGCGAGCACGACGTAGGAGGATGGCGCGGTGAGACGGAGGTCCGGCGGGATCATCGCGCCGGTGGGATCGGAGAGCTCCGGGGGAGCGACGATACGCGCCGCCACCAGCCCCAGCGTCAGGGCTACCGGAAGAAGAAGACTAGACTCCCGCGAGCCAGGGATAGCCCTGGTCCTCCCAGTAGCCGCCGTGGCGGTCTCGAGTGAAGCTCATGCCGGTGACGTACTTGGTCATCTTATAGCCGAGCTTGATCGGGGAGTAGAGGCGCAGCGGCGCGCCCCGCTCGCGGGGGAGCGGCCGGTCGTTGTAGGCGTAGGCCAGAATGGTCTGCGGGTGCATCGCGCCGGCGAGATCCCACCCGTTGGAGTAACCGCTGTCGAACGAGTCGAACCGAAGATACCGCGCATCCCCCAGCGGGCGCACCAGCTCGGCGATCACCGACACGGGCACGCCGGTCCAGGTGCCGATCGCGGTCCACCCCTCCACACAATGATGCTTCACGGTATACGACACCCGAGGCAACCCCTCCAGCATCTCCAGCGTGAAGCGCTTGGGCGATGCCACCAGGCCGTCCACCACCAGCTCCCAGTCGGGCGGTGGCTCGGGATAGGCGCGCGTGCGATTGCGGGTGATCGAGTAGGCCGGGAAGAGCCGGTCCGGCGTCCGGGCCGATACGGGATACTCTTTCGCCAGCCGGGAACGGTTGAAGAAGAGCTTCTCGCCCACCCAGTCGTTGATCCGGCTGAAGGCGCGGAGCTTCGGCTCCAGCGCCGCTCCTCCGTCCCAGCCGCACGCCGCCACCAGCGCCGCCGGTCCCGCGGCGAGGCCCAGCCGAAAGAGGTCTCGCCGGGTCAGCCCGCCGCCGTCACTCATGGCTCGGAAACCTCCCGCGGTACCAGCCCGTGATCATCGCCCGCAGCGAGGCCGGATCCACCACCAGCACCAGCACGACGTGGAGCAGCGTGAAGCCGACGAAGATCCAGACCGTCACGAAGTGCCAGTAGCGGGCCAGCTCGTAGCCGCCGAACAGCGCGGTCAGCCACCAGAGCTGCACCGGCTTGTAGATGGCGAAGCCGCTCAACACCGAAAGTGCGCCCAGAAACACGATTGCGGTATAGGCGCCCTTCTGGAGGGCGTTGTGCTTTCCCTGCGGCGGGTGCTCGCGCTTGAGCCGCAGGTAGTAGAGCTGCATGTCGATCGCCGGGCGCACATCGCGGGGGCGGAAGAGGAGCGAGCGCCATTCCCCCGAGAACGCGAGAAAGCCCAGGTAGACCAGTCCGGTGATGACGAAGGGCCACGCGAGGGTGAAATGCCAGTTGAGCCCGCCGGCGAGCCAGCCGCCGAGCCGGGCCCACTCGGGGAAGCCGATGCCGGCCCAGGGATTGGGGAAGGGATAGGCGGCGCCGCGGGGGCCAAAGTTGGGGAAGGCGCCGTAGATCTGCAGTCCACTCGCGATCATGCCGACCAGCAGGATCGCGTTGAGCCAGTGGGCCAGGCGCACCAGGCCGTGATGCCGCTTGACCGGCGGCCGGTCGCTCACGCTACTCGTACCTCAGGGCCACGATGGGATCGAGGCTGGCCGCCCGCCGCGCCGGCCAGAGCCCGAAGAACAGCCCGACCAGCGCGCTGAACCCGAAAGCCACCGCCACCGCCATCGGCGAGATCAGTGTGTTCCATTGCATGAACTTGGACAGCGCCATCGCCGAGCCGATCCCCGCCAGAATGCCGATCACGCCGCCCACCAGGCAGAGCACCAGCGCCTCGACCAGGAACTGGAGCATGATGTTGCCGCGGGTGGCGCCGAGCGCCTTGCGCACGCCGATCTCACGGGTGCGCTCGGTGACCGACACCAGCATGATGTTCATGATCCCGATGCCGCCGACCACGAGGCTGACCGCCGCGATGCTCGCCAGCAGGGTGGTGAAGACCTGGGTGGTCTGCTGCTGGGTGGCCAGGACGTCCTGCTGGTTGCGGATGGTGAAGTCGTTCTCGCCGCCCGGCCGGATCCGATGCTCCCGCCGGAGAATGCGCTCGAGGTCCATCATCCCCTGCTCCAACGGCACGTTGTCCGCCACCTGCACCGACAGGGACCGAAGCCGGTCGGACCCGAACACCCGGTACTTGGCGGTATGGAGTGGAATGAGGATCTGCTCGTCCGGGTTCCCCCAGCCGCCGGCGGAGCCCTTCTCGCTCAGGATGCCGATGATCTCGAAGTTGATGCCCCGGACCTCGATCGTCTGGTTGATCATCGCCGCCGCGTTGGCGTTGAGCATGCGGGGAACCGCGGCGCCGAGCACCGCGTAGCGCTGCCGGGCGTCGTCGTCGCCGCGGGTGAACATCCGCCCGTGGGGGACGGTGTAGTTGCGGACCTCGATGTAGTTCGGCGTGGTGCCGACGATGTTGATGTTGCTGTTCTGGTTGCCGTACTTCACCTGGAGCGACTGCTGCATCTCCGGCACCACCGCCTTGATCAGCTTGGCGTCCCGGACCAGCGCCTCGTAGTCGTCGGTGCTCAGGATGGTGCGGTCGGTGATCCGGATGCCGCCCATGCTCCGCTGGCCGGCGAAGACGGTGAAGACGTTCGCGCCCAGCGCCGCGATCCGGTCCTCCACCGCCTTCTGCGCGCCGCTGCCCAGCGCCACCATCGTGATGACGGCGCCCACGCCGATGATGATGCCCAGCATGGTGAGCATCGAGCGGAGCTTGTTCGCCCGGATGGATTGGAACGCGACCGCGACCGTCTCGCCTACCAGCATGGGATCAGCGTGTTCCGGGGGCGGGGCGAATGCCGCCCTGAGTGGGTTGCTGCTGCATGCCCGGCAGTCCGCCGCCGCCGGTGATGCGGATGGCCCGCTCCTGCGATTCCTGCTGCGACTGCACCAGACTTGCGCTCGGCAGGATCAGCACCGAGTCGGAGGCCTCCAGCCCCTCCACGACCTCGCTGTAGTCGAGGTCGGTGAGGCCGGTCCGGATCCAGACGGCCTTCGGTCCCTCCGGCCCCTTCACGAAGACGATATAGCGTCCGCCGAACGAGGCGTCCACTCCGCCCCGGCGCCCGCCGCCGCCTCCCCCGCCGGCGCCCATCGCGCTCTGCCGGATGCCGTCGAGGATGGCGATCTCGCTCGGACTCAGGGCGCCTCCATCGCGCCGCTTGGTCATAGCGGCCCGGACCTGCTCCTCAGTAACGCCGGCGGGAAGGGTGATGGATCTCCCGTCGCGCAGTGTCATGGTCCGGCCGGAGTCCGGCTTGCCGGCGCCGTCGGTGCCGCCCAGCGTGGCCTGCCCGGTGCTGTCACGCTGCACCACCGGTCCGGTTGGCCGACCGCTGCGCGGCGAGCTCCTTCTGCACGTCGGCGGCGGAGAGGCCGAGGACCTCCGCCGCGGAGCCCACGTCGCGCTGGGTCCGGAGCGCGGTGTTGGGGACGGCGAGCACATCCTCGCGCTCGCCTACGTGAACCTCGACCTCCGCGTTCATCCCGGGACGGAGGAGTCCACCGCGGTTGTCGATCCGCACCAGCACCGGGAACATGGTGACGTTCTGCTCGGTCTGCGCCTGCGGCTCGATCTTGAGGACCGATCCCTCGAAGGGCCGGTTGGGGTAGGCGTCCACCGTCACGCTGGCGCGCTGGCCGACCTGGATCTTGCCGATGTCCGTCTCGTCCACCAGCGTCCGCACCTGCACCAGGCCGAGGTCGGCCATCTTCATCAGCACCGTGCCGCCGCCGACGTCACGGGTCGGCGAGGAGATCACCTGTCCCCGCTCGACCAGTTTCTCGATGATCGTGCCGGTGATGGGCGCGAGGACGTTGGTATCGTCCATCTGGTTCTTGGCATCGTCCACCGCCACCCGCGCGCGCACGACCTCCGCGCGGGCGTTGGCGTAGTCGAGCAGGGCGTTCTCGTGCTCCTGCTGGGTGATGGACTGGGACTTGAACAGCTCGTCGGCCCGGCGCTTCTGCGAGGTGGCGTTGGTCAGCCGCGCCTCCGCGACCTCGAGGTCGGCTTGCGCCTGGGCCAGCAGGTTGCGCGGGTTGCGCGGGTCCACCAGGACCATCAGGGCGCCGCGCTTGACCAACTGGCCGGTTTCCACGCGCAGATCGAGGATCTCGCCCGAAGCCTTGGACTTCACCTCGACGACGGTGTCGGGCTGGATGGTGCCGGAGGCGCGCGCGGAGACGACGATGTCGCGGCGCTCGACGGCGATGGCCTGGTAGGCGGGCGGGGGGATCTCTTCCTTGCAGGCGGTTGCGACGAGGGCGGTGACCGCCAGCATGACCATTGTCACCTGAGCGCAGCGAAGGGGCCGAAGGCCGGCATGACACTGCGGCGCCCGCTCATTGCGCGCGCCGATCCGTCGCGAAGTCCCGCGCCACCCGCCCGTCGAGCAGATGCACCTGGCGCCCCGCGTGCGCGGCGATGTCGGTCTCGTGGGTGACCAGCACGATGGTCTGCCCCTCCGTGTGCAGGATCTCGAAGAGTCCCATGATCTCCTGGCTGGTGGCGCTGTCGAGATTGCCGGTCGGCTCGTCGGCGAGAAGGATGCTGGGACGGTTCACCAGCGCCCGGGCGATCGCCACCCGCTGGCGCTGGCCGCCGGACAGCTCGTTCGGCTTGTGCTGGACCCGGTCCGCCAGGCCCACGCGATCCAGCGCGTCCGCGGCGAGCGCGCGCCGCTCCCGCGATCCGATGCCGGCGTAGACCAGCGGCAGCTCCACGTTGTGCAGCGCCGTGGCGCGGGGCAGCAGGTTGAAGGTCTGGAACACGAACCCGATCTCCTTGTTCCGGATCCGGGCGAGGGCATCGTCGCCCAGCTCCGAGACCCGGTGGCCGTTGAGCCAGTACTCGCCCTGCGTCGGGCTGTCGAGGCAGCCGATCAGGTTCATCAGGGTGGACTTGCCCGAGCCCGACGGCCCCATGACGGCGACGAACTCGTTCTTCCGGATCGTGACGTCCACGCCCCGGAGCGCGTGCACCACTTCGCCGCCCATGTCGTAGTCGCGCTGAAGATTCCGGGTGACGATCACGGCGTCGCGCGGCACGTCCGGCGGCAGCATGGCCATCCGTTCGGCGGTATCGGTCATCGAGCCGCTCACAGGGTCCGTCCGATCAGCGCCTCGAGCGACGCCTTGGCGCGCAGATAGTCGAAGCGGGCCACCACCACATCCACCTCCGCCTGGTTGAGAGCTTCCTGCGACGTGAGTACGTCCACGATGGTCGAGGCGCCGAGCCGGTAGCGCTCCTGCTGGACCCGCAGGTCCTCCGTCGCGGCGACGACACTGGTCTGGGTGATGTCGATCTGGGCGCCGGCCGCCGCGAGCTCCGCCAGCCGCGCGGTCAGCTCCGCGCCGACCGCCCGGCGCTCGTCGGCCGCGGTCGCGTCGGCGACATCCGCGGCGGCGGCCCGCTGCGCGATGCCGAGCTCGCGCTCGAACCCGTCGAACAGGTTCCAGCGCAGGCCGAGGCTGATCTGGCGCTGGTTGAAGACGTCGTAGTCGGTGGTCCGGCTCGCGTTCCATCCGGTGTTGGCCGAGAGCGAGAGATTGGGCCAGTAGCTCGCGCGGGACGCCTTGAGGCCGGCGTCCGCGGCATCGGCCGCGGCGATCGCGCTCTGGATCCGCGGGCTCTTCGACTCCGCTTCGGTGCGGATCGCGCCGGTATCCGGCGCGGCGACCACCTGATAGAACGCCGAGTCGTCCTGCGCCTTGACCCGGCCGGTTTCACCGATGAGCCGGGCGAGTCCCGCCTCCGCCGTCGCCAGCGTCGGTCTGCGCCCGGATCTGCTCGAGCCGCGCGCTGCCGAGGGTGACCAGCGAGCGGAGCGAGTCCGACCGGGTCGCGGAGCCGGCCCGCAGCTTGGCGATCGAGGTCTTGAGCTGCTCCTCCGCGCGGCGCACGCTGGACTCCCGCACGCCGACGAGCTGCTGAGCCCGCCAGCGCGTCGAGGAACTGGTTGGTGGTGGCGAGCGACTGCTGGAACCGGGCGTCCACCAGCGACGCTTCCGCGGCCGTCTGGTTCGCCCGGGCGGCTCGCGACTCCGCGCCGCGCCGGAAGCCGGTGAAGAGGTCCACGCTGGCGGAAAGCGAGGTACTCACGCTCCGGTTCGACGTGTTGCCGGTTACGAGCTGGCCGGTGACCGGATCGATCCGCGACGCGCCCTCGGAAAAGAACGAATTGGCGGACGAGCTTGCCGTGACCGTCGGCAGATAGGCTCCCCAGGCGCTCCGCCGCTGGGCCGCGGCGGTTTCCAGGTCCCCGGCGGCCCGGACGACCGCCGGCTGGACCCGCTCCGAGAGCCGGATGGCCTCCGCGAGGGTCACCGCACGCCCCTGGGCCCAAAGCCGCGGGCCGAGGCCCGCCAGTGCAACCAGCAGCAGCGCGGCGAGTCGTCGAAAGGCCATGCGCTCCAATCCGATCGGGGAGGAGGGAAGACGCGGTTCCCTGTCGAATGCTACTTCCGAGGGGCTGGGAAGGCAGCCCCGGAGGGAGATGACCGGGGGGGTGGGATGGTCGCGATGGGAAATGGGAGGGTCGGGGAGGGAGAGCGGTGTCATCCCGAGCGCAGCGAGGGATCTTGCCCGCCTGCTCCGATGCTCGCCGGCAAGATCCCTCGCTGCGCTCGGGATGACAGATATTCCCGTTCCGCCCGTCCGCCTACCGATCCGCCCGCCGCCGAAACGCCTCCCGTCCCGCGCTGACCGCCAGCCAGGCACAGATCGCCCCGAACACGAACGCCGTCTGCCGCGGCAGGACGAAGAACAGGACGCCGAGCGCCACGAAGATCCCGCTGAGCGGCAGGAACACCGACCGCCGGGCATTGCTCGCGATGGTCCGGAGCGCGAGCGCGGCCCGCCGCCGGGTCTCCCGCGGGGCTCGCCGGTACCGGGCGATCGCGACCTCGGGCTCCGTGTGGGTGAGCGCGGTCGGCAAGGCCTTGCTGATCCGCTGGGGTCCGCGCACCGGCCGGCGCCGGACCTCCCGGCTGCGTCCGATGTCCAGCCGGAACTGGCGCTCCATCGCCTCCGCGAGCGTGGGATCGTCCACCAGCACGTCCAGCTCGTAGTTCCCGATGAGGCTGGACGGATTCAGGTTGCTGGAGCCGATCCGGACCCAGCGCCCGTCGGCCACGATGGACTTGGCGTGCAGCATCGGACCGGCCCACTCGTAGATCCGCACACCGCTCCGCAGCAGATCCCGGTACCCGATGCGCGACAGATTCCGGATCAGGGGCAGGTCGCTCGATCCCGGCACCAGCATCCGGACGTCCACGCCGTCGCGAGCCGCGTCGCGCAGGGCCTGAAAGAGGCGCGGCGGCGCCACCATGTACGCGTCGGTGATCCAGAGCCGCTCGACGCTGCCCGCGGCGAGCAGCTCGATCACCCGGAACGCCCGCTCCCGGCCCGGCTCGCCCGCGATCACTCGCACTTCCCCATCGCCTTCGGGCGTCACCCGCCCGGCGGCTTCGTCGTGGGGCAGCGGCTTGCCCGCGGCTGCCCACGCCCGGGCGAACGCCTGGTCCAGCACGGCGGACGCGGGCCCGCCGATCCGGACCGCGGTATCACGCCACGGGTGGATCTTGTCGCCGTCGCCGGTCCACTCGCAGCCGATGCACAGTCCGCCCAGCACGGCCCTGGTGCCGTCGGCCACGACCAGCTTGCGGTGGTCGCGGGCGAAATTGGTCACGATCCGGAGCGGACGGAGCGGATGGAACGCGCGGACCTCCACGCCGGCTCGCCGGAGCGAGCGCCACAACTTGCCCGAGGTGAAGATCGAGCCCACGCCGTCGTAGAGGACGCGCACGGGGATTCCCTCGCGCGCGCGGGCCTCGAGCGCTTCCGCGAAGCGCCACCCTTCGGTGTCGCTCCGGATGATGTAATTCTCGAAGTGGATCCAGCGGGTGGCGCCGGCGATCACCGCGAGCATGGCGGCGTAGGCGGTTGGACCGTCGATCAGCAGCTCGACTTCGTTTCCCGGAATCGGGCGCCCCCCGGCCGCGCGATTGATCGCGCTGGCGACCGACTGTGAAGCGGTGTCGGCCGCGGGCCCGGTCACGCCTGCCCGAGTCCGAGGACCCGCTCGTGGGGACGGAGCGCCGCGAGGACGAACGCGATGTGCTCGTCCAGCGGCACCCCCAGCTCCGCCGCGCCCTGGATGACGTCGTCCCGGCTCACGCCCCGGGCAAAGGCCTTGTCCTTGAGCTTCTTCTTCACGCTCGAGACCTCGAGGTCCTGGAGGCTGCGGGAGGGCCGCACCAGGGCGCACGCCACCAGGAAGCCGCAGAGCTCGTCCACGGCGAACAACGCCTTGGCCATCGGCGTCTCGCGCGGCACGCCGGTGTAGTTGGCGTGACCCAGGATCGCCCGCTGGGATTCCTCGGGCAGGCTCGCGCCGGCGAGAATCCGGACGCCCTCCGCTGGATGCTCCTTCGTGCGCCGCGTGGGCCGTGTTGGGGAATCGCTCGTAGTCGAAGTCGTGCATCAGGCCGACGACGCCCCATGCCTCGACATCCCCGCCGGCGCGCTCCGCCATGGCGCGCATCGCGATCTCGACCGCGTACATGTGCTTCCGCAGCGCGTCGGAGGGCGTGTACTCGTGCATGAGAGCGAGCGCGTCGGAGCGAGAGAGCGACATGGCGGTCGGAGTCGGAGGGGGAGTTACGCGCCCACCACGGCGGCGGTGAGCGGCACCCGCGTCGCGAGCTCGCCGTCGAGCGTGATCTCGAAGGCGTACTGGCCGGGACGGGGCAGGGGAATGTCGAACACGAGCACCGCGCCGGCCTCGACGTCCACCACGCCGGCGGGCGGCTCGCCGAATTGCACGGTACCTTCGCCGCCGAGCAGCTCGGTATTGGTGTCGTCCACGAAGCGGATGCGGATGGTATGGACGCCGATTTCGGTTCGCCGCCCCCGCACCCGCAGCACCAGGTGAGTCCGGGGGCAGACGGCGGGAAACTTGGTGAGCCAGACGTGCTGGAAAATTCCCAGGACGCTGAGCTTGCCCTGCTGGTCGATCAGGGCGTAGTCGGCGGTCAGCGCGAAGTCGAGATGCAGGTCAGGACACCCGGATCGAGTCGATCACATCGTTCTGCCGGATGCCATTCACCACGTCCATGCCGTCGCGCACCTGGCCGAACACCGTGTGCACCTTGTCCAGGTGGGCCTGAGGGGAATGGCAGATGAAGAACTGGCTCCCGCCGGTGTCCTTGCCGGCGTGCGCCATGGAGAGGGTGCCGGCGACGTGCTTGTGGGTGTTGAGGTGAGTCTCGCATTTGATCTTGTAGCCGGGACCGCCGGTGCCCACGCGGGGATTGTTGGGCTCCTTGGAGAGCGGGTCGCCGCCCTGGATCATGAAGTTCGGGATGACGCGGTGAAAGCGGGTTCCGTCATAGAACTCGCTGTTCGCGAGCTTCTCGAAGTTCGCCACCGTGCCGGGGACCTCGGTGTCGAAGAGGTCGGCTACGATGGTGCCCTTGCTCGTGGTGATGGTCGCGGTCTTGGCCACGCGGAAAGACTCCTCAGAGGGTGTGCCGGGAATCTAGCGGGGACTCACCTCATCCTGAGGGAGCGAAGCGACCGAGGGACCCGCGGCGCCGATGCCTCTGCGCCAGCTCCTGTTCCCAGGCCTCGATCGTCTCCGCCGGCAGCCGGCAGCTCGTCCCGACGCAGACGTACCCTCGAGCGCCGCGGCCCGCCGCCAGCATCCCGGCGAGCGCCGCCGGCAGCTTGTGCTCCGCGGCGGCGGCCGGCGTAAGCCGCTGCACCACGCGCCGCGGCGCGAAGCTCGCCAGCGCGGCGCGGTGCATCGCCTCCGCGGTCTCGTCACCGTCCTCGCCGACCACCACGAGGTGGGTGCCCGGATTCAGATACCAGTCGAGCGCGAGCAGAAAGGCCGAGCCGTGCAGGCCGAGATCGGGGGCCGCGCCCGCGAACGCGCCGACGAGCGCACCCGCGCGCTCCCGCCAGCGCGGCTCACCGGTCAGCTCGGCGAGACGCATGAGGGTGATGCCCGCCACGCCATTCGGGGAGGGGGTCGGCGTGTCCTGCACCGGCTTCATCCGGGACGGCAGCAGGCCTTCCGTCGCGGATCGCCCGCGCGCGGTGTCGAACAGGCCACCGGCGGTGTCGTCCCAGTAATCGCGCCACACCCGGTCCACCAGGCGCTCGGCCCACTCGAGCCATTCGGCGTCTCCGGTGGACTCGTAGGCATCCAGCGCGGCCGCGGCCGCCTGCACCTGGTCGTCCAGCAGACCGGTGACGCCGCCCGGCGTGTGCGCGAGCGCATCGGGCTCGGCATTCTCACCGCGGAGCAGCGCGAGCGTGGCGAGCGCATGCGCGCGGGCGCCGGCATCGTCGAGCACCGCGGCGGCGCGCAGCATCGCCGACGCCATCATCGCGTTCCAGTTGGTGTACCGGGTGCGGTCCACGAAGGGCGCGGGACGTTGCGCGCGGGCTTCCAGCAGCTTGCGCCGGCCGGAGGCCAGCAGGAGCCGCGCGGCGTCCTCGGTGAGTCCGGCCAGCCGGGCCACCGCGGGCAAGGTGGCCGCGACGAAGAGCACGTTCTTGGCCGGATCGTGATGCATCTCGCCCGCGGTGCCGATGTCGTAGTACGCCGCCAGGACGTCCAGCTCGTCGCCCGAGAGCACCGCCGCCGCTTCGTCTCTCGTCCAGGTGAAGTAGTCGCCGTCGTCCTCGAGCCCGACGTCGGCGTCCTGGCTCGCGGCGTAGCCCGCTTCCGGATCGGACCCCACCTCCCGCACCCACCGCACGATTCCGCGCGCCACCTCGGCGTACTCCTCGGTGCCGAAGGCGGCGTACGCGTCGAGGTAGGCCTTCAGCAGCTCGGAGTTGTCGTAGGACATCTTCTCGAAGTGGGGCACGATCCACTTCGCGTCCACGCTGTAGCGGTGGAAGCCCCCGCCGAGCTGGTCGTACATGCCGCCGCGGCCCATGCCCTCGAGCGTACGGTCGATGATCCGCCGGGTCTGCTCCCCCGGCTGATCGTGCCAGCGGTGAAGCAGGAAGGTGATCGCGCCCGGATGGGGAAACTTGGGCTGGCTGCCGAACCCGCCGTTCACCGGATCGAACACCCGGCCGATGGTCTCCTCCGCCTGCACGAGCAGCGCGGGCGACGGCTCTCCCGGCGCGCTCTCGTCGAGATGGGTGTCCAGCACCTTCCGGATCGCCTGCGCCTGCGCCTCGACCTGGCCCCGGCGGGAATGGTAGGCGTCGAGCACGCTCGCCAGCACGGTGCGGAATCCGGGCTGGCCGTACTTCCCCTCGGGAGGGAAGTAGGTGCCGCCGAAGAACACGTCGCCGCTGGGCGTGAGAAAGGCCGTCAGCGGCCAGCCACCCTGCCGGGTGAACGCCTGGACGGCGCGCTGGTAGCGCGCGTCCACGTCGGGACGCTCGTCGCGGTCCACCTTGATGCAGACGAAGTGATCGTTGAGGTACCGGGCGAGCGCGGGGTCCTCGTAGGACTCGCCGTCCATGACGTGGCACCAGTGGCACCACACGGCGCCGATGTCGAGCAGCACCGGCCGGTCCTGGGCCCGGGCGGCGTCGAATGCCTCAGGCCCCCAGGGGAACCAGTGAATGGGCTGATGCGCCGCGGACTGGAGATAGGCCGAGGCGGCGGTCGCGAGGCGGTTGGTGCTCATGCGGTGAAGTTACGCCGGCGGGACGGGCCGTCGGTGACCGACGGCCCGATGGCGTGGGCTACTTGTGACTGAGGGAGTAGACGTAGGCCGCCACGGCCTTCACCTCGTCCTCGGTGATGGAGCTCCCGCCCTTGGGGGGCATGGGGACGCCCTTCTTGGCCTTCTCCGCCGGAATGCCCGAGGTCACCGTCGCCACGATGAAATCGTACGAGCCGTCGCCGTGGAGCCACTCGGCGTCGGTGAGGTTGGGTCCGACGGCACCCTTCGCGTCGGTGCCGTGGCAGGCGTAGCAGAGGCCTTTCGTGTGGAAGATCGAGTCGCCCTGGGCGATCGCGGCCGGCGTCACGCCGGCGGGGGCGGCCGCCTTCTCCTGGGCTGCCGCCGGTCCGGCAGCGAGCAGCGCAGCCGCGGCAACCAGCAGGCCGAGGCGGGAACGGAAGTCCATCATGTGCTCCTGTGCGGTGAGGGGGAATCCGCAGTCTACCGCTAGAGAATAAGCCTGGGTGGAGAGTGGTCAAGCGGCGGGAGGCAAGCGCCGGGCCGAGTGTAGCGGTTGTCCCATAACGCATTGCCCGGCCGTCACATGCGTGACTGGCCGGGCGATGGTGTGCGTCGAACGGGAACCGCCGGAGAGGTCAGTGCGTCCCGGGTTGAGGACTCGCGCCCGCCTCGGGAGCGACACTCATCGCGGCCGTCTTCGGCCGGAAGATCGCCGCGTCATAGGCGCTGCGAGGATTCCAGAGCACCCACGACTGCAGGCCCAGCTCCTCCGCCGCGCGGATCTGATCGCGCACGTGGGCCGGGGTGTAGCGCGGCGCGCCGAGCGTGAAGGCCTGAAGGTATGGACGGATCTCGGCCGTCTCCCCCAGCGGCGCGGAGCGCTTCAGCGCGTCCTGCATCGCGCGGCGGATCACCTGGTAGGGCTCGCTGTTGGGGTGCTTCAGATTGTACACCCCGCGCATGTAGTGGCTCGGGTACACCATCGGCAGCACCACGTCCGCGGTGGTGACGAGATCCTCCCAGTACTGGCCGATGCCCATGTCGCTGCGCGCGCTGGTCGTGAGGCCGAAGACGTCGATCGTGAACGGCACGCCGAGCGGCTTGGTGTGCTCGCGGAGAAGACGGAGGTTGCGGGTCACGCCCTGGCGCTTGCTTTCACCCGCCCGGCGCCCGGGGAACAGGGCGCTGGCCAGCTTGCTCTCCGGCTCGTCGGGGAAGCGCACGTAGTCGTACTGCACCTCCGCGAACCCCATCCGCACCGCTTCCGCGGCGAGCTCCGCGGCGTAGACCCACACCGAATCGTTGAACGCGTCCACCCAGGCGAAATCGAGGCGGTCGCGCCAGAGTCCCCCGTCCACGTGCTTGACCGACCACTCCGGCTTCCTGGTGGCGAGGAGCGGGTCCTTGGCGACCACGATCCGGGCGATCGGGAAGATCCCGTGCTCCCGCATGATCCGCAGGCGCTCTCGGGTATCCCGGGCGCGCAGCTGACCGTTGGCCCCGATCGCCACCGCGGTCGGCACCTCCGAGCGATAGGTGAGGTATCCGGTGTCGTCCTTCACGTCCACCACGAACGCGTTGACCTCGGTCCGATCGGCGAGGCGCACCAGCTCGTGGAAGCGCTTCCCGCCGAACGCCCACGCGTTCACGTAGAGCGCGCGCAGGGCGGACGGCTGGCGGCTGGCCGGAGGGGCCGGCCAGCGGATCGGCCGGTCCAGCCCGGCAACGGTGACGAGCGAATCGGGATAGGTCGGGGCGGGGGGCAGCTCGTCACCCCACCGGGGGGACGCTTGAGCCGCGAGAAATGCAACGTGCAGGAAAACCGCCAGAATGCCGAGCAGCAACGATCTTTGCATGGCCCCGATCCGCAGAAGTGAGAACGGCGGCGCGCACATTCATGCGCACCGCCGTCTCACAACCGCAAATCAGGGGCCCGTTTGCGCGGGCTTCATCTCGATGCGCCGGTTGGCGACCCGGCCTCGCGGCGTGTTGTCCGGAGTGAGCGGGAAGGTCGAGCCATACCCCCGCGCCTGCACCTGCTGGAAGTTCACGCCCTTCGTCACCAGATACGTCCGTACGGCGTCCGCCTGCAGGTTCGTGAGGTGCTGATCCTGGGACGGCGTGCCGGTGTTATCGGTGTGAGCGCCGATCTCGATCCTGGCCGCCGTGTCCGCCTTGAGGATCTCGGCGATCGAGTCCAGCGCGACGAACGACTCCGGACGGATCCGCGCCGTGCCCGGCGCGAAGCCCACCCCGGGTATCACCCCGGCTGCGAGCTGCCCTCGAGGCCGGGCGGCCGGCTGCGGAGCCCCGGCGGCGGCATCAGGAGCGGCCCGTTGGGTTCGCGGCGCCGCGGGCCGCTGGGGTGACGGACGTTGCGGGGCAGGCGCCGCGCCGGTCGGGCACCCGGTCGCATTGATGGTGGCGCCGGTCGTGGTCCGGGGGCAGCGGTCGAGGCCGTCGAGCACCCCGTCGCCGTCCTCGTCGCCCGGGCAGCCGAGGGCGTCCACGGTGGCGCCGCGCGGCGTCTCGGAGCATCGGTCGAGGCCGTCCGGAATGGAGTCGCCGTCGCTGTCCTTGGGGCAGCCGCTCGGATCCACCAGCACGCCGGCCTCGGTATCCGGGCAGCGATCGAGCCCGTCGGCGATGTTGTCACCGTCGGAGTCCTGGGTACAGCCGGTGGCGTTGACTGCCGCGCCCGGGGAGGTATTGGCGCAGCGATCCACCCCGTCGGGGACGCCGTCGCCGTCGGAGTCGCTGGGGCAGCCGTTGCCGTCCACCTGGGCGCCGGTGGGCGTCTCGGGGCAGCGGTCCTTGTTCTCCAGCACGCCGTCGGCATCGCTGTCGCCGATCGGCTTGCTGCCGAGCATGTAGCTGAGGCCGATGGCGACGCCGAAGTTGGTCAGGGTTGCGTCTTCGTCCTTGTTTCGGGAGAGCACCAGGTCACCTCGAGCCATGAGCTCGGAGGCGAGACCGATTCGGAGGCCCGCGCCGAAGAGCACGGCGCCCGGGTTGCCGCAAATGATCGGGCTGGCCACGCCGGGGCAGGGATCTCCGTACTTGGTCGAACCGGCACCGATTCGGAGGTGGGCCCAGCTCTCCTTGCCGAGCGGCATGTTGTAGAGAAGCGAGGCCGAGATGGCGCGGACCTTCACGTCGACGTCGCCCGGGTCGGTCTTGGCCGGGACGATGGATCCCTCGGCCTCGATCGAGAAGTGGGCCGGGAGCCACACGCCGATCCGGCCCAGAAAACCGAGCGTAGACCCGAGGTTGGACACCTCGTCGAACGACTGATAGACGCCCCCGGCCCCCAGCTCGACCAGGTAGCGGCGCTCCTGCGCCTGGAGCGAGGATCCGACCGAGCAGGAGCAGGGCCAGCGCACAGACCTGGCGAAGCCCCCGGGCAGGGCCGCGGGAGCCGTATCGGTAGGTTCGCATGGATCAAATAGATACGCCGCGACGGCTGGGCTGACAAGGAGGCGGGTCACACCGCACCGTTTCCCCTTGGCTTCGCCCTCGGGGACCACTACGATTCGCGCGATCCCCTCGGCGGAGACCGCTCCAAATGCGCGTGACGATTCAGTACTGCGTAGTCTGAAACTACGAGCCCCGGGCCTCCAGGTTGGCGGCCGAGCTGAAGCAGTCCTACCCAGACGCCGAGGTGCAGCTCATCCCCTCGTCGGGCGGCGTCTTTGAGGTGAAGGTGGACGGTGCGTTGGTCTTTTCCAAGAAGGCAATCCGGAGGCACGCGGAGCCCGGCGAAGTGGTCCAGTTGATTCGCGACGCCCGCTGATGCGCATCGCGGTCTCCACCGGCGGTGGCGACGCTCCCGGCCTCAACGCGGTCATCCGCGCGGTGGTGCTCTCCGCTCACTACCGCGGCTGGCAGTGCTACGGCATCCTGCGCGGGTACGAGGGACTGCTCTCCTTCAACGGCGTCGTACCGCTCGGCCCCACCGAGGTCCGCGGCATCACCCACCTCGGCGGCACCATTCTCGGCACCACCAACCGCGGCAACCCCTTCCGCTACGTCATGCGGGACGAGCACGGCAACGAGTCGGAGACCGACCGCTCCGACGACCTCGTGGCCGCGTTCCAGGCGAGTGGATTCGATGCGCTGGTTTCGATCGGCGGCGACGGCAGCCTCCAGATCTCGCACCAGCTCTGGTGCAAGGGGCTGCCGGTCGTCTGCGTTCCCAAGACGATCGACAACGATGTCGCCGGCACCCAGCGCACCTTCGGATTCGACAGCGCGGTCAGCACCGCGACCGAGGCGCTCGACAAGGTGCACTCCACGGCGGAGAGCCACGACCGGGTGATGGTGGTCGAGCTGATGGGGCGGTACGCCGGGTGGATCGCGCTCTACAGCGGCCTGTCCGGCAGCGCCGACGTGATTCTCCTGCCGGAGATCCCCTTCGATATCGAGAAGGTGTGCGGGAAGATCCTCGCCCGCGAAGCCGCGGGCCGGCGGTTCAGCATCGTCGTCGTCGCGGAGGGCGCGCGCCCGCGGGACGGAGGGATCGAGCTGGTGGAGCGGCGCGGCATGGGGACGGTGGACCGGCTGGGCGGGATCGCCAGCAAGGTCGCCCGGGCGATCGAACTCCGAACCGGCAAAGAGACCCGCACGCTGGTGCTGGGCCATCTTCAGCGCGGAGGCTCGCCGACGACGTACGACCGGCTCCTGGCGCTGCGATTCGGCGGCGCGGCCGTCCGGGCGATCGCCGATGGCGCGTTCGGCACGATGGTGGGGCTCAACGGTCCGGACATCACCCGCGTGCCGCTGGCGGACGTGGTCGGGCGGGCGAAGAACGTGCCGCTCGAGGGCGACATCATCGCGACGGCGCGGGAGCTCGGGATCAGCCTGGGGGATTAGCCGCGTTGTCACCCCGAGCGCAGCGAAGGGGACCATCGCCGCCATGGTCCCCTTCACTACGTTCAGGGTGACATCTTTCCCGATATGTCTACATACCCGATCACACCAAAATCCGATGTCGCCGAAGTCCTCCACGGCGAAACCATCCCCGATCCCTACCGCTGGCTCGAGGACGGCGACCACCCCGATACCCGCCGCTGGACCGACGCGCAGAACGCGCTGACCCGGACCTACCTCGATGCCGTGCCCGGGCGGGACGAGCTGCACCGGCGCCTCGACCAGCTCCTCGCGATCGGCGCCATCGGCGTGCCGACGCCGGTACGGGGCCGCTACTTCTACCAGCGGCGCGACGGACGCCAGAACCAGCCGGTGCTCTACGTCCGCGTCGGGCTCCACGGGGAAGACCGCGCGGTCATCGACCCCAACGCGCTCGACGCGGGCGGGACGGTCGCCCTCGACTGGCACTATCCCAGCGACGACGGACGGCTGCTGGCCTACGGCATCTCCGAGAACGGCAGCGAGCAGAGCGTGCTCCACGTGATGGACGTGGATACCGGCGAGGTCCTTCCCGACCGCATCCCCCACACGCGCGCCGCCGACCTGGCGTGGCTGCAGGACGGCACGGGCTTCTACTACACCCGTTATCCCGCGCCGGGTGAGGTACCCGAGGGTGAGGAGCCCTATCACCGCGCGATCCGCTTCCACCGCCTCGGCACCGATCCGTCCGCTGATCCGCTGATCTTCAAGCCCGCGGAGAAGGAGCACTGGCCGAGCGTCGGGATCTCGCCCGACGGGCGGTGGCTGGTGATCGTCGTCGCCCGCACGTTCGACCAGACCGACCTCTATCTCCAGGATCTGCACGCGGGCACACCACCGGTGCCGGTGGCGAAGGACCTGGCCGCGTCGTTCGAGGGCGAGGTGGCGCACGGACGGCTCTTCATGCGCACCAACCTCGACGCGCCGACCTACCGGCTCTACGCGGTGGATCCCGAGCGGCCCGGCCGCGACGACTGGCGGGAGATCGTGCCACCGCGCCCGGACGCCGTGCTCGAGGGCGCGAGGATCAGCGCGCGCCACCTCGCGCTGAGCTATCTCGAGCGCGCGGCGTCTCGTCTGGTGCTGGCGGACCACGACGGCGGCGGCCGCCGCGAGATCCGGCTCCCCGCGCTCGGCAGTCTGTTCGGCGCCGGAGCGGAGTGGGACGGACGGGAGTTGTTATACGGGTTCTCGTCCTACACCGTGCCGCCCGGCGTGTACCGGATGGACCTCGAGTCGGGCACGACCGAGCTGTGGCGCCAGGTCGAAGCCGACGTGGACCCGTCCCGGTTCGAGGTGAGCCAGGTGTCCGTGCGGTCTCGCGACGGGACCGAAGTTTCGATGTTCCTGGTGCATCGGAAGGGACTCGAGCGCGACGGGAACAACCCGGTCTACCTCACGGGCTACGGCGGGTTCAACATCAGCATGACGCCGGCCTTTTCCCGCTCGATGTTGCTCTGGCTGGAGCGGGGCGGCGTCGTCGCCATTCCCAACATCCGGGGTGGCGGAGAGTACGGTGAGCAGTGGCACCAGGAGGGCATGCTCGGCCGCAAGCAGAACAGCTTCGACGACTTCATCGCCGCGGCGGAATGGCTGATCGGCCAGGGATACACCAATCCGGGGCGCCTGGCTGTCGCCGGGGGATCGAACGGCGGGCTGCTGATGGGCGCCGTGCTGACCCAGCGTCCGGAGCTGTTCCGGGCCGTCCTGATCCAGGTGCCGCTGCTCGACATGCTGCGGTATCACCGATTTCTGATCGCGCGCCTGTGGATTCCCGAATACGGTTCGGCGGACGACCCCGCGCAGTTTTCCTGGCTGCGGGCCTACAGCCCTTATCATCACGTGCGCGATGGCGTCTCCTATCCGGCGGTGCTGCTCGCCACGGCGGAGAGCGACACCCGGGTGGATCCCATGCACGCGCGGAAGATGGCGGCCCGGCTCCAGGCCGCGACGTCGTCGCCCCGGCCCATCCTGCTGCGGCTGGAGTCCCGGGCCGGCCACGGGGCGGGGAAGCCGCTCAACAAGGTGCTCGAAGAGCTGACCGATACCTGGGCGTTTGTGTTTTCGGAGTTAGGGGTGGAGGTTTGAACGATCATACTTCGGGAGCCTGAGATCATGGCCGCAGACCGCTCGATCACCATGTCCAACCCCGACAAGTGGCTCGCCTTCCTCCGCATCGTGGTGGGGCTCTACTTCGTGAAGTCGTTGATCACGAAGATGACCATCGTGCTGGCGGGCGGGTTCGTGCCGGTGCCGGCCGTGTCCGATCGGTGGATCGGGGTCATGCCGAAGATCGTGGCCAAGCAGGCGTCGGAGAACCCGATCGTGGCCTACAAGCAGTTCCTGGAGGGCACGGTGCTCACCCATCCCGAGCTCTTCGCCACGCTGACCGCGTGGGGCGAGACGGCCGTGGGCATCGGCCTGACGCTGGGATTGTTGACCGGGGTATCGTCGCTGATAGGGCTGGTGCTGGTGACCAACTACGGGCTGGCGACCCAATGGATGTCGCCCGGGCAGCAGGGCTTTCACATCGTCTTGTTCGCCTTGATGATCAGCTTCTTCCTGGCTCGCGCCGGGCGGACCTGGGGGCTCGACGCCAGGATCGCCGCGCGCAAGCCGAGCTCCTTCCTCACCCGAAGGCCGATGAGCTGACGCCGGTCAGCTCGCCTCCTCCAACCACGCCTGCCAGGCGTCGAAGCTGAACGGCCGGCCGAGGAAGTCCTGCACCAACCGGGCGGCCGGCGCCGCGCCGCCCTTCTCCAGAATCAGCGTCCGATAGCGCCGCGCCGGCTCCGCCGCCAGCAGGTTGGCCCGGTCGAACCGGCTGAACAAATCCTTCGCGATCACCAGCGACCACATGTAGGTGTAGTAGTACGCCGAGTACCCGTTCAGGTGCGAGAACGAGGCCTGCATGTGCGTGTCCGGCTGTGGCGCCACCGGCGAGTAGGCGTGGGTCACCGTCGCGACGATGGAGTCGGTGTTCACCTCCGCCGGCGGGCGGTCGTACATCGAGAGCGAGATGCGGGCGTAGGTCATCTGGGTCCGCATGTCGATCGCGCGGCCGAATCCGGTGGCCCGCTTGAGATGGCGCACCAGCTCGGCGGGAATCGGCTCGCCGGTCTCGTAGTGCCGCGCGAACCCCGCGAGGATGGTCGGATCCCAGCTCCACTCCTCCAGCATCTGGGACGGCGCCTCCACGAAGTCCCACTCCGTTCGGACGCCGCTGATGCCGTTCCACCGCTGGCGCGCCAGCATGGAATGCATCAGGTGTCCGAACTCGTGGAGGAACGTCTCCAGGTCACCGTGGTCCATCAGGCCGGGCTCGCCGGGCGTGCCGCCGGGGAAGTTGCAGACCAGCGCGGACTCGGGCAGCGACCCGTCGGTCGTGCCGGTGCGCACTCGGAAGTGAGCGGCGTGCGCGAACTTGCCCGGGCGGGCATGCATGTCGAGATAGAATCGCCCGGCCAGCTTCCCGTTCTCCAGCATCTCCCAGCCTTCCACCGAAGGGTGCCACACCGGCGCGTCTTTCATTCGCCGGAAGGTCACGCCGAAAAGGCGGGCGGAGAGATCGAGGACGCCCTGCTTCACACGGTCGTAGGGGAGATAGGGCCGGACCTGCTGGGAGTCGAAATCGTAGTCCGAGCGCCGCACCAGCTCCCGCAGGTACGCCGTTTCCCACCGGTTGATCGAGGTCGCGCCAGGGACGTCCTGACGCTTCCGGCGGAGCAGGGTCTGGTACTCGCGCTCCGCCGCGTCGCCCGAGGCCGTCACGACCCGGTCGATGAAGGCGGACGCGTTCGTCGCGGTGCCCACCATCTTGTCGGCCACGGCGTAGTCGGCCCACGAGCTGAACCCCAGCAGCCGGGCCAGCTCGGCGCGCTTGGCGATCATCCGGTCCAGCACGGCCATGTTCTTCGGGTACGCGCGGTTGTCGAACTCGAAGCGAACCCGCCGCCGCAGGTCGTCGTTGCGGGCGTAGGTGAGGATCGGGAACACGTCCGGATAGTCGGTGGTGACGCGTATCTTGCCGTCGGCGCGCGGGCTGATGGGCCTCGATGTAGTCCGCGGGGAGGCCGTCGAACTCGGCGGCCGATGCCACTTCGATGCTGCGCACGTCGTCGCGGATGTTCCGGTCGAACTCCTGGCCGATCAGCACCAGCTCATCGCGCAGCGCCTTGATCCGCTCCCGTGTCGCGGAGTCCTTGTCCACGCCCGCGAGGCGGAAGTCCCGCAGGATCCGGCCGACGTAGTACCGGGTGGCCGAATCGGCGCTTCCCATCTCCATGGTCTGGATCGCGTCGAACACGCGGCGGTCGAGCGAGATGTCGGTGGCGAGCGCCGCCACCCGCTGGCCGCCCCGCTCGGCGGCCTGCCGCAGAGTCGAATCCGGATGGACTTCGCGGATCAGGCCGGTCTGGCTCGAGGCCCGGTCCAGCTCCCGCATCAGGTTGTCGTAGGGCACCAGGGTATTGGTGACCGTCCGCTTGCCCGTCACCCGCACCAGGCGGTCGAGGAGCGTCCGAGCCCGGCCGAGCCGGGCGTCCACTGCGCGCTCGAACGTGGCCGCGTCGGGCTGCCCGGTCCAGAACGGCTGGTTGTCCGTGTCGGGTGGATCGACCGGAGCAGCGAGCGTGGCGGCGAGTGCCAGGTATCGAAGCGGCATGGCGTCGAGTCAGGTTGAACGGTTAGCGGACGATACGGGGGCGCGAGCGCATCCCGCCCACGACGCCGTCGGCCTCACAGTGGGCGCTGCGTGAACTGTAGGCGACACAGAAGACGCCGTCCGCGTGCCAGCGGTCGTACCACAGGCGCATCACGATGCGGTCCTGCCCGGAGAACCGGCGCGATGGACTGTCGTCGGTGTAGAGCGCGACGTGGGTGTGCACCGTCCCGCTCCACTCCGGTGGCCCGCACTGCTCGATCGAGCTGGTGGCCGAGACGCCCATCGAGTCGGCGGCGTCGGGTTCCACCCGCAGGATCCGGCGGATCGTGACGGTATCGCCCCTGATCTCCGCCGCGAGGCAGGCCGCCCGCTCCTGCTGGGCCGCGCGGCTCTCCTCCCACAGCGCCCGAAGCGCGGTGCCGGCCTCGGGCGCGAACCGGAACGTCGGCTCGGGCGCGCGATTCTGCGCCGCGGCCAGGGATCCCGGCACGACCAGAAGCGCGGCCACCAGCGCCGCGCGCTCCGGAGCTCAGTAGGTGGACCGCGGGAATATGGAGAGTCCTTCGGGTCCGTCGAACTCGCAGTACGCGTCGGTTTCCGAGAACACTACGCAGAACATGCCCTGGGTATTCCAGCGGCGCCACCACATCGTGTTCACGCCGCGGTCGGCCCCCGAGAACCGGGCGTACGGCCGCCGGTTGGGCCGCATGGCGACGTGGGTATGGATCGTACCCTGCCAGCGGGGTGGCGCGCACTCCTCCAACGACTGGCCGGCGGACACGCCCAGCGAGTCCGCCCAGCCGCCCAAGGGGAGAATGCGCATCACGTGGACGGTATCGTCCCGGATCTCGCCCGCCATGCAGGCGACCCGCTCCGCCCGTGCCTCACTGCTCGCGGCCCACAGCAGCCGCAGCTCCGTCTGGGCATCCGGCTCGAAGCGGAATGCCCGCGGCCTCCGGGCGGTCGCCCCCAGCGCTACCAGCGCCAGCGCGGCGACCGCCCACCGGTTCACGGAGCCTGGCCGATCACGACGCCCCACGGGAGCTCGCCCGCGGGGATCTTCTTGATCACCTTGAGGGTCTCGGTGTCCACGACGGTCACGTCGTTGGACGGGCCGTTGGCCGTGTAGAGCTTGCGGCCGTCGCTGGTGAGGCCGATGCCCCACGGGCGAACCCCGACCTCCACCGTCCCGACGATCGAGTCGGTGGCGATATCCACGACCGAGACCGTCCCGCCGCGGCCATTGGCCACGTAGAGCCGCTTCTGGTCGGGTGACAGCTCCACTCCCATCGGCTTCGAGCCCTCCGGCATCTTGAGGGTCTTGAGCACCTTGTGCGCCTTCGCGTCCACCACCGAGACGGTGCCGCCGGTTTCCGAGCTGACGTAGGCCCGGTTGCCGTCGTCGGTGAACGCCAGGTCCCGGGGCCGGTCGCCCACGCTGATCTTGGTAATCACCTTCCCGCCTCCGGTATCGAGCACGGTGACGTCGTGGTCCGTCTCCCCGGTGACCCAGACGGTTTCACCGCTGGGGTGGAGCTCCACGCCCTCGGGCTCCCGGCCCACGGGCACGGTCTTGAGGATCTTGCCGCTCGCGATGTCCACGATGGTCGCGGAGTCCGCGTCCTCGTTGGAGACGAACAGCCTAGTGCCGTCCTTGCTGATGTCGAACGCCTCCGGATCGGAGCCGCCCGGCAGCACCTTGGTGACCTTCCGGGTGGCCACGTCGATGACGCCGATCCCGTCCTTCGTCTTGTCCGCCTTGAGTTTCTCGCACTCCTCGTCGGGCATCGTGGGCGGGCACCGGGGAGAGCCGCTGAGCGCCACATACACTGTACGGCCGTCGTCGCTGAGCCGGATGCCGCGGGGACGGGTGCCGACGGGAATGGTGCCGACGACACTATCGGTCGCGACGTCGAGAATCGTGAGCTCGCCGGACCCCTCATTGGTAACGTACGCGAGCTCGCCCTTCGGAGTGTCGGACGCGACCGCGGTGCTGTCGCCGGCCCCGGCGTCCGAGCGCGCGCCCTCGCCGCCACAGGCGGCGAGGGCGGCAACAGAAAGCAGCAGGGCAATGGAGCGCGCCCCAGTGAGTTCATTTCTCATCGAATGTGGCCTTGTCCCGGTTGCGGGCCTGATCGAGGCCCTGGATCTGCGGGACGCCGGTGGCGCCCCGGAAGTTTGCGCCTTCGATGTTCGACTTCGCGAAGCGGGCCCCCGTCAGGTCGGCCCGGCCGAAATCGGTCTGCACCAGATCGGCGTTCTCGAGGTTGGCCCCCGCCAGCTTCGCCCCGGCGAGCGTGGCGTGCGAGAAGTCGGCCTTGTACAGGTTGGCGCCGCTCAGGTCGGCGCCGCTCAGGTCGGCCCCGACAAAGGTGGCGCGCATGACGCCCATGGACTGATTGCCCGGGTCGGCTCCGGCATTGGTGCCGGCCAGGTTGGCGCCGCCCAGCTTGGCGCTCCGCAGGTAGCCGATGATCCGGGTATTGGACAGGTTGGCCCCCGCCAGGTTGGCCTGCTCCATGATGGTGGCGAAGAGGCTGGCTCCGCCCATGTCCGCCTTGCTGAGATCGGTACGGCGCAACACCGTGCCGTCCATGTTGGCCTTGGTGAGGATGGCTCCGGTGGCGACCGCGTCGGTCAGGTCGCAGCTGAAGAGATTGGCGCCGGCCATTTTGGCCCCGGCGAGCCGGGCACCGGTGAGGTTGGCCCGCTTGAAGTCCAAGCCCGTGAGGTCGAGACCGCTCAGGTCCACGCCGGCCAGGTCGGGCAGTGCGCCCTCCGGGGCGGCGGCAAGCCGCTGGGCCACCCCGGCGGCGTCCAGCCGGACGGCCGGCGTATCGGCTGCCACCGGCACCATGGTGCGCAGCACACCGACCATCCACAGGCCCGCCACGATCCCAGTCCCCATGAGAAGCCTCCGCGAGTGGGGGTCGATTCGGGAACATATCCGGAGCCCGGCGAGTTGGCCATGAGATTCGATACGCGGGGGGAACGCAGCCGTCACAGGGCATGAGTGTCACCCTGAACGCAGTGAAGGGGACCACGCTGGCATGGTCCCCTTCGCTCCGCTCAGGGTGACACCCTCTTCACCCCGCTTTTCGCGCCGGTCTTCCGGGCGACATCTTCCCGTCGCTCCGCGCTTTCACGTAGCTGTAGATCTTCTCGATCGTCTGCGGATCCATCCCCAGCGCGCACCACGACGGCATCCCCTTCTCGGGCCGGCCGGCGCAGACCACCTGGATGAAGGCTTCCTTGGTATTGATCGGGCCGTCCGGCTTGAGCGACATGATGAGGTGCGGGGCGATGGTGGTACCCAGCACGTCTTCGCCGTGGCAGCGGGCGCAGTTCAGGTTGAACTGCTTCCAGCCATCGTAGGTCGTCTGGTCCACCGTGTCCCGAGGCGCCTGGTGGTACTGATCGCGAAGCTCCTGAGCCTCGCCACGCGCGGTGACGGCCAGGAGGACGCCGGCAACCGCGACCAGCCCGCGAAGGGTGGAGAAGGGGGTGCGCATGCGGTCGTGCGGTCCTTTCACGCTGTAGGATCGTGGTTGGTCAGCCGGTGGGCTTGGGCGGTGGGCCGTCGTCGTCGTCGCCGCCGGCCTTGCCCTCCACGATCGGGAAGACCGGGACGTTGTACTGCTTGAGGATCGCCTGGATCTCCGGACGCTTGCGCGTCAACAGCGCGTCGAGGCTGTCCTTGAGCTCCGTGTCGCGACGGCGGACGCCCATCGCGATGTTGAACCGGAACGGGAAGTCGCTCAGCGAATCCCGCTCCGCCAGCGGTACGACCGCAAGCGGCACCGTGGATTTCTGGGCGAAGTACCCCGCCAGCGGGCCCCACACGATCGCGACGTCCACTTCCTTCTTGGCCACCGCTTCGATGATGTCTTCCGGACGGTCCTCATCGGTGTAGAAGGTGCTGTACCCGGTGAGGTTGCCGACCACGCCATAGCGGCTGAGGGCCATGGCTGGAGGCGTGTTCTCGGCGTCGGAGTGCAGCAGGTTGACGCCGATCTTGAGCTTCTTGAGCCGTGGGTCGGCGAGCGAGGTGATGTCGAGGCCGCTGTCCTTGCGGGTGAGGAAGACGTAGCCCGACCGGAAGTAGGGTTGGGTCACGCCGGCCATGTCGAGCTCCGCGGGGGCCTCGATCGCCACATCGCAGTAGCGGCCGTTGAGCGCGCGGGTGAAGAACCCGCGGCGGACCGGCCACCAGGCGTATTCGATCTTGGTATTCCATTCCTTGCCGATCAGCTCGGCGATCTTCTGCTCGAACCCTTCGCCCTTCTGGTTGGAGAGGGGCATGTTGTCGGGGTCGGCGCAGATCCGGAGCAGGCCCGGCTTGAGCTGGTTGGTTTCCAGCTGCTGCGCGGATCCGCTCGCGGCCGGCAATGCCGCCGCGGCGAGCAGGGCAAGCGCCACGCGGGCAGAGGAAGAGCGAAGCATGGGGGCCTCCAGTCGAGCTTTTGGGACTTCCTGGAACGACAACGCCGATCACAGGGGCAACTGCGCGCCCCTGGGATCGGCGCCGTGCACTTACTCGTAATCTAGCCCTGCCAGGGCCGGAGGATAGCCTCCGACCCCGTGTGCTGCCTGGCTTACTTCACCGCCATGTTCTTGAGCCCGAAGACGGTCATGACGCCGCCCTGGGTGGAGAACTGGCCGGCGTCACCGAAGGCGCCGAGCGCGCCGAGACCGGCGGTCGGATCTTCAGCGCCGATACCCGCGGCCACGCCGATGCCGGCCCAGCCGCCGATGCCGGAGAGGACGGACACGTACTGCTGGCCGTCCGGCCCGTTGTAGGTCATCGGGTTGCCGATGATGCCCGACGGGGTCTTGAACTGCCACAGGGTCTTGCCGGTCTTCTGGTCGAGCGCCTTCAGCCAGCCTTCCATGGTGCCGTAGAAGACCAGGCCCGTTGCCGTGGTGAGCGCGCCGCCGTACGCCGCGAGCCCTTCCTTGGCTTCCCAGACGACCTTGCCCTTCATCGGATCCCAGGCGATGAACCGGCCACGGTGACCACCCGGGCCCGGGAACATCCGGACGATGGCGCCGACGTAAGGCTGACCAGCGGTGTACTTCACTTCCACACCTTCATAGTCCATGCAGATGTGGTTCGCCGGCACGTAGAAGTAGCCGGTGATCGGCGAGTACGCCGCGGGCTGCTGATCCTTGAAGCCGATCGCCGCGGGGCAGATGCCCTCGGTGTTCTTCTTCGAGGTGGTGCCGTACCGGGGATCCTTCTCCGGCACGCCCGTGGTCAGATCGACCCGCTTGGCCCAGTTGACCGGACCATAGGGCTCGGCCACGACCAGCTTGCCGTTGGTGCGGTCGAGCGTGTAGCCGAAGCCGTTCCGGTCGAAGTGCGCCAGCAGCTTCTTGCCGCCGCTCTCGAACAGGACGTTCTCGTTGACGCCGTCATAGTCCCACTCATCGTGCGGCGTCATCTGGTACGCCCACTTCACCTGACCGTTCTCAGGGTTACGGGCGAAGATCGTCATGGACCACTTGTTGTCGCCGGGGCGCTGATCGGGGTTCCAGCTGCCCGGGTTACCGGTGCTGTAGTAGAAGAGGTTCAGCTCGGGGTCGTAGGAGTACCAGCCCCAGGTGGTGCCGCCGCCCCGCTTCCACTCTTCGCCTTCCCAGGTCGACACGCCGAGATCCTTGCCCTTGTGGGACGGATAGTTGGCGTTGGCGTCGCCCGAGATGAGCACTTCGCTGTCGGGGCCGGTCGAATAGCCGGTCCACATGTGCTTGCCGTCGTTCACGTTGAACGCCGAGACGCGGCCGCGGACGCCGAACTCACCGCCCGAGATACCGGCGATGACGATGTCCTTGATCACGATCGGGGCGTTGGTCATCGTGGCGCCCTGCTTGTAGCCGGTCGCCTCGACGCCAGCGTTCGACTTATCGGGGTGCTTCACCTTCCACAGCTCCTTGCCGGTCTTCGCATCGAGCGCGAGCAGCTCGCCCTGGAGGAGCTGGATGAAGATCTTGCCGCTCGGATGATACGCGAGACCGCGGTTCACCAGGTCGCAGCACGCGATGGGAATCGCGTCGGGCGACTGGTTCGGCACGTGCTTCCAGATCTGCGGCGCGCCGGGCTTCGAGAGGTCGAGCGCGTACACGATGTTCGGGAAGCTGGTGTGGATGTAGAGCACGTTCCCGATGACGAGGGCGTTGCCCTCGTGACCGCGCAACGTTCCGGTCGAGAAGGACCAGACCGGCCGCAGCTCGGCCACATTCGAGGTCGTGATCTGCTTGAGCGGGCTATACCGCTGCAAGCCGTAATCACGGCCCGTCATGTGCCATTCGCCCTCAGGTGCGTTCAGGGTCCAGGCCCCCGAGCGCGCCGCCTGGGCGTTGGCGGACGCTGCGAGGGCTACCGTCAGCCCCGCCGCGATACCGCCAGACAGCACCTTCTGCGTGAAACGGTTCATAACTGACCTCAGGATGAAGGGTGATTCTCCTACTCTACTGCAACCGGTTGCCTGCTGCGACCACGGAGACTGCGGGAATCCGACCAGATGTACGAACGCCGACGCACGCCGGATCTGTCGGCGGGGCGCGACGCGTGACTGTGGAGTGATGTGGTCGAGCGGAGTGGTGCGCTGGGGCAGCTGAATGGCGAGACCTCGGCATCGGATCGTGAGACCACCAGACCTCGGCGGTCCATCCATTAGTGCGTACGTGTGCGTTGCCGGCGCCACGCGGCGAAAAATGCGAAACCAACCTCATGGTGTCGGGCAACGGGAATACGCCCATCATATTCCTCAGCGACGCCGCTGAACCACGATGTACTAGAAAAGGAAAAGTGCCGGGGGAGTCGGCTCCCTCGCAATTGCCACTCGAGCTACTCCCGGTTCCTGCTGTACTGCGAGGCGCGGTACTGCTGGCGCCAAACCCGCGTTCGGAACCGGCCAAGTCGCCGACTACGGGAGGCTTAGGTGGGCCAGTATACAGCCTCAAAAATGAACTGTCAATCAGCCCTGGCAGGGGGTCCGCCCCGCGCCACCCGGGCGCCGGCACCCGCGAATCCGACCCTCGAATACTAACCCTTTTCCCCCGAGGAATTCCCGGCACCGCTCCGACAGCGAGCGACCGGCCGCATCTCCCTCGACCAGTCCGTACACCGCGGGTCCCCACGAGCTCTGTCCCACGCCCGCGGCGCCCCACTCCGCCATCCGCCCGATGAGCGCCTCGCCCTGACCCGGAGCGAATACTCCCCCCTGCTGCGGCGCGAACCAGGCACCCGTGATCCGCTGGATCTCGGAAAGCGCGCCGCCGAAGCCGGACAGATCGGCCTCCACCAGCGCCGGCAGCAGCTGCATCAACACGAGATGGGACACCCGCTCGACTTCGGCCTCCGGCGGCGGCGGAAGCTGCTCGAACGCCGCCGCTTCCGCCTCTCCGCTCAGCCCCGGCTTCCCGGGCGGAACGGCGACGACGCAGCGCCAGGCGGGCGGGATCTCGAACCGTCCGATGAGCGGCGCGATGCCCTCCTCGCCGGGCCGTCGCCCGCCTTCGACGATGAACCCGCCCAGCGCGAACGCCCAGGTCCCGATGGCGGAGCGCTGGCCCCTCGCCACGGCCTGGGCCAGCGTCGCCGGATCCGAGGGCAGGCCGTGCAGCTCCGCCAGCGCCCGGGCGACTGCGAGGCCGAGCTGGGTCCCGGAGCCGAGCCCGCTGTGCGCGGGGATCCGCTCATGCACCACCAGCCGCGCGCCACCCGGGAGGCCGTGAGATTCAAGGAAGCGGCGGGCGAAGCCTTCGGCTCGGGCCGAGTCGGGCCCCTCGGCCGTCACACCGCCGGCCGACCGCTCCACCTCCAGCAGCAGCGAGGGCGATGGAATCGCCGCGCCGAGCCCGCCGAAGCGGCGTCCCAGGGCTCCGCGGAGATCGAGTACCCCGAAATGGAGCCGGGCGCCCGCGCGGACGAAGACGCTATCGGCCCTGGACATGCCGGGCGAGGAGGGCCATCGCCTCGTGCTCCCGGGGCCCGGCCGTCTTGTCCACGATCACCTGCAGCTTGGCGAACTCCTCCGCGATCTGCTCCGCCGGGATCAGGTGGGTGCGGGTCGCCAGGATCGCGGCCTCGAGCACGGCGTGGCGCGCGCGGTTGAACCCGATGAACTCGCGCCGGCGGCCGCGGTGCACCACCCGCGTCTCGAGCCGGGAACGGGGCGGCGTGTCGTCCACCGACACGACCTCCAGCTCGCGCCAGGAGCACGCCGCCTCCAAGACCACGCCCCGAACCACCTCGGCCGGGAACGAGGGATACTGCGGGCTGGAAATGGCGGCCTGGGCGAAGAGCATCACGTCATCGGTCAGGTTCACGACCGCGACGCCGCTCCCGCTGACGTTCCGGAAGGTGGTCGTCTCCAGGAACGGCTTCAGCACCAGGGCATCCTCGCTCCACTCGACGCCCATCGGCGCGAAATTGATCGCGCCATCCGGGGCCATCGATGTCACGATGGTCTCGATGATCACCGAACCAGGTCCACCGGAGGTGGGGCGGCCGCGAGCGAGGCGGTCTCCCAGGGGCGGGGAACGGTCACGTGGTCGGCGGCGAACGGCAGGTCGCGGGGAGTCTCGGGCACGCCGTGCAGGAAGTGGTCGAGGATCCGGTACCCGTGCTCGGTCAGCACCGACTCGGGGTGGAACTGCACTCCGTAGACCGGGTGCGTGGCGTGGCGCACGGCCATGATCTCGCCGTCCTCGGACGTCGCGGTCACCAGGAGATCGGGAGGGACCGATGCCGGCGAGATCACCAGCGAGTGGTAGCGGGAGGCGAGGAAGGGCGTCGGCAGGCCGGTGAAGAGATCGCTGCCGCGGTGATGGATCCGCGAGGTCTTGCCGTGCATCGGACGACCCGCGCGCACGATCTCGCCCCCGTAGGCGGCGCCGATGCACTGGTGGCCCAGGCAGACGCCGAGCACGGGAATGGTCGCGCCGACGGCGCGCACCAGCTCGGTGGAGATGCCCGCCTCCGCCGGTGAGCACGGGCCCGGCGAAATGATGATGTGCGACGGCGCCAGACGCACCACGTCCTCGACCGTGAGCGCGTCGTGGCGCCGCACCAGCGGCTCGTCGCCCAGCTCGCGGACGTAGCGGGCCAGGTTGTAGACGAAGGAGTCGTAGTTGTCGATCAGCAGGATCATGTGAGTCAGAGAAGCGTGTTCACCGTTCACGCTGTTGAGAGTTTCAATCAAGCCCCGCGCCTTGTCCAGCGTCTCTCTGTACTCGAGCTCCGGATCGGAGTCCGCCACGATCCCGCCACCGGCCTGGAAGTATACCTCTCCACCGGAGACCACGACCGTCCGGATCACGATGCTGGTGTCCATCGTGCCGGTGGCGCTGAAGTAGCCGATCGAGCCGCAGTAAACGCCCCGCCTGGTCGGCTCCAGCTCCGCGATGATCTCCATGGCCCGCACCTTCGGTGCACCGGTGATCGAGCCACCTGGAAATGCCGCGCGCACTAGATCCACCGCATCGGCCTCCGGCGCCAGCGTCCCCACCACCGTCGAGACGAGGTGGTGCACGGTCGGATGCTGCTCCAGAGCGAACAGCTCCGGCACCCGCACGGTGCCCGGCCGGCACACCCGGCTCAGATCGTTGCGCAGCAGGTCCACGATCATGACGTTCTCCGCCCGGTCCTTCTCGCTCTCCGCCAGCGCCCGGCCCAGCGCGGCGTCGTGCATGGGGACGAGGCCGCGCGGCCGCGTGCCCTTGATCGGACGGGTTTCCACCTCGCGCGCATGATCGAGCCGGAGGAACCGCTCGGGCGAGGCGCTCAACACGGTCACCTCTCCGAAGCCGAGATAGGCGGCGAACGGCGCGGGGTTCCGCCGGCGGAGGCGGCGGTAGAGGTCGAAGGGCGCCTCGCGCAGCGGGGCCTGGAAGCGCTGGGACAGGTTCGCCTGGAAGATGTCGCCCGCGATGATGTATTCCCGGACCCGGGAGACCGCGTCGAGATACCCGCGGTGGGTGAAGGTGGAGCGCAAGCCGATCGCGACGGCGGCGTCGGTGGAGGTGACGGGGTAGGAGGGAGCGGCCGCGCTGATGTCATCCCGAGCGGAGCGAGGATCTTGCCGCCGGCATCGAAGTCTGGCCGGCGAGATCCCTCGCCTCCGCTCGGGATGACGATCGGTCCTCGTGACCATCCCCACCCGCTCCCGCGCCCGCACCTCGCGCTCCTCCCCGCACCCCGGCACCCCGATCGACACGATCCACGCCCGGCCGAGCTGGTGATCCCACGCGATGACCCAGTCGTAGAGCCCGAGGATCACGTCGGGCAGCGCGAGATCGTCGTACCGGGTCGGCGGGATCCGCTCCAGCACCGCGCCGTAGTCGTACCCGATGTAGCCCGCCACGCCGCCGAGGAACGGGAGGCAGCTCCGGCACCGGCTCGAGGCTCGTGTCCCGCAGCATCTCGCGCACGATGCCGAGCGCATCGTCCTCGGCGCGGCGCCAGGTGCCGCCCTGGAGCACCTCCGTCGTCGGGCCCTTGCTCCGGACCACGACCGCCGGGTCGGCAGAGAGAAACGAATAGCGGCCGCCGGCCGCGCTATCGAGAAAAAGGAGGTACGGCAGATCGAGGAACCGGGCGGCGGTCTCCGCCGGATCCGGCATCGGATCGAGGGCCTGCACCAGCGGCGCGATGCCGCCCATTCAGCGCGGCTCCGCCGCCCCGCGGCCGCGCTTCCTCGCCGTCAGCTTGACGTGCTCCGACTTGACGTCGTCGGGCGGCGTGAGATAGCCCCAGGCGAGCGCTCCCTCCTGGCGGTAGGTCTTGCCCAGCGTGATGGCCAGCTTCGCCTTCATCAGCTCGCGCCCCAGGTAGAACGCGTGGGTGGCTTCATCGACGCCGAGCCGGCCGAAGATCTCCTGGATGTCGTCGCCCCGAACGAAGATCGCGTCGTTGAAGACGGTGATCGTCGTGCGGTCGGCGAAGATGCGGAAGTTGGGATCGGTCACCGCCTCGTGCAGCCGGCGGAGCTCGGCCTCGTCGTACTCCAGGATCTCCGGATCCTTCACGGTCACCAGCCGGTCGTCCAGATTCTTCGGGATGGTACGATGGGTGACGGCATGGTGCATCAGCCGCCGCGCGATGTCGATTTCCTTCACCGCGCCGCGCGCCCACGGAATGACCTCCGTGGTCAGCACCGCCTTCACGCCCAGCTCCTCGCAGATGGCGATGAGCACGGCGTGCACACCGGTGGTGTCGGCGCTGGTCAGCTCGGTGATGTTGCCGATCCCCATGAGCTGCCCCGCCTCGGGCCAGCGGCGGTGCACCTCCGCGTAGCGCTCCAGCGAGGCCATGAAGCCGAAGCCGATCGGCTCGATGATGGGATCGAGCAGGTAGGGGACGCCCCATTGATCGAGCGCTTCGATGCTGGCTTCGAGAGTCTCGAGGCCCTCCCCGAGATCGGGGATCACCACGGCGGTCGCCCCGGTGCCCTTGAGCGACTCGGCCACGGCGATGTTCGACTGGTTGACGCTGAGCACCATCTCGGCGCCGGCCTCGACCGCGGTGCGGATCTCGCCTGGATCGAAGCTGTCGATGCTGACCCGCATGCCGGAGCGCCGGAGCGTCTCGACCACGTCGCCCAGGTCGGGGAACGCCAGCCCTGGCGTGCACCCGACGTCGATGATGTCGGCCCCGCTCGAGCGGAAGTAGTCGGCCATCGCCATGATGGCGTCCCGCGAGAGCTTGGGTGCGTTGTTGATCTCGGCGAGGATCTCGATCCGGTAGGCGCCGTAATCGGCCGCGGCGGCCGCCTGGCCGAAGTAGCGGGGAATCTCGCGCAGGTCCTTGGGGCCCTTCTCGACCGGGACGCCGAAGCGCTCGCGCAGCACCTCGACGTCTCCCTCGCAGAGGCCGGGGATCAGCACCAGGTCGGTGCCGTCCGGCACCTCCAGGAACCGCGCGATCCACGGCGTCGTCATGAGCGCCGCCACGGTGATCTTCATGACCGCCACCTGGGCCTCGAACGGCGGCTGCATCTCCTCCAGCACCCGCCGCAGGGCGGGCTCGGCGAGCTTGCCGGTGACGAAGAGGACCCGGGAGGGGCTTATCGGGGATCTCCCGAGCGGACCCACTTGTTGGGAGTGCCCTCCAGCGCGCCGCCCTGCGGCCGCCACAGAACGGCGTCCTCGATCTTCCGGGCGAGCTCGAAGTCCTTGTCGGTGATGCCGCCGGCCGCGTGGTTCTGCAGCTTCACGGTGATCCGGCCCCAGGTCACGGTCAGGTCGGGATGGTGATAGGCCGCCTCGGCCAGGTAGCCGACCGCGTTCACCAGCATCAGCGTGGTGGGCCAGCCGTCGGTCTTGTAGACCCGGCGGATCCAGCCGTCCTCGAAGTACCAGCCGGCCAGGTCCTTCAGCTTCTCGGCGATCTCGGTCTCGTTGTAGGTGCGTTCCTTGGTCGCGGGCATCGTTGCCTCCATTCAGCCTATGAGTTGCCGTCCGGCGTGGTCACACGTACCCGCCGTTTACCATGACCATCTGTCCCGTAATGAATTTCGCCTCGTCCGACGCGAGAAACAGCGCGGCCGCGGCCACATCGTCGGGTGTTCCCCAGCGGCCGAGCGGGGTCCGCTCCTCGACCTGCTTGCGGAAGCCTGGGTCGGCGTCCTCGCCGAACGCCGTTTCGATGAAGCCCGGAGCGAGGATATTGACCCGGATGTCCGGCGCGACCTCGCGCGCGAAGGACTTGCTGAAGCTCATCACCGCGCCCTTGGCCGCCGAGTACAACACCGGGTTCTCGCCCGCCATGCCGAGGGTAACGTGGTCCCACGACATGTTGAGGATCACGCCGGTTCCGCCCTCGGCTTTCATCACCTTGGCGGCGGCCCACGACGCGAGCACGGTGCCTCGCACGTCCACCGCCAGCAGCAGGTCGAGCTTCTCGAGCGGCGTGCGCTTGCCGCCTTCTCCCGTTAGGATGTCCGCGCCGGCGTTGTTGACCCAGACATCCACGCGGCCCAGGCGTGCCTGGGCTTCCCGGCCCAGCGCCTCGATGTCCGCTTCCCGCGAGATGTCGGTCTGGAGCACCTCGACCCGGCGGCCCGTGGACGCCATGTCGCGCGCGGCGTCCTCGGCGCCCTGCCGGTTCTTGCGATAGGTGATGAGGAGATCCGCGCCGGCCCCGGCGAATCGGCGAGCGATGGCTCGCCCGATCCCGCTGGACCCTCCGGTCACGACCGCCTTCTTGCCCTGTAGCTTCATAAATCCTAACATATCAGCGCGTTAGCATCTCACAAGGGAGCCGCGAATGCCGTTGCTGGTGAGTCTCCGGTCGGGCGACGAAGTCGCCGACGCGCTGGCCGGTGGGGCCGACATCATCGACGCCAAGGAGCCCGGCAACGGCTCGCTCGGGGCGGTGGCGCCGACGGTCCTGCGCGAGATCGCCGCGCTGGTGCCGGCGACCGTCCCCTTCAGCGTGGCGCTGGGAGATCTCGTGACGGCCGATGCGGTGGCCGAGGCCGTCGCCGGCTGTCCGCCTCCGCGCCGCGCACCCCTCTATCTCAAACTGGGGTTTGCGGGAGAGAGCTCGCCAGCGTCCGTGAAGGTGCTGATCGCCGCGGCGCTGGAAGTCGCGGATCGGACCGTCGCGCGCCCGGTGATCGTGCCAGTGGCCTACGCCGACTGGAGCGATGCCGGGTCGCTGCCGCCTGAGGAAGTGCTGACTATTGCACTCTCCGGGGGCGCCCGAGCCTTCCTGCTGGATACATACATAAAGGATGGGCGCGGGCTCTTCGATCGGATGGATTACGAGCGGGTCCGCGCGCTCGCGGCTCGAGGCCGGGAAGCGGGTCTGCTGATGGGAATCGCCGGGAGCCTCGACCTCGGCACCATCGAGCGGGCCGCTCGGCTTGCGGATGTCGTGGGGGTGCGGGGCGCGGCGTGTGGGGGCGGCAGGGGTGGACGAGTCGAGGCTTCGCTCGTGCGTCGCCTGCGCGAGGTGAGCATCCGCCCCGTCTTGGCAGAACGCGAGGACGAGCGGCTTCGAGAGCCGTGGAATCGCGCCCAAGTCGCTGCGGCCGTGGGCCATAAGGGGTGCAAGGGAGGGGCATAAGTATTGCCCCCGTCGCGACTGCCCTCACCCATGTGATCAATGAATCTGTCGCGTCACCCCGGCCCGCTGCGGAGCAGGTTCGGCCGACGTCTCCTGCTGCTCTTCATCGGCTGCGCCGTTCTCCCCACCGCGGTGGTGGCGACGGTGTCCTACCGGCATGTCACGCGCTACCTCCTGGCCCAGAGCGAGACCAGGCTCCACCAGGCGAGCAAGACCTTTGGCGCCGCGATCTTCGAGCGGCTGCTCCTCCTCGACGCCACCCTCAAGAGCGTTCCGACCCGCGATCTGCTCCCGCGGACCGCTGCCGACTCCGTGGCGGTTCTCGCCATCGATCCCGGTGCCGGTTCGCCGGTTCACCGCCCTTGAGTTGGTACGTGACGACAGCACTCGCTTTCCCATCTTCGGCGCGCTGACCGAGCTGCCGCTGTTGACCGAGCGGAACCAGGCCGACCTGGCCGAAGGACTGCCGCTCCTGCTCACGCGTCATGCCGCCGGACGGCCCACCCGGACCTACCTGGTGCGCCAGGTGCATCGGCGCGACGGCGGGCGGGTAGACGGCATCCTGGTCGGCGAGATCAACGCCGACTACCTCTGGGCCACGTTCGACCAGAGCCTCATCGCCCCCGGCACCATCCTGACCGTTAAGGACGAGAGCGGGGACGTGCTGGTCAGCTCGGTCGCCGGCACCCAGTCCGCGTTCCAGGCGCTGGGCCTCGACGCCCGGCCCGATGCCGATTCGCTCGCCCGCTTCGACCGCGTTCCTTACGTCACGTCCACCTGGCCGATCCTGCTCGACGAAGTGTTCGCCGCACCGACCTGGAACCTGATCCTGGGACACACGCGCCGGGAGGTGATGGGCCCGGTCGTTCGCTTCACCGATACTCTGCTGATGGTGGTGCTCGGCTCCGTCGCCGTGGTGCTCGCGCTCAGCGTGCATCGCATCCGGCGCAGCCTGATTCCGCTCCGCGAGCTGCAGGAAGGCACCCGCCGCATCGCCGGGCAGGACTTCGGCAGCCGAGTCTCCATCCGCAGCAAGGACGAGTTCGAGGAGCTGGGCGCCTCCTTCAACGCGATGGCGATGCAGCTCGACCGGCAATTCCAGGCCCTCGCCACCGCCGCCGAGATCGACCGGGCCGTGCTCTCCGCCACCAGTGCCGGCGAGATCGTCGCCACCGTGCTGGCGCGCCTCCCCGACGTCTATCCCTGCGATGCCGTGTGCGTCACGCTGATGGCGCCGGACGGCGCCAAATCGCTGCCCAGCCTGGTGCACGACTATTCCAGCGGCAGCCGGACCCACGTCCGCGTGGACCTGCGCTCCGAGGATGTGCAGCACCTGCTCGACGGCCCCGATGCCACCGCGCTCGGCCTGGTCGAAGGCGAGCGCCTGCCGCCGTACGTCGCGCCGCTGACCGAGCTCGGCGCGACGGCGTTCTTCATCCTCCCGCTGCGCTTCCAGCATCAGCTCGTCGGCGTCATCGTCCTCGCGGGCGACGCGACCCACCCGGCCGACGCCGACGCCCGGGTGCAGGTGCGGCGCCTCGCCGACCAGGCGGCCGTCGCGCTGGCCAACGCCCGGATGCTGCAGCAAGTGCGGACCCTGGCGTACTACGACAGTCTCACCGGCCTCCCGAACCGCCTCTCCGGCAAGGAACGGCTCGCGAACGCGCTCGACGCGGCCAATCGCGAGGGCACGCTGGTCGCCGCGTTCTTCATCGACCTCGATCACTTCAGCCGGATCAACGACACGCTGGGACACGAGGCGGGCGACCACCTGCTCCAGCAGGTCGCCACCCGTCTGCGCACTTCCTGCCGGGACCGCGACGACCAGGTCGGCCCGGCCGCGGACGCGCTCGGACCGGAGGTCGCGCGGCTCGGCGGGGACGAGTTCACGGTCATCATGGCCGGCCTCTCCGATCCGGATGATGCCGGGAAGCTGGCGCGCCGCATCCTGTCCAGCCTGGCGCACCCGTTCCGGGTCGCGGGCCGCGAGATCTTCGTGAACGCGAGCATCGGCATCGCGGTCTATCCCTACGACGGGAAGGATCTCGAGACACTGCTGATGCACGCCGACACGGCGATGTACAAGGCGAAGGAGCAGGGGGGCAACAGCTACCAGGCGTACTCCCGGTCCATGAACGCGACCGCCCTCCAGCGGCTCACGCTGGAGAATTCGCTGCGGCGCGCGCTGGAGCGCGAGGAGTTCGAGGTCCACTATCAGCCGATCGTGGATGCGACGAGCGGCGCGCCGGTCGCGGCGGAGGCGCTGGTCCGCTGGCGCCATCCGGACCTGGGACTGCTGCTGCCCGCGGAGTTCATCGCCTTGGCGGAGGAGAACGGCCTGATCGTGCCGCTGGGCGAGTGGGTGATGCGCACGGCGTGCGCCCAGAACCTCGCATGGCAGCGCATGGGGCTCTCCCCCATCCGCGTGGTGGTGAACCTCTCCAGCCGGCAGCTCACCCGGACGGTGACCGACAGCGTCGCCCGGATCCTTCGCGACACCGGCCTGGAATCACGCTATCTCGGTCTCGAGCTCACGGAGTCGGTGCTGGTGAACCATCAGAAGGAAGGGACCGACCTGCTCCACGCGCTCCGCGCGATGGGTCTCCACCTCTCGGTGGACGACTTCGGCACCGGCTATTCGTCGTTCAGCTACCTCAAGCACTTCCCGCTGGACACGCTCAAGATCGACCGCGCCTTCATTCGCGAGATCGTCACCGATCCCGACGACGCGGCGATCTCGACCGCGATCATCGCGCTCGGCCACGCCCTCGGGCTCACGGTCACCGCGGAAGGCGTGGAGACCGAGGCGCATGTGAAGCTGCTGCGGGAGCAGGGGTGCGACGAGATGCAGGGCTACCACTTCAGCCGGCCGGTGCGAGCGGAGTTGCTGGCGGCGCTGCTGTCGAAGGGGATGGGGTCGCCGAAGCCGTCGTCTCGGCGGGTGCGGAAGGCGGTCGCGTAGAATAGCGTCGCCATGGCTCCTTCGCTTCGCTCAGGATGACATTGGAATCGCTTTCACAAAATCCTCCCACCCCAGTACGCGAACCTCCATCTCCACCGGCACCACCCCCGCGAATCCCCGATCCACTCCCTCGGTCCCGACGCTCGCCGGCTTCACCAGCACCAGCCGCTCCGCGTCGAGCGCCCCGGCCACGAACGCCGCCACGCTGTCGCTGGTGGTGTCCCAGCTGCGCGGCAGCACATCGGCCCCCCGCATCCAGCGCGACGGCGCCAGGACCGCGACCCTGCCGCTCGCGAGCACGCCGGCGATCGCACCGTGCTCCTCGACCAGCACGGCCCCGTCGATCCGCTCGGCCAGCACATGCGCGTACTGATCCATCGCCAGGATCGCCATCCAGTGCGCGGCGGCGGCGGAGAGATCGAGCCGGCGGTCCACCGCCCTCACGGCGTCGGCGAACGGCCCGCCTCCGGGCACGACGACGACCCGCTCGCGGCGGCCGATCGCGCCCACCGCGCCACACACCGCCTCCAGTGCGCCCGGCACCTCGAGCAGCCCGCCGCCGATCTTGATGACCGTCGGCCTCATACCGGCGTGAGGGTATTGGCCAGGAGCCAGGCGACCGCCGCGGCCGGCGCCGTGCGCGCCGCCTCGCCGATGCGCTCGGCCAGGCGCACCACTTCGAAGCCGCTCCGTTGGGCGGCATTGGCCGCGATGAAGTCGCCCAGGCCCGTGACGACGACGACCGTCAGCGCCGGATGCCGTACGCGCATCAGCTCGATGCCGGCCGCGACCCGCGCCGCCTGCGCCTCCGCGAGCGCCCGTGCGATGGCGTCCACCGCCTCGTCATCCAGCATCTCGCTGTCGGCGCAGACGGCGCGGGCGAGGCGCTCGCCGGCGTACTCGCGCGTGCGCGGCCGTCCGTCGGGAGTCGCGACGCTGTAGTCGCGCGCGTCCAGCAGGCCGAGCCGGAGATAGGCATCGCCGATGAGGGCGAACGTCTCGGGCGCCAGCGGGCAGAGTTTGCCGCCCAGCGGCACCGCGGCCGCGACACACTCGACCGGCGTCCGCAACGCGCCGGTGTAGACCAGCTCCCCGCTCATGAGCCGCTCGGGGTCGGTGCGGCCGGCGGTCGCCGGCTCGCCGTTTACGATCGGAATGATGTCGGTGGTCGTGGTCCCGATGTCCACCAGGATGCAGTCGCGCGTGTGGCGGCCGACGAACCGGGCGGCCGCGTGCCAGTTGGCCCCGCCGACCTCGAGCGGCATCGTCCGTGCCTCGGCGGGATCGCGGAACCCGCCGAATCCGTACACGCGCACGGTCTGCGAGGGAAAGGCCTCCGCCATCGCGTCGAGCACGAAGCCGACGCCCTCGCGCTTGGTCCGAAAGGCCTGCGACAGCTCGGCCGTCATCGTGACGGCGTGCACGGCGGGGTCGCCGCCGAGCTCCCGTGCCAGCCGGCGCAGCGTCGGAACCAGTGAAGGAAACTCGCGCGGCATCTCGAGCGGAGCCGAGACCGTGCGAAAGACGGTCTCGATGCGGGCGCCCTTGGTGTTCGCGCCGCCGATGTCCCACCCGACAATCGGTACGCCCCCCGGGATGGTATGCGACGGCATGGTGCGGGTAGAATGGATCATGGAACTGATCCCCGTGGTGGATCTGAGTCGAGGCCGGGCCGTGCAGGCTCGCGAGGGCGACCGCGCCCGCTACGAGCCGGGTGATTCGGTGCTGACGCCGAACGCCAAGGGAGATCCGGTGGCGCTCATCCGAGCCTACCGCGAAACCCTTGGCGCCCGCCAGTGCTACATCGCCGATCTGGACGCGATCCAGGGAGGCGAGCCGCAGCGCGCCGCGCTCCGATCCCTGGCGCAGGCCGCCGAGCCGGCCGGCATCCTGGTGGATGCCGGCATCGACGACCGGGAAGCCGCGCTGGAGACGCTCGACCTCGGCGCGACGAGAGTCGTCGTCGGGCTGGAGACGCTGCGGTCGTTCGATCACCTGGTCGAGATTGTCGGGACGGTCGGGCCCGGGCGCGTGGTCTTCAGTCTCGACCTGCGGCTGGGGAACTCCGATGGTGCACCCGGATCTCGTCATCCCGGAAGGTGCCGGCGCCGTGGAGGAGCGCCTCGCCGCGCTGGCGATCGCGGCCGGGACGATGAACCTGCTGGTGCTGGATGTGGGGCGGGTGGGAACCGGTGCCGGCGTGGAGGTGACGCTGCTGGCCTCACTGCACCGGCGGTTCCCCGAGGTCCGGTTGATCGCCGGCGGAGGCGTTCGCGGCCGGGATGATCTGGAGCGGATTCGCGAGGCCGGCTGCGACGCCGCGCTGGTTGCCAGCGCCTTTCACACCGGCCGGCTCGGGGCGGACGACGTCAGGGAGCTCGACGGACCCGGTCAGTCGAGCGCCAGCACCTCGCGGTAGGTCGCCGACTGCCCGTAGTTCTCCTCCACCTCCATCTCCAGCAGCGTCAGGTGCCGGTAGCCCAGCTTTCGCAGCTCGTCGCGCACCTTCGTGCCGAGGTACTGGGCCAGCATCTCCGCGGTGCTGTTGGGGATGGGGAGCATGGCGCAGTCGGCCTTGGGAAAGACGTATGTGGGCGTGCCGAAGTAGTCCACCGCGATCCGGTCGCCCTCTTCCCGGTACGAGAGCTTCGGGTTGAGCTTCGGTAGCAGCACCCGGTGGTCGACCTCGTCCACGAGCTGCCGCGTGATCTGCTTCAGCACGCTGAAGTCGAGCACGAACATCGTCTCCTCATCCACCGCACCCTCGACCGCGACGCCCGCACGGTAGTTGTGCCCGTGGAGCGTCTCGCATTGGTGGCCGCGGAATGTGATGAAATGGGCGGAGGCGAAGACCAGGTAGTCCTTGCTCACCTGCACGCGGAAGCTGCTCGACACGGCGATCCTCTCGTCAGCGGTCCCAGCCGCCCTCAATTATAACGACGAACAATGCGGCACACGTCAGATCCGCGGTGGTACCGGGGTTCCGGGTATTCCGGGGATCCCGCAGCTCCGCGTCCAGTTTCCCGAGGGCGGCACGCCCCTCTGCCGTCCCCGTCGCACCGAGGCCCACGATCTCTCGCGCCCGGCCGGAGACGCGTTCCGCCTCGGTCCGCCCGAGCTTCCTCGCGATGTGCGTATCCGGCACCGCCGCGAGCAGCGCCAGGAAGCATTCGACGGTCGCGTCCGCCCAGTTGAGCCCGCGCCGTCTGGCGTCCACCAGCGCCGGCGCGCCGACCTCGAACGTGAGCGCGAACCGGCTCACGTACTCCCGTCCGATCGTGTCGCGCTCGGCGGCCAGCGCCATCGCCTCTCGGAGCGTCACGGTGGGCGCAGCGGCGACGTCTTCCGCGCTGGCCTCGCCCAGGCCGCCGGGGCGCGCCCGCCGGATCGCGGCGTACGCCTCCGCCGCGTCGGCCACGCTGGTGGCCTCCAGCACCTCGGCGAGCCGCTCCCGAAGCGAGCCGCCGGATCGCGCCGCGGCCCGGGCCAGCGGCGCGAGCAGCAGCACGATGCCGAGGTTGGTGTTCGAGCGGGTCCACCGCGCGGTGGCTTCGATCGCCGCGCGGATGGTCTCGCCCAGCGGTCGCTCGCCGGCCGCGACGAGGGCTGGCCCGATCGCCACGGCGCTCGCGAGAAAGTCCTCGTAGCGCGTGTCGTGAAAGTGGCGGTCGGGTGAGACGTTCCCCGGCTTCGGCGCGCTCACTTCCAGCAGACAGGCAAGCTGCGCCGCCGCGGCGATTTCCTCCCCGGTCACGGCCGCCGGGCCAGGTGGTCCACCAGTGCCCCCGCAACGTCGATCCCGGTCGCCTCCTGCAATCCCTGCCAGCCAGGGATGCCGTTGACCTCGAGCACGTGGATCGCGCCGTCGCGGTCGGGCAGCAGGTCCACTCCCGCGTACTCCGCACCGACCGCGGCGGCGGCGCGAACCGCCAGCGCCGCCCACTCGTCCGGCAACCGCGCCGGCTTGGCCTCACCTCCGCGCGCGATGTTGGTGCGCCAGCCGTCGGCGCGCCGCTCGATCGCGCCGAGCACCTTCCCGCCCAGCACGAAGACCCGGTAGTCGCGGCCCTCGTGGTCCACCGTGCGCTGGATATAGTAGACGCCACGGATCGTTTCGACCGTGCGGAACACGCGGTAGGCCATCTCCTCGTCCGCCACCCGCACCATGCCGAGCCCCATGGATCCGAACAGCGGCTTGACGATGACGTCGCCCAGGCGCCGGAAGGCCGCCATCGCCTCGTCCGGACTTTCACAGACGACCGTCTCCGGCGTCGGGATGCCGCACTGCTCCAGCAGCGAGGAGGTCCAGAACTTGTCCACCGTGCGCTCGATGGCGCGGGCGGAGTTCATCACCCGAATCCCTCGCTCTTCCAGGCGATGGAGCGCGTCCACCCGGAAGATGATCTGCTCCAGCGACCCGGACGGAATGATCCGGGCAAACACCGCCTCCGCCCTGTCCAGCTCGACCGTCCTCGCTGCGCAGGCCGGGATCGCCGCCGATGGACGCGGTGAGCCCTTCGTAGGGCACGATCGTCCCGCTGTGCCCGCGCGCCTCGAGCGCGCGGGTCAGCTCCCGCGTGTGCCAGCCCTGCCTGGAGGCCAGGATGACGAGGCGCATAGACACGTCACCCTGAGCGCAGCGAAGGGGCTGAGGCCGGCATTGCGTACGGGCGTCTCCACCGCGACCAACCCATCGAGCCCACCCGTCGCGAAGTTCGGCAGATCTCCCGCCACCTTCTTGAAGCCAGGCGTCGCCGTTCCCTTCTTGAGCGCGTCCATGGACGGGAAGTACAGCTCCGCCTGCCGGTACAGCGCCGGCGGCGAGCCGTCGAGGTTCGAGTCGAACTTGGTCAGCTCGGCCTTGGTAAAGCCGATCTCCTGCTGGTTCGCTCCGACCAGCGGCACGTGGGTCTCGGCGTAGTACTTCTCGAACGCCGCCGTGTCCTTGGGCTGCTTGTAGATCACCGTCGCGATCGCCATCGGCTCACCGGAGGACGCTTCGGTCGCCGGGCTGGTCTCGACCGCGAGCAGTCCCGTCAACCCGCCGCTGGCGAAGTTCGCGAGATCGTCGCCCACCTTCTTGAACCCCGGCGTGGCCATGCCCTTCTTCGCCGCCTCCAGCGACGGGAAATACAGCTCCGCCTGGCGATAGTAGGTGGGCTTCTTGCCGTCGAGATTGCTGGTGAAGCGCGTCAGGTCGGCGCGGGTGAAGCCGATCTCCTGCCTGATTGGCCGAGACCAGCGGCAGGTGGACTTCGCGGTAGTACTTCTCGAACGCCGCCGTGTCCTTCGGCGCGTTGTAGATGACGGTCACGATCGCTCCCGGTCCGGCCGGCGCGGCCGGTGCATCCGCCGCCGGTGCCGCATCCGCGGACGCGTCGGCCGCCTTGTCCTCCGCTTTGCCACACGCTGTGGCGAGGGCGAAGGTGACCAGCCACCAGCTTGGAAGACGCCGCATGGGATAGCTCCTGTGAATGGTGTGGGTCCTACCGCTTGGGGTGGAGGCTGGCCTCGAGAATGTCGGGATTGAGGTGCCCCGCATGGAATGTGCGTCCCGTCTCCACGCTCGTCAGCCACACTTCCGCGGGGCTGAAGAGTAGCGGATCGATCTTGTAGAAATCGCCTTCGTAGCGCTGAAAGATGTCGTAGAACGGCGTCCCGTAGTCCCGCGAGGCGGTGGACGGGACCTTGGCGGCCAGCTCCGCCAGCTCATCGTCACCCGCACGCACGGTGTAGTGCGCCTGCCCGCCGTACAGGATGCAGTCGTTGGTGCTGCCGATCGCGCGCAGGTCGTTCTTGGCCACGGGTGGAACCGGCGCGGTGCCGAACCCGGCCACGATCCGGCGGACGTCGAATCCCAGCGTCTCCATCTTGTGGAGGCCGGTTTCCAGGATCCGGGCCGAGATCTGCACCCCGCCGGCGATGCTGGCGGTGGGAGCGATGACGAAGGTCACCATGGAAGGCTCGAGGCGGGCCTTCTCCGCCACCCACGCCGCGACGGCCTCGGTGGGCAGCTTCCTGCCTTCCAGCACCAGCACGCCGCGCTTCGCGGTCTCCTCGTAACCCAGCTTGTGGAACAGCTCCTTTTCCACCCGGGCGTGCGCGCGCAGCGGACCCGATCCCATCGCGAAGAACTTGTCGACCTGGACGGCCCAGCCCGCGTACTGCGACGCCATGCACGCCACCGCCGGATGATCCGTGGACACGAGAACGCCGGGCCACGACTGGCTCCCGATCGGCACGGTGGTGTAGGCCACGTCACCGAGCCCGCCCATGCAGATGCGTGCCAGCTCGAGGCCCGCGGCGTACCCGCCGTCCACTTCCGCGCCGGCATCGATGATCCGTGCCCCGTTGGTGAGGATGACGCGCCGTATCCGCAGACGGTCCGCATCCTCGATCATCGCGTCCGCCAGCGCCATGGCGCGGTCGTTCAATCGGAGGCCGGTCATTCCGCTGTCCATGCCAGAATTTCTCCCTTTCCCAGTTCCGCGAGATCGCCGCTGTAGCGGCGATAGAACCCGGCGACGAAACGCTGGTCCACCGCGAGCCCGTATCGCGCGCGCAGCCGAAGCAGCGTCAGCCGCAGGTGATCGGGCTGGTAGGTGCAGGCGTAGCGATACGTCGGCGGGATCGCCACCTTCCCCAGCGCGACGATCGAACCCCGCTTCGACCACCGGCCCGGCGACGGTCCCGCGTCGCCGAACACCAGCACCGTGCCGGCGATCATGCCCGCCCCAGCCTGCCCGGCCACGTTGCCCGTGACGACCAGCAGCCCTCGACGCATCCGCAGCCCGGGCTCGCCACCGGTGTTTCCCCGCACGACGATCTCGCCGCCGGTCATGCCGCGCCGCGCCTCACCCGCCGCGCCTCCCGTGCGGGCGCCCGCGTCGCCGTTCACGTCGAGCACGCCGCCCGACATGCCGAGTCCCGCTTCGTCGCCGACGCGTCCCTCGACGACGACCTGGCCCTCCGCCAATCCCGCCGCGAGGCGATCGGCTCGGCCGAGGTCGCCCTGGAAGGTGATGGCTCCTGAGGGTGCGCCAGTGACGTCGAACAGATCACCCACGGTCGCGGCTTCTCCGCCTTCGGTGAGCACCGGTCGCCGCGACAGCTCCGCGGCGGTGAGCGCGGTCCAGCCCGCCGGAAGGACCGCGCCGAGATCTGTCCTGGCGTCGAGCTTTCGGCGCAGCCGCGCGACGATGCCGGTCACGCGGTGGCCGCCATGATCTTGCGCAGGTGGAAATGGTGGGGACCGAGCTTTCCACCGTAATTGCCCGCGGTGATGGCGACGACGCCGTCGCGGCAGGCGGCGTCGATGCCGGCGCGCATGGCCGCGGCGATCGCCTCCGCGTCAGTGCCGTTGATGACGATCTCGAGCACCGAGTTCACCCCTTCGGGAAGCTGGGTCTCGGTGATCCCGCGCAGCGTGGGGCAGAAGGCGTCGTTGGTGGACGCGATCATGCTCTTGATCCGTCGCGAGCCCACCTTGCTGCCGCTCCGCACCACGCCCCCGGGGAAGGGCAGGATCACGCCCGCGCGGCCCGACATCGCGTCGGCTGCCGCCTCGGCAGCCTCGAGCGCCGCGTCCGCGCTCCGCGCCAGCATGAGGAAGTTCCCGCCGCCGATGCCCTTGATCATCCCGAACTTCTCCTGCACCAGGAACTCGCCTTCCATGACCGGAATGCGCCAGAAGCGCTGCCCCCGATCATCTTGCTCGCCTGGAAGCCGTCGCCGAAGAAGCGGAGCGCGGAGCCGACGCCAACGCGGTCGGGCGCGTCGGGCATGCCGTCGAAGCAGGCGGTCGTGGGGCAGGTGAGGACGGTCTGTCCGACGCGCTCGATCAGCCGCTTGGGGAGATCGTCCTTGCTCATGGTCATGAACAGGATGCTGAAGCCGGGGCGGCCGTCGGGCGTTTCGCCGGCCGGCAGCTCGCGCTCGATCGCCGCCTCGCACTTGCAGCCGATCACCGAAGTGGCAAAGCCGGTGAGCTTGAGCGCGGCTTCGCGGGCCCAGCGCACGTTGCGGCCGGTGATGATCAGCCGCGCCACGCGCATGGTGAACGCCTCGGCGAAGGTGTCTTCGATGTGAACATTGCGGATGTTCATGGCCCGGCCCTACCGATCTCCACCGCCGCCCCCGGCAGATCCCGCACCGGATAGTGCTCGAACGCCACCGTCGAGTGCGCCTCGAAGTGGCGCCGCAGATCCCGCTCGATCGCCTGATCGTATCCCGGCGCCAGCCGGAGGCGCTGCCCCGCGGGCGCCCGCCGAAGCTGCCCCTCCTCGACGATCAGGCTGCCGCCCTTCACCACGTAGCGTGGCGTCGAGAACATCTTCGCGATGTCGGCTATCGCGGGCATAGACCGTCACGTCGGCGTCCGCGCCGACGCCGAGATGGCCCTTCGAGCGGAGCCCGAGCAGCCGCGCGGGACCGGCGCGGGTGATGATCGCGATCTCGTTCAGCGTGTATTCCCGCGCCAGACCGTCCGCCAACGCGCTTCCCGCGAGATAGCGCTGGTTGATCTGCTTCAGCCGATCGTCCCGGACCGTGCGGTCCATCAGCAGCTGGATCAGGGCGGGGTAGGAGAGGAACGAGCCTCCATTGGGATGGTCGGTCGAAAGCACCACCCGCCACGGGATCCTGGCTGAGGAGGAACAGCTCCAGTCCGACGACCCACTGCAGCGCCGACACCGCGGCCTTGTCCTTGTAGGTCAGCGGGACGATCCCGCATCCCGTCTCCAGCTCGATGTCGATGTTGGTCCAGCGGCGGCCGCTGCTCTTGTGCAGCAGGTACTCCACCGGCGCGTCTGCCGTGATCGTCATGGCGGGCCCGAACATCACCTGGCCGACGTCCACGCTCACCTCGGCATGCGCGTTCACGTACTCCATCACCGCGGCCGCGGCGGACGACCACGTCTTTCCCGGCTCGCCGCCGTAGCTGTGGAACTGGAGATGCGTGAAATGCGACCGGCGTCCGGCGAGCGTCTCCATGCTGGCGAGCGTGGTCGCCACGTTCCCCGCGACACCGAGGTTGTTGCAGTGGATGTGCACCGGATGCGGCAGGCCGAGCTGGTTGGCGGCGTCGGTCAGCGTCTCCAGGATCGCCCGGGGCGTGACGTTGCGGCCTGAGATCGGCTCGTCGAGCCCGGTCGCGTTGCGCTGTCCCGATTTCCAGGCCTCGATGCCGCCCGGGTTCACGATTTTCACCGCGTATCCGCCGGTGGCGCCGAGCAGCCAGGCGGCGTAGTCCTTGGCGCGGTCGCGCTCGCCCGCCTCGATCTGCCGCAGCAGGTACTCGTCGTTGCCCATGAGGACGAAGATCCCGCCGTCCACGCAGGGCGTGTCGTCCAGCTCGCTGTGGCTGTGGCGCGCGAGCAGCGGCGCCACCGCCGCGTCGAACGCCGTGGTGTAGCCCAGTCCGGCGTAGCGGTAGCCGGTCGTGAAGGTGCTCGGGACCGTGCCGCCGGTGCCGGAGCGGGCCTCCCCCTCGAGCAGCGCGGGTGCGGGCGCGCGGTCGCCCGCGTGCTCGTCGGGGATCAGCCGGCGGGCATGGTTGCAGGTGGAGCTGGCGAAGTGCGCGTGGATATCCACGCCGCCCGGCATGACGACCATCCCGCCGGCATCGAGCGTCGGAACGCCGTCCGGCAAAGCGGCGACGATCCGCCCATCCTCGATGCAGACATCGCGGATCTCGCCGTCCACGCCGTGCGCGGGGTCGTGCACCGCGCCGCCGACGATCCGAAGCCGGGTCGGCTTGCTCACGGCGCCTTCCGGCCGGAGCGGGCGCGCAGCGCGCCGAGCAGCCGCATGAGCGTCTCCGCGGCGCCGCGCGGCGTCGGAAGGACCGGCGTCAGCGGCAGAGGCACGTCGTCCATCCGGTAGCCGATCCCGGGCTCGTGGATGCCGGCGACGCCGGTGTCGATCGCGACCTTCGCGCCCTTCACCGCGCTCGCCGCGGGCCCGATCACGACGGCGGGTATGCGGTCGAGCGGAATGGCGGGATCACCGAGCGCCGCGGCCGATCCTGCCACCAGCACCGCGTCGGCCCCGAGCGCCCGCGAGAGGCCCGAGGTGGCGGCCTCGTACGCCGGCGCGCCCTCGCGATAACTCACCCGCATCGGGTATCCGGTCTGCCAGGTCAGCGCGGCCTCCGCGCCCGATCGGTTACCGCCGGCGCGCAGGCTGCTGAGCGCGCTCCGCGCTCCGTCATTGAGCGCCTGCGCCAGCGCCACCACTCCCTCGGCCCGCTGCACGTCCCTGGCTTCCCGTCCCGGCTCGGCGTCGTGCACGATGGCGATGTACCGGCCCTTCATCATTCGCTCCGCCAGCGCGACCGCCGGCCGCAGCGCCGCCGGCAGCTCGCCGAGCCGCTGCCCTCGCACCGTCGCCACCATCACGGCGAGGGCGTCGCTCTCTTCGGCCGGGCCGAACTCCGCGGCGATCTCCGCCCCCGCGGGCCCGCGGTCCGCGCCGATCGACACGGAGAGCGTCGCGCGGTTCTGCACGTGGAGACCCTGGGCCGGGGCGTAGCGCTCCAGGTAGCGGGGATAGCGCTCCCGCGGATCCACGGCCCAGAACAGGATCACGTCGGCCCGGTTCCGGATTTCGCCCAGCGTTGCCGCCGAGCGGCCGCGTCGCTGCGCCGCCAGGAGGCCCGCCGCCGCGGCCTCGGAGGTGGCGCCGTCCACCTCGGCGCGGAGGAGATCCGCCGCCGCGATGGCGATCCGCTGCGCCTGGGTCGTGAGATCGGGCGCGATCAGCACGGCGGGCCGCCGCGCTCCGCTGAGCAGCGCCGCGGCCTTCTCGATGGCCTGCTCGATCGACGCGCTGCGGCCCTCCACCTGGATCTCCGCCGGCACGGTGCCGTCGCCGAACCACTGCCGCGCCACGGGGCACGGCGGCGACAGCTCCACGATGCGGCCGTCGCGCACCAGCACCGTGAGATCGTCGCAGCCGCAGCCGCAGCCCAGGCAGGTGACCGTCATGCCGCCCCCCGCGCCGCCGGCTCGACGGCGTGATAGATCGCCGCGGCCCTGGCGGCCAGGGCGTCCCGACACGCCGACTCGCTCGAGGCCGACGCGAAGACGGTGCAGATCGGACGGCCACGCGGGATCCGCTCGCCCGGCTGCGGCACATCGGCGATCGTCACATCCCGAAGCCACCCGCGCGTGTCGCCTGCCGTGATCCCGCGCCGGGCGAAGACGATCGCCTTCCCGTGCACCCGCCGCGGCGTCGCCGGCGGCGCGGCCGGCAGCCTGCCGCCGCAGGCGTCGGCATGGAGCGCGAACAGCGAGATGTCCGCCGCACGCTCCAGCAGCTCCATCGAGGCGGAGTAGCGCGGGTTCACCTCGATGGGCCACGGCACGCCGTCCCGCGCGACGAAGTCGATGCCGTTGAGGCCCACCAGCCCGAACTCCCGCGTCACGACCTCCGCCATCGCGCTCGCACGGGCGAGCAGCGCCGGTTCCTCGTCGAAGAGGCCGCGCCCGAGCAGGCTGCCGCAGTAGCGGAAGCCTCGCCCGCCGAACCCGCGCTCGCCGACCAGCTGCCGGCTGAGCCCGAGCACGAGCGCGCGACGCCCGTCCGCGAGGAACGTGACCGAGCCGACGATGCCGGCGACACGCTCCTGCAGGTAGTGCTGCCGTCCGACCGGCACACCCGGGCGCCAGATCGAAGTCCCGTGGCCGCCCCCGGAGCGCCGGGGCTTGAGCAGCCATCGTTGGCGTGGGGCGACGGCACGCGGGGGCGTGGCGCGAGTCTCGGGAACCTCGATCCCCGCGCGCCGGAGAACGCGCATGAGGAGGAACGGATCGCGCACCCGCTCGAGCACTTGCGGTGGATTGCCCAGCAGCCGCCGATCCTCGGTGAGTGCCGCGACCGCGGCGGGGTGATTCTCGAAGCTGGAGGTGTACGCGGCGGCATCGGCCGGGACATCGCGGGCAGCGAGCGCGGCGGCGGCGGGGTCGAATGGACGGTCGCCGCGCGGCAGCGCGATCACGCGGACCGCGGCCCGAAGGTCGAGATCGCCGAACGCGTCCACCGCGGTCACGTTCCACCCCGCGCGCGCGGCCGACAGCGCCAAGGCGCGCGTCGTGACACCCGCCACCACCAGGCGGCTGGCGACTTCAGGCATCGCGGTCGAGACCCAACCGGCGGCGGGCTGTTTCCGAAGTGATGACGTAGAGATGATCGAGCACCGTACCGTGCGCCTCCCGAATACCGAGACGCTCTACCAGCGCCTCGTGCCGTCCCCCCGCCAGTCCGTCGGCCAGAAGCGCCGCCCCTTGCGCTCCCTGCTTGGCGACGGGCGAAAATCCTTCCAGAGGCACCACCGACATTCCGCCCAGTAACGTCCGGAGCCGGCGAACGAGGTCGGCATCCGCGGCGGAGCGTCCGGAGACCACGACCTGGTCGACTCCCGGGACCGATACGGCGAGCTGCCGGACGGCCTTCGCCGCGCCTTCGACGTACGCGGCGATCGCCATCGCGCGTCCCGCGGACTCCGCGACCGTCTCGGCGCCGCCGCCGAACAGCATCGCCTTCTCCACGCTGCCCGCGAGGTACGCGACTTCCCCGTCGAGCGCGCCGGCGGAGCGCCAGCCCATCGGACCGCTGGTGCCGCCGAGTCCGTCTACGATCCGGCCTCGGTCCACCGCGACCGCGGCGGTGAAGGCGCCGCCCGAGCTCGAGGAGGATGAGGGAGATGTCCTCCAACGCCCGGCCGGTGTCCCGCTGCCGGCTCTCGATGGCGAGCGCCGCGGCGCACACCTTGTCCGCCGTGCCGAGATCCACCCGATTGAGCTTGCGGTGTACCGGCACACTGTCGAGATGGATCACGCCGGGCGTCAGAACCATCGGCAGACCGGAGTCGGCGAGCCGCCGAACGAACCGCCGCAGCCCGCCGATCCCACCCCGCTCGTCGGGGCCCGCCAGGAACGCGAGCCGCAGATCCTCGTCGCTCGCCTCAGCGCGCGGGGGTAAGCGGCAGTCCATAGCCCGACGGGCCCACGACCAGATCCGGCCGCCCCGACTGGGTCAGCGCGGCGAGGAATCCATCGGGGTCTGCCACGGCGTCCGCGGTCGGCCAGCTGAGATCGAGCGTCAACCGGCCGTCGGTCAGCCCGCACACGTCGAGACTCACCGTGCCCGCGTCGATGCCGACCACGCGAGGCATGGGCTACTTCTTCGCGGTGACCAGCTCCCGGGCTACGTCCGCGATCGTCTCGGCGTCGAGCACCAGATCGTTCCGCGTGAAGAGCCGGGCGACACACGCCTTGTGCAGCTTGGTCTTGAAGTTGCCGATGCCGAACGCGCCGAAGCAGACGACCTTCCCGTGCTTGACGCCCGCGTCGTTCACCTCGACCCCCTCGATGCCGAGCGGAGGGACGGCGTTGAGATCGACCGCGATCTTGAGGTTCTTGGCCGCCGTCCAGGCCGACTTGGGCACCATCTGCACGCCGGCCGGCCCGGAGTTGAGCAGGACGTCGATGTCCTTGCAGCAGCTCGGGGAGGGCCGATGGGTCGGTCATCGTGGTCGCGTCGACCTGCACGTTGAACCGTGCGCTGATGAACTGGCGCGCCTTCTCGCCCTGTTCAGGCTTGCGCGAGGTGATGGTCACCTGGGCGCCGTCCCGCGCGAGCAGTCCCGCCGCGCGCTGCCCCACCGGGCCGGTCCCGGCCAGGATGAGCACCTTCTTGTCCCGAAGGTCGCCCAGCGTCTCCTCGATCTTCACGACCGCCGCGACGGCGGTGGTGTTGGAGCCGTTGGAATCGAGCATGATGGAGACGGTGAACGGCTTGAAGAGCGCGTCCTGCGCCATCGCGAGGAGCTGCTCGCCCGCGGACATGTTGCTGCCGCCGATCCAGACGGCGGTATTGTGGAGATCCTTGGGGCCGCGGGTGAAGATGCAGCCGTGGACCAGGTCGCGAACGTCGGTCTCGGTGACGCCGCCGTAGCTCATGATGTCGTCGGCGCCGGCGTCGTACGCCACGACCTGATCGAAGACGCTCGGCAGCCGGGAGCTGTCGAGTTGCAGCAGAAGCTTACGCATTACCTGGTTGCCTTCCGTCTACTCGGTCCATGGAACGAACGAGGGGCGCGCCCGAAAGCGGGCCGCCCCTCGCCGGATGACGAAACAGTCGGGACTGTAGCGATCAGCCTTCGGCGCCGCTGGCGAACGGATGCCGCGCGGCCTTGTACTTGGAGAGAACCTCATCCACCGTCGGCTTGCCCTGCAGCGCCCGGGCGATCGATTCCTTGGTCGCCTGATAGTTGAACTGATAGATCTTCTTGTCGTCTTCCGCCTGCCAGTGGATGAACACGCCCACCAGGATGCAGAGATCGTTGGCCTGCGCCTTGGAGATGACGCCCTCGCTGACCGAGTCCACCACCGCGCGCGCCACGGCCGCCTGCGCCGGGCCGAACATCTGCACCGCCTGCTTGGCGCCCTTGATGGTGACCTTGTTGAAGAGCACCGTGTCGGGCTTGGCGGGAAGATTCGGCGTGACGACGGCGAGCAGCGTGGTGAAGCCATCGGTATTGCGGGACAGCGCCTGGGTGAACGCGTGGCCGAGGGGACCGGACTTCGACCCGATCATCAGGTCGATGTGGGCGATCTCGTTGCCGTCGCCGACGAGTGATTCACCGATAAAGAATTCCGCGGCCATACCTGCCTCCATAGTGGCATTACTAGTGAAGAAAGAGAGGATCTGGCGAAACATAGCGCAGCTCGACGGAGCGAATGGTTTGTCCGACCGGAGCGACGTGGAGAGTGAGCCACGCAGTCCCGCATGGAGGCGGGTAGCTCATGTGGGGCAGTGCGTAAGTCACAGAGCGGCCCCTAGTATGAGCCGCACTGGAACGGGTGTCAAGGAGCGACTCGCGGAGGCAAATGTGCTTCACGACGATGGTTGGAAGGCGTTTGCGCATGCCCCTGTTTCGGTTTATATTCGGGGTCATGGGCAGGCACCATTATCCACCTCCAGTCCAAGCAGTTGAACGCATGAACCTACGCATCGGCACGTTCCTTCACCGTCTCCGCGCCGGCGGGCGGAGCAACATGTACGGCGCCGTTCCCCACCTCATGCAGCATTTCGGTCTCGACCGTCACGCCGCCTTCCGCGCCGTCTGCCACTGGGTGGACGCGCAGGATGCTGCAGAGCTGGCCAGCGCCGCAGGACACCCACGCTCGTCACGTCTGCCGGAGAGGACGCCGCCGGCTGCGCGGCGTTTGCGCAAGCGAAGCGCCTCAAAGAGTTAGCGAATGGCACGGCCCTCGCATTTCGGGGAGACCGCAGTCCTCCCGTTCACCATGAGGGTCTTATGAGAGGCGCCGTCGCCTGGTCGTTGATCGCCGGTCTTGTGACTACCGCCGCGCCGGTTCAGGCGCAGCGGGTCGAAGCGGGAGTCGTGGTGCGGAGCGGCCCGGTGGCCGGCCACGTGGTGCTCCGCGATGGATACTCCACGTACCGCCGCCCCACCGCGCGCCGGGTGGTCGTGGTCGAGCGCCCGCGGATCGTCGTCGTCGAGCGGGTTCACGCCCATCGGTCGCACAAGCACTGGACCCGTCGCGGCTATCGTCCCATCACCGTGTACTACTGGGACGGCCGGTACTACGACCGCCCGATCGGGCACCGCCACGGCGTGCGCACCATCGTGGTGTGGGAGCGCAACGGCCGCTTCTACCAGGGCTACGACCGGCACGACGACCACGACTGCGAGCACGAGCGTCGCTGGGACGACTGACCTGTCCCGCGCCTTCCCGGCGCATGATCTCTCCGATCCAGGTTCCGTTCCAGTTCCGAAAATCCCGGCACCCGCCGGGATTTTCATTTCCACTCATGTCATCCTGAGCGGAGCGAAGGAGCCATAGCCCGGGTTATTCCTTCAGCATGCATCCCGCCCGCGACCACCATCTCCCGCCCGATCCCGACGCCTACCGCCACGCGCCCCATCCCAAGGGCCGCATCATCGTCATCGCGCCGACGCGAGCGGCCTGTGAGACGATCGAGCTGGCCCTCGGCCTCCGGCTCGACACCCTCCTCGAGCGCGAGCACGGCGCCGAGATCCGCGCCCTCGCGAGCTCGGACAAGGGATTCGGCATCGTCGCTGGAACCGGCACCGGGAAGACCCTCGGCATCCGTCCGATCGCCGAGTCCATCCTGGGCGAGTCGCTTCGGGTGGGCGTGGTGAACCGGGAGCGGGAAGCCACCCCGGAGACGCCGAGCTGGAACGTGGTCATCGTCACCACCGGCATCGCCCGCCGCTGGTTCCAGGACGATCTCATCACCGGCCGCGATACCGTGATCGTGGACGAGATCCACCAGACCTCCGCCGAGCTGGAGCTCTGCCTGGCGCTGGGGAAGCGGGCCGGCTGCCGCTACATCTGGCTCAGCGCGACGGTGGACCCGGCCTTCTATGCCCGCTACCTCGACAGCGCCGAGGTGCTGCTGACGTACGCGTTCGACCCCAAGCTGAAGGCGAAGGTCCAGGTGCTGCCGCAGGCGCCCGACGAATTCTTCAACGAGCGCTACGTGCGGCACATCATGAAGGAGCGGCGCGGCGTCGCGGTCTTCCTCCCCACCCGCGCCGAGGTCGAGCGCCTGGGTCAGGAGCTGGGCGAGCAGTGGAAGCGGCTGAGCACCGCCTTCTACCACGGCGGCGAGCCGATCCGGGTGATCCGTCCCTTCCTCGAGGGCGAGGTCGAGCGGCCGTTCCTTCTCGCCATGACCGCGGCCGGCCAGTCGGCGCTCAACGTGCCCGGTCTCGACACCGTGATCATCTACGACGCGCGCTACGGCAACGTGGTCGAGCGGGGACGCAACGTGCTCCACCGTCTCTATCTCGGCGCCAACGAGATCCTCCAGATGGCCGGCCGGGTGCACGGACGAGTGCCGAACGGCGAGGTCGTCATCCTGAGCGATCGCGATCTCGATTTCGCGACGCTGCGGCCGGGTCCGCCGGAGTTCCAGCTTGCCGGCGACGCGGAGCGGGTCGCCATCACCTGCGCGGCGCTCGGCGTGGACGCGCGGGATCTCGACCTGCCGGTGCCGCTCGACCGCACCGCCTACCGCCGATCGCTCGAGCTGCTCACGAGCCGCGGGCTGATCGAGCACGGCAAGCTCACGAAATACGGTCGCGAGGTGGAAGCCCTGCCGGTCGAGCGGCCCTGGGGCGAGCTGCTGGTGCACGCGTCCGGAGAGCTGGTGCCGATCGCGGCGGTCTGCGCCAATATCGACTCGCTCCACCGGATGACGCGCGAGGAGCGGGACCTGCACGGACTGGTCGTCAACGGCAGCGACCATCTCACCGCGTACAACGTCTACGCCGAAGCGCTCAATCAGCACGGATACCTGGGCGAGGTCTACGGTCTGCCGCGGCACCTGTTCGAGGAAGGACTCGAGGAGTGGGCCGAGCGGCGGGGCGTGCTGATGAAGGCGATCGAAGACACCGCGCTCGGTCTGGCCTCGGTCTATCGCTCGCTCGAGCTGCCGCTGCCGCGGCAGCTCGCCTACGCGTCCAAGGACCTGCGCACGGCCTGGATGGACCTGGTCGCGCGGGTGATGCCCTTCGATCTGGTCATGGACGAGCACACCGCCGACGGTCAGGAGGCGCGGGTCTCCAAGACGTCGGTGGCCGGCAGCTGGGGCGCGGTGGCCGGCGGCCTCCGCTTCTTCGCGGACCGCTTCGGGATTGCCCGGGCGTCCATCGAGGGCACCACGCTCTCCTACGACCTGATCGAGTCGTACGCGACGACGGGGGCCGCGAGGGCAGTGCTCACCGGTCCACGCAAGCATCAACAGCTGTCGGTCGAGCGCAGGCGAAGCTACTTCGGCTTCGAGCTGGATACCGAGATCGAGCCGATCCGCGGCGAGATACCGGACGCGTCCCTGGACGATGCCAGGCGGGTTCTCGCCGATGCGCTCCTTTCGGCCGAGGTGGTGCATCCCGATGCGAGCCGGGTGCATCGGGCGGCCACTCTGCTGGATGAGCTGTGGCGTCGCTCGGGCGGCGCGCTGCGGGAGACTTCGCCGGACGCGGTGCGGTCGCGCATCCTGGCTCAGCTCTCGGACGTGCGGAGCTGGGAGGACTTCCAGGGCACCCGCATCATGCTCGATCCGGGCGACATCGTGGACCCGGCGACCCGGGAGCGGCTGGACGCGTTGCCCGGGATGGTCCGGATTCGCGGCGACGCCGCGCCGGTCGAATACGAGCTGCACGACGGAATGGGGGTGGCCCGGGTCCGGCTGCGGGAGGGTCAGGCCAGGCGCCTGCGGCCCGATGAGGTTCCCGCGCTGGACCGCCCGGTCAGGTTCGCCGTCCAGCGAGGCCGCCACCCGGCGATCCTGGCGGACACCGTCCCGGCGCTCCAGGTGCTGCTCCAGCGGGCTCCCAAGCACCAGAAACCGGAACCGGAGGGCGGGCGGGGGAGGCGCCGGGGCCAGCGCCACGGGGGCCGTGGCCGCCCGCCGCGGGGCCGGGGGCGGGGTCGCTGACGCTCCATTGTGCACCTTGAGCGTCAAGCGGCGTCTGAATTAGCAAGGACATGCCGCGTGTCCCAGGTTCGGCGGCACGTCGCGGTCTGAAACCACCTGGTGCTACCTTCGTACGTACCGCCAAATGCCAGATACGCTCTCTATCGGAACCCTGCCGTCCGTGTTCTCCCCGCTCGCCAAGGCCCTGCTCGACGGGTTCAGCGAGGGGGTGGTCGTGTTCGACGCCGAGGGTAAGGTGTTGTACGCCAATCACCAAGCCCGCGAAGCGCTGACCGGCATCGACCTGTCGGACGGGGTGGCCGATCTGCTGCCCAGGCTGGCCGCCATGGGTGGCCGGCTCCGGCCGCTCCGGGTGGGGGCGCTGGAGCTGGGCGAGGCGATGTTCATTCCCGGAGTGGAAGGCCCCACGACGTTGGCTGCCCGGGAAAAAGAGGCTATCGTCAAGACACTCGACGCGCATAACTGGAAGCTCGCCGAGACGGCCAGGCACCTGGGCATCAGCCGTACCACCCTCTGGCGTCGTCTCAAGGCGTACGGGCTACACCGAGACGGCCGGAGCAAATGGGCGCAAATCAGCTAGTCGTTCTTCTGCTCGCTGCCGTCGCCCAGACCTCCACTCCCGACACCACCTCCTCTCCCTACAGCAGTCCCGCGGTCCAGCAGCTAGTCGAGCGCGCCATGGTGCGTCGGCGCGCCGGCGACTCGGCCGTGGCGGACTACCGGGCCCGGATCCATTACCGGCTGACCGTCGCCTTCGGGCGGCGGCGCTGGGCGCGGGTGCCGACCGCCGCGGTGGAGGAGCAGGTGGCCGACGTCCAGTGGCAGCGGCCCAACGACCTGCGGGTGGATGTCGTGGGCCGGCGCTCCCGGTCTCGCTCCGAGACGCTTCAGCTCTCGAGCGTGTGGGACCGGCCCTGGTTCGTGCCCCGCTCGGTGGACGATTCGCTGCGGATCTTCAGCGACGAGTTCCCCGCGACCGGTGCATTGCATCCGCTCGCACCGACGGGGCCGGAGTGGTACCGCTACACCCTCGCCAGCGAGCTCTCCGTCGCGTCGGGCGGAACCGGCGCGCTGCGGCTGCTGCGGGTCGACGTCACGCCCCGCCGAGGCGGCCCGTCGCTCGTCGCCGGGCAGATGTGGATCGACTCCGCCACCGCCGAGGTCGTGCGGCTCACCTTTCGTTATGTCGGCACCGGGTTGTGGGTGCGGCCGGACAGCGGCACGAAGTCCGACTCGTCCTCCGCCCGACGGGTCAACTCCATGGTGAACCAGGTCGTGAGCATCGACGCCGACCTGGAGTACGGGCTCCAGGACGCCCGCCACTGGATGCCGCGGCGCCAGGTGATCTCGGGGAGGGTGCGGATCCCGCTCGTGAGCGACCTGGTGATTCCGTTCCGCGCCGTGACGACGTTCGAGGACATCGAGATCAATACCGGCCGGCCCATCGCGTTCGCGCTGCCGTTGCCGGAGACGGTCGATCGCGAGGCTCGGCGGGATTCCCTGCGCGCGGCCCGACGCGGTGGAGGTCGCGGCGAGGACAGTCTCCGGTCGTGGAGCTATGCCGACCGATGGAGCGGCGGACGCTACGAGCTGCATCGGCCGTCGAACGACTCGCTCGGGCGGTTCGATAGCTGGGCGGACTCCCTGTCACTCGATGCCGACCCGGCCGAGGCTCGACGGGCGCGGGAAGCGGAGTCCGAGCTGGCGCGGGTGGCGGAGAGGCTGCCCGATTCCCTGACCGGGAGGAAAGCGCACGGGCTGGCGTACGAGCGGCTCACCGATGCGCTCCGCTACAATCGGGTGCAGGGCCTCTCCATCGGTCTCGGGTATCGGGTGCGGATGCCCGGTCTCGCGTTCTCCGATGTGTACGCCACCGCCCGCTATGGCTTCAGCGATGAACGAGTGACGGGACGCCTCACGCTGGTGCGAGACGCCCCGGACGGCCGCTTCACGCTGGGTGGATATCGGGACGTGGTGAACGTGGATCCCTTCGCTCCGGCGCCGGGCTTCGGCAACAGTCTCAACGCGCTCTTCGTCGCCCACGACGACGGCGACTACGTGCTGGCTCGGGGCGCGGCAGCGGGATATGAGACGTCGCTCCGCACGGGGCTCGAGCTGTCGGTCGGGGCGCGCTACGAACGGCAGACCAGCGTGAGCCGGCAGGCCTCGTCCGAGGTCAACGATTTCCTCGGCGGCACCGGCGAGTTTCCGCCCAACGCCCCGGTGGACGACGGCGACCTGGTCGGTGGCCATGTCCGCCTCAGCGGCACCGGCGACTTCCGCTGGCAGGCGACCGCCGACGTCCTGGGCGGTGAGGGCAGCACGACCGGGCGGGTCTACGGCGAGGTGCGGCACGGGATCGGCAAGCGGGCCGGTGTCACCGTGCGGCTCAAGGGCGGCATCGCCACCGCACCCACCCTGCGGCAGAGCGCCTTCCGCCTCGGCGGGGTGGGAACGGTGCGCGGGCACGGGTACGGCGCGCGCCGGGGCCAGTCGTTCTGGGCGACGCAGGTCGACGTGGCGCCGCTCCCGGGCCGGCTGCGGCCGGTCCTGTTCCTCGACGCGGGGCAGGCGGGTGGGGCCAGGCGCGCTCTTCTCGGGCCGCATGCTGGTGGGCGCGGGGGTGGGGCTGTCGTTCTTCGGCGGGCTGGTGCGCTTCGATCTCAGCCGGCCGCTCACGCCGGACGACTCCACGATCCGATTCGACATCGTGGTGCAGTCGCCCAGATAGATTCGGACATGATCACCATCCCTCTCCTCGCGTGCGCGTTGCTGGTCGCGCAGCCTCAGGCCCCAGGGCTCGAGGTCGCGGCGGAGCCCGCGGTGGTTCAGCAACGATTCGTGCGCGTGTCTGCCGCCGAGTCGCTCCAGGTGGTGACGGCGGGGACCGGCGAGCCGGTCGTGCTCATTCCCAGTCTCTTCGGCTCGGCGTTCGGGTATCGGCATCTGCTCGCGAAGCTTCCGGCCGCGGGCTATCAGGCGATCGTGATCGAGCCACTCGGCATCGGCACCTCGGCCCGGCCCGAGCAAGGGAACTACTCCCTCACCAGCCAGGCCGACCGCATCGCGTCGGTCATGCGGGCGATCCTGCCCGGTCCCGCGATCCTGGTGGCGCATTCGTCCGGCGCCTCGATGGCGCTGCGGCTCGCCTACCGGCATCCGGCACTCGTCAGCGCGGTAGTCTCGCTGGATGGCGGGCCCGCGGAATCGGCCACCAGCCCCGGCTTCCGCCGCGCGATGCGCTACATCCCCTGGGTGAAGTGGATGGGCGGAATTCGTCGAGTTCGCGCGAAGATCAAGGACAACTTCGTCGCGACCTCGGGCGACACGACCTGGGTCACGGATGCGGTGATCGACGGATACACCGCCGGAGCGAAGGCGGACCTCGACGGCACTCTCAAGGCGTACCTCAGCATGGCCGAGGCCCGCGAACCCGAGAAGCTGGTACCGCGGCTGGCGTCCGTACGCTGTCCCGTCCGTCTGGTGGTCGGCACCGCGCCGCATGCGGGGGGCATCCCCGCGAAGCAGCTGGCGGCGCTGCGGGAGGGACTGCCGGCATTCGCCATCGATAGTGTGCCCGGCGCGGGTCTGCACGTGTACGAAGAGCGTCCGGAGGCCGTCGTGGACGCGGTGAAGAGAGCGCAGCACGACGTCTCGGGGGCATCATGCGCCGGCTAGAGGTCCTCGCCTGGTGGCGGCGGCCGGCGTGCTGGGGGTCGCCGCCTGCTCCCGGGGCGGCGCGTCCGAGCGGCGCACCGGATCGCTGGAGGTGGAGTGGACCGGCGCGGACACCGGCAAGCTCTCCGCGCCGGCCATCGCGGAGTGGTGCGACAGCCTCGGGGTGCTGGAGCTGCGCGCCATCCATGGCGATACCGGCTTTGCCCTCGCGCTCTATCCGGCCGATTCCGCCCGCGCCGCCGGCACGGCCGGTCCCGGGCGGTATCGGGTGCGCCCGCCCGCCAAGGGGACGGCGCGTCCGTGGTCGGCCCTGGCGCTGCGCTGGTTCGCGGAGACCTCCATCCGCGGCTTCAAGGGTGACAGCGGGGCGGTGACCGTGGAATCGGCAGGCGCCGGCGCCACCGCCGGGAGGTTCGACGCGTGGCTCCGCTCCGCCACCGACGCGAGCAAGCTCACCGTGAAGGGGTCCTTCAAGGGGCTGACGGTCACTCCCGCGGGTCCCGAGTGCGCCGGCCGCCCGATCTCCCCCGACGACGAGGAGGAGGCCACCGAGCCGACCGACGAGGACGACTTCGGCATCGCCTCCGACTCCGCCTAGTCCCGGCGTTAGATTCCGGCCCATGGAGAGCACCTACTTCCGGCGCGGGTTCGGCCTCAAGAGCGAGATCGAGGGGCAGCTCACTGCCGACTACCACAGCACGGTGGTCGAGGCGCTCCGGGCCAACCAGTATCGCCTCACGGTCGGTCCGCTGACCTTCCGCCTCGCCCGGGAGTTCGGGTTCTGCTACGGGGTGGACCGGGCGGTGGACTACGCCTACGAAACCCGGCTCAAGTTCCCCGACCGGCGGCTCTTCCTGGTGGGGGAGATCATCCACAACCCCCACGTCAATCAGAAGCTGCGGGACATGGGCGTCCACTTCCTCCACCGGAGCGAGGCGGGCGAATTCGACTTCTCGGGGATCGCGGCCGACGACGTCGTGATCCTGCCCGCATTCGGCGTCACCATCGGCGACTTCGAGCGGCTCCGCGGCCTCGGCTGCGTGCTGGTGGACACGACCTGCGGCTCGGTGCTCAACGTCTGGAAGCGGGTGGAGAGCTACGCCCGCGACGGGTTCACCGCCATCATCCACGGCAAGCACTACCACGAGGAAACCAAGGCGACCGCCAGCCAGGTCATGAAGTACCCCGGTGGCCGGTACCTGGTGGTGTTCGACATGGCCGAAGCGCGGACGGTGTGCGACTTCATCGAGGGCAAGGGCGACGCGGCCACGCTGCAGGAGCGATTCGCCAAGGCCACGTCGCCCGGCTTCGATTTCGAGCGGGATCTGCTGCGGGTCGGCATCGCCAACCAGACCACCATGCTTTCCGGCGAATCGCTCGCCATCGCCGAGGAGGTGGGGCGCAGCATGGCGCGGCGGTACGGCGAGGCGGCGGCGGAGCACTTCCGGTCGTTCGACACCATCTGTTCCGCGACCCAGGAGCGGCAGGACGCGGTGGTGGCGCTGCTCGACGAGCCGCTCGACCTCATGGTGGTGGTCGGGGGATACAACAGCAGCAACACCTGCCATCTCGCCGCGCTGGTCCACTCCCGCGGCGTCCGCGTCTTTCACATCGAGGACGCCGACGCCGTGGATCCCGAGTCCGGCGCCGTCCGGCATCAGCCGATCGGCACCAAGCGAGAAGAGCGGGCCGATCGCTGGCTGGGCGACGCCCGCATCATCGGGATCACCGCCGGGGCGTCTACCCCCAACAACAAGATCGGCGAGACGGTAGCGAGGATCTGCCGGACCGCCGGGGTCGATCTCAATGCCGCGCTCGCGATTCGTTGACCTCTCCCACACCATCACGCATGGGATGACGACCTACCCCGGCTTGCCGGGGCCGGTCATCTGCGACTATCTGAGCCGCGAGCGATCGCGGGAGATGTACGCGCCCGGCGTCGAGTTCCAGATCGGGCGCATCGACATGGTGGCCAACACCGGCACCTACGTGGACTCGCCGTTCCACCGCTACGCCGATGGCGCGGACCTGTCCGCGCTGAAACTGGAGTCGCTGGCCGATCTCGACGGCGTCGTAGTGCGGGCCCCGATGGGGCTCGGACGTGCGGTCTCGCCGCGGGAGTTCGAGGGCCTCGACCTGCGCGGCCGCGCGGTCCTGGTGCACACCGGCTGGGACGAGTTCTGGGGCACCGAGCGCTACCTGTCCGGCAATCCGTTCCTCACCGCCGAGACCGCGCAGATGCTGGTGGATGCCGGCGCGGCGCTGGTCGGCATCGACTCCCTCAACATCGACGACCTCGGCGACCGCGCCCGGCCGGTGCACTCGTCGTTGCTCGGCGCCGGCATTCCCATCGTCGAGCACATGTGCGCGCTGGAGAACCTCCCGGCCGATGGGTTCCGCTTCTCCGCCGTGCCGGCGAAGGTCGCGGGGTTCGGGACGTGGCCGGTGCGGGCGTACGCGGTTGTTGGGCGTTCGGCATGAGCGATGGCGGGGCGTTCGGCATGAGCGATGGTGTCATCCTGAGCGAAGCGAAGGAACCATAGCGTCGCTTCGGCTCCTTCGCTTCGCTCAGGATGACATTCCTTTCGTGTGACTTCCTCTTCCCCCTTCACCTTCACTCTTCCCGCTTTTCTTAGGCCCCATGCCCTTCCGCCAGACTCACCGTCTCCGGCCTCCCCGCCATCGCCCTCCGCACCGACGAGCTCGAGGTCGTCGCCGTGCCGGTTGCCGGGATGAAGCTCACCAATCTGCGGCGCCCGCGGGGGCGAGAGTGGCTCTGGCAGAACGATCAGATCCCGCTCGCGCCTCCCCGACCCGATGCGTCGTTCGTCGAGACCGCGGACAGCGGTGGATGGGACGAGTGCTTCCCCACCGTCGCGCCCTCGCCGGTACCTGGTGCGCCGCCCGGCACGCCGCTGCTCCCCGACCATGGCGAGCTCTGGAGCGCGCCGTGGACCAGCTCCGCCTACGAGCACGCCGGCGGTGTCACCCTCGCGGGCTCCGCGGCCGGACGAGGTCTGCCGTACGAGCTCTCCCGCGAGATCACGCTCGATCTCCACGAGCCGGTGATGCGGCTCCGCTACCGGCTCCGAAACACCGGCGACGGGTCCATTCCCTGGATCTGGTGCGCCCATCCGCTGCTCAACGTTCAGCCGGGGAGCACGCTGGAGCTGCCGTCGGTGCGGCAGGTCAAGGTGGCGGCCGTGCACGGTCTCCCCGAGCTCGGCGCCGGCGACATCGTGAGCTGGCCGGACGCGTTCGGCGGCCGCGACGGCCGCTTCACGTTTCCCTCCCGCGGTGCCTGGGCGGTGAAGCTGTTCGGTGACATGGGGCGGGACGGCCGGCTGATTCTGACCGACCCGCGTCGCGGCGAGCGACTGGAGATGCTGGTGGATCCGGCGGAAGTGCCGCAGGTGGGCCTTTGGATCAACAACCGGGGCTGGGCCCCGCCGGGCAAGCAACCGTACTACAACTTCGGCCTCGAGCCCGCGATCGGCGCGCCCGACAGCCTGGAGGAAGCGGTCCGCGACTGGAAGCTGGCGCAGACGCTGGGGCCGGGTGAGGAGCGGCGGTGGAGCGTCGAGGTCCGGCTGACGGACGAAGGCGGGGACTAGGGCTGGGTGCTGCTCTGGGGAGGACGCTCGAGCCGGGTGTCCTCCCATGAGACCGGATCCTCGATCGGCTCGAGGTGGGTGTCTACCACGCTCCGCGGGACCGCTTGCCTGATGCGCTCTTCGATCTCTTCCAGCAGATCGTGTCCCCGCTGCACGGTCCAGTCGCCCGGCACGAGGATGTGGAACGAGATGAAGCGACGTGCGCCGGCCTGGCGGGTACGGAGGGCGTGATATCCCACGCCGGACTTCCCGTGCGCGTCGAGGATCGCCTTGATCTGGTCGAGCGTCTCCTCCGGGAGCGACGTATCGAGCAGTCCGAGCATGGAGCGTCGCAGCATGCGCACGCCGGCGACCATCACGTTGGCCGCGACCGCGATGGCCACGATCCCGTCGAGGCGCAGCCACCCGGTCACCGCCGCGGCTCCCACGCCCACGATCACGCCGAGCGAGGTCCAGACGTCCGTCATGAGATGCTGGGCGTCCGCTTCGAGCGTGATGGACTCGTACCGCTTGCCCGCCCGTTGCAGCACCTTGGCGACGGCCAGGTTGATCGCGGAGGCGACGGCGGTGATCGCGAGACCGAGCCCGGGCGCGTCGATCGGACGAGGCTCGATCAGCCGCTGCACGGCCGCGATGACGATGCTCGCCGCGGCCACCACGATCAACGCGCCCTCGAATCCGCTGGAGAAGTACTCCGCCTTGGTGTGGCCGTAGGCGTGCTCGTCATCGGCGGGGCGGAGCGCAACGGACAGCGCGAGCAGCGCCACCAGGGCGGCGAGCAGGTTGACGAACGACTCGAGCGCGTCGGAGAGCAGGCCGACCGAGCCGGTGAGGAAGTACGCCGTGGCCTTGAGCCCGATCGTCGCGAGCGCCGCGCCGACCGAGAGCGCCGCGTAGCGCAGGAGGCCGCGCCGCTCGATCACTCGGCCGGCTCCGGCAGCATGCGCGCGATCTCCGCGATCGTGAGGGGCGAGCTTCCCTCCGCGCGGTTGTTGACCAGCAGGTAGGCGGGAATCCGGGTGCTCACGGCGGTGTCGATCAGCCGGACCAGATCGGCCCGCAGCCTGGGATTGGGCTCGCGGATCCGGTCGTACGGCGCGAAGGCGTCCACCGCCTCGTCGTAGGTACGCCCCGGCCGGAGCAGCGCCCGCGCCACGATGAACGGCGCGGTGAGCGCTCCCGGCAGGTCGAGCTGGCGGCCGATCGGTGGCATGCGGGTCCAGGAGCTGAAGACGTGGGCCACCCCGTGCTCGCGGAGCACCGCGAAGTACATGGGGGTGAGAAAGTCGTCGTTGCGGATCTCCACCGCGTACTGCCCCTCGCGCGGCAGCTCGGCGAAGAAGCGGTCGAGCTGGTCGGCGAACCGCTCGGGACTGAGGCCGCTCCGCCGGGCGACGGTCGAGAACTCGAAGACGAACGGCCCGGTGTTATCCGCGAAGAACCGCTGGTGCGGCTGGTACACCGCTTCCAGAAATACGTCCGGATTCAGGAAGTCCGGGTTGCTGCTTGCCCGCCCGCGACGGGTCCTGCGCCTTGGTGAAGGTCTGCACCGTGAGCTGGTTCCAGACCTTGCTGACGCAGGGGAACCCGCGAGGCAGCCGCTCGGCGTAGCCGGCCAGGACCTCTTCCGTGGGCGGCGCGTAGAAGCTGGAGTCGACACCGACCGTCCGGAAGAGCGGAAAGGTGGCGTACTCCTCCAGCATGCGGGTCGAGGCGCCCCTGCCTTCATAGTTGCGGCTGTAGACCAGGCCGCGCCATCCGGGATAGTTCCAGGACGAGCCACCGAACCGCACCAGCGACGGAATCCGTTTCGCCAGCGCCTCCAGCTCGGGGCGCGTGGGTGGGACGGGTGGGCTCACCCGGGTACGATCTTGAAGACCACGCCGTCGGTGCTCATGATGTACATCTCGCCCGCCGCATCGAGGCCGAAGCTCGGCACGTTGGCTCCCGGCTCCAGCGTGGGCCACTGGAACTGGTCCACCGCCGCGCCGTTCTCGAAGCGAAAGCTGCGGACGAACCCGGCGCAATAGTCCGAGTAGAAGTAGTGGCCGCGCAGCGCGGGAATGGCGGCGCCGCGATACACGAAGCCGCCGGTGATCGAGCACCCGTCACCGTGGTCGAAGGACACCACGGGCAGCTCGAGCGGATCCTGGTTGCAGTCCGATTCCAGGAAGCACTCGGGCCCTTCCATGATGTTCCAGCCGAAGTTGACTCCCCGCCCGGCGCCGTCCGGGCCGGTGGAGACACTGACCTCCTCCCATTCCCGCTGGCCCACGTCGGCGATGTAGAGATCGCCGGTGGCGGCGTCGAACGCGGCCCGCCAGGGATTGCGCAGCCCGTAGCTCCAGATTTCCGGGCGGGCGCCACCGGTGGTGCCGACGTAGGGATTGTCGGCCGGGACCGTGTACCCGCCGGCGTCAACCGGATCGATGCGAAGGATGTTGCCCAGCAGATCGGTCAGCGCCTGGCCGCGTCCGCCGGGATCGTCGGCGGAGCCGCCATCGCCGAGCATGACGTAGAGGTGGTCATCGGGGCCGAACAGGACCTGCCCGCCGTTGTGGTTGGGGAACGGCTGGTCCACGCTCAGGATCGCGACCTCGCTCGCGGCGTCGGCCAGGTTGGGGTCGCTGGAGACCCGGAAGGCCGAGACGCGGGTGTCGCCGGCGACGTCGGTGTAGTGGACGATGAACCGGCCGTTGCCGGCGTAGTCGGGGTCGAAGGCGAGCCCGAGCAGACCCTGCTCGGAGCCGGTCGAGACGGATGCCGTGATGTCGAGGAACGGCGTCGGGAGCAGGGTCCCGGCCTCCACGATCCGGATGGTGCCGCCCTTTTCGACGATGAAGAGCCGCGGGTCGTCGGTGGGGGCGGTGAGGTAGACCGGAAAGCTCAGCCCTGAGGCCACCTGCTGGAGCGCGACCGGCTCGGGGCCGTCGGGGAGGGGTGACGTTCCATTATCGAACTCGTCGCCGCAGGCACTGGCGCCCAACGCCAAAATGAGCGAAAGTGCTGCCGAGACCAACGAAGGCTTCTGCTCGACCATGTCCCGTCCTCTCATAGCCTGCCTCGCCGCCGCGGTCGCGGCCTGCACGCCGATGGGCCTCTGGGTCTACGACGACCCTGGGCTCGAGGTCTCACGCGTGCGGTTGCAGAATGACACCGGCACCGATCCGGTGGTGCTGGGGCTCGCCGTGTGGAACCCGAACGACTACGACGTTTCCACCGCCCGGCTGGAGGTCCAGCTCAAGCTGGACAACGTGGACGTTGGCCATTTCTCCAGGGACAGCATCATTCCCGTCCCGCAGGTCGGCCTGGCGGACTTGACCTTGCCGCTCACGGTGCCGGGCGCCCTCCGCCAGCGCGTGCTGGCGATGGGCTCGGGCACCCACCGCTTCGCGGTGGAGGGCCGGGCCACGTTCTCGACTCCGTTCGGACGGCGCAAGGTGCGCTTTGCCCACCAGGGCGACCTGGCGTTCCGCGGCGCCAACGAGGCCCGCATCGCTACGACGGTGGCGGCGGATTCGCTGAACCATCGGGCGCGCCGCGGGATCTACGCGCCCCGCTTGCCGGGCGTCCGGCCGGGGCCGGACCAGGGCCCCCAGCCGGCGCGCGAGCCGCGCCCGGAGCCGCGCTAAAGCTAGCGCCAACGACCCGCTCCAGCCGGTCGAGATGCGTGACGGTGACGGTGATCGCCCCGAACTCCTCCTCGACCTTCCCCCGAAAGACGAACGGCCCCTGATCGAAGAGCACGTGCCCCCGCTCGGCGTAGACCTTGGGGAAGAGCACGGTCTCGACCAATCCCTCCCCGTCGTCGAAGGTGGCGAACTCCATCGGCTCGTCCTTGAGCGTGTGCACCGGCTTGGCGGTCGTCAGCATGCCGGCCATCATCACCTGGCGCCCGACGTAGCGGGGCAGATCGGTGCTGCGGCAGAGCGGAAGCCGGGCCAGCCGGTCGGCGTGGAGCTGCATGGGATGGGTGTCGGTGACGAATCCCATCGCCTCGTACTCCTCCCGCCGGCGCCGCTCGGCGGAATACTCCTTCAGCGGCGGCACGCCGGACGGGAGATGATCGAACCAGTCGCCGGGCGCCGCGGCGCCTTCGCGCCGGGCGGCATCGATCATCCATAGCAGCATCGGCCGGGTCCATCCGCCGGCGATCGAGTCGAGCGCACCGACCTTGATCAGGGCGCGGAGGTCGTCGGCCGCGATGCCGCTGCGGGCGCGGAAGTCGGGGAGGGATTGGTAGGGTCTCCGCCCCGCCACCACCCGCTCCGCCCCCTCCGCCGAGAGTCCCTTCACGAACTGCAGCCCGATCCGCATCTCCCGCCTGCTCCCGGTGCAGCGCAGCTCGCTCGCGTTCACGTCCGGGGGATGTACCGTGAGTCCCATTCGCATCGCCTCCGCCACGTAGGCGAAGGGATGGTAGAACCCGCCGCCGTTGGCGAGCACCGCCGCCATGAACTCCGCCGGATAGTGCGCCCGCAGGTAGCAGGAGTGCTGCGCCACCTGGATGTAGCTCGCCGAGTGTCCCTTGCAGAAGCTGTAGCCGGCGAACGACATGATCATCGCCCACACCCGCTTGATGACTTCGGGCTCGCGGCCCAGCGCCAGCGCGCCGGCGAAGAACTCCTCGGCGTAGCCGGCCAGCTGCCGGGCGGGGCGCTTCTTGGAGAGTGACTTGCGAAGTCCGTCGGCGGTAGCGAGCGGCATTCCCGAGAAGACCGAGCAGACGTTGACCACGTCCTCCTGGTAGACCATCACGCCGAACGTCTCGGCGAGCGTGTCGCGCAGCACCGGATGGAGCGGCTCGTACGGCGCGCCGTGCAGCCGCTCGAGGTAGACCCGGATGTACCGGTTGGAGGCGGGGCGGATGATGCTGGTATTGAGCACCAGCAGCTCGAAGCTCTCGGCCTTGCTCTTGGCGCAGAGCGCGCGGGAGGCGGGCGACTCGGTGTAGAACACGCCCATGGTCTGCCCGGTGCGGAAGAGCGCCCGGGTGGCGGGATCGTCGCCGGCATCGGAGGAGGTGTAGTCGATCATCCGTCCGGTATTGCCGTGGACCGCGACGATCGCGTCGCGGATGACGGCGAGCGAGCGGTTGCCGAGCAGATCGATCTTCACCAGCCCCGCGTCCTCGGCGCCGTCCTTCTCGAACTGGATCACGGGCACGCTGTGAGCTCCGGCCGGGCTCCGCTCCACCCCCTCGAGCCTTTCGCGGCCGGCTCGATCGGGCACGTAGTCGGTGAGCGTCCTTGGGCACGATGACCACGCCGCCGGGATGCACCGAGAGGTGGCGCGGCGTTCCCACCAGCGGCGCCGCCATCCGGGCGTAGTCCCGCCAGCTCGGCGCGAGGTCGAGACCGCGGAAGTTGGGATGGGTGGCGAGCATCTCCTCCAGCGGCTCGTCCTCGAAGACGGGAATCCGGCGCGTCACCTCGCGGATCTCGCCGGCCGGCCGGCCGTGGACCTTGGCCACCTCGCGGAGCGCGCCGCGGAGACGGAAGCAGTTGTGGTTGGCCACCATCGCCGCCTGGGGCCGGGGATACGTCTCGAAGACGTAGGCCAGCACGTGGTCGCGCTCGTCCCAGGGAAAATCGAGATCGATGTCGGGCGGATCCTTCCGCTCGGGATTGAGGAACCGGTCGAAGAGGAGGCCGGCCCCCAGCGGCTCGACGTGGGTGATGCCGAGGCTGTAGCTCACGATCGAGTTTGCCACCGAGCCGCGGCCGCAGTGCGTGGGGCCGTGCTCCACGATGTCCTTCACCACCAGGAAGTAGTCGGCGAAGCCTTTCTTCCCGATGATGCCGAGCTCGTACTCCAGCCGGTCATGGGTGACGGGCGCGATGGTGCCGTACCGCCGCTCGGCGCCGGCGTAGGCGAAGGCCCGCAGCCGCCGGAACGACTCGTCGGGCTCCGCCAGGCGCGGCGCCACCACCCGGCCTTCGGGAATGCGATACTCGCAGCGCTCCGCGATCGCCTCGGCCTGGCGCACGGCTTCGGGACAGTCGGGAAAGAGACGGACGAGGTCGGCGGCGGGGCGGAGCCAGGCGTCGCGGGCGGAGGTGGTCGGGCGGACGGGCGGACGGGCGGACGGATTCGCGGTCGCTGCGTCCAACTCAGACAAGCGTCGTGTTTAGGTGGATCGCTCGCAACAGCCGGTGGCGAGCCCAATCTTCCGGGTGCGCCATCACGACGGCGTTCGTGACCGCGGCCGGGATGCCGAGACGGCGGGCGGCCGCGAGCACGGCGTGGCGCGCCTTGCCGGGCACCAGCTCGGCGTAGAGATCGCGCGGTCCGCTTGCCGCGGCGAGGCGCTCGAGGAAGCCGACATCGCGCGAGAGAAGAATGAGACCGGCGCGATCGGAAGCCAGCAGGGCGGATAACCCGTCCGCCCGTCCGCCCGTCCGCCCGTCCGCCCTCCCCCAATGAATCGCTGAAATCGCCCGGCACAGCGCTCCCCAGCCGCGCTCGTCCGTCGCCAGCGCGACCGTCTCTTCGTCCTCGGTCACGAGATGCGCGCCGAGCATCGGACGCACGCCCGCGGCGTCGCAGGCGCGCTGGTACTCGATCGCCCCGTAGACGCCGTTGGTATCGGTGCAGGCGAGCGCCCGGAACCCGCGCTCCGCCGCGGCGGTGGCGAGGACGTCTGGAGCGGAGACTCCGATACCGAAGGAGAAGTGGGTGTGGACGTGCAGGTGGATCATGCGGAACCGCCAGGAAGCTTCGGGTTTTGTTCGGTACCAACCCGAATGTACCGCCTGGGGGGAGGGCGTCAAGCCATGACGTAACTCCGGAACAGCTCGTCCAGCGCGCGCGCCGGATCGTCACACAGTCCTTCGTGGATCGGCGAGGTCTGGAGCACGTCCGAGCGGGGCGACGTGAGCCAGTGGAACCGCTCGGAGGGCGGCTCCAGCGCCACCGGCCCGGCCGCCGGATCGCCGGCGCAGATGCGCTCGAACGTGTGGAGATAGCGGAGCAACAGGTCGTGATCGAGTCCGGGGAACCGTTGGCGCAGCTCGCCTGGGTCGGTCAGCGCGCGCATGCCGAGGAACTCCGCGGTGCGGGCATGCACGATCACGCCGACCGGCGAGAACGCGCCGAGGTGCACGTGCGGGACCACCCGCAGCACGGCGAAGTCGTAGGCGAGTCGGGCCGAGTCGCTCATCGCCGTGCCGATTGGGGCAGCGGAGGGAGACGGCGCAGCCGCTCGCGGGCCTCGATCGTCTCCGCCAGGAAGGGTCGCGGTGCCCGCAGCCGGGCGCCGAGGTATTCGCGGTAGCGCGCGCGGAGCTCGGCGGGACGGGCATCGCCGGCGTACTCGGTGCCGGAGAGGAGCTCGTCGGGCACCTGCTCGACGATCGCCGCCAGCGCGTCGTCGCTCAGCGCCGCGGCGAGCGCGGCGTCCTCCTTCTCGATCCGGCCGGCGTGCGTCAGCAGCACGTGCTTCTCGATCAGCTGAAACGTGCCCCGCGCCTTCTCCGCCGTCATGCTGGGCCAGTCGTGATGCGCGTAGAGCGCCGCGCCATGATCGATCAGCCACGGGCGCCGCTGCCAGACGAGCAGGTTCGGGTTCCGGTGGGTGCGATCCGGATTGGTCACGAGCGCGTCGAGCCACACCAGGCGTGACGCGAACTCCGCGCTCACCAGGTCCACCGCCGCGGTGCAGTCGAAATTGAACGCACCGTCGAGATAGCGGAGTCCGACGTTGAGGCCGTGGCTCCGGCGGAGAACGTCCTGGATCTCGGGATCCGGCTCGCTGCGGCCGAAGGGCGGCGGGAGCTGCACCAGCGCGAGCGCGGGCACCGGGAGCCCCAGGGCCGACGCGATCTGCCCGACCAGCAGCTCGGCCACGAGCGCCTTCGCACCCTGGCCGGCGCCGCGGAACTTCACGACGTAGAGACCGTCGTCGGTCTCGACGACGGCCGGCAGCGAGCCGCCTTCGCGGAGCGGCTGCACGTAGCGGGTGGCGGTGACGCGAGGGAGCGGCGGGACCGGCATGGCGGGAAGGTACAGCGGGAGGGGGCGGGGAGACAGCGGAGCATCGCGGGAACACGGAACCTCACGGGAATACGGACCTCATCCCGAGCGAAGCGAGGGGACCTTCTCCGCGAGCATCGTCAGCCCGCCGAGAAGGTCCCTCGCTTCGCTCGGGATGAGGTACGGTGTTGCTCCGCTCCTTCTTCCTTACATCACTCAGCCAGGAATCTGCTCCAATATCCGATTGAACTCCCCCGGCTTGTCGATCTGCAGCCAGTGCCCCGTGCCGCTGATCACCCGGTGCGGCAGCCCGCCGCCGATCTTGTGGAGGCTGTAGTCGAAATCGTTGGACGGCGTGATCACGGCCAGCGTCGGGCCGCGATAGCGGGCGAGCGCGGGCTTCGGATCGAACGCCATCACCGCGTGCAGGCTCCGGATCATCGTCTCCCGCGGCGTGTGGCGCAGGTCGCGGAGCAGGCGCTCGAGCACGGCGCCGTCGGAGCCCGCGATGCTGCTCCAGTACCCCTCGATGGTCTCGGTGTACGCGGGCGAATCGAGCGCTTCCAGGAACGGGCGCACCTCGGCGTCGGGCGTCCGGGTGCCGTCACCGATCGGATCGGCCAGCAGCAGATGGGAGACACGCTCGGGATGCGCCCCGGCGTACGCGAGCGCGACGCCGGCGCCCATGCTGTGCCCCACGAGCGCGAACCGCTGGATCTCCAGCGCATCGGCCACGGCGCCGATGTCGCCCGCCACCGAAGCGAGGTCGTACTTGCCGTCCTTCGGTGCGTCGGAGAGTCCCTGGCCCCGGAGATCGAGCGCGATGCCGCGCCGGGCTTTTCCGCACGTGCGCGAGCTGCTCGGCCCACTGGCCGACGTTTCCCGCCAGCGAGGGCACGAACAGCACCGGATCGCCGGCGCCGCCGTCGTCGATGTTGATCTTGCCGGCCGGCCCCGCGATCCGCCGGCTCATCGCGCCGCCCGCGCGCGAGGACGCACGGACCACGGCGGCCGCTGCTTCATGATGCGGCGCTGCACCGGGCACTGGTCGGTGTGCGCTCCCGGCAGATAGCCGATGCTCATCAGGAACTCTCCCACGATCTCGCCGCCGGTGAAGCGGAAGGTGCGCTTGAACAGCTTGACCCACTCCTCCTTCGACCGCGGATGGTGTGCCGCCAGCCAACCCGCGAACGAGCCGTGGCTCTTCCGCAGCTCCAGGATTCGCGCCGCATTGGCGATGGCCGCTTCGATCTTGAGCCGGTTGCGGATGATGCCGGGGTCGGCCAGCAGGCGCCGTCGCTCGCGCGCCCCGTAGCGGGCCACCACCTCGGGATCGAAGCCATCGTAGGCGCGACGGAACGCCTCGCGCTTCTTGAGGATGGTGAGCCAGGAGAGCCCCGCCTGGTTGACCTCCAGCATCAGCCGCTCGAACAGCTCCGCGTCGCCCTGGAGCGGGAAGCCGTACTCGCGGTCGTGATAGGGCCCGTGCCATTCGTGGTTGGGAGCGACGTCGCAGTAGGTGATGCCCATCGGTGATCTCCAGCCGGCCGGCGACGCGAGCGGTCATGCGGACAATCGAAGAATTGGCGATGGCGACATGACCGGGCGCTCCGAGTATTGGAGGCCCGGCCCGGTTGCCCGCCCCCGAAATCGCTTTCGGGATTTGTTCGGCAGCCACCAATCTTGGTTGCCGAGCCGAGTTCGTCAAGCGGCTGGTCGGATACCCTGAACGATTTCGGTGGAGACTCGCCGGACCATGTCGCTTCCCGCCCGCCCGCTTGCCCAGACGCCCACCCAGCAGTTCCGGTGGCAGCTCTCGTATCGGCCGCCGTTCGATTGGCCCGGGCTGCTCCGATTCCTCGGGGCTCGCATGCTCAAGGGCGTGGAATGGGTGCGTGACGAGGAATACCTCCGCACCGTGCGGATCGGGTCGCATGCGGGTGGATTCGCATTCGCCATGCCCCCGACCGGCGCGCGCTGGTCATCGACCTCACCCGCTCGCTCTCGCAGACGCTGCCCGCGATCCTGAGCCGGCTCTGTCATCTCTTCGATCTTCGCGCGCGGCCGAACCTCGTCGCGGGACATCTCATGCGGGGTACGCTGGCGGAGCCGGTCGCGCGGAACCCGGGACTGCGTGTGCCCGGCGCGTTCGACGGCTTCGAGCTGGCGATCCACGCCCTGCTCGGCCCCCAGATCACCGTGAAGGCGGCGACCTTTCTGGCCGGCCGCATCGCGGAACTCTATGGTGAGCCGATCGAAACAGCGCATCCCGGGCTCAACCGGCTGTCGCCGACGGCCGAACGCTTGGCTGAAGCGAAGATCGGGGAGCTGGCCGCCGTCGGCCTCGCCGCGGAGCGGGCGGAGAGCCTGATAGCGCTGGCACGTGCGGTGGCTGAGGAGCGCGTGTCGCTGGAAGTGGGTGGCGATCCCGAGGCGACGGTCGGGTGTCTGCTCGAGCTGCCCGGGATCGGCCGGTGGACCGCGGACTACATCGCCATGCGGGCGCTCGGCTGTCCCGACGCGTTTCCCCATGGTGACGTTGCCCTGCGCAACAGCCTCGGCGGAGTCACGTCGACCCGCGCCGAGGAGTTGTCGCAGGCGTGGCGGCCCTGGCGCAGCTATGCCACGATGCACCTGTGGCAGGACTGGGCCTGGAACCGCCACCGCCGAGCCTAGCTGTCGCCGCCGAGCGCCTTGAAGAGCGCGGCGTAGGCGATGGACGCATCGGTGCGCGCGCGGGCCAGCTGATCTTCCGACTCGAGCTGCGTCCGCTCGGCATCGAGCACCTGGAGAAAGTCCGCGACGCCGCCGGTGAAGCGCAGCCGCGCGAGCTCCGCGGCGCGACCGCTCGCCGCGGCCGCCTGTCCCACCTGCTCCACCCGTCCCAGCGACGTTCGATAGCCCACCAGCGCGCTCTCGACCTCTTCCAGCGCGAGCAGCACCGCCTGGTCGTACTGCGCCCGCGCCTCCTCCTCGAGCGCCCGCGCCTGATCCACCCGTGACTTCACCCGGCCGAGGTTGAGCGCGGGCCAGGAGATGATCGGGCCGACCGCATAGCGGAACGTGCCGTCGCCGCCGAGATCCCCGACCTCGGCGGAGGTGAAGCCGGCGGAGCCGCCCACGTCCACTCGAGGCAGATACTCGGTCTTCGCCGAGCCGACGAACGCGTGCTCCGCCGCGACGCGCCGCTCCGCGGCCGCCACGTCCGGCCGCCGGCGGATCAGCGAGTCCGGCGCGGCGACCGCCACAGTGGCGGGCAGGGGCGGGATCGCGGCCACCGATTGAAGCTCACCCGCCACTTCCTGCGGCGTGCGGCCCGTCAGCACGCCGATGCGGTACTGCGCGGCGGCGACTCGAGCCTCCAGCGGCGGCACGGTCGAGAGCGTGATGCTGAGCTGCGCCAGCGCGCGCTCGGTATCGAAGGCGGTGCCGCGTCCGGCGTCGAGGCGCTCGCGGGTGAGCGCGAGGGTACGGCGCTGGTTCTCCGCGTTGCGCTGTGCCACCGCGAGCTGCTCCTGCGCGCCGCGCAGCTCGAAGTAGGTTCGCGCCAGCTCCGCCGCCAGCGAGACCTGCACGTTGCGCAGATCCTCCTCCGCCGCCCCGACCAGCGCCCCGCGTGCCTGCACGTTGCGGCGGACCCGGCCGAAGAGATCCAGCTCCCACGACGCGTCGAATCCGGCGTCCCAGATGTTCTGATCGGGGAAGCTGCCGCTGCCGATCGGGAAGGAGGCGCTGGCGATGCGCTGCCTGGTATACCCTCCGACCGCGGTCACCGTCGGCACGAAGTCGAGCGCGGCGCCGGTGCGCGCCGCGCGGGCGCCACGAATCCGGGCCTCCGCGATCGCCACGTCGTGACTGCCGCGCATGACCTGTCCCAACAGGCGCTCGAGGGTGGTGTCATTCAACGCGCGCCAGTGATCGGCGATGCGGCCGAGCGTATCGCCCGAGACGTCGGGAACCGCGTTCGTGGCGGCGGGGGTCGGCGGTGCCAGACTGTCCAGTCGCTGCTGGAACGCTGCGGGGAGCTTCACTTCGGGTGCCCGGTAGGCGGCGGCGGACGCGCAGCCGTTCAGGAGGATGAGGGCGAACCAGATCGTGGCCTTGCGCATGTGGTCGTCGTCCGTGCTGTGTAAAATGATTAGATAACCGTCGAACCAAGATCCCAAAAAAAGGGGCTGGCTAGGAGGCCTCGCGGGCCGACTCGGCGGGAGCGGTCGCTCCGATTCGCCGCAGCAGCTCGCCGGTGTATGCCTCCATCACCCGGGGGCGGACCTGACAGTGGAGGTATTGGCCCTCTCGCCTGGCGTCGATCAGCCCAGCCCGCAGCAACTCCTTGATGTGGTGCGACATCGTGGCCTTCGAGATGGGGAACTGGCCCCGAAGGTCCTGGCACGCACAATACTCTTCGCGTGAAATCGCTTCGAGAACGGCCACCCGACGGGGGTCCGCCAAGGCTTTGGCGATCCGGTCGAACTGGCCTGGGGTGAGGCTGGTGGGCGAAGTATTGCTGTTTTCCATGAGTTTTATACTTATCGAACTGTCCCGGACATGTCAAGCACGACCTCGGGAATGGTTGACAGGCCGCCACTTACGGGCCGAATATCCCTGCTGGCCGCCTCCATTTTCCGTCGCTAGGCCAAGGGAACCTCATGGCGCACGCGCAGCTTCCGATCATTCAGCGCCGCTTCGGCGAGACGATGCGGCGCGACTGGTGGTGGGTCCAGCCGGTCGTGGTGTTCGTTCTGCTCTCCAGCTTCATCGGGTACGCCACCTGGGCTGCGTTCCAGGGCCGCCACTACACGTACGGCCCGTATCTTTCGCCGTTCTATAGTCCAGAGCTGTTCGGCGACTCGCCGCACGCGTGGTTCGGCCCCAAGCCGGACTGGTGGCCCGCGTGGCTGATCTTCTCGCCGGCGCTGCTGATCCTGCCGTTCCCCGGTCTGTTCCGCGTGACCTGCTACTACTACCGCGGCGCGTACTACAAGGCGTTCTGGGCCGACCCTCCCAACTGCGCCGTCGGCGAGCCGCGGAAGACGTACCTCGGTGAGGCGAGCTTTCCGCTCATTCTCCAGAACGTGCACCGCTATTTCCTGTACGTGGCGCTGCTGTTCCTGGTGGTGCTGCTCTACGACGTGTACCAGGCCCTCTGGTTCACCGATCCCGTCACGGGCCAGCAGGAGCTGGGGCTCGGCCTCGGGACGCTGGTGCTCGCCGTGAACGTGACGCTGCTGGGCGGTTACACGCTCGGCTGTCATTCGATGCGCCACGTGGTCGGCGGATATCTCGACCGCCTCTCTCGCTCGCCGGTCCGGAAGCGCGCCTATGACTGCTCGAGCTGCCTCAATCGCTCGCACATGCGCTGGGCCTGGTGCAGCCTCTTCTCCGTCGCCTTCGCCGACATCTATGTCAGGCTCTGCTCCATGGGGATCTGGACCGACTGGAGGATCCTCTAAGAGCGCATGACTGACTATCAGACTTTCGATCACGACGTTCTGATCATCGGCGCCGGCGGAGCCGGGCTGCGCGCGGCTATTGCCGCGTCGGCGGCCGGCGTGAAGGTCGGGCTCGTGTGCAAGTCGCTCCTGGGGAAGGCGCACACGGTGATGGCCGAGGGTGGGGTCGCGGCCGCGCTCGGCAACGTGGACGACCGGGACAGCTGGCGGGTGCACTTCGCCGACACGATGCGCGGTGGCCAGTACGTCAACAACTGGCGCATGGCGGAGCTGCACGCCAAGGAGGCGCCGGACCGGGTGCGGGAGCTGGAAGCCTGGGGCGCCCTGTTCGACCGCACGGCGGATGGCCGCATCCTTCAGCGCAACTTCGGCGGTCACAAGTATCCCCGGCTGGCCCACGTCGGAGACCGCACCGGCCTGGAGATGATCCGTACGCTCCAGGACCACAGCATTCACCAGGGCATCGACGTGCACATGGAGTGCACGGTCCTCCGGCTGTTCACGGCCGACGGCCGCATCGCCGGCGCGCTGGGATACGACCGCGAGCGCGGCCGGTTCCGGGTCTACCGCTGCAAGGCGGTCGTCCTCGCCACCGGCGGCGTCGGCCGGGCGTACTCGATCACCTCCAACAGCTGGGAGTACACCGGCGACGGACATTCGCTCGCCTACCAGGCCGGCGCGGCGCTCCAGGACATGGAGTTCGTGCAGTTCCATCCCACCGGCATGATCTGGCCGCCGAGCGTGCGGGGCATCCTGGTGACGGAAGGCGTGCGGGGCGAGGGCGGCGTGCTGCGGAACCGGGACGGCCGGCGCTTCATGTTCGACGACATCCCGGACAACTACAAGAGCCAGACCGCCGACAACGAGGAAGAGGGATGGCGCTACACCCAGGGCGACAAGAGCGCACGGCGGCCGCCCGAGCTGCTGACTCGCGACCATGTCGCCCGCTGCATCCTGCGCGAGGTGCGCGAGGGGCGGGGAAGCCCGCACGGCGGCGTCTTCCTCGACATCTCCTGGATCAAGGAGCGGCTCCCCGGCGCGCGGGAGCACATCATCAAGAAGCTCCCCAGCATGTACCACCAGTTCAAGCAGCTCGCCGACATCGACATCACCACCACGCCGATGGAGGTCGGCCCGACCACCCACTACATCATGGGCGGCATCCGGGTGGACGGCGATACACAGAGCTCCACCGTACCCGGCCTCTTCGCCGCCGGCGAGTGCGCCGCGGGGCTGCACGGGGCCAACCGCCTCGGCGGCAACTCGCTGTCGGATCTGCTGGTGTTCGGCAAGCGGGCCGGTGAGTTCGCGGCAAAGTTCGCGCACGAGCACGGCGGTGCGGCGATCGACCAGGCGCAGGTGGACGAGACCGCGCGGGCGGCGCTGGCGCCGTTCGATCGCGCCGCCGCCGGCGACGGTACGGGCCCGTACCAGGTGCAGCAGGACCTGCAGACGATGATGCAGGAGCTGGTCGGCATCGTGCGGACCGACTCCGAGATGCGGCAGGCCCTCGAGGCGATCGCCCGCCTCAGGGAGCGCGCCAGGACCGTCGCCGTCAGCGGCAACCGCGAGTACAATCCGGGATGGCACACCGCGCTCGACCTGGGGAACCTGCTCACGATCTCCGAGGCGATCGCCCGGGCCGCGATCGAGCGGAAGGAGAGCCGGGGCGGCCACTTCCGGGAGGACTATCCGGATAAGGATTCCGCGGCGTCGAAGTACAACATCGTGGTCCGGAAAGGTCCTGGCGGGGAGATGCAGCTCGTGCGGGAGCCGATCGCGGAGATGCCGGCGGAGCTGAAGCAGGTGGTGGAGGAGCAGAAGTGAAACGGGCACCCGGGATGAGGTAATTGCTGATGGCGACTGACGCTCTCAAACCCGATCTCGATGAACCTGGTGCCTCGGAAGCCGACGACGCTCCGCGTCAACGCTCCGAAGAAAGCGGCCGCGCCACCTTCCGCGTCTGGCGGGGCGATGCCGCGAGCGGCAAGCTCGTGGACTACACCACCGACGTCACGCCGGGCATGGTCGTGCTCGACGCGATCCACCAGATCCAGGCCGAGCAGGCCAACGATCTCGCCGTGCGCTGGAACTGCAAGGCCGGCAAGTGCGGCTCCTGCTCGGCGGAAGTGAACGGTCTCCCCAAGCTCATGTGCATGACCCGGCTCAGCGAGCTGCCGCTGGAGAAGCCGGTGACCGTGGAGCCGATGCGGGCGTTCCCGGCCGTGCGCGATCTGGTGACCGACGTCTCCTGGAACTTCGCCGTCAAGCAGCGGATCAAGCGGTTCAAGCCGCGGCCGCCGGACGCGCCCGACGGCACCTGGCGCATGGACCAGGCGGACGTGGACCGGGTCCAGGAGTTCCGGAAGTGCATCGAGTGCTTCCTCTGCCAGGACGTGTGCCACGTGCTGCGCGATCACGGGCGCCACGCCGACTTCATCGGTCCCCGCTTCCTGGTGCACGTGGCCGCGCTGGAGATGCATCCGCTCGACGTGGAGGACCGGGTCGCCGATCTCCGGAAAGAGCACGGCGTCGGCTACTGCAACATCACCAAGTGCTGCACCGCGGCCTGTCCCGAGCACATCACCATCACCGACAACGCGATCATTCCGCTCAAGGAGCGGGTGGTGGATGAATTCTTCGACCCCGTGGGGCGCCTCATGAAGGTGTTCAGCAGGCGGGAGACCCAGGCATGAGCTTCGAGCTGAAGCCGATCTCGAAGGCGAGCGTCGGCGTCGCGCTCCAGAAGGCGGATCGCTACCGCATGATCAACGACCCGTCGTCGGCGGAGAGCATCTGCCTCGACGTGCTGAGCGTGGAGCCCACCAACCAGCAGGCGCTGGTCTCGCTGCTGCTGGCGATCACCGACCAGTTCGCGGAAGGACCGACGGAAGGCGTGCGCCGAGCCCGGGAGGTGCTGCCCCGGCTCGACGACGAGTACCGGCGGTCGTACTACGCGGGCATCATCTGCGAGCGCTGCGCCAAGGCCGTGCTGCGGCCGGATGTGCCCGGCTCGGGCGAGACCGCCTACCACTGGTTCCGCGAGGCGATGAGCTGGTACGAGAAGGCGGAGGCGCGGCGGCCGGCGGGAAATGACGAGTGCATCCTGCGGTGGAACACCTGCGCCCGGATTCTCGACCGGAACGCGGAGCTCAAGCCGCGCCGGGAAGAAGCGGTGGAGCTGAGCCTGGAGTAAGCCGGCACACCGGCTTCCCGGCCGACCTACTCCGTCTTCAGCCGGTAGCCCACGCCCGGCTCGGTCACCAACAACCGCGGGCGCGCGGGATCGGCTTCCAGCTTCTGGCGAAGCTGCGCCATGTACACCCGCACGTAGTGCGACTGCTCGGCATAGTTGGTGCCCCAGACTTCCTTGAGCATCTGCCGGTGGGTCAGGACTTTCCCGGCATGCTTGATGAGGAGCGTCAGCAGCTTGTACTCGGTCGGCGTCAGGTGCACTTCCTCACCGCCGCGCCGCACTTCGCGCTTGATCAGATCCACCCGCACATCTCCCGCCTCGAACACCGGCTCCGGCGCTGCTCCCGCCGGCATCGCCGCGTGCCGCAGCGCTACCCGGATACGCGCGAGCAGCTCCTCCACGCCGAACGGCTTGGTCAGATAGTCGTCCGCGCCGAGGTCGAGCGCCGCCACCTTGTCCTGCTCGCGGCCGCGGGCGGACAGCACGATGATCGGCGTCGCCGACCATTCACGCAGCTCCTTGGTGACCTCGAGGCCATCGCGGTCGGGGAGGCCGAGGTCCAGCAGGATGACGTCGGGATTGCGGCTCGCGGCCTGCGCCAGCCCTTCGCGGGCCGTGGTCGCCTCGACCAGGCGGTACGTCCTGCGCGCCCAGTGCCGCGCGGAGGAAGCGCCGCATCTGCGGCTCGTCCTCGATCAGGAGGATCAGCGGGGAAGGTCGGTCCACGAGGTCTCGGCCTTCCGCTTCGATGGCGGCGGTCGGCGGCGTGCCGACGATGGGGATGGTGAACCGGAAGATCGCGCCGCCCCCGGGCCGACCCTCGACCCAGATGCGGCCGCCGTGCGCGGTCACGATCCCCCGGCAGATGGTCAAGCCGAGCCCGATGCCGGTTCCGGCGGTGCTGCCCGCGCGCTGGAACTTCTCGAAGATCCGCTCCTCCTCGCCCGGAGGCACGCCGGGTCCGCGGTCGGCCACCGAGACGATGACCTCCTGGTTGCCGCCCGTGGCGCCGAGCTCGATCGGCGTGTCCGGCGGCGTGTGCTTCGCCGCGTTCTCGAGCAGGTTGACGAAGACCTGCTCCAGCAGGACTTCGTCCACCGGCACCAGCGGCAGCTCCGGGGGAAACTCGATGGTCACCCGCCGGCCCGCGAGCTGCTCCTCGGTGCGGAGCAGGGCGACTCCTGCCACGTCGGACAGGAGCTGCCACTCCTTCTGGACCTCGAGCGCTCCGCTCTCGACCCGGATCATGTCGAGCAGGTTGGCCACCAGCCGGCTCATCCGCTGCGACTCCTGCACGATCGCGCCGGCCAGCTCGCGGCGGGTGGCGACGTCGCTCGGGCCGCCGTCCTGGAGCAGCGTGGTCGCGGCGCCTTCGATGGCCGCGAGCGGCGTCCGCATGTCATGGGAGAGCGAGCTGAGGAGCGCGGTCCGCAGTCGCTCCGCCTCGACCGCGATCTCGGTCCGCCGGCTCCGCTCGGCCAGGGCCGCCCGCTCGAAGGCCACCGCCGCCTGACTGGCGAGCCCTTCCAGGAGCCGGCGCGGCGCGGGGTCGCGAAACTGGTGGCGCCGCGTCGGCAGCACCCCGATCACGCCCACCGACCGGCCCGAGATCGCGAGGGGGACATAGAGGCCCACGGCGGCCGGCAGCGTGCGAGTGCCGTGGCCCGCCGGTTGCCGCTGGTCGTGCGTCCACTGCGCCACGCCCATCTCCCGATCGTCGAGCGGATACGGCGACGGCTCGGCGGCGGAGCAGACGTCCGGTCTCGTCGGGGAGGAGCAGCGCGACGTCCGCCCCGAACGTGTCCCGCAAGTTCTTGAGCGTGGCGCCGATGAGATCCTCACGAGTGCTGGCGCTGGAGAGATCGCGGCTCATCGCGAGGAGCGTGGCGGTCCGCCGCTCCCGCTCGCGGGAAGATTCGGACTGGGCCTTGATCCGCGCCGTGAGACTTCCCATGACCAGCGCGACCATGAACATGACTACGAAGGTCAGCCCATAGCGCGCGTCGCCGACCGAAAAGGTGTAGTACGGCGGCACGAAGCAGAAGTCGAACAGCGCGATGCTGACGAGCGACGCGAGGACCGCCGGTCCCTGGCGGTACCGGCTCGCGGCCACCACGACCGCGAGCAGGTACAGCATGGCGGCATCGATCGTCGCCAGCTCGGATCCGGCGGCGCGGAGCACGAGGCCGATGGCGGTGGGCACGAGGGTCATGGCGGCGGACGCCGCGTACTCCCGCCAGGTGGACGGACGGGCCAGCGGCGCGCGCGGCGGCATCGCCCTCCCCCTCGCCGGTGATGGCAAGCACCTCGATCGGGCCGCTGCGGCGGACCAGCGCGTCGAGCAGGGACCCCTGCAGCCAGTCGCGCCAGCTCGAGCGTTCGGGCTTGCCCACCACGATCCGGTTGACGTTGTGCGCCTGGGCGTACGCCAGAATCTCGTCCGCGACGCTCTGCCCGCTGACCGTAACCGCGCGTCCGCCGAGCTGCTCCGCGAACTCGAGTGCGCGCAGCGACCTCCTCGCGGTCGGCGGCGCTGAGGCGCTGATCGCGCGGCGTCTCCACGTACAGCGCCACCCAATCGGCGTGGAGCCTCGCCGCCATCCGCCGGGTCGCGCGCACCAGCCGCGCCGCGGTCCGGCCCGGGCCGATGCAGACGAGAAGCCGTTCGCCCGCCGCCCAGGTGTCCCGGATGCCGCGCTCCGCCATGTAGCCGCGCATCTGCGCGTCCACCCGCTCCGCCGTCCGGCGGAGCGCCAGCTCGCGCAGGGCGATCAGGTTGCCCTTGCGGAAGAATCGCTCGATCGCCCGCGACGCCTGGTCGGGAACGTAGACCTTGCCCTCGCGGAGCCGCTGCTGCAGCACGTCGGCGGTGACGTCCACCAGCTCGATCTCGTCGGCCTGCTCCAGCACCGAGTCGGGCAGGGTCTCCCGCACCTGCACCCCGGTGATCTGGGCGACCACGTCGTTCAGGCTCTCGATGTGCTGGACGTTGAGCGTGGTGTAGACGTTGATCCCGCGCGCCAGCAGCTCCTCGACGTCCTGCCAGCGCTTGGCGTGCCGCGATCCCGGCGCGTTGCTGTGCGCGAGCTCGTCCACCAGCAGCAGGGCTGGGTGCCGTGCGATGGCGCCGTCGAGGTCGAACTCCTCGAGCCGGGTGCCGCGGTACTCCAAGGTCCGGCGGGGGAGGACTTCGAGCCCTTCGACCAGGCGGGCGGTCTCCGTCCGCCCATGGGTCTCCACGATGCCGACCACCACGTCGAGACCGTCGGCCCGCTTCGCCTGGGCCGCCTCCAGCATGCTGAAGGTCTTGCCGACACCGGGCGACGCCCCGAGGAAAACCTTCAGCTTGCCGCGAAGCTGCCGATCCCGCTCGTCCTGGAGCCGGCGGAGCAGGGTATCGGGATCGGGGCGGGGAGCGGACATGATAGGAAGTTACGGCCTGCGTGCGTGCCCGCGAGCCGGGGCAAGCGTGTCATCCTGAGCGACGCGAAGGAGGTCATGCCGGCGTATGGCTCCTTCGCTTCGCTCAGGATGACAGTTCATGCTCCTGTTCAGCGTGCGCGTCCCAACGAATCCAGCGCCAGGTTGAGCAGCAACACGTTCACCCGCGGCTCGCCCAGGACGCCGAACTGCCGTCCTTCGGTGTGACGGGCCACCAGCGCACGAACCTGTTCCGGATTCATGCGTCGAGCCCGAGCCACCCGAGCCGCCTGAGCCTCCGCGGTCGCGGGCGAGATGTGGGGATCGAGCCCCGAGCCTGACGCCGTCACCATGTCGGCTGGAATGCGGCCGCGCTCGATCCCGTCTTCCTGCACGACCCGCTCGACGCCAAGGGCAATCAGCGTATCCGCCAGCTTGCGGTCGGTCGGACCCTTGTTGCTCCCCGCCGAGGCGGTGGCGTCGTAGCCGGCACCCGCGGCGGATGGGCGCGAATGAAAGTATTCGGGACGGGTAAAGCCCTGGCCGATGAGCGCGCTGCCGACGGGCCGGCCGTGCCGCTCGACCATCGATCCGTTGGCCTGCCACGGAAAGAGCAGCCTGGGCCAGCGCCGTCACGACGCCCGGATACACGAATCCGGTCAGCGCGCAGAGCAGCAGGGTGAACGCGATCGCCGGGACGAATCAGCCGCTGCATCATGGTCACACCATCCCGATGCGCGAGAGGACGACGTCGATCAGCTTGATGCCAACGAACGGAACCAGCAGTCCGCCGACGCCGTAGATCCAGCAGGTTGCGCCGCAGGATCACGCTCGCCGGCGCCGGTCGGTAGCTGACGCCCCGGAGCGCCAGCGGAATGAGGGCGACGATGATGAGCGCGTTGAAGATCACGCTGCTCAGGATCGCCGACCGCGGGGAGGCAAGATGCATGACGTTGAGCACGCCGAGCTGGGGATACGTCGCCAGGAACATGGCCGGGACGATCGCGAAGTACTTGGCGACGTCGTTGGCGATCGAGAAGGTGGTGAGCGAGCCCCGCGTCATCAGGAGCTGCTTCCCGATCTCCACGATCTCGATGAGCTTGGTCGGATTGGAGTCGAGATCCACCATGTTGCCCGGCTTCGCGCGCGGCCTGGGTGCCGGTGTTCATCGCCACGCCGACGTCCGCCTGCGCCAGCGCGGGGGCGTCGTTGGTGCCGTCACCCGTCATCGCGACCAGGCGCCCGCCGCCCTGCTCCTTCCGGATCAGCTCCAGCTTCTGCTCCGGCGTCGCCTCCGCGAGGAAATCGTCCACGCCGGCTTCCGCCGCGATGGCGGCGGCGGTCAGAGGGTTGTCGCCCGTGATCATCACCGTCCGGATCCCCATGGCGCGAAGCCGGTCGAAGCGCTCCTTCATGCCGCCCTTCACCACGTCCTTCAGGTGGATCACGCCCAGCACCTTGACGCTCCCCTGGTAGCGCTCCGCGACGACCAGCGGCGTGCCGCCCTGGCGGGCGATGGAGTCCACCACCTGACTCGTCTCCGGCGGGACCGAGCCGCCCGCCTCTGCGACCCAGCGCCGCGATAGCGTCGGTCGCGCCCTTCCGAAGCTGGCGTCCGTCTACGTTGACGCCGCTCATCCGGGTGGCGGCGGAGAAGGGGACGAAGGTCATGGCGTGCCCGTCCGCACCGGCGCGTCCGCGCAGCGCGAACCGCTCCTTGGCGAGCACCACGATGCTCCGCCCCTCCGGCGTCTCGTCCGGCAAGCGAAGCGAGCTGCGCCCGGTCGGCCAGCTCCTCGATCGCGCACGCCACCGACCGGCAGGAACTCCACCGCGTGGCGGTTGCCCAGCGTGATGGTGCCGGTCTTGTCCAGCAGCAGCGTGTTGACGTCGCCCGCCGCCTCGACCGCCCGGCCGCTCATGGCGATGACGTTCTGCTGGATCAGCCGGTCCATGCCCGCGATGCCGATCGCGGAGAGCAGCCCGCCGATCGTGGTGGGAATCAGGCAGACCAGCAGGGCGATGAGCACCGGCACCGTCGACCTCGCTGCCGCTGTAGACCGCGAACGGCTGCAGCGTGACGACGGCGAGCAGGAAGACGATCGTGAGCCCGGACAGCAGGATCGTGAGCGCGATCTCGTTCGGCGTCTTCTGCCGGCTGGCGCCTTCGACCAGCGCGATCATCCGGTCGATGAACGTCTCGCCCGGGTTGGCGGTGACCTGCACGACCAGCCAGTCGGAGAGCACCCGGGTGCCGCCGGTGACCGCCGAGCGGTCGCCGCCGGCCTCGCGGATGACCGGCGCGGATTCGCCGGTCACCGCCGACTCGTCCACCGAAGCCACGCCTTCCACGACCTCCCCGTCGGCCGGGATCAGGTCGCCGGCCTGGACCAGGACGATGTCACCTCGCCGCAGCTCGGTGGCGAACACCGACAGAAAGTCGAGGTGGTTGCCCGGCTCCCGCATCCGCTTCGCCCGAGTCTCCATCCGGGTACCGCGCAGCGCATCGGCCTGTGCCTTGCCCCGGCCTTCCGCCATCGCCTCGGCGAAGTTGGCGAAGAGCACGGTGAACCAGAGCCAGAGCGCGAGCTGGAGGGTGAACCCGACTCCGCCGTCTCCGGCAAGGATGTCGCGCAGCAGGATCAGCGTCGTGAGCACGGCGCCGACCAGGACCACGAACATCACCGGGTTCCGCACCATGTGGCGCGGATCGAGCTTGGAGAGCGCGTCCCAGAGCGCGCGACGCACGATCGGCGGGTGGAAGAGCGGGTGCTTCGCGGTGGTCACAGAACCGCTCCCTCCAGCATCATGAGATGCTCCACGATCGGCCCCAGCGACAGCACCGGGAAAGAACGTGAGCGCGCCCACGATGAGGATCACGCCGATCAGCAGCACGACGAACAGCGGCGTGGTCACCGGGAAGGTGCCCGCGGTCGCCGGCGCGATCTCGCTGCTCCGACAGGAAGCCGCCCAGCGCCAGCATCGGCACGATCATCGCGAACCGGCCGACGAGCATCGCGATGCCGAACAGCGTGTTGTAGTAGTAGGTACGTGCCGGTAAGGCCGGCGAAGGCACTGCCGTTGTTCGCCGTCGTGGACGTGAAGGCGTAGAGGATCTCGGAAAGCCCGTGCGGCCCGGCGTTGTTGAGTCCCTTGAGCCCCGGTCCGACCAGCGCCGCGGACAGCGCCGGCCAGGCAGAGAATCAGTCGCCGGGAAGACGAGCACGTACAGCATCGCCATCTGGACCTCGCGGGCCTGGATCCGCTTGCCGAGATACTCCGGCGTGCGGCCGACCATGAGCCCGGCGATGAAGACCGTCAGCACGCACCATCACCAGCATGCCGTAGAGCCCGGCGCCCACTCCGCCGAACACCACTTCGCCCAGCTGCATGTTCACCAGCGGCACCATGCCGCCGAGCGGCGTGAAGGAATCGTGCATCGCGTTCACCGCGCCGCACGACGCGGCGGTGGTGACCGTGGCGTAGAGCGCGCTGGTTGGCGATGCCGAAGCGGACCTCCTTCCCCTCCATGTTGCCGCCGGGATTGGCGGCCGTCGTCACGACGTCGATCCCGCGCGCCGCGTGGATCGGGTTGCCACCGGCCTCCGCCCAGTAGGCGACGCCGACGCCGACGAGGAACAGCGCCGCCATCGCCGACCAGACCGCCCAGCCATGGCGCTGGTGGCTGGTCATCCGGCCGAGCAGCCAGGTCAGGGCCGACGGGATCATGAAGATCGCGAACATGGACCAGAAGTTGGTCCACGGCGTCGGATTCTCGAACGGATGCGCGGCGTTGGCGTTGAAGAAGCCGCCGCCGTTGGTGCCGAGCTGCTTGATCGCCTCCTGGCTCGCGACCGGGCCCATGGCGATCGTCTGCTCGCGCGCCCTCGAGTGTCGTGACCTCGAGCATAGGGCTGGAAGTTCTGGATCACGCCCTGCTGCACCAGGATCAGGGCGAGCACCAGCGACAGTCGGCAGCAGCACGTACAGCGTGCCGCGCACCAGGTCGGCCCAGAAATTCCCCAGCCGGCCGGCCGAGCGGCGGCGAGATGCCGCGCACCAGCGCCACCGCGAGCGCCATCCCGACGGCGGCCGAGACGAAGTTGTGGAACGCGAGCTGGGTCATCTGGGAGAAGTACGACATGGTCGACTCGCCCGCGTACGACTGCCAGTTGGTATTGGTGGTGAACGAGGCCGCGGTCTCGAACGCCTGGCGATCGGGCACGGCCGCCAGGCCCTGGGGATTGAGCGGCAGCAGGTGCTGAAGTCGGAGCACCGCATAGGTCAGCAGCAGCGACGCGGCGCTGAAGAGGAGCATGGCGACCGCATACGCGGTCCAGTGCTGATCCTCGTCGGGGTCCACTCCCGGCCAGCGCGATAGCACGACTCGCTCGACCGCCCCCAGCCACCGCACCCGGCCTTCGTACACTGCCACGAGGTAGATGCCCAGCGGCTTCGTCACCAGCACGACGGCAAGGCAGAAGATCGCGATCTGTAGCCACCCGTTGCCGGTCATGTCAGAACTTCTCCGGACGCAGGAGGGTGTAGACGAGATAGCCCAGGATCACCGAGGGCGATCACGAGGGCAACCAGCGATCTCCGCGCCCATCAGGACCGCTCCCGGTCCGCGTGCCGGCCGAGTCGCTCGCAGCCGCGCACGTACGCGAGCATCGCCGCGAAGAAGGCCACGGTTCCTCCGACGTACAGGATGTCGATGATCATGGCGGGAATGGTACGACGGGACCGTGTCAGGGCGGGGTACGGAGGCGGCGTCGGGGTATCAAGATCGTGTCAGGACCATCCTATTATTCGCCCTATGCGAGCCATGATCCTGACCGGCGCCGGCGGCCCCGAGGTCATTCAACTGGGCGAGGTTCCCAAGCCCGAAGTGAAGCCCGGCCACATCCGTGTGCGGGTGCGAGCCGCGGGCCTCAATCGCGCCGACCTGCTTCAGCGCCGCGGCCACTACCCCGCGCCACCCGGCTGGCCGGCCGACATCCCCGGACTGGAGTACGCTGGCGAAGTCGAAGCCGTGCGAGACACCTCGCGCTGGAAGGTCGGCGATCGGGTGATGGGACTGGTGGGTGGCGGCGCGCAGGCGGAGATGGTCGTGATCCCCGCCGACCAGGCGCTCGCGGTGCCGGAGGGACTCTCCTTCGCCGAGGCGGCCGCGATTCCCGAGGTCTTCCTCACGGCGTACGACGCCCTGGTGACGCGCGGCCGGCTCAGGCCCGGCGAGCGCGTGCTGATCCACGCGGTCGGCAGCGGCGTCGGCACGGCCGCGTCGCAGATCGCCAAGCATCTCGGGGCGACCGTGATCGGTACCTCGCGCAGCGTCGACAAGCTGGCGCGCGCCGTGGTGTACGGCGTGGACCACGGGATCGACACCAGCAAGGTCAATTTTCGGGAGTCAATCGGCGAGCCGGTGGACGTGGTGCTCGATGCGATCGGCGGTCCTGCCTTCGATGACAACCTCGCCGTGCTCGCGTCCGGCGGCCGCCTGGTGCTGCTCGGGTTCCTCGCCGGCAGCCGGACCACCGCCGACCTCGGTCCGATGATCCGCAAGCGGCTGGAAGTGATCGGCACCGCGATGCGGGTGCGGAGCCCGGAGGAACGGAAGACGCTCGTCGCGGAGTTCGCCGAGCGCATGCTGCCGCTCTTCGACCGCCGGATCGAGCAGGCGGCGCCGCTCCGTCCGGTGCTGCAGGCGACCTATCCGATGACCGCGTTGGCGGAGGCTCACCAGGCGCTGGAGTCCAACGAGACGTTCGGGAAGATCGTCGTGGAATGGTAGGAGGGAAATTGTCACCCTGAGCGCAGCGAAGGGGACCATGACAGCCATGGTCCCCTTCGCTGCGCTCAGGGTGACAATACCCTACACCTTCGGCTTCCCGGCCTTGGCCCTCACGAACGCCGAGTTGAGCGTGGGGAGCTGGTTGAACTCCACCGCGCGCTTGAACATCTCCTTCGCCTTGGCGCCGTCGCCCTTCGCCTGATACGCCAGCCCCTGGCGATAGAGGTTGTACGGGTCCTGCTGATTGGCCTGCGCCAGGTGGGTCAGCGCCGCATCGTAGTTCTTCTCTTCCAGCGCGATCATCCCCGCGACCTCGTGACCCAGCCGGATCTGGAACGGGTTCTGCGCCGCCTGGCTGGCCTGCATGAACGTCTCGCCTTCCCGCTTCGCCGTCGCCAGGTCCTTGCTGGCGAGCGCGACCCGGGCGGCATTGTAGCGGTGGAGGACCTTCGAGTTCTCCTTGATCTGGGCGTCGAGGTCCGAGGCCTGGGTCACCTGTACCGCCTGCTCGTACTTCTTGAGCGCATCGGCGGGTTTGCCCGTCTCCAGCAGCACGTTGCCCATGAAGACCGCGTCACCCGCCATGCCGGCCGCATCGTTCGTCGCCGCACCCAGCGCGTACTGCTTGTCCAGCTCGGCGAGCGCCTGCGGGAACTTCCGCTCCTCGACGTAGGACACGGTGTTCTGGAACATCGACGCCCGCTTCTCGCCGTCGTTCCGCGCGCCGGCGTACAGCTTCCCCGATTCGGCGCGGGACGCGTCATACTTGCCCTGGAACATCAGGTTGACGGCGATCCCGATATAGGATGGAGGGAACTGCGGGTTCTGCTCCAGCGCCTTCCGGTACTGGGCGATCGACTCGTCGAACCGCCCCATCTTCATGAGGAGCTCGGCGTAGGAATCGTAGGGGTTGGGGTCGTCGGGGATCAACTCGATGTATTTCTTGAAAGACTCTTCGGCCTCGCCGTAGCGACCCTGCGTGCGGTAGGCGTAGCCCACGATGTTGTAGGCGGGGGAGTAGTCGGACGCGATCGCGGTGGCGCGGCGGTACTGCTCGATCGCCTTGTCGAAGTCCTGCCGGCCGAAGTACGCCCCGCCGAGCTGGAAGTGGGCCCGCTCGTCCTGGGGATACTCGGCCACGAGCTGCTGCAGGAGCTGGAGCGCCTTCGCCGCGTCGGCATTGGCGCCGGCCTGGGCCGCCTGGATGATGAGCCGCTCGCCCGGCGACACCTTGGGCACCAGCGCGGCGGCATGGCCGAGGTGCTCGAAGAACTCGGTGCCGGTCGGGGCGCTGTTGGCGAGGTTCAGGTGGGCCATCGCGAAGTTGGGATCCTTGGCAATGGCGCGTCGCATGAAATCACGCGACTCATGCGCTCGCAGGTTCTCCTGGAGGGTCCGGCCCTTGAGGTAATCGGCCTTGGCCTCGGCTGAGGCGGTGCTGAGTGGAACCTTCCCGGCCGGCTGGGCAGTCTGGGCGGCAAGGGTGGGAGCCGCGACGGCCAGCGCGGCGAGCGCCAGCGAAGAGAGCCGCGGCGCCCGGGCGGTGAAGTGGGGCATGGAATCTTCTCCTGGAAGGTGGGCCTCTATCCTCTACCCGAGGCCCACCGGAAAAGATTCAGTCCTGCGTGTCAGGCGCTGCGGGCGGTTCCCGGGTCGGACGGCCGGGCGAAGACCCGGACGCTGGTGGGCGAAACGAAGACCCGCTGGCCCTTGGTGATCTCCATCTGATCGAAATTGGCCCGCGGGATGTGGGCCTCGATGCCGCTGCCGTCGTCCGCGCGGTCCAGCTCCAGCCGCACGACCGGTCCGAATGCGCGGATGTGACGCACCACCGCCTCGATGCTCGAGTTGCCTGCGGGAGACGGCGTAAGCTGCACGTCATAGGTTCGCACGTAGGCGACGCCCGCCTGGTCGCGCGCCTCGGCCCACTCCGGGGCTGCCAGCTCGGTGGCATGGCCGACCTTCACCAGGCCGCGGTCGATCCGGCCGTGGAAGAGATTCACGTCGCCGAGAAAGCTGTAGACGAACGGGGTCGCGGGATTCTCGTACACCTCCTCCGGCGTCCCGCTCTGCTCCACCCGGCCCTCGTTCATGATCACGACCCGGTCGGACACCTCCAGCGCTTCCTCCTGGTCGTGGGTGACGAACAGGCTGGTGACGTGCACCTCCTCGTGCAGCCGGCGGAGCCAGCGGCGCAGCTCCTTGCGGACCTTGGCGTCGAGCGCGCCGAACGGCTCGTCCAGCAGCAGCACCTTCGGCTTCACCGCGAGGGCACGGGCGAGCGCGACGCGCTGGCGCTGGCCGCCCGACAGCTCGGAGGGGCGCCGCTTGCCGAGCGCCTCGAGCTGCACCAGGCGGAGCAGGTTCATCACCGTGTCCTTGATCTCCGCCTCCGCCGGCCGCACCGCGCGGGGACGGACCCGCAGGCCGAAGGCGATGTTCTCGAACACGCTCATGTGCCGGAAGAGCGCGTAGTGCTGGAAGACGAAGCCGACCTGACGCTCGCGGACGGGCTGCTCGGTGGCGTCCTCACCCTCGAAGCGGATGATGCCCTGATCGGCCGGCTCGAGGCCGGCGATGATCCGAAGCAGGGTAGTCTTGCCCGATCCCGACGGTCCCAGCAGCGCCACCAGCTCGCCGCCCGGCACGTCGAGGTTCACGTTGTCGAGGGCGACGAAGTTGCCGAACGCCTTGCGCAGATTGCGAACCTCGATGCTCATGCCGCGTTCCTTTCTGAAGTGGCGTCCGGGTCGGCCGCTTCCTCGGCGGCACGCCGCTGCTGCCATTCCACCAGGCTCTTGAGTGCCAGCGTAACGAACGCCAACAGCGTCAGCACCGACGCCACCGCGAAGCTGGCGGCGAAGGAGTACTCGTTGTAGAGAATCTCGACGTGCAACGGGAGTGTGTTGGTCTCGCCCCGGATGTGGCCGGAGACCACCGAGACCGCGCCGAACTCTCCCATCGCGCGGGCATTGCAGAGGATGAGGCCGTAGAGCAGGCCCCACTTGATGTTGGGCAGGGTGACCCGGAAGAAGGTCTGCCAGCCGCTCGCGCCGAGCACGATCGCCGCCTCTTCCTCCTCCGAGCCCTGCTCCTGCATCAGCGGGATCAGCTCTCGGGCGATGAAGGGCGCCGTGACGAAGGTGGTGGCGAGCACCATCCCCGGTACCGCGAAGATGATCTGGATGTCGTGCTCGAACAGAAAGTCGCCGAACCAGCCGTGCGCGCCGAAGAGCAGCACGAAGATCATGCCCGAGATGACCGGCGACACCGCGAACGGCAGGTCGATCAGCGTGATCAGCAGGTTCTTGCCGCGGAACTCGAACTTCGAGATGCACCACGCGGCCGCTACACCGAACACCAGGTTGAGCGGTACGGCGATGGAGGCGATGAGCAACGTCAGCTTCGCCGCGCTCAGCGCGTCCGGCTCCTTGATGGCTTCCCAGTAGGCGGGAAGACCCTTGGCGAACGCCTGGGTGAAGACGATGGCCAGCGGCAGCAGCAGCACCAGCGCCAGGAAGACCAGGGCGATGCCGATCAGGGTCCAGCGCACCGCGGGCGATTCGCCGGTGGCGCGGGTGACCGCGCGGGGCGCGGTCGCGGCATCTCGGATGATGGCGGCGGTAGTCATGGCTCAGACCGCCATGCGGCGCCGCGCCGCCCATTGGAGCAGGTTGATCGTCAGCAGCAGGACAAAGGAGAGCAGCAGCATCACCAGCGCCACCGCGGTGGCGCCGGCGTAGTCGTACTGCTCCAGCTTGGTGATGATGAGGAGCGGCACGATCTCCGTCTTCATCGGCATGTTGCCGGAGATGAAGACGACCGAGCCGTACTCGCCGATCGCGCGGGCGAAGGCGAGCGCGAACCCGGTGAGCAGCGCCGGTCCGACGGTGGGAAAGACCACCCGGGTGAACGTCTGCCACCGCTGGGCGCCGAGGCTCGCCGCCGCCTCTTCCACCTCGACCTCGAGGTCGTCGAGCACCGGCTGCACCGTCCGCACCACGAAGGGCAAGGCCGATGAAGATCAGGGCGATCGTGATGCCGAGCCAGGTGTAGGAGACCTTGATCCCGAGCGGCTCGAGGTAGCTGCCGATCCAGCCGTTCGGCACGTAGAGCGTGGTCAGCGCGATGCCGGCGACCGCCGTGGGCAGCGCGAACGGAAGGTCCACCATCGCGTCGACGATCCGGCGGCCGGGAAACCGGTAGCGCACCAGCACCCAGGCCACGAGCAGTCCGAAGACGGTATTGACGGAGGCGGCGACGAACGAGGCGCCGAGCGTGACGCGGTAGGACGCCACGACGCGCGGATCCGTCACGGTATTCCAGAAGGCGTCACCCGTGAGCTCGGCCGAGCGCGCGAAGACCGTCGCGAGCGGCACGAGCACCATCAGGCTGAGGTAGGTGCACGTGATGCCGAGGCTCAGGCCGAAGCCCGGCAGCACGCCTTGTGACTTATGACGCATCGTCATCCCTTCGTAGGGGTAGACTGCCAGCCCGGGCTAGCGCCCGGGCTGATAGATCTGGTCGAAGACGGCCCCATCGGCGAAGTGCGCGGCGTGCGCCTTCTTCCACCCGCCGAACGCCTCGTCCACCGTGAACAGCGACACCTTGGGGAACTGGCTCTGATACTTGGCGGCGACCGCCGCGAGCCGCGGCCGGTAGAAGTGCTTCGCCGCGATCTCCTGTCCTTCGGGCGTGTACAGGTACTCGAGGTAGGCCTGCGCCACCGCCGCGGTGCCGTGCTTCTTGGCCACCCGGTCCACCACGGTCACCGGCGGCTCGGCGAGGATGCTGAGCGACGGGGCGACGACCTCGAACTTGCCGGGGCCCAGCTCCTTCATCGCGAGCAGCGCCTCGTTCTCCCAGGCAAGCAACACGTCACCGATCCCGCGCTCCACGAAGGTCGTGGTGGAGCCGCGGGCGCCGGCATCGAGCACAGGAACGTTCTTGAAGAGCTTGGTGACGTAGGCCTTGGCGGAGGCCTCGTTGCCGCCAGGCTGACGCAGGGCCCAGGCCCAGCCGGCGAGGTAGTTCCACCGGGCGCCACCCGAGGTCTTCGGATTGGGGGTGATGACCGCCAGCCCGGGCTTCGACCAGGTCGCCCCAATCCTTGATGCCCTTGGGGTTTCCCTTCCGGACCAGGAAGACGATGGTCGAGGTATAGGGCGCGCTGTTGTTCGGCAGACGGGACTGCCAGTTGGCCGGGAGGTAGCCGGCCTTCTCCGCGATCTGATCGATGTCATAGGCAAGCGCCAGAGTCACCACGTCGGCCGCCAGGCCGTCGATGACCGACCGGGCCTGCTTGCCCGACCCGCCATGCGACTGCCGGACGGTCACGTCCTGGCCCGTCTTGCCCTTCCAGTAGGTGGCGAACTGGTGATTGAAATCCTCGTAGAGCTCGCGCGTCGGATCGTACGACACGTTGAGCAGGGTCACGGCCTTCTGAGCCCCTTGTGCCGCCGCGATCTCGCCACCCGCCGCGGAGGCGAGGAGGCTCAGAGTAGCGGAGAGAGCGAATCGAGTGTGCATAGTCGTCAGCCTGCCTCGCATGGGGTCGAGAATCAGAAGGAGTGCTGGAAACGCGTGACCACGAAGTCCTCGGACGGCCGATCGCCATCGGCCCCGCCGCCCTCGAACGTGGTGTGCTCGTAGTTCAGGACGATCTTGATCTGCTTGTTCAGGTGCCAGTTCAGGCCCAGGCCGACGCCCTTGGCCTTGGTGGCCGCGCTGGTCGGATTGGCGAAGATGGGGAAGGCGTCGTCGTCCACGTCGAGCTCGCCGTAACGGGCCGCAATCTCGAACGCGCCGAAGGTTCCTTCCTTGAGATCGAAGGGCTTCTTGGGCGTCGGGCTGCGGAAGCCGGCCTGCTCGCCGGTCAGGAAGTAGCCGGCGCTCGCCTGCCATGCCTGGTGCGTGAGCTTGGCAGTCTCCGCGACACGGCGGACTTCCTGGCTGGAGATGGTGAACTCACCCAGCACGCCGAGCGAGCCGAGTCCGAGATACGCGTGCGGCGAGACACGAGTGCGTCGCCCCTCGGCGATGACCGAGTTGCCCGGCACCAGCGGATCGGTGCGGTAGCGGAAGAAGGTCTGCTGCGACGCGCTGCGGTAACCGGGAAGCTGCGTCGTCGTGCCGTTGCCCAGCTCCTCGCCGGTGCTGCCCGAGACGCCGAAGCCGAGGCCCTTGAGCGAGCCGGTCTTGATCGGCTGGAAGAAGACCCGCGCGACGAGATCCTTGGAGTCGTTGCCGTCGCCGTCGCCGTTGCCGAGGTCGGGAACGCCGTTGAAGATGCCGACCTGATAGGCGAACACGCCGGCGGACACGTCGCCGCCGATCTGGAGGCCGACGTCGCGGTTCGGGGCGAGGTTGGTCGGGAAGCCGCGCTCGGCGAACGTCACGTCCGTGGCCGACTGAAGCCGCTCGAATCCGACCGGCGGCTTGAACTTGCCGGCCCGCACGGCAAAGGCGGGATCGAACTTGCCTTCCCAGTACGCGTCGAACAGCGTCGTCGCGCCCTGGCCGAAGTCGGGCATGATGCGGAAGTCGAAGTACTTGCCGACGCTGGCCTCGATGATCGGCCGCGCGCGGCGGAGAAAGAACGTGTTGGGGATCGCCTTGGCATCATCGCTGGGGAAGAACCGTGCGTCCGCATGCAGATAGCCGCGGATCTTCAGGGTGTACTTCCCGTCGGCGGACTTGAGGCTGAACCCGTCCTTGCCGCTGGCGGTCGCGCTCTGCCGGTCCTTGGCGGCCGTGGCGAGACTCTCCGCGGCCAGCTCCCGAAGGCGCTGCAGCACGCGGACCTGCTGATCGAGCTCGTCCACCCTCGCCTCGAGGGATGGCTTCGTCGAATCGGAAGCTTCCTGTTGTGCCGTACCTTGTAGTGGCAAGGCCACGCTCCCCGTGATCAGGACGATGCCGCTGACCCAGCTCCGGACCGCACGCATGCGCTGCTCCTTCAGTCGAATGAGGTTGGACGTCCGGGTGTCCGGTCCGGTCCGAAAGCGCGGGGGCCATCCGGCCCCCGCGTGACTCCTGCTCTGCTATCGCCGCCGCTCGGCCGTCTCGGGCTCGAAGCGGACTTTTTCTCGAAGCTCCAACTGCACCACACGACCGTCGTGGATCACCAGCTCGATCGCCCCGTATCGGATCGTGCGCAGTGCCTGGCGCAACTCCCGGAGGAGCAGCGGCGGCAGGGAGAGCTGGTGGTCGGCGCCGGCGTCTAGGCTCGGCAAGGTGTGATGTGTGGTCATGTGCCCTATATAGTCTATCTGTCAGATCGAGTAAATAGGCAATGCTCGTGCCCGGCCGCTGTGGACGGCGTCACGTTGGGAAGGTTTTGGTTTTTAAGTGGTTGTATTGATGGGTGTTACGTTTTGGAACAGGAAGGGCCTTGGGAGGGTGATGGGAGAGCGGATCAGGCCAGAATGCTGCTTGATCTCGCCAGATCCATGGCGGAAAACCGCATCAGGTGGGGTGGAAGAGGCTGGATTTCGGCCCCTTCGCTGCGCTCAGGGTGACACTTCCTGTCCCGACCAGTGTGACACTTTTTCCCGTCCGACCAGTGTCATCACTGGTGGCATCACCAGCGTCATCACCAGTGCTATCACCAGTGTCATCACCAGTGCTATCACCAGTGTCATCACCAGTGCTATCACCAGTGTCATCCTGAGCGAAGCGAAGGAGCCATAACCCTGCTAATGCAGCAGAGCCGATCCTCCCGGTGCCCGCTCCATCTTCTCCTGGAGGGCCGCCAGGCTGGTCCCATCCAGGACCCGGGCCGTGGCATCGCGGACTTCCTTCATCGCGAGATGGACCCCGCAGACGGCCTCGTTCGCGCAGTCGGCGCACGGCACGTAGGCGGTCTGGCTGGCGCACGGTACCGGCGCCAGGGGGCCGTCGAACATCCGCACGATCTGGCCGAGGTAGATCTCTGCCGGATCGCGGGCGAGGAGGTAGCCGCCGCCCTTGCCCTTCCGGCTCTGGAGGATGCCGTGATTCTTGAGGCCGAGGAGGATCAGCTCGAGGAACTTGGGCGGGATCCGCTCCTCACGCGCGAGGTCCGCGATCCGCATCGGTTGCTCTCGCCCGCGTTGGGCGAGCGCGAGCAGCGCCTTGATGGCGTACTTGGCCTTCTTCGAGAGCATGGAACGCGAATATAGTCAGGGTGCGTCGCGGGTAGTGAGCGCCGCGATCTGACTGCCGCGCGCCACGCTGCGCGTTCCGTAGCGGGAGCGGATGCGGTCGAGGGCGTGCTGGAGGTCGGCGGTAGGGCGGTAGGGCGGTAAGGCGGGAGGCCGCCGGTTTTCATGTCGGATGCCGATCTCGGTATCCTTTCCGCCTTTCCGCCTTACCGCCTTACCGCCTTCCTCCCACAGCTCCAACTGCCCGCTCGCCTCTTCCACCCGCTCCATCGTCAGCGTCAGTCCCCGTACGGCGATGCGCTTGCGGTTCACCAGCGCCAGCGCCTGCTGGGCCGCTGTCCACAGCTCGGCGTCCAGCGCGGAGAGCGGTAGCGGAACCGCGCGGGCGCCGTCGGTGTGATCCGCGTAGGCCACTTCCAGCCGAAGCCGGCGGGCGAGCAGGCCGCCGCGGCGGAGCTGACGGCCGAGCCGCTCGGTCAGCATCCGGAGCAGCGGGTGCAGGATCGCGAGGTCATTGGTGTCGGTGGCGAGAATGTGCGCCGCGCGGAGCTCGGCGAGCTGCTCGGGCGGCAGCACGGGGCGGGGATCGATGCCCAGCGCCCGCGCGCGCAAGGTGCGCCCGGCGCCGCCGAACACCGCGCAGAGCGCGCTCTCCGGAATCGCCGCCACTTCGCCGATGAGATCGAGCTGGTAGTCGTCGAGCCGGGTCCGCATCCTGGGATGCAGATCGGGGAGCACGATCAATGGATGGGGCGCGAGGAATCCCGCCTCCACGCCGTACGGCACCACCAGGTCGTCGCGGTCTTCCTCGTGCGTCCGGCGGTCCGCCCGGATGACGGCCTGGCTCACCAGCTTGTTGGCCGCGACGCCGATCGAGAGCGGGAAGCCGAGCTGCTTCGCGACTTCGCGGCGCACCCGCAGGGCGACGTCGAGCGGAGGACCGAAGAGCCGGCCGGTGCCGGTGAGATCGAGGAAGGCGTGCCCGAACCCGCGCGGTTCGATGACCGGTGCGTAGACACGAAGGATCTGGTGCAGCGCGCTCGAAGCGCGGGCATAGAGTTTGGGATTGGGCGGGATGAGCATCAGGTCGGGACAGAGTCGCCGCGCTTGCCGCACGCCCATGCCTCGCTCGATCCCCGCCCGGCGCGCTTCGGTCGAGAGCGCCAGCACTACTGCCCGCTCCGCGCCCGGCGGAGCCACCGCGACCGGACGAGTCCGCAGCGCGGGAGCCACCAGGGCTTCGACGGTGGTACAGAAGGCGGGGGGATCGACGAACAGGATGGTACGGGGCACAGCCGAGGACCCCCGGTGTTTCGGGATTTATTCGGTATCCACCCGAATAATGGACCCCGTTGGGAAGCCGGTCAAGCGCCTCAGCCGACCCGCCGCCGGCGGGTCTTTTCCCGGGTGCCGCAGGTCTTCATCTGACACCAGCGCCGCAGTCCGTTGCGGCTTCGGTCCACGTACATCCAGCCGCAGTCGTCGCCGTCGCAGATCCGCACGCTTCCCGCCTCGTCCGACTCGAGCAGCTTCGCCGCCGACCAGATCACCGGCCAGAGGAGTCCGCGGGGATCCGACTCCTGGCCGCGCCAGCTCCACTGGAATCCGCCGCCGGCGTCCGGCGCCACCTGGAGCCGTTCCATCGCCTCGGCCAGGAGCTGGTTGAAGCGCGAGAGTGGAATCTCGCGCGACTCTCCCCGGGCGATCGCCACGAAGACATCGCGGATGGAGCTCCGGGTCCGGTGGGCGATCTCCAGGGCGGCGGCCGCGGCGCGCGGCCGGTCGGCGGCCAGGCGCCGCAGCCGCCGGCCGGTATCCGCGCCGATCACGCCGGCTCCCTCCGCCCATCGCGTGAGTTGCTCGTAGCTGGAGAGCCGCTCCTCCTCCAGGCCGCGGGGGGTCCAGTCCACGGTGTTGACCAGCTCGAGGGCGGGATCGCCGGCGACATAGAGGAAGGCCGGATCGGGAGCGGTGGTGGTGGGAGGCATGTCGGCAATATAGCACCAGTATTCGGCTCTTGACAGGTGCAGTCCCGGGCGATACTGTGCACCTGTAAGACGCGTTATACTGGTGCAACGGAGGAAGCCGTGATCGCTCGTACCTGGGCTGGAGCCACCCGCGCCGCCGATGCGGACACTTATCTCGAGTACCTGCACCGGACCGGCCTCGCCGAGTACCGGAACACGCCCGGCAATCGTGGGGTGCTGGCGCTGCGACGCGTGAGCGGCGACCGCGCCGAGTTCCTGTTGCTCACGCTGTGGGAGTCGGAGGACGCCATCCGGCGCTTCGCCGGCGACGACATCGGGCGGGCGGTCTTCTATCCCGAGGACGAGCGATTCCTCGTCGCACGCGACGAGCGGGTCAATCACTACGAAGTCGTATTCCGCGAGGAGGAAGCACGATGAACGGATCGCTACGCCTGCGAATCGCCGGGGCCTTCGCGGCCATCTATCTGATGTGGGGCGGGACATTCCTCGCCATCCGCTACGCCGTGGCCGATGTCCCGCCGCTGATGACCATGGTGCTCCGCTGCGCCGGTGGCGCCGCCGTGCTGTTCGCCTGGCTGGCATGGCGCGGCACGCTGGTGCCGACCACGCGCCGGCAGTGGTCCATCGCGGCCGTCGCGGGCGCGTCGCTCTTTCTCGGCTGCCACGGCCTGCTGGCGTGGGCGGAACAGCGGGTGTCCTCGGGAGAGGCCGCGCTCTTCCTGACCGCCACTCCGCTGTGGCTCATCACGCTCGAGTCGGTACTCGAGCGGCGGCTGCCGTCGCGGCGGGTGATGCTGAGCCTGCTCCTGGGCATTGGTGGCGTGGCGGTGCTGACCGGGAGCGAAGGCTGGTCGGGTGGGGTGGTGGATCGCGTGGTGCTGATCGTGAGCGCACTCTTCTGGGCCGTGGGCACGGTGATCGTGCGCCGCGCCGGCACGCCGATCCCGGCGACCCAATCAACCGCGATGCAGCTCGCCGGTGGGGCGGCGGTGCTCCTGGTCGCGAGCGCGGCGGTGGGTGAGCCTGCGGCGTGGAGTCCAGCCGACATCACACCGCGCGCGTCCCTGGCACTCGTCTTCCTGATTTTCGGCGGCACCGTGCTCGGTTTCGGGGCGTACACCTGGCTGCTGCGGGTGACGTCCGCCGCGGCGGTGAGTACCTATGCGTTCGTGAATCCGGTGATCGCGCTGGGGCTGGCTTGGCTGGTGGGGGATGGGACGCTTTCGCCGCGGACCGGGGTGGCAGCGGTGCTGGTGGTGGTGGCCGTGATCTTCACTCGAGAGCGCAAGCCGAAGGAGCAGGTGGAGGTCCTCGAAGGCACGACGCTGGAGCGGGCGATTCCGGAGCTTGCGAAGCGGCGGCACGGCGGGCTGGCGCGGGTATTCTTCGATCGGATCGCAGCAGCATAGTACTCAGGAGAGCAATGTCACCCTGAACAAAGCGAAGGGGACCATGGATGCCATGGTCCCCTTCGACTTCGCTCAGGGTGACACTTTCTCCCGCTTCGCTATAGCAGCGCCGGCTGCTCCTCCGCCTTCTGTCGTGGCCCTTCCAACTGCGCCCGCCGCAGCCGCCCCTCGTCTAACGGAAATCCGTGCTTCCGCTGCAGCTCGTCGAGCCGACGGGTGAGCGCCGCCTGGTACTCCTTGCTCACGCCCTCTCGCTCGCCGTAGTGGCGCAGATAGCGCTCCGACAGCTCCGGAAACTCGCTCTTGAGGTGAGGAAGGAAGCGGCGCCGCGCCGCGGGGCCGAGTCGGAGCGCCGACCCGATCACGTAGCGGGCGCCCGCTTCCTTCGCCGCCGCCATCAGGTTGTCGAGTCCCTCGCGGTCGTCGGTGATGCTGGGGACGATGGGCGCGATGAGGAGCCCGGCGTGAATGCCCGCCGCGCTCAGCTTCGCGAGACCGCGGATGCGCGCGGTCGGGATCGGTGAGCGCAGCTCCAGTCGCCGCGCCGTCTGCGTGTCGAGCGTCGAGAGCGAGACGTTGACGGTGACCTCGTTGTGCTCGGAGAGCCGCTGGAGCAGGTCGATGTCGCGGGTGACCAGTGGGGACTTGGAGATGATCCCGAGCCGCAGCCCCCGGTACCCCGTCAGCACGCGCAGGATGCTGCGGGTCAGCTTGTAGCGCCGCTCCGCCGGCTGGTACGGATCGGTAGCCGTCCCGATGACGATCGGATGGTGGCCGAGCTTGGTGGGATCGAGCGTGCGCGCCAGTCGGTCGGCGATGGCAGTCTTGACCAGGATCCGCTTTTCGAACGCCAGCCACGGCGGCAGCGCTTCACCGGTGATGCCGGCTCTGGTCTCGGCGCGCTCGACTGCCCAGCGGTGCGTGTCTCGCGCGTAGCAGTAGGTGCAGCCGAACTCGCAGCCGACGTAGGGATTGATGGACCAGAAATCCATGCCCGTGCTGGCCGGCGAGTTGAGCACCGACTTCACGTCGATCGAGAGGAACCTCGTGCCGCGATCGCGCTGATCGAGGATCGTGAGCTCTCTCGATTGCACCGCCGAGGAGCCGACTTCGAGCGAGAGCTGGTCGGCCGCGGGCATGGCTTTCATGATCACCCGCACTTCCCCCAGCCGCAGTACCCGCAGCTCACGCAGCCGGAGGCCCGGCGGAGTGGTCCGGCGCACTCGGGGCAGACCCTAACTGCATTGACGACCGGCACATAGTAGATCGTCGGGCGCAGGGCGGGAGCGGGGAAGGCGCGGCGTTCGCGGAGCTTGCGGAGAGAATGTAGGAACAGCATGACGCCCCCTGTTTCGGTCTTTATTCGGTACTGATCCCGAATATAGGCCGCGCGGCGAGGGCGTCAAGCAGGACTAGGGTCGGTCCACTTCGACGTAGCCGCTCACTTCGAATGCAAGGCTCTGCCTGGCACTGGTCGAGGCCATCGAGCGGATCGTGAACGGGATGCTTCCACCCTTGGCCGGCACCTGGTTCAGATCGAACTCGCCCTTCGCGTAGTTCCACTCCCACGAGTTGCCGAACCCCGGAGTCCCGGTCCATTCGAGGTCGGGGACCGGACTGGAGATCTCCGCGAGGTTCCGGTCGTCGTCCACGCCCAGGACGAGAAGTCGCAGCCGGTAGGGTGCATTCTCGACGGTGAACTCGGCGGAGACTTTGCGGCGAGAGCCGCTCTCCCACTGGATGGGGCTGCCAATCTGTCCCACTTCGGCGTAACCGAGATTCCGAGCCTTTGGATCCTCGGAGGGTGCCGCAATCCTGAACCACAGGTCGCCGCTGCTGTCCTCGTCGCTGTCGCTCTGCACCGTGATGTAGGTAAACACCACCCGGGCCCGCTGGCCGAGCGTGGTGAACGTGCCGCTTCGCTGGCGCACCGTGCCGTCAAGCGCGGGGACGGTGATCAGATAGCTGTAGGTCTTGCCCTGCTCCAGCTCGGGATACGCCACCAGGAAGTCGCCGACTTTTCCACTGCTCTTGCTGCTCTGCTGGGCGTTGAGCTGGACAATGGTGGCCGGGAGCTGCTTGGGGTTTCCGGCCGGTGTGCCGGTGCCGATCGCCACTGTCGCCGGCGCGTTCAGCCGGGCCTTGAAGGCGATGATCACGCCGTGGAACGTCGGAGTCACCGTGGAAGCACCCAGAGTGAACACGAGCTCGGTCTGCTCGCTCGGTTTTTCCTCGAAGGGGCGATTGCGTTTCCCCACCGGATCCACCTGCCGCTGAATGGGATCCCTGGGTTTGGCCGGTTCGGTGACGATCACGTCCGGTTTCGGCGCGGGCTCGATACCCGTTTTCGGTTGAGCCGCGACGTCGCCGGGCCGCTCGGTCTGGTACGGCCTCGGCGGCACCCATGCCTCGTTGCGCTTCGCCTCGAAATAGCCCCGGTAGGTGTTGTAGACCCAGAAACTCCAATAGCGGGTTGAGTCGTTCAGGTGCCCGGCGACGTCGGCCGTGCTGGTGAAGTAGATCTGACCGGGCTCGCCGTCGCGGAACAGGCGGTCGATCCAGGCGCAGGTGCCGGCGTCGAGCCCGCGACCGTCGGCGCCCGAGGCGCGAGAGCTGGGCAGGAAGTTGAGGTGCAGCGTGTCGCTGCCGGTGACCGCGGGCCCGTCGATGGCGAAGAGGCCTTCCGCCCCGCGGCAGCGCAGCTCGTAGATCCCTGACTGCGCGACCAGCTGGTCCGCTGACACGAGTGCTGCCGCCAGCGCGAGCATCGGCATCGCGCCGAGCATGGGGTGACGCATCAGGGCTCCTTGGGAATCAGCTGGGTTATCGCGCTATAGAATGTCGCCAAAATGGAGGAACCGCCACCGAACCAGCGGCTCGACTCGTCAGGCTGGACGGTGCCGGCGGGCGGCTTCGTGCGGAACGATAAAATCCGCTTCTGTAGGAGGGCGTACCCATAGGTCGAAGGCGAGGAAAAGCGTCTTGGAGAAGGGAAAGAAGGCGAAGGGGACGATCGCCATCAGGGCGATGGTCACGATCTGAAAGAGGGTCCACGGGGGCGTAGGCCAGGTCCACCACAGCAGCCCCACCACCCAGACGCTGAACAGCGTCTCCATCGCCATCAGGTTGAAGAAGTAGGCGCCGAGCCAGTAGCCCTGCTCGCCGCGCTCCAGCCCGAGCCCGCACTTCGGGCAGTTGGGCACCAACCGCTTCCAGGTGACGAAGATCGGCCCGCCCCCGCAGTGGGGACACCGCAGCCGGATGGCGCGGGTGAAGAGCCTCAGGACCGAGCGGTGATCCACTGGTCGAGGTCCGCGAGGACTCGCTCGCGGTCCAGATCGGCGAACAGCACGTGATAGGCGCCCGGGTACTCTCGCAACTCGTGGTCGGGGTGACCGACCCGCGGCACGAACGTCCGGCTTCCGTCGGGCGGGACCATGCGGTCGGCGGAACCGTGGAGGACGAGGAGGGGCAGTGGGAAGCGCGGCGCTCCCGCCTGCACCCGATCGATCGCCGCGGCGACCTCGGTCGAGAGCCGCGCGGTGCCTACTCTATGGAAGAGCGGATCGGCGAGAACGGTCTGCACCACGGCCGGATCCCGGGCCAGCCCGGAGAGGTCCATGCCGGTGCGGATGGAGAAGCGCGGCCACACTCGCGAGAGCACCCGGCCGAGGGCGAGCAGCGGGGCGGGGACGCCGAGCCGGCCGAGCGGCGGGGAAACGGCGATGATGCCCCGGAGCCCGTCCGGGTGAAGCAGGGCATAATCGAGGACGATGAGTCCGCCGAGACTGTTCCCGACCAGAAAGAGCGGGAGCTCGGCTTCCTCCGCCTGCACGGCGGCGACGAAGCGCTGGAGATCCTCCCGATACTCTTCCCAGCGCTCGACATAGGCCCGCTGGCCGGGCGAGCGGCCATTCCCCCGGACATCATGAGAATGCACCGCGAGACCGTGCGTCAGACAGTAGTCGACCAGGGTGGGATAGAGCCCCGAGTGGTCACCGAGGCCGTGGATGTTGAGGACGGCGGCTCGGGGCCGGGCCGGACGCCAGCTCTGCCGGAACAGCGCTACACCGCCGGCGCCCTCGAACCACCCCTGGCGGTGTGCTTGCGCCCCCTGTACCCGGCCGGCATCTTCACCTTTCACCCTGGAGCACCCCGCCGTCCGCCATGACTATCGCCTCGATTCTCCGCTCTGCCCGCGGAACTTCCCTGCATGAGGAGTTTATGTCCATTCGCGCCCGTGTGACACTGCTGCCGGCGATCGGTCTCGCCCTGCTCGCGCTCGCCACCCTGCCGGCGACCTCCGAGGCCCAGTTCGGCAAACGGCTCAAGGATGCGGTCAAGCGCACCGCCGAAGACAAGGCTATCCAGAAGGCCACCGACACCGAGAACAAGGCGATCGACGATGCGATGACCGGTGGTGACGACAAGGGCGCCGCCCCGGCAGCGGATGCGGCTCAGCCTGCCGCCGCCGCGCCCGCTGCCGCTCCGGCCGGTGCCGCTCCGGCGGCCGCCGCTACAGCCGCCGCCGCGGGATCCGATGCGGCCGCCGGCGCCGGCGCCGCGGCTCCCGCCGGCCCGCCCAAGCGCGCGGGAGAAGGCGCATTCGTCAGCTTCGACTTCATCCCCGGTCCCCGGGTCATCTTTTCCGACGACTACACGAGCGACAACGTCGGCGACTTCCCCCGCCGCCTTGAGTTCATGGAAGGCAATGCCGAGGTGGCCGAATGGGAGGGGGCTCGGTGGCTTCGCGTCTCGAAGTCGACCAAGTTCGCGATCGTGCTGCCGGAAGCGCTGCCGCAGCAGTTCACGGTTGAGTTCGATTTCGTCACCAACCACCGCGCGAGCAACGGCTGGCCGGTCATGCTGAACATGAGCGGCTCGACATCCAACTGGGAGAGCCAGGGAACGGCGAATCCCACCGTCCGCTGGACCTATGGCAAGGGTGGCGTATACGCCGGGAAGATCGAGTCGGAAGGCCCGGCCGGTGACAACCAGAACAAGGTGACCCGGGCTCGGATCATGGCCGACGGCAAGTACACCAAGGTCTACATGAACGGAGTGCGGGTCGCCAATGCGCCCAACGCCGACCTCGGCCGCTCCAACAAGATCCAGTTCTGGGTGCCGGGATACGATCCGGAGGGGGTCCAGGCCACGCTGATCGGTCCGATCCGGATCGCCGCGGGCGGGAAGAAGCTGTACGACGCGCTGGCGGAGAAGGGCCGGGTGGCGACGCAGGGGATCTACTTCGACACCGGCAGCGACGGGATCCGGGGGGAGTCGGCGCCGACGCTGAAGGAGATCGGGACGATGCTCAAGGACCATCCCGAGCTGAAGCTGACCATCGAGGGGCACACCGACAACGTCGGCAAGGCCGAGTCCAACCAGACGCTGAGCGAGAAGCGGGCGGCGGCCGTGCGCCAGTACCTGATCGACAACTTTCAGATCGACGCCGGCCGCCTCGACGCGAAGGGCCTGGGTCAGACCAAGCCGGCGGGTTCGAACGACTCCGCCGAAGGCCGGCAGCAGAACCGCCGGGTGGAGCTGGTCAAGAACGGCTGACGCCGCTCACATGCCGGCGCCCTTCAGGCGGGCGCCGACCAGCTCGAGATCCTGTTTCCGCAGTGCCTCCGCCCGTGGCTTGAGCGCTTCGACCACCGGCGGGGGCACTCGCGTTTCCATCTGCTTGAGCTGCGTCGCGTTCATCTGCCGCATCTCCTCACGCTGCGCCGGCGAGAGGATGGTGGTGTCGATCCCGCCGAGATGCGGGGCCAGGTAGGACGCCGCGGCGGAGAGGTCGCTCCGAATCGCCTGGTAGCGGTCGGGATCCACCCCTGCCGCCTTGGCGCCGATGGGTGTCGTGCTCATCTCCTGGACCCCCATCAAGGCCGACAGCGTGTCGTCGCCGGTCTTCGCGCCCACCAGCTTCTTGCCCGCCTCCTGCACCGCGACGAGCTCCGCCGCCATTCCCTTCTCCCAGCGATCGATGTCCTCCACACCGACCGGCGTCTCGACCGGCGCGCTCGGGGACGATCCGACCTGAGCCTGCGCGTCGACCTGGGCGGAAGCGGCGGCCTCCGCGTCGCCCTGGTTGTCGGCGCGGTCCGTCCCGCCGCCGCAGGCGGCCAGGAGCAGGATGGTGAGAAGCGTCAGAGGCGTCTGGAGCCGAGCTGTGGATGACATCGATGACCTTGTGGCTGAGAGGGGAAAGAAGGGGCTGGTCATAAGAATGGGGCCCGGTGCGGTCCAGTTCAGCGAACCACCAGGAGCGGCGGCCCCTCGCGGAGCCATTCCTCGGTTGCGAGGACTTGGGCGACCTTCACTATGACCGGTGCTTCGACGCGTCGTCACCGCCGGGCCGAAAGATCAGATGGTAGAGCGTCGGTCCGGCGTTCCGCGCGTGCTCGGCGATGAAGCCGGCGAGCGCTGCCGGCCACCCGCAGGCGGGCGCGGCCGTCACCGCACCGTGGCGGTGGTGCTCGAGCTCGCGAATGATGGCGTCGCGCGAGAGGCCGAGCTGCGCATAGCGTTGGCGGAGATCGCGTTCATCGTCGCGGCGGTCCGGCTGGCGCGGCCGCACCAGGTCGCAGGCGCAGGGTCCGACTCTGAGTCGCGCGGCGGTGACGGCGGCCGGGAGCCGAGCGCGGAGACGCGCCAGGTCACCCGCGGGCAGCGAATCCGCCGCGATCCCGGCGGGTAGCATGGACCGGACCTCGCTCAAGGTGAGCGGGCTCGCGACGCGCAGCTCGTAGCACACGAAGAGGAGCCCCGGCTCGGGGCGTCAGATGGGGAGGTCGTCCCGGATCAGGACCAGGATCGCGGCCTGTGGCACGACGAGGTACTTCTTCTCCTCGAAGGTGATCTCGACGGCGGCCTTACGGAAGAAGATGGCGTGGTCACCCACCTTGGCCTGCATGCCGCGGCCCTTGACCTCGCGGCGGTCCACTTTCCACGGCTCGTCGTCGAGACTGCTGAGATCGGCCACCTGATCGCCCGGTCCGGTGGCGACGATGAGCCCGGTCTGCACCTGCTGCGAGTCGATGGCGGTCGCCGGCAGGTAGAGGCCGACCCGGGTGCGGTCGTCCCCTTCTTCCGCGGCGATGAGGACGCGGTCGCCGACGACCGTCAGTTGTCTCTTGGGAAAGTCCATAGTTAAGAAAAGCGCAAAGAGTGAAAAGCGAACCGCTTCAGCGTTTTCTCCTTTTTCTTTTGCTCCATTGCCGTTGGCCTGATGCACCGTCACCAGTTTCATGATGCGGATCCGCCGGGTGGTGGTGGGCAACCGCAGGCCGATCTCATCGCCGACCTTGCCGTTGGCGAGCGCGCGGCCGAGCGGGGATGCGAGAGAGATATGGCCGGCATCGAGATCCATCATCTCGGCGAGGACGACGACGTACACGTCGGTTTCGTTCGTCTCCAGGTCGAGCACGGTCACGGTGGAGCCGAGGCCGACGCGATCGGTGGGCGCCTCGTGGTTGGCGAGCTGGCCGAGCTGGTTGAGCCGCTGGTGCAGCTGGCCCAGCCGGGCCTGCACGAACTGCTGGCGCTCGAGCGCGGCCTTGTACTCGGAGTTCTCACGCAGATCACCCAACTCCACCGCCTGCGCGATGGCCTGGGGAAGAAGGACGTTGAGTTCATGGCTGAGCTGATCGACCTCACGGCTCAGCTTCTCTCGCATCTCGCTGATCATGACGAAACCAGAATAAGGAAGAAGAGCCTGGCGATGGGCATCGCCAGGCTGGATAGAGCTTCTGAATGCGTAAGATACCCTCCGGACGGCGTTGCGGAAGGGCTCTCGGCTGGAAGTGTATGGGAATAGGTCAGTTAGGCGGTGGATGGGTTATTTTGGGGCCATGGGCCCTTCGACCTCCCCAACCGTTCATGTCACCCTGAGCGCAGCGAAGGGGATCATCGCCGCCATGGCCCCCTTCGCTGCGCTCAGGGTGACACTTTACGCTCTCGCCTGCCTACCCACCTCCATCTCCGCCCAAACCGGGGCCCCGGCCGGACCCGTTCCGGTCGAGCGGCTCGAGGCCCGGCGCTCCGCCCTGATGGAGCGGATGGGTGCGGGGGTCGCCGTCATCCGCTCGGGCCGCGCCCGCAGCCTCGAAGTGGACCATCCCCAGGACAGCGACTACCGCGAGAACAACGACTTCTTCTATCTGACCGGCCTCGAGGCGCCCGGAGCCACCCTGGTTCTCGTTGCGCGGCGGGGTGCGCCCGATTCCGCCATCCTCTACCTGCCGGAACGGGAGGAGACCTCGGAGCGCTGGACCGGCGGCAGCCTGAGTCCCGGTCCTGAGGCGGTCCGGCTGACCGGGATCGGCACCGTCCGGCCGGCGACCGAGGCCGAGGGCGAGATCGACCTTCGCCGGCCCCGCAACTTCGGACCGGAGATCGCCCGGCTGCGCCAGATCAAGGATGCCGACGAGCTCACCCGCCTCAGGCGGGCCGTCACCATCACCGGCGAGGCGCTCGCCGAGGCGATGCGGCAGGCACGTCCGGGCATGCGGGAGTACGAGCTGGAAGCGGTGATCGAGTCCGGCTTCCGGCGCCGGGGCGCCGAGCGGGTGGGATTCCCGTCGATCGTAGGGTCGGGGCCCAACGGCACCGTGCTCCACTATGACGAGAACCGGCGCGAGACGCGGCCCGGCGAGCTGGTGGTGATGGACGTGGGCGCGGAGTTCGGCTATTACACGGCCGACGTCACCCGGACGATCCCCATCTCCGGCAAGTTCGACGACCGGCAGCGACGCCTCTACGAGCTGGTGCTCGGCGCCCAGCAGGCCGCCCTCGACTCGGTCCGGCCGGGGACCGACCTGCTCACCCTCGACCGCATCGCCAGGGAGCACATGCGCCGGCATTCGGGCCGGCTGTGCGGGGATTCCGGCTGCGACCGGTACTTCGTCCACGGCCTCTCCCACTGGCTGGGCATGAACGTCCACGATGTCGGGGCCTACACTCGGCGGCTCGAGCCGGGGATGGTGCTCACGGTCGAGCCGGGGATCTACCTCCCGGCCGAGTCCATCGGAATCCGGATCGAGGACGACGTCCTGGTCACGGACCGGGGGGCGGAGGTGCTTTCCTCAGGGGTTCCCCGGACGGTCGAGGAAGTGGAGCGAGCCATGGCCGGGGAGTGAGAATTTCCTTGACCTAAGCCATTGAAACTGATAATCTGCGGCCTTCACTCCGTGGTCAGCGTGGGATCCTTGTACACAGGATACATGAGGAATGCGACTTAGGACCGCTGCCGCCAGGCGATTTGCGGGGGCGCTGCCCTCACTCGGCGTGCTGGCCGTGCTGGCGCTCGCGCTGGCGGGCTGCAGCCCTGAGCGGTATCCCCAGACGGCCCTCCTGCCGCTCTCCGACTTCGCCCGAATCGGCGATGACGTCCAGGATGTCACCTTCTACTGGGCGCTCGGCGTGTTCATCCTGGTGGAAGGGGCCCTGGTCTACTCGATCTTCCGCTTCCGCGGCCGTCCCGACGATCCCGAGCCCTCCCAGATCCACGGCAACACCACGATCGAGATCATCTGGACCCTGATTCCGGCGCTCATCCTCGCCGCGATCGCGGTCCCCACGGTGAAGGGGATCTTCGAGACCAACCAGACCCCGCCGAACTCGATGAAGATCGAGGTGATCGGGCACCAGTGGTGGTGGGAGTTCCGCTATCCCGACGCCGGCATCACCACCGCCAACGAGATGTACATCCCGCAGGGCAAGACGGTGGAGGTGATCATCAACTCCGCCGACGTGGTGCACAGCTTCTGGCCGCCGCGGTTCGCCGGCAAGCGGGACGTGTTCCCGGGCCGCGAGACCCGGCTCTGGTGGAAGGCGGACAGCACCGGCCTCTTCCCCGGCCAGTGCGCGGAATACTGCGGCATCCAGCACGCCCGCATGGCGTTTCACGTCCGCTCGGTCTCGATGTCCGACTTCGACGCCTGGATCGAGCACATGAAGACGCTGGGCGCCAAGCCGGCCGCCAAGCCGGCGGCGGCACCGGCGGGTGACTCGCTCAAGACCGCGAGCGCCGGCGCGACCGCCCCGCAGGGAACCGCCCAGCAGAAGGACACCGCCGCCGCGGCGCCGCCGCAGGGCCCGGAATACGCCGCGGGTGAGAAGCTCTTCATGACCAAGGGCTGCATGGGCTGCCACTCGCTCCAGGCGGCCAACGCCCCCAAGGGTCTGATCGGCCCCAACCTGGCCAACGTGGGCGCGCGGTCGCACATCGCCGCCGGCTGGCTGGCGAACACCGACGAGAATCTGGAGCGCTGGATCCGCGAGCCCCAGACGGTGAAGAAGGGCGTCCTGATGCCCAACCTCGGCGTGACGGCAGAGGAAGCGAAGGCGTTGCGGGCCTACCTGCGCGCCCACAAATAACCGGATTTGGACATGGCGACGACTGCGATAGACCAGCATCACGCTCACGCGGCCGCCCACGCCGAGAAGACCGGCCTGTGGAGCTGGCTCACCACCGTGGACCACAAGCGGATCGGAATCCTCTACGGGGCGACCGCGTTCTTCTTCTTCCTGCTGGGCGGACTCGAGGCGTTGATCATCCGGATCCAGCTCTCCCGGGCGGACAACAACTTCATCGATCCCGACACGTACAACCAGCTGTTCACGATGCACGGCACGACCATGATCTTCCTCGCGATCATGCCGCTGAGCGCGATGTTCTTCAACTACATGATCCCGCTCATGATCGGCGCGAGGGACGTGGCGTTTCCGCGGCTGAACGCGTTCAGCTACTGGGTCTTCCTGCTGGGCGGCCTGATGCTCAACGCCGGCTTCCTCTTCGGCGCCGCGCCCGATACCGGCTGGTACGGCTATGCCAACCTGACCTCGCGCCAGTTCTCGCCCGGGCCGAACGCCGACTTCTGGAACATGGGCCTGCAGATCCTGGGCGTGGCCTCGCTGGCGGCGGCGGTCAACTTCTTCGTCACCATCGTCAACATGCGCGCGCCGGGCATGACGATGATGCGGATGCCGATGTTCGTCTGGATGAGCTTCATCACCCAGATCCTCCTGCTGCTGGCGTTCCCGGTCATCGCGGTCGCGCTGATCCTGCTCATGTTCGACCGCTTCTTCGGCACCCATTTCTTCATCCCGGCCGGCGGCGGCGACCCGCTCCTGTGGCAGCACTTCTTCTGGATCTTCGGACATCCGGAGGTCTACATCCTGATCCTGCCGGCGTTCGGGATCGTGTCGGAGGTGCTCCCGGTCTTCTCCCGCAAGCCGCTCTTCGGCTACGCGGCGATGGTGTTCTCCGGCGTGTTCATCGCCTTCCTCGGGTTCGGCGTGTGGAGCCACCACATGTTCACCACCGGGATGGGCCCGATCGCCGACACCTTCTTCTCGCTCACCACGATGCTGATCGCCATCCCGACCGGGGTGAAGATCTTCAACTGGATGGGCACGATGTGGTTCGGCTCGCTGCAGTTCAAGACGCCGATGTACTTCGCGGTCGGGTTCATCGCGATGTTCATCATCGGCGGGCTCTCCGGCGTCATGCACTCCTCGCCGCCGGCCGACCTGCAGCAGAACGACACCTACTTCATCGTGGCGCACTTCCACTATGTGCTCTTCGGCGGCAGCATCTTCGCCATCGTCGGCGGGGCGTACTACTGGTGGCCCAAGATGTTCGGGCGGATGCTGGACGAGGGACTCGGCAAGCTCCACTTCTGGCTGATGCTGATCGGGTTCAACCTGACGTTCTTCCCGATGCACATCGTCGGTCTGAACGGCATGCCCCGCCGGACCTACACGTATCCCAAGGAGCTGGGCTTCGAGACGCTGAACCAGATCCAGACCGCGGGGTCCTTCGTCCTGGGTCTCGCGTTCCTGGTGTTCCTGTGGAACGTGATCCAGACCAGCCGGCGCCCGCGGAATGCGCCCGCCGACCCGTGGAACGGCGCTACGCTGGAGTGGGCGATTCCGTCGCCGCCGCCGGAATGGAACTTCGATACCCTGCCGAAGGTGTCCGGCCGGGATCCGCTGTGGGAGGAGAAGCGCGCGCGGGGCGGCCAGATGCCCGAGCCGCGGGCCGGAACCGGAGCCGGCATCCACATGCCCAATCCGTCCTACTGGCCGCTGGTGACCGCGTTCGGGGTCGCCGCGATCTTCGTCGGCATCATGATGCTGCCGAAGTGGGGACCCTGGGGCATCGTCGTGGCCGTGGCGCTCCTCTTCTTCGGGCTCTACAGCTGGCTGTTCGAGAAGGGCTATTCGGAGTTCACCACGCCGTCGCACGGAGGTCACTGAGTGTCGGATCACGCGCAGGCGCTGGAGACCACTACCGGGCTCGACAGCCGGAAGCTGGCGATTTGGACCTTCATCGGGTCCGAATGCATGTTCTTCGCCACGCTGATCTCGAATTATCTCGTGAACAAGGGACGGAGCCTGGTGGGTCCGTTCGCGCACGAGCCGTGGACCGATCCCGCCACCGGCAAGGTGTACGAGCCGATCATCGAGATCCCGCTGGTGACGGTCGGCACGGCCCTGCTGCTCTTCAGCTCGCTGTTCATCGTGCTGGCGCTGTACGGCGCCCAGAAGGGCAACCGCAAGATGCTGGTCGGGTGGCTCGGCGCCACGCTGGTCTGCGGGATCTTCTTCGTCGGGATGCAGGTGTACGAGTTCACCCACTTCGTGCACAAGGGGCTCACGCTTCAGCGCAACATGTTCGGGGCGAGCTTCTTCACCCTGACCGGCTTCCACGGCACCCACGTGACCATCGGGGTGATCTGGCTGGCCACGATGTTCTACCTCGCGCTGCGCGGCAAGCTGACGCCCAACCGCTCGCTCAACCTCGAGATGGCGGCGCTCTACTGGCACTTCGTGGACGTGGTGTGGATCATCATCTTCCCCGTCGTCTATCTGATCAGGTGAGGACCGGCCGATGACTGCGCACGCCCCCGCCCAGGAACCCGCCCACGATCACCCCACGCCGGGGACGTACGCCAAGATCGGGCTGGTCCTGTTCGTCCTCACCGCGCTCGAGGTGGGGCTGTACGAGTTCACCTACGGGGAGCGCGCCGGCCCGCTCGCCCACAACATTCAGCCGTTCTTCATCCCGCTGTTGCTGCTGCTCTCGGCGGTGAAGTTCGCGCTGGTGGCGATGTATTACATGCACCTCAAGAACGACAGCAAGCTGTTCAGCGGGGTGTTCGTCTTCCCCCTGATCATCGCGACGGTGGTGATCCTGGCCATGGTCGCCCTGATGGCGTACCACTGGGCCTTCTCGCGATCGGGGTGATACACCTGCCGCTTCCGCTCGCGCTGCTCCTCGACGAGCGGGCGCGGCCCACAGGGCCGTACGAGTGGGGATGGTCGCTCCACCCCAGCGTTCTCATAGGCACCGGGCTCCTCGGTGCCTTGTATTTTTGGGGGATCGGGCCGCTCCGCCGCCGGCAGGCCCTGGGGCCGCCCGCTGAAGCGTGGCGCATGGCGTCGTTCTGCGGCGGGCTCCTGGTGCTGCTGTTCGCGCTCAACGGTCCGATGCACGACCTGAGCGACTACTACCTCTTCTCCGCCCACATGGTGCAGCACCTGCTGCTCACCCTCCTGGTGCCGCCGCTCCTGCTCGCGGGGACGCCCGGGTGGCTGCTGCAGCCGCTGGTTCGCCCCCGCGCGATACGCGTGGTGGGCCGGACCCTGACGCATCCGGTAGTGGCGGCGGCGCTCTACAGCGTGACGATCGCGGTGTGGCATCTGACGCCGTTCTACGAGCTGATGATGCGGAACCACGAGGTCCACATCGCCACCCACCTGATGTTCATCGCCGCCGCCACGATCTTCTGGTGGCCGGTGATGAGCCAGGTGCCGGAGCTGCCCCGGCTCAATCACGGCATGGGGATGCTCTACCTCTTCCTGGCCGCCATCCCGATGCAGATCGTCGCGGCCCTCATCACGCTCTCCGACGAGGTGCTTTATCCATGGTATGCGGTCGCGCCGCGGACCTGGGGCTTCACGCCGCTCGAGGATCAGCAGCTGGGCGGGCTCCTGATGTGGGTGCCGGGGAACCTGTGGATCTTCCTGGCGATCGGGGTGCTGTTCGCGCTGTGGGCGAAGGAGTCGGAGTGAAGGAGCGGAGGCGGGGTCATGGCTCCTTCGCTACGCTCAGGATGACATTGGTGGTGTGCACGCCTCCTGTCGCAGACCGCAGTCGCACAGCAATCGCGCGCACCCGACTTCGACGCCCTCGGCATGGAGGCCGCCGAGCGGCTCGCGGAGTACCTGCGCGTCCGCACCGTCAATCCGCCGGGCAATGAGACCGCGGGCGCGAAGTGGCTGCAGCAGGTGCTCGCGCGCGAGGGGATCGAATCCCAGATCTTCGAGTCCTCGCCGGGGCGGGGGAACCTCTACGCCCGGCTGCCCGGCAACGGCTCCAAGCGGCCGATCGTCCTGCTGAGCCACATCGACGTGGTGCCCGCGACCGATTCCGCCTGGCAGGTGAGTCCCTGGTCGGGCGAGACGAAGATGGGCGCGGTGTGGGGCCGCGGCGCGCTCGACATGAAGGGCACGGCGATCGTCGAGCTGATGACGATGGTCGCGCTCAAGCGCCGCGGCGTCCCGCTGTCGCGGGACGTGATCCTGGTGGCCAACGCCGACGAGGAGACCAGCTCGACCGGCGCGGAGTGGTTCACCCGGGAGAAGAAGGCCCTCCTTCGCGACGCCGAGTTCCTGCTCAACGAGGGCGGACACAACCGGCTGAGCCCCGAAGGGCGCACCGAGTACTACGGCGTCGGCGTGACCGAGAAGGTCCCCTACTGGCTCCGGCTCACGGCGCGGGGCTCACCGGGACACGGGTCCGTCCCCCGGCCCGACAACGCCTCCGAGCGCATCGGCCGCGCGCTCGGCCGTATCGCGGCGTATCAGACGCCGATCCGGCTCACGCCGCCGGCCGAGCGGTACTTCAAGGACCTGGCGACGCGGGAGCACGACCCGCTGCGGCGCCGCTGGCTGGCCAATCCGGCGGCCGCCGTCCGGAACGCGGCGGCCCTCCGCTGGCTCACCGCCAACCCCTACTACAACGCCATTCTCCGGAACACGATCAGCATCACGGTGCTGCGGGGATCGGACAAGACCAACGTCATTCCGCCGGAAGCGAGCGCCGAGCTGGACGTGCGGCTGCTGCCGGGCGAGCGGCCGGCGGACTTCGTGGCGGAGCTGCGCCGGGTGATCGCGGACTCGCTGGTCGAGATCACGCCCTTGCGGCCGGAGCGCGAGGCGACGACGTCGCCGCTCGACGGGGAGCTGATGGACGCGATTCGCGGCGCCGTGCAGGCGATGGAGCCGGGCGCGCTCATCACCACGCCGATGCTCGCCGGGTACACGGACAGCTACTACTATCGCGCGATCGGCATCGGGGCCTACGGCCTGAGCCCGTTCCGGCTCAGCGAGGAGGACGCGCGCACGGTCCACGGCAATGACGAGCGGGTGACGGTCGAGAATCTGGGGTTCGGAGTCGAGTTTTTTTATCGGGTGGTGGAGCGAGTGTCGCGGTAACGGTGTCACCCTTAACGAAGTGAAGGGAACCATGCCAGCATGGTCCCCTTCGCTTTGCTCAGGGTGACACCGCGTACGCGGTTACCATCATTCCTTAGCCGCCCAGCTCCCTCCCAGCGCCCGATACAACCCCACCACCGAGCTGAGCTCCAGCAGCTGCGTCTGGCTCAACCCCAGCTCGGCCGAGAAGAGCTGCCGCTGGGCATCGAGCACCTCGAGATAGCTCGCCACCCCGCCGCGATAGCGGATATCCGCGAGCTGCGCGGCTTTCCGGAGCGCCACCACCTGGCTCTGCTGCGCGGTGCGCTGGTCGCGAGCGGTACGGACCGCCACCAGCGCGTCGCTCGACTCGCGGAAGGCCTGGAGCACCGTCTCCTCGAACTGGAGGCGGGCCTGCTCCGCTCGGGCGCCCGCCGCGCGCGCCTCGTTGGCGAGGCGTCCGCCGGTGAACAGCGGGATCGAGATCCCGGCCTGGAGCTGATAGACCTCGGTGTTGCTGGTGAACAAGTCATCGGCGGTTCCCGACTGGCTGCCGTAATTGCCGGTGATGCTGATGGTCGGCAGCCGGGAGGCCTGCGCGACTCCCACCCGCGCGACCGACGCCGCGAAGGCGCGCTCCGCCTCGCGCACGTCCGGCCGCCGGGCCAGCAACGTGGCCGGCAGCGAGTCGGGTACCTCGACGGCCTCCACCGACTCCGCCAGCCCGCCCCCGGCCGGGATCTGGAACGGCATGCGGCCGACCAGCGCCGCCAGCTCGTGCTCCCGCTGCGAGCGCAACCGGCGCGCCTGCGCCAGCGCCGCCGCCGGCACGGCGACTTCGCTCTCGAACTGGTGCACATCCAGCTCGGAGATGACGCCGCTCTCGAACCGTTGGCGGGCCAGCGCCAGCGTGGCCCGCCGGGAGGCGAGGGTGCGCTCCGCGATCGCCTCCTCCTGGCCCAGCTCCAGCAGGCTCAGGTAGGCGTTGGAGACGTCGCTCACCAGCGTCAGCACCGTCGACCGGTACGCCGCCTCCTCGCCCTCCAGGTCCGCGCGTGAGGCCTGCACGCCGCGCCGGATCCGTCCCCAGAAGTCCAGCTCCCATGCGAGGTCGGCGGTGACGCGGAGCGCGTCGAACGACACCGGCTCGAAGGCGCCGAGCGCGACCTGGTTGGTGCTGGCCGAGCGCGTTGGCCCTCAGCTCGGGGAACAGCTCCGACCGTGCGACGCCGACCTCCGCCCGGAACTCACGGATTCTCGCGACCGCGGTCTGCACGTCGCGATTCTCCCGTACCGCCGCGTTCACCAGGCTCACGAGCGTGGTGTCCTTGAGCACGGTGAGCCAGGCGAGATCCGCCGAATCGACCTGGAGCTTCGTCGGCGTGGCCGCCGTTGCGGAGTCGGCGGCCGCCAGGGAGTCGTAGAACGACCGGATCGAGTCCGGCCGCATCGCAAGGCCGACCGTGGCGCCGGCTGGCGCTATCTCCGGCTCTCGATACGACGGACCGACCGCGCAGGCGTTCCCCAGAACGAGGAGCGCCGGGAGCCACGTGCGCCCGCTCATGCTCCCTCCTCGACCGGCTGCGGCGCCCTGGCGGTGGCACGCTCGCGCCACCGCTCGGTGACGCCCCGGATGACGTAGAAGAACAGCGGGATGAAGAAGACCCCGACCGTCGTCGCGGTGAGCATGCCGGCAAACACGCCGGTGCCCAGCGAGTGGCGGCTGGCCGCGCCGGCGCCGCGACGCGACCATCAGCGGCGCCACGCCGAAGATGAACGCGAACGAGGTCATGAGAATCGGCCGGAAGCGCTCGCGGGCCGCCTCCATCGCCGCTTCGCGTACGCTGCGTCCTCGGGCCCGCAGCTCCGTGGCGAACTCCACGATCAGGATCGCGTTCTTCGCCGCCAGACCGACCACGGTGATGAGACCGACCTGGAAGTAGATGTCGCTCGGGATCCCCCGGAGCCAGACGCCGAGGAACGCCCCCATCACGCCGAACGGAATGCCAAGAAGGACGGCGAAGGGGATGGACCAGCTCTCGTACTGTGCCGCCAGCACCAGGAACACCAGCACCAGGCCGAGCGCGAACACCACGCCCGCCTGGCCGGTCGATGCCCGCTCCTGATAGGACTGGCCGCTGTAGGCGAAGCCGAGGCCCTGGTCGGCGTACTTGCTGGTGAGCAGCCGTTCGACCGCGTCGAGCTGCTGGCCCGAGCTGACGCCCGGCGGCGCGGTGGACGTCACCATCGCCGACGGGAAGCCGTTGAAGCGGCTCAGCACGCTCGGCGCGCCCCGGAACTCGGCCCGCGTCAGCGCCGAGAGCGGGATCATCTCGCTGCTGTCGGACCGCACGTAGAGCCGCCCGATGTCCTCGGGCGTCTGCCGGAAGCGCGCCTGCGCCTCGGCCTGCACCCGGTAGGTCCGGCCGTAGATGTTGAAGTCGTTGATGTAGAGTGACGAGAGCATCGCCTGGAGCGTGGCGAAGAGGTCATCCAGCTCCACGCCGCGCGCCTTGGCGGCCTCCCGGTCCACGTGCACGAACACCTGCGGCACGTTGGCCCGGAAGGTCGTGGCCGCGCCCGGCGTCTCCGGCAGCTTGTTCATGTCGGCCAGCGCGGCCTGGACCTGCCGCGCGAAGGCCGGGACGTCCTGCCCTCGCCTCGCCTGGAGGTTGACCTCCAGGCCGGCCGTGGTGCCGAGCCCCGGGATCTCGGGGAAGTTGAACCCGAACGCGAGCGCGTCCTTCATCCCGAAGAGCTGGCCGTTGATCCGGCCCAGGATCGCGTCCACCGTGCTGTTCTTGTCGCGCTCGTCCCAGTCCTTGAGCAGCACGAACATCGTGGCGCCGTTGGACTGGTTGGCCTGCGCCAGCAGGTTGAAGCCGACCAGCGCCGCGAACGTCCGGACGCCCTCCTCCTTGCGCAGCATCCCTTCCACCCGCTCCACGACCGCGTCGGTCCGCTGCCGCGACGCGCCGTCGGGGAGCTGGATCGCGATGACGAAGAAGCCCTTGTCCTCGGTCGGGATGAACGCGGCCGGCACCCGCTTGTAGAGCACGAACGCGAGCGCGAGGATCACGCCGAACGCGGCGAGCCACGTCCTCGGGCGGCCCAGCATCGCAGCCGACCCGGCTCACGTAGCCGCCGGTGGTGCGGTCGAACCACTCGTTGAACTTGCGGAAGAAGCGGTTGCTGGTGTCGTGCGGCGTGCCCTTGAGCAGCATGGCGCAGAGCGCGGGCGTGAGCGTCAACGCCACGATGCCCGACAGCACCACCGCGATCACCAGCGTCACCGCGAACTGGCGCAGCATGGTGCCGGTGATCCCACCGAGGAACGCGACCGGAATGAACACCGAGCAGAGCACCAGCACGATCGCGACCAGCGCGCCGCCTACCTGGCCCATGGCCTTGTCGGCGGCGACCTGGGCCGAAACCTTCTCCTCGTCCATGATGCGCTCGACGTTCTCGATCACCACGATGGCGTCGTCCACCACGATGCCGATGGCCAGCACCAGGGCGAAGAGCGTGAGCAGATTGACCGAGTAGCCGAGCGCCGAGAGCCCGAGGAAGGTGCCGATCACGCTGACCGGCACGGCGAGGATCGGAATCACCGTCGCCCGCCAGCTCTGGAGGAAGAGGAAGACCACCAGCGTCACCAGCGCCATCGCCTCGAGCAGCGTGATCACCACCTCCTTGATGGAGGCGTTCACGAACGGCGTGGTGTCGAACGGGATGGTCCAGGTCACGCCCGACGGGAAGGCCTTGGCCAGCTCGTCCATGCGGGCGACGAACGCCTTCTTCACCTGGAGCTGGTTCGCGCCGGGGCGGAGATAGATCAGGACGTTCGCCGTGGGCTGGCCGTTCATCCGGCCCACGAGGTCCAGGTTCTGGGAGGTGAGCTCCACAGTACCGATGTCGCCGACCCGGACGAACGAGCCGTCGTCCCGGGCGCGCACGATCACGTTGGAGAACTCCTCCGTCGTCTTGAGCCGGCCGAGGGTCGTGACCGGCAGGGTCAGCTGGGTGCCCTTGGGCGCCGGCTCCCGTCCGAGGGTCCCGGCCGGGTTGGTGGCGTTCTGCTCCTGCACCGCGTCGCGCACGTCGCCGACCGTGATGCCGAGCTGGGCCATCCGGTCGGGATCGAGCCGGATGGTCATGGCGAAGTCGAGGCCGCCGAAGACCGTGGCGTCGCCCACGCCGTTGAGCCGCTTGAGCTCGTCCACCACGTAGAGCTTCGCGTAGTTGGCGAGATAAGTCGCGTCATAGCGGGGGTCCTGGCTGGTGACCGCGGCCACCAGCAGGATGTCGGTCTGCGCCTTCCGGATCACCACGCCCTGGCGGCGCACTTCCTCCGGCAGCTGCGGCTCGGCCACCTTGATGGCGTTCTGCACGTCCACCGCGGCGATGTCCTGATCGCGGCCGATGTCGAAGAACACCTGCAGGTTCATCACGCCGTTGCTGGAGTTGGACGACCGGTAGTAGAGCAGGCCGTCGAGCCCCGAGAGCTGCTGCTCGATCGGCGCGGCCACCGCCTGCGCCACGTCTTCGGCGGTGGCGCCGGGATAGGTGGCGGTCACCTGCACCGAGGGCGGCGTGATCTGCGGGTAGCGCGCCACCGGGAGTCCCAGCAGCGCGAACGTGCCGAGCAGCACGATGACGATGGAGATGACGGCGGCCAGCACCGGCCGCCGGACGAAGAAGTAGAGCTGCCTGCCGTTCGGTTCCTGGGTCGAGCTGCTCACTGCGAGCCTCCTCCGGCGGTGGTGTCGGCCACCGCGCTGTCTGGAAGCGCCACCGGGCGCACGACCTGGCCCGGCTGCGCCTTCTGCACGCCTTCGACGACCACGCGGTCACCCGCCTGCAGGCCGCGCTCGATGATCCACCAGTCGCCGCTCCAGGTGCCGGTATCGATGTCCCGGGCCGTCACCGTATCGCCCTTGCCCACGACGAGGACGAACTGCCGGTCGAGCGACTGCTGGACCGCCCGGCGCGGCACCGCGAGCGCGCTGTCGCGCTCGAACCCGACCAGGCGGACCCGGACGTACTGGCCGGGCACGAGCATCTGGTCCGCGTTGGTGAACGAGGCACGGAACTCCTGGGTGCCGGTCGCGGGATCCACCGAGGGGCTCACGTAATCCAGCTTGCCGGTGCGATCCAGCTCGCTGCCGTCCGGCAGCACGACGCGGACGACCAGCTTGCTCCCCGGCAGGGCCAGCGCCCGGCTCTCGGGGTTCTGGCGCCAGCGAGCCTGATCCTGGCCCGAGGGCTGGAAGGTGACGTAGACCGGATCGATCTGTTCGACCGTGGTGAGCAGATCCGCCGGCCCCGTGACCCGCGCGCCCACCTCCAGCTGGGTGCGGCCGACGCGGCCGTTGATCTCGGCCCGCACCACCGCGTCCTCGCGGTCCTTGCGGGCTTCGTCGTAGGCGCCCTGCGCGGACTCCACCTCGGTCTGCGCGTTGTCCACGTCCTGCTGGGCCACGGCGTTCTGCGCCGCAACGGCTCCAGCCGGGCGAAGGTGCGCTTGGCGTTGGCCAGCCGCGCCGCCGCGCTGTTGTAGGCGGCGTCGTAGCGGATGCGCTCGAGGCGATAGAGGACCTGGCCGGCCTTGACCAGCGAGCCCTCGGTGAAGGGGCGCGACTCGATCACGCCGTCGATTCGGGCCCGGACCTCGACCCGCTTGATCGGCTGGACCTCGCCCACGAACTCGTAGCTGAGTGGCAGCGTGCGGCCTTCGACCGCCATCACGCCCACTTCGGCCGGCGGCGGCGCCGGCGGCGACGCGTTGCTGTTGTTGCAGGCGGCCACGGCGACCGCCAGGAGCACGGCGGAAAGTCTCTGCGGGATCACTGGGTTTCTCCTTGCGCGGCGAGCACGCCATGGTCGAGGAAGTCGATGAGCGCGGTCCACAGCTCCTCCGGCGTGGAGGGCTGGTGCTCCACCCGGCCGAAGCAGCGACTCGATTCGGCTATGCCCATGACCATGGCGCCGATGACCCGGGCGGTGTGCGGCCCGGAAATGCGAAATTCACCCTGCTTGCGGCCGGCCTCGAGGACGCCTTCGATGAGGCCGCGCCAGCGGCCGCCCAGCTGGCTGACCGTGCGAGTGCCCTCGGGGAACTCGTTGCGGGCCGCTTTGACGGCGAGCGTCAGCTCGATGCTGCCGGGCTCCCACACGTAGTCCCAGAGGCGGCGGATCAACTGATGGAGCAGGTCGCGGTACGTGCCGCGGTGCGAGGCCAGCAACGCCTCCTCCGCCGCCATGAACCGGCCGAACCGGTCGTAGAGCACCGCCTCGAAGAGGTCGGCCTTGGTCTTGTAGTAGTGCACCACCAGCGCGGGGCTCACTCCGGCGCGCTTGGCGACGTCCGCGATCGTGGTGCGCTCGTAGCCGCCCTCGGAGAAGACATGGAATCCGGCCGCCAGGATCTCGGCGGGCCGTGATTCCGGGCGTCTGGACCATCGGCGTCGGTCTTCGGGGGTGTCGGGTACGCTGGGAGGCGGTTTGGGGGCCAAAATATCCCTCAGATATAATTGTACGGCTAATCAACAAGCCGCGAAATGTAGAGGGGTGGTACCCGGGCGCAAGGGCGGCGGGGGAATTGAACCGGAAGTTACTTATTTGTAGGGATTTGGTGACATTGGGGCCGCTGTCATCCCGAGCGAAGCGAGGGATCTTGCCCGGTCGTGGTTCGAACTCCGGCGGGCAAGATCCCTCGCGATCGCTCGGGATGACAGGACGGACAGTCGCTTACTTCGACCCGCTGCCCACCACCGCCAGGCACGCCCACCCCGCCAGAAACGCCCCCCCGCCGAGCGGCGTGATCGCGCCGAGCCAGCGCTCGCCCGTGAGCGCGAGCAGGTAGAGGCTCCCCGAGAACAGCAGCGTCCCCGCCACGAAGAGCCAGCCCGCGCGCGCGGCCCACGGGCCGGGCCACCGAGTCAGCGCCCACGCGGCCACGAAGAGGCCGAGCGCGTGGTACATCTGATAGCGCGCCGCCGTCTCGAAGACGGCGAGCAGATCGGGCGCCAGCCGGGTGCGGAGACCGTGGGCGCCGAAGGCGCCGGCTCCGACCGCGATCAGCGCCGACAACGCGCCCAGCCCGAAGAACCTGCGTTCCATGCTCAGCGTGCCGGGCGGTCGGCCCAGGCGGCGAAGCCCGCGAGCAGCAGCAGGCCGATGAGATCCACCACGGCGATCGCCGTGACGCTGGGCGGTGGTGGGCCGAAGACGCTGCCCAGATAGATCGCGATCAGGATGGCCAGCAACCCGGCCAGCGGTCCGGGCCGGGCCGGGTGCCGCCGGGAGCGAAACGCGACATACACCGCCGCCCCCGCGGCCAGCGTGGCCAGCTCGAGCACGAGCGTCGCGACGGGACGGTTCCAGAGACCGAAGCCGATCCTCGACGAGTCGTCGCCCCAGAGCGGCAGGTCCGGCACATGGACGATGGCGTCCAGCGGGAAGTGGGAGAGGATCGCGAAGCCGACCAGCGCCGCCGCCTGCCAGTGTCGGCTGGTATCGCGAGTCGGCCAGGAGTAGTAGACCGCCGCGCCCGCCAGCGACCAGAGCGCGAGGCCGAAGAGGCCGTGGGAGATCGGATAGTGCACGAACTGGAGCGGAGTCACCGCCGTGTATCCAGGATCGATTAGTACCTGCTCCCAGCCGATGAGCAGGAACGCGCCCCAGAGCAGGTCCGCGAGCTGCACCGCGACGAACAGCGTGCCGAGCGACAGCTTCGGCTGCGCGCGCTTCAGCGCGAGCGCTACGCCGTAATGACCCAGAAACATGGTTGTCTCCTCAGCCCCGGTCGCCTGCGAGCCACGAGCCGCCGTCCACCACGAAGATCGAGCCGGTGATCCAGTCGCCCGCGGGGCTCGCGAGGAAGGTGACGAGATGGCCGACGTCCTCCGGCGTGCCCCAGCGTCCCAACGGTATCGTCCGGGCGGCGTAGTCGTCCATGGCGGGGACGTTGGGCGCGCCGCCGGGCGGGGTGAACGCCTTCTTGACGCCCTCGGTCGGAATCGGCCCCGGGGCGATGGCATTCACCGTGATCCGGTCGCCCGCCCACTCCAGCGCCAGCGTGCGGGTGAGCGCGTCGACCCCGGCTTTGGCCGCCGTCGCGTGCGCCATGAGGGGCCAGCCCCGGTAGTGCAGCGTCATGGAAATGGAGACGATCCGGCCGCCGCCCTGGGCCTTCATCACCGGGTGCACGGCCTGCGAGCAGTAGAAGGTGCCGTACAGGTCGGTTTCCACCACGGCGCGCCAGGCGTTGGGCGACAGGGTGGCGGACGGTGCGTAGAAGTTGCCCGCGGCGTTGTTCACCAGCAGATCGATCCGCCCATGCTCCTTGGCCACCTGCTCGACCATGCGCGCGACGGCCTCGGGCTCCCGCACGTTGGTTTCGACCGTGGTCACGCGCGCCCCGCCTGCCCGCAGCGAGTCGGCCGCGGCGGAAAGATGCTCCGGCTTCCGGCTCGCGATGGCGACCGTGGCTCCCGCCGCCGCCAGGCATCCCGCGATGCCGAGCCCGATTCCGGTCCCGCCGCCGGTGATCAGCGCGACTTTGCCCGCCAGCAGGTCGCGGGGGAAGATGGCCGGGGTGGTCATCGGGAGAGAAACGCCTCGAGCCGGCGCTGGAACTCGGGACTTTGGAGCGCCTGAATCTGGGACGCACCCTCGGAGGCCAGGGCCTGCTCCAGCGCGCCCACCTCGGGAGCGCGGATCAACCGCTTGATCGTCCGAACGCTCGCCGGGGCCGCGGCGGTGATGCCTTTGGACAGCGCGGCGACCGCGGCATCGAGCTCGGCCTCATCCCTGACCTCGTCCACCAGACCGAGCGCGCAGGCCCGCTCGGCGGTCAGGGTTTCTCCCGCCACCAGAAACCGGATCGCGTGCCCCAGGCCGAGGATCCGGGGAATGGTGAAGGTGGAGCCGCCGTCAGGCACCAGGCCCATCCGGGCGAACGCGGAGGTGAAGGTCGCGCCCGATGCCGCCATGCGCATGTCGCAGGCGAGCGCGAGGTCCAGCCCGAAGCCGGCGGCCGTGCCCCGGAGCTCGGCGATGACCGGGACGGGGCAGCGGACGATGGCCAGCACGGCCGACTGAAAGTGGCTGAGGCCGCGCTGAAGCTCGGCGGTGGAGGGCGCCGCGCCGAGTGAGCGGAGCCAGTGGAGATCGAGCCCGGCGCAGAAATGGCCGCCGGCGCCACCGAGGACTACGACCTGGGCGGCGCCACGCTCCTCGATCAGGTCCAGCTCCTGCGCGATCGCGGCGGCCAGGTCGGGGGTCAGGGCGTTCCGCCGGGCGGGTCGGTTCAGGGTCAACCGGTGGACCGGACCATCCTCGCGGGACAACAGCTCGTCGGCCATGCGCCCTCGTCTACCGGGATGGGTGGGGAAGGAGGTATTATACGGTCCCCCGCCCCAAGCTCCGAGTCCACATCCGACCTTGATGACCCCCGCCTCGCCGCGGACCGCCGCGCGGCCCGATGAGTCGCTGCCGTTCTCCGGCCGCGTGGCCGATCGGCTCGCTCTCCAGCTCTGGCTGGCCTCGATGCTCTGCTGGTGGGTCGTGGGCATCCAGTTCTCCCGCCTCTGGTGGCTGGTCAACGACAAGCAGCTCGACTGGATTCTGTTCTGCTATGCGTGGGAGGTCCCGGCCGTCGGCTGGACCGGGGCGGTGCTGATCCCGTGGCTCCGGCTCCGGCGAATCATCCGGCAGCTGCCCGCGGGTGGCGAGGAGACCGGCCGCCGGCTCGCCCGGTTCCCGCTCTTCACCTTCTGGATGGTGGTCGGCACGAGTACGGTGGGCTACGCCATCGGCGCGCTCCAGGTGGATTACTTCGCCTCCCTCCCGCCGCTCGAAGTGGCGAAGATCATGATCCAGGGCCCCGCGCTGGGCGGGCTGTTCGCGGTAGCCGCCTACCTCATGGCGGAACGGGCCATCCAGGACATCGCCCTCCCCGCCAGGCACCAGGCCCACCAGCAGGCGGACCGCGTCGTCGAGTCCATCTACGGGAAGATCTTCTCCATCGCGGTTGCGCTCACGATGGGCGTCTCGGTGCCGATCGTTCTGCACTCACTCAGCCAGACCCAGCGCCACCGGGAGCAGCTTCGGGCGCACGCGCTGACGGACGCGATCCGGGAGTCGTCCAGTGATGCCGGGCTCGAGGCGGCGCTCCGGCCGCTGGGACCCCATACCTACGGCTTCGTCGTGCGGCGCTCCAACAACTTCATCGTGGCGGGTCATGGCGCCGGTACGGTGCTGTACGGCGACGGCCGCACCGACTTCGGCGCCATCCAGCAGCAAGAGCAGGGGTGGTTCGCCAGCCGCGACGGCCAGCACAAGGTCGTCGCCTTTCAGCACCGGCCCGGAATCCTCCCCGACGGCGACGGCGCGGTCTTCGTCGCCGTCTCCCCGCTCACGGACTACTCGGCCGACCTGGCGGCGGAGGGACGGACCTCCGCCGCGGTCGCGCTGGTCTCGCTGGTCATCGGCCTCGTGCTCGCCGCGGGTCTGGCCCGAAGCATCGTGCTGCCGATCGACCGCCTGCGCGCCGCGGCGAGCCAGATGGCCCGCGGCGACCTGGACGTCGCACCGGTCGGATTCTCCCGGGGCGACGAAGTGGCCGCGCTGGCGCACGCGTTCGACCGCATGGCGGTGCGGGTCCGCAGCGACGAGGCCGACCTCCGGCACGCGTACGAGCAGCTCCAGCGGGCCCAGTCGCAGGCGCTCCATCACGAGCGTCTCTCGGCGATCGGACGGGTCGCCTCGGGTGTGGCGCACGAGCTGAACAATCCCCTGTCCGCGGTGCTGCACCTCGCCGAGGACCTGCGGGCCGACGGGCAGCGTCCCGGCGCACGAGCGCGAGGCGCTCGACACCATCGCCGACCAGGCGCGCCGCTGCCGGACGATCGTGCGCGACCTGCTGTCGTTCGCGCGGCACCAGGGCCGGCGGCCGGAGCCGGCGCAGGCACACATGGTCCTGGCCAGCGCCCGCGCCGCCGCGGAGGCGCTGCTGCGCGAGCGGCAGACGCAGCTCGAGTCGCGGGTCGCGCCCGACATGCCGGATATGCTGACGGACTCCTCCGGCATCGAACAGGTGCTCGCCAACCTCATCATCAACGCCATCCATGCCGCGGGCGACAAAGGCCGGGTATGGGTGGAGGGCACCCGCCTCGGCGAGGGCTGGCAATTCACGGTGGAGGACAGCGGGCCCGGAATCCCCGCGGACGTGCTCCCGAGGATCTTCGAGCCCTTCTTCACCACCAAGCCCGAAGGGCAGGGCACCGGGCTCGGCCTGGCCGTATCACTCGGGATCGTGCAGCGGTTGGGCGGGACGCTCAAGGCCGAAGAGGGGGGTCACGGATCGGGTGCGCGCTTCGTGGTCCAGGTTCCGCCTGCTACCATCGCACCCGCCGAGCCTCCACCGGCAGAGCCCCCGAAGCCCGGCGTCGAGCCCGAGGCCGAGGGACGGCCGCGGGTACTGGTGGTGGATGACGAGCGCTCGATCCGCCTGGCGCTCAAGCGCTACATGAGTCGGAACGGCTGGGAGGTGGATGAGGCGGAGGACGGCGAAGCGGCGGTCGGCCTGCTTCACGCGTCGCCGCCGGACGGCTACGATCTGGTGATCACCGACCTGCGCATGCCCACAATGTCGGGGTTCGAAGTCCACGACTGGCTGGCGGAGCACCGGCCCGATCTGTTCGATCGGCTGGTCATCGCTACCGGCGACGTGGCGTCGCAGCCGGTGCGGGAGTTCCTCAACCGCACGTCGCGGCCGGTGCTGGAGAAACCGTTCGAGCTGAGCACGCTGGGAGAGTTGCTGGACCGGGCGAAGACACGGCGGATATCAGGGGAGCATCGAAAAATGCTGTCCTGAGCGGCCTATGTCCTCCTTCGCTTCGCTCAGGATGACATTGCTTCTCACTGTCGAAGCTCATCCCCCCGTCTGCGGTACCGCCATCCCCATCGCATGATACCCGTTGTCCACATACACCACGCTCCCCGTGATCGCCGCGGCGAGCGGACTGCAGAGGAACGCCGCCGTGTTGCCCACGTCCGTGGCCTGGATCGGCCGGGGCAGAGGCGCGTTGGCGCTGGTGTACTCGATCATCGTGTGGATGAAGCCGATGGCCGTCGCGGCGCGGGATGCCCACGGTCCGGCGGAGATCGCGTTGATCCGGACGCCCCACCGGCGCCCGGCCTCGTAGGCCAGCGTGCGGGTGTCGGCCTCCAGGGCTGCCTTGGCGGATGACATGCCCCCGCCGTAGCCTGGAATGACGCGCTCGCCAGCGAGATAGGTGAGTGAGAGGAACGCCCCGCCGGGTCGCATGAGCGGCGCGAGGTTGCGCACCAGCGAGATGTTGCTGTACGCGCTCACGCTCACCGCCGCCAGATAGCCGGCGCGAGACGTGTCCACCAGCGGCGACTTGACCTCCGGGCCGTTCGCCAGGCTATGCACCACGATGTCGAGCCCGCCCTCGCCGAAGTCTTCCCGGATCCTGGCCGTAAGCCCCGCGATGGTGAAGTCGCCCTGCTCCTTGTAGCGCTTGTTCTCGCGGACGTCCTGGGGCACGTCGTCCAGGTTGTCCCAGGCGGCGTCCAGCGGATAGATCCGCTCGAACTCCAGCTTGCGGCCGCCGGAGAGGTGGAGCGAGTCCTCGATCTTTCCCCGCTCGAGCAGCTTGGTGAAGATGCCCAGCGCGGGCGGCCAGCTGCCGAGGCAGATGGTGGCGCCGGCCTCGGCGAGGGACTTGGCGATTGCGAATCCGAATCCGGCGTCGTCCGACACGCCGGCGACGAGGGCCCGCTTGCCCGTGAGGTCGATGGGGAGCATGGAGGAATAGTAGCCGGGGTGCGCTTCGTCACGGCAGGCGGCGGCCGGAATGTGGACCGTAGGGGGTCACGATCCGAGGTGTACATGGAGCAATAGCTACTCCCCCCGCAGCACCTCCAACGGCGTCCGCCGGATCACCTCGCGGCTGTTGAGCAGCCCGACCGTCACCGTCAGCGCCACAACCCCCAGCACTAACCCGGCCAGCGACAGCGGCTGAGGCGAGAACCGCCCTTCGAACACCCACTTGGCGAGCGCCCACGCGGCGGCGGCCGAGAGCCCGGCGGCGACCGTGGCGGCCATCGCGCCGAGCGCGAAGTATTCCGCGAGCACGATGCGGAAGAGCTGCGACCGGGTGGCGCCGAGGGTGCGGAGGAGGGCGCCTTCGCGGATCCGCTGGAACCGGCTCGTCGCCAGCGCCCCGATCAGCACCAGTGTGCCGGTGGCGAGGGTGAACGCCGCCATGAAGCGGATGGCCAGGACCACCCGATCCACCAGCCGCTCGAGCGCCTCCTGGACGACCGAGAGGTCGAGCGTGGTGACGTTGGGCAGCTGCTCCGCGAGGCGCCGCTGGAACGCGCCGCGCGCGCCCGGCTCAGCGATCCGGGTCAGCGTCACAAAGGTGTGCGGCGCACCGTCCAGCGACCCCGGCTCGAACACCACGAAGAAGTTCGGCTCAAAGCGGGCCCAGTCCACCTCGCGCAGGCTGGTGATCCGCGTCGCCATCGAGATTCCCTGCACGTCCCACACGATCTCGTCGCCCACGCCGACGCCCAGCTCTTCGGCGAGACCAGTCTCGATCGAAATCCCCGGCGCCGCGCCCCCGTTCGTCCCCTTGGCGCCATCGCGCGGCTTCCACCACGTGCCCGCCGCCAGGCGCTCAGATCCGACGAGGGAGTCCCGGAAGGTCGAGCGATACTCCCGGCGGAAGGCCCAGGCGCCGGAGACCCCCGCCGCGCTGGTATCCGTCAGGATGCCCCGCACGGCCCGTCCCTTCACCGACGCGATCCGCATCGGCACGATCGGCACCGGCGCGGCGCCGGTCAGGCCGGCCTCGCGCAACTCGCGCCGTACGGCGGAGAGCTGATCGGGCTGGATGTCGAACAGCACGAGGTTCGGGCGCGCGGGACCGCCGCTCAGCCGGAGCTGCTGCAGCAGGTTGAGCTGCACCAGCACGAGCGTGCCGAGCAGGAAGGCGCCGAAGCCGATCGCCAGGACGACCGTCACCGTCTGATTGGACGGGCGGTGGAGGTTCGAGAGCCCCTGCCGCCAGAGATAAGGCAGCCCCTCGGGAAGCCAGTGCCGAGCCGCGCGCACCAGGGCCCACGAGGCGGCCCAGAGGACCAGCAACGCGACGGCCACGCCACCCGCGAAGATCGCGCCCTGGCGCCCGCTCCCCACCTGAATGCCGGCGAGTCCGACGGTGCTGGCGGCGAGCGCCACGACGACACCCCAGCGCCATGGATCGCGCGGCCGCGACTCGGGCTCGAAGTCGCGCCGCAGCGCCGCGAGCGGCGGCACCCGCCGCACCGAGAGGAGCGGGAAGAGCGCGAAGACCACCGACACCCAGAGTCCCATCCCGACACCGATCCCGATCGCCGACCACGACACGCCCGTCTCCACGTCCACCGGCAGCAGATCCGCGAGCAGGCCGGGCAGCGCCTGTTGGAATCCGACGCCGACTAGCGCGCCGACGAGGCTGCCGGCGAGCGCCATGCCGGCCGCCTCCAGGCCGTAGACCGCGAGCACCCGCCGGCCGGTGGCGCCGAGGCAGCGGAGTACGGCGATGGTGTCCATCCGCTGGCGGATGAAGACCACCACCGCGCTCGCGACACCGATGCCGCCGAGCAGCAGGGCGATGAGAGCCACGAGACCGAGGTAGCCGGTCAGGCGCGACAGCGTCTCGTTGAGCCGCTCGCGGTCGTCGGCCACCGTCCGGATCCTGACCCGCTCGCCGCGCAGCGTTGCTCGGTGTGCCTCGGCGACGGACTCGGCGGAGATGCCGGCGGGGAGACGCAGGTATGCCTCGTACTCGGCGCGGGCGCCGAAGCCGAGCAGGCGGGTGTCATCGAGGTAACGAGAGGGGATGAAAATCCTGGGCCCGAACGCGGCGCGCAGGCCGACGTTGCCCGGCGCGCTCGCCACGGTGCCGCTGATGACGAACCTCGCCTCGCCCAGGGCCAGCGTGTCGCCGACGCGGGCCCGAAGCGCGGTCAGCAGGGAGGGATCCACGACCACGTGGCGGCCGCCAGGAAGGTCCGACCAGGCGGCCTCGGGATCGGTACGGATTCGGCCGTAGAACGGATACCCGCCCTCGATCGCCGCCACCTGCACCAGCCTGGTGCCGTCGGTGCGCGGCACGTACGCCATCGCCGAGAAGTTGATGACGCGGGCCGCTTCGGCTCCGCGCGACACCAGGGTGTCGATCACGGCTTTCGCGCTGGCGGGGAGCGGCTGCCGCGCCTCCAGCGAGAGGTCGGCGCCGAGCAGCTCCTGCGCCTGGCGCCGCACCGAATCGCGCAGGTTCGCGGTGAACGAGTTGATCGCCACCAGGGCCGCGACACCGACGGCGACGGATGTCGTGAGGAGCAGCAGACGCCGGGGCGATGCGCGGACCTCGCGGGCCGCCATCCGGACGACGAAGCCGAGCGAGGTCACGCGGCGCCGTCGGCGACGATACGCCCATCCGCCAGCCGAATCGTGCGGCGGGCGCGGGCGGCGAGATCGAGATCGTGAGTGACGAGCACCAGCGTGGTGCCGAGATCCCGGTTCAGCTCCACCATGAGATCGATGATGCCGGCGCCGGTGCGGGCGTCGAGATTCCCGGTCGGCTCGTCGGCGAAGAGGACCTTGGGCCGGGTGCTGAACGCCCGCGCCAGCGCCACGCGCTGCTGCTCGCCCCCGGACAGCTGGGCGGGGTAGTGGTGCGCCCGGTCGGCGAGCCCGACTCGGCCCAGCAGGTCGAGCGCGCGGGCGTCGGCATCCTCGCCCCGAAGCTCGAGGGGCACCTGAACGTTTTCCCGTGCGGTCAGCGTAGGGATGAGCTGGAACGACTGGAACACGAAGCCGATTTTCTGGCCCCGCATCCGGGCCCGCGCGTCCTCGTCGAGCGCGCCCAGTTCCTGCCCGTCGAGATGCACGGTGCCGGCGGTGGGACGGTCGAGTCCGGCGAGCAGGCCGAGCAGCGTGGTCTTGCCGCTGCCGGACGGGCCGACGATGGCCGCGAAGCCGCCCGGCTCTACGGCGAACGTGATATCGTTCAGAACCGTGAGCTCACGGCCCCCCGAACGATAGGTCTTGGTCAGCGATGCGCAGCGGAGCATGGTGAATGATATCCAGGTACGGATGGCGGCGGCTGAGGGTTGCAGTGGCGCTCGCGATGCTCGCCACCGGATGCGGGGGGGACGATGTGCCGGGCGCGGATCGGGCGCCGCCGGCGCCCGCGACAGGTGAGCGCGGCCGGATCGTCTTTCTCGGCACCAGCCTGACTGCCGGGCTCGGCCTGGATCCGGACCAGGCGTATCCCGCCCTGATCCAACGGAAGCTGGACGCCGCGGGACTGCGCTATGAGGCGGTGAACGCGGGGGTGAGCGGAGAGACGTCGGCGGGGGCCCGGCGGCGGATCGACTGGCTGCTGCAGCAGCCGGCCGCGGTGCTGGTGATCGAGACCGGCGCCAATGACGGACTCCGTGGGCTCGAGGTGGACTCGATGCGGTCCAACATCCAGGCGATGATCGACGAAGCCGAGGCGAAGGCTCCCAAGCCGGTCGTGGTCCTGGTCGGGATGCGCGCGCCGCCCAACCTCGGCTTCACCTACTCCCGGCAGTTCGAGAAGGTGTTCCCGGAGCTCGCGAAAGAGAACGAGCTTCCGTTGGTGCCGTTCCTCCTCGACGGCGTGGCCGGCCGCCCTTCGCTGAACCAGGCCGACATGATCCACCCGACCGCGGATGGCCAGCGCCTGATGGCGGAGACGGTGTGGAAGGTCCTCGAGCCCGTGCTCACCCGCGGGTCGTAGGCGGAACCGACTGCATCACCTCGACCAGCATGGCGATCGCCGCGTCGATCTCGTCCGCCGTGTTGTAGTAGTGAGGCGAGATCCGGAGCGCCGAGCTCGCGCCCTTTTCGGCCATGTCGATCACCGCGTCGTCACGGGCCGGTGAGCTGGTGTTGATGCCCCGCGCGCGCAGCGCCAGCTTCACCTGGTCCGCCGGCCGTCCGCCCAGCTCCGCCGTCGCGATCGCGCACACCTCACGACCGCGGTCGAGCACCCGTACGCCGGGGATCTGCGCCAGCCGCTCCCGCGCGTAGGCTGCCAGCGCCCAGCTCCGGTCCCGTGCCGTTTCCAATCCCACCGACAGTGCGTACTCGGCCGCGGCGCCGATCCCCAGCACCAGCGCGTAGGAAATTTCCCAGCTCTCGAAGCGGCGAGCGTCGGGCGTGAGCTCGAACTGGTCGGGGTCGCTCCAGGTGGCGCCGTGCATGTCCACCGTGATCGGATAGGCGCCGGCCTGGATCGCGCGATCGGCCACGTAGAGGAACCCGGCTCCCCGTGGCCCCCGCATGAACTTGCGGGACGCCGCGGCGAGGTAGTCGCAGTGCAGCCGGCCCACGTCGATCGGAATCTGGCCCACCGCCTGGCACGCATCCACGATGTACGGCACTTCCGAGTCCCGGCAGATCTCGCCGACCGCTTCCGCCGCCTGGACCAGCCCCGAGTTGGTGGGAATCCAGCTCAGCGCGAGCAGGGTGGGCTGGCGCCAGCCGATCAGCTCGCGCACGGCCTGGGGGTCGATGCCGCCTTCGGGCGCGTCGGGCACGCGCACGACCTCGACGCCGTGCCGCCGGGCGAGCGCCAGGTACATGATCTGGTTGGAGGCATAGTCGGCTCGGCTGGTGAGGATGAGGTCACCGGGGCCGAGGTCGAAGGCCGCGAGGGCCTGGGCGAACGCCGTCGTCGCGTTCTGCTGCATCGCGATATTCCGCGGCGCGGTGCCGAGCATGCGTGCGACCGCGGCGTAGGCGCGGGCGATGGCGTCGGTGCTGGCCTCTTCGGCTTCGTAGCCGCCGAGATCGTGCTCCAGCGCGAGGTGGCGGGTGATGGCGTCGCGGACCGGCATGGGCTGCATCGCGGCGCCGGCGTTGTTCAGGTGAATCCGCCGCTCGCAGCCCGGCGTGTCGGCGCGCCAGGCGGCCAGCGACGAGGGATCGGAGGGACGCGTCATGGCAGCGCACTCGCGATCTCGTCGATGCCGCGGCGCCACTTCCGCTCGAGGAGCTGACGGGCCGCCGCCCGGTCGCCCTTGCGGAGCGCGTCGGCGATGCGGGAATGCTGGAGCGTGGAGAGGCTCACCCTTCCTCCGCGGTCGAGATAGTGGTGGAGATACCGCCGCAGCCCTCGCCGCAGCGTATCCGCCAGCGAGAGTAGCCGGCGATTGGGGCATCCCGCCAGGAGCACCCGGTGGAACTCCTCGTCCAGCTCGACGCATCGCGCGATGTCGCCGCGGGTCTGCTCGAGTCGCCGCACGACTTCCGCCAGGCTCGTGAGGGTGGCCGGGTCCGGGTCGGGTGCGAGGTCCAGCGCGAAGGGTTCCAGCGCGGCGAGGATGGCCCCGATCTCCTGGAGCTCCACCGAGTCGAGGGGAGTGAGCCGAAATCCCTTGCCGGTATCGGCCGCGAGCATCCCTTCCCAGGCCAGGCGGGTCAGGGCCTCACGGACCGGAGTGCGGCTGACACCGAGCTCGGCGGCAATCGCTGTGTCCTTGAGCTTGGAGCCGGCGGGGACGGATCCTTGCTGAATCCGTTGCAGCACATCGAGATAGACCTGATCGCCAAGATTCGATCTGGCAATTGCTGCTCATAATACAGAACTCAGTATGAGATGTTCTGAATACAGTATGTAATACATTGCCAGTGCCCCGCAAGACCCTCCCGCACCATGAGACCCTGTCGTGCCGCCGCCGCGTCTCACTCATCGGCGCCCCGCTCCCTCGCCCGACCAGCGAACGCGCGGTAGGTTTGCCCCACACCACGACTCAATTCTTGCCGCTGATCGAGCGGTGGAGGACGACATGCGGAATACTTGGCGCCTGGCGATACTCGCGCTCGGCCTCATCGCCGCCCCGCTGCAGGCGCAATCCGAGGAAGCGCTCCGGCGCCACTTCGAGGGCAAGCGCGTCACGCTCAAGATCGCGATGCCGGGCACGGAGGCTGGGGTGGATGTCTACCCCGGCACCGATCGTCCGCTGGATTATCCGCGATACGCCGAGCGGCTCAAGGACAACGGCACGGCCATCCGGGCCGGCGACGACGCCATGATCACCAAGATCAGGGTGAAGTCCCGCCACATCGAGTTCCAGCTCGACGGCGGCGGCTTCGGCACCATGAGCGACGAAACCTCGACCTCCGTCCACGTGGCTGCCACGCCCAAGAGCAAGCGGGAGAAGAATCTCGAGGGTGAGCTGAAGCGCGAGAAGGATCCGGTCAAGCGGCGGCAGATCAAGGAAGAGCTGGACGATCTCGAGAACGAGCGCGAGCGCGAGGATGCCAGCAACCGTGCCGAAGTGGCCGACGCCGAGGAGCAGAAAAAGGACAACCTGCGGGAGCGCCGCCTCCAGGGCGGCTCGCGCTTCAACGTGCGCTACAGCGACGTCCTGCCCGAGCTCGTGCTCACGCCTGAAGGGCTCGAGGCCGCGCTGGCGGAGTTCGTCGCGTTCCCGTCGCTCCCCGTCGCGACCACGGCGGGCGGGCTTCCGATTCAGCCGGAGACCGAGGCGGTGGGCGCGGCACCGCTGCCGAAAGGCAGCCTGCCCCGGAAGGGCATGTCGTCCGGTGATGTCGAGGCGCTGCTGGGTGCTCCGGTCTCCTCCACGGAGCGGACCGAGGGAGCGCTCAAGGTGGTCAGCCGGACGTACCGATCGGACGAGGGCCAGGTGACGGCGGAATTCGTCGAGGACGTCCTGTTCCGGTATTCGATGACCTCAAACTGAGTGTAGGGGCCGCAGATGAACGCAGATGAACGCAGTGTGTTTTTTGCCTGCGTTCATCTGCGTTCATCTGCGGCCCCTACCGGGATCGAGACCGAGCCAAAGCTCACGCCGGGCCGGTCGGCGTAGCGTAGATCCACGATGTGCACCACGTAATTGTTCCCACCCGCCGGCTCGACCTGAAAAGCGGGGAAGCGCGCCCAGCTGAGGAAGCGTCGGCCCAACGTCGTGGCCGCGGCTGCCCGCACGGCCGGGTGATCCGGTTGTCCGCGCGGAAACATTCGCACCGAGCCCGGTTCCAGGTGCGGGCTATCCAGCCAGCGAAACGCCGCCAGGCGATAGGTCTCGCCCTGCTGGGCCACCACGCTCCGCCGGAACGGATTCGCCGGCACCGGTGAGACCATGAGCCGCTCCGGCGCCGCGCCCGTCAGCGCCGTCAGCTCGGCCCGCGCCACCTGCCTCGCCGCTAATCCCGACACCGCCATCGCCGACGCATAGGCCAGCGAGATCCACAGGGCGATCCTCGCCGGCCGGGTGAAGCCGCGCGCCGGCCGGCTCAGGATGACGCCGATCGCGAGCGCGAGCCAGACCCACGGATCCACGATGAAGAGCGTGTCGCCGTAGAACCACCGGCCGCTGAACGGCATGAGCCAGCGCACGCCGTAGGTGTTGAGCGTGTCGAGCGCGGGGTGCGACAGGATGGCGATGGTGGAGAGCAGCAGCAGCTGCGATGGGTCCGCGCCGGTGCTGCGCTTCGCTCAGGATGACCGATGGGACGAATCCGGCGGATGATGCGGTCCACGACCATCAGCGCACCGGTCAGCACGAACGGCCACACCACCAGCGCGAGAATGCCGTGGGTCCAGCCGCGGCGGAAAGCGAGATCCGCGGCCGGTCCCCAGAGGTACGCCAGCACGTCTACGTCGGGGAGGTTTGCTCCGATCAGAAGCGCGGTGGTGCCGAGCGCAGTCCTGCGGGCCAGTCCGCTCCGGGCGAGCCCGGCGCCGACCAGCGTGTGGCAGATCGGATCTATGCCAGCCTCGCGTCCAGCTCGATGGCGAGGTTCCCCTTGAGCGCCTGAGACACCGGGCATCCCTCCTTGGCTCCCTCCGCCGCCTTGGCAAAGGCCGCCTGATCGATGCCCGGGACTTCGCCCCTTGTTTCCAGACGGATCTTCGTGATCCTGAAGCCTTCACCCGCCTTGTCGACCGTGGCGGCGGCGGTGGTCGTGACGCGCTTGGGTGGCGTCCCCGCCTTCTCCAGCGCGCCGCTCAGCGCCATGCTGAAGCAGGCGGCGAGCGCCGCCGCGATCAGCTCTTCGGGATTGGTGCCCTTCGCGCTCTCGAATCGGGTCGCGAAGGTGTAGGGGCCCTGGAAAGCGCCGGACTTCGCGGTGAACTGACCTTTTCCCCCGCGAAGGCCGCCTTCCCAGGCGGCCGTGGCGCTGCTGGTGGTCATGTGATGCTCCTTGTCACAACTGAAAGAGAAAGCCCAGCACGAGCCGGAACGGCCTGGCGTCGTCCAGGACTGTCCAGCGAAACTCGAGGAAGCCCTTGCTCCGGTCCTGCGGTTCCGCGGTACTCACGCCGAGAAAGAGATTGTAGCCGGTTTCGGTGTCGCCGTCATGCGGATGGACGAACGCGATCCCGCCGCCACCGAACACACCCTGGTACTGGACCGCGACGTCCCCGTTGAGCTGCCATCCCATCTTCTCCCCGCGGGGGAAGATGAGATCACCGCTCGGGCGCAGCTGAAAACTCTCACCCACCGGCGCGACGATCTGCCCGCCGAGCAGCCACGCCTTGTTCTTGAAATCCCGGCCGAACCGGGGTCCCGCCTGAATCGGTCCGCTGAAGATCTGGTCGAACACGCTCCCTTGCGCCCGCTGCGCCTCGGCCTCTCCGGTGAGCAGCAGAACCGCGGCGACCGCCAGCACCAGGGAAGTCTTCACGAGGCGTCCAGCGGTTTGCCGTCGGCATCGATGAACTTCACCTCGCCCAGGTTCAGCGTGCGGATGCCGGCCTCGATCTTCGACCGGTCCCCGATCACGACCCACACCAGGTTGTTGGGATGCACCGCGGCCTTCGCCGCCGCGCCGACCGTCGCCACGGTCTGCGAGCGCACCCGGTCGCCGTAGGTGTCGTAGTAGCGGTCGTCGAGGCCGAAGGTGACGATGTCGGCGAGCGTTCCGGAGATTGCGCCCATGGTCTCCCAGGTTCCCGGCAGGGTGAGTGTCAGCTCCGACTTTGCCCGTGCGATTTCAGACTCGGTCGGCGGCCGATCGGCGAGGATGCCCCGCAGCTCCTTCTGGATCTCGAGCAGCGACTCCCTGGTCTTGTCGGTCTGCACCGGCGCGTACGTCAGGTAGGGTCGTTGGCCCTTGGCATCGGGGAAGAAGGTAAACGAGCCGTACGACCAGTGCTTTTCCTCGCGCAGGTTCAGATTGAGCCGGGCGGAGAACGAGCCGCCGAGCACCAGGTTCATCGCCTCGATCGCGGGCTCGTCGGGATTGGCCTTGGGCGGCGCGACGTTGCCGACCAGAATCAACGACTGCGTCGCTTCGGGGCGGTCGAGCAGATAGACGGTAGCTGTCGGCTGCTGCACCGTCGCGACGTTCTTGGGCGGTACGTCACCCTTGGCCCAGCCGGCGAAGGCGCGCTCGAGCCGGGGGCGGATCTCCGCCATGGTCGTGGCGCCGACGACGATGAGGGTCGCGTTGTTGGGCTTGAACCAGGTGCGGTGGAACTTGATCAGGTCCTCGCGCGTGAGCCGGTTGGTGGACTCCTCGGTGCCCGAGCCGGTCCATGGCGTCGCGTACGCGTGGCCCTGACCATAGAGGAGCGCCGGCATGACGCGAAGCGCCATGCCGACGGGATCCACCTTCTCCTGCTGGATCTGCGCGAGGCGCTGGCGCTTGAGCCTTTCGAAGTCGTTCCGCGGGAACGAAGGATTGAGGATGACGTCGGCGTAGACCGCCAGCGACGCGTCCAGCTTGTCCTTCAGCGTCTCCAGCGTCACCGATGACATGTCGAGGTTCGACCCGGCGAAGAGATTGGCGCCGAGCGACGCGAGCTCGTCGCTGATGGCGATGGAGCTGCGGGTCCGGGTGCCTTCGTCCAGCATCGCCATCGTCAGGCTGGCGGTTCCCGGAATGCCGGACTGGTCGGCGGCGTAGCCGGCGTCCAGCAGCAGGCTGAAGCGCACCTGCGGGATGGCGGTGGCCCGCGCGAGCACGACCTGGAGCCCGTTGGACAGCGTGGCGCGCTCGAACTGGGGGAATTTCGCGTCGGGCGGCGTGCCGCTCTCGGGCAGCTTGGAGCGGTCGACCCCCGACGCGGCCGCCTGGTGCTCGCCGAACGGCAGCACCTCGAGCGTGTAGTCGCCGTCGGTGAGCCAGCGGTTGGCCGTGGCGCGGATCTGTGCCGGCGTGGTGGAGGCGACCCGCTGGAGACGCGTCTGGTAGAAATCGGCGCGGCCGGCCCACACCTCGCCCTGCGCCAGCACGTCCGACTTGCCGCCGAACCCGCCGATCCTCTCGACGCCGCGCACGAGGCTGGCGCGGTAGACGGTCTTCACCCGCTGCAGCTCCGCGGGCGTCGGGACCGCCGGCGAGGAACCGGGCGAGCTCCTCGCTCACGGCGCGCTCGACCTTCGCCAGGTCCTGGCCGGGCCGCGCGGTCGCCTCGATGACGAAGAGCCCGCCGATCTCGCGCAGGTCGCCGTAGGCGTTGACGCTGGTCGCGATCTGCTCGTCGTACACCAGCCGCTTGTAGAGCCGCGACGACTTGCCGGCCGAGAGCAGACTGCCGATGAGGTTGAGCTGCTCCCCGTCCACCGTGCCCCAGCCCGGCACGTTCCACACCTTGTACACCCGGGCCTGCGGCACCCGGTCGTACATCAGTCCGCGCTGGCTGCCGGTGCGCTTGGCGACCCACGCTTCCTGGCGGGTGGTCGGCGGTCCTGACGGGATGTCGCCGAAGTATTTCTCGACCCGGGCCTTCACGTCGGCCGGGTTCACGTCGCCGGCGATCACCAGCACCGCGTTGGCGGGGCCGTAGTAGGTCCGGAACCACTCCTTCACGTCCTCCAGCTTTGCCGCGCCCAGGTCTTCCATCGAGCCGATGGCCGTCCAGGAGTAGGGGTGGTTGGGCGGGAAGACCCGCGGCGTGAGAAAGTCCCAGACCCGGCCGTACGGCTGGTCCTCGCCTTGCCGCTTCTCGTTCTGCACCACGCCCCGCTGCTCGTCCAGCCGCGCCTGCGTGATGGCGCCGAGCAGATGGCCCATCCGGTCCGATTCGAGGAACAGCGCGAGGTCGAGGGCGTTGGTCGGGACGTTCTGGAAGTAGTTGGTCCGGTCCTCGTTGGTCGTTCCGTTGATGTCCGTCACGCCCACCTGCTGCAGCGGACCGAAATACTCATCGTCGTGGTTCTCGCTCCCGTTGAACATCAGATGCTCGAACAGGTGCGCGAAGCCGGTCCGGCCCGGCCGCTCGTTCTTCGATCCGACGTGATACCACAGGTTGACCGCTACGATCGGAGCCTTGTGGTCCTCGTGGATGATGAGCGTCAGGCCATTGGGCAGCACGTGGCGCTCGAACGGGATGTCGATCGGCGCGGGGCCCTGCGCCTCCAGCGGGGTAACCGGCACGCCGGGCAGAGGCGCGGCGGTCGTCACCAGCAGAAGCGGGGCGATGCGGGGAAGTCGAATGCGCACGGAGGGGTCCTGTGGTTGTGGCTGGCCGGGCGTGGTGATCGGATGGAAAAGTAGGACGGTCCTGCTCGGCGGGAAGTGTCAGCGGGGGGTGGGTGCTCCCCCGCGCTGGACGGCCGGCACCCCGATCGGCGCCACCAGGTTCTCACCCAGCCAGTAGCGGCCGACGAGCTGGATCGTCTGGTAGTAGCCGGCGTAGTCCACCGGCTTCTGCACGCAGCTGTTGGCGCCGACCTGGTAGCACTGGGCGATCTCCCGCGGCTCCGCGGCGGACACCAGCATCACGACCGGCGCCGCGCTGGCCCGTGGGCTCGCGCGAAGCGCGCGCAGCACCTCGACGCCGTCCACCCGGGGGAGCCGGAAGTCGAGCAGGATGAGGCGCGGGAGCGGTAGCGCCGAGGCGGTGGCGGAACGCGCCCCGGCCCAGGAGGTAGTCGAGCGCCTCTTCGCCATCGCGGGCCACGCCGATGCGCCACGCCGAATCGAGATCCTGGAGAGGCCGCAGGGTGAGCTCGACTTCGAGCGGATTGTCCTGGACCAGGAGGACGTCGGTCTCGTCAGGTAGCATGCCGGACGTCGGGACCGCCGAAGGTGATGTAGAAGGTGGCCCCCTCGTCCACCTCCGACTCCGACCACACCCGCCCGCCGTGCCGCTGCGCGATCCGCTGCACGAACGCCAGGCCCGCCCCCTCGCCCTCGAACTCGTCCGCGCGGTGCAGCCGCTGGAACAGGCCGAACAGCTTGCCCGCGTAGGCCATCTTGAAGCCGACGCCGTTGTCTTCCACCGCGATGCCGTCCTGCCCTTCGGTGCGTACCGCCCGGATCCGGATGGTCGCGCGGGCCCGCGTACGGGTGAACTTGACGGCGTTGGAGAGCAGGTGGGTGATCGCCAGCTTCGCGAGCGTCGGGTCGCACTCCAGCATGGGCAAGGGCTCGATGGTCCAGTCGATGACCCGCTCTTCGGCCTCCGATTGGAGCCGGCTCACGACGTCCTCGACCAGGGTGCCGAAATCCACCGGGCGCCGCAGCATGTCCTGCCGGCCGACGCGGCTGAGCTGGACCAGGTGATCCAGCATGCTGCCCATCCGGCTGGCGCCTTCCTGGATGCGCGAGGCGTAATGGCGAACGTCGGGGTCGAGCGTGGATCCGCCGTCCTGGAGCAGCAGATCCGCGAACCCGCCGATGTGGCGCACCGGCGTGCGCAGATCGTGGGAGACGGAGTAGAGGAGCGTCTCCAGCTCGGTCGTGGCCGACCGGAGCGCGGCGCCGCGCTCGGCCATGCGCCGCTCCATCTCGGTGCCCTTCTGGGTGAGGTCGTCGCGCAGCCGGGCGTGCTGGATGGCGATGGCGAGCGGCGCGGCCACCTCGAGCGCGATGTCACGGTGCTCCGAGTCGAAGGCGGACTCGGTCGTCGCGGCGAGGTTCACCTCGCCGATGGCGTCCCCGTCCACCAGGAGCGGCACCGAGAGCACGCTGCGGATGCCCTCTTCCTGGAGCCGCTGGAAGATCGCGGGGGGCGCCTCCATGGCGGCGATGTTCTCGACGTAGCGCACGGTGCCGCGCCGCAGCACTTCCGGCGGCGAGAAGGAGTCGAGCGACATCGCCGCGGTGGAGAGCGGATTGCCCCCGCTGTATCCGGCCACGACGTGCGCCTGACCCTTGGGGAAGTCGAAGAGGACGATCGAGCAGCGCTGGCACGGCACCATGCGCCGGATCCGGCCCAGCGCCGCCCGGCCGATCTCCGTGGGGGAGCGGGCGGCGAGGATCGCCTGACCCATGTCGTGCAGGATCGCCAGTCGCTCCGCGGAGCGGCGCAGGCGATCCTCGGCCTGCTTGCGCTCGGTGATGTCGGTGACCATGCCGACGGTGCCCATCAGTCCGCCGTCGCGGCTCACGATCGGGCTGGCGGAGACGAGACCCCACAGCTCGCCGCCGTCGCGCCGGAGGAAGCGGAGGTCGCGACTCTCGCCGCCTGACGCCGACGGCCGCGCGAGCGCCCGCTGCGCGCCCGCGCGCGACGCGGCGTCGATGAAGTCGTAGACCCGCCGGCCCAGCATCGCTCCGTTCTGATAGCCGAGCAGCTCGGCCATGCGCGGATTGACGTAGGTGATCACGCCCCGGTCGTCCGCGACCCAGATGCCTTCCTGCGCGACGTCCACCAGCTGCTTGAAGCGCTGCTCGCTGTCCTGCAGCGCGCGGGTGCGCTCTTCGAGGCGGAGCTGGCGGCCCTCGTAGGCGGCCGCGTGGCCGAGCGCGGCGCCCATCAGTCCGCCGAGCAGGCGGATCGCCTTGGCGTCGCGGTCGGAGAAGGCGTTGGGCCTGGGCGACACCACCTTCAGGACGCCGAGCGTGCGCTGCTCGTCGGTCAGGGGCACCACGAGCAGCGAGCGGACCCCGATCTTGCGGTAGGCGTCGTGGCCGATCCGGGGATCGTTGAAGACGTCGTCGGCGCGCTGCAGCTCGCCGCTCCGGACCGCCAGGCCGGACAGGCTGTCGGCCAGCCGGAGCCGGGGTGCCTCGGTGCCGACGTGGACCTGGGGCACCAGCTCGTCGCCCTCGATCGCCTCGATCACCGCGCCGCTGGCGCCGGTGAGGCGAATGCCCCGGTCGGCGATCACCCGCATGACCGTCTGCGAGTCGAGCCCGGCCGCCGCCACGGCCTGCTGCACCTCGATCATCGCCTGGAACAGCTCGGTGTCGAGCCGCATGGCCTCCTCGGCCAGCTTCCGCTCGGTGATGTCGAACTCGGTGCCGAGATAGCCGATCTGGCGGCCCGACTCGTCGCGAAGCGGCTCCCAGGAGCTGGAGGACCAGCGCTCGCGTCCGTCGCGCGCCATCACCCGGTACTCCTGGTCCTGCAGCGAGCCGCCCTGGGTGAGCCGCTCCCATTCCGCCGTCAGCGCGGAGCGGTCGTCGGGGTGGATGTACTGAAGGAATTCCTGGTCGCGGAGGTCTTCTTCGGGATAGCCGGTGAGTCGCTCGAAGGCCGGGTTCACGAAGGTGAGCCGCAGCTTCATGTCGTAGGCGATGACGCCTTCGCGCATGGTGGCGGTGACGGCGCGCAGGTGGCCGCGGGCCTCGGAGACCGCACGGCGGTCCCGGCGCCGGCGCGGCGAGCTGCACCACCAGCACCACCAGCAGCACCAGTGCCAGCAGCCCGGCCGCGGCCGCGGCGAGGGCCAGCCGCTCGGGCGGCACGCCCTCGATCAGACGAGCGAGCGCTGCGCCCACGGCGTGGCATCCTCAGTGGTGAAATCGACGCCCAGAATCTGGCGGACCTTCCGGAGCAGACCGTCGAGCGCGAAGGGCTTCTCGAGAAACTCGATGTCGGGCTCCAGCATCCGGTGGCGGGCGATGGCGCCGTCACTGGTGCCGGAGACGTAGAGGACCTTGATGGCCGGGCGGTGGATCGCGAGCCTCGCGGCGAGCTCGCGGCCGTTCACCCGGGGCAGGACCACGTCGGTGATCAGCAGGTGGATGTGCCCGGGATGGCGGTCGGCGAAGGCGATCGCCGCCTCCGCGTCGGCGGCCACGAGCACGCTGTAACCCGCCCGCTCGAGCGCGCGCCGGGCGACGTCGCGCACCTGGGTATCGTCTTCCACCAGGAGGATCGTCTCGCTGCCCTCGTGCCCGCGCGCCTCGCCCCCGCTCCCGGCCTCCGCACCGGCGAGCCGCGGGATGTAGAGCGTGACCGAGGTGCTGTCCGCTTCCGTCCGCACGTCCACGTGGCCCCCGCTCTGCCGCGCGATCCCCGCGATCGCGGAGAGGTCGGCACCGGAGTCCTGCTGGACGCCGATGTTGGTCAGCTGGAGGGTCACATAGTCGCCCGGCCGGAGCTCCGGGCGGCTGGCCGCCATGGCCTCGTCCACCTGAGCGCGGCCGGTGGCGAGGCGAAGCCGCCCGCCGCCGGGCATCGAGTCGCGCGCGTGCGCGCCGAGCTTGAGCAGCACCTGCTCCAGCTGCGCGGGATCGGCCAGGACCGGCTCGAGTCCTTCCTCCAGCTCGTGGCTCACCTCGATCGCGGAGCCGACCACCTGGCGGATCGCGCTCAGCGTACCCGACACGAGCTGGCTCAGGTCGAGCGAGCGGGGCGCGAGCTGCGGCCGGCGGCTGAAGGCGAGGAGGTGGCGGGAGAGCGTGGCGGCGCGGTCCGCGGCGTGGCGGATCTGCGCCAGGTCCTCGCGCGCCTCCGGGCGAAAGGCTGCTCTCGTCGAGCAGCAGGGTGACGTGGCCGAGGATGCCGGTCAGCAGGTTGTTGAAGTCGTGCGCGATGCCGCCGGCGAGCTGGGCGATCTCGCCGGTGCGGCCCAGCTCCACGAGACGCTGCTCCAGCGCACGCCGGTCGGTGATGTCGGTGGTGCAGCCGCTGTAGCCGAGGAAGATCTCCTTCGCGTCGTGGCACGGTTCGCCGACGCCGAGGACCCAGCGGTAGTCGCCGTCGCGGAAGAGCAGCCGGAACTCGAGCCGCACCGGACGCCGTGGCCGCGACCGCGGTGCCGTACTCGGCCTCCATGCGCTTGCGGTCCTCCGGGTGGACCAGCTCCAGCCATTTCCACCCCAGCATGTCTCCGGCTGGGTGGCCGGTGTACTCGGTCCAGCGCTCGTTCAGATAATCGCATGACCCGTCCGGGCCCGAGGTCCAGATCAGGGCGGGGAGGGCGGCGTAGGCCAGGCGGGGATCGCTCACTTGGCCAATTTCGCGGCCGAATGCGGGTGGGGCAAGAGCGGACCCGCCACGGTCGTGCTGGCGGCGGAAGCCTTTGCGGCATAAACTTTTCGGATGCCGTTCCTGGATACCCAGCGCCAGCGGGCAGCCTGGCTCGTGTTCGCCCTTGGGCATCGCCCTGGTCGTGGCGTTATGGCCGTACAGCACCGGCCTGATCGGCGCCCCTGTCGCGTATGTCGTGATGGCGCCGGTGCATCGGTGGCTTACCCGCTGGCTCCCGCCCGGCATCTCCGCCGGCCTCGTCATCGTCCTGTCGATGCTCCTGATCCTCGGTCCCGGCGTCTCGTTCGTCGGCCTGGTCGCCGCCGAGGCGCAGGACATGGCCACGGGGGTGATTCGGAGCCCGCTCCTGGCCAAGCTCAGCCGGATCCGGGTCGGTCCCTACCAGGTGGGCGCCCAGCTGGAGGAGATCGGCTCGCAGGTCGTCTCCTTCATCGGGAGCAGCGCGCTCGGGCTCATCGGGACGGCCACCCGCGCCGGCATCCAGCTCACCATCACCTTCTTCGGGCTCTACTACCTGTTGCTCGCGCCGCAGCAGACCTGGCGCGCGGTGCGCCCTTTCATTCCGTTCTCGGCCGCGAGCGCGGAGATCCTCCGGCGCCGCTTCGCCGACGTCACCGTCTCCACCCTGGTGGGGACCGGCCTCACCGCCACCGTGCAGGGCGTCGCGGTCGGCGTGGCGTTCTGGGTGGTCGGACTCTCCAACCCGCTTCTTCTGGGGCGTGGTCACGATCGTCTTCGCCATCCTTCCGGTCGTGGGCAGCGGGCTGGTCTGGGGACCGGGCGCGGCGGCGCTGGCGATGGAAGGCCGCTGGGGCGCCGCGATCGGGCTCGCGATCTGGGGGATCGTGGTGGTGGGGAACGTGGACAACGTCATCCGGCCGATCGTCTTCCGGCGCTGGGCCCAGATCCATCCTTTCGTCACCGTGATCGGCGCCTTCATGGGCCTGCGCTACTTCGGGCTGCTCGGCCTGCTGATCGGCCCGCTTGCCATCTCCTACTTCTTCGAGCTGATCCGGATGTATCGCGCGGAGTATCTGGCGGACGAAGACGTGGAGGTGTCGCCCGAGCAGCTGGTGGCGGTGCAGCAGCGGTTGACGCCCCAAGGGGGGATCATTCGGCCGTCGTGAGGCGAATTCACTTGAGAAGGCGTAAAGTCACAAAGGGTAAAGCGTGAAGCGGCTGGTTCCCGGATCAAGGTAACCTTCAGCTTCGCTTCACGCTTTACGTCTTCTCCTCCTCACTACGGTCCGCGTTCAGTTTAACCGCGTCAACTCCACGCGCCGGTTCTGCGCCCGCCCATCCGCCGTCTTGTTCGACGCGACCGGCTGATCGGGGCCGAACCCACGAGCCGTGAGCCGATCCTCGGCCACGCCCTTGGAGATGAGATAGGTCCGCACCGCGTCCGCCCGGCCGCGGGAGAGCCGCCGGTTGAGCGCGAGCGAGCCGGTGTTGTCCGTGTGCCCGGTGACCTGCACCCGGATCGAATCGTTGGCGACCAGCGACTCGGCGACGCCGTTCAGGATCGTCTCCGACTCCGGCGTCAGCGTGGCCTTGCCGGTCTCGAAGTTCACGCCTTCGAGGATGAGCGTCTTCTTGGTCGGCTGGAAGAGCACCTGGCAGCCTTCGCCGTCCACCTCGACGCCGGCCGGCGTGCTGGGGCAGCGGTCGGCGGCATCCTTCACCCCGTCGCCGTCGCCGTCGCGCTGCGACGGACCGCATCCCTTGGCGTCCACCTGCTCGCCGGCAGGGGTGTCGGCGCAGGTATCGGTGTCGTCGGTGACCCCGTCGCCGTCGGCGTCCTTCGGCAGCGAGCAGCCCTTCTCGTCCACCTTGTCGCCTTTCGGCGTGTCGGCGCAGGCATCGACGTTGTCGAGCACGCCATCGCCGTCGGCATCCTTCGGCAGCGAGCAGCCCTTCTCGTCCACCTTGTCGCCGGCCGGCGTGTCGGCACAGGCGTCCGCGTCGTCGAACACGCCGTCGCCGTCCGCGTCCTTCACCGTACAGCCCTTCGCATCCACCTTGTCGCCCGGCGGGGTCTTCTTGCACTCGTCCACGTCGTCCGGGACGCCGTCGGCGTCACGGTCGCGCGGGCCGCGGCTGCGGTCGCCGAACATGAAGCTCAGGCCCGGCTGAATGCCCCAGTGCCAGTTCTCCTTCGCCTTGTTGTCAGGCGACGGGATATAGTCGACGTAGGTGTTGATGCGGATGGACGTGACGTCGCCCAGGCCCAGTCGGATGCCGGCGGTTGCGCCGGGACCGTGATCGGTGATGCCATCGGGAGTCAGCGCATTCCGGGAGCCTTCGCCGCGGAACCGGGTCATGGAGTAGCCCACGCCGACCAGCAACCCCACGTATTCGCTCGCCTGATGGTTATACACCAGCCGTGCATGCAAGGGCATGTACTTCACATCCAGATCGTTTGGCGCATTGGTCGGAACCCAGGAGCCTTCCGCCTCGACGGAGATCCGATCGGTGAGGAAGTACCCCAGGCGAGCGCCTGGTCCGGCGGTGGCCTGGTTCAGGTGCAGGGTGCGATCGAAGTAGGCAATGGTGGGAAAGACCCCCACCTCGAAGGTGCCGGCGGTCTGAGCCTGCGCTTGGGATACAGCGGCTAGCGCCGCGATCAGGACGAGGGCGGATTTGCGCATCCTGCCTCCTATAAAAAAGGGGCCATCGGGCCACAATATAGGAAGAAGCCGGCGCAAATAGCCACTATCTTTGCTCATGCTCCCCTCACAACCGATGTCGCTCAAGCTGTTGGCCGCGGCGGGCCTGCTCCTGGTGGCCGATCCCGGGCGCGAGCTGCGGGTGATGCGGGTGGTCCCCGCCGACGAGGCCGCGCCGACCAGTGTCGTCTCGGTCACCTTCGACCGCCCGGTCGCCGGGTCCTTGGATCGCACGGTGAACCCGGGGGCGCTCTTCCGCATCGAGCCCGCGGTGAGGGGCGAGGTGGACTGGCGCGATCCGGTGACCCTGCGGTTCCGGCCGGCGGAGCCGCTGCCGGCGAACGGCCGATTCACCATCACCATCTCCGACCAATTCGAGGCGATGGACGGCAGCCGGCTCTCGGCGCCGTACGTCCACTCGTTCCGGGTGCGGGGGTCGCGCATCATCGGCGGCGCGCCGGTAGGGCCGTCGGAGCGGGGACGCTATCTGGCCCCCGACAGCCGCTTCGACCTGGTGGTGGATGCGCCGGTGGATTCCGCGGTGGTGAACCGCTCGGTCCACGTCGAGCTCGACCGCCTGTGCCAGGCGCCGGGTGTCGTGCGCCTGCGGATGGAGGGGCAGCGTCCGATCACCGCCGACGATCGCTGGGACTTCCGCGAGGCGGGCGGGTGGGACCGGGACCGCTCGGCGGATCCGCTGCGTCGTGTCATCACGCTCGCGCCCCGGCAGCCGCTGCCGCGTGGCTGCGGCGGACATCTCGTCGTTCCGGCGTCGTTCGACGACCACGGACGCACCTCGCTCCAGCGGTGGGAGCTGGCCACCTACGGCGCGCTCAAGGTGACCGCTGCGCGCTGCAGCTGGGGCGGGACGATCTGCCCGACCGGTCCGCTCACGGTGCGCTTCAGCACCCCGGTGCGCGGCTCCGAGGTGCTGCGCGGCGTGAGCATCCGGCCGGCCGTGAAGTTCGCCATCGCCGACACGGCGGACGTGCGGGCCGACTGGGTGCTCGACGCCGAGCTGAAGCCGCGCACCGGATACGCGGTGGTCGTGGACGGCCGGCTCACCGACACGTTCGGCCAGCGCCTCACCGGCAATCCGGTCGCCACCATGAGAACGACCGGCTACGCCCCGGCGATCGACTATCCGTCCGGACGCGCCCTGGTCGAGCTGCGCGGCGGCCGGACCTTCGGCGTGACCTACGTGAACGTGGACACGCTCGACGTTCTGGTCGCGCCGATTCCGGATTCGCTCGAGGCCGCTTTCCTCGCGCGCAGCGAGTGGAACTGGCGCGAGCTCTGGCCGTCGCTGCTCCCCGGCGCCGAGCGGCGGCGGATCGCGGTGCGCGGCGAGCGGGACCGGACGCGGGTCTACGGCATCCCGTTGTCGCCACCGAAACAGGCAGGAGCCGGCCGCCCGGCGCTGATGGCGGTACAGGTGACGAGCGCGCGGCTCGACTCCTCCAGCCGCACCTTCCGCCCCATCGCGCTGGTGCAGGTGAGCGACCTCGGCGTGCACGCGCGCGTGGGCACCGAGGACGCGGCCGTGTGGGTGACCGGCGCGGCAGACGGACGGCCGCGGTCCGGCGCCGCCGTCAGGCTGCATGACGCGCACGGCCGTGTCCTCGCGAACGCCCGTACCGACTCGGCGGGACTCGCGCGGCTCCCGCGCTACCTGGCTCAGCCGGTGGATACGACCGACGAGGAGCTGCGCTGGTCGGGCTTCCAGGGATACGTCTCGGTTCAGCTGGGTGACGACCGCGCCGTCCTCGGCATCAACGACTACGACCCCGATCTGAGCCCCTGGCGCTTCAACGTCGCGTCCGCGTGGGGCAGCGACCGGCTGCCGGCCGCGGCGGCACTCTTCACCGAGCGCGGCATCTACCGGCCGGGCGAGCCGCTCTACGCCAAGGCGATCGTGCGCGCCGGCCGGCTGGGCGCGCTGTCCAGCCCGGCTCCGGGCGACTCGCTCCGCTGGCTGTTCCACGACCGCGCCGACGAGACCGGCGAAGCGGGCGTGCTTCGCGACACGACGGTCGCGCTGACGGAGTTCGGCACCGCGCAGCAGCGCCTCGAGATTCCGGCCGGGTCCGCGCTGGGCGAGTATCGCATCCTCGCGCAGCTCCGCCGCGAGGGGCGCTGGATGGACGTGGCGCAGGCATCGTATCGGGTGGCGGAATACCGGCCGCCTGAATTTCTGGTGGACGTCGCGGCGGACAGCGGCGCGCGCTTCCCGGGAGACTCGGTCGGTGCCGCGGTCGAGGCACGCTACCTGTTCGGCGCGCCGATGGGCCGGGCGGCGGTTCGGTGGAGCCTGCGGCAGGAGTCGCTGCTCTATGGCGGCGTCGAGATCCCCCGCACGGACGGTTTCTACATCGGCGACAGCGGCTGGTGGTACGAGGAGCTGGCCGAGACCCGCGCCGCGGTGCAGATCCCGGCCAGCGGACTCGACACCCTCGATGCCGCCGGACGGCTCTCCTTGCGGCTGCGGCTGGGCGAGACCGAGCGGGGTCGCCCGTCGCGCGCGACGGTCGAGGCCACGGTCACCGACGTGAACCGGCAGACCGTGTCCGCTTCGGCGTCCGTGGTGGTGCATCCGGCGGCGTTCTATCTGGGCGTGAAGCCCGAAGGCGAGAGCTGGTTCTGGACCGCGGACAAGCCGGCGAGCGTCGGGGTCATCGCCGTGCGTCCCGATGGCGAGCGCGTGAGCGGCGTGTCGGTGAGCGGCGTCATCGTGCGCCGCGAGTGGCACCAGGTGCGCCGCGAGCGCGCCGGATACGCCGAGCTGGTGGGCGAGTGGGTGTCGGACACGGTGGCCATGTGCACCGTGGCCACGGCCACCGATCCGCGGCCCTGCCGGTTCACGCCCCCCGCCGGCGGCTCCTACATCGGCACGTTCCGCGCGAGCGACGAGGCCGGACGCAGCGTCGTCACCAGCATCTACCGCTGGGCGGTCGGCAAGGACTGGGTCCCGTGGAACGACGAGAGCCAGTTCAAGATGGACGTGGTGCCGGATCGCACCCGGTACTCGGTGGGTGATACCGCCACCGTCCTGTTCGCTTCGCCGTTCACCGGCGCCGAGGCGTGGATCACCCTCGAGCGCGAAGGGCTGATCGAGCAGCGGCGGATGCGGATCGAGAGCGGAACCACGACGCTCCGGATCCCGGTCACCGAAGCGCTCGCGCCCAACGTGTTCGTCTCCATCGTAGTGGCTCGCGGACGCAGCGCGCCGCCGGGCCCGCTCGACGACCCCGGCCGTCCGACGGTACGGGTCGGCTACGCGGAGCTGCGGGTGACACCGGAGCGCAAGCGGCTCGCCGTGGAGGTGAAGCCGTTGGCGGCCGAGTACCGCCCGGGCGACACCGCCCGCGTCGCGATCGCGGTGCGCGATGCCGCGGGCGTCGGACAGCGGAGCGAAGTGACCCTGTGGGCGGTGGACGAAGGCGTGCTCTCGCTCACCGGGTACGGCACCCCCGATCCGCTCGACCTGATCTACCGGCCACGCGGGCTCGGCATGCGCCTGGCGAGCACGCTGACCACGGTGACGCCGCAGGTGCCGGAGGGTGAGAAGGGGAAGCGGGCGCCCGGTGGCGGCGGCGGCGCCGACGCGGCTGATGTCCTCCGGAGCCGATTCCAGACCACCGCGTTCTTCCTCGGCTCGCTGGTGACCAACGCGCGCGGCACCGGCGTCGCCTCGGCCCGGCTGCCCGACAATCTGACGACCTTCCGGGTGATGGCGGTCGCGGTCACCGCCGGTGACCGATTCGGTAGCGGCCAGTCGTCCATGCTGGTGACGCGGCCCGCTGGTGGCGCGCCCGGCGCTGCCGCGCTTCCTCCGCGAAGGCGATCGCTTTGCCGCGGGCGTCGTCGTGAACCGCCGGGCAGGCGACGCCGCCAAGGCGAAGGTCGACGCCCGCGCCACCGGCGTCACGCTCGAAGGGCCCCGCAAGCGTGAGGTGACCCTCGAGCCGGGACGCGGCCGCGAGGTGCGCTTCGACTTCCTCGCCGGGCCGGGCGACAGCCTGGCCCAGGCGGGGTTCCGGTTCAACGCGAAGTCCGGCCGCGATGCCGACGCGGTCGCGCTGACGCTGCCGGTTCGGCCGTCGCACCACCCACAATCGTTCACCGTGGCCGGCGTGCTCCACGACTCGGCCACCGCCGACCTGATGCTGCCGGACGATGTGGATCCCGCGCGCTCGACCTTGCGCCTCAGTCTCGGGACGTCACCACTGGCGCTGATCCGCGGCGTGCACCAGCGCTTCCGCGTCTACCCGTACTGGTGCAGCGAGCAGATCACCAGCGCCGCCGAGCCGCTCATCGCGCTCTACCGGTCGGGCGCCGAGCTGGGCGCCGATTCGGCCGTCTCGCGGCGTGCCCGCACGGATCTCGAGCGTGTCGTCGCCACCCTCGCCCGCCGCCAGCGGCCGGACGGCGGGATCGGCCTCTGGAGCTCGGCCGACTGGACCACGCCGTGGCTCACCGCCTACGCCGGCACCATGCTGCTCGAGGCCAAGGCGGCCGGTCTCGCGGTGGACGACTCGGTGCTGGCCCGCATCGGCGGCTATCTCCAGCGCTCGCTCGCGGAGCGGGGGCCGATCACCGCGCCGGTCGCGGTCTGGTACGACAGCAACGACGTTCGGCTGAGCGACCGGCTGATGGCGGTGGACTATCTGAGCCGCGCGGGTCTGCGCGACCGCGCGGCGGAGAACGAGCTGCTCCGGCTGGTCGCGCAGCTCGCGTGGGAAGACCGCATCCGGCTGGCCCACGTGCTCACCCGCGGCGGCGACCGCGCGGCGGCCCTCCGGCTGCTGGAGCCCGCGTGGAGTCAGGTGAAGGTCGAAGGCCGCGCGGCCACGCTGCCGAACTCGAGCCGCCGCAGCTTCTACTTCTATTCGCCGATCCGCCCCGTCGCGTGGCTGTTGAGTGCCACCCTCGCGATGGATCCCGAGCACCGGCTCGTGGGCCCGCTGGTCGAGACGCTGCTGCAGCAGGGCCGTGGCACGGACTGGATGTGGAACACGCAGGACCTGGGAACCGCGGTGTCGGCGCTGGCGGAGTTCACCCGCCATCAGAAGGCCGGTGTCGCGCGGGGCGTCCGGGTGGTCTCGGGAAGCAGGACGATCTTCGACGTCGCGTCGCTGGGCGCGGCCGGAGAGACCACCATCGCTCTCGATCGGTCTGGCCGGCGGCGGATCGGTGAACGGCAAGCTGCGGCTGGGCCTCACGGCCGGGGCGAAGACCGCGGGTGCGGCGCCGGTGTTCTACTACCTCACCGCGACGACCGTTCCTCGCCGGGCCCCCGTGCGCCCCGGCGACCGCGGGATCCAGGTCGAGCGGTGGTACGAGAGCTACGAGGGCGGCAAGCCGATCAGCGAAGTCGCCGAAGGCGAGCTGGTGCGGGTGCGATTGCGCATCACCGTGCCGTCGGAGCGGCACTTCGTGATCCTGGACGACGCCTTGCCGGCGGGTCTCGAGGCCGTGGATCTCAGTCTTCGCACGGTCGGCGGGGTTGGGCCCGGGGCGGCCGATTCGGCGGCGTTCGAGCCGGCCGATGACGGCTCGCTGCCGTGGGTGTACGGAAGCTGGGATGCCGGCTGGTGGTCGCCGTTCGATCACCGGGAGATGCGTGACGAGCGCGTCGTCTTCGCCGCGACGCGGCTCTGGGCCGGGAGCTACACGGCGACGTACCTCGCGCGGGCCACCACGCCCGGCAGGTTCATCCGTCCGCCGGCGCACGCCGAGGAGATGTACAACCCGGCCGTGTTCGGCGAGAGCGACGGCGGCGTGTTCACCGTGCGGGCGGCCGGCCCGTGACCGCGTCGCGCGCCAAGTCCATCGCGGCAGGTGCGGCGATCGCGCTGATCATCCGTCGTCGGCGGGCTGGCGATCTGGGTGACTCGCCCGCCGCCGGCCGGCCTGCTGGATGCGCCGCCCCAGGGTGTGACGCTGGAAGACCGCTCCGGCCGCGAGCTGCGCACGACCCGGTCCGCCGATGGCAGTCGCGGCGGCTGGCTGCGGCTCGACGACATGGACCCCGATCTCATCGCGGCGTTCGTCGCGGCCGAAGACCACCGCTTCTACCGGCACGGCGGCGTGGATTTCCGCGCGGCGGCGCGGGCGGCGTGGACCAACCTGCGGGCCCGACGCATCGTCTCGGGCGGCTCGACGATCACCATGCAGGTGGCAAGGATGCTGCATCCCACGCCGCGCACCTGGCTCGGCAAGACGCGCCAGGCCCTCTGGGCCGTCCGCCTCGAGCGGCATCTCGGCAAGCAGGCGATCCTGGAGCAGTACCTGAATCGCGTGCCGCTGGGGCAGGGGACCGTCGGGGTCGAGGCCGCGGCCGCGCTCTACTTCTCCACCGGTGCCGACGCCCTGAGCCTGGGCCAGGCCGCGCTGCTCGCCGGGCTCGCCCCGGCGCCGTCATCGGACAACCCGCTTGGTGTCGCTCGGTCGGGCCGGGCGACGGCGGGCGCAGAGCGCTCGAGCGGCTGGTGGATCTCGGCTTCGCGCCCGCGTCCGCCGCGGAGCGGGCCGGCGCGTGAGCCGCTGCTCGAGCGCCGCCGAGCCGGGCCGTTCCTGGCGGCGCACTTCACCACCAGCGTGCTGCGCTGGGCCGAGCGCGATGGAACCGCCGCGCGAGGCACCTGGCGCACGTCGCTCGACCTCGCGCTCCAGGAGGAACTGGAGCAGGAAGTCCGGCACGCGGTCGCGACGCTCGCCGACCGCGGTGCGCGGCACGCCGCAGCGGTCGTTCTCGACAATCGGAGCGGACAGGTGCTCGCGTGGGTCGGCTCACCCGACTTCTGGGCGGACACCGCGGGTCAGGTCGACATGGTGGTGAGCGCCCGGCAACCCGGGTCCGCGCTCAAGCCGTTCCTCTACGCGCTGGCGTTCGACCGCGGTTGGACACCGGCGTCGGTCCTCCCCGACATCGCGCGGGTCTACCAGACCGGCACCGGTCCCTATCGGCCACGCAATTACGACCGCCGCTTCCACGGACCCGTACGCGCCCGCGAGGCGCTCGGCAGCTCGTACAACGTGCCCGCGGTCGAGCTGGCGAGTCGCTTGAGCGTCGGAAGCCTGCTTCACGTCCTGCGGGGCGCCGGCTTCGGATCGCTGGGCCGGAGCGCCGACCACTACGGGCTCGGCCTCGCTCTCGGCAACGGCGACGTGACGCTGCTCGAGCTCGCCAACGGTTACCGCGGACTGGTCAACCTCGGCGTGTGGCGGCCGTACACGTGGCGCGCGAGGGACGCCCGACCAATCGGCAGGTCCGGGGAATCGCTTCGCCGGCGAGCGCGCCGCCGCCTTGGTGCTCGACATCCTCGCCGACCCGGTGGCGCGCATACCAGGGTTCGGCCTCGAGTCGCCGCTCGACTTCCCCTTTCCCGTCGCGGCCAAGACCGGCACCAGCCGGCACTTCACCGACAACTGGGCGGTGGCCGCTACCGGCGGATTCACCGTGGCGGTCTGGGTCGGGAACTTCAGCGGACGGCCGATGGACGGCGTGAGTGGCGTCAGCGGTGCGGGCCCGCTGCTGCATCGCGCGGTGCTCGCGACCGCGCGACGTTATCCCCCGGGGATCCTGCCCGATCCGCGCGATGTGGGCGCGGTAGCCGTTTCCGTCTGCCGGCTCTCCGGTCTGCGTCCGGGCGCCCTACTGTCCAGTGGCACCCGAGTGGTTCTCTCCCGACGGCGTCCCGACCGATACCTGTGCTTGGCACCAGGACGACGGGCACGTCGCGCTACCGGTCGAGTACGCCGAATGGGCGGACCAGAGTTTCGGCGCCGAGACGGTCGCGGCCCGGCAACGGCCGAGGCGGGAGTCGGCCGAAGGGTTCCAGATCGTCTCGCCGCGCGACGGCGACGTGTACCGGATGTCTCCCGGCGTTGAGGCACGCTATGCGACGATCGCTCTGCGCGCGGCCGGAGGCCGTGGTGATGCGGCGGTGCGGTGGTCGGTCGACGGCGTGCCGCACGCGACGGCGCGCTGGAGTCTGCTGCCCGGCCGCCATCGGGTCCGCGCCTTCACTGCCGCCGGCGACTCCGCCGAGGTGACCGTCCGGGTGGAATGAGGGAGCTACATTACGGCATGGACACCACGTTGACGATGCGCAGGCTCGGCCGCACGGACATGGAGATCACGACCGTCGGGTTCGGCGCCTGGGCGATCGGTGGCGGCGACTGGGCCTTCGGCTGGGGACCGCAGGACGACGAGCAGTCCATCGCGACGATTCGCCACGCGCTCGCTCGCGGCATCAACTGGATCGATACCGCTGCCGTGTACGGGCTGGGGCACTCGGAAGAAGTGGTTCGGCGCGCGCTGGATGGCCTCCCGGCCGGCGAGCGGCCCTACATCTTCACCAAGTGCGGTCTCGTCTGGGATGAATCGGACCGCCAGGCGTCGCCGCGAGAGGTGCTTCGTCCCGAGTCGATCCGGCGCGAATGCGAGGCGTCGCTTCGCCGGCTCGACATCGAGCGGATCGATCTCTACCAGTTCCACTGGCCGGACGAGACCGGAACTCCCATCGAGGATTCGTGGGCCGAGATGGTGCGGCTCATGGAGCAGGGAAAGGTGCGGGCCGCGGGCGTCTCCAACTTCGACGTCGCACTGCTCGATGCGTGCGAGGCGATCCGCCACGTGGACTCGCTGCAACCGCCGTTCTCTCCCATCCGCCGACAGGCCGCGGCCGCCGAGATTCCCTGGTGCGCCGCGCACGACACCGGCGTCATCGCCTACAGCCCGATGCAGTCGGGACTCCTCACCGACCGGTTCAGCCTGGAGCGGGTCATGGCGCTGCCGCAGAACGACTGGCGCCGCCGCTCATCCGAGTTCACCCCGCCGAGGCTCGCGCGCAATCTCGCGCTGCGCGACGCCCTTCGGCCGGTGGCCGAGCGGCACGGCGCGTCGGTGGCGCAGACCGCGATCGCGTGGACGCTCGCCTGGACCGGCGTGACCGCGGCCATCGTGGGCGCCCGCACGCCGGATCAGGTGGATGGATGGATCGACGCGGGGTCCCTCGAGCTGAGCCGGGACGACCTGCGCGAGATCGCCAAGGCGATCGAGCGGACGGGGGCAGGCTCGGGCCCCACGACGCCGGAGTAGCCCATGGGCATCCATCACGTCACCGCGATCGCCCGGGAGCCGCAACGCAACCTCGACTTCTACGCCGGCACGCTGGGGATGCGGCTGGTGAAGCTCACCATCAACTACGACGATCCCGGGACCTACCACTTCTACTACGGGGACGAGCTGGGACGGCCGGGATCGCTGCTCACCTTCTTCCCCTGGACCGGCGGGCGTCCCGGGCGCCAGGGCACCGGCCAGATCAACGGCATCGGACTCGGTGTGCCGCCCGGCCTCGCTCGGGTACTGGATCGAGCGCCTGCTCTCTCGCGGCGTGAAATACGAGGGTCCCACCCGGCGCTTCGACGAGCAGGTGCTCGCGTTCCACGACCCCGACGGGCTCATGGTCGAGGTGACCGCCACGCCGAGAGTCGCGGCCATCACCGGGTGGGCGGATGGCCCGGTGCCCGCGGAGCACGCGGTGCGCGGCGTGAACTCGGTGACGATCTGGGAGGACGGCGATGCCGGGTCGGCCGGATTTCTTACCGGGACGATGGGCTTCCGGCCACTCGCCGAAGACGGCAACCGCTTCCGCTTCGAGTCGGGACAGGTCGGGCTCGGTACGCTGGTGGATCTGCGCCGCACGCCGGGTTTCTGGCGTGGCGACGACGGCGTCGGCACCGTGCATCACGTCGCCTTCCGGGCCAGGGACGACGCCGAGCAAAAGGCGCGACGCGACGAGATCGCCGGGACGGGTGTCGCCGTGACCGAGGTACGGGATCGCACGTACTTCCGGTCGATCTATTTCCGGGAACCAGGCGGCGTGCTGTTCGAGATCGCCACCGACGGTCCGGGCTTCACCCTGGATGAGACGGCGGCCGAGCTGGGTACGTCGCTCCAGCTTCCGGGGCGCTACGAGTCCATGCGTCCGCGGCTCGAGGTGGCCCTGCCGACGCTCAGACTGCCGCACGCGGAAGCATTGGAGGAATGACATGACTTCGTCCACCGATCTCGGCTTCGTCCACCGGTTCGTGCCGGGTGCGGCCGATGGACCGATCCTCCTGCTCCTGCATGGCACCGGGGGCGACGAGAGCGACCTCCTGCCACTCGGTGAGCTGCTGGTGCCGGGAGCGCCGAGGCTGAGTCCGCGAGGCAAGGTCCTGGAGAACGGGATGCCACGCTTCTTCCGGCGGCTGGCTGAAGGCGTGTTCGATCAGGAGGATCTGCATCGCCGCGCGCACGAGCTCGCCGACTTCGTGGACGCGGCGGGCCGCGCGTACAACTTCGGCGGACGGAAGCCGATCGCGGTCGGCTTCTCCAACGGCGCCAACATTGCGGCCGCCATGCTCCTGCTCCGTCCAGGCACGCTCGGCGGCGCGCTGTTGATCCGGGCGATGGTGCCCTTCGTGCCCGAGACGATGCCCTCGCTCCAGGGCGAGCCGGTGCAGGTCCAGGCCGGCGAAGTAGACCCGCTGGTGCCGAAGGCACAGGCCGAAGCGCTTGCCGAGGTGCTGCGGAACGCGGGCGCGAACGTCACGCTGCGGTGGATTGCGGGTGGCCACGCACTCACGAGGTCGGATGTGGACGCGGCAAAAGAGTGGTTCGGTTTTTCTTCTCTTTCGCGTCCCGCCGGTCAACCGCAGTAGTAGAAATGCCGCCGCGTTCGCGCGGCTCCCGGGGCGCTGGCGCCGCCCACGTTCCTACCAACCGGCCGCGCCAGCGGAGGCCGGTGCGCGCAGACGAGGGGATATGTGATGCTTTCTGCCGCCCTTGAGCAGGAGCGCCTGCTACTCGCAGAGCGCCTCCTCACCGAGATCGAACGCCGCCACGGCCTGCCTCATCCCGCTAATCGAGAGATTCACCCCGTCATCACTGATCGCTTTCTTGCCGCCTACCTTCCCGAGGCCCGGGATGGCGAACCGGCACCGCTCGCGCTCGAGTACGCCTTCGCCTCCAGCCTCACCGATTCGCTCAAGCTGTTGCAGGAGGTAGTGAGCGAGACAGCCGACGGCCGTGGCGCCGCCTTGTACGTCCATGACCTCGATACCGGGGTCACCGCCGACACCCAACTGAACTGAAAGCGTTTCTTCTCGCCGCCTGTGTGTCCTGCGCCGCCGGTACGGTGGCGGCGCAGGGCCCGGCGCGGCCGGTGGACGATCTCGTCCGCCGGCTCGCGAGCATTACGGCCGTCACGGGCCTGGAGCAGCAGATGGTGGACACGCTGCTGGCCATGCTCTCCGGCGCGAAGCGCGACCGGGCGGGCAACGCGGTGCTCACCATCGGCAGCGGACCGCGCCGGCGTCTCGTCGTCTGCCCGGCGGACGAGCCTGGCTATGTCGTGGGAAGGATCCGCGATGACGGATGGCTCACGCTCCGGCGCTCGCCGGGCCGGATCTCGCGGCTGAGAGACGCGCAGCTCGAGGGACAGCGCGTTTCCATCGTGACACCGCGAGGCGTCGTGCCTGGCGTGGTGGCAGTTCGCTCGGTGCACCTGACTCGCGGGCGGGAGCCCCGAACCGGTGGATTCACGGTGGACAGCGCTCTGGTGGATGTGGGCGCGACATCGAGGGCGGAGGTCGAGGCGCTGGGCATCAGGGTCCTCGCACCAGTGACGCTGGCGAAGGATCCGCACCGTTATGGCGACCGGCTGATCGCGGGTCCGATGATGGGGCGGCGCGCGGGGTGTGCGGCGCTGGTCGAGGCGGCGCGGCGAACGGTTTCCGCTCGCGCGACGCTACCGCGCCAGCAGGCGGTGGTGATCGCCTTCGTGGTCGAGCACGAGCTCGGTCAACGGGGATTGGCGACGCTCGCCCACACTGCGGGACCGTTCGACCAGACGCTGATCGTAGGCGACGCCGGCTCGGGCGCCGACGCGGCGTCCAGCTGGCCGGAGCTCGGATCGGTGGCCATCCAGGGGTTGGTGAGCCGGTACGCCGGCACGCCGGTGGAGACCATCTCCGCTGCCGGCCGTGCAAGGGTTGGCGGACACGCTCGCGGCATGGATCGGCGGGACTCGGTGAGGACGATCCTCCCGCTGCTCGTCGCCATGCCGCTTGCCGCGGCCGCAGCGCAGGATCCGGCCCGGATGCGAGAGACGGAGAGCGTGCTCGAGTCGCTGGTCGAGAGCTACGGGGTCTCCGGCATGGAGGCGCCCGTGCGCGAGGCCGTGCAGCGACTGTTGCCGGCCTGGGCGAAGATCGCAGGTGGACACCGCCGGAAACCTCTGGGTCACGGTGGGCAAGGGCGAGCCGACCGTCGTGCTCGTCGCCCACCTCGATGAGGTGGGGTTCGAGGTGACGGCGATCGGGGAGGACGGGCTCCTCACGGTAGAGTCGCGCGGCGGGATCTTTCCACGACTCTGGGCCGGCCGTCCGGCGCTCGTGCACCGCCGGGGCCGCGCCCCGGTGGCGGGTGTCTTCCTTCCGTACGACTCCGCCGCCGCGTCCACCGGTCCGACGGACTCGTTGCCGATGCGGGTGGACCTCGGCGCCGCCGACCGGCGGGAGGCGGAAGCGCTCGGCGTCTCCCTCGGCTCGACGGTGACCAGTCCCAAGGAGTACGTGCGCCTCGCGGGCACGCGGGCCACGGCGCGGTCGTTCGACGACCGCGTAGGCTCGGCGGCGCAGGTGATGGCCCTCCGGCGCATGGATCCCGCGAAGCTCGACCACACCGTGATCTTCCTCTGGAGCGTGCGGGAGGAGATCGGCCTGGAGGGCGCGGCCGCCGCCGCCCGCGCGCTGGGCCTGCGGGTCACCCGGGTTCACGCCATCGATACGTTCGTGTCCGCCGACTCGCCGCTCGAGCCGCAGAACTTCGCAGTGGCGCCGCTGGGCGCCGGGCCGGTGGCGCGGGCGCTGGACAACAGCTCGGTCACGCCGCCCGCGCTGCTCGACTCGCTGGTCGCACTGGCGGCCGCGCGAAGCATTCCGCTCCAGGTCGGCACGACCAACGGGGGCAACGACGGCTCCGCGTTCGAGGAGTTCGGCGTGCCCGACGTGCCGATCGGATGGCCGCTCCGGTATTCCCACTCGCCGGTGGAGGTGGCGGACCTGCGGGATGTGGCGAACCTCGCGGAGCTGGTGCAGGCGGTGGCGCAAGAATGGTAGGCGGGTCCACGACGAGGGAAGGTGAGCCCGTTCCATCTGGGCGCTGGGAAGGGGACCGAGCCCGGCACGGTCCCCTTCGTCGCGCTTAGGGTGAGACGACGCTGCTAATTACTCCAGCTTGAATTGGCATCGTTCCGTGATGCCGCCCACAGTATGGATCGACGTAAAGCCGTATAGTGGGTATCTCGCATGGTAGGCGAGATGCGACCCTTCGAAAACATCAGAACACTGTGGAGGCTGCCCGTGGCACGTGATATCAAACAGACGATTGACAGCTATGTAACGGATATGCTCGCGTTGGAGGATCATATCGAGAAGGCGATTCGGAGCCAGATCGAGGGGCTGAAAGAGCACCCCGACGTCGTGACCGAGTTACGCGAGATCCACCGAACGGTCGAGAGCCACATTGCCGACCTGAAGGAGCTCAGCAGCGGCAGGGACGCCGGCGGCGTGGCGCAGGCCATCAAGCGCGCCGGATCCGCGGTTTTGGGTGCCGCAGCGGGTGTTATCGACTTGGTGCGCACCGAGGGATTGCCCAAGGATCTGAGGGACGACTACGCCGCTCTCAGCCTGGCGAGCATCGGCTACGTGATGCTGCACACCACCGCGTTGTCGCTAGGTGAGGCCGAAGTCGCGCAGTTCGCCCACCAGGGCTTCCGCGACTACGCGGGTGCCGTCTCCCGCGTCCAGACTCTCATTCCAGCAGCAGTAGTCACGCAGCTCCAGGAGGAAGGGTTGCCGGCACGGAGTGACGTCGTCCCCCAGGTGCGGCGGACGATCGAGGACGTGTGGCAGTCGCAGTCCACCGGCGCCGGTGATCCGGTCGCGGGCGGTCGGTCGGTCCTCTAGCAGTCTGAGGTGGCGCGGGTCCCTCAGGGGGCTCGCGCCGCTGGTGGCCTCCCCGCCGGCTCTTGTGCTCCCGCCCGAATCCCGCATATTCATGCATTATGCAATCTCGCGTCCTCGCCCTCGCCTTCTCCGGCGGCCTCGACACCTCGTACTGCGTCCCCCGTCTCACCGATGACGGCTGGACCGTGCACACGGTCTACGTGGATACCGGCGGCTCGACCGCGGCCGATCGCGCCGCGATCCGGCGGCAGGCTGAGGCGGTCGGCGCGGTCGCCCACCACGAGGTGGACGCGCGCGACCGGGTGTACGAGCGGTTCGTCCGTTTCCTGATCCAGGGCAACGTCCTCCGGGGCGAGGTCTACCCGCTGAGCGTCGCCGCGGAGCGGACTCAGCAGGCGCTGTCGGTGGTCGAAGTCGCGCGCAGCATCGGGGCGGAAGCGGTCGCCCACGGCTCGACCGGGGCGGGCAACGACCAGGTGCGGTTCGACGTCGCGCTGCGGGTGCTGGCGCCCGAGCTGGGCATCGTCACGCCGATCCGCGAGGGGGGCATCAAGCGGGAGCAGGCGATCGCGTACCTGGAGTCGCGCGGCCTTCCAGTGCCGGCGCGCGCGGGGAGCTACAGCATCAACCGGGGGCTCTGGGGCACGACCTGGGGCGGCGGCTGGACCCACGACACCTGGGCCGGACCCCCCGGTGAGCTGATCGACCCGCCGGCGGACGCGCCCGCCTCCACCGAGATCGTGCTCCGCTGGGAGCAGGGACTGCCGGTCGGCCTCGACGGAGTGCCGCTGGGCGGCCCGTCGCTGGTCGGCCGACTCGGCGAGATCGCGGAGGCCTACGGCATCGGGCGCGGCATTCACGTCGGCGAAACCGCGCTCGGCATCAAGGGCCGGATCGGCTTCGAGGCCGGCGCCGCGCTCATCCTCATCGGGGCCCACCGGGAGCTCGAGAAGCTCGTGCTCACCAAGTGGCAGACCTTCTGGAAGGACCAGCTTGGCCGCTTCTACGGCGACCGGCTGCACGAGGGCCACTACTTCGATCCCGCCCTCCGCGACATCGAGGCGCTGATCACCAGCTCGCAGGCACGCGTCACGGGCGACACCCGCGTCCGGCTGTCACCGGGACGGTTCCAGGTCGTCGGGACGCGGAGCCCGCATTCCATGATGGATACCTCCATCGCCACGTACGGCGAGGAGAACCGGCTCTGGACCGGTGACGAGGCTCGCGCGTTCGCGCGGGTCTCGGCAGTGCCGTCGTTGCTCGCGGCGCGGGCGGCGTTGGAACGGTGAGTTGGTACAAGAGATGAAGAACAGAGGCACGGAGGCCACGGAGAAAATCGGAGACTACAACATTTTGTTGTTTTTCTCTGTGGCCTCCATGCCTCTGTTCTTGCTCCTCGCGAGAAACCGAGTGGTAGAAGGAGGGCAGTCATGGTCGTAACGACCCGCGTCCGGCTCGACCGGATCTCGAGCGCCACCCGCAACGCCGCTCTCTCCCCGGAAGTGATCGTGGGCGACGAGATCGTCTCGGCGGAGGGCTACGTGATCGCGGTCCGGATCCTGGAGGACAAGGCCGCCTACAACACGGTCGAAGACGTCACCGGGCGGATGCTCTCGCTCCGCGCGGGCGACGTGCTCGCCGGCGTCCTCGGCACGCGGCGCGCCCTGCGGGGCTACGCGGGCGTGGTGCCGACGCACCTGGCCGTGGGCGACACGATCGAGGTGCTCAACCTCGGCGGGATCCTGGGCCGCTGCACCTCGGTCAATCCCGACATCGGGCCACCGTTCCGGGCCGAGGTGCTCGGCGCCATTCTCGCGTTCCCGGAGCTGGGCGACCGCGTCGGCCGGCCGGCGCACATCCGCGACCGCGCGGTGCCGCCCTCGGACGTGCTGGAGAGCCGGGTGCCCGTGGTGTATGTCGCCGGCACCTGCATGAACGCGGGCAAGACAGTGGCGGCCACCGAGCTGGTGCGCGGGCTCGCGCGCGGCGGGCTTCGTGTCGCGGCGGCGAAGCTCACCGGTGTCTCGCTGATGCGCGACGCGCTCTCGATGCTGGACGCCGGGGCGGTCGCGGCCCTCACCTTCAATGATGTCGGGATCGCCAGCACCCATGCCGGCGTCACCGTCTCCACCGCGAAGGGCATCTTCAACCGGCTCGCGGGCGCCAAGCCCGACGTGATCGTCGCCGAGCTGGGCGACGGCATCCTCGGCGAGTACGGCGTGCAGGACATTCTGCGTGACCCGGAGCTGATGTCGGTGGGAGCGGCGTACATCATGGCGGCGCCCGATCCGGTCGCCTGCTGGGGCGCGGCGGAGCTGATGCAGCGGGACTTCTCCCTGCCCATCACCGCGATCACCGGCCCCGCGACCGACAACGAGGTCGGCCAGGTCTACATCACCGGCGGGCTCGGCCTCCCGGCGCACAACGCCCGCCGGGATGCCGAGGGACTGGTGGCCACCGTCCGCGCCTCCATGGCCGAGTGGGCGGAGAAGTCCGACACGCTGGCCGCCGCGGTCTCATGAAGGTCGCCGTCATCGGAGCCGCCGGATACGCCGGCGGCGAGCTGTTGCGTCTCCTCCACCAGCACCCCGAGGTGCGGGAGTGTGTCGCCACCAGCCGGAGCCGCCCTGGTGCGCCGATCGCCGAGACGCATCCGGCGCTCGCGCCGCTGACCGACGCGCGCTTCTCCGGCGAGACGCCCGGACAGGCGGCCCAGGGTCGGGACGTCGTGTTTCTCTGCCTCGAGCACGGCGAGTCGTCGCGTCTCGCCGCGGAAGTGTTCGCGGCCGGCCCCGGCATGGTGGTGGATCTTGCGGCGGACTTCCGGGTCCGCGATCGCGCACTCTACGAACGGTACTACGGACCGCATTCCGCCCCCGAGCTGCTCCCCCGCTTCTGCTACGCGCTGGCCGACGTCATCGGCCCCGGCCTGCGGGGTGCCAATGCATTGGCCGCTCCCGGTTGCTTCGCCACTGCGGCGCAGCTGGCGCTGTGGCCTCTGGCGCGGGCCGGGCTCGATCTGTCACCGTCCATCTTCGCGATCACCGGCTCCAGCGGCGCCGGCGTGCAGCCCAGGCCAACCACCCACCATCCCATGCGGGCGCACAACCTGTTTGCCTACTCCGTCCTGGGGCACCGGCACGAGGCGGAGATCCTGCAGTCGTGGCGGGAGTGGGTCGGCCGGCCGGGCGCGAGCGCGCGGCTCATGACCCACTCGGGTCCCTTCGTCCGCGGCATCTATCTCACGCTGCACGCGTATCTGCCGCGCGAATCGGCCATCAGCGCCGGCGATCCGGGTACCGCGGCCGGCGGCTGGTTCCGGGAGGCGTATGCGGACCGCCCATTCGTTCGCGTGCTCGACTCGCCGCCGGAGCTCACCCACGCGGTCGGGACCAACTACGCCCTGATCCACGCGGCGGAGAGCGACGACGGATCGGAGCTGCAGGTCACCGTGGCCATCGATAACCTGGTCAAGGGTGCCGGCGGACAGGCGATTCAGGCCATGAACCTGTCGCTCGGCATCGAGGAGACGGCGGGGCTCAAGGGGGGAGGGATGTATCCGTGTTGAGGGCTGATGTCACCCTGAGCGAAGCGAAGGGACCTGGCGCCGCCCTGCTCCCGGTCTACGCCCAGTTCCCGATCCGCCCGGTTCGCGGCCGCGGCTCCTGGCTGGTGGACGAGGACGGCCACGAGTGGCTCGACGCCTACGGCGGCCACGCCGTGGCCTCCACGGGGCACTCGCATCCCGACGTGGTGCGCGCGATCGCCGAGCAGGCCGGGACGCTGCTCTTCTACTCGACGGCGGTCGCGTATCCGCTGCGCGAACGTCTCGCCCAGCGGCTGGCGGCGCTCTGTCCCGATCCGCTGGGCCGGGTCTTCTTCTGCAATTCGGGAGCGGAGGCCAACGAGAACGCGCTGCACCTCGCCCGCAAGTGGACGGGCCGCAGCCGCATAGTCTCGGTCACCGGCGGCTGGCACGGCCGAACACTCGGCACGCTCGCATGCACCGACGGTGCCCGCTACGAAGAGACGGCGGCGCGCGGGGGCATCCCCCTCTCGACCAAGGTGCCGGCCGACGCCGTGGCCGCCCTCGACGCGGCCGTGGATGACACGGTGGCCGCGGTGATCCTGGAGCCGGTACAGGGTCTGAGCGGCGCTCGGGATCTGAGCGCCGAGTTCTTGCGGGCCGCGCGCGCGGCCTGCGATCGCCACGGCGCCGCGCTGATCTTCGACGAAGTGCAATGCGGCGTCGGCCGCTGCGGCGCGTTCAGTACCGCTGAGGCGGTGGGCGTCGTTCCCGACGTGCTCACCTTCGCCAAGGGGCTGGCCTCCGGTCTGCCGATCGGCGCCGTGATCGCGCGGCCGGCCGTGACGGCCTCGATCGGCGTGGGCGATCTCGGCAGCACGTTCGGCGGCGGCCCGGTCGCGTGCGCGGCCGCCCTGGCCACGCTCGACGTGATCGAGCGCGAGGGTCTCATCGAGAATGCCGTCCGGGTCGGGGCGCGGCTGACGCGCGGGGCGCGGGCGCTCGGCGTCCGCCACGTGAGCGGCCGCGGATTGCTTCTCGGCCTGCACCTGGAGCGACCGGCCGCGGAGGTGCAGCGGGCGCTGTTCGGCCGGCGCATCATCACCGGCACCTCGTCGGACCCGAAGGTGCTGCGTTTGCTGCCGCCGCTCTCGTTCTCGGCCCAGGAGGCCGACCTGCTGCTGACCGGGCTCAAGGAGGTGCTCGCGTGACCAAGCGGGACTTTCTCGCGCTGGAAGACTGGTCCGCCGATGAGGTGGAGGCGCTGCTGGCGCTCGCGGCGCGAATCAAGCGCGGCGAGATCTCCGGCGGGCTGGAGCGGAAGGTGCTCGCGATGGTCTTCATGGACCCGAGCCTTCGCACCCGCACCAGCTTCGAGACCGCGATGTTCCTCCACGGCGGACACGCGGTCGTGCTCGAGCCGGGGAAGGGCAGCTGGTCGCTGGAGACCGAGCCGGGCGCCGTCATGGATGCCGACCGGGTGGAGCACATCGTGGATGCCGCGCGCGTGCTCGGCCGCTACGCCGACGCGCTCGGCGTGCGCGCCTTTCCCCGCGGCCGCGACTGGTCGGTGGCCCGGCAGGACGCGATCGTCCGGAGCTTCGCGCAGCACTGCGAGAAGCCGGTCATCAACCTCGAGTCGGCCCGGCGCCATCCCTGCCAGGCGCTGGCCGACGCCATGACGCTGCGGGAGAAGCTTGGGGAGACGTCGGGCAAGCGGTTCGTGCTCACCTGGGCCTGGCATCCCAAGGCCCTGCCGACGGCGGTGCCCGCGAGCGCCGCACTCGCCGCGGCGCGGCTCGGCATGGAGATCGTGATCGCCCGCCCGCCCGGGTTCGAGCTCGACCCGGAAGACACCGCGCTCATCCGGCGGATCGCCCAGCAGTCGGGCGGCGAGTTCGTGCACATCATCGACGATCCGGACGACGCGACCGTCGGCGCGGACGCGGTGTACGTGAAGTCGTGGGGCTCGGTCAAGCTGTACGGCAACCCGGAGGAAGAGGCCGCGCAGCGGGCGGCGCTCCGCGACTGGCGCCTCACCCCCGGCCGGGTCCGCAGCACCCGCGGCGGACGGGGGATCGTGATGCACTGCCTTCCGGTCCGCCGCAACGTGGAGATCGACGATGCGGTGCTGGACGGTCCCAACTCGGTGGTGGTGGACCAGGCCGAGAATCGGCTGCACGCGCAGCGGGCGTTGTTGCTGGAGATGATCGGTAACCTGTCACCCTGAGCGTAGCGAAGGGGGCCATGCCGGCATCGGCTCCTTCGCTTCGCTCAGGATGACACCATGCTATGCACGTCGAAGGAGTACCACGTGACGATCGACACCTCCCGCGGCATCGCCGGCCTCAAGGGCGCGCTCCGCTACGTCCGCGCCTATCGCGACCAGGTCTTCGTCGTGAAGCTCGGCGGCGAGGTCCTGGGCGACGCCGAGGTGCTGGAGCACGTGACCGGGCAGCTCGCGCTGCTCTCCTCGCTCAGTATCCGGCTGGTGGTCGTGCACGGCGGCGGGCCCCAGGCCACCGCGCTGAGCCGCCGGCTCGGGGTCGAGCCGAGGATGGTCGCGGGGCGGCGGGTGACCGACGACGCCGCGCTCGAAGTGGCGAAGCAGGTGTACGCCGGCCAGCTCAACGTGGACCTGCTGGCCGCGCTCCGCGCGCATCGGGTGCAGGCGGTCGGACTCAGCGGCGTGGACGCCGATCTCATCACCGCGCACCGGCGGCCGCCGGTGCAGGTGGTGGACGATGACGGCAAGACCGTGAAGGTCGACTATGGCCACGTGGGCGATGTGGACCGGGTGGATCCCCGGATCCTCAACACCCTGGTCGAGACGCGCTTCGTGCCGGTCGTCGCCAGTCTGGCCGGCGGGGACGACGGCGAGGTCTTCAACGTGAACGCGGACACGGTCGCCGAGTCGCTCGCGGTCGCGATGCGGGCGCAGAAGCTGATCTTTCTGACCGGCGCGCCGGGCGTGCTGCGCGACCGGAACGATCCCTCCACCCTGGTGACCTTCGCCGACCCGGACGATCTGGCGGGCCTCATGGCGAGCGGAGTGCTGAGCGGAGGCATGCGCCCCAAGGTCGAGGCGTGCATCCGCGCCGCGACGGGTGGCGTGGAGCGGACCCACATCATCGACGGCCGCGCGGCCGACGCGCTGCTCCTCGAGGTCTTCACCGGCGCGGGCTGCGGCACGATGATCGTCGGCCGCAAGGAGAAGGCGACGTACCTCGGGGTGGACCTTGCCGGATGAGCTGACGCTGCTCGAGCGGCTCGTCGCCATTCCGTCGGTGAGCGGGGAGGAGGCGGCGATCGCGGCCTTCGTCGAAGAGACCGCCCGCGGGTGGGGCCTCGACGTCGTGCGCGACGACACCTCGGTACGGGTCGAAGTACGCGGACGGAATGCCGGGCCCACCCTCGCGCTCGTCTCCCACCTCGATGTCGTGCCGCCCGGCGCGGGATGGACCCGCGATCCGTTCACGCCCACCGTCGAGGACGGCCGGCTGTACGGCCGCGGGTCGGGCGACGCCAAGGCCTCGGTTGCGGCCATGCTGACCGCCGCTCGCGACCTCGCGGGCTCCGGCCTCGACCGCGGCCGCGTCCTCGTGATCCTCGGCTACGGCGAGGAGACCAAGCACACGACGATGGAGCGGGCGGTCGAGCGCGCCGGCCCGATCGACGCCGCCGTGGTGGGAGAGCCGACCAACCTGGATATCGCGACGGCGCAGCGCGGGCTCATGATGGTGGACCTGGTCGCCCGGGGCGACCAGCGGCACGCCGGCTATGCCGCCGCCAACGGTGAGTTCGTGAACGCGGCCCTGGTGCTCTCGCGCGACCTGCTTCGCCTCGGCGCTCTCTTCGACGACCGCACCCACGCCGTACTCGGCCGCACCACCGCCACGCCCACGATGCTCGACGCGGGTGTGAGCCGGAACGTCACGCCGCCCGTGGCCACCGCGATCCTCGACGTCCGCAGCACGCCCGACTGGACCCACGAGGAGATCGCCGACCTGCTGAAGGCGCGCCTCGAATCCGAGGTCGTGGTCACCTCGCGGCGGCTGGTACCCTGCGAGACGCCGGCGGGCTCCGGTCTGCTGGACGCCGCGGCGCGCGCGCGACCGGCGGCGGCGCGATTCGGCAGTCCGACCTGCTCCGACTGGGTCTTCCTCCGTCACGTGGACGCGATCAAGGCCGGGCCGGGGACCAGCCGGCGGTCGCACACGGCGGACGAGTACGTGGATCTGCCGGAGGTGACGGCGGCTCGCGCGTTCTATGCGGGGGGTGGTCGCGGGACGTATCCTGACCCGGCGGCGACTGAGCGCATGGACCCCCCGCGTCCTCTGGGGCTCCGGCAAGTCGCCCGACCCGCGCCTCCTCGACCTCACCGCCGCCGACGATCGCGAGTGGGATGCGCGCCTCCTCCGCTGGGACGTGCTCGGCAGCCTCGGCCACATCGAGGGTCTCCGCGCTTCGGGTCTGCTCGGCACGCGGGATCACGCGCGGCTGCGCCAGGGACTGCGCGCCGCGCTCGCCGCCGCCGATCGCGGCCGGCTCCGGCTCGGCGCCGATCAGGAGGACGTGCACTCGGCCATCGAGGCGTGGCTCACCCGCCGGCTTCCGGGGCTCGGCGAGCGCCTGCATACCGGACGCTCGCGCAACGACCAGGTCGCCTGCGACCTCCGGCTCCTGCTCAAGGACCGCCTGCTTGCGCTACACCAGCTGGCCTCGTCACTGGCGGACGTGCTCGTCGCCTTTGGGCGCCGGCACCAGCGCGTGCTCTGGCCGGGCTACACCCACCAGCGCCGCGCGATGCCGTCGTCGGTGGGTCTCTGGGCCGGTGCCTATGCCGAGGGTCTGCTCGATACGATCGAGTCGCTGCCAGAGCTGTGGAGCAGGGTGGACCGTTCGCCGCTGGGCAGCGCGGCCGGCTACGGCGTGCCGCTTCCGCTGCGCCGGGAGGTCACGGCCCGGGCGCTCGGCTTCAGCGGCCTCGACCGCAACGTGGCGACGGTGCAGGGAGGCCGGGGGAAGCTCGAAGCCGCGGCACTCTTCTGGTGCACCCAGCTCGGCCACGAGGCCGCGCGCCTCGCGCAGGACGTGATCCTCTACAGCGCAGAGGAGTTCGGATACTTGACGCTGCCGGCGGAGCTCGCCACCGGATCGAGCATCATGCCGCACAAGCGCAATCCGGATCTCTTCGAGCTCACGCGCGGCCGCGCCGCCGCGCTCGATGGCGACCTCGCCGCCGTGCTCCAGATCAAGTCGCGACTCTCCGGCGGCTATCACCGCGACTTCCAGCTGCTCAAGGAGCCGCTGCTCCGCGGGCTCGACCGCGCCGAGGCGATGCTCGCGGCGCTTGTCGTCGCGATTCCCCGGCTGGGCGTGGACCGCCGGCGCTGCGCCGCGGCGCTCGAGGGCGGCGCGCTCGCGACCGACGAGGTCATGCGGCGGGTGGAGCTGGGAGAGCCGTTCCGGACCGCGTACCGCGAGGTGGCCGCGGCGATCGGGCGGGGCGAGGCGTTCGAGGCGCCGACCGCGGCGCGCATCGTCGCACGGCGGCGATCCACCGGCGGCCTGGGCAATCTCGGACTCGGCGCCGCCGCGGCGAGGGTGCGTGGTGCACGCCGGTGGGGCACACGCGAGCGGGCCCGGTTCGACCGGGCGCTCGCCCGTCTCGCCGGGAGGAAGTCGCGCCGATGACCGCGGACCGCCGGAAGCGACACCTCAAGATTCTGGAGCTGATCAGCACCCGGGCCATCCACACCCAGGAAGACCTGGCCGAGGCGCTCGCCGCCGAGGGCTGGGAAGTCACCCAGTCGTCCGTCAGCCGGGACATCGCGGCACTCAAGCTGGCGAAGGTGGACGGCGCCTACCGCCGGCCGCCGCGGGGCAGCAGCGCCCAGGATCCGGATGAGCGGCGCATCGCCGACAGCGTGCTGACCTCCGAGCCGGCCGGCGACGCGCTGATCGTGCTCCACACGCCGCCGGGGGAAGCCAACCGCGTTGCCGTGGCGCTCGACCGCCTGGCGTGGCCCGACGTGGTCGGGACCATCGCGGGAGACGACACGATCTTCCTGGCGGTGAAGGATGTCGTGGCGCAACGGCGAGTACTCCGGGAAGTACGCCGCCTGACCGGCCGCTGACGCGGCGGTGTCACCTGGTAAGACGCGAAGGGGACCATGCACGCATGGTCCCCTTCACTTCGTTCAGAGTGACGGCTCTGCACCGGCGATGTTACGGTGTCAGCGTCACCTTCACGTCTACGAAGCTCTCCGTCCCGCGATCGACGGCCAGCACCGCGAGCTTGTTCACCGCTCCCGGCACCAGCGTGCCCGACGCGGCCGTCACCGTGAACGGCGCGAGCAAATTGGTCCGGGCGCATCCATCATGCGTCTTCGAGCCACCGCTCACGTCGCTCCCGTTCACGAACACCCGGACGTCGTTGTCGACCTGCACCTGGATCTGGGCGGACGTGGTTCCCGCCGGGACGAAGAAGTCGCGACGGAGGAGGATGGTCCGGTTGGTCGGCCACTCGGTCGCCGCATCGTCGTCACATCCGGACGGCGAGGTCTCCTCGGGCGACACGCTCCCGAACGGCGCGGTGCCCTGCGCCCAGCCTTCCGCTGTGACCGGCCACGCCAGCGTCGTCCAGGAAGTAGTGGACGGGGCGCTGGTCTGGATCAGATAGCTCCAGTTCGACGACAGGTAGTTCGGCGCCGGCGGTGCACCGGTCGCGGTGAAGCTCACCGAGGTCGGCGTGAAGTTGATCTCCGGTACCGGCTCGACCGGCGTGGCGGTCGCGGTGTTCGTGCCGAGCGCCAGGACCCACGACGAGGTGGCGGCGATACCCGACCCGTTGGTCACGACCGACGCCGGGCTGATGGTGGACCCGGCCGAGGTGGTGAAGCCGACCGAGATGTTAGGGATCGGCGTGTTGAGGCCGAGCGTCCGTACCAGCACCGAAGGCGGCTGGGCCACCGACTGGCCCACCGTGCCCGCGGTGCTCGTCGGCTGAGCCACGACCTGGAGCAGCGGGTCGACGGCCCGGAAGGGGCTGAATCGCTTGGTGGTCCCGCCGACGCCGCCCGTGACGGCGAGCGCGGCGGAGGCATACAGCTGCTCGGGGAGCAGCACCCGCGCCGCGAAGTCGCGCAGGCCGCCGAAGGCCGACCGGCTGCCGAGCCCGGAACTGCAGGTGCCTACGATCGATCCGACGTCGCCAGCCGCCGCGGCCGGCAGGATCTCGATGAGGCCGAAGAACGGTCCGAGACCGCCCTGGTGGCCCACCCGCAGGCGTCCGAAGAAGGAGTCGTCGGCCGTGACGCAGATCGCGACCGTGACGCCACCCGCCCGCCACTCGATTTCCTGGCTGGCCGTGAGGTCCACGGTCTGGCCGTACTGGTCCAGCGGCGTGGTGAGCGGCGTAGTCAGGGAACCGGTCACCGTCACGATCACGCCCGGGATGGTGGCGCCGCTCAGATTCTTGTCCGGCGAGATGTTAGGTGGCACCAGCACGCCGCTCGTGCCCTGCGGCGTCGTGATGATCACCGTGTTGGCGTTGTTCGCCGGCACCACGCCGACGCCGGTGTTCGGCCCGAGGTTCCCCAGCGCCGGCGGGAGCCCGACGATGCACAGGATGGCGTCGATGACGTTCCCCAGCCTCGTGAGGGTGAGCTGGGTGGTGGGGTTGATGAGGTTGGCGCGGTTGTCGAGCAGGAAATCGATCAGATCGAGCGCCCGGGTCTGTGCCAAGGGCTTTTTCTTGGTCAGAAGAGCGACCTCGACCAGTGCGAAGCGGATCACCGCCTCCTGGTAGAGGCGCCGGGGCGGCTGAGCCGACAGGATCGCGGCCAGCTGTACGACGATCAGACCGTTGTCCCGGCAGCGGAGGACGAGGTCGACCGACTGATCCGGCGTCGCTTCGAGGGACGGCTCGAGGGAGCCCCCCTGCCGGTCGTCGGAAGTACAACCGGCGGCCAGAATGGCGGCTCCGGCGAGCAGGCTCAAAACGGCAACGCGGCGCATCTGGCCTCCAGGGGGGAGTCGGCCACTAAAGAACAATGCCGGCTGGCCGCGGTCGTCGCGGCCGGTCGATTTCTAGACTAAAGGAACGCGAGATGATGCAAGAAGTTGCACTCGCTCGGACTGCATCCCGCACCGTCATGTTCGTGAACGTCTATGAATATGACGATACGCGGCCGGCGCGCTAGTCGGCTGTTACGGAGCAGCCCCGACGAGGTTGCGGAACTGCGGGCTCGACTGCAGGGGCCGGAACCACCAGGTGGGATCCTCCGCCAGCGACGCCCGCTTCTCCGGATTCGCGACCAGGTACTCCTTGAGGGCGTCGACCGCGAGCGTGGTATCGCCGAGCAGGGTGTGTACGAACGCGGCGGCGTACACCAGGTCGCGCGTCGGGTCGATCTCGTTGTTGCCCTTGGAGCGGAGCGTGAGCCGCCGCGCGCTGTCGGGCAGGTTGGCGCGCGCCAGGGTCGCGGCGACCATGAGCCGGCCGTTCAGCGTCTGGAACGCGCGATCCTGGTCGGGCGCGACCTTCGCCACAGAATCGGCCAGGCGCCACGCTAGCCCCACGTCGGGGGTCTTTGCCCGCGATGTCAGCAGGAAGAGCTGGCATTCGACGAACTTCACGTCCTCCGGAAAACGCCGCTGCCCCACCTGGCACCAATGCTCCGCGTCGGTGAACTGGCCCAGGTCGTATGAGGCAAAGAAGAGCCGCGAGAGCACCAGGTCCGCGTTGCTGAGATACGAGTCCGCCTCGTAGGCGCGCTGTGCGGCCAGTTTCACGTCCACCAGGTTGCCGGTCTGGTACTTGAGGTGGGAGAGCGTCGCCCAGGCGCCCGCCTGCGACGGCGCGACCCGCACCGCCGTCTCCAGGTCTTCCTGC